>NZ_JAVTJN010000030.1:189516-843227 GCF_032144035.1 Bradyrhizobium sp. WYCCWR 12699
AAGCTCCATGCCGTGTGGCCGCGCGCGCTACGCCTGGGGCGGAAAGGCGTCGATCCGAACGCCGCCTGCGCGCTCTTGATCGAGGCCATCGGCGAGCGCGCGCGCGATTTCGACGTGATTCATTCTCATGTGGATTGGTTGCCTCTGCCGGTCCTGGGCCGCACTGGAGTTCCGTTTCTGACGACCATGCACGGGCGGCTCGACCTTCCGGGGCTGCCCGATGTGATCGGCACTTTCCCGAAGGCTCCTTTTGTCTCGATCTCGGACAACCAGCGGCGTCCGCTCCCGGACGCGAATTGGATCGCGACGATTCCGCACGGGCTGCCCAAGGATCTGTTTCGTCCCTCCTACGAAGCCGGATCGTACCTGGCCTTCCTCGGGCGGCTGACGGCGGAGAAGGGGCCTGAAGCAGCGATACGCATCGCGCGGGCGGTTCAGATGCCGCTCCGGATCGCCGCCAAGATACCCCGGGCCGAAACGGCCTACTTCAAGAAGAAGCTCGAACCCGAGATCGATGGAGAGACGGTCCAACTCATCGGCGAGGTGGACGAACTGCGGAAGCAGCCGTTCCTCGCCGGCGCCTCCGCCTTGCTGTTTCCGATCGATTGGCCCGAGCCCTTCGGCCTGGTGATGATCGAGGCGATGGCATGCGGGACGCCGGTGATCGCCTATCGCTCCGGATCGGTGCCGGAGGTCGTGGAGGACGGCGTCACCGGATTCATCGTGGACGGCGAGCAGGAGGCGATCGAAGCAGTCGAGAAGGTCATCCGCTTGGACCGACGAAGGGTCCGCGCCCGCTTCGAGGAGCGCTTCGTCGCGAGCCGAATGGCGAAGGAATACGAAGAACGATATCGCGAGCTGGTCGCTGGCAGGTAGCGCCTCCGAAGGAATCGTTCGGCCGAAACAAAGCGGCCCGCCCGGCGTACCGGACGAGCCGCTCGTTAAATCGGCCTGCGATCAGTGCTGTGCAAACCTTGGTGGTCTTTACGGCGGACTCGGCCTCCGTCTTGGTCTTGTAGACGCCGTTGCCCACCACTGTCGTGGTGGTGGTCGTCGGCTTGGTGTCGACGACGGTGCATTTCTTGGTCGTCGCATCGCGGACGATGTAGAACTCGGCGGCACTGGCGGCCTGGGTGCCGAGAGCGAAAGCGGCGAGCGCGCCGCACACGACCAGCTTCTTCATGGAGTTCTCCTCAAGCAGTTGTAAAGTGGCTATTGCTAACGAGGCGGACGCGGCAGAAATTCCACTTTTCCCGGTCTGGAAGCCATGATGGAACCGCTTTCAGGTGGTCTGCTTGCCCCCCTTGATGACCTGAAATCGCGGTCCGGCCAGCCTGTTTGGCGGCACGACAACCGGCTCGAAATCCGTGTCCTGTCCTTGCGCGCCCTTGCAATTTGGGCAGACGAAGAGGTGCGCGATCATCGTCGTGGGATTGTCCCGGACGAGTTCGGACCGAAACCATTTCATTGTTACACGGCAATTTGGACAGCTAGGATTGCCGACGTCCCCCAAGGAATGCCTTAGTCGTTTCATCGGCCGCCCCGCGGGCGCAACTTCCGCTCCTGTTCATAGGCCGGCACCCGCGGCTCCGCTTCGGAACGGCCCTTGGGCCATTCCGAATCGATGCGAAGAAGCGGATCAGGCCTTGGCCTTGACCGGGAGCCGAAAGGGCGCCCCCAACCGGTTGAACGCGTTCATGGCCGCAATCGTGATCGTGAGGTCCACGAGATCCTTTGGGGCGAAAGCCGCGCTTGCGGCCGCATAGGCCTCGTCGGAGGCGTGCGTCTCGCTGACGAGCGTAACTTCCTCCGCCCACGCGAGGGCAGCCCGGTACTTGTCGGGAAACAGGTGGGGCACCTCGGCCCAGACTGGAACGAGGGCGACTTTTTCAAATGACATCGTGGCCAAGAGGTCCCGGGTGTGCAGGTCAATGCAGTGCGCGCAGCCGTTGATCTGCGAAACCCGCAGGAAGACGAGGTGGATCAGTTCGTGGGGCAGGTCGGTACCCGTGGTGATGTAGTGGTGGATGCTGAAGAGCGCCTTTGCACCGTGGGGTGCCACTTCGTTCCAGACCAGCCGCTTGTTCTCGCTCATGACGTGCCTCGTTGTTCGGAACGCCGGAGATTCGACGCTCGGAGCGATGACGGGCCAAGCGGTCAGGGTGTGACATGACACTCGGCGGTTCCATTCAAAGCGGCCGATGTCACATCCACGCAGGTCCGATCGTCTTATTCTCGGGTTCGGGATGCGCGAGCGACGGTGACAGCGGATATGATCTGCGAGGAAATTGGGCGGATGGAGGCGATGGACGATCAGCGGACCACCGAGTTCGAAGCGGAGCGCAGGCGCCTGACACGCTTGGCCTATCGGATGATGGGCTCGCTCACCGAGGCGGAGGACGTCGTTCAGGACGCATGGCTACGGTGGGTCGGGGTGGAGGGTGGCGTCGATTCGCCTCCCGGCTATCTGACCCGCATTGTCACACGCCTGTGCCTCGACCGACGCCGCTCCGCGCGGGCGCGCCGGGAAACCTACGTCGGACCCTGGCTGCCAGATCCTCTCGTCGGTTCCGTGGAGCCGAACGAGACGGTCGCCGACGACGTCACGGTCACGTTGATGCTGGCCCTTGAGCGCCTGTCGCCTCTTGAGCGGGCCGCTTTCCTTCTCCACGACGTCTTTGACGTGCCGCTGACCGAAGTGGCCATCACGCTCGGCCGCCAGCCGGCAGCTGTTCGTCAGCTCGCGGCGCGCGCCCGCAAGCACGTGCAGACCGCACGTCCCCGCTTTGATGTCGAACCCGCGGATGCGGATCGGATCACCCGTGCTTTCTTCGCCGCAGCACGCGACGGGGACGTGGCGGCGCTTTCGGCGCTGCTGGCAAGGAATGTCGAGATCCATACCGATGGCGGCGGCAAAGTCCTTGCTTTCCGCAATGTCATTCGGGGGGTCGAGCGGGCCCTGCGCCTATTTGCTAGGCAGCGACGCAAATACGTCGTACCGCCGAAGCTGCTTCGTGTCGTCACCATCGACGGCCTGCCAGGCTACGTTAGCCTCGATGGACGCGGCGTTCTGCAGACGACTGCGCTCGACATCCGCGAGGACGGTATCACCGCGATCTACATCGTCAAAAACCCGGACAAGCTGTCGCACTTAGCGACAGAAATGGAATTTCCAGCTCGCATCTCGCCGATACCGCCAGCTTCATGAACTGCCCGAGTGACTGCGGCAACGTGGAGAGTCGTTCGATGGGCTGCATATGAGGCTCGCCCACGGTCGACGTCCGCTCCGGGTCATTCGCGTCGATCTGACCGCGTTCTCCGCACGTCCGGTGTCGCCTCAATTGCTGCCATGCTGAGCTCGACTTTCCTCCTTCGCCTGAGGACAAAAGCCCTCACTACAACCTTCTTACATCGCGCCATCGGTTTTGCATTTTAGCGGCATTGCATGCGACCGCTTCCCCTCCGGATATTCCGCTTGCAGAAGGATGAATTCTGACAGGCGTTCTTCCCTAACCACATCATTCCCTCCTATTGACACCTGCCGCAAATGGGCAAATCCTTTCCAAAGCGAATTTTCAGCACGATAAATTTCGGCGCTAAGGCCTTTCTTTGGCGCCTTCTGAATCCATTTGCTTCTAACCGAAAGCGGAGGGGCCCATGCGCGCGCTCGCTTTAAAAAGCGTCTCTCTTCTCCTCGCCACTCTTGCTTCGATCTGCGCCACGGCCTGCGCCCGCGCACAGGATGCGACCGACGAGCAGTTTGGCAAGGTGCACTTCCAGACCACTTGCAACGAGGTCGCGCAACGCCGCTTTGATCGCGGCATGCGCTACCAGCACTCGTTCTGGTACCGGCCTGCGAAGGAGATTTTCAAGGAGACGTTGCAAGCCGATCCGGAATGCGCGATCGCCTTTTGGGGCATTGCACTGAGCCTGCTCTACAATCCTCATTTTCCCGCACCGAAGGAAAATCTCGCCGAGGGCCTCGCCGCGCTGCAAAAAGCCAAGGCACTCGGCGCCAAGAGCGACCGCGAACGAGACTATGTCGACGCACTGCTGGCCTTCTACTCGGGGGACGAGAAGACGACGTTTGGCCAGCGGGCACAGGCCTATCTCAAGGCAACCGAGGCCGTCGCGGAGCGCTATCCCAATGATGACGAGGCGCAGATCGCCTACGCCATCACCCTGAATGTCACGGCCTCACCAAACGATAAGACGTATGCTAACCAGCTCAAGGGCGCGGCCATCCTGGAGCCGATCTTCAAGCGGCAGCCGCGGCACCCCGGCGTCGCGCATTACCTGATCCACCTCTATGACTATCCGGCGATAGCGGAGCAAGGCCTCGACGCTGCCAAGCGCTATTCCGAGATCGCGCCGGCGGCGCCGCACGCCTTGCACATGCCGTCACACATCTTCACGCGCGTCGGCTACTGGAACGAATCCATCGATGCCAATAGCCGTTCCGCCAAGGCTGCCAAGGAGGGCAAGGACCCTAGCGAGCAGCTCCACGCCGACGACTACATGGTCTACGCCCTGCTCCAGCTTGCACAGGACAGCCGAGCCCGCGACGTCATCGCGGACATGCTTGCGACCACGGGCTATGCGCCGGCCGTTCGCGCCGGCCCCTACGCGATAGCGGCGAGCCAAGCGCGCTACATGGTCGAGCGAGGTGATTGGCCGAGGGCTGCCGCACTGAAGGTCGAGCCGAGCCGGTTTGCCTATGTCGATGCGATCACCTACTTCGCCCGCGCCCTCGGCGCCGCGCGCTCCGGCAATGCCGACGCAGCGACGGCGGACATCGCCAAGCTGGCGGAGTTGCGGGACAAGCTGCAGCAGGACAAGGACGCCTATTGGGCCGAAATCGTCGAGATCCAGCGGCAGGTCGCCACAGCCTGGCAGCTCAACGCCTGGGGGAAACCGGCGGACGCGTTGGAAGCGATGCGCCTTGCGGCCGATGCCGAAGACAAGACCGAGAAATCCATCGTCACGCCTGGACCGCTTGCTCCGGCACGCGAGCTTTATGGGACCATGCTGCTCGAACGCGGCATGGCGACGGAGGCATTGGTCGCGTTCGAAAGCACGATGCGCAAGGAGCCCAACCGGTTCGGCGCGATGATCGGCGCGGCTCACGCCGCCGAGAAAGCAGGGGATGCCGTGAAGGCACGCCAGTACTATGCGAAGGTGGTCGACATGGCACGGGATGGCGACTCCTCGCGGGAAGATCTGGCGGCCGCACGAAAGTTCATGGCTCAGAATTAGAGAGAGTTCGGCGGCAGGTGCTATGCGTCTGACCAGCAAATTCACCGCGATCGGCGCAGCCGCGGCACTGTTCTGTGCGGTCGCTGCGGTCTGGATGCTGCGATCCGGCGACCTGACACGTGCAACAGCGGCAACCGGGCAGATCCGCCCGGTGTGGACGGAAACCGAGTGGCCCTTCGGGGTAGATCCTTGGGGGAAAGGCAAGGCGTTTCGCTGCAATGCCAACGATTGCGGCGGTGAGGTCCAGCTTTACGTTCGCGCCAAGCTCGGCTTTTGCAATTGCACCACCGGCGTCGCCGACGATACTGACCTCGAGCAAATGGGCGACTTGGCGCTGATTGGTAAGACAACGCCGATCGGTGCCGGTCGGGAGATTGTCGTTGGGCCCATGCAAGGCCGCAGCCGCGCGTATCGGGTCGAGGGAAATGGTAACGCAGCGCTTTCGTTCGCTTTCAATCAGCGCTGCGACATGGTGGCTGCAACGGCCTTGGTTGGACGGGGCGTACCCGGCTCACTGGAGCCAGCGGTGCTGGCATTCCTCAACAGCGATCGCATGTTGAAGTGGGCCGAGATCGCGTTAGGTTTATAACTCGGCGCTACCTCGAAGCTCGCATTTCGGCACGTCAGCGTCGCTCCCTAATCCCCGAGCACAAATCCGCAAACTTAGCATGCCTCAATCGTAAGATCGGGAAAACTCGGCTAAGATGCTACTTTCCCTTGTTGGGGGCATTTCATGTTCGACATGGCAACCACGGCGCTTTTGCGCGCGGTTTTCGACGAAGTGTGCGAGGGTCTTCCGCAGCGCGAGATCGGCGCGCGGACGCATGTGGCTTCGAAGATCCTGGAGGCCGCCAATGGCGGCGAGCTCTGTCCCGAGGACCTCAGACAGGTCGGCCGCAAGGCCCTTTCGCACGCGCCCACCATGTGGCGCTAACTGAAAACCGGGACGCGGGCGTGAACTTCCAGGTCACCGTTTTGAAGATTTTGGCGGCATATCCGGACGGGTTTGCCGTCATGGAGGACCTCAAGCGGGACATGGCAATTCTGGCGACCAGTGGCCGCGATTGGGCGGACCGGACCAGGCGGCTCGCGGCACGGGTTCCGGATCTCGACATCTGGTCACAAGGGCTGGTCGAACGCATCAGCGGCGGCTGGAAGATCACTGTAAAGGGACGGGCTGTGCTCGAGTTCATGGAAGCTCGCCCTGCTGCGCCGGAGCCCATTCCGGTGCCTTCGGTTGAGCAGACGGTCGTCGCTTCGCCGACACTGGTTCCTCCGCTGCGGCAGCCGGCCGACCGGGCCAAGCGCCGCCGCGAACGTCGGGAACGGCGCCGCGAGGCGCGCGAAAGGGCTAGGGCCAACGCTTCCTAAGTAGGATCAGGCCAAGAAAAAGCCGCCGGTACGCGCGGCGGCTTGGATAGTGCCGGACTGCCGGTTACTTCCCCAGCCCCAAGCGTACCGCCGTTACCTTGTTTGCGGCCATGCCAGTCCGACCTACCGGACGAGCTTCGATTCGGCGATCGGCGAGCCGAGTTGTGCACCGGCTCCTACAAAGCCGGCAGAGGTCCAACGAGGAGGACGGAAGGCGAACCCGCGCGGCATCACCAGCTGCGAACGCCCCCGGCCCGTACCATGTCCAGCACACCGGATTCGAACGGAGGGCCCGTTTCCGCCGACGAGAGCACCTGCCGTTTCAGCCGGTCCGGCAGCGATCAGGACACAAGGAGGGCGCACGGGCGCTCAATGGCCGCCGTGGCATGGGATCAATGAACATCCCTAGGGGCACAGATGTCCAGTGGTGGTGATGATGTCGCCCAAGTCTTCCGCTGCGACTGCGAACTCGGCTCTGTAGGGGTCTAAAAGAGCCCGGACGCGATGAGGTGAACCTGCTGCAGGTTGGGAAGCTGGCCCGCGGACGGTGATATAGCGATGGTGACGAGGGGCCGGCTGGGCGTCGCCTTCGACACCCCGGCCGATCCGACCCCGTGGCGGCCTGCGACACACCGCGGAAGACGCCGCCGATGGGGCGGCCGATTAAATCGCTCCGGTGGTGCGCTCGCGGACAACTCCCTTCACGACAGGAAAGTCGCGCCCGACGATTTTATCGAGCCGGATCCACGTCGGCACCTCCTTGATCAGGCGACGATCTGTCCCTTCCACGATGATCTCTTTGCCTTCGACCTGCCGCCACGGCAGATATCCCAAGTACACCGCAACGAAATCGGCGATTTTGCCGCGGAAAGTAACGTCGACTGCGAAGCCGGGATCCTTGGCGCAGACGTCTACGCCCTGCGGATCGAGGACCAGCCACAGAATGCTGTACTTCGTTCGGTTGGCCGGCACGCCGGCGAATTCGAAGCGAGCGACGACTTTCTTATCAATGGCGTCCCGAACCGCCCTCTTTCGGAAACCCCATACAAGGAAGAAGGGATCAAGGTCCGTCGGCTTGATCGCATCCCGCGCGTGTACCAGACCCCAATGTCCCATCTCGCTGACGATCGGCCGGAGTGCCTCGCCAGCGGGGGTAAGCCAATATTCGTGTCCAGTCCCGTTGGACCGCGCGCGCCTTTCGATGATTCCTTGATCTTCCAATTCGCGAAGTCGTGTCACAAGGACCGCTCTCGAGATAAGCGGCACGCCACGATGAACATCGTTGAATGTTCGGTTGTCAGCCATCAATTCGCGCAGGATCAGCGGCGTCCAACGCATCGCCAGTACCTCAGCCGTTTTAGCGATGGGGCAAAATTGGTCATAGCCGTCTTGCATGATCGCGATTGAACCACCGAAGGCTTTGCTTCGCTAGGGTGCGTACTCATAAACTCTGCCGCTGAGAGTAGGCGCACCTATGTCCGCTTGTCCCCCAACAACGGCGCGAAAGCGGACATTGTCGGACTTCCGAGATGGGTCGACGCTTGGCCGCGACCGGCGTCAATGTCAGGAATTTCGTCCACTGGTAAGGCGTATGATCCTGCCAGTCGGAATTGACGAGTTAACGGGATGCATCGCGACATCCGCCCGTCAGAGCGGGGCTCCGATCATTCGGGTAACGTTGGCGTCAGTAAATCGGGGGACATCGTCCATAATTGCGTCGGTGTCGGCGGATGCAAGCGCAGCGTGAAGCGAAGCCTCATCGCGAAACCGATAAAACCCGACGGAAACATCTACCGAATTGACGTCTCGAGGGAAGAAGGCGGCGGCGCTTTCGAGGCCATGCTTCTGCCAGCATGCGAGCGCCAACGGTAGATGCACGTCGACATAATAGTCGCGATCGAAGTATGTGCCGCCGCTGCAGGTCACGACCATTGTTGCATTTGCCATCAGACGACTTTCTACAGAACCTTCGCATTCAGCGCGCGTCCGCTGTTTATGATTGCGATCGATATGTATGTCGGCCGCCGGACGGCCCTTGCCCGGTTTACGCGAACCGTGTGAATCGTCCGGCATCGCGCTGCCCCGCCGATTCGGGCACATATCGAGGATGAGACGGCGGCTTGGACTCTGTTTCGAAAAGACGCGCGGAGGACCGAGCGCCCAGCCGGTGCCGTGCAACCTGCATGTCGACGGCGCGAGCCGGCGCCGTCCCGCTCATCTCAATCCTCGTCTTGCCACCTCCGCAAGGCCGTCTGGTCGTGGTAAGGCATGCGATCTGGCGTGGTGATGAATTCCATCGTGGTGCCCCATGGCATTCGGCAGTAACAGACCTTGTTTCCAAGACCTTTCTCGGTTGCGTAAGGAATCGCGCGCGGCGCGGTGAGGCGTGTGCCTCCGGCCTTTTCGAAGCGCGTGACCGAGGCGTCGATGTCGTCGGTGTAGACACCGAAATGCGTGATGCCGAAGTCGCTCGCTCGGATCGGCTGGGCTTGTTGGGGGCCGTGCATTTCGAACAGCTCGATGTCGGGTCCGGTGCCGATCTTGACCATCGCCTGTCCACGCACGACCGTTCCCGGGAACGCTCCGACGGCCCGCTCGAATTCGGGGCCTTGCCGCGGCGGATCCTGCGGCCCGAAGGACTGATAGATCACCTGGCCGCCGAAAGCTTGCACCAGGAACGATTTCGCGGCTTCTATGTCGGGCACCGTGATGCCGATATGGTTGACGCCGCGGATGATAGGTGTGGTCATGACGGGTTGTCCTTTCTGATTGAATTGATCGATCGTGATGAGTGCGGGGCTCTGTTGCCGCAGTGTCGCGATTTCTCCGGCCCACAACGACACGGGCGCCGAGTTTCAATGGGCTCCGATGAACTCGATCAGAGCGGCTGCGACTGCATCCGGCCGCTCGTCCGCGACATAGTGGCTACAGCGGGCGATCGAGCCGCCCGTTACGTTGCTGGCGAATTCCTCGACCATCGGCACCATATGCGGACCAAAGCGATGATCCCCGCCGAGAGCCAGCACCGGGATCTCGAGCGGTTGCTTCTTGTACTCAAGCGCCGCTGCGTGGTCGGCGGCGAGGGTGCGATACCATTCCATGCCGCCGCGGGTGCGGCCGGGGAGCGCCATTGCTTTGGCGTAGATCTCGACATCCGCCGGATCGAAGCTGCTGTGATCGTAGAACCGCTCGGCCATGAAGCTCGAAACATAGTCGTATTCACGGCCATGGATCAGGCGCTCGGGGAGATCCCGGCTCATGTGGAAACCAAAGTGCCAGAGCGTTGCGATCGTCGCCTCCCATCCGCTCCAGCCGGGAAGCGGAACGTCCAGAACGGCCAGGTGGGTTACGGCCTCTCGATAGACAGCAGCCAGCGGCAAGGCCACCATTCCGCCGATATCATGGCCGCACACTGCGTAGCGTTGATGGCCAAGGGCAGCCATCACTTCGTGCGCGTCGCGCGCCATTGTCGCCTTGTCGTAGCCGCCGAGCGGACAGTCGGAAAAGCCGGCGCCGCGCAGATCGATCGCGACCACGCTGAAATGCGCGGCCAGTTGCGGCATCACATGGTGCCATTCCCACCATGTTTCCGGCCAGCCATGCAGCAGAAGAATCGACGGGCCTGAGCCGCCCGTGACGGCGTTGATCTTGATGCCGTTCACCGGCACCAGCTGTTGGGCAAAACCCTTCAGAGTCGCGATCATGGTCGCTGTCCCGTCGATGTTGACGTTCGATCGGAGCTCGCGACCCGCGTTCCGGGCGGGTCGAAATCGGTAGCGATCGTGATGTCGTG
Source organism: Bradyrhizobium sp. WYCCWR 12699 (assembly GCF_032144035.1). NCBI lineage: Bacteria > Pseudomonadati > Pseudomonadota > Alphaproteobacteria > Hyphomicrobiales > Nitrobacteraceae > Bradyrhizobium > Bradyrhizobium sp. WYCCWR 12699. The sequence continues at coordinate 199,937 of NZ_JAVTJN010000030.1, forward strand.
CCAGGCGTCGATATCGCTGCGGAAGGCAGCCAGCTTTCGCTCGGCGGCAGCATGCGCGACCGGGCCGAGCGGCAGGTGAAGCGGGGCGTCGTCGTCGTCGACGGCGCGCAGGATCACTGCGATCGCCTTGTCGGGGTCGCCCGCCTGATTGCCGTTATTGGTTTCGCGATAGTGCCTGCGCGAGGTCCCGGCATATTCCGGCATCTCGTTGGCGGCGACTGTGATCGAACGGCCGAGGAAATCGGTGCGAAACGGCCCAGGCTCCACGATCAGCACTCGGATGCCGAACGGCTTCAACTCGCTGGCGAGCGCTTCGGAAATCCCTTCCACGGCGAACTTGGCGGCGTTGTAGTAACCGCCGCCTCCGCCGCCCGAGATGCCGGCGACGGACGACATATTGACGATCGCTCCGCCCGAGCGCCGCATGACGGGCAGGGCGGCTCTGGTGGTTTCGATCAAACCGAAGAGGTTTACCTCGAACATCGGCCGGTATTCGTCAGACGTCCCCTCCTCAATCGCGCCATGCAGTCCGTATCCGGCATTGTTGACGAGCACGTCGAACCCGCCGAAGGTCTCGACCGCTTTTGCGACCGCGGCCTTGGCTGCCGCCGCATCGGTCACGTCCAGTGGCACGGTGATCATGCGGCCGTCGAAAGGCTCGGCCATATCCTCGATCGTCTTGACACTGCGGGCCGTCGCGACGACCTGATCGCCGCGCTCCGCCGCCGCGAGCGCGAGCCGCTGGCCGAAGCCGCTTGAGCAGCCTGTGATGAGCCAAGTCTTCATGCTTTCTTCTCCGAGTTGTTATCAGACGATGCAAATCGTTCGCCGCTATTGCGACCCGTGATATCGGCCAAGGCCGACCGACTCTCTGCGATCAGAGGCCATGCTCAAGAACTCACCGCTCGGCCGCCCTGGATGACGACGACGCGGCTGCCGATCTTGACCCGGCTATAGAGATCGATGATGTCTTGGTTGATGAGTCGAATGCATCCGCTCGAAACGGCGCGACCGATTGTCTCCGGCTCGGTCGTCCCATGAATGCGGAACATCGTGTCCCGTTCGCCCTGAAAGAGGTACAGCGCGCGTGGTCCGAGGGGATTGCCAAGCCCGCCGGCCATTCCGCTGGCGAGATGGCCATAGCGCGCAGGCTCCCGATTCATCATGTTCTTGGTCGGAGTCCAATGCGGCCATTCCGCCTTTCGCCTAATGGTCGCGGTGCCTGCGAAAGCGAGACCATCCTTGCCAACGCCAATGCCGTAGCGCATGGCCTTTCCGTCGCCCTCGACAAGATAGAGCTGATGAGCAGCCGTATCGATGACAATCGTCCCGACAGGCTCATTCGTCGTATAGTCCACGCGCTGGCGCAACATCGCCGGATCGACGCGGGATATGTCGACGGCTGGTAAGGTGTAAACTCCGTCGACGAGTTGCGCGTACTCACTCGGCGTGCTGATGATATCGGCCTCGACGAGGCCGCTGCGACTGGCACAACCCGAGAGAACGATCGCCATTGCACCGAATACCGAGAACCGCACAGAGCGCCTGGCATCTGAGTTCCTCATATCGAACCGTAACCTTCGCCGCAGTCCAATCGGTGACTCTGTTGCTGATATCCGAACATTGAAGCTCCCAGGAAAGCCAAGCGTGCCATCGGCACAACTGCAATAGGAACCAATTGGTTCCTAATTTTGCTTTTAAAAAAGCATCTCCATCAGGAGATCGGCATCTTTCAGCATCTCGTCGCGGCGTGATCCAACTTTACCAAGCACCCGCATGCCTTGTGCATGTGAGACGATAAAGTGCGCGATGACTTCAGGATCGGACCTATTGGCGATTTCGCCGGCGGCCTGTCCTTTCGCGATCGTTGCAGCGAACAGGGCTTGAAGCCTGGAGAAAAGACGCTTGATCACCTCTGCGATGTCGGGATCTCCCGGCAACATCTCGGCAGCCGTCAACACACCGAAACAACCGCGCACCCCTTTTTTCCCAGACGACAAATCCGCATACCGCACCAACGCGTTGCGGATTGCCGCCTTCGGCGAGGGGTCTGATCGCAAAACCTCCTGGACGTTTCGTACGCCATCGTCCGTGTAGAACTCGAGGGCGCGCAGGAAGACAGATTTCTTGTCACCGAAAGCCTTGTAGAAGCTGCCCTTCGAAAGCTGCATTCCGGCAAGCAGATCAGGCAACGATGCGTCGTGAAACCCACGATCCCAAAAGATTTGCATCGCTCGCCTCACCGCCTCGTCGAGATCGAATTCACGGGGGCGTCCCACAGGAAGTTTGGTATTGATGGTCATCATACGGGCAATATAAACCAAACGGTTCCTAATTGCAATAGTCGATTTATATGCAGGCCTGCGTTGCTCAGGCTGTGGGGACCGTCCAAAATTTTCGTTCGGCCTCAGTAACGGCTCCCGGCATCGCCTCGTAGTTGGTTACATCCTGTCCGACGCCGCCTCGCAAAGGAGGCGAAACGACAATCATGATGCTTCCCCTCTGCTACGCCGTGGCGTGAAAACATAATGACCAGGCGGACGGGTAACTGCCATCCAGGAAGAGACCACATGACGCTCAGCACTACACGTCCTTCTCCGAAAGCCAATGCCTGGCTCAAGCGCTACTATTTCATTCGCTCTGCCGTCGCGGCTCTATGGGCGGTTGCGGCCTTGACGATCGCCAGAGACCGTTCCCATCTCGCGGCCATCCTGCTGGTTGCCTATCCCTTGTGGGATGCCCTCGCCAACTATCTCGACGCGCAACGCAGCAGTGGGCTTGCTTCGAGCAAGAGCCAGATGGTCAATGTCATCATTAGCATTATTACTGCAATAGCGGTCACCATCGCGCTGACGCGGAGCATGAATGCCGTGCTTTTGATCTTCGGGGCATGGGCGGTCGTCGCGGGGCTTCTTCAGCTTGCGACCGGCGTGGGCCGCTGGGGATCGGCCGGCGCACAATGGGCGATGATCCTCAGCGGCGCACAGTCGGCGCTGGCGGGGTGCTTCTTCGTCTACCGGGCGGGGGTTGTTACCAATGTCGGGATTAGTGACGTTGCCGGCTACGCCGCGTTCGGTGCCTTCTACTTTATGGTTTCGGCCGTTTGGCTATGGAGCACCGGCTTGCGTCGCTCTTCTGTGCAAACCACTGCGTAGCACACGTTTGACGGACCTTCATCATGAAGGACCGGCAGCTGTCTTCGATACCGCCGGTTAGCCGATTGATGGTCCCCGCATCAGCCGTCAGGACGGCCCAGCCATCGCGCTGGCGCCGTCCTATCGAGAAAGATCACCACGTTGGCTACTTCGCGGGGCTCGGCGCAACGCCTCAGATCTGCTTTGGGTCAGGAACGACAAAACTCAAGGTGAGCATAATCGGTCGGCTTTCGAGTGCATAGCGACCAGTTGAGCCCGACAGCCGAGCCATGATTCAAGCCACACAACGGAAGGGGCCGAATCATGCGCTACGAACTCACGGACTATGAGTGGTCCGTCATTAAGCCGATGTTGCCGAATAAGTCGCGCGGCGTGCCGCGGGTGAATGACCGTCGTGTCCTCAACGGCATCTTCTGGGTCTTGCGATCCGGAGCGCCATGGCGCGACCTGCCAGAAAACTTCGGTCCGTACACCACTTGCTACAATCGATTCGTTCGCTGGCGACGGGCCGGCGTGTGGGCCAAGCTCATGAGCGCACTGGCCGGCGCCCATGATGCTGCCGTGCAGATGATCGACACTTCCATTGTTCGCGTACATCAACATGGGGCCTGCATCACAAGAAACTGGCGTCAATCGATGGGAAGGTCACGCGGCGGTCTGACGAGCAAAATCCACGCGGTGGTCGACAGCAATGGTCTACCGGTACAACTTGCGTTGAGTCCTGGCGAGGCGCACGACGTTCGACTTGCCGGTAAACTGCTCTCTCGTTTGAGATCCGGATCAATGCTGCTCGCCGACCGCGGCTACGACGCTGACTGGATCAGGGAGCTTGCCATGAAAAAGGGCGCATGGGCCAATATCCCGCCGAAAAGCAATCGGACCGATCCGATCTGCTTCAGCCCGTATCTCTACCGCGCCCGCAACCGCGTCGAGCGGTTCTTCAACAGGATCAAACAATGCCGTCGGGTGGCGACGCGCTACGACAGGCTTGCTGGAAACTACCTTGCCTTCATCCAACTTGCATCTATCCGGCTATGGCTCGCCGCTCGTTATGAGTCCGCGCCCTAGTTCGAAAAACAGACTTGAGCGGAACCGGTAGCGATGTTTGCCTCGGCGCGCCCGGCTCTCACGCCTGGTCGGTCGCAGCAAACGGAGGCCTACATGAACCGAGCACCCCTGCGCCGCAGCATTCTCGCCGGACTGATGTTGTCGCTCCCTGTCACTTCTGCCTTTGCGGATGTCATTTCAGACTGGAATGAGCGAGCCGTCACTTTGCTGCTGGCCCAAAAGCTGGGACCGCCGGCGGCAGAGCGCGTGCTGGCGATGATGCACCTCGCGATGTTCGATGCAACCAACTCAGTGGAGCCGAGATACGCACCGTTCCTCACCAAGCTTCACATCAGCCGCGAAGTCTCCAAAGAAGTAGCGGCAGGCGTTGCTGCCGCAACCGTACTACTCGCGAGCAGCCCGGAGGCAAACGCGCCCGAGCTCAAACAAGCGCTCAGCAACGACCTTCAGCGCGTCCCCGACGGCCCAGCGAAGGAAGAAGGCATTAGAGTTGGCGAAACGGTGGCCGCGAAAATCCTGACGAACAGAAAGGACGACGGGTCCGCCGCGCCCGACGGCCATCGGCCCATCACCACTCCGGGCGTCTACGTTCCGACGCCCAGCCTGGTCGTCGCACAGTGGCCGGGCGTTCGACCCTTCGCGATGAATAAGGCTGACCAATTCCGACCGGAGCCGCCCGTTGCGCTCTCCAGCTCGGAATGGGCGCACGACTTCAACGAGATTTCCAAAGTCGGCCGCTTCGACAGCAAGTCCCGCACCGCGGATCAGACCGAAGCGGCCAAGTTCTGGATCTCGATCGGCGGCGACGTGTTCTATCCGCTCGCACGCGCTCTGATAGCCGCCAAGAAGCTAGACCAAACCGATAATTCCCGCATCTTTGCCTTGATCGCCGTCGCTCGGGCAGACAGCCTGATTGCAGTGTTCGACGCCAAGTACCACTACAATTTCTGGCGGCCGATTACGGCGATCCGCAATGGCGACAGGGATGACAACGCCGAAACAGAGAGGGACCCATTGTGGCGTCCGATCGCGGATACTCCGATGCACCCAGAATACCCATGCGCTCACTGTGTGCAGGCGTCTGCTATGTGTGCGGTTCTCGAAGCCGCATTGGGTACGACCACGTTCTCTGAGATCAGCATGACGAGCACCACTGCGCCGGGGGCTGAGCGCCGCTGGACAGACCTTAAATCATTCATCAACGCGGTGTCCGAAGCCCGGGTTTGGGCAGGCTTTCACTATCGGTTCTCGACAAGGGTCGGTCGTGAGATGGGGTATGAGATCGGCAAGTACGTCGTCAAGAATCTTCTCAGGCCGGTGGAAAGCGCGTCTAAGTGACTAACAACAGTTATTTGACCGAGGCCGGCCGGTGCGCTTGGCGAGTCCAGGCATGAAGATAGGGTAGGCCGTCCTTCGCGGCGCCGCCAGCGTGGTAAGCGTCGCAGGAGGCACTAGTCGGGGGCCTTCAAAGAATCGAGGCGTTTGCGGAGAAACGCGAACACCATGACTTCATCCGACGTGAGCTTGGCATACTGTCGCTTGAACTTCCGAGCGATCTTGGCTTCGATCATCTTGACAAGATCACCGGACATGTAGGCGTTCAGGACTTCCGGGTGCACGTAGCACTTGCGGCAAATGGCCGGCGTATTCCCGAGCTGCTTGGAGACGCTTTCGATCGCGGCGACGACGTTGCGCTTCGCCTCGGCCTGGCTGTCGTACTTCTTGAACTCGGTCAGCGCCAACGCCGCCAGAACCGTCCCCGCCCAAGTGCGGAAATCCTTGGCGCTGAAGTCCTCGCCCGTGATCTCCTTGATGTAAGCATTGACGTCGCCGGAATCGACCGTACGCGGCTGCCCGTCGTCGTCCAGGTACTTGAAGAGCTCATGTCCGGGGATTTCCGCGCAGCGCTTCACGATGGCGGCAATCCGCTTGTCCTCGACCCGAAGTTTCCACTGTTTGCCCGACTTGCCCGTGAAGTCGAACCGAAGGACGCCGCGACCCACCGCAACGTGCTTCCGTCGCATGGTGGTGAGCCCGTAGGATTTGTTTTTCTCGGCATACTCGGCGTTGCCGACCCGGATCAAAGTCTTCTCCAGAAGGCTGACGATCGTGGCAAGAACCTTCTCGCGAGGTAGTCCTTCCAGCTTCATGTCGGCCGCGACACGGTCGCGCAGCGCGGGCAACGCGGCTGCGAACTGGACGATGTGTTCGTACTTGTTCTGGTCGCGCAGCTCGCGCCATTTCGCGTGGTAGCGGTACTGCTTGCGGCCCCGCGCATCGAGCCCGGTCGCCTGGATGTGGCCGTTCGCCGAGGGGCAGATCCAAACGGATTCATAGGCCGGCGGGATACCGATGGACTTGATGCGCCGGATGACGGCGGCATCGGTGATGCGCTTGCCGTCCTTGTCGTAGTAGCTGAAGGTAGTCCCCGTCCGCTTGCGGGTGTAGCCGGGCGCGGAGTCGCTGACATAGCGAAGACCTTCTTCCGCAATGGCTGCTGCGACCTCGGCGGTGCGGTCCAGAACCTGTTCTTCGTTGCGAGTCTCTCGGAGCATGGGCCTGTTCCCTCGGAAGCACCCAGGGATCGAGGCTCCACTCCTTTCTAAAGGAACGGAGACAGCGGTTGGTTCCGTTCGTGAGATCGGCGGTTCGTAGATCAGATCAGTGGCCGCGCAAGATACTTGCCCTATCTGAAGCCGGCGGTTCCTTTCGACGGTCCGCTGCGCAGGCCGACGATGGCTGCAAGGCCGAGCTTCAGACAATCGCCACAAAGTTTACGGACACGCTTTCCCAATTAGTCTGTGCGAAGGCCGCTATGTCCCAATATTCGCTCGACGTGCTGCGCCAGCGCTATGTCGTCGAGAAAAGACCGCTTGAGGCCAATGTCGAGCAAATCTTGCGGGCCGACACCCGCGCGGGAGCTCGCGCCATCCTAGCTTCGATCGATAAGAGGCGCTTCGAAAACAGGTCCGAAGGACAGCGCCTCCGCAAGATGCTCCGCTTCGAGACCTCTCTTTGGGAAAGCGGCCGTCTTGTTGTTGCAGGTGTGGACGAGGCCGGAATGAGCCCTCTTGCGGGGCCAGTGTCCGCGGGCGCGGTGATCCTGAAGCCTGGCACGCGGATTGTTGGAATCGACGACTCGAAGAAACTCGACGCCGCGGCTCGCGAGGAGCTGGCGAAGGAGATCAAGGCAAAGGCGGAGAGTTGGTGTGTGGCGTTCGTGGAGGTAGAGGAGATCGACACGATCAATATCTACTGGGCGGGCATCCAGGCCATGCAGCGCGCGGTCAGGGGACTAGGATCGACGCCGCAGCACTTGCTGATCGATGCAAAGCGGTTGAAGGAAGTCGACATTCCTCAGCAGGCCATCATCAAGGGCGACGCCAAGTCCGCGAGCATCGCTGCTGCGTCGATCTTGGCGAAAGTCGAGCGCGACAGGGTCATGCGGACGCTCGACGCCCGCCACCCCGGCTACGGCTTCGCGGATCACAAAGGCTACCCGGTGCCGGCTCATTACGAAGCTCTCGCCAGGCTTGGTGCATGCGCAGCTCACCGGAGGTCGTTCGGACCCATTCGCAAGGCTCTCGGGTTGCCGCCCCTGCCGCCGTGGCCTTCTGCATCTGAGCGCGCCGGCGGTTGACCGAGTCGGACATCTCTTCACGGCGGCGCTATCTTCGCGACCAACTCTTCTCGCGAACGACGTCCTCAGCCTTTTTGTCTGACCGCAGGCCAAGATAGACTGGCTGGCGCAGCTCTCCCTTGCTGGTCCACTCCGCGAACTTCACCTCTGCGACCAGTGAAGGACGGACCCAGGTCGTGACCTGCTCATCCTTTACCCTGGCGGGAAAGGGCGACTTGGGCGTCTTGAGCTTCAGGAGCTTGCCGTGAAGCTCTCCGAGAACCTGGTGGCTGAAGCCGGTGCCGACGTGGCCAATGTACCGCCAGGCTTCGCCTTCGCGTACCGCCAGCACAAGGGCACCGAAGAAGGGCCGGGTCCGCCTCGGCGCCGTGAACCCGGCGATGACGACCTCCTGCCGCTGCGCGGTCTTCACCTTCAGCCAATCGGCTGTCCGGCGTCCGGACGCATACGGGCTGTCGGCGCGCTTGGCCATGATACCTTCGAGATGTCTCCGCTCGGCTTCTGCGAAGAACTTTGTGCCACTGCCTTTGCGGTGCTTGCTGAAGGCGATGAGCTTGTGGCGCGGCAGGAGGGCCTTGAGCCGCTGCTTGCGCTCGAGCAGCGGCAGCGTGCGTAGGTCCTCTCCGTCCGCGAACATGAGGTCGAACGCGCAGTACAGAAGCTTGGCCTCATGGCGCAGGGCGTTCTGGAGCAATTGGAAATGCGATGCGCCGTCCTTGCCGATCGCGACGAGCTCGCCATCGATCACGGCATCCGCCTTCACGCCCTCTAGCGATTTCGCAACCTCGACATAGGAGTGGCTGATGATTTTCCCGTTGCGGCTGTAGAGCGCGACCCGACCACGCCGGATTTCGGCCACCATGCGAAAACCATCGAATTTGTCCTCGAAGACCCAGTCGGGATCGTCGAACGGCGCATCCGTCAGCGTGGCCAGCATGGGCTGCAGGCGAAGAGGCAAGGTCGATTTTCGGGCCATGGCAGGGGCTCTCTACAGGGCCGGCAAAGGCCGAAACGAGGAGGATGGAAGGCGAACCCGCGCGCTGTCGCCGGCTACGACCGGTCCCCCGGCCCGGACCACGCCCAGCACTCCAGATTTGAACGCAGGGCCCGTTTCCGCCGACGAGAGCACCTGTCGCTTCAGGCCGGCCCGGAAGCGGTCGATGAGGACACAGGGCGTCCGGAGGCCCGTCAGCTCGACGACCGCGGACGGGCCGAGCTCGATTAGAGTCCCGAGCGGCATCCGTTCCAGGTCCAATCCGGCGGTGGTGACGTTCTCGCCGAGGTCGCCTGCGCCAACGTCGAAGCCAGCTTCTAGGAGGGACGGGAAGAGTTCGGACGGGATCAAGTGGACTTGCCGGAGATTGGGCAGGCGGGGCCGGCGGCGCGCCAAATAGCGGTGCCGGACGAAAGGGCCGGCGTGGGCGTCGCCTTCGACGCCGTGGCCTTGCACCAGGATTATGCGCTCCTGAGTTAGTTTGCTGAAGTGGTGCCCGCGATCGGCGGCGACCGCCACGACCCTGCCCTCGAGCGCCAGATCGTGCCCCTCCGACATCAGGCGGCGCGGGCGAGCGAGCGCCGCTTCTGGCGTAGGTAGCGCGTGATTTCTAAGAGCGGCATCGCGTTCAGGACCCGCTCGGCAGGGACACTGCCCTTGCGGGCCATCAGGACGCCCCAGCGCATGTGGTCGAGCTCGGGAATCGAGTGCGCGTCCGGATTGATGCTCAGCATGCAGCCGAACTCGAGCGCAGCCTGGTGCCAGCGCCAGTCCAGGTCGAGCCGCCATGGGTGAGCGTTGATCTCGACGACAACGTCGTGCTTGGCGCAGGCCCGCAGCACCTTCTCGACGTCGATTTCGTAGCCCGGCCGCCGCTGGAGTTGTCGCCCCGTCATGTGGCCGATGATGGTGGTGTGAGGGTCGGAAATAGCCCGAAGCAGGCGCTGCGTCTGCGCCTTGCGATTCAGCTTGAAGCGCCCGTGGATGCTGGCCACCACGAAGTCGAAGCGCTCCAGCACCTCGTCGTCGTAGTCGAGCGACCCGTCCGCCAGGATGTCGGACTCGATGCCCTTGAGGATCCGGAAGTTCTTTCCGTAGCGCTTGTTCAGTCGATCAGCTTCCCGGTGCTGCTGCGCGATCTCCTCAACGGAGAGACCGCCGGCATAGTGGGCGGACTTGGAATGGTCCGCCACGCCGAAATACTCGAAGCCCCGCTGGCGCGTGGCCTTGGCCATGGTCTCCAGTGTCTCGGTGCCGTCGGAGGCATCAGTGTGGCAGTGAAGAATGCCGCGGAGGTCCTGGTCGGTGACGAGCTTCGGGAGCTTGCCTTTCAGAGCCGCCTCGATCTCGCCGCGCCCCTCCCGGAGCTCAGGGTCGATGAAGGGCAGACCGAGGGCGCGGTAGATCTCAGCCTCCTCGCCGGCGATCAGCATGCGGCCCTTGTGCAGGCCGTCAGCGTCAAACCGCATGCCCTTCTCGGCGGCCCGGGCTTGGAGCTGCTCGATGTGGCCGGCGGACCCGGTGGCGAAGAGAAGGGCGGCGCCGAAGTGCTTGCGGTCGGATACTCGGATTTGCAGCCCGTCGGCCGATGGCGTCGATGTCTTGTCCGGCTTGGCAGCCTCGGCAACAATCGCGAGGTCGCCGATGAGTTCGCAGCCGCGGCGGAAATCGCCGGCGATCGTCACCCGCTTGAGTTCGGGGCGGGACTTGCGGATGAAATCCTTCGCATGCGCGAGCAGCGCGGCAGCGCGGTGCAGGTGGAGGCGGCCTTCTCCGCTTTTGGCGATCGCCAGGTTCTGCAGGATCTTGGCCTGCAGGGCGGCGCCGAGTCCTTTTGCCTTCTTGATGCGGTCATCCTTGGCAGCGGCCTCCAACTCCGATAGCGAGCCGATGCCGAGATCCTTGTATAGGCGCAGCACCTTCTCCGGACGAAGGCCGGGCACAGCGAGCATCTCGAGCACGCCCGCAGGAATCTCCTTCCGTAGCTTTTCGAGGCTAGGATGACTGCCCGTCTTCTGAACCTTGGTGATGATGTCGGCAATCGCATCGCCGACGCCCGGGATCTCGGTAAGGCGATCTTCGGCGACGAGCACGTTCAAAGGAACGGCCAGGGCCGCGAGGCTGTCGGCGGCCCGAGAGTAGGCTTTCGCCCGATAGGGATTGCCGCCTCGCAAGGCAGTGCGCTGCGCGTACTCCCGCAGAAGAGTTGCCACCCCGCGCGCATCGAGCGGAGGCATTCAGCCAGCCTCCCGACCGGGGCTTTGCGATGCCGCCGGAGCTGGACGGCCGCCGGAGCGGCCACTTGGCCGCCGATCGAGAGAGGCCTCGAGCTTCTGGGCTGCACGAAAGTCATCAAGGTGTTGGACATTGGGGCCGTAGGCAGCCTCCTTCTTGAGGAGATTGTAGATCCGGCCGGCCACCAGTTGCAGATGCTTCATCTTGCCCCGCGGCATGGATCTCGCTCTGCAGAGAGCCCGGACGGCGTAGGCGCGGAAATAGTCGAATGCGTCTGACATGATGTCAGTAAACGCGGGCTCTCGCCGGGAGTTCGATGGACGCTGCGAGGACTTGATCGCCCGTCGCAGCTTTGCGCAAACACGCGAAAAGTGCTGTCCCTGGAACTCCTCGCCGCCTTCGAAGTTGCGAGACTCGTTGATTGAGGTAGGTAGACTGCCCGCCGTCGGCCCCAACCCGGCGGCGGGTTTTTTGTGAGTTGAGTAGCGTGGCAAAGCGTACAAAGGCGCCTCGGGCCGAAGTGCCGGAGGTCCCTCCCATGCCGGGGTTCATCGGACCCCAGTTGGCGACCCTGAAGATCAAGGCACCTTCGGGATCCCAATGGATTCACGAAGTCAAATACGACGGCTACCGGATCCAGCTCCGGATCGACGGTGACGACCGGCGGGCCTACACCCGTAACGGCTACAACTGGATCAGCAAGTTCTCAAGGATTGCGGGTGCCTTCGATATCGAAGGACAGGCCATCGTCGACGGCGAGGTTGTCGTTATCCATGATGGGCGCACGAACTTCTCCGAGCTGCAGGCAGACCTCGGCAGAGGCGATCAGGATCGACTGGTCTACTTCGCTTTCGATTTGCTGTGGCTGGATGGCAGAGATCTGCGCAAGGAGCCGCAGATCGAGCGGAAGAGGCTGCTCAAGGATCTGATCGAGGAGCACGACCTCAGAGAGCCCGTCCTCTATAGCGAGCACCACGAAGGGGACGGCCAGGCACTGTTCGCCGCAGCGACCAAGCTGAATTACGAAGGCATCGTCTCCAAGCGGGTGGACGCACCATACCGATCGGATCGGGTCGAGGCTTGGCAGAAGATCAAAGTCATTCAGAAGGGCAAGTTTCCCGTAGTCGGCTTCATCAAGGACCCATCCGGTGTGGCCGCGCTTTATTTGGGCAAGAAGGAAGGCAAGGATCTGGTCTACATGGGAAAGGTCGGGACCGGATGGAGCCGAACCACCTCGGCGCAGATCCGCAAGGCGCTCGACACCGTGGTAAGCCCGAAGCAAAAGCTGACCAAGGCCATCAGAAAGCCGAAGGCCACTTGGGTCGAACCCAAGTTCTATGCCGATATCGAGTACCGCGACATCACCACCGAAGGTCTGCTGCGGGCCAGCTCGTTCAAAGGGCTGAGCAAAGGAACGCGCCGATCATAGCCGCGTTTTCCTGCGGAGTATGTGGAGTACCGGCATGGATCCGGAAAGGCGAGTTGCGAAGGCCTTGGAAGACGCACAAGGCATCTTGGCCCGGTATGTCGAGCCCGGCCCCAGAGATTGCGAGCAAACCATAAACAAGCTGCTCAGTGTGCTCGACGACGAAACTGTCGTGCAGGCCCTCAAGGATTCGAAGATGGAAAAGCCCACAACAGAACAACTCGACGAGCTCAAGCGGCTCAGTGCAATCGCCCGCGTGCCGGACGAATCGGAGATCGTGACTTCGAAGGAAGAAGCCGAAATCCGGATCCGCGATCTGAAAGACAAGGCTCGGATGGAGTGAGACGATCCCCGGACGACGTCCAGAGCGAAGATCTCGGTCGGTGAAGGGACGTCGATCCAGGACATCCGGCATGAACCCGATGGACACGTTCGATCCCGATATGCCGTGCCGCGTTCGCGATGGTCTGAACGACCAGATCATCGAATGGAGCGCTCAGTGGGCTTCGATGTACCACGAGCACGCGTCGAAATGGGATGAAGGCGTCATTTCCTGGGACGGCCTTTTGCTTAACGGGTGGGCGCCCATCGTTCCGAGCCATCCTTGCAGTCACTGAAGCGTCGCAGCGAAGCCGGCTGGGAACTCGCGATTCCTTGCGGCGTTGCACCTCATCGAACATTCGCAAGAGGAGGAGCCGATGGCGGCAGCGAAGAAGAAGACCGCACGTGGACGCAAGCAGGACCGGGCACGCGTCGCGAAGGGACAGGACTACGAAGTCCGCTACGAAGCGAAGAAGACCGGCCGCTCCGCATCGGCCGTGAAGAAGGCCGTCAAGAAGGTCGGCAACAGCCGCAAGCGGGTCGAGAAGCGTCTCGGGCGGTAGGTCCTGACCGGCCGCTCCGCTGTTCGCGTGTCAGGCCTCGCCGGGCCCGGAGAAGATTGAGGTTGGAGGCGTCGTGCGAGGCAGGGGAAGCGGGCGCTCGGGCGGGGAGGATCGCAATGCCTGGCCGCCCTTCGCATCATACCGCTTCGCCAGGTCGAGGAGGCGTCGCCGGGTGAATGGGTCGGCTCTTTCGGCAATGGTCCGGACCCGGTGCGCGAGACCCCGATAGAATTCCTGCTCCATGGCGCTCCCCACGACATCACTCGTCAAATTTGAGTGGCCTGCACTCGGGGAGTCAAGCGGCGTAGGCGCGGAGGTCTGAAAACTTTCCAACACGCCTTGTACCGACGCCTCAGGCAGGCCTAAGCTGCCGGCGGCAGGAAAATTCGACATGACTGTGCTGCACCCGATCCGGAAGGCGTGTCCGGCCTGCGGAAGGCCCATGAAGGTCGTCAAGAACGATGCGGACCCCGGCAGGGAGCGCTATGTCTGTCCGGTTTGCGACAACGATCCTTTGCACGACCCTGCCGCTCGCAAGTGGGTGGATAGCCCGCTGAAGCCACCGGCGGACTGAGCTCTCGTCAGCCGGAACGGTCGTTAGATGCGGCTGGAGAACCGGGTGAAGGCGGTCAGCCTTTGCACGTTGGGCTCGACGTCCTGCATGTAGATCTCGGTCCGGAGGAACGCGATCTCATCGTCGAGCGCGCTCTCGTCGACGTCTCTGAACCAGGACTTTGCCCTGCCGTCGCTGCCGTCGTTCCAGCGATAGCCCCTGCGTTTCAGCGAGTCCTTGAGCTCGAACGCGGTCTGCTCCGCCCAGACCCGCATCGTCGGCTTGCGGGCGGTCTCCAGCAGGAGCGCCAGTGCGGACGAGCCAGTCGGCGGCAATTCGAGAGCGAGAACCTCCAGCAAGGCGTGGCAATCGTCGACTGCCCGGTGCGCCTGATGGAAGAAACCGGCACCGTTCAGCAGATAGCCGAGTTGCGCTCCCGCGAAGCCGTGTTTGCGCCAGTCGATCTCGCTCATGCTGCAGCCCCAGGCCTTGTGCTCGAACACGGGCCATTAGCGCTCGACGAACCTTCTGTCGAAAGAGCTGTTATGCGCGATCGTAATGACCCCGCTTTCGGCGAAGGTCGTGACGGCGCCATCGTCGAATTTTTGACCGGCAACCACTTCGTTGGTGATCCCGGTCAGTGCCGTCACTTCCGCGGTGATCGGCGCACTCGGTTCGTTGAAAGCGGAGAACGTGTCTCTGACGCCGACGATCCGCCCCTCCGGCGTGTAGTCGAACTTGACCATCCCGAGCTCGATGATCTCGTCTTTCACGTGGTCGAGGCCGGTTGTCTCCGTATCGAGCAGAATGCCGGTCCTGACCTCCTGCCCGGCGTCCGGCGTGTAGGGAGACCGGGGGATCAGGCGTCGAAGGACCCTGTAATCGGTCGATTGAGCCAACGCGTCGGCCATTGCGGCCAAGTCCGCCGGGTTCAGAGTTTGCCCGCATCTGAGGGGCTGGGTCAGGGCGTCCATGGGTGCACAATACCGGCCAAAAGCTCCACGAGGTACCTGGAAAACAAGCGATTCACGACGTTTTCGAACGTGCCCGGGGGCGCTGCGGGCAGATGGCCAATTTTCCTGTTGGCGAACCCCGAGCATGTCGGAACCGGTAGGCTCCGTTCGTCTTGAATCCAGCACCGTCCCTCCGGAGTATCGCGTTCATGGCCCCCCGCGCCAATTGGAAAGGCTTCCTGCGCCTCTCGCTCGTCACTTGCCCGGTGGCGCTGTATCCGGCGACCTCGGAGAGCGAGAAGATCTCGTTCAACCAGCTAAACCGCGCGACCGGCCACCGGATCAAGTATCTCAAAGTGGACGCCGACACCGGCGACGAGGTCCCGAACGAGGACATCGTGAAGGGCTACAAGGTCGACACCGACACCTTCATCGAGGTCACCAAAGAAGAACTCGAAAACGTCGCCCTGGAATCCACTCGCACCATCGAGATCGACGAGTTCGTCGACAAGACCGACATCGATCCGCGCTACCTCATCCGCCCCTACTATCTGCGTCCGGACGGCAAGGTCGGTCACGACGCCTTCGCGGTGATCCGCGAGACCATTCGGGAGATGGACAAGGTCGCGATCGGACGGGTCGTCCTGACCAACCGCGAGCACATCATCGCGCTTGAGCCCCTGGAGAAAGGCCTGATGGGGACGCTGCTGCGCTACCCCTACGAAGTGCGCGACCCGAAGCAGTATTTCGACGAGATCGATGACGTCAAAGTCACCAAGGACATGCTCGATCTCGCTCGGCACATCGTCGAGCAGAAGGCCGGCAATTTCGAACCTGACAAATTCGAGGATCAGTACGAAACCGCCCTGGTCGATCTCATCAACCAGAAGCGCGCAGGCAAACCGATTACGCCGAAGGAACGTCCGCGCGGCGAGAACGTCGTCGACCTGATGGACGCGCTGCGCAAGAGCGTCGGTGGTGCTGCAGCCTCGCCGCCGGCTTCGAAGAAACCGGCCAAGAAATCGAAGAAGGCGGCGGCTGGCCAGAAAGAAATGCTGATGCCGATCGCGGGCAAGAAGCCCGCGAAGGAAGCGGCCGCGAAGAAGCCGGCCACAGGGGCCCGGCGAAAGTCGGCGTGAAGTATCCGGTGACACCGGACGGCCGCTACTTCGTCGTCCGCGGCCGGCTTTGGCGGATGGCCAACCCGGGCCTTGATGAGGCGCAGAGATCGAAGCTGACAAAGCGACTCATGACAGCCAGGCGGGCTGTCCGGGACGCCAAGGCGCAGCAAGATCCGAAGGCCGAAGCGGTCGCCCATCATGCCGTGAACGATGCCAAGACGGCGCTCGGCGAGCGGGGCCCCGTCTGGTCGGGCGATGGTTCGCCCGACCTCAACCGCCACATGGCGAAGAATACGATCTACGCCGACTGGTACGCGAAGACAGGGCGGTCCCGCCCGGGAGGATCCTGAATGCCCAGAGCCGCCATCTTCGACGTGGACGGGACCCTTCTCGACTCCGTCGATCTCCACGCTCTCGCCTGGCACGAAGCCATGGTGAAGTTCGGTCACGACGTCAGCTTCGAGCAGGCGAGAAGCCAGATCGGCCAGGGCGGCGATAAGCTGATTCCGCATTTCCTCACGGCCGAGGCGCAGCGCGACCACGGCAGCGAGATGGAGGAATGGCGCGGCAAGCGCTTCAAGAGCGAATACCTGCCGCTGGTGCGTCCCTTCTCCGCGGTACCGGATCTGCTGCGGCGCGTGCACGATGCCGGGCTCCGCATCGCCGTCGCGTCCTCCGCCAAGAAGGACGAGCTCGAAAAGTACCTGGAGATCGCCGGCATCGCCGACCTGGTCGATGTCACCACCAGTTCGGATGATGCAAAGGGATCCAAGCCGGCCCCCGACATCTTCGAGGTCGCTCTGGGCAAGCTCGGGATCGGAGGCGCAGATGCCGTCGCGGTCGGCGACACCCCCTACGATGCCGAGGCGGCGGGCAAAGCCGGCATCCGGACGATCGGCGTGCTTTGCGGCGGGTTTACCGAAGCAGCGCTGTGGCAGGCCGGTTGCGCCGAAGTCCGCCCCGGGCCGGCAACATTGCTGGCCTGCTTCGCGGGTTCGCTCCTCGCAAAGTAGACGCCCATGGCGCGCAAGCTGAAGACCTACCAGACCTCGCTCGGGTTCTAGATCTCGCGATCGCGGCGCCGTCCATGAAGGCCGCGCTGGAAGCGTGGGGCGCCGGCAGCAATCTCTTTCCACCAAGGCTTTGCCAAGGAGACCGACGATCCGGACGTCGTCGCGGCGGCCATGGCGAAGCCCGGCGTGGTGTTGAAGCGGCCGGCCGGATCGAGCGGGCCGTTTGCCGAGCACGCCGACCTGCCGGACCGACCAAGCCGAAGAAAAGCCGTCGTCCGGAGCCGAGGCGACGAACCGCTCCCAACATCAGCGTCAAGGATCCGCGCAAGGCGGCCGCGCAGTTCGAGCGGGAGCAGAGGCGGCGCGATGCTGAGCGCCGCAAGGAAGAGGCGGCCCGGGAGCAGGAGCGGCTAGGCGCGAGAAGGCGATCGCGAAGGCGCAGGCTGCGCTGGACGCCGCGCAGCGGGAGCACGACGAACGATCGGAACATCTGGAAGCGGAGCGGTGCGACGTCGAGAAGCGCGTCGAGGCCGAGGATGCGCGATGGGAAGGTGAAAGGGAGAAGCTCAGGGACGCCCTGCACCGCGCCCGGGAATAGGCCGGCAATTCCCCATTAACCGTCCCGAATCCTGGGGCGAATTTTTTGCGTCGGCCCCTTGAAACTTTTTTCGAGATTCGTAATTTTTTCGTCGTCGCCATCATGGCGACCGGGATGCCGTCAGGGTCCCGCCACTCGAGACGGGCACCGGTCGTGTCCGGTGCCGCTCAACCATTTTGCTCCTTGGAGGATCTGGCTATGCGCACTGTAGATTTTTCGCCCTTGTTCCGGTCGGCCATCGGCTTCGACCGTCTTTTCGATCTCGCCGAAGCCGCCCAGCGCGTGGGCGAGGAAAGCTATCCCCCCTACAACATCGAACGCCTCGACGAGAACCGCTTCCAGATCTCCGTCGCGCTCGCCGGTTTCAAACCGGATGAAGTCGATCTGACGGTCGAGCAGAACATCCTTACGCTGGAGAGCCGCAAGAACGACAGGGAAGAGCGTACCTTCCTGCATCGCGGCATCTCGGCCCGCAACTTCAAGCGCCAGTTCACGCTCGCCGACCACGTCGAGGTCAAGGGCGCAGCGTTCGAGAACGGCCTGCTGGTCATCGACCTGCAGCGGGAGATTCCCGAAGCGAAGAAGCCCCGCCGCATCGCAATCGGCGGCGCCGTGCCGAGCAACGTGACTCAGATCGAATCTAAAGCCGCCTGACCGGACACAGGCGCTTGGAGTCGCCGGCCGCGCGGTTTGTCCCGCGCGGCCTCCTCCTAACTCGTCTTCAGAAATGGAGCCAGCCATGCGGCCGACGACCGCACGCGACGACAACGTCATCGATCTCAACGCCGTCCTGCATCCAGGCACGGTATTCGAACATCCGCGGGACGTGGTCTCGCATCCCACGCTCACTTTCTCCGAGAAGAGGGCTATCCTGGCATCGTGGGCCTCCGACGCCTCCGCCATCGCGTCCTGCCCGTCGCTGCGGGCGCCCGAGGGTTTGAGGGCCCCCGTTACGATCGACGAGATCTTGGAGGCGCTTTGTGCGTTAGACGGTAGTCCTCGCAATCCGCCCGGCGGCAAGCCTATGCGCCTGAGGCCGGTCGACCGCGCTGCTGCCTAAGACAGGGGAGAAAATGCAGATGACGGATCTGTCGCAAGACAAGCCTGAAGCCATCGAGCCGGATGTCGCACGCGAACTACAACGGCAGGTCGCAGAGTGGAAGGCGATGCGGGCTCCGCTGCGGTCGCGCACCGCCTCCGGCGTGCAGGTCGAACGTCGGTTCAAACGCCGGCCTGTCACAGCCGCGCTACAGGTTTGACGAACCGATGAACGCCGCCTTGACCGTATGCGCCGCGCGCCATGCCCCGCTTCTTTTTCGATGCGACCGATCGATCAGGGCGCCTCGTCCGGGACGAGGTGGGCGAGCAGCCGACCGACGACGCTGCGGCCTGCCAGGAGGCGTTATCGCAGACCCTGAGCATCGAGCATTCGCTCTGGCCGGGAGGCACCTGGTGCAGGGACAGTCCGCGACGGCAAACGCGTGGTCTTCGAGTTCACTTGCAGAGCCGAACAATCTCGTCAGCGGAATACTGGTACCGGGATCGAGCGGCAGATGGAGCAATTCTGAATTTTGCCGCCGACCCGAGGTCCGGGAGGACGCTAGTCGGTTGGCGGATTTGAAGCCATGGCTTTCTCCAGCTCTCCTATCAGTACCTTGAAGTGCTGGGCGAGACGGCCAAAGAGCTCGCGCTTCTTGGGGCAGTGGCGAGATCCCGGATCATCTCGCACTCCACAAGCTGGATTCGAAGCTTTTCGAGATGCAGCTGGATATCCTGCATGGCGGTCTAGCGTGGTTTGCGGCGGCTCACGGCAAAGCATTATGACCGTCCGGCGGCACTCTTCAAGAGTTCGGCGATGGCCGCCTGCAGGTCGGCCACTCTGAACGGCTTGTGTAGGATCCGCGACCGCTCCCCCTGGACCGAACTGACGGCGGCGCTTTCGGAATAGCCGCTCGCGAAGATGATCGGCAGTTCAGGCAGACGCTCGCGGGCCTGCCTGGCCACTTCCGCTCCGTTCATTCCGGGCATCGCAAAGTCCAGGATCAAGACATCGGGAATGACCCTCTCCAATGTCCGGAGCGCGGCAGCGCCGTCATCGGCGACGATCGGTTCGTACCCCAGACTATCCAGCGAGTCCTTCAGGAAGGCGCGGACGTCGGGATCGTCGTCCACGACGAGAACCGTCGCCTGCGGGGCCTCGCCGGCCGCCGGGAGTCTCGGTTGTTGCTCGTCGCGGGATCGTCCGTCGGTCCTGCGGAGATAGAGCCGGACCGTCGTGCCGGCGCCTGGGGTGCTGTCGATCCGTACTGTGCCGCCGGACTGGTGCAGCGTGCCGTATACCTGACTCAGCCCGAGGCCCGTGCCTTTGCCGGTCTCCTTGGTGGTGAAGAAGGGTTCGAAGGCCCGCTCGGCGACTTCGGGCGTCATGCCGGTGCCGAAGTCCTTGACCGCCAGCTCCACGTAGTCACCGTCCGGAAGCTCGGCATCGCCTTGCAGAGGGCGCAGCCTGGTGGTGATGAGAATTTCACCGCCGTTCGGCATCGCGTCTCTGGCGTTCAAGGCGAGGTTCAGCACCGCCATTTCGAGTTGGACCTGGTCGCCCTCGACGCGCAGTCCATCGGTCTTGAGATCGGTGCGGATTTGAATGGTCGGCCCGATGCTTCGGCGCAGCATGTCCACGAATCCGTCGACCGCCTTCGAGATGTCGATCGGTGCGATCTCCAGCTTCTGGGTCCGCGAGAAGGAGAGCAACTGGCTTGCGAGCCGGGCTCCCCTCTCTGCGGCCTTCAGGCCTGCGCCTGCCCAGCGGCTCACGCGGCCAGGGTCGTCCGGCTTCCGGCTGATGAGATCGAGACTACCGGTGATGCCTTGCAGGAGATTGTTAAAGTCGTGCGCGATCCCCCCGGTCAGTCGCCCGACCGCTTCCATCTTCTGCGCTTGGCGTAAGGCTGCGTGGACGACCTCGAGCTCGCGAGTACGTTCGGCGACTTTCTGCTCGAGGGTCCCGTTGAGTTCGCGCAGGGCTGCTTCCGCGCGCACGCGCTCGGTGGTCTCGGAAACGATGCAGAGCACGCCCCCGACGCCGCCATCCGCCTCGGGCACGGCAGAATAGGAAACGTCGAAATACACCGTCTCTCCGAAGCCGCGACGCTCGATGTAGAAGGGTCGGTCCTTGGCCGAAAAGGTCTTGCCGGTCTCCCGGACCCCCCGCAGCAGCGGCTCCAGATCGTCCCAGAGCTCCGCCCAGTTCTCCCGAGCGGGGCGCCCCAGCGCCTTCGGGTGTTTGTCACCGATGGTGGGCGCGTACGCGTCGTTGTAGAGGGCGACGAATTCCGGACCCCAGAACAGGACGATCTGCGCGTCCGCCCCCAGCATCATGGCTACGGTGGTCGCGAGGCTCGGGGACCAGCAGTGAGGCGGCCCCAGGGGTGATGTCGCCCAGACCGCGTCCCGATAATGGTCGCCCAGAGGCGTGTCGGGAAAACCGATCGGTCGGAGAGGAGCCGCCCCCATTGCGATTTACCGGTAAGATGATGCTCGGAATATAATTGGATCGTACTGCAACGCCGTCATAATTCCCGAAGGACGTTCTGGTTCCAATCAGGCCAGAGGCAGCCGCCGGACCGGTTTCCATGGGCCACCGAGATACTCCCAGATAAGCAGGCCCGTGACCGAACCCGGGCGCGGAGCAAACTCGCGTTCGAGTGCTCGATGCAGCTGGCGCGCAGCATCCGGGGCCACCTTGTTCTGTATCGTGACATGTGGCCGCCAGGACTGGCTGTCTTGCCGCGAGAATGCGCCGCCCATGACGTCGCGAGCTCTCGCCCTTAACCGGTCGAGCTCCGAAGATTTGATCCGGACGGCGACGCCGAACCCGAGCAGGAAGGTAGCGTCGAACACGATGGGCACGGGAGCGGCCGGAAGCTCCATGACCTGCAGGCGCCCTGTCTGCGCCGACGACAGACGGTGAAACAGCGTGAGGTGAGCCGGCAGGACGTTCCGCTCCGGAGGAAAATGCTCGCGGCGAAGTCCGTCCAACCAGACGAAGCTGGTTTCGTCCAACTCGGCTGTCAGGATGAACGTCCGATCCATGCATAACCGCGATATAGCGACCGGTGCAGTTCAGCAACCTCAGTCCGGAATTCCGGGCACGCGCCGCCGATCGAACCGAGGACTTCGCAGAAATCCGCCACGGCTCGCACCCGCGCCTCGATCTCGACAAGAGGACGGAGGCCGAGGAGGCGCGGTGGGAGAGCGAGAGGGAAAACTCGAGGACGCGCTGCGGCGTTCAAGGGAATTGCGCCGGCAAGCGCGCTCCGGACCAGATTGGTCATCGTGTCAGCAGCTTGGCCAGGTGCGCGGCAAGCCTGGCTCGGGTCAAGGGCTTCTGCAGCACTGCGACCGGTCGGATGGCTTCGGCTCTCGCCAATGTCGATGGATCGGTATTCGCCGTTACGAAGATGGCTTCGATGCCGTAACGAGATCGAATCTCGAGCGCCGCGGCGATCCCATCAACGGCGCCTAGGAGCCTGATGTCCATCAGCACTATGTCCGGCCGCGCCTCGCCCGCGATCTGGATCGCCTGTTCGGCCGAAACTGCCGTTCCGACCACGGTGTGCCCCAACGATCTGACTTGGTCCTCCGCGTCGAGAGCGATGAAAAACTCGTCCTCGACGATCAACACCTTCAATTTTTTGGCGTCCACATTCACTCCTGAATCGGTTTGCCGGAATTGCGGACGATATGGGCGGCGGGTATCGTAAGCTCCCAGTGGATGCCGTGCGGCGTAAAGTCGAGCTTGGAAACTCCGTTCAGCGCGCGGGGAACGAGTTCGGTGATCACGCGGTGGCCAAATCCTTCGCGCTGCCGCTCGGACGGCGGACCATCGTGCTCACTCCACTCGAGTCGAACCCCGCCGTCCGCAAGCAGACTCCACGCGACGACGATCCGACCTCGGTCTGTCGACAGGGCCCCGTACTTCGAGGCGTTTGTCGCCAGCTCGTGGAGAGCGAATCCCACGTTCTGCACTGCCGATGTGTCGAGGAAAGCGGCTGGCCCGCTGATCTGGGCGCGCGCCTCGGCGCCGAACGTTTCCAGATGGGCATGGACGAGCTCGTTCATCCACGCGCCGCGCCAATTCTGCCGGAGAAGGAGGTCCTGCGATTGCGCAAGTCCTTGGATACGGCGGTCGAACTGGCCGATGAAGTCGTCGACCGTCGCGCTCTGACGTGCGGTCTGAAGAGCCATCCCCTTCACCACCGCAAGCTGGTTCTTCGCGCGGTGGGCGAGTTCGCGCATCAGGAAATCCGCGTGCCGTGCGCGCTCGTTCAAATCCTTGGACGCCTTCGACAGAGTTTCCGTCAAAACGTTCGCCTCGCGGAGCGACGTCCGTGCCGCGTGTACGTCCTCTCCGCGACCGACCGACGCGGCAGCACGCGTGGCCAGGTCCAAGGGAAGCGCCATGAGTCTTGCGAACAGATAGGCGAGCCCTCCTCCGAGAATGAGAGCCAGACCGACAAGAACAGCGGCAAAGAAAGCGCTTCGGTCGTAGGGCTCCTCTGCATGCGACCGGGGGACCGTGGCGGATATGAACCAGCCCGCACGCTCCGACCTCACCGTCGCGCGCAAGATACTTTGTCCGGCGATGTTTACTGCGGGGTAGACGCCGTCCGCACGTTTGGTCTGCTCGAACAGATCCGGCGGCAGTGGTTTGCCGACGTACTCGTCCTGCTGCCGCGAACGTGCAAGGACGACGCCATTCGTGTCGGTGACGCCGGCAAGCCAAGCCGGGTCGAGCCGAACCTCTTTCAATACATCGGCGATGTAGGCGGCCTGAAACGACATGATGAGGACGTAGCGCACGCGGTTGTCGCCGCCGAAGACCGGGACTTCCACATTAAACACCGGCAGGCCGTTCACGGACCCTTTGAACAAATTCGATATCTGCGCCTTCCCGCTGTCGATCACCCGTTGCGCGGTCACTGGATCCGACGTCGGCGGAAGGTCCGCCCCGTAATCCTTGAGCGTGTCGACAAGCTGCCGATAGGACGTGTCGATCAGGACGATCGCGGCTTTCGTAGGCTTCAACGCCAGTACCGCCTGGCGGTGGAACGCGTCGAGATCACCGCTTCGAAGCTCGGAAGAGGTCACCAGGGTCTCCAGAGTGATGAGCGAGCGATCGAGCTCTCGGTCCACGACGAACCGGAGGTTTTGGGCGACTTGCATGACCCTGCGCTCGATCTGAGCCTGCTCGATTGCGGCCATCCGGTTCAAACCGATGAACGCGACGAGGAGCAGCGGCAGGACCAGCGCAAGCGCGAACAGTCCGAGATAGGTTCGGATCCGTTGCGGGCGGACCGCAAAGCTAGGCAAATATCCCTTCATGCGATCGATGTCGCATGGCCTGAAATTCTTAAACCACGCATATGAACGCCCCCGGCCCCCTCCCCAAACGCGATTGGAGTTCCATGGTTCCATGCGATGCGATCCGAGACCTGCGGCCGTCGGGGTTGCCGCACGCTCGTTCGCCCACGGGTCGACTGCTAAGCGGACCTCTTTGTCATCTCTGCCAGAGCGGCCCTCGCGACGTCGGTCAACTCGCCGAGAGTCCTGTTTCCCTGCAGCGCGCTGTCGAGAAGTTTCTGAGCTGTGGCCTTCCGCAGTTCATGATCGCCGCCATGAGGCAGCGAGCGGCAGATCTCCTCCAGCACGACGTCAAGATTCGCCATGGTTCGCTCGTCGATCTGGGTCATAGCTCATCCCGTCCATCCTTGGGCGGCGCGACTGCGGGACCCCGGTCCTCTTGGCTATTGCTTGCCGCAACCAAACCGTCCAGCCGAGAAGCATTTTCGGCCTGACGTGCCTTCCTTAGCAGGACCTCCCGATCGGGACCGGGCGGGAGATTTGATGCCTGGTCGCTGACCTGTTTGGCGAAAGATGCGAGCCGATCCTGCAAAGATGTAGACTGCTTGAAACGACGCCTTTTCTGCACGGCACTACCCTCCCCTGCGCTACATCGGCCGAGACGACACTTGGCCGATTGGGCTTTCAAGGATCCAAAACCAGCGAATTGGCGAGCCGCGAAAAAGTTCCGGCGGTTAGCCCTCCGGCCCGATCGTTCCGGATGCGGGTCTTGTAGTCGGCGACGCGCTGGTCAGCCGACCCCGGGCAGACATTCCGGGCAAGTGTCGCCGACCGAGGCGAGCACCTCCCTGATCTCTGCGACCGCTTCGTCCGCGGACAGGCCGAACGGCGGATCCTGCTTTGCGATGTCGAAGGCGATTTCCCGCGCATGCGGGTCGGCCCGCTCCTTCGCCCAGCCGTGCTCCTCGCATTCATGGATGGCACCGGCTTCCTGCAGCACGTGGATCGCCCAGCCGCGCAGCGTCCGGATCGCCGGCCGTCTTTCCTTCGTCATCAGCATCGAGATAGCTCCTGCCGGTACGAATCCTTCCGCCCGCCCGCTCGTTCCGGGCGGTTAGCACGGGTCAGGGATTCGCAATCGGCAGAGCTGGGCATTTGTCCGCGTGTTCCCGCGGCGCTGTGCACAACCGGGTGCAGCGGCTGCCCCAGGGTGCCGGCTCTCGGCAGTTCGGACCGGGATTGCCATCCAGAACGCAGAGGGTGTATTGGCTGACACGGGTACCTCTAAGTCGTGGGAGAGGTGCATGGGTAATTGGCTTATTGTCCCCAAAGGGACGAGCCTGGCGAGGCGGACCCGAACGCGCCGGGCAGCGCAGTACGTCCGAATGTCGAGGGAGCTTCAGCGCTACTCGATCAAGAACCAGCTCGCAGCCATTGCCAGCTATGAGGCGAACACTCTCACGATCGTCCGCACTTATGCCGACGAAGGCCGCAGCGGTCTCCGGATCAAGGGGCGGCCTGGTCTCATCGAGCTGATCGACGACGTTCAGTCGGGACAAGCCGACTTCGACCACATCCTCGTCTACGACGTCAGTCGCTGGGGCCGCTTCCAGGACGTCGACGAGAGTGCCTATTACGAATTCCTGTGCAAGCGGAGCGGCGTCCAAGTCGAATACTGCGCGGAGCTCTTCAAAAACGACCGCACCTTCGTTTCCGGTATCGCCAAGAGTCTGAAGCGCGGCATGGCCGCAGAGTGGAGCCGGGAACTCTCGGTCAAGGTGCACGCTGGACACTGCCGAGTCGTAAGCCTGGGGTACCGCGTCGGCGCTCCCGTGGGCTACGGCCTCCGGCGCCTGATGGTCGACGAGAGCGAGCATCCGAAGGGCTTCCTCGAAAAGGGCCAGTTTAAGGCTTTGCAATCGGATCGCGTTCGACTACAGCCCGGCTCCGGTGAGGAGGCAGCCGTGGTCCGGATCATTTTTGATCAGTTCGTCAACGACCGGAAATCCTACAGCGACATCCGGCGCCAACTGAACGATGCCGGCATCGCCAATCACAACGGTCGGCCGTGGACCGACGGCATGATCCCGACCATCCTCGCGAACGAGAACTACATCGGCAAGACCATCTACAATAGCACCTCGCGACGTCTGGGACAGAAGCTCGTCAAGAATCCGGATCACGCATGGGTCCGAGGCGCAGCGGCTATCGAGCCTATCGTGGACCCTAGCATCTTCGCTCGAGCCCAGAAACTGCTGGCCGAACGGCGTGTGGAGATTCCAGAAGATGAGATGCTGGTGCGCCTTCGTCTCACGCTACGCCGCCGTGGAAAGCTCAATTCGCACATCATCAACACGACGCTTGGTCTCAATCACGTCTCGTCGTACGTGAAGCATTTCGGCTCGCTGCGGAAAGCCTACGCGCTGATCGGATACAAGTCGCCGCGGGATTGCGATTGGATCGACACCC
This sequence comes from Bradyrhizobium sp. WYCCWR 12699, assembly GCF_032144035.1. Classification (NCBI taxonomy): domain Bacteria; kingdom Pseudomonadati; phylum Pseudomonadota; class Alphaproteobacteria; order Hyphomicrobiales; family Nitrobacteraceae; genus Bradyrhizobium; species Bradyrhizobium sp. WYCCWR 12699. The sequence continues at coordinate 226,409 of NZ_JAVTJN010000030.1, forward strand.
GAGAGCATTGGGCCTCCGAACAGGCGAGGCACGCAACCGAGCTCGCGGAGGTGTTGCGAAACGACCTTGGACTTCGGCCGGAGCTCGCTCCGGACGGGATCGGCGTCGATGTCGAAGGCCGGCGGGTAGTTTCGTTTCTCGTCGCGCGACGGCTGGCGCGACGGGGAGAGGATCACGCTGCGCAATGGAAGGCCTATCGAAGGCAGATTTCATCGGGCCTGCTTGCCGTGATGCGGTTGGATGCGGCAAATCGCGAGATCGAGGATTACGCTCTACTGCCTGCCTCGTTGAGGTCGGGACGCTACGTCTGGCTCGCGTCAGGCTCCCTTCGTCGCCATCGCGGGGCGCTTTACCGGGAAAGGGGGGCACTGTTCGCGGCCATCAAAGCAACGCTGGCAAAAACCAACCGTGCCGACCCAACCAGTTCAGCATCGCCGAAAAAGCAATCGAAACCAGGCCGGCCCAAAGCCAAGGGCTTCGGCGGGCGGCGCTCACGGTGCGGAGATACAAAATCGCTCCGATGAGAGTGCCGTAGTTCCTTCGGAAGTCACCGTTCAGTTTCGCAATCTTGGACAGTTCCGAGGAGGTGTCGACGTCATTTGCCATCGGGCCGGCTCCGGTATCTGCGAGGACCAGCGCCTTATGAACCACTGTTTTGCCCGACGGCACAAGCAAAAATTCGTATTATCGGAATTGATCTAGAGGAATTGCTTCTCGGGGTCTGATGGAACTCTGAAGCTGCTACGCGGCTTGACCGATATCTCCTTCCTCGCTTCGCTTTTGATTGATGAGGTTCAACAACTGCGCCGAGGCCCGCGCGTCGCATAGGGCGCGGTGGTGATTGTCGAGCGATATGCCGTAGATCTCGCAGAGCTTTCCTAGTCCGTAGGACTTGTGTCCCGGATAGCGCCGCCGCATCCCGGCGCACGTGCAGAGCTTCGGAAATCTGAAGCGCCGCCCGATCCGCTCGAATTCGTGGGTGATGAAACCGTAGTCGAAGCTGACGTTGTGGGCGACGAAGATGCCGTCGGCCATGAACTGCATGAAGGAATCCGCGACTTCGGCGAACAAAGGCGCGCCGCGAACCATCTCGTTCGTGATGCCGGTCAGCTGGACGATCTTTGCCGGAATGGCACGCTGCGGGTTGAGGAGAGAGTGCCACTCGTCCACGACGCGGTGGTTCCGCACCTTCACCGCGCCGATCTCTGTGATACGGTCGCCGTTCGACCATGAGCCAGTGGTCTCAATGTCGACCACCACGTAATCCTGGTCGGGGTCGAAGCGGTAGTCGACCCGCCCGATCTCGGCCACGATACCGGCTTCGCCGAGCTGACGGAGACGGGTCAGTTGGTTGCGGCGGATCACATCGCCTTCCGCCTTGACCTCCATGAAGGACGCCTTGCCGGCTTGCACCAGCATGAGATCGGGGAAGCCGTCTCGCATCCCGCGGAAATCGTCGCACATGCTGCGGACGATGCTCGCGATGCCGACCGGATCGGTTCCTTCGAGCACGGCTCGCAGCGCCTCCACTTGCACGTGATCCCAACTGAAGATCCCGTTCGGGCGGCCCCATCTTGCTGCGACGGTGCGGAGGATCAACGGGAGGGCGGATCCGGACGCGATGGCCGCCAGTTTCTCCTCGATCGTCGCGGCAAAAAGCCGACGGAAGCTGCGATCCTTCAGGCAGTGAGGTAGCCAATCGAACCCGCTGGGCAGCCGCGTATTCTCGAAGAGCTCCTCCCAGAACAGCAGGCCGAATAGGGTGTGCCACAGCACGTTCTCGGTGAAGAAAACCTTCGTGCCCTCGCGCCGGAGCACGCCAGCGACGCCTGCCTCGGGATTGCCACGATGGGTGTCGTCCACGGTGATCGTTCGGCCGGACCGCAGAAGTTCAGTACAGAGACCTGTACGCCGTCCGCCGAACTTTCGGGCGTAGAAGTCGGTGGCGAAGAGGTGCTCCTCATCGCTGGCGGGATCATCGATCATCCGCTGCAGCAACGCTTCGGCATCGGCCTTGTCGCCCGTGTTGTAAAGCAGGCGAACCAAGCGCTCATTGCAGTCGGGAGAAGGCCCGGCACGGTAGAGCTGCCGGGCGAGATCGCTCTCGCTTGCTTTCTCGAAGAAAAGGCCCGTCTGATGCGCGGCTCGGCTGCGGAGATCGGCGGCGAACTCGGTCGGGCAGGCAGGGCCCGCCAGCACGTCGACGGCGGCCCGTCTGTGAACGGCTTCCGATCCCTCTTCCAGGCTGTCCAGCACCCGGCTGTAATGGAACGATGCGAGCGCCTCCTCGGCATCGGTGAAGCGTGCGCTGAACGAGGTCTCGCGATTGGTGCGGAGAATGCCCAAGTCGCGTAGCGCGAAGTTTTTTAGGTCTACCTCAGTCTTGCCGAAATAAAGGTAGAGCAGGAACTCGATCGGCCGCGTGCCATCGAGCGCGATGAAGTTGCGGGCGCCGCAGTGCTGCGCGGCGACGGAGAAAGGAATGCTCTGTAGATAATAATCGATGAACTTCGGCTTGGACCAGGATTTGCGGACGTCTCCTCGCCCGGCCGCCTGCGCTCCGGTGACGAGGATGTCCTTTGGCAGGCATGACACGAAGGCCGCATAGTCCGCTTCGCCGAGCTCCCGTGCGTGACTGGCCGCGATCAGATCGGATGCCGCCCGCTCGACGTCATCGATCTCGGGGTAGCTGAACAGGGATCGGTTGAATATGGCACCGCGCCTGTTGATCATCCGGACCAGCAGGCATCGCGCATCTCTCGGAAGGCCCTCGAACCGCGCAATGAAGGCGTGATGCTCCGGACCAAGCACGGGGGCGTACGTCCGCTGCACGAACCCGAGCATTTCGCCGAAGTGGTCGAGATAATAGTAGACCGGCAGTTGAGGCAGTTTGGCCAAGCGGACCTTCGCGGCAGGAATCGTTTGTTCTATTTTTGTTCGAGTACCGCCCCAAGAGTCAAGCGCTTCGACGGGCTACAGGTGACCAGAAGCGCGGACTTCGGCCGTCGCTGGCGCAGGGTCTTCCTTCACGCCACGGGCGACGATCCGGAGCGCCCCGTCCGGAAGCGGGCGCTGCAGCTTCAATGCTTCCTCTACGGGCGCGGTCATCCAGATCTCGACTTCCTCAGGCATCGTCAGAATCATGTCCCACAATGCACGAGGTGTTGCGGGCATCATCGAGAACTTGCAGCTTTGCTACCAGGACTTCGCTGCTCGGTCGTCAAACACTCGTTAGGTTCGCGATAACGGCAAGCTCCGATTCGGACGTCAGATCCGCTCGTTTAAGCGGCGATCAGCCTCGGCAATCGCTGCATCGACCTCTTTGATCAGGAACCGGATGCCCGGCGTCATATGTATCATGATCGCGTTGCCAGTGCGCTTGTAACCGCCCCCCGGGAAGACCTCGTAGGTGTTCCCGTAGACGCCTAGCCCGTGACCTGCGTCCTGGATCTTTACTGATGTGTCCCAGCACGAATACGTGCGCGGCTTACCCATCTATTACTCCTCTGAGCTCAACAAACATCTTGTCGCCACCTCACTCACTTTGTCGGCCGCCTTGTGAAGCGGCGACCTCTGGCCCTGTGTTACATTGCCAAAAGGGCCCGGGCCCGCGAGTGCTTTGAGCCGGGCCGCGCGGCCTACGCTGCGGGCGGCAGATTGGCCTGGGCCTTCCGGTCGGCATAGCTCATCCAACAACTTTCGTTGGGCGCCCGGAATTCGACGCTGGTCCGCAGGTTCTCAACGGACGTCACGACGTCGGCAAAATGGTCGACCGTAGAATCGTGACCGACTATCACGCTCCTGGAGTCGAAAGTCAGATCGTCCTTTCGCCAGCACCACGAGGTTTCCGGGCCGGTCGCAGGCGACAGAACATGGTCATTCCCCGGAACGCGCATGTACGAGCCGATCTCGCCGCCTAACAAGCCCACCAACGCAAGGCTGTTCGCTACGATCACAACTTCCTCAATGAGACCCTGCTCCGGATCGATCACGATCGCTCGTACGGTGACGGGCGGCTCGGGAGGCAGATCGACGGTCGTCCAACGAACCATCGTGACCACATGGGCGAGGCGAACGTGCGCCGGACCGCGCTCCCCCGGTCCGGTGCGCCGGCCCACGATCAGGCCAGGTCCGGCAATCGGCCGAGATCCTCCGATGGTGAAAGCCATCGTGTCCCCCCTGACTCCCGCGAACAATACGTCGCCCTTCGGAAACTTGGCGACCACCCGCGGCCTCTCGCCGAAGTAGTCGCTCAGCCGCGCTTCCGGACTGATGTCGATTCTCGCGATCGACTTCGTAGTTGGATCGATCAAGATCGCTTTCATGCTGTTCCCGCGAGCACATCCAATTTCAGGACCGCCGGGTTTATTTGGTCGGCGGCCGATCATCACAATGGCTGGATAAAAGGCGGCGGGCAAACTGCAGTGGGAAGCTAAGCTCTCAAGATGGGCCGATAGGGAATTGTCCCCAACGAAATTTCAGCCGACGATTTCGCTAGGGTGGGTCTTGGAAAGCGGTCGCGCCGTTCCCTTTCAATCTGAAATCGCCCTGCGAGTGTAACGTCGCAGCGTGATATACGATAGCAGCGGCGGGGGTCACCGGGCACGGCCACTCCCGGAGAGCGACCGGGCGATGACAACTGCCACTGCGGTAACGACCGACATGGGACGTGATTTCAGGGCCCGCAAAACAATTTGCGATTCTTGGGTTTTCCTGAGTCGATCTCCGCTCTGGGCCGCCCTCAGCCTGAGCTTATTTCTTTGCCGTCAAGGCTACGTCGTCCTTGTTACTGTCCGGCAGGGCGGGCCGAGGCTGGTCCGCCCTATGATCGCTTCGGCCCGTCTGCGCGTCCCGACACAGAGCAGCCGATCCCAGCGACCTTATATTCTCACGACATCCAAGAATCTTAATCAGATTCGGCCTCCCCAAAAATGTTCCGTGCTATGTAATTTTTAATGTGATTTATCACATATACAGAATTTTTGCGGAGGACGGTTGCGGTACCGAAAGTATATCGAGAGCGACGCCTGGCGTTCGAACCCGGCCAGACTGGCCGAGCTGGCCGCATCGCGGGGACGCTGCCGGCTCTGCTCGGCGCGGGCCTCGCGTGGCTGGCGTATCGAGGTGCACCATGCGACTTACCGCCGACTGGGCCGCGAACGCCGTGTAGATCTGATCGCGCTCTGCAGCTGCTGCCACCGCGACGTCGAAACCTTTCTGCGCCGGCGCCGCTACGCAAGGCGCGTTCCCTTGCGCCGCGACGTCGTCCGCGTGCACGACTTCCGAAGGCCGCTCGTCGACCCCACCCGCTAGAGCAGGAGCCCATCACTATGGATTGCGAAACCATCGACCTCCGCCTGACCGGCACGAAAAGGTTGCTTATGCACAATGGGCAGCTTGCGGATCCGCTGGCGGACGCGACCAAGGCGCTGGCACGTCTCACCGGTAAGAGTGCCAAGACGGAAGCCGATCATCTGGAAATCGGCCGCATCGAATGGAACGGCAGCCTCTGGCTCGAGGGCGGCCGTGCCTGCGTCCCCGCGGAAGCGCTCATCGCAACTTTCGTGGGTGCTGCCCGGACGCGCAAGCGCGGCGACGGAGCACGCGCACGCGCCGGCCTGGTCGTCACCGAGAACGCGCTGCTCGACTATCCTGGCCCGCGGGACCTGGACCAGTTGTGGCTGAACCCGGCGTTCCGCCTGCGCACGGCCGTCCGGGTCAAGGGCTCGAGAACCATGAGAACCAGGCCCCGCTTCGACGACTGGAGCCTGCGCTTCACCGCGCGATACCTGCCCACCGTGCTCGGCCGCGACGAGGTGGTCGAGCTCTACCGTATCGCCGGTTTCATGTGCGGGCTTGGAGATTGGCGTCCGCTCAACGGCACGTTCGAGGTCGAGGTGATGTCGTGAAGGATTCGCGGGTGGGGTGTGCTCCGGCGAGCCATGGCACGCTCCGGCGTGGCGAGGAGGGAGGCGCCGCCGTGAAGCGGCGCCTCCCGGATCGCAGCACGGATTCGTGGCAGCAGACGGCGATGATGATCGGATGGACGCAGGAAGACGCCGTGCGCCGGCATCCGGTGCGCTATTGGCGCCACCATCTCGCGCACGACTACGACTTGCCCACCATCCGCCGTATGCGCCGCTATCTAGCCAAGATTGACCTGCCGGCGGAGAAGGGCTGGCGTGACGCCGCAACCGGCAACGCAGCCGCCGCGATCGCCATCGCTTTCGGCATGCGAGAGGCGCAAACGGACCGTCTGGCATTCGACGCCGCGATGACCGCGCTGGCCATCTGCGCGTTCGACGGCAGCGACGCCGCGCGCACGGTTATGGCTAAGTCCTTGCGCCTGCTGCCGGGCGGCGGCGAGGCGGAGGTCCGCATCGCTGATTCATGGCTCGATCTGGAGGAGTCACATGGCTAAAGACCGCACGGTGCGGGAAGCCCGTCGGCCGAAGAAGTCAGGGAAGAAATACGCGCCGCCCGCGAAGACGCTGGAGGATGCCGTCGGTCCCTTCGAACGCGCGCAGAGGGAGGCGGAGACTAACCGCTGGGCGGCCCTGCGCCGCCGCTTCCGCAACGGCGCTCTCGGCGCGGCAGTGGCGCGGGCGTTCCGCTCCGACGACGAACGCGAGTTCTCGATCGACATCAAATCCTTCGACGGCGACCAGGACCGCTTCGACCGGCGGCGCATTATGGCCGGCGCCCACGACGTCGCCGCCAGGCTGATGCTCGCGGCCGCGATCGACGGCAGCGAGGGCTTGGCCTCTGAGCTGCGCTGCGGCGGGCCAGTCGTTGCCTTCGACGTCGCCGATCCGTTCGAGCTTGAGACGGTCGAAGCGTGCTGGCAGGAAGTGATCTTCGGCGAAGACGCCGGAAAGACCGCGTCGGTGGGATCGAAGAAGACCCCTTACCCGCGACAGGACCCGCGGGGCTTCCACCTTGTCGTCAAGGAATTGCCGAAGATAGCCTACGGCAGCACGCGCCAGAAGGAGGCGCTGGCGGCGCTCGCGGCGGCGCGCCCCATCATCGCGCTCTCGCCGGACGCCGCGACCCATCTTCCGGACGCGCTGGTGCGCGCCGGCTTGACGCGGCTGACGCTCGGACCGCTTGCGCCGCGCACAATCGCGGAGACCATCAGGATCGTGACCGGCGAGAAGGTCCGCACGGTGATCGAGCCCGAGGTCGCCGCGCGCACGGGTCTCGCCGAGATCGGCATCGCAGTGCGGTTCGACCGCTCGGCCGCCGAATGCGTCTCGCGGCTGCGCCGCCTCGCCTCGGCGAAGGTGCGCGACAGCGACAGCCGGGATCTGACGCTCGACCAGATCCACGGATTGCCTAAAGAAGCGATCGAATGGACCCGCGGATTCGTGCGCGATATCGAATCGTTCAGGAACGGTGGTCCCTGGCTCGCCGATGCCGGAGTCGTGTGGAATGGCGCGAGCGGCGTCGGCAAGACAACTCTGGTTCGCTGTCTGGCACGCGAGACGAAGTGCGAGCTCCTTGTCACCGGACATACCCGCTGGCAGTCGCATGCCGACGGGCATTTGGGCCACTTTTTGAGGCTGATGACCGCTGATTTTGCGGAAGCGAAAAGACGCTCAGAAGTAGCGTCTATCAGAAGTGGTAGTGGATGCGTAATACTGTTTGTGGATGAATTGGACAGCTTCTCCGATCGCGCGTCGCTCACCCATTCTCATCGGTCGTACGAAACGGCGACGATCAACGGCTTCATCGCCTGCTGCGATGGTTTGGGCGGCGCCGACGGCAATACCGGACTCGCCGACGGCCGCGACTATCGCAAGCCTCGGATCGTGCTGATGGGCGCGACCAATGACTACCGTCGTTGCGATCCAGCGGTGCTGAGGTCGGGCCGTTTCAACCGCGTGATCACGATTCCGCTGCCCGACACCGATGCACTCGAAGCTATGATGCGCGTGCGGCTCGACCGCGATCTGGAGGACGAGGATCTCACGGATCTCGCGCTGATGGCGGCCGGATTCACCGGCGCCGACATCGAGCGCGTGGTGAACGACGCGCGGCGTCTGGCGCGCCATGCCAACGTCCCGCTCGAGCTGGAGCATCTCAAGCGCGCGTTCGGCGATCGAGAACTGTCCGCCGCGCGCCGCGAACGCATCGCGGTGCACGAAGGCTCGCACATCCTCGTCGACGTCATGCTGCACGGCCCCGAGGGTGCGTACGCGACGATGACGAGCGTTGGAGACCGCCTCGCCGGCGCGTTCCGGCTACAGGACGCCGACGCGCCTGGCACGTTCGGCGACCACTTCCGCCGGCTCATGGTCCTGCTCGCCGGTCGCGTAGGGGAGACCGAGACGTACGGCGCGCCAAGCGACGGCGGAGGCGGTTCCTTGGGATCTGACCTGCACCAAGCGACCAGCGAAGCATGCGCCATGGCGGCATCGTTCGGTTTGGCCGGTCCGCCGATTTTTCTCGGCCCCGCAAGCAGCACCGAGCGTCTGCTGTCCTTTCCCGAAGTGCGGACAAAGGTGATCGGCTTGTTGGCCCGCGCCGAGGACGCCTGCGCCAAGATGATCGCTGGCAACCGCGGCGCGCTGGACGAGATCGCCGCCCGCCTGGTCCGCGACGGCCGCATCGAGGGCAAAGCAGTCGCCGCCGTCCTCGCCGCGCACGGCACGCACGTGCCCGCCGGTGGCATCGCAGATTCCAAGACGTTCACCGGAAAGGATGTACCATGACGAAGGCACGATCCCTGCCCCGCTTGCCTCCCGCACGCCGCAAGACCGGCTCCGCGCGGCATCCGGGCCGCTGCAACGACATCCTGCGCCGCGGCGTGCTCGCCGCACTTCGCGCGTCCGGACGCTATGCGGTCTTCGCCAACGCGCGCATTCCGATTTCGGACGCCGCGCGCGCGGCCGTCCGGCGCGCGAACGGCGCCTACGTTTCCGCCTCGTTCCCCGTGGACGGAGCGCGCGAGACCGTGACCGTCGATCTAGTCGTCGACGCTGCAAACGGCTGGGCCGGAGCCTTCGCGTTCTGCGGCCGCGGCGCGCACTCGACGCTGGCCCGGCGCAAGATCGCGGCCGACCTTCGCGCTGCCGAGCTGCTTCTCTGCTCGCATCTCGCCGCCTCGCTCGGCGTGCCGGTCAAGACGGTGACCGTCGGCATCATCGACCATGCCGCCGACCCGGACGATAGCGACGATATCACCATCGCGCCGAGCGAGATCTCCGACCGCTTCGATATCTTCTTCCCGATCTCGAATCCTTCGGATTTTCAGGGCGGCTAACTGCTGACGGGATCGATCGGCCGGCCGTGTCCAATCCCCCCGCGCGATCCTTGAGCGCGAGCCGGCGTCCCAAGTCGAACGGAGACTGAGAAGGAAAATGGTAACAAGAAAGAAAGCACCGAAGCTGCTCTTACTGCCAGGGGCGCGGGGGAGCCGGCCGACGCCTGCGGCGGGCCGGCACAAAAATGTGGCGCGCCGGGCGGTCATCGCCGCGCCTCAGGCATCCGGCAGTTACCAGGCGACCGCGAATCTGCGGATCTCGGTGGCCGAAAAATCGCGACATTCGGTCAAGCGGGTGCTCGGTCTCTCGCTTGCGGTCGAAGGGCCATGCGAAACAGTCGTCCTCGATACGCGGAACTCCTGGGCCGGTTCGTACGCTTTCTGTCACCAACGCGCGCAGCCGCCGATGGCGCGGCGTCGCGTCAAGGAGGACCTCCGGGCAGCCGATTTCATGCTGAGCGAACATCTCGCGCGCTTCCTCCGCCGGGACTTTCGCGCCGTGGTCGTCGGGATCATCGACCGGCCGGCGAACCCGGACCAGGTTGATGATGTTCCCACGTCAGCGATTTCGGACCATTTCCAGATCGACTTTTCCGCTCTGGGCGAGATGTACCCGACATGCCCCGGCTTGAGCGCCTGACGTGGGCCAGAGTCCTGGCGACGTCGCCGCTCAGGCGCCTGGCGGCAATGCAAACGATCTTCCGCCGGACCGGGTGCGTTTCGTGCGGCGACCGCGCGCTCCTGCGCGGACCCCTATATCCGAGACGGTCGCAACCCAATCACCGCAGATGGTCAGGACGCCGTTGCGGGCCACGCGCGTCCACGTACCCAATCGGCCGGCCAAGTTTCCGCCGATCTGGCCGATCGAGATGAGGGCAGAGACGGCCGCGGCGTTCCTCGACTATGCGACGACGCGGGAGCTCTGCAAGGCGATTCAGAAAGGGGATGCCGCGCCGCCGACCGCGTGCCGCACCGTCTCGGGTCGCCCCGAGGCGGTTTGGCTCGCGGACGCGATCCGGGAGTTCGCCTCGCGTCGTCACGCCCCGCGGTAGATCTCGGTCTCCTGAGTGAGGTACGGCGTCAGGGCCGCGAACAGAACCTGCACCTGCGGATCCTCGCGGAAGGACTCGAGCCGGCCATTGGCCAGCAGGAGCTGCAGGATTCGGGCCCGGTGCGCGAGCCGCTTCCTCTGAGACGTGGTGACGATTAGTTGCGTTTCGTGGATATACCGCTGCGCCGTGCGCGGATCGAGATGGCCGCTGATGGCCATCAGCTCCTGCTCGGTGCAACCGGCTTCGGCGCTTTCCGAGATGCCGCCGTGCCGGTACGATGTCCACTTGATGTCGTCGCCGAGGCCGCCCGCCTGCCTGACCTCCCCGAACCGCACGTAGAATTCGCCCGGCATCTTCTTTCCCGGCAACGCCCAAGGCGTGTCGTACGTGCCGTCTCGCGGGATGAGGATGCCTTCGGAGCGCGTGCCCTTGATGCGATCGATCTCGGCTTCGAGACCCGGATACAGCGGCTCGCCGTTCTCGTCCCGCAGATCGATCCAGCGGGAGTTCTCCGTTTTGGGCCTGATCACGTAGACCTGGAACGGCCGGTCAGCCGGCTTCCAGTGCTGGCATAGCCAGGACGAAAGAATCGCTCCGGAGCGGATCTGAAACTCGTGCATGGCCCATGCCGCGACCCCGAGATTCGAATCCTTGAGCTTCGAGCCGCGGTACAAATAGGCCAGTTCGACCAGATCCGCGCGGCGCGTCTTCTTCTTCACGTGCTTCAGCTTCCGAGCCTTGGGCCAGGGATTATGCTCGGCGATGCCGGGAAACTCGCCGGCCATCGCGTTCCAGATGGTCCGCATCGTATCGCGGAATCTGTTGGCAGCGTCGGCCCGGCTGACGTTCAATCCCAGGTCAGCATAGTCGAACACGATCTGCCGCACCGCGAGAACGTCGATTTTCCGGATCGGAACGTCAGCGAACTTCATGCCGGCGAATCCGCTGCAGCGCAATTCGTGGCGCTCCGCCCGGGACATGATGCCGTCGTAGTACCCGCGCGTGGCGTCGGTGATCAACGACCCCCGGTACGTCGGGTGCTTCTTCCAACGCTGGAAGAGCTCCGCAATCGTTCCGGCCGCCGGCCCGTCGATCATCACGGTCGAGGCTTGTTCGGCCCGGTAACGCTCGATCCTGGCGTTGATCTCGCGGGCGCGCTGCATCGCCACTTCGTAATTCGTGCCGAGCCGACGCTCGGCCTTGGTGAGCACGAACCCTTTCGGCGGCCGGCGCATTTCGTGACGGTAGTAAAAGCGCCGACGCCGGGCCGACCAGTGGGCTCGCGTATGATCTTCAAGAGGCAAAACGACTTCGGGCATCCTACGTTCTCCGCTCAGCACGCCGACCCGTGTCGGCAAGAAGGGCATTTTATCTTAGTACAAATTATATTTTGACAAATATACGTAAAAATGCAGAGTCACGACGCGTCGGTAATCATCTTTCGGCTTTACCGGTCTAGCGAACGATGGCGGGATGGAATTGCAGATGACTGGCGGGACAGGCGAAAAGCCCAAGAAGAATCAAGAAGGTAGCGAAGCGCCGGGAGAGGAATCGAATCGATTCCCGGATACCGCTAACCTATTGATCTGCAACGAAATCGCGATTCCATCCCGCCATCAGACCCCAAAAGACGACTGCGGTTTTCCCAGTGTTCTCGGGGATATGGCGGGATGGAATCCGCAGTTTTTCACGCTCGAAATCATTACTACGGCGGCCAGTAAAGGCCTTTACTCCTCGGACGACAAGCCTGTGGAAATCGACAAGCAGGCCCACGTCGTGATGCACGCATTGGCATCCAGCAAAGGTGCCTTTAACCCCGACTTAGTCTCCGTTCCCAAGGTCAGGAAGGCGCTGGGGCGGGGTCAGAACGGGGTCGCGCCCATGGTGAAATTCTGGAAGGCGGGGGTGAGAACCCTACTCGCCGAGACCAACGTCAGCGGTCAGTCCGGCGTCGAGCCGCCGACGGCATTGTCGTCGATCGCCTCGTTTGAAGCTCGCGCTGCGAGCCGCAGCACCGGCGCCCGTCTGCGCGAGGCGGCCCTGCGCGCCGTAGAGGCATCGCGAGTGCCGCCGGTGACGACGGACTACGTGATCCGTCTGCAGCCGCTGCCGCTCAGCTCCGAGCGGCGCGGCGAACTCCATGCGCTCGATGGGCAGGCCTTCCAAGGATTCGCCTTCACCTATCTGTGGGAGATGCGCCGGCCGGCGACCTCCGCCGAAATATTCGACGCGGCGCTGGACAACGAATACCTGCCGCAGTTCTGCAGGAAGCAGGCACGCGAGGTCCTGCGGGAATCCACGAAGCTCGAACAGCTTGAGAACGGAGCCTTCTGGATTCCGGGAGTCGCCGTGCCCGAATCCTACCTGCCCCCGCGGCACTACCATTCGCGCAAGTCGACGAGGTCGACGACCGACACCGGCGAGCCGACGCGGCAGCAGCGGAACGCCGACAAAGCGGCCGCACGACGCCTCGATTTCGGTCGCTTTGCGGTCGAGCTGATCACCGCGACCGACCGTCCCGCAGGTCCTGCCGAGATCTACGTCGCCGGCCAGCAGCGGGGTCGAGCCTTCGACTTCAAGAAGGAGAATTCAGCGGCGATCCTGACATCGGCGAGCCCGCCCGAACTGCGAAAGCTGCCCGACGGCCGCTGGTGGCACGCAGAGCGCGACGACGTCCCTGCGACGCCGAAGACCAAGCATTCGCCGCGGCGTTTCGGCGGCGTCAACTACGTGGCCCTAGGCAGGGAGGTTGTCCAGATCTTCACGGCCAGAGGCGCTCCCATGACCGCCGTGGAGATCCGCCAGCGCCTATCGTCCGACATGCAAACCACCTTGTCGCGCCTGCGTCCTCACTTCTCTTATTTCCTGGAACGCGCGGCGGAGCGCTTCCCTCAAATCTGCAGAAAGGGCCCGGGACTGTGGTTCCTCTCCAACCTCAAGGAGACGCGGCCGCGCCACCTCAGCATCGAGGACGAATGCGCGCTCGCGGCCATTGAGGTGTTGCGAATGCGCGGGCCCTCCACATCGGCCGAGATCAGAAAGCTGCTGCCGCGCCACCTTCGCCATCTGACCGCTCTTGACGAGATCTTGAGCCGAGCCGCGGACTTCTACCCGGCTCTGCAGGTCGTCGGCGGTATTTGGCATGCCGATCCGACGGCGGCGCTGTTCGTCCGGCGGGAGCAGAACTATGGGGGTTAGACTGGAATGCCCCGAGCTGGACGAGGAATGCGTCAGAATTCTCGTCTCCGAGCGCCGAGCGATGTTTGGAGCCGAGCTCCACGACAAATTACCGCCGATCCTCCAGATGCGGTTCGACAAAGACCACATAAACCGCACCCTCACGAAGATCGCTGTCAGGCTCCGTCAACGTTCTGACCGACGCTGGACCGTCGATGCGCGCGTCCTCTGGGCGGCCGGATCGGCTTGCACCCCAGCCGCGGCGGGCACCAAGAAGGCAAGCGACGAACAGCTCGCACTTCTCATCGTCGAGCGGGACGGCCGCGCCGCCATCCGCGAACTCTACGATGCCGTTTCGCCGAGCTCGGATTTCCAATGCTTCAGCGAGGCGCTGCTGAGCCTGGTCCGCAAAGACAGCAGGTTCAGTCATGTCGACGGCTTCATCTCGCTTCGGGCGGGACGGTAGAGGAGCGGACGTTCACACGGATTTCTGCGGCGTCCGTGAGAAGCGCAGGTTGCGCCGGGTGCGGACCCGCTCCCGGTTTGCCGGCCGTTTTATGGAATCGAGCGCCGCGCGCAGAACCTTGCCGCCGATGTACATCATGTGGAAAGCGTCGGCATCGGTATCGAACAGCTGCGTAAGCCCCTCCCCCTCGGTCTGATTGACCTTCCAGGTGCTGTAAATGTTGCGAATGATGCCGTCCGGGGATCCGCCGCGGATGATCGCGAAGCCTCCGCTCCGCCCGCCGTCCATGCCGATGGTTATGCCTAGGGTGTCTAGCCTATCGAGAGGACCCCGCCTCTCTTCATATCCCTCCTCTTCCAATACCGGTCCACCCCATTCCTTTTCGAAAAGAACGATCAGGCCGTCTAAGAACGTGTGATCCTTCCGCAAGGAAAAAAAACGGTTGCCTACGGCATGGCGCAGTCCCGAAAACCCCGGAGGCCGATCTGCACGACGGAGCTTCATTCCCATAAGCATCCGAACGTCCGGCTCCAGATGAGCCGCTGGAGCTCCCGAAGCCAGTCCGATCAGAAGAGCGATGGCGTCATCCCTGGACATCGACGATGCGCTTACGCCGCGGCCGAGTGAGGCGATCAGGCCGGCGGCCCTCAACCCGCGCATCACGTGCATCACGGTCGGAGCCGGGATTCCCAGGGCCGTCGCGAGATCTTCAGCAAGCGCCGTTGAAGTTGCCATGGCCCGCTTCTACTCGAATGTCCCGGCAAAAGCAGCCCTTTTTGAGCACCGGCGCCACTGAAGTGTCATGCTCCCGAGGGTGCGCGGACCGGTGGAGAAGCGTGCGGAGACTTGACCCTAGGGAGAAAGGGTTGTTCCGAGGAATCCTTCGTTCGCAGGGATCTCTCTCCCTCGCAGATTACCGAATTGAACGCAGTATCTAGAAGGCGCGGCTGCGGTCCGCGCCACCGTCCCCCTTACTTTCCTGCGCGGCGGTGGAAATCTTCTCGGTGAATATCGAATCCTTGGCGATGGATGGTAAGTTCGGCGGGCCAGTCCGCTCCGTCCGGACGCGACGCGCCCGGACGAAAGGATTCAGACCCTTGACGAAGAAGCCGACCCAGACGGCCGCCAAGCGCAAGGCAGGACCCAGCCGCGGACCGGGCGCGAAGACCAGCGCGGAGCCGAAGGCCGGGGGCGGCGAGAAGACCAACAAGCCGTTCGCGGAAAGATTCAAAGAGGGCCGGCTGTCGACCGCCGATATCCTCGGCGGGAACGTCAAACGGTTTCGGACCGGACTCGAGCTCAGCCAGGCCGATCTCGCCAAGGCGATCGGTTCCGACCAGTCGGTGATCGCACTGATCGAGCTCAAGCGCGCCAACCCGACTCTGCTCACAATCGAGCGTCTCGCGGCGGCCTTGAAGACAACCGTCGTGGAGCTTCTAAGCAGGCCGGGTCAGCGGCGGACCCGCACCTAATCGATCGCCGCGGACGCATTACGCAACCGAAGTCACAGGCACATTGCCCGCTTGTTGGAATACCCTCTCATCGTGATACCGCCGAATTCGGTCCAAGCGTTCGGACCGATGCCCATGAACGCGCGGTGATCGTCAACGGATTCGCCGGCACGCTACAGCCATCACGGCGGGTTGAGCCAGAGAGGATCCATGCCCTTGGATAGCAGGCCCAACGGCATGCGATTGCGATTAAAAAGTTTCTGCCGCCATTTCGGCGGCGCGTCCGCGGCGGGATGATACGATGACCGGCGGCGGCGAATCATGAAAGGCGGCGCGGCAGGCGATGGTGCAACTGCGAACCTCGATAGTCGGCAGCGCGCTGGCGTTCCGGATGCGCCGTGCGGCCGCAGCCCGATCCCGCGAAAATGGCCTGCAGATCCTCACGCTTCCCAATTTAGCGGCGCGCCTCGCCGGAGGCTTCAGGGCGCCCGTACCTTCGGAGCATCTGGATCGCGCGATCCAGCAAGCTCTCGCGGCAGGCGGCTTCCGCGACATCGAGAAGGTGCGGCATCTTCCGGGCATGACGCGGGCGGTCTCCCGCGCGCTGCGCAAGGTCTGGGATGCCGACGTCTCTGTTCATAGGACGGACGCGACGAATGCACGCCTCGCCGATCTGGCTTTGATGGAGGACCGCGTTCGGCGCGAGTTGCCGCTCGCGACGGCGCTTCCGATCGATCTGCGCGACGAGGCTCTGTCGAGAATACGGCACGCGGCCCGTACGATCGGACCGCTGACCATAGATCGCCTTTCCTGGATTGCCCCGCTTTGGCGGCCCCTGATCGATGCCTTGGCGAAAGAGGTCCCGGTCGAATGGATCGCGTCGCCGCACGCGGAAACCGCTTGGTTCGCGGGAAGGATCCTGCGGCCGCCGGAGGTCGACGGTCCAGCCCCCGCCGCCCTGTCCTGCGCGGATCCGCACCACGAGGCGATCGAAAGTCTGCGGTGGGCGCGCCATTTGATCTCCACCGGCATCGCTCGGCCTGACCAAATCGCGATCGTGTCTGCGGGAACGACGCCGTGGGACGATCACTTCCGCGCCCTCGCGCCGGACGCCGGATTCCGATTGGCCTTCCCGCACGGGATTCCCGCGCTTTCGACCCGCGACGGTCAACGGTGCGCCGCACTCGCGGACGTGCTCCAACACGGTCTGAACCAGCAACGCTTGCGACGTCTCGTTTCCCTTTGCCGAGGCGAGCGCAGCGCATTCGAAGGCCTGCCCGCGAATTGGCTCGCCGCGCTGCCACGTGGCGCGACCTTGTCGCGCCCGGAAGAGTGGCGACGCGCGATCTCGCCGGCCGTGGCGAGCGATCCGTCGCTGGCGGGCGCGCTGGGCGCATTGCCTATCGTGGATATGCTCGCGCGGGGCATCTCGGCGGCGGCCGAAGCCGCAATCTTCGTTCTGCACGGTAGGGCGCTGCAACTATGGCAGGGTGCGTTGCGCAGCGCCCCTCCGGAAGCCATCGAGCTCTCCTTGCGGTCGTCGCGTTTCGAATCCGATCACGACCCGGCCGATTCGGTGGTATGGTGCTCGGCACGGGAGCTCGCCACCGCGCCGCGCCCGCATGTCCGACTTCTCGGGCTGACGGACCGGCACTGGCCCCGCCGGCAGGGTAACGACTCCATTGTTCCTGATCACGTCCTTTCGAGCGCGATCGTCGATGTCGATCCGGTCGCCGAAGCCGACCGTCGGCATTTCCGCATCGTCGTCGACGCGGCGTCGGCCGGAGCCGTGCTCTCCCGCAGCCGCCGGAGCGCGCAGGGAAGCCGCGTGGGCCGAAGCCCGCTACTGGAGGGCCGGCCGGAAAAGCAACTCTCGAGAGCGCGCGTTCCGGAGCACGCCTGGAACGAAGCCGATCGCATCATGGCCCGCCCGCAAGACGCGGCTCAGATCGAGCGTGTCCGATCGGCCGGCGCCTGCTGGCACGATTGGCATCTCGAACTGTTCACGCCGCACGACGGCAAGTTCGACGCCGACCATCCGGTCGTCGTGAGATCGATCGAACGGGTGCAGTCGGCAACATCCCTGCGAAGGATGCTGACGGATCCGCTCGGTTTCGTGTGGCGCTATGCGCTAGGCTGGAATGCGCCTCGCGATCGCGAACAGCCGCTGACGATCGCTCCCGACGAGTTCGGCAAACTGGTCCACGAGCTTCTTCGGCGCGCGGTGGATGCGCTCGAGCCGGTGCCCGGATATGCACGCGCGTCGGACACGGAGATCGAAACCGCTCTCGCGAACGCCGCCTCGACCGTCAGAGACGCGTGGCCGCGGCGGGGACAGACGCCGCCGGCGCTGCTATGGCGCAATACCGTGGATTTCGCGGCATCGTTGGCTCTCGCGGGATTGCTGCGGAAGGAGATAGCGGATGCGGGCACTCGAAGCTGGACGGAAGTGCCGTTCGGCCAACCGAACGCAGTCGCCACGGAGCGGCAACTGCCGTGGGATCCGGCCATTCCGGTCGCGATACCCGGGACGCCCGTCACGCTCGGCGGCTCGATCGATCGGCTGGATCTCAACAGCTCGGGCGCCGTCCGCGTCTGGGACTACAAGACCGGCGAGGCGCCCAGAAACGCGGGACGCATGGTGATAGACGGCGGATCCGAGCTGCAGCGGGCGTTGTACGGACTCGCCTGCAGACAATTGCTCGAGGGCGAACCGACGGTCGTCGCCCGGCTGCTCTATCTCCGAGGCGAGACTCTCGCCGTCAGGCTTCCCGATCTCGATGCCGCCATCGAGCAAATCGCCGCCTTCGTAAACGTCGCGGTCTCGATGATGCGCAAGGGCGTCGTCACCTCGGGCCGGCTTTCGTTCGACAGGTCGAACGAACTTCGATTGGCGCTCCCGGCCTCGCCCGGCTACGAAAGGCGCAAGCTGGCCGCAAGCAACGAGATCAACGCGGCAATTTCGCGATATTGGAGCGCTCCGTGATGGAGATGGTCGACGGAGCCGAACGTCTCAGGGCGTTGACCGATCTGGAGTCCTGCCTTTTGGTAGAAGCCGCAGCAGGCACGGGAAAGACGTCCCTGCTCGCCGGTCGCGTGGTGATGCTGCTCGCGCGCGGGGTCGATCCGGGGTCGATCGCGGCCATCACGTTCACCGAGCTCGCGGCGGGCGAACTGCGTCAGCGCATCGCTTCCTACCTCCATCGCATACTCGAGGGCCGGATTCCGGACGAGCTCCGGCCGGCCCTGCCATCGGGTCCCGACGCCGCCCAGACCGCGATGCTACGTGCCGCGGCGAAGCGCCTCGACGAATTGACCTGCGGAACGATTCATTCGTTCTGCCACGACCTGCTGAAGACGTATTCCGTCGAAGCGGCGATCGATCCCGGCGCGGATGTCCTGGACGGCGATCAGGCCGACTTCGCGTTCGACGCGATCTTCGACAGGTGGTGGCTCGGCAGGCTCGACCGGACCGCGCCGGCGGCCGGGGATCCGATCGCGTCGGTTGCTCGGCGTGATCCGATGGACGCAGAAGGACTGCTGCGCAGCTTTGCCAAATTCCGCCGACGCCATCGGGGAGCGCGGCCGTTGCCCGCCGATCTCGATGCGCAGGCAGACGTCGAGTTCGCGGAGAGCGTGCGCGAATTCCGGCGCTGGTGCGACCAGGTCAACGTGCCCCCGGAGGCCGATCCGGACATCGTCGCGCTCGAGACGTTGGTCTCCCACTTTCGGGGAGGCTTCGATCCGATGCCCGACTTCGAAGGCCTGCTGGAGCTCGCGCATCCCGCGTGGCTGCCAATCATGCGCAAGGATACGTCCGATCTTCGGGAATACAGACGCCGGACGCTATGGCGGAAGGCCGGCGGCGCGGACGGCGAGCGATTGGCCAACCAGGCCGAAGAGCATTTCGGCCGATGCCGCGAGGCCTACCGCAAGCTGATGGGACGGATCGCGACGGCCATCATCTGGATCTTCTCGGCCGAGCTCGACGAAGTGATGACGGAGTACGAGACGTTCAAACGGCGGGCCGCCGTCCTCGATTTCGACGACCTTTTGTTTACGTGCCGCGACGCGCTGCGCGACCATCCTTCCGTCCGGACGACCGCCGCGGAGCGCTTCACCTGGCTTCTGGTGGACGAATTCCAGGACACCGATCCCGTGCAGGCGGAGATCATCTTCCTATTGTGCGGAACTGCGGATGACGACCGCGCTTGGCACGCGCGATCGCTCAGGCCAGGCCACCTCTTCGTCGTCGGCGATCCGAAGCAGGCCATCTATTCTTTCCGCGGTGCGGATCTGGCGACGTATCTCAAGGTCCGCGAGACGATCGAGGCGCAATTCCCCGACAATATCCTGAGGGTAACCGCGAACTTCCGGTCCCGCGGCCAGATTTTGGACCACGTGAACAGGTGCTTCGAGGAGCGGCTGACGTCGCAGCAGGCCGGTTACGTGGCCTTGCAGACCACGAGGGCGACCAGCGAGCACGGCTTGCCGTGCGTGGCGAAGGTTTCGGTGGAGCTTCCCCCGTTGACGAGGGTTGACAGTGCCCGCGACGAGGAAGCCCAGGCCGTGGCCGAAGTATGCGCGCGCCTCATCGGCAACGTCGAGATCAAGCTCAACGACGGCGAGACCAGGCGCCTTCGTCCGGGCGACATCGCTCTGCTCGCACCGGTGTCCACGGACCTCTGGCGATACGAACGCGCTCTCGAGGAGGCGGGACTGCCCTTCGCCTCGCAGGCGGGCAAGAACCTCTACAAGCGGCAGGAAGCGCAGGATTTAGTGGCACTGATCCGTGCCTTGGCGGACACCCGCGACACGCTGGCGCTCGGAGCACTCATGCGCGGTCCGCTCGTAGGCCTGACCGAGCAGGAGTTGCTGGACATCACTGCCGATCTTCCGACAGACGGCGGCCGGGTCGCAGGTCTGTCTCTCCGGACCGATCCGGCGGTGGTACGGAATCCGGTCGCACGGGAAGTGCTGACCGTTCTGACTGACCTGCGCCGCCGCATCAACGCGACGGCGCCCGCCTTCGTTCTCGCCGAGGCAATCGAGCGTCTGCGCATCCGCGCCATCGTCGCCGCCCGCAGCGGCGACCAAGCGGCGCGCGCGCTCGCGAACGTGGACGGTTTCGTCGAACGGGCACGAAGCTACGACGTCCGCGGCTTCGTCCAGTTCGCCAGGGACATCGACGACGAATGGTCGAGCGGATCGGCGGCGGCGGAAGGCATGATGGAGGCCGACGGACAGTCGATCGAGATCGTCACCGTGCATTCGTCGAAAGGTCTGGAGTGGCCGGTCGTGATTCCGATCAACCGCTCGTCCATGCCGCGGCGGGCGGAGGCGTTTGTTCACCGGAGAGGGGACGAAAGCCTGCATTGGGCGCTGGGCCAGGTGGTGCCGCCGGGACTAGGCGACGCGCTACGGACGGAAGAGGCGGAGAAAAGGGACGAGAACGTGCGGCTACTTTACGTCGCATGCACCCGGGCGATGGAGCTCCTGGTCATTCCAGACTTCTCATGGAGCAACGACGCTTCCTGGGCGAAGCTTCTCGACTTCAAATTAGATACCGTTCCCGAACTCGACATCGGCCGTCTCCCCCGCACGCCCGTCGCCTCGCGCGTTCCGGTGACGAACGGGCAAACCGCGCAGATCTTCGCGGAAGAGCGATCGCGCATCGAAGCCGCGCCCCGCGTCCGTTGGCTCAAGCCCAGCGACGGCGATCCCGACGTCATCACGGACGAACTGTCCTTCGAGACCGGCGAAGAACTGCCACGCGCCGAGACGACGGTCGAAGGAGGCCGCATCCGGGGCATCCTTCTCCATAAATTGATGGAGGAGCTCATCTCCGGCGAGTTGGAGGAAAACTTGGAAGCCGCCACGGCCCGGTCCAACGAACTATTCGATCAATTGTCTTCAATGGCTCCGACGCACGCCGCGATCGACGTACGGGAGCTCGCTTCGACCGCACTGCGGACGCTGCGACTGCCGGACGTCGAGAGATATCGCGGAAGGCTCGTGGCGGAGGTGCCGGTCTACGGCACGGCGGCCGGTCCCGACGATCTGGTCGGCGGCCGAGCCGATGCGATCGCCCCCGACGATGAAGGCACGGTCGTCTTCGACTGGAAGAGCGACGTCGATCCCAAGGAGGCCGAGTTCTCGACCTATCGGCGGCAACTCGCTCATTACCTTCGGGCAATCGGATCGACCCGGGGCGCCATCGTGTACATGACGACCGGTCATGTCGACTGGGTCGGTCTCGCCGGTTGACCGCCGAGGCCAGGATCATAGCCCTCGGTCATTGCGGGATGCTTGTTCGAGAGCGCCGCTGGCGTAGATGTCGAGCCTGACCGCGGCCCCGATCGCCATCAGATCTGGCACGTGGCCCGGCTTCGAAGCATCGTCTGACAGTATCCGCCCTCGATCCGGGCGTCGTGCCAGATGGCCATGTTAAGAGTGCCGACCATGACGACGTGCTGGATCGCCGGCATTGCTAGGTAGAAGGCGCGCTTGACGTCGCAGTCCCGTCGCTGCGAAGTCGGGGACATGACCTCGATCGCCACGAGCGGTTCGGTTTTATCCTTCGCGCAGACGCTGGCGGCGTGGCCCATGATCGCTATATTCGCGATCCTGCCGCGCATACGGGACCAGTTCATGTCGAACGTCAATACGACGCAAAAGTCGCCGCACGACCGCCTGGAGACCTACGAGAAGTGGTCGGCGGGTGCGACACTCGGAATCCTGATCGGAATCATCATCGAGATAATCGTTTTATCCTATTACGATTATCATCCCGATCGGAAATTCTGGAGCTCCATCGCGGCAAATGTACTCATCGGGCTAGGTCTTCTAATCGAGTTCTTCTGCATTCGCTGGACCATCATCGCTTCCAGGGAAGCGGAGGACGAGAACCGCGGGAAGCTCGCCGCCGCACTGGATCGGGCCTCCGCGGCGGAGCAGGAGCTCCTCGAGTTCAGAAAGACCAGACGGCACGTCATCGGACCGAACAAGACGCAGCTTGCCGACCGGCTGAGACCGTTCGCGGGGACCGAATTCGATACGGCCATGAGCCATTTCGAACGGGAGATTGGGGATATCCTGTGGGACATCGAAGAGGCGCTTCACGTTGCCGGCTGGCGACAGATCGACTGGTCGCCGCTGCCCGGCGCGTCGGCCATACAGCGTACGAGCCGCCCGCTCGCGGGATCGGCGCTGGCTCAGAACGTCGAGATCGAGCTGCACCCTGGACATCAAGCCGCCCTCAAGCCGGTGGCCGAAGCATTGATCGAAGGTTTGAAATCGGTCGGAATTGATGCCGGCGAGGTGCCATACACGTCCGCGACCGGCAATCACCATGCCATCCATGTGCTCGTGGGTCCCAAGAGGTAGTGCGGCTTCGTCCTGAACTCTTACGGCTCCGCGACGATGTCGA
Organism: Bradyrhizobium sp. WYCCWR 12699; assembly: GCF_032144035.1. NCBI lineage: Bacteria > Pseudomonadati > Pseudomonadota > Alphaproteobacteria > Hyphomicrobiales > Nitrobacteraceae > Bradyrhizobium > Bradyrhizobium sp. WYCCWR 12699. The sequence continues at coordinate 249,249 of NZ_JAVTJN010000030.1, forward strand.
TCGCATACAAGGCCGGCACCCGCCTTGTGCCGCTCTAAGCGACCACGTCCCAAGCGGCAATCCAGATCGGAAAGTCAGTTTGCGGCACAGTATTGTTCGAACCGCAAAGCCAGTCGATCGCGGTCTGGACGATCCTCGTCGGACCGAGGTGCGCGAATCCGCGCTCCTCTCATTGCGTCGATCGCCTTGACCACGTCCAGGTCTCTGCAATCGGTCGATAGCCGCTGCGAAACGTGAACGAAGCCGTCTGGATCGATACCGATCAGATTCGCGTCGTAGGCGGCATGGTGAATCTTGCTCAGCGGAATGCCGTTCGGAATCCAGGGCTGCCCCCAATTCTGGTCCGCATCAGGCACGATGTGAGAAGCATCGAGAAGCTCGCGGACAGGGATCCCGGTAATGACGCAGCGCGATCCGTACGCATCGAGCACGGCTTCCCTGAACTCCGCCTGGTGCACCCGTTGCTTCACCTCGGCCAGCCGATAGCGCCGTTCGATCGTGCTCGATGGAAGTGTTGCGGTCCTTCCGGCAATCGTCATCGGCGCGAAACCCAGATCTGCCTCCAGCCTCTCTGGATACCAGTCGACGACGAAAGCGGGGTATAGCGGCACGTAAACGGCAGGCGCGATGGCGACGAAATAGATTATCGGGCTGCGCTTTTCCACTGCATCCCTGAGCAGCAGATTGTCCGATGACGTCGGGTCTTCGCCCCTGAAGCTGTACCGGACCGTCGAATCGCCGGAGTACAGTGCATCACGGCCGTCATGCTGATCTTTGTACCAAACCTTTCTGCCCTTGCGCGGCATGACGGTTCTCACCGAGAGAATGCCGGTCATTTCCTTGGGTTTGAATATCCCCTTCGCCCGGCCGGCAAACCGTAGGAGGTGATCGAACCCCGGCGCCGCGAATCCAGTCTCAATTGCGCTCCATGGAAGCACCGTCCGTCCGACCATGAGCCGATCGAGCGCCGCAAATGCGGACATCCTGATGAGCTCGTCGTTCGATCCGCCTGCCATTCCCGCTGGAATCCCCAAGGTTGGCATCGTACCAGGCCGTCAGCCGACTTCAAAGGCGGCGAAGCCTTCGACGCTCGCGAAGTGTCGCGCGTCATGACGATGCTTTCCACGAACTCGGCGAAACGCCGACGTCGGCGCCGCTAAGGCGTCGGAACTACGCGGCGGCCGTTGGAGACCGCAATACCGAAGTCCTGGGCCGCATGCGAACTTATCGCCAGGTTCGGGCTTCCCGCAGCGAAGGTGGGTCCGAAAGTGAGAAGGAGGTCGTGCGTCCGAACCCGGCCTGCCCCGACCAGCGGCAATCCACCTTTAACCGCGCGCGCGTGCGAGGCACTTCCTGGTTTTCTACCCCCAAAAAATGGCCTTTCCCGCCAGCGCCTTGCCTAACCAGCCCGGAACTCGACCACAGGACTAATTAGGGAACGAAGGGGACGGTGCGGGACCGATGGGGATTTAATCCGCCTCTAAATTCCCCACAGTGGCCCCCGGGGGGCCCCCACCTCGGCGACCTCCTCGCCGCTTGCGCCGGCTTCCTCGGAGCCCCCACCTCGCCGGGGGCAAAATCCCTCCGGGCGCTGAAAGGCGCACAAAGAGAATATTATTCTACTTTCGGTTTTGCCGATTCCGTCTCTGACGGTCGCGCAAAGTCCCTTTTTCCGGCTGCCGCCGACCCCCGCCGAAGCACAACGCTCCAAGGGATCATATTCCGACCGATCCGCCCGCGCGCGATCGACCGCGGCCGCGGTCCTCGCCATCGGCCTCTACGCTGCCGGCACGACGGCGGTCGGATATCGAATCCTTGGAATCCTTGCTCCGATGGAAAGGCAGATTGCGGCGTGATGGTCGGCTCCGGCTCGGCGGCGATGCCCCCGGACGCACACCCCACGCGCGTCGAACGAGGCTACCCGGCCACCCCACGAAGCGTAGGGTCGGCCCGGACGGCTGCGCACGCAAACAGGCCAAGCGGCGGCGCCTGTCACATGTAGTAGCTGTATCTCGGCGCGATCTCCTGCCCCTCGGGCACGTATTTCAACACCTCCCCTACATGCTTCGCGGCGGCGATCGTGATCGGCATGCCGTTGTCGAACTGCGTGTTGTTCCAATTCATCTTCGTGAGCGCGAGCGTCTCCTCCGCCACGTGCTGCAATGGCTGGCCCTGGACCTGACAGCGCAACTGCAGGGGCCGCGGCACGTACATGCCGGGATAGGTCCGGAAGTAGTTGACGCTTCCACGGGTGTAGAGAAGCGCCTGGTCTTTGTCGAAGCGCAGCAACGTCCCCCGCAGCGGCGGGTAAACCCCAAGCCGATAGAGGCGGGTCAGCGACTTCTGGATCCAGACGAAGTCGGCATAATCGATGTCGCGCTCGTCGATCGCCTTGTGGAAGCCGTCCAGTTCGTTACGGTCGAATTTCGAAGTTTTGTGCAGGACCACGCGGGCGGGCCAGTGTCCGTGCTGATCCCGGAAGACCTTCAAAGAACCCTTCAGCAATTCGTAGGCGTCGATCGCGGTCAGGTGCGGCCGACGGTCCTCCTCGCTTTCGACCATACGGCCGCCCCGCAGGATCAGTCCCTCGCCGCGCTCGTCGAACATCTGGGCGGTGCTAGTATGCACCTGCTCGCCGTCCACCGAACGATAGAAACTCAACCCGACAAACGACGTCCGGAGCTGACGCGCGTCGCGCGCCAGCCGCCAAGGCAGACCACCCGCCTTGTAGTACGCCGCGGTCAGCAGATTCCAGGCGATCGTCGCCTGGTCCTGCGTTCGGCGTTCGCTGGCCTCCTTCAGCTTCCGCGAAATCTTGATCGATGGGTCATAGGTCGTCGGCCAGAGTAACTGGATCGGCAGCCTCAGGCGCATGCACGACGCCTTGAGCATGCCACGGAAATCGAGCGCCGTTCCGGCTTCCGTCTCGTCGTCGTCGGCGCCCCCTACCGCGTCGCGAGCGTTGTAAGTCCGCTCGATGATCTCGACTGGTAACGCGATCAGCACGACGTCCGGCTTCACCATGCGCTCCGCCAAGGCCGCAATCTCGTTGGTGATCGTTTCTACAATCGCCTGCGTGACCTCCCGTTGACCCGGGATCGCGACGAGGCGCGCGATCTCGCGCCCGGGCAGGACGCGCTGAATCTCGTCGGACGTGACGAACTCGCATCTGAACGTGGTCTCGAAATCGACCCCAGGGAACGGCGGAAAAAGGTTCGGTTGCCGGCTCTGCTTGGCCGCGAATCCCTTCGCGCATTTTTCGATCCAGCGCGCCGTTCCTTCGACCGTCTCCGCACTGCCGATGATGCCCATCTTTATCCGCTTGGGCGCGCCGTCCATCCCAAAATCCAGCGGTCCGTAGTCCATGATGCCGAAACGAATGTCGGTGTGACGGAACGCGTGTCCGAACTCCAAGTCCGGTTCGGTGAGATGGGTAAGCCTCACGTGACGTTCTCGATCGTCTCGCCCGCGAGAGCGTATTCGAACAGCGGAGACGACGGATCGGTCTCCTGCGACTTCCAGAGGTCATCCGGCACCCCGACGTCCAGTTCGAGGGCGTCGATAGTATCGAACGAAAGGAACGGGTATGTCTTCGTCAACAGATCTTCCGCACCGTGCGTCGTTAGAAAATCACGCCACATGACGAACTGTCCCATGACAGCCGCGTTGTTTTCTATCTCCTTAATCTTCTTCAGCCGTTCGCCGGCGTAGGCGTCCGTGTCCTGTCCGTTGTACGTGAAGTGATAGGTCGGCGTAATTTCGACGTACCATTTGCCGGCGAGCCGGACGAAGCGGTGCAGAAAGGCCGAGTGCCGCCAATAGGCAAATTTTTTCGGATCGCTTTTCTTCCTGCCGTATGGTCCAACCACGCGGCGTGTGGTGGTGTTCTGCAAGCTGCGATAGGCGTAGTTCAGGATGTCCCTATCCTTCGGCTTGCGGAAGAAGAACACGCCGCTCTCGCGATCCTTATACAACTCCGGCCTGACGAACTCTCCGATGGCTCTGTTGAGAAGAGCCACGAAGTCGCGCTGCCGGTCCTCGTCTTCGCTGTTCGCCCACTCTGTGCTGTCGAACTCCTCCATCGCCTCCCAGTCGCAAAGCTTCTTCCACGGATGTTCGTCCAGGGGATGAAAAGACAGCACTGACTTCGAACGGACGATCCATTCGCCGCGGGACGGCTTCGTGATCTCGCCGAGCGCTCCGCCGAACGACTTGTCCGTTGCGTGTGACGTCGGCGCCCAGAACAACCGGGGTGCGAACTTGACCTCCAGCAGGTTCGCTAGGATCTGCTCGCTCTTCTTGACGCTCGGGCCCGAGGCCCCGGGACGGACCGCCGTCGCGACCGAGATCAGGGCGGCCTTGGCTTCGCGGGTAAATTCGTCCTTTTTCTTGTCGAAGACGACCTTGCGCGACTTGCGTCGCTCCGGGTCCGAGAACCACTCCTTCAGCGACTTCCAGTAGGCGTTCCGCGTCTTCAGAGCCACGACGATCAGCAGGACGGGCGCCGTGCCTTTGGTCCAGTATTCGATGTCAGCGTCGGCACACGGGAATTCGAACGTCTCCTCGGTCTCGCCTTGCAGGCGTTCGCGCTCGGTCGCCTTGCCTTGCACCTGCAGGAGGAGGTTGCCGACCTCGCCCGTCTCAGCGTCGCGCAACTCGATGAAGCCGTCTATGCCGGCTTCGACGCCGCCGGTCGGATAGAACATGAACCCCATCGAAAGGACGATCCCCTCGATGAGAGACATTCCCTGCTGCCCGATGACGTCGCTTTTCCCGATCTTCTTCATGGCCTTATGTTGGCGCGGGAAGCGATTCCTGTCCATCGGCCGACACCTGTCGTACACTCATTCGTCGGTTGTTCGCGATCGGCGATCCGCTTCGATCGGCAGCGCGCCTCGATGGTATGATGCCAACGGAGAGAGTCGGGAAATCGCTGGCGATGGTCATCTTGCGCCGGCACGGTCTCCCCTAGGCCTGACGCTGCAAGCGAGCTTTCATCTTTTCGATCCTGAAAATTATGCTGCTCGTCGGCTTTCTCCGACGGGCATATTCCTGCAGACCATTGAGGACATTCAGGGCGCGATCCAAACCATACACCTGCTCCCGATCGGCGGTCAGACCGGGCAGCGTTTCCATGTCGAGACGCCGCGGCAAAGGGCGTTTCCACGCCTTGCGTTCGAGGACGTAGGACGCGACGCCGGCGAATACGGCCAGACGTTGATATCCCAACTCGCCCATGAACTTGTTCAGGGTCGCCACTGGCACCATGGGAGCGCGGTCGTCGCGTGGTGCGGACGACAGGATCTCGCCGGCTCGTTCGACGTGCGCGGGCCGGTCGTCGAAGGGGAGAAACTTATCGATCCGATACGCTGGGAATACCAGATCGTATGCACTCATCCGTTCAATCGTCACGGGTCTCCCCGTCAGCGCGGCGGCCACGTCGAGGGGATGATCGTGAAGCGCAAGAGCCCGCTCCAACGGCGGCGCCTCCGACAGATCGCGCCGATACTCGTCCGCAAGGGCGGGGTCGGCACCGAAAACCCGGCCGACCGTGAACCGCACGGCGGACCAGTAGGCGGCTTCGGCTGCCGCAAGATCTTCCGGACGATCGGGATCGAGAACGGTCATGGCATTACGTTGAGCAGCGGGTTGCCGACTTCGAAGATCGTGACCTGCGAGATCGCAAGTATTCCGACTGCCGTATGAAACGATACCTGATCGGCTTGATCTATAGCTAAGGTCTGCGGCGCCGCCGTCACAGGCCCCGTGACGACATCGTAGGGTCCGCCTCGATGGACCCGCGGCGCATGGGGGATCCCTCCCGCCCTGCAATAGGCGACGAAATCGTAGAAGCGGTCGCGGTCGCTCGGAAACACAAGCGTTTGCAGGTTCGCGAAACGATTGCGGCCGACCAGCATCCTCAGCACGACGGCCTTGCCGGCGCGCTGGCGCCTGACGCGCGTGTTGGCCCAATTCCTGGCCTGATGCAGCCACGTCGTGGTGTAGAAGCCGGGTCCGAAATCGGGCCTGGCCGCGCCGACCGAGGGCGAGATGTTATGCGGCCCGCCGCCGGGACTGATTCCGTTCGGGTTGGCCGGCCGGAGCGAGCGGTCGCTGCAGCCGTGATAAAGGACCATGTCGTCGTTCGCCCACGCCACCCTAGCTATCCCCCGCCCTACGGTCGCAAGCCTAGAGTTGCGAACGGAACCCGACAAGAGTGGCCTCGCCGCCGAGGGCGTGCGGTGCGTTGTGGCGTGCCTGTTCATCGGCCGCGGCGCCCTCTCCGGAGACAGGCCGACGGCCATCCTCGGCGGCGCCGGCGAAGGCATGATCCCGGTCACGATGTACCGATGGAGACGTCGATGACCACCCCACCAGCAAGGAGGGCGTCCGCCTCTTCCGTCGGCGAGTTCGCAAAGGGCACGCTGTTCGGCGCCTCTCCGTCAGCGGTTGGCACACCGCGACGTTGACGATGCGGCTTCTCGTCGACGGCGGCCAGCCCGTCGCTTGAGGACGCAGCGTCGCGCTCGAATGGCTGCATCCGGGCGGGCATCTCGGTCGTCGCGCGCAGCGAGACCCGCAAGCAGCGCGGGCGGCGTAGAGACGAACGGCGGGCACGTCCGGCTAAGGACACCGATCCCCCTCTTCGCGCGCGGTTCATGCGGGCCGAGCCAGATGGGTCTTCGGAAGGGTCATTTGAGGTCTTTTTTGAACGATTTTTAGCAATCACCCCCATTTTTGAACGTTTCGCCGCGCAGCTGAGCGTTTTTCTGCTTCCGATGGGTTTTTCGGCCTACGAAGATGCCCCTGAACGATTTTCTGCGAAATACTCCATTCCTGAACGTTTTGCCGCGCGACTGAACGATTTTCCGCAGTTAGGGTGTTCCCACGGCTTGCCGGAAGCCTTATTGAACGATTTTCTGCAAGTGGTCTCCGTTTTGAACGTTTCGCCACACGGCTGAACGTTTTTCCGTATTCGAGGTCATTTTCGCGGTCGACGAACGCTTTTTTGATCGATTTTCTGCGAACGGCCCTATTTCTGAACGATTTTCCGGAAACCTGAACGTTCTACCGCGAACTCGCCGCATCTTGAACGTTTCGCCGGCTTCCTAAGCGATTTTCCGCCCGGGAGCCCTATTTTGAACGAGGAGGCCCAATTGCAGGAACAGAGCCTAGGCCAACTCCGCCTCCATGAGATGCTGGAGCTCGACGTACCGAAACCCCACGTCCGCTCGACGGCCGTCCGCGGCAACCGCCGGACCATCGAAGGGCAGGACGCGCTGATCGAACAGTTTCCTCCTCGGTACGTCCCGGAAGACACCGCGATCGAGCATCTCAAGTTCGCGCTGCGCCACGAACCGCTGGACATGGGCGTGCTGGCGGCGGCATTCAGGGCGATACCGAAGCAGGACATCGAGACATGGGTCAAGTCCGAGCCGACCGGCGCCGTCGCGCGACGCGCGTGGTTTCTCTGTGAGACGCTGACTGGCGAGACGCTCGACGTCGAAGACGCCGGCGCGGTGACCTACGTCGACGCGCTGGATCCCGAACTCCACGTCGTCGCGAATGGCGTGCGGTCCCGCAGGCACAAGGTGACGGACAATCTCCTCGGCGTGCCGGGCTTCTACCTCACCGTCCGGCGGACCGCGAAGATCCGCCAACGCATCGCCGAGAAGCTCGACGAGGTCGCGAAGGCGTACACGGAGAAGGTGCCCGCGGAGACGATGATGCGGGCCGTGCAGTACCTGTACACGAAGGAGACGAAATCCTCCTTCGAGATCGAGCACGAAAAGCCGACGCCGGAGAAAGCGCGGCGCTTCATCGCCGCGCTCGAACAGGGCGAGAAGTTTGACCCAACCGACGAGAAGGGTCTCGTCGCTCTCCAAAACGAGATCGTCGACCCGAGATACGCCGCCAAAGACGTCCGCGACTTCCAGAACTTCATCGGCGAGACCCTAGGCTCGCACCGCGAGAAAGTGCACTTCGTCTGCCCAAGACCGGAGGACGTGAAGCCGATGATGGCGGACTGGATGAAGATGACCGCGCGCCTGAAGAAGGACGCCGAGCCCGTCACCGCGGCGGCGCTGATCGCCTTCACGTTCGTCTTCATCCATCCGTTCGACGACGGCAACGGCCGCATCCATCGCTTCCTCATCCATCACGTGCTGTCGTCGCAGCACTACACTCCGCAAGGAATCATCTTCCCGGTCTCGGCGGCGATCCTGCGCAACATGAAGGAATACGACGCGGTTCTCGAAAGCTACTCGAACCCGGTGCTCGCGCACGTCAAGTATAGGATGACGCCGAAGCAGGAGGTCGAGGTACTGAACGAGACCGCGCACTTGTACCGATACTTCGACGCGACCCGCTTCGTCGAATACCTCTACGACAAGCTCGCGGAGACGATCGCCACCGACCTCAAGGAGGAGGTCGAGTTCGTCGAGAAGTTCGACCGGGCGTACACCGCGGTGACCGACCGGATCGACATGCCGAACAGGCGCGCGTCGCTGTTCGTGCGCCTCTGCATGCAGAACGGCGGAAAGCTGTCGAAGAAAAAGCGCGAGCAGTTCCCCGAACTGTCCGACGACGAGATCACGATGCTCGAAGAAGCCATCGCGGAAGCGCTGGCGGAATTCGACGAAGCCTAGACTGGCGCACACATCGGTACACGCACGGCCCGTCCGAACGCCACGACGATGGATCCACGACGATGCTCCGCCCCGCCGTCGGCGTCGCGCGTGTATCGGTCCCGCGCCTGCATGCGCATCTCAAGCGCTGGTTCGATTTGGTCAAGGGCCGGCAGGGCGTGGTCCGCGGGCGGCGGGCGTTCATCGAACCGTGACGTCGCCGGCGGGCGCGGATACGATTGTCACCTGGCCGGCGTATGGTACCCTTTTGGTTGCATTCCAGCCCAGCTCGACCTTTGAGGTGATACATGGTCATGATCGAGTCGACCGCTCCCGACCCGCTTGAGACGATCTTTGCGGACTTCGAAAGGAAGTCGGGCTGGAGCCTGAGCCCGCAGGCGAAGACCATCCTCAAGGAGGGCCTCAAAGCAGTCCACGTGGATACGCTCGGCCTCGGAGATTTCGCCGTGGCCGTTGATAGAGCTCCCATAGTCCGTCAGGTCATGGGCGCCCTACCCACGTTTCTGTTCGATCTCGCGAAGAAGGCCGACAACCGCGCCAAGGTCGAGACGTCCAAGCGGACGATCGGCGGCGTGTTCGTCCTCCAGAACATGGGGCTGTGGCAAAGCCTTTCGGGTTGCACCTGCTGGCCGATCTGAGCCGACCATGAACGGTGCAGCGCCTCCGCCCCCCACGACGATCAAGGACACGATCGACGCGAACTCCGGTCGCTTCGAGTTCCTCAAGCAGACGCTCACGCTGGGCCTTGCCGGTATCGGCGGCGTGGCGGCCCTCTTCACCGACCCATCGCGCGTTCCGAGCGACACGCTCTCCAAGTGGGTGTTGGTGCTCGCCGGCGCCGGCCTGCTCTTCGTCGTGGCGTTCGCCGTCATGGGGCTCTCGGCCTATGCAAATCTGCTGACAGTCACCGCGAAGGTTCCTCAGAACCCCGATGACGTGGACAAGTATTCGAAGGGCGTGCGCGGTCATGCGCGCGTCGTGATCATCGCGCTTTCGCTGGCACTGGCGGGTACGGTCACGTTCGCGGTCAATCGCTTGTTCGCGCCCGCGACGACGCCCGACGGTGCGCTCACGACTGCTGCCGGCTTCGTCGCGAAGGAGACGGGCCTCACCTCCGACAGGATCCACTTCGACAAGATTGAGACCGACAGCGACGCCTACGTCGTCATGTTCACGGTGCCGACGACTGGCAACGCCTTCACTGTCCGCGTCGCGAAGAAGGATGGTGCCGTGTCGCAGGCCTCGCAGCAAAAGAAACCGTAGCGGATTGTTGCGGCGACTCACGGCGATCGCTATATTCGGAACGGGCTCGCCACCTTCGACCTGTCGCCGGGTCAAACGGCTTCCACATCGACCATCCCGATCCTTTCGGACCGCGGCACTTGGCTTAATCGGCGACCCGTGTGCCCGTAACCGAGGATTGTCAGATGAAGTCGATCGTCAGTCTCAACGATATCGAACGCATGAAGGATGCCCTTCGGGCATCGCTCCCCGGCGTCAAGTCGTCCCACCGCGTCGAGGCGCTCGCGCGCGGCCTGGGCTGGACCACGAACGCGTCGATGCGCGCGGCGCTCGCAACGGCGCCGGCGGGGACCGTTCCGGACGAAGGCGCCTTTCGCGACTACCTGCGCCAGCATTCCTTCGACGCGCCGGGCGGCACGCTGATGCGGGCGTTCGCGCAGCCGGTCTCCGGAAGGCGATGGATCTCGCGCCCGAGCTCAGCAGCTTCGGGTACCGCGTGACGCGTGGCCGCAACGAGACCGCCGAGGAGGCCGAGGCACGTTTCCTGGAGAACCGCGACGGAGATACTCGGCAAGCACGGCGTCGATGAGTTCATCCGAGCCGCCGAGTTCCTCTCGAAGTTCGGCCGGCGCAAGTCGATGAACCGCACGCGCAGCAGCTACGGGCTGAAGCACGACGCCGAGCGCGAGGCGGGAGACTACGTCGCGAACGGCATGCTGATCGCCGCGGCTCTGGCGTTGGACTTCTCCGCCGAGCGGACCCATGCCGGGTCGCCAAACGCCTACTTCAACATCTCGTTCAAAGCGGCTGCGTAGCCGCGGCGATCATGGTCGGCATCATCAGCACCAGCATGATGATGCCGATGCCGGCGCTACGTCGACGATCATCGCCGCGATGATCATCGGCCCGTCGGACCTGCCGGTGCCGGATTTTCGGCCTGATTGTTGTACGCGGGTTGTACAGGATTTTTGGAAACGACGGAAATTCGGAGCGAAAAATGCTCGGAATGGTCTTATTTTATAGGAAAAAGGTGATTGGAGCGGGCGAAGGGAATCGAACCCTCGTATGCAGCTTGGGAAGCTGCCGTTCTACCATTGAACTACGCCCGCGGATGCGCGAGGCCGCGCGCCTCTTGATTAGCCGAGACGGCGCGCCTCGCCAAGCGGTTTGGCGCAGCCGACCGGACGCTTCTTAACGTTTTGGCAAGATTCCAGGTGCGCCGGATTGTGGCGGTGTTATGATTGGATGTCTGGGGAGAGACGTGCACTGAGTGGGGCGTGTGCATGGTGGGGCGTGGCTATTCGATATTCGACACGGCCATAGGCCGCTGCGGCATCATCTGGAGCGGCACTGGCGTCGTCGCCGTGCAATTGCCGGAGGCGCGGGAGATCGACACCCGCCGCCGCATCTTCCAGGCCCATCCCGAGGCGCGCGAGCAGCGGGCATCCGAAAATGCCGAGCTTGCGATCGAGGGCATCACAGCCCTGCTGCAAGGCGGCGATCCCGATTTTTCCGAGGTCAGCCTGGATGCCGGCGGCGTGTCCGGCTTCAACCGGCGGGTCTACGAGTTCGCCTGCTCGATTCCGCGCGGCGAGACGCGGACCTATCACGAGGTCGCCAAGGCGCTGGGCGCTTCGGGCGCCGGGCATTCTGTGGCGCAGGCGATCGCGAAAAATCCCTACATGCTGATCGTGCCCTGCCACCGGGTGCTGGAGGCCGGCAATTACGCCGACCGGCTTTCGCCCTATGGCGGGGTGATCTCCAAGCGGCGGCTGCTGGCGCTGGAGGGCGCCCATCCCCTCGCCAGCAAGACGCTGTTCGAAGTGCTGCTGCCCGTTGCTCCGCCGCGCGCGCCTGGCTAAGGCGCGATCTCGATCGCACCTTAGCTTTGATTTTTTAGGCATGATCTTGTCGGACAACCGCTACACACTTGTCCGGATCATGCCTAGATAGGCGGCATGGACGCGACCTCGCTGCTGACGACACAATCGATCACGGTCTGCGAGTTCCGCTGCGACGCGGGACCGGACGACACGCCCTTTGCCGAATGCCGCACCGGGCATTCCATCGCCTATGTCCGCTCGGGCAGCTTCGGCTGCCGGTGCCGCGCCGGCTTCTTCGAGCTGGTGGCGGGCTCGATGCTGGTCGGCGCGCCCGGCGAGGAATACACCTGCACGCACGAGCATGTCAGCGGCGATGTCTGCCTGGGATTCTTCTTCAGCGAGGACATGGTGGATGCCCTGCACGGGCGGCGCGAGATCTGGCGGATTGGTGCCACTCCACCGCTGCCCGAATTGATGGTGCTGGGCGAGCTCGCTCAGACGGCTGCAGATGGCAACAGCGACATTGGCCTCGATGAAGTCGGCCAGATCCTGGCCGGCCGCTTCGTCGATGTCATCTCGGGCAAGCCGCGCAAGCCGGCCACGCCCAATGCGCGTGACCGCCGCCGCGCCGTCGAGGCCGCGCTGTGGATCGACGACAATTCGCATGACGAGGTCGATCTCGAACAGGCCGCCAAGCAGGCGGGCCTCAGCCCGTTCCATTTCCTGCGGCTGTTCTCCAGCGTGCTCGGCGTCACGCCGCATCAATATCTGGTGCGCTCGCGGCTGCGGCACGCGGCGCGGCTGCTTGCTGACGACGGCATCGCGGTCACCGAAATCGCCTATGACGTCGGCTTCGGCGATCTCTCCAACTTCGTCCGCACCTTCCATCGCGCTGCCGGGGTCTCGCCGACCAAATTCCGCCAGGCCTCGAAGGGCGCGCGCAGCATCTTCGCCCAACGCCTCGTCCTCAACTGAGACAGGTCCGCCACCCTGCGGGGTAACAGTCTGTTGACCAGACGGCCGCGTCGCACTGGGCTTATGGCACGCCGCGCGGTACTACAACCACAGAGCGAACAGGCGCTCTTTCAGTGCGGCGAGCCGGCAGATGAACAATGCTCCGAATGACGTGATTGCGGCCACATTGGTCGCGCTTGCCGTCGGCCTCGCCTTCATCGCCGGCTGCGCCATCTACTACGGCCGTCAGATCACGTCGCGCAGGATTCCGATGCAGTGGGGCACCGATGGTCGGCCGGCCTGGTTTGCGCCACGCTTCATCGGGCTCTGGTTCAGCTTCGGCGTCACGACGGCGTTCTCCGCGTTCCTGCTCGCTCTCGCCCTGCATGACCCGCAAAAGTTGACGGCGCTGATCGTCGCAACGGTCAGTGTGATCGGAACCAACATGTGGGTTCAGGTCCATCACCTGAAACGCGTGATCCGGTGGCAATCGGAGGCGCGGGCGAGCTAGCCGGATGCCGAGCGCAAGATTCTCCAAGTGTCGTCCGCCTTATGCCGACTAGATTCGTCTCGGCCGCGCGCCGTTTGCGGCGCGCATTGCAAATGGAGACGACCATGTACGACCACATCGGACTTCGCGTTGCCGATCTCGACGCCGCGACGCGCTTCTACACCGCGGTGCTGGCGCCGCTCGGCTACGTCCTGTGCTCGAGCGGCGAGGGCTACGCCGGCTTCGGGCCGCAGGGCGCGCCGGCGCTGTGGCTGCACCTCAACAACGGCCGCAAAGCGGACGGCGCGCACATCGCGTTTCGCGCCGGGAGCCATGACGCAGTCAAGGCGTTCCACAGCGAAGGGCTGAAGAGCGGCGGCCGCGACAATGGCGGCGCCGGACCACGCAAGGATTACAGTCCGACCTATTACGCGGCGTTTTTGATCGACCCCGACGGCAATAATGTCGAGGCGGTTTGTACGTGAGGCGCGACCTGAGGTGCCACATGCGCCATCATTCCGGGATGGCGCGAAGCACCAGACCTCAGGTGCGCAATTGCGCACCGGGGAATCTCGAGACTCCAGGTTCGCGCTCCGCGCGCCCCGGAATGACCCCAACAACGGGAATCCCTATGGCCTCCATCCACAACGACATCCCCCTCTCCGCCCCCGCGCACGATGTCTGGGACGCGGTGCGCGACTTCGGTGCGCTGCCTGAGCGGCTGGCGCCCGGCTTCGTCACGGCCTGCACGCTCGACGGCGATGCGCGCATCGTCACCTTCGCCAACGGTTCGGTGGCCCGCGAAGTGCTGGTCGATTGCGACGACGCGCGGCGGCGTCTCGTCTATGCCATCAGCAACGAACGGCTGAAGCATTACAGCGCCTCGGTGCTGGTGATCGCTGACGGCGAGACGAGGTGTCGGCTCCTCTGGATCATCGACATGCTGCCGAACGAGCTTGCACCTTACGTTCAAGGACAGACCAGGGATGCCGTCATGGCCATCCAGAAGGCGTTTCCGCCTGCCGCGGCCTGACCGCGCTCTGTGAGCTTTTTCACAGAGCTCCGCCCTCGCCGCCCCCAATCATGCCCGCGTGCGTCCGGTTGGCTCCGCTCTCCCGGCGGCGCTGCGCACGCGAGGAGCATGCCATGAGAGGTGCGGACAAGGTGATCTGCCAGGCGGCCGCCGTGCTGCTGCTGTTTTCCGTCGCGAGCACGCCGGCAAGGGCGCAGCTCGCAGGGTTTGGCGGCGGCGCCGGCGGCGAGGACATGATGACCCAGATGGCCCCGATGCTGGAGATGATGAAGGCGAAGATGGGCAAGCGCCGCTTCGCCATGATGATGCAAACCATGGGCCCGATGATGAGCCGCATGATGGAGAACGGAGGCGGCGGGCTCGGTGGCATGATGGGCGGCGGAGGCCTGGGCGGCCTGCCCGCCGGCAATTTTGGCGGCGGCTTCGGCGCGCCCAATTACGGCGGCTACACGCCGATGGGCGGCGGCGCCATGCCGGCCGGCTTCGGCGGGGGTGGCGACATCATGGGCATGCTCGGCGGTTCCGGTGGCGGCGACATGATGGCGATGATCCCGCAATTGATGCGGCTTGCCAATGTCGGCGGCAGCGGCCATCGCCGCCACAAGCGCCGCTAGTCTGCGGCGCCGGACAAAGCAGGCCTGATCGAGGACTTGCTCGCGCGCGGTCCCCAGCGCGTCAGCAGGACACTGGAGGACGAGAGCAGGCCGAGCACGACCATCGAACTCGCGGCCAGCCAGAAGAAGCTCTGCGCGGTGGCGTCATGGGTCGACAGCCACCAGCCGGCTCCGGAGATGTAGACCAGCCGCGCCGTCTGCGCCAGCACCGGGCCGATCACCTTGGCCGCGCCTTGCGAGGAGAAGTACATGACCGTGGCGATGCCGAAAAAGGCGTAGAACGGTCCGACCGTCGCGAGATATTGGTGGCTCGCCGCGCGCACGGCCGCGCTGTCGGTGAAGATGTTGATCCAGAGGTCGGGGAACATCGCGACGAGGCAGGCCGGTGCGCCGACGGCCACGAAGGCGGCCGCGCTGGCGATCCAGGCGATGCGCCGGGCGCGCGCGATATTGCCTGCGCCGATCGCCATCCCGACCATCGGCACGCAGGCGATGCCGAACGAAAACGCGATCGAGGTCAGCAAGAATTCCAGCCGCGCGCCGATGCCGTAGCCGGCGAGGATCGTGGTGCCGAACTTCGCCAGCATGTGGGTGAAGATCGAGATCGTCAGCACCGATTGCAGCGGCGAGAAGCAGGCGATGGCGCCGACTTTCAGGATGTCGAAAAACATCGTCCATTGAATGCGCAGGCCGCGCAGCTTCGGCGTGACTCGCGCGCGCCCGGAGAACAGGTACCAGCCCATGATGCAGATGTTCATGGTGTAGGCGATCAGCGCGCCGGCCGCGACGCCGCGCATGCCGAACTGCGGTACCGGCCCGAGTCCGAGGCCGAGCGTGCCGCCGAGCACGATCTGCCAGGCCGCGGAGTTGAGGATCAGGAACGACGGCAGCTTCATGTTGCCGGTGCCGCGCAACACGCCGGCCATGGTGTTGAGCAGCCAGGGCAGCACGGCGCCGCCGAAAAACACCTGCGTGTAGGCGATCGCATGCGTCAGCACGTCGCCGCGGCCGCCAAGCATTTCCAGCACTTTGGGCCCGAAGATCAGCATGCCAAGCATGAAGACGAGGCCGAAGCTGATGCCGATCAACATCGCATGCGCAGCCAGCGTGCTGGCGCGTTCGCGGTCGCCCGCGCCGAGCGCGCGTGCAATGGCGGAGGCCACCGCGCCGCCCATGGCGCCGCCCGACATGGTCATGGTCAGGATGATGGTCGGGAACACCAGGGCCATCGCCGCCAGCGCCTCGACGCCGAGCCGGCCGATATAGGAGGTCTCGGCGATCACCGTGCAGGTGCCGGCCGAGAGCGCGATCGCGTTGGGCCAGGCAAGGCCAAGCAGCGTGCGCAGGATCGGCCCGTCGGTCAGCGCGCTTCGCACCGGCCGCGGCGGCGGCGGCAGCGGGCGCTCTTGCTCATCGACCGGGATTTCGGCGATGTCGGACATATCCTCTCCGGGGCACGGGCGCCCTTTGCGGCGCGGCAATGAACAGGTGTGCCAATAAATTTGTTCGCGCACAGGGCGCGGTGCGCCCTTGTTAGCACGGCACGGAGCGATTCCTCCTGCGCCGGATGCAGGCGTGCCCTGCGGCGGCGTATTTCAATAGATGGACCTAATCGATCGTCCAGACCAGCGGCGGACGACCGCCCGCCGCCGGGCGCACATGCACGCCGATATGCCGCCCGCATCCCGCAGCCAGGCCTTCGAACAATCCCTCCAGCACCGCAGCGCAAGCGGGATGATAGTCCGAGACGTCGTCCATCAGCTTCCAGCTTTGCTGGCGGATTTCGAAGCTGCCTTCAGACGTCGTACTCTCAGCCGTGTCGTCCTGCGCAGCAAACAGCGCGTTCAGGAACGAGGCGAATTCACTCGCCCCGCCGCGGCCTATGGCCAGCGCGGCCGCGACCTCGTCGAAATATTGCATGCCGATCAACTTGCCGGTGAGGTGCAGCAGATAGCCGGCATCTTCGGGACCGAACAGCTGCACCATCACGGGCGCGGCGGTGCGGACATATTCCATCGCGTAGTTGCGATAGGCCTTCTCCAAACGCGGCTTCGGCCAGCTCGCCACGGGAAGCGCCGGCGCAGTCTTCGCATCGAACAAGGGCGCTTCCAGGTGACGCGCGAACACGAGCCGCTGGTCCAGCTCGAGCGGGTGATCGTATTGATGGTAGTAGCCCTCCAGCCCGTCCTGGCCGTCGACACTCTGCTTGGTGCAGACGAAACCGAGCCTGAGATCTCCGAGGGCCGCACCATTGTTGGCGTGCCAGCCGCGCAGCATCGCGCGGGACACCTCGCCCGGCACGCCGCACATCGCGGTGCCCTTCCAGATCCAGCGCGGCGGCGGATAGCGGATCCAGGCCTTGGCGTCGCTCTCATACATGTACTCGACATGCACGCCGCCGATCCAGTTGGAGAGGTAGTGATACTGCGCGGCCGCGACCGCCGGCGGCAGATGATCGATCCCGAGCTTCTTCAGGCCCGGCAGGAAGCGCTCCTGCTGCTGGCGACGAAACACGCGGAAAACGAACTCGGCCGCATCAGCCGTGCCGCCGCGTGACGACGGTGAGGATGAGCCCGGTGAAGTAGGCGTGATAGAGCTCGGCAACCGCGCGCCAGCGCTTCCATTGGGCTTCCTGCGCGGCGTCTGAGACGGCGGCCATGTTCACTCCCGATCATGATTTCGATCGAGTGTGTCACCGCACCCTACGGCAGGCAACATGACGCGCGCGCAGGGCGCCCTGCGCGCGCCCGCCAATTCCGCATCACGAAGTTTGCGGCGGCGCCTTGGCTGCGCGCTCACGCTCGACCCGTTCGGTGACGTCGCGCGCCATCGCCACCGATCCCAGCACGTTGCCGCCGGAATCCCGCACCAATGCGAACGTCATCTCGATGTAGAGCTTGCGTCCGCTCTTGTGCAGCGCGCGGGTCAGCGTCGGCTTGCCCGCAAGCTTCATGCTGCCGCTCGCGAGCGCGGCCTCGAAACCTTTCCAGTGCGCGGCGCGCAGATGTTCGGGAATGATCAGGTCGAGATTCTGGCCGAGCGCTTCCGCGGCGGTGAAGCCGAACAGGGCCGTCGCTGCACCGTTCCACCGCATGATCGTGCCGGACCGATCCGAATAGATCAGCGCGTCCGCGACGTTCTCGGCAATCTTTGCGTCGAGTTCGGATGGATTGCTCATCTCGTCACCTCGTAGCCCGCATGGAGCGGAGCGCAATCCGGGATCGTGCCACAAGTGAGACTGTCCCGGATGACGCTTGCGCTCCAGCCGGGGCTACAGGATCGCGCTACACCCGGAAATGCTTCGATAGTTTGAGGCCCTGGGCCTGGTAATTGGAGCCGATGCGCTGGCCGTACATCGCGTCGGGGCGGGCCAGCATCTTCTCGTAGACGAGGCGGCCGACGATCTGGCCGTGCTCGAGGATGAACGGCACTTCGCGCGAGCGCACCTCCAGCACGGCGCGCGAGCCCAGCCCACCGGCGCCGGCATAGCCGAAGCCGGGATCGAAGAATCCGGCATAATGCACGCGGAATTCGCCGACCAGCGGATCGAACGGCACCATCTCCGCGGCGTAGTCCGGCGGCACCTGCACGGCTTCCTTCGACGCCAGGATGTAGAACTCGCCGGGATCGAGGATCAGGCTGCCGTCGGGACGGGCCGAGATCGGCTCCCAGAAATCTTCCACCGCGTAGCCGGAGCGGCGATCGACGTCGACGACGCCGGTGTGCCGCTTGGCGCGGTAGCCGACGAAGCCGCTCGCCTTCTCGCCGGAGAGGTCGACGGAGACGGCGACACCGCCCGACAGATCGGCATCGTCGACATCGACGAGGCGCTCAGTGGCGTGCAGGCCGTCGAGCTCGTCGGCGTTGAGGATGGCATCGCCGGTGCGGAAGCGCACCTGGCTGAGGCGCGAGCCCTCGCGGACCAGCACCGGAAACGTCTTCGGGCTGATCTCGGCATAGAGCGGACCGTGATAGCCGGCGCCGATCATGTCGAAGCGGCGGGTGCCGTCGGCGATCACGCGGGTGAAGACGTCGAGCCGGCCGGTCGAGCTCTTGGGGTTCGCGGCCGCGACGATCTCCGGCGGCAGCGCGAGGCTTTCCAGCAGCGGCACGATGTAGACGCAGTTGGTCTCCAGCACCGCACCGTCGGCGAGGCTGAACTCGTGCAGCTTCAATTCGTCGATGCGCTCGGCGACGGTTGAGCCGGGACCGGGCAGGAAGCTGGCGCGGACGCGATAGGCGATGTCGCCGAGGCGCAGATCGAGGCTCGCCGGCTGGATCTGGCTCTCGACGAAATCATAGGCGGGCAGGATGAGCCCCGCCTCCGCCATCGCCGCGATCATGCGGTCGGGCAGGATACCATTGGCGTCGGGCGCGACCGTGAACGTCAACCGGGGGTCCTCATCAGGGGTCAATTGCATCCGGACATGCCGGAAATACAAGTCTTTTACGGCTATCCGATGGACGCCTTGACGGAAAGGGCATTGCGGAATATGAGCATCACTTATCCCGTGGTGATTTGAGCCGGCCGGCTTGCAGCCACGTTAAATAAGTCGCTAAACAGGCCGGGGACCTCTGTGATCCCGGCCCGTGGAGATATCCAGGCCGGTTTTTTTGTGACCGTCTTCGACGAGACGGTCATGTCGGAGGGTCCTATGTCGAAGTCGCCTGCTGCTTACCGCCCCGAAACTCGCCTGGTCCATTCCGGCACCCTGCGCTCGCAATATGGCGAGACGTCGGAGTCGCTGTTCCTGACCCAGGGCTACGTCTACAACAGCGCCGAGGAGTGCGAGGCGCGGTTCAAGGGCGAGGATCCGGGCTTCATCTATTCGCGCTACTCCAATCCCACCATCGCAATGTTCGAGCGCCGCATGATCGAGCTCGAGGGCGCCGAAGCCGCCCGCTCGGCGGCGACAGGCATGGCCGCGGTGACGACCGCGATCCTTGCGCCGCTCAAGGCCGGCGATCACGTGGTGGCCTCACGGGCGCTGTTCGGCTCGTGCCTCTACGTCGTGCAGGACCTGTTGCCGCGCTATGGCATCGAGACCACGCTGGTCGACGGGCTCGACCTCGACCAGTGGCAGCGCGCATTGCGACCGAACACCAAGACGTTCTTCCTGGAGAGCCCGACCAATCCGACGCTGGATGTGCTCGACATTCCCGGGATCGCCGAGATCGCGCACAAGGGCGGCGCGCGGCTCGTGGTCGACAACGTGTTCGCAACGCCGATTTGGCAGAGCCCGCTCGCGCTCGGCGCCGACGTGGTGGTCTATTCCGCGACCAAGCATATCGACGGCCAGGGCCGCTGCCTCGGCGGCATCATCCTGTCCTCGGAAGCCTTCATCGCGGAACACATCCACAATTTCATGCGCCAGACCGGGCCGTCGATCTCGCCGTTCAACGCCTGGGTCCTGCTCAAGGGTCTGGAGACGCTGGGCGTGCGCGTGCGCGCGCAGACCGATACCGCCTCGCGCATCGCCGAGGTGCTGGCGAGCCATCCGAAGATCGCACGGCTGGTCTATCCCGGACGCGCCGATCATCCGCAGGCGGCGCTGGTGAAAAAGCAGATGCGCGGCGGCTCGACGCTGGTCGGCTTCGAGGTCAAGGGCGGCAAGGCTGCCGCGTTCCGCGTGCTCAACGAGCTGAAGCTTGCGCGGATCTCGAACAATCTCGGCGACGCCAAGAGCCTCGTCACGCATCCGGCCACCACGACGCATCAGCGCCTGAAACCGGAAGACCGCGCCGCGCTCGGCATCGGCGAAGGTTTCATCCGCTTCTCGGCAGGCCTGGAGCATCCGGACGATCTGATCGAGGATCTGACGGCGGCGCTGGAGAAGGCGTGATCGCTTGGTAGGGCGGGTTGGCCGAAGGCGTAACCCGCCGCTTCCGTTTCCGCACAGACAGACAATGGCGGGTTACGCCGAGCAGATGCGCTTCGCGCATCTGCAGGGCTAACCCCGCCCTACGCGCCGTCTTTTCACATCGGCCGGTACGTCCGCACGTCCGCCGGCACGTTCACGCCGAGCCTGATCTGGCCGACGGAGCGGATGATGTCGTCGCCGAGCAGCTGCGCGAAGCAGGCATAGCCCCAATCGTTCATGTGCAGGCCGTCGGCGATGACGAAGCTCTCGACCGGGATCGATTGGTTCTCGTGCCAGTCGCGCATCACCTCGAAGCGCGGAAAGATGCCGACGTGACGCAGCTCGGCGACCTTGCCGAGCAGGTGCACCATCTTGCCGGCACTCTCCTTGCGCTGGTTGACGGCGGGCGAATATTGCGGATCGACCAGCACGATGTCGGCGCCGCCCGCGGCCTGGATGCGGCTGATGCCGTCCTCGACCAGTTTTGCGGTCTCGCCGGGATCGAGATTGCGCAGCACTGCGTTGGTGCCGACCTGCCAGATCACGAGATCCGGATGCACGTCGATCACCTGCGTCTGGAGGCGCTTCATCATCTCGGGCGCGTCCTCGCCGCCGACGCCGGCATTGACGACGGTGATGTCCGCGGTCGGATAGTGCCGGCGCAGCTGCGCGGCGAGCCGGTTCGGATAGTTGAACTCCGGCGAGCTGGCGCCGAAGCCTGCGGTCGACGACGAGCCGAACGCGACGATGAGGACGGGCTTGCCCGCAACGAGCTTGCCCGCGACATGCGGCAGCGAGCCCATCGCCTTCGCGCCGCCCTTGTTCGCGTCTTTGGGCGGCAGGCAAGGCACGCGGCTGAAAATATCGGCGGCGGATTTGGCGACCTGCTTCACCTTGTCGATGGCGCGCGACGTGACGCCGCGCTGCTCCGGTGAGGTCACCGCAACGGTGGTCTGCGAGGGCGAGGTGGGAGCGGGATCAGCCGATTGCACTGGCGCGGGCGTCGCCTGTGCGGTCTGCGCATGCGATTGCGAGGCCGGCGCCAGCAACAGCAGCGCTGCTGCCGCAGGCGCGGTCAGCCATGCCGTCAGACAAAAAGGGCGAAGAGAACTCATTAACGCTAGACCTCAATTTTGCTGCTGGGCCGGCTCCAGATGGGCAGCGTCGATCACGAACTGTGCCAACGCCCGGCCGAGGCAATCATGAACCTGTTTCGCCAGCTCGGGCCCGCGGGACGGGCTGAACAGGTCGAATTGACCCTGGTCATTCCACTGCCGCATGATCGCGAAACGGTCGAACAGCGGAATATCATGCTCCTGGGCCACCACGCGCATATTATCGAGAAATGGTTGGGCCGAGATCATCGTTTCGGTGCGCGGGCTGTACTGCAAATTCATCAAGACGACGTCGGTCCCTGCCTTTTGCAACGCAACAACCCCAGAGGTCACGGCGCTGCGGAATTCATCGGGATCGATGGATCGGATGGCGTCCACGGTCCCGGTCTGCCAGACCACCAAAGTAGGCGTTTTTGCTTCCATCAGCTTAACGAAGGTCGAGGCGGTCTCCTCGGCCGTCTTCTTGCTCTGTATTTCTACGGAGACGTGCACCACCTCCGACGCCGGCAGCTTGTCCTTGAGGATCGCCTCCATGCGCGCGGGATAGGAGCTGCTCTCCGAGGACGGAATCGTGGTCGAACGGCTGCCGATGACCAGGATCTCGAGCGGCTTGCCGGCCTTGACGGCGTCGGCGACCTTGGGAAGCTGACTTTCGCTGGTCAGCAAATAGGACGGCAATTCGCACGCGGCAGGTACGGCAGGCGCAGCATCGCCCGCGCGCGCCACAGGCGCGGCGAGGCTACCGCATAGCAGGATCAGGCTCAGGAGAACCTTCGCCTTCATCAGCCCCCTCCCGCCAGATCGGCGTTGCCGACGGCGTTTTTGGTTTTCGCACCGCTCTTGTCAGCCACGCGCTTGTACCACGAAATCACCCAGGCCACGCCCCACATGATCAGCACCCCGGAGAGACTAATCAGCGCATGCATGGCTGCCCCGCCGGAGACTTCGGCGAGAATGAAATGGCCGGCAAAGGCCAAGAAGACGCCGAGGCAGAAAATCTCGAGGGAGTGCTGCCCGCATAGAATCAATGGTCGTAGCCAGCGCGATTTCAAGCCCGGCCAATCCCGGGGTAGGAAGCGCACGGTGAGCGCCGCCAGCGCCAGGAAATGCGTGAAGCGCAGCACGTCGAGATCGGTCTTGTCGATCGGGTACATCCACTGCTCGATCCGCTTCGGCATGAACTGGGAGAGCTGCGGCACGTACCAGGTCAGCGTCACGTAGAACGCCGCGACGAGATAGGCGATCGAGATCCACATCGTCACCGGCGAGGCCAGGATACGGGACATGCGTCGCGCACCTCCGAGCGCGCACCATGCACCGAACACGAACAACAATTGCCAGGCGAAGGGGTTGAAGGCCCAGAAGCCGTTCGGATAGGCCGACAGGTAAAGGTCATACTCCCAGGTCACCGCGTAGAGCACGACCGAGAGGCCGAGCGTGACGTCGGGCCGCCATTTCATCGACCACAGGATCAGCGGCAGCGCCATCATCAGCACGATGTAGAGCGGCAGCACGTCCATGTTGACGGGGCGGAAACGCAGCAGCAGCGCCTGCACGATGGTGACGTCGGGCTGCTTGAGGAAATCCATGATGCCCATCTCTTCGGTGTAGAGCGGGTTCTCGAAGCTGGTCGCGACATAGGAGATTTCGGCGAGGAAGATCGTGAACAGGAAGACGTGGGCGACGTAGATCTGCCAGACCCGGCGCAGGATGCGCGCGGTGGCGATGACGAAACCGCTCTCCAGCATCGCCCTTCCATAGACGAAGGCGGCGGTGTAGCCGGAGATGAAGATGAAGATCTCGGTGGCGTCGCTGAAGCCGTAATTGCGGATCGTGAACCAGGTCAAAAGGCTGGGCGGCAGATGGTCGATGAAGATCAGCCACAGCGCGAGCCCGCGGAACAGGTCGAGCCGGAGCTCGCGCTCGCCGATTGCGGGCAGCGTGATGGCCGGCGCCCGCAGGCGCGGCTTCGCCTCCGCAGGCCTACTGTCTGCAGGCTTGGCGGTTCCCGCGATCGTCGATCCCGTTACTTGGTCGGCAATGGTCATCGGGGCGCAAAAACCCTTCCGCAAATCGCGACGTATGAAGGAGTGTACCGGTCCGGTCGAACTCTCGCAAAGCGGCCGGATCACATGGGGGTCTCCCGAAGGTGTTTCCCTCCAAGGGGATGTCCTGCGGGGGTTTCCCTTAGGGGTGTCATTCCCTTCGAATTCTGGCGGGACGATGTCGCCAAACCCGGCCGCGGCGTTTGGTTCCGGCGCCCGATTTCGGTATGGTGGCAGCCATGTACCGCGCCGTGACCCGCCACATCGAAGTGACCGTCGAGCCGAACTTTGTTCCGGAGCAGTCGTCGGCCGACCGCTCCCGCTATTTCTGGTCCTACACGATCGTCATCACCAATTCGGGCGAGGAGACCGTGCAGCTCAAGACGCGGCACTGGATCATCACCGATGCCTCCGGCCGCCAGCAGGAGGTGAAGGGCGAGGGCGTGGTCGGCGAGCAGCCGATCCTGGCCCCCGGCGAGCGCTTCGAATACACCTCGGGCGTCCCGCTCTCGACCGCCTCCGGCTTCATGACCGGCCGCTACCAGATGGTCAGCGAAAGCGGCGAACGCTTCGAGATCGACGTGCCGGCGTTTTCGCTGGACAGCCCGGACAGCAAGCGGGTGTTGAACTAAGGGGCCGGTCTCGCAGGTGCCGCAGGGTGGGCAAAGCGACTTGTCCGCCGTAGCTCGAAGAGCGAAGGCGTGCCCACGTATCGTTCGCAACCGAGAGAGCTCGTGGGCACGGCGCAAATGTGCCTTTGCCCACCCTAGGAGAGCTCGCTACGCGTCTTCCACGCCCGCTTCGTGCGGGGTGAACTGATACACCGAGCTGCAGAACTCGCAGGTCACGACCACCTTGTCGTCCTTGACCATCGCAGCACGATCATCCGGCGAGAAGCTCTGGAGCATCGAAGCGACCGCATCGCGCGAGCAGGAGCACTGCGCCTTGAGAACCATCGGATTGAACACGCGCACGCCGCGCTCGTGGAACAAGCGGAACAGCAGCCGCTCGCCGGAGAGCTCGGGATCGATCAGCTCGACGTCCTCGACGGTCTCGATCAGCGAGCGTGCCTCGACCCAGGCATCGTCCTCGGCGACGGCATGCACCTCGATGCCGTCAGGAGCATCGCCGGGATGCAGATCGGCCTGCCGCGCGCGCTCCGGCGCCTTCGGCAGAAACTGCATCAGCATGCCGCCGGCGCGCCAGCGATGCTTGCCGCCATCGGCGGAGCGCCACTCCTCGCCGACCGCGAGGCGCACGCGCGTCGGGATCTGCTCGGAGCGCAGGAAATATTCATGGGCGGCGTCTTCCAGGGTGCCGCCGTCGAGCGCGACCAGACCCTGGTAGCGGCTCATGTCAGGGCCCTGATCGATGGTCATGGCGAGATGACCGCGGCCGAGCAGCGCACCGGAATCCATGCCAGATTTCTGGGCTTCCCCAAGGCGCGCGGCATCGAAGCGCGCATAGGCGCGCAGGCGATCCGGCGCCTGATAGTCCACCACCAGGAACGACACCGGACCGTCGGTCTGCGCCTGCAGGATGAAGCGGCCCTCGAATTTCAGCGCCGAGCCGAGCAGCGTCGTCAGCACGATGGCCTCGCCCAGCAGCTTGCCCACGGGCGCGGGATAATCGTGCTTGGTGAGAATGTCGTCGAGCGCCGGGCCTAGCCGCACAAGGCGGCCGCGTACGTCGAGCGCATCGACCTCGTAGGGCAGCACGGCGTCATCGATCGGAATCGAAGATGGCGCGCGAACCGGACCTTCGGACCCGGTTTTCATGTCAGGGGATTGGGAAACCATGGCGCATTATCTGGGGTCGGTCGATGCAAATTGAAAGAGGCATGCCCGCATTCCTCACGGAACGACGGCTCGCGTAGCCCGGATGGAGCGCAGCGTAATCCGGGAGATCTTTCCGCGCGTTGAGAACCCGGATTTCGCTGCGCTCCATCCGAGCTACAAGAAGCTACTTCACCGCGTCAAAGCACCAGGCCAGAATGCCCTTCTGCGCGTGCAGGCGGTTTTCGGCCTCGTCGAACACGACCGATTGCGGGCCGTCGATCACCTCATCGGTGACCTCCTCGCCGCGATGGGCGGGCAGGCAGTGCATGAACAGCGCATCCGGCTTGGCCAGCGACATCAGCTTGCCATTGACCTGATAGGGCTTGAGCACGTTGTGGCGATGCTCGCCTTCCTTGTCGCCCATCGACACCCAGGTGTCGGTGACGACGCAGTCGGCGCCCTTCACGGCGGCCTCGGGATCGGTGCCGAGCATGATCGGCGCGCCAGTCGACTTGATAAAGTCGCGCATCGCCTTTTTCGGCGCGAGCTCCGGGGGCGTCGCGACATTGAGCTGGAACTTGAAGCGCTCGGCGGCATGCGCCCAGGACGCCAGCACGTTGTTGTCGTCACCGGTCCAGGCCACCGTCTTGCCCTCGATCGGGCCGCGATGCTCCTCATAGGTCATGAGGTCGGCCATCACCTGGCAGGGATGCGAGCGCCGCGTCAGGCCGTTGATGACGGGCACGGTGGCGTTGGCCGCGAGCTCCAGCAGCGCATCGTGGTTGAGGATGCGGATCATGATGGCGTCGACATAGCGCGACAGCACGCGCGCGGTGTCGGCGATGGTCTCGCCGCGGCCGAGCTGCATCTCGGCGCCGGTGAGCATGATGGGCTCGCCGCCGAGCTGGCGCATGGCGACGTCGAACGACACCCGCGTCCGCGTCGAGGGGCGCTCGAAGATCATCGCCAGCGTCTTGCCTTCGAGCGGCCGCACCGGCTGCTGCGCCTTCTGCTTCGCCTTCATGGCGCTTGACGCCGCGAGCATGCGCTTGAGCTCCGACAGCGGGAGCTCGTTGATGTCGAGGAAATGCTTCGGGGACTTGCTCATCAGCTTGCCCGCTTGGTCTGGCCGGCCGCCAATGCGGAGCAGGCACGCTCGAGCCTGGTGACGCTGTCCTCGATCTCGGCTTCGGTGACGATCAGGGGCGGCAGGAAGCGCACGACATTGTCGCCGGCGCCGACGGTCAGCAGCTTCTCGTCGCGCAAGGCGGCCACGAGATCGCCCGAGGGCACGACGGCCTTGATGCCGATCAGGAGGCCCTCGCCGCGCACTTCGCTGACGATGTCGGGGTGACGGTCGATCACTGAGGCGAGCTTCTGCTTGAGCAGCAGCGACATCTTCTGCACGTGGTCGAAGAAGCCTGGCTTGAGCATGACGTCGAGCACGGCGTTGGCCGCGGAGATCGCCAGCGGATTGCCGCCGAAGGTCGAGCCGTGGGAGCCCGGCCCCATGCCGGCCGCCGCATCCGCGGTCGCCAGCACCGCGCCGATCGGGAAGCCGCCGCCGAGCGCCTTGGCCAGCGACATCACGTCAGGCGTCACGCCGGTACGCCGATAGGCGAACAGATCGCCGCTGCGGCCCATGCCGGTCTGCACCTCGTCGAAGGCGAGCAGCAGGCCCTTCTCGTCGCAAAGCTGGCGCAGCGCCTTGAGGAAATTGGGCGGTGCCGAGCGCACGCCGCCCTCGCCCTGGATCGGCTCGATCAGGATGCCGGCGGTGTTGGGGCCGATCGCCTTCTTGACGGCTTCGAGGTCGCCATGCGGCACCTGGTCGAAGCCGTCCATCGGCGGTCCAAAGCCTTCGAGATATTTTGCAGAACCGGTCGCAGCCAAGGTCGCCAGCGTGCGGCCGTGGAAGGCGCCTTCGAAGGTGATGATGCGATAACGTTCCGGATGGCCCTTGGAGAAGTGATGATGGCGGACCAGCTTGATCACGCCCTCCAGCGCCTCGGCGCCGGAATTGCAGAAGAACACGAAGTCCGCAAAGCTCTCGTTGCACAGGCGCGCGGCGAGCTTCTCGCCGTCCGGGCTCTGGAACAGGTTCGACATGTGCCACAGCTTCGTCGCCTGCTCCTGCAACGCCTTGACCAGCGCGGGATGGGCGTGGCCAAGCGCGTTCACAGCGACGCCCGAGGTGAAATCGAGATAGCGATCGCCATTGGTCGCGATCAGCCAGCAGCCTTCGCCGCGCTCAAAACCGAGGTTGGCCCTGGCGAAAACGGGGAGCAAATGCGGGGCTACGCTGTTAGTCATGACGGTCACTTGATGTTGCGGACGGTGTGAGGCGTGCATTGCGCAACGCACCATTGACCGGCCCGGAAAACGAAACGTGCCGCCTTTTAAGGGCGGCACGCGGGACTATCTTAGGCCTGGTGAAACGGGTGTCAATGCCGCCCGAAAGCCTCGGGAAACGCAGATTCCGTAGTCTTGCGGTGGCGATTTTGCGGGTTTTACACCACGGAACATGTGGAAGCGAGTCGGCGGACTCTTGCGCGTGAGTCACGCCATATTGTAGCGTTTGGGCTGTCAGATACGACATCTCGTGCAGCAGTTCTGATCCCAAGAGTCCTCATGTACCGGCGTAAACGTTCGGGCGCGAGTAGCGCGCCCGGCGAGCCTTAAGGGATTCTGACGGCACGGGTTTTTGAGGCTTAGGCATTCGCCGCACGGACCGCCAGGATGGCAGAAGTGCAGCGAGGGAAAGGGTGCAATGACGGTTTTGACCTGGTCCGACGATCGCGTCGAGCAGCTGAAAAAGCTCTGGGAGGCCGGATTGTCGGCCAGCCAGATCGCAGCAGAGCTCGGCAATGTGACCCGCAATGCCGTGATCGGCAAAGTGCACAGGCTCGGCCTGTCCGGCCGCGCCAAGAGCCCTTCGTCGGCCGCGCCGCGGCCGCGCAAGGCACGCCCGGCGCAGCACATGATGCGGGTGACCCGCCCCATTGCGCGCGGCAACACCGCACTGGCGCAGGCCTTCGAGGTCGAAGTCGAGGCCGAACCGGTCACCTACGACAACGTGGTGCCGATGAGCCAGCGGCTGTCGCTGCTCGAGCTCAACGAGGCGACCTGCCACTGGCCGGTCGGCGATCCCTCGAGCCCGGATTTCTTCTTCTGCGGCGGCAAGGCGCTGTCCGGCCTGCCCTACTGCGCCCAGCATTCGCGCGTGGCGTATCAGCCGGCAGCGGATCGCCGGCGCGCACCGGCGAAGCCGGGCCCGCGGTAAACACGGTCTCAGGCATCGAGACGAAAAAGCGCGCCAGCTGGCGCGCTTTTTGTTGGATTACGGAAGCAGGTCCTACGTCTGCTCCGCCTTCGCAAAGCGATCATCCAGCGCATAGCCGGCGCCGCGGACGGTGCGGATCGGGTCCTGCTCGCGGCCGAGATTGAGCAGCTTGCGCAGGCGACCGATATGGACGTCGACGGTACGCTCGTCGATGTAGATGTCGCGGCCCCAGACGCTGTCGAGCAGCTGCTCGCGCGAGAACACGCGGCCGGGATGCTCCAGGAAGAACTCCAGAAGCCGATATTCGGTCGGGCCGAGATCGATCGGGCGGCCCGAGCGCGCCACGCGGCGCTTGTCGCGATCCAGCTCGATGTCGCCATAGGCCAGCACGGTCGCGAGCCGCTCGGGACTGGCGCGCCTGAGCAGGCCCTTCACGCGCGCCAAGAGCTCCGGCACCGAGAACGGCTTGACGATGTAGTCGTCGGCGCCGGTCGCAAGGCCGCGCACCCGCTCGCTCTCCTCGCCGCGCGCGGTGAGCATGATGATCGGCAGTTGCTTGGTCTCGGGCCGGGTGCGCAGGCGCCGGCACAGCTCGATGCCCGAGAGGCCCGGCAGCATCCAGTCGAGCACGATCAGATCGGGAATGTGCTCTTTGAGGCGGGTGTCGGCGTCGTCGCCGCGCATCACCGTCTCGACGTCATAGCCGTCGCCTTCGAGGTTGTAACGCAGAAGCTCGGTGAGAGCTTCCTCGTCCTCAACCACCATAATGCGTGCGCCCATGGTGTCGTCGCTCCTTAGGTCTTCGGATATCAAGTCTTCAGGTATTCGGGACCGTCGTGGCGAAAGTCGTCATGTCGCCCTTCGGCCGCTTGTCGGTGATCGCCTGGCCCTCGATCATGTAGAACACGGTCTCGGCGATGTTGGTGGCGTGGTCGCCGATCCGCTCGATGTTCTTGGCGCAGAACATCAGATGGATGCAGAACGAGATGTTGCGCGGATCCTCCATCATGTAGGTGAGGAGCTCGCGGAACAGCGAGGTGCAGATCGCGTCGACTTCCTCGTCGCCCTTCCACACGGCCATCGCCGCCGGCAGATCATGCGCGGCATAGGCATCCAGCACCGACTTGACCTGCTGCTGCACGAGGTCGGTCATGTGCTCGAGGCCGCGGAACAGCTTGAGCGGATGGAAGTCGGTCTCCAGCGCGGCGACGCGCTTGCCCATGTTCTTGGCGAGATCGCCGATGCGCTCGAGGTCGGTCGCAACGCGCATGGCGCCGACGATCTCGCGCAGATCCACCGCCATCGGCTGGCGGCGGGCGATGGTGAGCACGGCGCGCTCCTCGATGCGCTTCTGCAGCGCGTCGAGATCGGCGTCGATGGTGACGACGCGCTGGCCGAGCGCGACGTCGCGGCGGATCAGCGCGCCGACGGAATCGACGATCATGCGCTCGGCGATTCCGCCCATCTCGGCGACCAGGCGGGTGAGCTCCTGGAGGTCGGTGTCGAAAGCCTTTGCGGTATGTTCAGAACCCATGTTGCGTCTCCTCAGCCGAACCGGCCGGTGATGTAATCCTGCGTGCGCCGATCGCTCGGCGACGTGAAGATCTTGCTGGTGTCGTCGAACTCGATCAGCTCGCCGAGATACATGAAGGCGGTCTTGTCGGAGACGCGCGCCGCCTGCTGCATGTTGTGGGTGACGATCGCGATCGTGTAGTTCTCGGACAATTCCTGGATCAGCTCCTCGACCTTGGCGGTCGAGATCGGGTCGAGCGCCGAGCAGGGCTCGTCGAACAGGATCACTTCAGGCCGCACCGCGACGGTGCGGGCGATGCACAGGCGCTGCTGCTGGCCGCCGGACAGCGACAGGCCGGAGGCGTTGAGCTTGTCCTTGACCTCGTTCCACAGCGCGCCGCCGCGCAGCGCCTTCTCGACCCGGTCGTCCATCTCGGACTTCGAGATCTTCTCGTAGAGGCGGATGCCGAAGGCGATGTTCTCGTAGATCGTCATCGGGAACGGCGTCGGCTTCTGGAATACCATGCCGACCCGGGCGCGCAGCAGGTTGAGGTCGAGCTTGGGATCGAGGATGTTGGTGTGGTCGAGCAACAGCTGGCCGGTGGCGCGCTGTCCCGGATAGAGGTCGTACATCCGGTTGAAGATGCGCAGCAGCGTGGACTTGCCGCAGCCCGACGGGCCGATGAAGGCCGTGACGCGATTGGCGCCGAGCGTCAGATTGATGTTCTTCAGCGCGTGGTGCTCACCGTAGTAGAAATTCAGGTTGCGCGCGGTGACCTTGGCTGGCGCCTCGGGCAGCGGCTGCGAGCCGGGGTGAACGCTCGGCGCGCTGACGGAAACAGAGATTTCACTCATTTTGCAGTCCTCTCGGCGCCGATGATGCGGGCGCCAATGTTCAGGGCAAGCACGGTCAGGGTGATCAGCAGGGCGCCGCTCCAGGCGAGCTGCTTCCAATAGGCGTAGGGGCTCTGCACGAAGTTGTTGATGGTGACTGGAAGGTTCGCCATCGTCTTGTCCAGGCCGAGACTGAAGAACTGGTTCGACAGCGCGGTGAACAGCAGCGGCGCCGTCTCGCCGGCGACGCGCGCGGTGGCCAGCAGCACGCCGGTGATGAGGCCGGAGCGCGCCGCGCGATAGGCGATCCGCTTGATCACCAGCGAGCGCGGCAGGCCGAGCGCGCTGGCGGCTTCACGCAGCGGGTTCGGCACCAGCAGCAGCATGTCCTCGGTGGTGCGCACCACGACCGGGATCACGATCACGGCAAGCGCCAGCGCGCCCGCGATCGCCGAGAAGCCGCGCATCGGCACCACCACCGCGCCGTAGATGAACAGGCCGATGATGATCGAGGGCGCCGAGAGCAGGATGTCGTTGATGAAGCGGATCACCGAGGTCAACTTGTCGTTGCGGCCGTACTCGGCGAGATAGGTGCCGGCGAACAGGCCGAGCGGCGCGCCGATGCCGACGCCGAGCACGGTCATGATGATCGAGCCGACGATGGCGTTGCGCAGGCCGCCCTCGGTCGAGCCGGGCGGCGGCGTGTCTGCGGTGAAGAGCTGAACGTTCAGGCCCGCCACGCCGTTGTAGAGCAGCGTGATCAGGATCAGCGCGAGCCAAGTGACGCCGAAGGCGGCGGCCGCGAAGCAAAGACCGCGGATGATGAAATCCTTGCGGCGGCGGCGTGAATAGATCGGATTCATGGCGCTAGTTCCCCGCCTTCTTTTCCAGCCGCATCAGCATCAGCCGCGCCGCCGCAAGCACGAAGAACGTCAGCACGAACAGCAAGAGGCCGAGCAGGATCAGGCCGGACTGATGCAGGCCGTCGCTCTCGGCGAATTCGGAGGCGATCGCCGCCGAGATCGTGGTGCCCGGGGCGAAGATCGACGACGAGATACGAAACGAGTTGCCGATGATGAAGGTCACCGCCATGGTCTCGCCGAGCGCGCGGCCCAGCGCCAGCATGACGCCGCCGATGACGCCGACGCGGGTGTAGGGGATCACCACGCTGCGGACGACTTCCCAGGTGGTGCAGCCGACGCCGTAGGCGGCTTCCTTGAGGACCGGCGGCACCGTCTTGAACACGTCGACCGAAATCGAGGTGATGAAGGGCAGCACCATGATGGCGAGGATCAGCGCGGCGTTGAACAGGCTGAGATAGGACGGGGGACCTGCGAAGATCGCGCCCAGCACAGGGACGCCGTCGAAGATCCTGATCATGAAGGGCTGGAAGGTGTTGGCCAGGAACGGCCCCAGCACGAAGAAGCCCCACATGCCGTAGATGATCGACGGGATTCCGGCGAGCAGTTCGATCGCCATGCCGATCGGGCGGCGCAGCCATTGCGGGCAGAGCTCGGTGAGGAAGATGGCGATGCCGAGGCCGACGGGAATGGCGATCAGCATCGCGATGAAGGAGGTGACCAGCGTGCCGTACATCGGCCCGAGCGCACCGAGCACCGGCGGATCGGCGGACGGCGCCCAGCGCTGCGTCCACAGGAAGGAGAGGCCGTACTCCTTGATCGCCGGGAACGCGCCGACGATCAGCGAGATGATGATGCCGCCGAGAATGAGCAGCACCGAGATCGCGGACAGCCGCGTGATCCAGTAGAAGGTGACGTCGCCGAGCTTGAACGCGCTCAAGGCCTTGGCGCGGTCATACGGTCCGGCGTCGTCGATTACATCGCTCTGAACGGCCATTTCTGCCACGCCGATCCCCTGCATCCGTCTATATACGCTTGTTCTTGGTGTTTTTGGTGCCGTGCCCCGGATGCGGTGCGCCGCTGATCCGGGGCCTAGCGTTTGTGGGTCCCGGCTCTGCGCCGCAACGTTTCACGTTGCAGCGCGTCCGGGACACGAGAGGAGAGCGCTTAGCTCTTGATCTCGGCAGCCCAGGTCTTCTCGATCAGCTGGACGACGCTGTCCGGCATCGGGATGTAGTCGAGCTCTTCAGCCGCCTTGCCGCCGTTCTTGAAGGCCCAGCGGAAGAACTTGATGGCTTCCTGCGAGGCCGCCTTGTCGGTCGCGGACTTGTGCATGAGGATGAAGGTCGCCGCGGTGATCGGCCAGGACTTCTCGCCGGGCTGGTCGGTCAGGATGACGTAATAGCCGGGCGCCTTGGCCCAGTCGGCGTTGGAGGCGGCCGCCTGGAAGGCTTCGACGGTGGGCTGCACCGGCTTGCCGGCCTTGTTGACGAGACCGGTGTAGGTCAGCTTGTTCTGCTTGGCGTAGGCGTACTCGACATAGCCGATCGAGTTCTTGGTCTGGCTGATGTTGCCCGACACGCCTTCATTGCCCTTGGCGCCAACGCCGACCGGCCACTCGACCGCGGTGCCTTCGCCGACCTTGCTCTTCCAGTCCGCGCTGGCCTTGGAGAGATAGTTGGTGAAGTTGAAGGTGGTGCCCGAACCGTCCGAGCGGCGGACGACGGTGATGGCTTCCGAGGGCAGCTTCGCGCTCGGATTGAGCTTCTTGATCGCGGCGTCGTCCCATTTGGTGATCTTGCCGAGATAGATGTTGGCCAGCGTCTCGCCGTCGAACACCAGCTCGCCCGGCTTCACACCCTCGAGGTTGACCACGGGAACGATGGCGCCCATCACCATCGGCCACTGCACGAGGCCGTCCTTTTCGAGCTGCTCGGCCTTGAGCGGCGCATCGCTGGCGCCGAAGGTCACGGTCTTGGCCTGGATCTGCTTGATGCCGCCGCCGGAACCGATCGACTGGTAGTTCAAGCCGTTGCCGGTCTCTTTCTTGTAGGCGTCAGCCCACTTCGAATAGATCGGGAACGGGAACGTCGCACCGGCACCGGTGATATCGGCGGCAAGCGCCGCCGTCGTCGATGCGGCGACCATGCCGGCAGCGACGATCGTTCTGAGGAAATTCATGCTGGTCTCCATTGGGGGGAGCGAAGCGCCATCCGCGCCCGATCGCGCTCCCCGCGCCGCCCCCTTTAGGAGCGGTCGGCTGTGCTTTTACGAAGGTTTCGTGACAGTCGGATGACACCAGCAAGCAACTGAAATCGCTCGCGTTTCAGGTCGATCCGGGAGTCTTGATCTGGGGAAAACAGGCGGTGAAAGTGGCGCCCTGTTTGGGCACGCTTTCGATGAAAAGCCGGCCGCGATGGCGGTTAAGGATATGTTTCACCAGCGATAATCCGAGTCCGGTTCCACCCTGCAAGCGGCTGTCGCCGACGTCCACCCGGTAGAACCGCTCGGTCAGCCGCGGCAGGTGCTCGGGCGCGATGCCGGGCCCGAAATCGCGCACCGTGATCCGGATTTCCTGAGTTCCGTCAGTGGCCGCGGCGGAGGTCAGCGACACGATGACGCGTCCGCCGGAGGCGCCGTATTTGAGCGCGTTCTCGATCAAATTCTCGAACAGGCGGAGCAACTCCTCGCGGTCGCCCGCGATCATCACCGGCCCATCCGGCAGATGAATCTCGACCTCGACCTGGCGCTCGCGCGCCAGCGGCTCGAGCCCGTCGGCGACCTGGCGGATGATCGGCAAGAGATCGACCAGGGTGTCGGGGCGGACATGGGCCGACAGCTCGACCCGCGACAGCGACAACAGATCGTCGATCAGGCGCGCCATGCGGGTGGCCTGGTTGTGCATGATGCCGAGGAAGCGCTCGCGCGCCTTGGGATCGTCCTTGGCCTGGCCCTGCAGCGTGTCGATGAAGCCCGACAGCGCGGCCAGCGGCGTGCGCAGCTCGTGGCTGGCATTGGCGACGAAGTCGGCGCGCATCTCCTCGACCCGGCGCAGCGGCGTCTGGTCGTGGAAGGTCATCAGCATGCATTTATCGGTGCCGCCGAAGCTGGTCGGCACCGGCACCGGCGTGATCGTGAGCTCCAACCAGCGATCGACCGGGACATGGTCGAGATAGGTCGCGCGCCGCGGCTCGGAGGTCGCGATCGCCTCTCTCAGCGCCGTGATGATCTCCGGCGAGCGCAGCGCGAACTGAGCAAGCTCGTTCCGGCGCAGCGCCGGCGCGAGCTGGGCGGCGGCGGCATTGAGGTGGATGACGCGGCCGGCGCGGTCGAGCAGCACCGCCGGATCCGGCATGCCCGCGACGACCGCGGCCACCGCCGCGCTCTCGACCGGGTTGATGCGCCTGACGTCGTCGCGGGACGCGGCGGGATCATGCAGGCGCCACGGGATCAGCGCAGCGGCGGCGATGCACAGGAACACGATCGCGGCGTGCAGCGCCGACAATTCGCCGAGCGAGACGATGACGGACAGCGCCAGCGCCGCGGCGATCAGGATGATCGTCGAGTGCCGCAGCCGGTCGGACCATGGCTGGGTGGAGGGAGAAGATGGGGCGTCGATCGCCATCGGGGCGGACTTCTCCTAAAGGGCCTGTCCTGGACTCTGGTCCTAAGATTTGGCGCCGTCGCTACGCTCTCTCACGTAAGCGGCTTCACGCGCCGGACCGGGGTCGAGCTTGAGCGCCGCCTGCTGCAGGCGCTTCGATCGTGCGCCGATGATAACTTCGCGAAACGTCAGCAAGATTACAGAGATGACGAAGGGCGAGAGATAATAGAGGACGCGGAACAGCAGCATGCCGCCAAGCAGCTCCTCGCGGTCCATCTGCCAGAGGCCGACCAGCATGGCGGCGTCGAACACGCCGAGCCCGCCGGGCGAATGGCTGGCGAAGCCGAGCAGGGTGGCCGAGACGAAGATCACCGCGACCACCACGAAGCCGAGATTGGGCTCGTCCGGGACCAGCACGTACATTGCGAGCGCGCAGAAGCCGAGATCGATGATGCCGATCGCGATCTGCAGCAGTGTCAGTGGGCCGCCCGGCAGCACCACGGTCCAGGGCCCGCGGCCGACCACGCGCGGCTGGGTCCAGACCCAGACCACGTAGCCGACCAGCCCCGCGATGATCGCCAGCGCCAGCGTCCGGTTCAGCCATGGCGGCAGCTGATCGATCGAGGCGGCGGCCTCGGGATGATAGGAGATGCCGAGGCCGAGCACGGCAGCATTGCCGAGCCAGAAGGTCAGGCCGGCGAGGAAGCAGATCTTGGCGACGTCGATCGCGTTCAGCCCGTAGGCCGAATAGATGCGATAGCGCACCGCGCCGCCGGTGAAGACGGACGCGCCGACATTGTGGCCGATGGAATAGCTGGTGAAGGCCGCAAGCGCGTTGATGCGATAGGGCACATGGGCGTGGCCGATCGCGCGCACGGCGAACAGATCGTAGAAGGTCAGCGTGAAATAGCCCGCGGCGACGAACAGCGCCGCCATCGCAATCTGGCTCGGCTCGGTGCTCTTGATCGCTTCGAGGACCTCGTTGAAATCGATGCCGCGCAGCATGTGGTAGAGCACATAGCAAGCGATGCCGATGACCGCGACGCTGATCACAACGCCAAGCTTATGCAGGATTTGCTTCTCGCGCAGAAACGATATCGCCCTGCGTATGGCTTCCAGCATCTAGACCTCGAACAACGCTTCAGCGGCCAGAACGGCCGGCGGACAGGACGGCGCACAGGCACACGACGACCCCTCGCCGCCGGCTCCGGCATCGCGCATGCCCCCCGCCCCTCCACTAGCGCGTTTTCGGGCGGAGTGGAATTCGCCAATTCGAACAAAAACACGTGCCTTCAATATTTTAGGCAGGGTTATGGGCTCCTGATGCACGGTTTGGCGCCTTCGGCGGCAAGGCTTGACGCGAATCTCCCTGGCAATCCTGCGCAGACGCCATGAAGTTTTGATGATTTCGGCCGCACATTGTTCCGTCACGCCTTAAGCCGAAATCAATCTATGGACGGCGCCCCCCTGTTGAAAGAGGGGGCAATCCCGGCCTCGTTCACGGGTTGTCCGATGCGCCGGAAGGTCGCGGCCTCCCGTGCCCAGCCTCAAGGCGCGGTCAAATAGCCGCGGCCATGGGCTGCGGCCTGATCCTCGAAGATCGCCATGGCCGTGGTCATCCGCCTGAAGCCCAGGCGTTCGTAAAACCCCTCCTTGCCCGGCACGGCATAGAGGATGATCTTGCGATGGCCGCGGCAATGCGCAAGCAGACGCTCGATGATGTCGCGGCCGAGACCCCGCCCCTGAAAGTCCGGGTGCACGGCGATATCACAGAGATAGGCGCAGTCGCGGCCGTCGGCCAGCACGCGCCCTGCGGCTACGAGGCGGCCACCCTCCCTGGCGAAGGCGCGAAAGATGCTGTTGCCGAACACCAGCGCAAGATCGCCCGGCTTCTTGTTGCCGAGCGGGGCAATGCGATAGAGCTCGGAGAGCTCGTCCCAGTCGATCCCGGCGAGGTCGTCAGCCCAGACAATCGACATCAAGTCCTCCGTCAGGCCGCAAGCTGGGGACGTACTGCTTCGATGCCGGCGATCCAGCCGGCAATTGAGCGGCCGATCGCGTCGGGGTGATCCTCCTGGAGGTAGTGCCGACCGGGCCCGAGGCGGACGAGCGCGCAGTGCTGCAGCGAGGCTGCGAACGTCTCGGCAAATCTTGGAGCGACGACGGCCCCCGGCTCGCCTGCGAACAGCAGCTTCGGATATGTGGACGTTTTCAGCGACGCATGCGCCGATTGCAGCGCCTGACCGACATCGGCGGGCTCGCCGGCGATCGGCAATTCCCGAGGGAACGCAAGCACGGGACGGCGGCTCTCCGGCGTCGGAAACGGCGTGCGGTACGGCGCCATCTCGTCTTCGCTCAATGTGCGCATGATGCCGCCGGGCAGCACGCGTTCGACGAAGGCGTTGGCCTCCAGGATCATGGCCTCGCCCTCGCCCGGCGTCCTGAATTTGCGGAACGTCTCGCGCGCGGCATCGACCTGGTGGAAATCCTGCCAGGTCGGCATCGGCCGGATGAACTCCATGAAGGCGAGGCCGCGCACGAAGGCCGGCCGGCGCGCGGCGAGATGAAATGCCAGCGCCGTGCCCCAATCCTGCGCAATGAGATAGGCCGAGGCGATGCCGAGCTGCTCGATCAGCGCGTCGAGATAACGAACGTGGTCGAAGAAGCGGTAGGCGATATCGGGCTTGCCGGACTGGCCGAAGCCGATCAGGTCGGGCGCGATGCAACGCGCCACGGGGGACACCAACGGCAGGATGTTTCGCCAGATATGCGACGATGTCGGATTGCCGTGAAGGAAGAGCGCGACCGGCGCGTCCTTCGGGCCCGCCTCACGATATGCCATCGTGCTCCCCAGCACGGCGACGGTGCGGATCTGGATCTCGGCTTGCTGGCTCATGTCGACTCCTTGAAGACGGTTTTGAAGGCGATGGTCTTGAAACGCTCGAGCGCCTGGGGCGTGCGGTCGACCTTCATGCGCAGGATCGCGCCCTGCCAGGAGGCGAGCAGGAAGTCGGCAAGCTCCTCAGGCTCGAATTCGGAAGCGATCTCGCCGCTGCGCTGCGCCTCGCTGATGCAGGCCGCGAAGGGCAGGCGCCACTCGGCAAATATCTCGGAAAGACGGGTGCGCAGTATCTCGCTGCTGCCGGCCGCCTCGAGGCTGAGATCGCCGATCAGGCAGCCGCGGCCAAAACCGTCGGCCTCGAGCCGTCCGGTGATGATGTCGAGATAGCGCTTGAGCCGCGCCCGCGGCGTCAGCGAGGCGTCATCCAGAGCCTCCGCCACCAATCCCTTCGTGATCTCGAAATAGCGATCCAGCACCTCCGAGGCGAACGCCTCCTTGGAGCGAAAATGATTGGTGAAGGAGCCCTGCGGGGCACCCGCCGCTGCGGTGACATCACGCACGCTGGTGCCGTGATAGCCGGTCCGGAACATGACCTTGAGGCCGGCGTCGAGGATGGCGTCTTTCAGCGAAGGCTTGGGCATGACGAAATAATACGTACGTACGTATTATTGTCAAGCGCGGTCTTTCGCGTGCTTCGTGGCGTGCCGATCGGAGGGCGAACCTGGGGCGGCGGTTAGCCGGCCCGCATGCTGCGCGCCACCACGCGGTCGCGCAGCCAGGCGCCGATGGTGCAGCCGACGAGGTAGCAGGCGAACATGATCAGGCCGAGGTCGAGCCAATAGCCGAAGCGGCCGGGGACGACATGGGCGAGCGAAGCCGCGACCAGGGCCGCGGCGAGCGCGGCGAGCCAGCGCGCGGTCACCTTCGATGTGCCGTTGCCGCGCTGGACCACCGAGATCCAGCCCATGCAGAAGCCGAGCAGCACCGAGCCGATTAGCCAACCCAGATGGAACGAGACGAGATAGGGCATCGTCACCTCACCAGAAATTCGATGCGGCGGTTCTGCGCCTTGCCGTCGTCGGTGTCGTTGCCGGCAACGGGCTGCGTGCTGCCATGGCCGACCGCGGTGAAGCGGCTGGCGGGCAGGCCGGCCTTGACCAGATAGTCGATCACCGCCTGCGCGCGCTTCTCCGAGAGAGCCCGGTTGAAGCCGTCCTCGCCATCCGCATCGGTGTGTCCGGCGACCTCGACATTCGTTGTGGGGCAGCGCAGCGCCGTCTCGATCAGATGATCGAGGATGGCGGCGGAATCCGGATCGATGTCGGCACGCTTGGGCGCGAAGCGGATCTTGCCCTTGGCCAGCAGGTCCGTGAACAATTGCTGGCACACGGTGCCGTCGACCGGCCCTGCCGCGGGCTTCACGGTGATCTCCGGCTTGTATTGCCAGTTCTTCGGGAAGTCCTTGCCGAGGCCTGCACGAATGTCGTTGGCGGCCCCCTCGTAGAGGGCATCGCCCGACAGCTTCACCTCGCGATCGGACACAACGAGCGTGCCGGTCGACAGTCGTGACAGCGCGCCGAGCGCTGCGACCACGGCGGTGTTGAACGAGCCGGGCGCGCCGAGGCTGGCCTTGAGATTGTCGACGACCTTTTCGGTGAAGAATTTTCGCGCGGCACTGGTCGCGATCGCCGCGTGGATGGTGTTGTCGGGGACGTAGCCGGTCAACGTCACGGTTGCGGCGACCGGGTCCTTGTAGGCCTGGAAGATGTAGGGCGGCGCCTTGACGTCGTTGGCGGCGACAGAGAAGCCCTCGGGCAGGTTCTTCAGCGCGGCTGCGATCGCTTCACGGCCGCCGAGCTCGCGCGCCATGCCCGACAGATTGACCTTGGTGTCGGTGATCGTGATCTTGCCGTCCTTGAGCTTGCCGATCTGGTCCAGTAGCAGCATCGCGGCCGCTTCGAAGCGCGGCGGCGCGCCGCGCGCCAGGCCCATCTGGTCGGCCACCTCGGCGCCGCCGACCTCCTTGCGGGCTGCCTCGGTCAGTCGGCCCTTGATCGCCGGCAGGGGCGCGGAGCCCGACAGCGTCACCCGCACCACGTCGCGCTCGGCGTTCCAGACGAACGGCTGGGCTTCGGGAACAAGGCGAGTCCGGTCGTCGACCAGGCGCACGCCGGGGACGGTTTCGACCGCCGTCACGGCATCGCGGCGCCCCTCCTCGGAGAAGGCGTCGGCGACCAGGCTGACGTCGCGACCGTCGACCGCGATCCGGGTCTTGTCCAGAACGGTCCCTTTCAGCGCGGCCGAGCTGCGGGCCGAGAGGTCGGCTTCGACCGGTAAGGTATTATTCCAGGCCGCAAATCCCCACATGACGGCCAGGGGAATCAACCCCGGCCACCATTTGCTGGCCCACCTGAAAAGCTTCTGCATTCGACGACCCGAACTCTGGAAACGGAGACAAAACAAACCCTTGGCAGGCTGTCAAACCGGAAATGGCGCCCTGCCGGGGGCACGGGTCGGACAATCGGAATAACTTTTTCTTCAAGGGTTCTTCCGTAAGTTGAAAGCGGAATGCCAGAGTCCGCCAGCCGGTCATGAAACAACTGCGTAACAACGTCATCCGCGCCGGGCTGGGAGCACTTTACTTCAGCGGGGCGCACCACCTCTTGCGCCCGCTTTTGTCGGGCGTCGGCGCTATTTTCATGCTGCACCACGTGCGGCCGGCCAGCGAGGCCGCGTTCCAGCCGAACCGGCATCTCGAGGTCACCCCCGAATTCCTGCGCGCGACGCTGTGCCATTTGCGCTCGCGCGACATCGACATCGTCACCATGGACGAGCTGCATGAGCGGCTGGTGCAGGGCCGGTTCGACCGCCGCTTCGCCGCCTTCACCTTCGACGACGGCTATCGCGACAATCTGGACCATGGGCTGCCCGTGCTGCGCGAATTCAACGCACCGCTGACGGTCTATGTCGCGAGCGATTTTGCCGAAGGGACCGGACGGCTGTGGTGGGAGGCGCTGGAGGCCGTGATCGCCAAGGCCGAGCAGATCGACGTCAAGATCGGCCATTCTGCACTGCGGCTCGATGCGACGACGCCCGCGGCCAAGCAGGCCGCGTACGACCGCCTGCACGACTGGCTGCGCGCGCTGCCGGGCGAGCATGACCTCAAGCGAGAGATCGAGGCGCTCTGCACGGCATACGGCGTCGACATGGCCGCGCTGTGCCGCAGCCTCTGCCTGTCCTGGACCGAGCTGAAGACATTTGCAGCCGATCCGCTGGTCACGATCGGCGCGCATAGCGTCAGCCATTGCAATCTCGCCAAGCAGGCGGAAGACATCGCCGCACAGGAGCTGGCCACCAGCCGCGCGCGGATCGAAGAGGCGCTCGAGCGCCCCGTGCTGCATCTCGCTTATCCCTATGGTGACCGCGAGGCCGCGGGCACGCGCGAATTCGGCCTGGCCGCGACGGCCGGCTTCAAGACCGCGGTGACGACGCGGCCCGGCATGCTGTTCGCCGAAAATGCCGGCCAGATGACGGCGCTGCCGCGCGTCTCGCTCAACGGCAACTACCAGGACGCTCGCATCCTGCCGGTGCTGACCTCGGGCGCCGCGACCGCGATGTGGAACGGCTTCCGCCGCATCGCGGCGGCGTAGGCGCGCTCCAATCCCCCGCCGTCGTCCCTGCGAAAGCAGGGACCCATACCGCGGAATTTATCGATCTCGGTTGGTCGCAGTCCCGATCGACGAATCTTCGCAAACTGCTCCCTGGGGTTATGGGTCCCCGCGTGCGCGGGGACGACATCGAGTGAGTCGAAGCGCCTTCCCGCCACACTCGCATATCATCAGCCCCTTCCTTGACTCCCCTCTCCTCCCCGCCCAAAACAGCGCCAAACCAAGGGAGGCCTCATGTTCAACGACCTATTTTCGCTCAAAGGCCGCGTCGCGCTGGTGACCGGCGGCTCGCGCGGCATCGGCAAGATGATCGCGGCGGGATTTCTCAGCGCCGGCGCCGCAAAGGTCTACATCACCGCGCGCAAGGCCGGACCGTGCGAGGCGACCGCAAAGGAGCTCACCGCGCAATATGACGGCGAATGCATCGCGTTGCCGATCGACATCTCCACCATCGAGGGCTGCGAGAGGCTCGCCTCCGAGATCATCAAGCTGGAGCCGAAGCTCGACATCCTCGTCAACAATGCGGGCGCGGCCTGGGGCGCGGAATTCGACGAATTCCCCGAAAGCGGCTGGGACAAGGTGATGGACCTCAACGTCAAGTCGCTGTTCTTCCTGACCAAGGCGCTGGCGAAGCCGCTGCGCGCGGCCGCAAGCGCGGAACGTCCGGCGAAGGTGATCAATATTGCCTCGGTCGACGGCATCTTCGTCAATCCGAGCGAGACCTATTCCTACGCCGCCAGCAAGGCCGCGGTGATCCATTTGACGCGGCGCATGGCGACCAAGCTGATCAAGGACAACATCAACGTCACCGCGATCGCGCCGGGCGCCTTCAAGTCGGACATGAACCGCGCCGCGCGCGACCATGCCGACGAAGTCGCCAAGCGCATCCCGGCGCGGCGCATCGGAAGCGACGAGGACATGGCGGGGGTGGCGATCTATCTCGCCTCGCGCGCCGGCGATTACGTGGTCGGCAACACCATCGCGGTCGACGGCGGCGTGGTGTATGCGAATGCGGGGCTGGAGATCGCGGGGTAGGCTTGAATGCGAATGGCGAGTAGCGAATAGACACTCGTTCTCTATTCGCTACTCGCCATTCACCATTCGCCGCTCCTCACGACTCGATCTTCACGTACTCGAAATCGCCCGGCTTGTTGTCGATGCCGACTTTCGGCGGCGAGATCCAGGAGGCGTACTTGCCTTGCTCGGTGACGGGCTGCATCAGCGAGGTGATGAAGTCGCCGTCGGCGGTCGAGGGCAGCCACTCGTCCTTGCGCTTGGCCCAGGTGGCGTCGTCGATCAAAATGCCGTCGGGCGTCGCATGCACGTCCTTGAACTCGCCGATGTGGCGGTGGAAGGCGACGTTGGGCAGCTTGAGCTGGAACTGATACCCCGAGGTCGAGATCACCTTGTTCCAGCGCAGCATGCCCTTGACGCAGTCCTGGCTGTAATCGTCGCGCAGGCGCATGTTGAGCGCGGTCAGCGCGGGCTCGTCGACCAGCTTGATCTCGCCGTCGATCAGCTTGAGCACCGGATAGGTGGAGTTCTTGAGCTGATGATCGTCTTCGATCTGGGTCTCGTGATAGCGGCCCTTGATGCCGGCGTTGAAGGCATTGGCCGCGTTGGTCGAGACTTCCGAGCCGAAGAGATCGAGCGACAGCGTGTAGTGCAGGTTCAGCTTCTTCTGGATGGTCGGCAGGTCGATCACCCCGAGCGCGCGAACCTTCGCGATGTCGGTGGGATCGGTGATGCCGGCCTCGCGCATCGCATCGCACGTGCGCTGCACGACGCGGGTGATGCCGGTCTCGCCGACGAACATGTGGTGCGCTTCTTCGGTCAGCATGAAGCGGCAGGTGCGCGACAGCGGATCGAAGCCGGACTGCGCCAGCGAATGCAGCTGCATCTTGCCGTCGCGGTCGGTGAAGTAGGTGAACATGAAGAAGGACAGCCAGTCCGGCGTCGCCTCGTTGAAGGCGCCCAGCATGCGCGGCGCGTCGGCGTCGCCGGAGCGACGACGCAAGAGATCATCGGCTTCTTCGCGGCCGTCGCGGCCGAAATATTTCTGCAGCAGATAGACCATCGCCCAGAGATGGCGGCCTTCCTCGACGTTGACCTGGAACAGATTGCGCATGTCGTAGAGCGAGGGCGCGGTCTTGCCGAGATGGCGCTGCTGCTCGACCGAAGCCGG
Source organism: Bradyrhizobium sp. WYCCWR 12699 (assembly GCF_032144035.1). Classification (NCBI taxonomy): domain Bacteria; kingdom Pseudomonadati; phylum Pseudomonadota; class Alphaproteobacteria; order Hyphomicrobiales; family Nitrobacteraceae; genus Bradyrhizobium; species Bradyrhizobium sp. WYCCWR 12699. Next base: position 293,640 of record NZ_JAVTJN010000030.1, read on the forward strand.
CTCGGTGTCGCCCTGGATCACGATCAGGCGGCGCAGCATGGCGCGATGCTCGCCCGGGACCTCCTGCCAGGCCGGCTCGCCATAATGCTCGCCGAAGGGAACGACGCGGTTCTCTTCCTGCGGCGCAAGCAGAATGCCCCAGCGATATTCGGGCATGCGGACATAGTCGAACTTGGCCCAACCGCGCGGATCGACCGAATACGCGGTGCGCAAGTAAACCAGCGATTCCTGGAAGCCTTCCGGCCCCATGTCGCTCCACCAGTCCATGTAGCCGGGATGCCAGCCTTCCAGCGCTTTGAGCACCTGGCGGTCTTCGGCGAGATTGACGTTGTTGGGAATCTTGGTCGAGTAGTCGACGTTCATGATGTTCATGTTCATGGCCGTGCTCCTTGATCGGTCTCGTGTCCCGGACGCAGTGTGGCGCGAAGTGCCGCACTGCTGAGCCGGGACCTATTGTCTGGTCCGCTATGGGTCCCGGTTCTGCGCAGCGTCACTTTGTGCCGCAGCGCGCCCGGGACACGAAGGTCGTTACACCCGCGTCATATCGAATTTCGGCTTCTGGCCGCTGCCGTAGCGGCGCAGCGCGCCTTCCTCGCCGACCGCGTTGGGGCGCTGGAAGATCCAGTTCTGCCACGCCGTGAGGCGCGCGAAGATCTTTGATTCCATGGTCTCGGGGCCGACGAAGCGCAGGCTTGCTTCCATGCCGGTGAGGCTGTCGGGCGAGAAGCTGGCGCGCTCCTCCAGGAACACGCGGACCTCGTCGTCCCAGTCGATGTCGTCGAGCGCGAAGGTGACGAGGCCGAGCTCCTCGGCCTGTTCGGCGTCGAGGCTGGTGCCGAGCGTGGCTTCCGCGCGCTCGACGTCGGACGGATCGGCCTGGAAGCGCGATTGCAGCCGCGTCAGGCCATGGCTCATCGGATAGGGGCCGAAATTCATCGCGGAGAGCTCGATCGACGGCGGCGGACGGTTGTCGCCCTGGCGCGTGCCGATCAGCATGTAGGAGCGGTCGGCGGCGAAGACGAGCTCGGCGAGCGTGCCGGCAAAGCAGGAGCCCGGCTCGACCAGCGTCACCAGCGTGCGCGAGGTGACGTCGATGCGCTTGAGCACGCGCTTCCAGTAGTGCCTGATCTCGTTGACCAGCCAGTGCGCCTTGTTGGCTTCGAGGAAGGCATCGGCTGCGAGCACATGAGCGCGGTCGCCATGGCTCTTGAACACCAGCATGGCGATCTCGAGCTCGTTGATGCGCAGATGCAGGATGGCATCGTCGAGCTCGCGCGCCACTTGCAGCGGCCAGAACGAGGCGCCCTGCGCCATCATGCCGTCGATGTCGGCGGGCGGCGCGGCTTCGGAGGCCTTGATCGAGACGGTGGCGATGCGGGCGGCGCGGTCGATGTCGACGGTGACGAAGCCGTAACGGATGCTGTTTTCGTCAATGACGCGCTTGAGCGGCGTCAACGCGATACCCTTGCCGCTGCCCTTGCGCTTGGATTGGCCCGCGAATTCCCTGGCACGCTCGGCGATCCTGGCCTCGAGCTTGGAGTTCGGCGCGATCTCGTCGACGAGGCGCCACTGCACGGCGCGCTTGCCCTTCACGCCTTCCTCGATGGTGCAGAAGAAGTCGGCGTGGTCGCGACGCACCTTGCGCTTGTCGACGACGCGGGTGAGACCGCCGGTGCCCGGCAGCACCGCGAGCAGCGGCACCTCGGGCAGCGCGACGGCAGAGGCGCCGTCGTCGGCGAGAATGATGTGGTCGGTCGCGAGCGCCAGCTCATAGCCGCCACCGGCGGCGGAGCCGTTCACCACGGTGATGAAGCGCTGGCCGGAATTCTCGGACGAATCTTCCATGCCGTTGCGGGTCTCGTTGGTGAACTTGCAGAAGTTCACCTTGTGGGCATGCGTGGAGCCCGCGAGCATGCGGATGTTGGCGCCGGCGCAGAACACGCGGTTCTTGGCCGAGCGCATCACCACGACCTTCACCTCGGGATGCTCGAAGCGCAGGCGCTGGACCACGTCCGCCAGCTCGATGTCGACGCCGAGGTCATAAGAGTTGAGCTTGAGCAGATAGCCTTCGAACAGGCCGCCATTCTCGTCGACGTCCATGGTCAGCGTCGCGACGTCGCCATCGACCGCCAGCTTCCAGTGCTTGTAGCGGGACGGTTCAGTCTGGAAATCGATGAATGTCGCGCCGCCTGCGAGGCGCCGATCTTCCCCGGCCATGGGTCATCCCTGAGCTTGATTATGCATTTTCGCCGTAGCGTTAGATGCACAATAGTGCATCTTTTCGGTCGCGTCTAGCCCTTAACGGGACTCACATGCATTTTGTTTCATGGAGGGTTTAAGACCGCACGGTCGCTCCGAGTGCGATCCAATCCGCCTTGGAGAGGCTTGGACGGTCGAGCTTGGCCGCCAGCTGCGCGATCAGCGCCACGACCGGAAAACTCTCGACGAAGCCGTCGCCGCCCGTGGCCGCCTTGCGCGAGTTCAAGCTGCGCAGCTCCGTCAGCGCATCGCCGAACAGGCGTGCCGCCGAACGCGACTTCTGCATGCGCAGCCGCAAATTCGCGTTGGCGATGTGGATGCAGGCGCGCAGCAGAACGCGCTCGCGGCCGCCTTGGGGCGCCGCGGCCCACACCGCCTCGAGCACCTCCTGCGCCTCCCAGAAATAGCCGCGGTCGTTGAGCGCGAGGCCGTAGCGCAGCGCCGGATGCCGCGCCGGCACGTGGCCGCGGAAGGCCGACGGCACCAGCGCCTTGGCCATGTCCAGCGTCTCGGAATCGGCATCGGACGCGCCGGGCTCGCCCGGCACATGGGCCCATTGCGGCCATGGCAACGGACCGGTCACATGTGAAGGCACATTCATGGATGTGCCTCCGCATGGTCATGCGGCGTGCACCTGAAGTCCCTGATCGTCGCGCAGGGCCGCTTTTGCAAATTGCTCAATCGCGTCAAGCGTCGCCCCCGGCGCTTCACGATGCGGGGAATGGCCCGCCTCTGAAATGACTTTAATATCGACCGGACAATAGCACTCTTCCCGGGCGATTTCGAGCTGGCGCAATGTCCCATATTGGTCGTTCGCGCCCTGCAGGATCAGGACGGGGACGCGGATATAGGCGAGGTATTCGGAGATGTCCCAACCGCGGAATTCCGGATCGAGCCAGGCGCCGTTCCAGCCGTAGAAGGCGTTGTCGACGTCCTTGTGCCAGCGCGCCAGTTTCGCCCTGAGGTCGGTGGTCTCGAACGTCGTCTTGATCGCCGCGATGGATGTCACCGAGACGTCCTCGACGATGAAATGCGGTGCGATCAGCGCGACGCCCTGAAGGCGGTGATCCTGGTGTGAACCGGCATAGATCGCCGCGATCGAGGCGCCGTCGGAATGGCCGAGCAGAAGGCCGCGCTTGAAGCCGATTGCGTCGAGCACTTTCGGCAACACGTCGAGCGCCTCGCGCTGCATGTAATCGAGCGGCCGCGGCAGCGTGACCTTGCTCGACTGGCCATAGCCCGCGCGCGAATAGGCGAAGATGCCGGCGCCGGTGGCTTGCTGAAGTCTTTCCGGGAAATCGCCCCAGAGCCCGACCGAGCCGAGGCCTTCATGCAGCATGACGATGGTGGGTGCATCCGCGGCTTGCGGCGCGAGCCATTTATATTCGAGGCTGGCGCCGTCGATGCTGAGGAAGCCGGTGGGGGAAAGGTTGGTCATGGCGTCACTCTTCTTCGCAATGAGCAGAAGGCGCTTCGGCGCACTCAGTCGTCCAGCGGAGTTTGCGGTGACCGCCCGACATGGCATCTGCGATTTCAATTCGCCCCTTCGCGCAGCTTGAACCGCTGGATCTTGCCCGTCGCCGTCTTCGGCAAGGACTCCACCACGTCGATCCAGCGCGGATATTTCCAGGGGCCGATCTTCTGCTTGACGTGCTCCTTGAGCATCTCCTGCAGCTCTGCCGTCGGCGCGCCGGGGCGCAGCACGACGAAGGCTTTCGGCTTCAACAGGCCTTCCGGATCGGCTTCCGGCACCACAGCCGCTTCCAGCACGGCGGGATGGGTGATCAGCGCGCTCTCGACCTCGAACGGCGAGACCCAGATGCCGGAGACCTTGAACATGTCGTCGGCGCGGCCGCAGAAGGTGTAGCGGCCGTCGGCGTCGCGGACATATTTGTCGCCGGTGCGAGTCCAGGGTCCCTCGAACGTGCGGCGGCTCTTGTGGCGCTGATTCCAGTAGCCCTCGCCGGCGGAGGGCGCATCGACCAGGAGCTCGCCGACCTCGCCGTCGGCGACGTTCTGCCCGGCTTCATTGACCAGCCGCACCGCATAGCCCGGCACCGGCTTGCCGGAGGAGCCGTATTTGATGTCGCCGGGCGCGTTCGAGAGAAAGATGTGCAAGAGCTCGGTCGAGCCGACACCGTCGAGAATGTCGACGCCGAAGCGCTTCTTCCAGCTGTGGCCGACCGATTCCGGCAGCGCCTCGCCGGCGGAGGTGCAGATGCGCAGCGCCTTGCCGCCACGCTCGCTCTTCATGGTCTCGTCGTTGAGCATCGCCGCGAACAAGGTCGGCACGCCGTAGAAGATCGAGGGGTTGTAGCGGTTCATCAGATCGAACATGCGCGCCGGCGTCGGCCGCTCGCTGTTGAGGATCACGCTGGCGCCGACCGACATCGGGAAGGTCAGCGCATTGCCGAGCCCATAGGCGAAAAACAACTTCGCCGCGGAGAGACACACATCGCTCTCGCGGATGCCGAGCACCTGTTTTGCGTAGGTGTCGGCGGTCGCCTGCAGATTGGAATGGATGTGGCGCACGCCCTTGGGCATGCCGGTCGAGCCCGACGAGTAGAGCCAGAATGCCGGCTCGTCCGGATGCGTCGCGGCCGTGGTGAACTGATCGCTCTCGCCCGCGATCTCTTCCACGAGCTGCTTGTGGCCGTTCTGCTTGGCGCCGGAGACCACGACATGCTCGAGATCGGGCATGCGGCCGACCACGTCCTTGATGACGGGGTAGAGCGCCTCGGAGACGAACAGCACGCGGGCGCGGCAGTCGGCGAGGATGTAGGCGTATTGATCCGCCGTCAGCAGCGTGTTCAGCGGCACCGGCACGATGCCGGCGCGGATCGCACCCAGGAACACGACCGGAAAGTCGACCGTATCCAGCATGATCATCGCCACGCGCTCCTCGCGGCGGACGCCGAGCCGGCGCAGCATGCTGGCGGCGCGGCAGGTCTGCTGCTGGAGCTCGCCATAGGTGAGCCGCGAGACGGTGTCGTCGAAGGCCAGCTTGTCGCCCCGGCCTTCGGCGACGTTACGGTCGAGCAGCCAGGTCACCGCGTTGTAGGATCCCTCGCTCACGGACTTCTCCCCCGAATTTAGAATTATAATTCATAGAAAGACACCGCAGCGGCTTGCTGTCAATGCTAGCAGGCATTATGTTTCATTAAATTGCGCCGCAGGACAACCTTCAAGAAGACACCTTTTAAAGAAGGCTCATGACCGACAGTCCCGACGCCGAATCCCGCTTCCTCGAACAACTCGGCCAGCGCGTGCGCACCATGCGCGCGTTGCGCGGCATGTCGCGCAAGGTGCTCGCCAAGGTATCAGGAATCTCGGAGCGCTACATCGCGCAGCTCGAAAGCGGCAAGGGCAATGTCTCGATCGTGCTGCTGCGCCGCGTCTCCGACGCGATGGGCGCGCATCTCGAAGACCTGCTGCCGTCAGCCGATCCGACGCCGGACTGGCAGATGTTTCGCGATCTCCTGCGCAAGGCGACGCCGGCGCAGATCGCGCAGGCGAAAGATTTGCTCGCAGGCGGCAGCGCAACCGCGCCGCGCCGCGCGCCGTTCTGCGGCATCGCGCTGATCGGCCTGCGCGGCGCCGGCAAGTCGACGCTCGGACGGATGCTGGCGAAGAAGGTGGGCTGGAGTTTTGTGGAGCTCAACAAGGAGGTCGAGCAGCAGAACGGCCTCTCGGTCGCCGAGATCATCGCGCTGTACGGCCAGGAAGGCTTTCGCCGCATGGAGCAGGCGGCGCTGCAGCAGCTGCTGGCGCGCAACGAGCTGATGGTGCTGGCAACCGGCGGCGGCATCGTCTCGGAGCCGCTGACCTTCGACCAGATCCTGACCTCGTTCTACACGATCTGGCTGAAGGCCGAGCCCGAAGAGCACATGGCCCGCGTCCGCCGCCAGGGCGATCTGCGTCCGATGGCGGATGATCGCTCCGCCATGGCCGAGCTGCGCAACATCTTGCTCAGCCGCGAGCCGCTGTATTCGCGCGCGACGGCGGTGGTGGATACGGCGGGGCTTTCCGTCGATGCGGCCGCAGCACGGCTGATCGATGCGGTGCGGCCGGTGCTGCAAAACGAAGCCCGCAGCTTCGGCCTGCGGAGCGTGGCGCTGTAGAAATGACCTCCACCGACGTCACCACCTCCATGTTCGAGCGGATCGGCGGCAGCGCCACCATCGACCTTCTCGTCGACCGCTTCTACGAGCGCATGGACACGCTGCCGGAGGCGGCAATCGTCCGCGCCATGCACGCGGACGACCTCGGCCTGATCAGGGACGTCTTGAAGCGTTATCTCACCGAATGGACCGGGGGGCCGCGGCTCTACACCCCCGAGAAGGGCCATCCGCGGCTGCGCCAGCGGCACATCGGCTTTGCCATCGGCGATGCCGAGCGCGATGCGTGGATGCTCTGCATGCGCGGCGCGATGGAGGAGACGGTGACCGACGCCGCCGCGCGGCAGGACCTCGACAAGGCGCTGTCCGGCCTCGCCGACTGGATGCGCAACCGGTCGTGAGACGGAAGGTCAGCGCCTCGACGCAAGTCGAGAACACGCAACGTCCTCGCCCAAAGTCCGTGTATCGCGTGATTTGAGTTCCGTGCAAATCGCCTGCTAAGCTGGCGCCATGACCGACATCCTCCCTGATACGATCCGCCGCCTCTACACCGATCCCGGCGAGTACATCGACAGCGATCATCCTGCCGTGCAGCGATTTGCCGAAGGCGCCGTGCGCGCGGATGCGAGCGCGCGCGACAAGGCGAGCGTGCTCTACAAGGCGGTGCGCGACGGCATCCGCTATAATCCTTACGTCAACATGCGCGTCGCCGAGACCTTTCGCGCCTCAAGCGTGCTCGCCGCGGGCCAGGGCTATTGCGTCGGAAAGGCCGCGCTCTATGCCGCTGCCTGCCGCGTCCATGGCATTCCCGCACGGGTCGGCTTCGCGGACGTCAAGAACCATCTCACCACCGAGAAGCTGCGGGCGAGCATGGGCACGGACATCTTCACCTGGCATGGCTTTACGGAGGTGCATGTCGACGGCGCCTGGCGCAAGGCGACGCCCACGTTCAACGATACGCTCTGCGCCAAGGTCGGCGTGGCGCCGCTCGATTTCGACGGTCACACCGATGCGCTGCTGCATCCCTTCGACGGCGAGGGCCGCGCCTACATGCAATATGTCAACGATCGCGGCACCTACCACGACGTGCCGGCGAAATTCCTGATGCGCGAGATGGCGCGGGACTACGCCAACATGCAGGGCGAGGACTTTTCGGGCCGCGACATGGAGTGTGAGGCGGAAGGACGGTAGCGCACGATGGACGCGCCTCCCGATGTCATCCGTCGACCGGCCACCCGACGCCTTGCGCACCTGGTCTCGAGCATCTCGTTCTACCGCGAGCGAGGCCTCGGCCTAACCGCGTTCCGGCATGCCGCGCCGCTTGCGCTGCCTCTGCTGGTGAATTTGGGAACACCCTTCCGCATTGCGCTCGGACAGCAACCGGATCGTGCCGATGCCCGGCCGAGTTTCGCGGCGGGTCTCTTTCCCGGACCGGTCGTGATCGAATCGGACGGCCGCGCCGAATGCGTCCAGATCGATTTCACGCCGCTCGGGGCGTATCGCTTCTTTGGCGGAGCCGTGCCTGACCTGACCGCACGCGTGGTCGGCCTCGACGATATTCTCGGACGGGACGGCGAGGATCTCTGGGCCAGGGTGGCCGAGGCCGCCGGCTGGCAACGACGATTCGCGATTGTGGAAGAGTTCGTATTTCGCCGCGCCGTACACGAACCCTCGCCGGCTGTCGCTTTCGCCCTGGCGACGCTCTGGCGAGACGCAGGGGCGGTCAGGATCGCCGATATCGCCTCCGACATCGGCTGGAGCCGCAAGCATCTCACGCGCCGCTTCCACAATGAGATCGGCGTTCCGCCGAAGACGCTGGCCCAGATGCTGCGCTTTCATCGGGCCTGCGCGCTGGCCCGGGCAGGTGGCACAGGCGGCTGGGCCGCGATTGCAGCAGACGCCGGCTATGCGGACCAGGCGCATCTTGCACGCGATTTCCGGATATTCAGCGGCGAGACGCCGACCGGGTGGGCGGCGCGGCTCGATGTCGTCGATCCACGCCTGATGCGCGACGGCGGGGGCTAGCGCCGGGCGCGCGAGACGCGAGCAAGTCCCATTTGTTCAAGCCGGCCGCCGTGATCCGAACTAGGGTCGGCTTCGCGGGTTGTCGGGACCTGCTCCGCGTCCCGCACCGAACGTCTTGCACCGAATTTGGAGAGTTTCATGAATCAGCCGAACGGCTACGAAGCGCCGCGTCTCTATCACACCATGCGCTGCAAGGATGCGGAGGCGATGATCGGATGGATGAAGGACGTTCTCGGCTTCGCCGAACGCGTGGTGTACCGCAAGGATGGCACGGTCGTTCACGCCGAACTGGCGTTCGGATCGTCGATCCTCATGCTGGGCGCCCATCGCGACGACGCCTATGCGAAACAGGTCGGTGACATCGGCGGCCGGCGGACGGACGCCGTCTATCTGGCCGTCGATGATCCCGACGCGCTTTATGCGAAGATGAAAGCCGCAGGCGCGCAGATCGAGATGGAGCCCTACACGACCGATTACGGCAGCCGCGATTTCGCGGCGCGCGATCCGGAAGGCGGCCTCTGGAGCTTTGGCACCTATTGGCCCAAGGTCGGCGAACAACCGCTCGCCGGATAGCTGGACGCTCACGTCAGACGCGGCTCGGCGGCCGCGGCCCGAGCCCTGCCGTCACGCCGAGAATACGGGCGGTCAAGCCCGTCTTTCTTGCTAGACCGACCAGTAATTCGGATGCTGGTACGGCCGCGAGCGGTCGCCCCAGTCGAATTCATCGCCATCGGCTTCGCAGGGGCTGCTGCTCAATTGCTCCGGCGTCAGATCGACCTGAAAGGCCTGACGTCCCGGATCGTATTTCAGTGCGCTCCACTGCACGGGATGATGGTGATGAGTGCCGAACAGCCCGCCGGTCTTGATCACGGCGTAGGCGACCGTCCCGCTCGCCTTGTCGAGCATCAATCGCTCGATCGTGCCGAGCTTCTTGCCGTCACACCCGTAGACGGTGACGTGCTCGACGCGATCACTGGGAACCATGGTGTGTTGCATGGCGTCCTCCCTGATCTCTTGTGCTTTGCGACCATTATAGCACCGGTTTCGAGGCGGCGGGAATGCGGCCGAGCCCGGATAAGCGAAGCGACATCCGGGCCGCTTCGCGACAAGTTCCCGGTCTCGCTTCGCTCACCCGGGCAACAGCAGCTGATCTACTCTACGATCCCCGCGCGGATCGTTCTCCGAACACTGCCCGGTACTAGGGCGTCTGTGGATCGCGAAACCAGACACGATTTTTTGTCGTCTCGAATTTTGCCAATTGCTTCATATCGACGCCATAGCGACGGCAGAGCGCAAGAAATTGTCTGAGATCGTCGTTTCCGGGCCGACGCTTTAACCGAACAACCAGACCCCGATTGCCATCGCCCTCGCAACTCTGCACGCACGGGATTCGCGTCAACCATTCAAAGAATGCTCTCTCATCATTGAGATGATAGAACTTCACACCCGTATCCATATGCGTCAGCGTAAGAAGAGGTGTGCTTTTCACGCCGTTTTTCATAGCAACCTGTCCCTTACATTCTCCGCACCTTCCCGCAACAACGGCAGGAAACGATCGATCAATTCCTGTTCCGGCACGCGATCGACATGGGCGCCCATGTTGATGGCGGCGACGATCACGCCGTCGTAGCGGCGCACCGGGACCGAGATCGAGCGGAAATGCGGCTCGGCCTCGCGGTCGACCAGGGAATAGCCTTGCGCGCGGTCGGCGGCAATGCGCGCGAGCAGCGCCTTCGGATCCGTCACCGTCTGCGGCGTCAGTGCCTCCCGCGTCATCGCCGTCAGGCGCGCGGCAAGCTCAGCATCGTCGAGCTGGCCGAGCATGGCGCGGCCGACCGAGGTGCAGAAGGACGGCAGGCGGTAGCCGATCTCCAGCCCGCCCGAGAACACCCGCGCCGGGCTGCCACGGGCAATGAAAACGACGTCATCGCCGTCGAGCACCGCGAGCGAAGAGATTTCGTTCGCTGCGGTCGCAACGCCATCGAGCACGGGCTGCAGAACCGCGACGAGCTGGTTGGAGCGCAAATAAGACGCCGCCAGCGTCAGCACGTGCGGCGTCAGCGAGAACAGCTTGCCGTCGCCGCTGACAAAGCCGCCGCGCTGGAGCGTGAACAGCATGCGCCGCGCGGTGGCGCGCGGCAGATCGGCGGCGCGGGCGAGATCGCTCAGTGTCATCGGACCGGCGATCGTGCCGAAACATTGCAGCAGGCGCAGGCCGCGATCGAGGGCTTCGACGAAATCCGTCACGCGCTCGTCCGTGTCACTTCGCTTCAGCTTGGGCATGGGTGAGGGATAATCCTGCAAAATAGTGCTTGCCGCTGATCCAAGGCATGTCATAATTCGCCCATTCGTTCAATAGGCGAACAATCGCCACTCCACAAGGATGCACACGCCATGATGAGCCAGGAGCAGAACGACCTGATCACCCGCACCGGGCCGAAGGATCCGTGCGGAAAGCTGATGCGGAGCTATTGGCAGCCGGCGGCGCTGGTGGATGAGCTCGAAGGCTCGCGGCCGATCCGTCCCGTCAGACTGCTTGGCGAGAACCTCGTGCTGTTTCGCGACGAGACGGGACGCTACGGCCTGATGGATCGCCACTGCGCCCATCGCGGCGCCGACCTCGCCTTCGGGCGGCTGGAACATGGCGGCCTGCGCTGCGCCTTCCATGGCTGGCTGTTCGACGCCACCGGCCAGTGCATCGAGACGCCTGCCGAGCCGAAGGATTCAAAGCTCTGCCAGAACATCCGGCAGCGTTCGTATCCGGTGGTGGAGAAGAGCGGCATCCTCTGGGCGTATCTTGGCGAAGGCGAACCGCCGGCCTTTCCCGAGCTCGACTGCTTCGTCGCACCTGATACCCACACGTTCGCGTTCAAGGGCCACATGGCCTGCAACTGGCTGCAGGCGCTCGAGGTCGGCATCGATCCCGCGCACGCTTCCTATCTGCACCGCTTCTTCGAAGACGAGGACACCTCCACCGCCTATGGCAAGCAATTCCGCGGTGCATCAGCCGGCTCCGATCTGCCGATGACGAAGATCCTGCGCGAATACGACCGGCCGATCATCAATGTCGAGCACACCGAATACGGCCTGCGGCTGATCGCGCTGCGCGAGATCGACGAGGAGCGCACCCATGTGCGCGTTACCAACCAGCTGTTTCCGCATGGCTTCGTCATCCCCATGAGCACGGAGATGACGATCACGCAGTGGCACGTCCCGGTCGACGACGAGAACTGCTACTGGTACGCGATCTTCACCAGCTATGCGAACCCGGTCGACAAGAAGAAGATGCGCGACCAGCGGCTCGAGCTCTACGAATTGCCCGACTACAAGTCGCGCAAGAACAGAGCCAACGATTACGGCTTCGATCCGCACGAGCAGCAGACCGCGACCTATACCGGCATGGGCACCGACATCAACGTCCACGACCAATGGGCGGTGGAATCGATGGGCGCGATTCAGGACCGCACCAAGGAGCATCTCGGGTCGAGCGACAAGGCGATCGTGCAGTACCGCCGCCTGCTGCGGCAGGAGATCGAGAAGGTCGGCGGCGGCGAGAAGCCGATGCTGTTTTTGGACGAGGCCAATGCGCGCAGCATCCAGGGCCCGGCGACCATGGACGGCATCGGGCCGACGCGGGGCTGGGAGACCTACTGGATGGAAGTCGACGTCAAGCGCCGCCGCGGCGCGCCCTGGACCGCGCCGGTGCCGAAGGAGATCGCCGACAACGTGCACAAGCTGACGGCGGCGGAGTAGTCTGTAGCACCGTCATTCCGGAGCGATGCGCCAGCATCGAACTATGGTGCGCAATTGCGCACCTGAGAATCTCGAGTTTCCGGTTCTTGCTTCGCGAGCCCCGGAAATGACAGGTAGCAAGGGAGCAACCAAAGTGACTTTCGTCGCGCGTCATGCGCTGTGGTCGGATGAGCAGAAGGACGCCGCGGCGCGCATGCGCCGCATCGTCGAGGACAAGAGCCTCGAAGTCATCCGCCTCGCCTTCCCCGACCAGCACGGCATCCTGCGCGGCAAGACCATCATCGCCTCGGAGGCGATCGCGTCGCTGGAGAGCGGCTGCTCCATCACCACCACCATGCTCGCCAAGGACACCTCGCACCGCACGGTGTTTCCGGTGTTCACCGCGGGCGGCGGCTTCGGCATGAAGGAGATGGAGGGCGCGGCCGACGTGCTGATGGTCGCCGATCCCACGACGTTTCGTATCCTGCCGTGGGCGCCGGCGACGGGCTGGGTGCTGTGCGATCTCTATTTTGGCGACGGCCGCCCGGTGCCGTTCGCGACGCGCTCGCTCTATCGCAAGGTGCTCGACGAGCTCGCCAGCCGCGGCCACGATTTCGTCGCGGGGCTCGAGGTCGAATTCCACATCTTCAAGCTCGACGACGCGCATATGCGGCCCGAGGACGCCGGCCAGCCCGGCACGCCGCCATCGGTCAGCCTGCTCAGCCACGGCTATCAATATCTGACCGAGCAACGCTTCGATCAGATGGAGCCGGTGCTGGAGATTCTGCGCCGCGACATCGTCGCGCTCGGGCTGCCGCTGCGTTCGGTCGAGGTCGAGTTCGGGCCGAGCCAGTGCGAATTCACCTTCGCGCCGCGGAAGGGGCTGGAGCCCGCCGACAACATGGTGCTGTTCCGGAGCGCCGTGAAGCAGATCGCGCGCCGCCATGGCTATCACGCCACCTTCATGTGCCGCCCGAAGCTGCCGAACTTGTTCGCGAGCGGCTGGCACCTGCATCAGTCGATCGTGTCGCGCGCTACGGCTGAGAACCAGTTCATGGTCAAGGACGGCACCGAGCCGCTCAGCGCGTTCGGCAGGGCCTGGCTCGCCGGCCTGCTCGACCATGCCCGCGCCTCGACATTGTTCACCACGCCGACCATCAACGGCTACAAACGCTACCGCTCCTATTCGCTGGCGCCGGACCGCGCGATCTGGGGCCGCGACAATCGCGGCGTGATGATCCGCGTGCTCGGCGGCGCCAACGATGCCGCCACGCGCCTGGAGAACCGCATCGGCGAGCCCGCCGCCAATCCCTATCTCTACATGGCCTCGCAGATTCTCTCCGGGCTCGACGGCGTCGATCGCAAGCTCGATCCCGGCCCGTCCGCCGACACGCCCTACGAAACCAAGGCGCCGCTGCTGCCGAAATCGCTGAGGGATGCGGTCAGTGCGCTCAAGGACGATCCCTTCTTCCGCGAGAAGCTCGGGGCCGAATTCGTCGATTATTACACCCACATCAAGAACGCCGAGATCGACCGCTTCCTGTCTGAAGTGACCGACTGGGAGCACCGCGAATATTTCGAGGTGTTTTGATACCCGACGCTTCCCGAGGGCATAGAGAGCGCTGCCCCCTCACGCCCCTGTGAAGCGACTTCGTCGCCCCCTGTTCCGACGACATCCTGGCACATCCGACGAAGCCGTTTTCCGGCGCCTCGAAAAACGCCCGAAAGACGCAGGGTCTACGATCATGGCCGTGATCAACAGTGGAGTTCGATCATGTTTGCTCAATTGTTCAGCCTGATTTATCGCTTGTCTTGCCGGGCGACGCTGATCGAAATCGGCACACACCGGCTCGCGCGCTAGCGCTCCCCGGCGGGAATTTAGGTGAGCTGGATTGGCCAGTTAGCGGTGATGACGATGCCCCTCTGTCGCGACCCGCGTGGTCCGCGAGTTGCAGCGCCACCGGCTTATTGGGCCACGGACCTTGGTTCAGGCAACCCACCCCTCGCGAAGAGACTCACCAGCGGTAGCCGAGCGTAGCGATGACGGTCAGCGGGGCTCCGCGGTAGCAATATCCGACCTGGCACGTCGTGTAGTGCAGATTGAACAGGTTCTTGGCGTTGACCTGGAATGTGAGCCCCTTCAGCTCCCTTGCCGCCTGGCCGAAATCATATTTCAGCGCCGCGTCGACCAGGGTCACCGAGCTGTTCTTGAACGTGTTGAGATCGTCGCCATAGTTCGAGGACATGTAACGCGCGCCGGCGCCGAGGCTCAGTCCTGCGAACGGGCCTGCCAGCGGCATGGCATAGTTCGCCCACAGCGTCGCGGTGTGCGGCGGATTGCCCGACGGAAACTTGCCGATCAACGCGCTGTCTCCGGCCTGCTTGGTGACCATGTCAAGATAGGTATAGGACGCGGTGACGTCGAAACCGCCGCCGAGGCTCGCGAGCCCCTGCAATTCGAAGCCGCGGCTCTGGATTTCGCCGCGCTGGACCGTGATGCCCGTTCCCGTCGTCACGAGGCCGCCGGTCTGGGTCAGGTCGAACAATGCAGCGGTGACGAAGCTCCGCGTCCCCGGCGGCTGATACTTGATGCCGATCTCGGTCTGCTCGCCGGTGGTCGGCTTGAAAAAGGCGCCTGAGGGATCGACGCCGAGATTGGGAAAGAACGAGGTCGAATAGGCAACGTAGGGCGCAACGCCGGAATCGAACACATAGGTCAGTCCGGCGCGCCCGCTATAGGCCTGGTCGGACTGCGTCTGCCTTGTCACCGCGAACAGATCCTCGCCGGTGGTGCTGACCCAGTCGCTGCGGCCGCTCAGCGTCAGGATCCAGTGGTCGAGCCTGGCCTGGTCCTGGATGTACACGCCGGACTGGGTCTGCCGCTGCCGCGTCGAGGTCGAGATCGCGGGATCGGGAATCGATTCCGGCACATAGGCCGGCGCGGCCAGATTGAGGTCGGAGACCCCGAAGCCGAAGCCCTGCTTGTCGTTGAATTTCGACGCGGTGTAGTCGGTGCCGACCAACAGCGTGTGCTGCACGGGACCGGTCGAGAGTTTCGCTTCGACCTGGTTGTCCATGATGGCCGATTGCAGGGTGTCGTGGACATAGCCGGTATAGCGCGAGACGACGTTGTTCACGGGAGCGCCGAGAAAGCCGACATAGCGAGTGACCGCGTCGACGTCGACATAGCGGAATTTCTGGCGGACGGTCACGGCATTGTTGAACGCATGCTCGAACAAATAGCCGACGCGTCCCTGCTCCTGATCGAGCGAGTTGTAGGAGGGGCTGCCCGTGAAGATGTCCGTCGCGGTCCCTGTGCCCGAAGAATAGGTGAACATGGACCCCGGCGTCTTCGATTTCTGGTAAGCGCCGAGAATCGTCAGGGTCGTCGACTGATCCGGTTTCCAGGTGACGGCCGGAGCGACATAGGTGCGATTGTCCTTGCCGCCGGGCACGAACACGTCGGCGTCGCGCACCACGCCGGTCAGCCGATACGAGAACTGGCCGTTGGGATCGATCGGCCCCGAAAAATCGAAATTGCCCTGCGCACGCTCGCGGTCGCCGAACAGCGTCTGCACCTCGTGGAACGGCTGGCTGGTCGGCAGCTTGCTCTGCAGGTCGATCAGTCCGCCGGGCGAGCCGAGGCCGTAGAGGGCCGAGCTCGGCCCGCGCACCACGGTGATGCTGTCGGCGCCATAGGGTTCGGTCTTGAACACGCTGAGACCGGCGCCGACGAGACGCAAGCCGTCGAGATAAATGCCGTTGTACGTGATGTCGAAGCCGCGGATCGAGATGGCGTCGAAGCGCGGATCGTAGCCGGACGCATCGATGCGGACGCCCGGTTGATAGCCGACCGCCTCCGTCAGCGTCTGCACGGCGCGGTCGTTGAGCTCCTTGCGGGTCACGACGGAAATCGACTGCGGCGTCTCCAGCAACGGGGTGTTCGTCTTCGTGCCGGCCGAGCTGCCGCTTGCGACATAGCTGCGCTCGCTCGACGCGTTGCCGCTGCTGTCGCCAGCCTCGCGCATGTTTCCGGCTTGCGCGCCCTCGGAACTGCGCCGCGACGCGACGCGGCCACGCTGCGATTGTGAGGCGCGCTGGGCAGACTGGGCGCGCGGACGCGCCTGGTTCGGTGCCTCCACCGTGACGGGAGGCAATGTCGCCGCCGTCGACGTCGAATTGGTCCCGGAGGTCTGTGCCGCCGAGGGCGTCGCGTGAAGGACTATTCCCAAACCGGCCGCGCCGAGACCAGTTCTCACCATTCGTTCCCAGCCGGGCGTTTGCCCGTCATTCCGCGTCATCATCGTCCCCGAGTTCCGTGTTCGAACCCGGGTGTAACCAGATCGGGACGTGCGCCGCCTTTGCGCGCGCGCAAATCACCTTTGATCGCGCTTGGAGGCTTTCAAGTTCGGTGCAGTTCAGTGCAAAATTACTGGCAGCCACTCGGCGAGTGGCCGAAGCGCCTGCGGAACGCGGTGGCGAAATTCGCGGGATGCGCGTAGCCGACGCGATAGGCCGCCTCGGTGACCGACAACCGCTGATGAATCAGCAGCTCGCGTGCGGCATCAAGGCGCTGGCGCCGCAAATAGTCGATCGCGCTCTCGCCATACGCCATCTGGAATTTCTGGTTGAAGGAGCGGCGGCTCAGCCCCGCGTTCCGCGCCAGCTCTTCGATGCTCCAGGGATGGGCGAGATCGGCATCTATCCGCTCCTTGACCGATTGCAGGCGCGTGCGCTGGAGATCGGCGGCGGGATCGACCGCGATCCGGCCGCGCTCGCCGAACAAGGCGTGGACCACGATCTCGGCGGCGTGCGCCGACAGCAACAATTGCGCGGCGCTTCCGGCGACCGGCGGCGAGAACATCTCCGCCGCAACGGCATGCACGCGCGCCGACACCGTCAGCGATACCGTGGCCGCGCCCGCGTCGTCATCCCTGAACAGCGCCCGAAACGCGTCGCCAAGTCCGAGCTCGTCGATGGAGGCCTGCGGGAGCGCCAGGCCGATCGCAGGACGCTCGTCACATCGAACCGAATGTCCCGCAGCGGCGGCTTCGCGCACGGCAATGGCCGTCATCTGCCTTTCCCCGGCTGCGCGCGTCAGAATGCCGCGGCTTGCGCTCTCGTCGAACGCGACGGAAATGAACAGGCCCGGCGCGACAATCGCGGGCCCGTCGAGACCGGCGCGAAACTCACCTCTGACGAACACGCAGCCCGGGAAATCCAGCCATTGAGCGGAAGACCCTCGCTGTGCGGCACCGATGACGTCGTCTTGAGGCCGTCCGACAATGTGATCGTAAAAGTCCCGCATCGCATCCGCTTACGCGGCGACATTGACGGCCCGCGGCGGCGTACTCAAGACCTCTGCGCCCAGTTTGGAGAGCTTCGAAACTGGCGCGCTCAGATGCCCAGATATTTGTGCTGGAGATCCGGCTCGGCCATCAGCTCGTCGGATGTGCCGCTCCACACCGTCTTGCCGCGCTCGATGATGTAATGGCGATCGCAGATGCGAGCGAGATGGTCGACGTTCTTGTCGACGACCAGGATAGACTGTCCGCGGCTCTTGAGCAGCGACAGGCAGTGCCAGATCTCCTCGCGGATCAGCGGCGCGAGGCCCTCGGTCGCTTCGTCCAGAATCAGAAGCTTCGGATTGGTCATCAGCGCGCGGCCGATCGCGAGCATCTGCTGCTCGCCGCCGGAGAGCTGGTTGCCCATGTTGGCGGCACGCTCGGCGAGGCGCGGGAACAGCACGTAGATCGCCGCCAGCGTCCAGGGATTGGAGCTGCCGAAACGATCGGCGGCGGCGGCCACGAGATTTTCGCGCACGGTGAGGTTCGGGAAGATCTGGCGTCCCTCGGGAACGAGACCGACGCCGAGTTTTGCAATCCTGTAGGACGGCAGCTGCCGTACTTCAGTGCCAGCAAACCGGATCGCGCCCGCGCGCGCCGGCGTCAGGCCCATGATGGAACGGATCGTCGTGGTCTTTCCCATGCCGTTGCGGCCCATCAGCGAGACCATCTCGCCCGGCTTGATCGACAGCGACAGGCCGAACAGCACCTGGGAGAGGCCGTAGCAGGTCTCGATGCCGTCGACGTCGAGCAGCGTGTCAGCCATGATGCGTCACCACATGCTGGTCACCGAGATAGGCGCGCTTGACGTCTTCATTGGCCCGGATCGCGGCCGGATCGCCGGAGGCGATGACGCGGCCATAGACCAGCACCGAGATGCGGTCGGCCAGCGCGAACACCGCCGGCATGTCGTGCTCGACCAGCACGATCGAGACCTCCTTCCGCAGCTCCTGCAGCAGCTTCACCATGCCCTGGGATTCCGTGACGCCGAGGCCGGCCATGGGCTCGTCGAGCAGCAGCAGTTTCGGCTTGCTGGCGAGCGCGACCGCGAGCTCGATCTGGCGTCGCTCGCCATGGCTGAGCTTGGAGACCAGGACATCGGCGCGATGAGCGAGACCGACGCGATCGAGCGCGGCATGGGCGGCATCGCGCAGACCCTTCTCCTTGCGCGCATCGGCGAAGAAGCGGAACGAGGTGCCGGCATGCGCCTGCGCCGCCAGCGCGACATTGTCGGCAGCGGTGAAATCGAGCAGCAGCGAGGTGATCTGGAATGAACGGGCAAGGCCCAGCGCACAGCGGCGATAGGCCGGCAAGTAGGTGATGTCGCGCCCCGCCAGCGAGACGCTGCCGGAATGCGGTTCCAGATGCCCGGTGAGCTGGCTGATCAGCGTGGTCTTGCCGGCGCCGTTCGGGCCGATGATGGCGTGCAGCTCGCCGGCCGCGACATCGAGCGAGACGTTGTCGGTGGCGATGATGCCGCCGAAGCGACGCACAAGCTTCTCGACGCGGAGCAGGGGTTCAGCCACGGCCAACCCTCCCGAGCAGGCCCATGATGCCGCCGCGGCCGAACAGCACGATCAGCAGCAGCAGCGGGCCCATGATCAGCGCCCAATATTCGGTGATCTGCGACAGGAACTCTTCGAGCAGCAGGAACACCACCGCGCCCATGATCGGGCCGAACAGCGTGCCCATGCCGCCCAGGATCACCATCACCATGAGGTCACCGGAGCGGGTCCAGTACATCACGGCCGGGCTGACGAAATCGGTGTTGTTGGCGAGCAGCGCGCCGGCGAGCCCGCACATGGTCCCTGAGATGACGAAGCAGACGAGCTTGTAGCGCTTGGCGGGAAAGCCGATCGCCTGCATGCGCTGCTCGTTCGAGCGCAGGCCCTGCACGACGAGGCCGAAGCGCGAATTGACGATGCGCCAGATCAGGAAGACGACGCCGAGCAGGCAGGCGAGGCAGAGATAGTAGAACTGCGTGCGGTTCGAGAGGTTGATCAACCCGGAGAAGTCGCTGCGCTTGTAGACGGTAAGGCCGTCGTCGCCGCCGTAACGCGCAAGGCCTGAGGCGACGTAATAGGCCATTTGCGCGAAGGCCAGCGTGATCATGATGAAATAGACGCCGCGGGTGCGCAAAGAGAGCGCGCCGATCACCAGCGCATAGATGGCGGAGGCCGCCAGCGCGACCGGAAACTGGATGAAGCCGGACCCTACGCCTTCCTGCGCGAGCATGCCGACCGCGTAGCCGCCGATGCCGAGATAGGCGGCGTGGCCGAAGCTCATCATGCCACCAAAACCCATGATGAGGTTGAGGCTCGCGGCCGCCAGCGCCAGGATGATGATGCGGGTGAACAGCGTCAGGATGAAGATGTTGCCGCTAAGCTGCGAATACAGCGGCAGCAGCACGAGGCCCGCCAGCATCAGGGCCGTGACGGCCTTGCTCACAGTCAAACTCTTCATCGGCGATTGGCCGGAAACAGCCCCTCCGGCCGCACCACCAGCACGATCGCCATCAGGAGATAGATCAGCATGGAGGACAGCGCGGGCGCGGCGGTGGAGGCGGCGGCGCCGCTCAAGACCTGCCGGAGCAGATTGGGCAGGAAGGCGCGGCCGAGCGTGTCGATCATGCCGACGAAGATCGCGGCGAGGAACGCGCCGCGGATCGAGCCGATGCCGCCGATCACGATGATGACGAAGGCGAGGATCAGTATGTTCTCGCCCATGCCGATCTGCACGGTGAGGATCGGCGCCTGCATCAGCCCGGCCAATCCGGCGAGCGCCGCACCGAGGCCGAACACCAGGGTGTAGAGCAGCTTGATGTTGATGCCGAGCGCACCGATCATCTCGCGGTTGGAGGCCCCTGCCCGGATCAGCATGCCGATGCGGGTGCGCATCACGCCGAGATAGAGCAAGAGCGCCACCAGCAGTGCCACGACGATGATGGCGAGGCGATAGGCGGGATAGTGAATGCCGGGCAGGATCGGCACCGGCACCGTGAGCCAGGCCGGCAGCGGCAGCGCGAGGCCCGCCGGGCCCCAGATCAGCCGCACGGCTTCGTTGAAGAACAGGATCAGCCCGAAGGTTGCGAGCACATGGTCGAGATGGTCGCGGCCATAGAGATGCCGCAGCGCGCTCATCTCGAGCACGATGCCGAGCACCAGCGTCGCGCCCAGCGCCAGCAGCGCGCCGAGCAGGAAGCTGCCGGTCCACGCCGCGAAGGTCGCGGCGAAATAGGCGCCCATCATGTAGAGCGAGCCGTGCGCGAGGTTGACGAGATCCATGATCCCGAACACCAGCGTCAGGCCGGCGGCGAGCAGGAACAGCAGCAGGCCGAACTGCAATCCGTTCAGGAACTGTTCGACGACGAGCAGCATCAGGACTCTTTCAGGCGCATACGGACGCGCGCCGATGTTCGAACACAGTCGCCATCAGTGAAAGAGCTCCCCCTGCCTCATCAAGGCGGAAAAATGGGTAATGGCAGTATCGTTCCGAGGCAAGAGCGATTCGACACCAAACATGCACTTTGTTGCATGCCGATGCATGCGATTAGAATGACCTTTCAAAATGACCTTGCAAGAAGGCTGCCGCGCCGGGCTGGGGCAACCTGCCGCACGTCGTCATGCCCAGGCTTGTCCCGGCCATGACGACCTCTGTCGCATGAATGCGATCACCCTCCCCCGTTGCCGGAGGAGGGTGCCGCAATCTGTCGGATCCCTGGATGCGTCTAGTGCGACGTCATCTGCTGGGGGAGGTCATCCGGTTCGGCGAGCACGCTGTTGGCCGTCGAGGCCTCCAGCGCCGCCATCCGGAACAGATAGGCGAGCGTCGCCAATCCGGTGTCTTCCGCCATTTGCGCCAGCTCCAGCGCCATGTCGGACATGTAGCCGAGAGTCTCGTCCCTGGTCTGCGCCATGATCTGGCTGTCCCGCATCATGTTCGACATCTCAGGCACTCTTTCGTTGCGCGGCTGCAGCGCCGCAAAGGTTGGCACGGGCGACGGCGTCCAGATGCGGGCCGTCCTGGCGCACGACCGATGCCATGCCGATACGATCGTGCAGGGCGTCGACCGTCTCGCGACGAATGTCGATGGTGGCCGCCATGGTCCATGCGTTCTCCACCAGCGCCGGCAGGCCAAGCGGGGTCACCACGAAGCCGGCCTCGTGGAAGCGCGGCAGCCACCAGGTTTCCATGATCGCGCTGACCTGCGCGATTCCTTGCGCGAGGCAGAACTCCTGCACCGCGGCCATCAGTTGCAGATTGAGCGCGCCATCGCGGCGATCGCGCACGACGAAATAACGCGACCATTCCCAGATCAGCGGATCCGCAGGGCAGCCGCGAACCGACGCCAGATGCGGGAACACTTCGCTCATCATCGAGGGCTTGGTGGTGGGATAGAGCCGGTGACCACCGATGACCCGCCGTCCCTCCAGAGCGAGCAGATAGACGGTATCCTCGTCGTCGTAGGAATCGATCTCGCGGCAATCCGGCCTGCGCAGCGTCTCCCAGCGCCGCTCCTCGACGAAGACCTCATGACGCAGCCGGAAATGCTGCTCAATCACGTCTTCATAGAGGTGGCGATTTACCGCAGAAATTGCGTGAATCATAAAAACCCCCATTCAGCCTCAATGGGAGCAGAGTCTGCGAAAACAGCCGGGTTCGGTATTGGGAAATTTCCCAGTACGGGGCTCAGGGAGCGATGATCTTGCTCCGAATCGCAAGCGCGACCGCATGCGTGCGGTTGACGGCACCAAGCTTACGCGCGGCGGTTGCAAGATGCTCTTCAGCAGTGCGTTGCGTAATGTGCAGGATCTCGCCGATTTCCCAGGCCGACTTGCCCTGCGAGGCCCAGGAGATCACCTCGCGCTCGCGCGGGGTGAGGCGCGTCGACGGATAAGGCGCCGGCTCGAGCAGTCGGCGAATGTGGTCGAAGCCGTACATCGCCATCAGGTGCAGTGCCGGCTTGCTGCGCGGATTGAGGTCGAGATGAACGCCGCCAAGCGACACCGCGGCTTCATAGCCGGTGAGGCCGTGAATCGGCACGATGAAGCCTCGCGACATCCGAAAGTCGGTGGCGCGGTTCATCACCTCGGCCGCATTCGGCTCGAGGTCGGCATCGTAGGGCGCTTCCGACCATTCGAACGGATTGACCGACCGCCGGCACAGCCGCACCACGGGATCGAAGCGGTCGTAATTGTTCTGGGTGTAGAGGCTGAACCAGCCCGCCGGCCAGCGCTTGGCGAGCACCATCTGTGCAAACCGCTGGTCGGGATTCGGCAATCCCGTCACGATGATGGTTTCGAAACCGAAGCGGCCGAAAGCCGTCTCAAGCGCATTCATCGCGTCCGGAACCTTGGTATAGGCTCCGAGCCCTTCGATGAAGTCGAGCGCCTCGCGGCCATAATCAACGGCATCAACGGCGGACATCGGTACGTTTCCTGACCTTGGCCCTCGCCATATAGCACGTATTTGGGCGCGGCCTCAAATCTGCTGCGACCGTAGTTTCCCGGTGCGCATCCGGCCTGAAGATTTAAACTACTTGTGGCAGAATTGACCTCACGATACACCTCAACGCGTCCGAAGCGGGAAAACCACGATGGAAGACGAGGACATCGCCCTCAACAGCGTGCTCGGCCTGGAATTGAATCGCGTGTTTTTCGCCGTCCGCGAAACGGCAAACAAGCAGAAGATCATCGAGTTCGCGCGCAAGGTGCTGCAAAGCGAGTGTGCGGAGTTGGCCGACAGCGTCTCGCCCGAGGGCCCGGCGAGCTAGAGCGCAGTTGCGGTAAACGACCATGCGACAGATCGCGCGCCGCCGCCCTTCCATTTGAGCGCGCTGCCGAAACAATCTGGCCGCGAAGTTACTCTCCTCCCATTTGAGAAGGCGACGAGCCCACGTGCCCCCGGACGCAGCGCCGCGTCTCTTCGACGATGCGCTGCAGAGCCGGGGCCCACCCATCCGCAACCTCCTCTCTGGCCTTTTGGGTCCTGACTCCGCGCCGGGAACGCGAGAGCGGCTCGCCCTCCACAGCGACGCACTTGCCGCTGGATGACACCGATGCTCTCGTGAGATGATCGCCGCCACGATCCTCTTTCGGATGCCAAGAGCATGATGACGCTGCGCCAGGTTGAAGTGATCCGTGCCGTGATGGTGACGGGTACGATCGGCGGCGCGGCGAAGCTGCTCAACGTCTCCGCGCCGGGGATCAGCCGCCTCGTCAAATACACCGAGCGCTCGCTCGGCATCCGCTTCTTCCAGCGCCAGAACGGACGCTACTTCCCGACGCCGGAAGCCGAGAACATCTTCGAGCAGATCAACGGCGTCTACAAGAAGGTCGACGACCTCTCCGAGATCATCTCCAAGATCGGCCGTGGCGGCCTCTCCGAATTGCGGATCGGCTCGGTGCCCAGCATCTCGCAGGTGATGGTGCCCCGCGCGATCGAGCGCGTCCGGCGCCGCTATCCCGACCTCGGCATCGACATCAACATCCTCAAGCTCGAGGAGGCCATCGACTATCTCATGCTCGGCCGCGGCGAGTGCGTCGCGATGAGCTACCGGCTCGAGCATTCGGCGCTCGACTTCATGCCGCTCGCCTCGGGCGAGCTGTATTGCATCGTGCCGCCGGGCCACGAGCTCGCCGGCCGCAAGCAGGTCTCGGCCGCCGAGATCACCCGCTATCCGCTGATCGGCATTGATCCCAACGATCCCTACGGCCGGATCATGGCCGAGATCTTCGCGCGCCACCGGCTCGACTACAACATCACCATCCGCGCGCGCTTCGGCACCACGGTCTGCGCGCTGGTGAAGGCGGGGCTCGGCATCGCCATCATCGACCAGTTCACCGTAGCT
Organism: Bradyrhizobium sp. WYCCWR 12699; assembly: GCF_032144035.1. NCBI lineage: Bacteria > Pseudomonadati > Pseudomonadota > Alphaproteobacteria > Hyphomicrobiales > Nitrobacteraceae > Bradyrhizobium > Bradyrhizobium sp. WYCCWR 12699. The sequence goes on from NZ_JAVTJN010000030.1 coordinate 317,969, forward strand.
CATGGCGGCTATCCCGGGATCGAGCTCCTGAAGATCACCGAGCCGACGCGCTTCGACACCTACATCGCGGTCAAGCGCGGCGCGCCGCTGTCGCTCCATGCCGAGTCTTTCATCGAGGCGTTGCGCGCCGAGATGCGTGCGGTCGAGCCGTCGCGCGGCAACGGCAAGGCCGTGCCGGGTGGCAACGGCAAGGCCGTGCCGGGCGGTCCCGGCAAGGCCGCACCGGCGCGCGGGCGGAAGAAATAACATGATGTTAGGTTTGTCGGATAAAAGGGTAATTGTGTTAGGCAGGGGAAAGGCTATCGTCAGACCGGAAGCCCCTTTGACGCCCCTTGGAATTGCGCGGGGTTCTCCGCTAATGACCGGGACCGAAAGCTCTCAACGAGACGATAGCGAACCATGTCGACGCGCGGATCCGCCGCCAGCAAGAAGCTCCTCACCGGCCTGATCGGCGCGCCGATCGCGTCTTCCGCGTCGCCCGCCATGCATGAACGTGCCGCCGAGGCGCTCGGCCTGCGCGGGCACTATCAGCTCATCGAGGTCGCCGGCGCCGATGCGGCCGGCCTTCGCATGATGCTGGAAGGCGTACGGCGGCTCGGCTTTGCCGGCGTCAATGTCACCTTTCCCTACAAGGAAGCGGTGGTCCCGCTGCTCGACGAGCTGGCGCCGGCTGCGGCGACCATGGCCGCGGTCAACACCGTCGTCGTCAGGGATAACAGGCTGATCGGCCACAACACCGACACGACCGGCTTTGCGCGTGCCGTCGCACCGCTGCTGGCGCGCACCGGAAACGCGGTGGCCGTGATCGGCACCGGCGGCGTCGGCAAGGCGATCGCCTTTGCGCTGGCGAACCTGAAAGTGGCTGACCTCCGCATCTTCGACAGCGAGCCGGCGCGAGCGGAAAAACTTGCGACGCTGCTGGCCCCGCACGGTGGTGCGCGAGTGGCCCGAAGCGTGGAGGACGCACTTGCCGGCGCAACCGGCCTCGTCAACGGCACGCCGGTCGGCATGCTGCCGAACCGGGACACTCCGGTGCCGGCTTCGCTACTGCGCGAAAACCTGTGGGTCGCCGATGCCGTCTATTCGCCGCTGATCACACCGCTGCTTGCCGCAGCGCGAGAGAGAGGCGCTCGGATCATGACCGGTCGCGAGCTCGCGATCTACCAGGCCGCCGACGCCTTCGAACTGTTCACCGGCCTTGCCCCATCGACCGAAGTCATGGGAGAGGCTTTCGACGCCGTGATGGCTGCGCGCAACGCCGCCTATCAGGCAGCTTGAGGCAAAGCGGCCGGCACAAGGCCGCTTGCAAAATTTGAAACGGGAGGAGAGGACGATGAAATCAACGCTACTGGTGGGCGCGCTGCTGACAGCCCTGACTGCAACGAGCGCCCTTGCCCAGGCGATCAAGCTCGCCGACGTCGCCGAGCTCTCGGGTGGCGGCGCCACCGTCGGCACCAATTGGAAGAACGGCATCGACCTCGCGATCGAGGAGATCAACGCCAAGGGCGGCGTGCTCGGCCGCAAGCTGGAGGTGACCCACGCCGACTCGCAGTCCAACCCGGGCGTGGCGCGCGCCCAGGTGCAGAAGGCGCTCGATGCCGAGCCCTATGTACTGCTCGGGCCCGGCTATTCCGGCTCGGTGAAGGTGACGGCGCCGCTGGCGGCCGAAGCCGGCATCGCGCAGATCATGGGAGGCGAAGCCGCCGAGCTGACGCAGGCAGGCAACAAGTTTCTGTTCCGCACTTCCTTCGGCCAGCAATCCTCGATGCCGAAGGTCGCAAAATACATCCACGACGACATGAAGGCGAAAACGGTCGCGGTGGTCTGGGTCAACAACGATTTCGGCCGCGGCGGCCGCGACGTCGTCATCAAGGAGCTCGAGCGGCTCGGCTCCAAGGTGGTCGCCGACCTCTCCACTGAAGCCGGGCAGGCCGATTTCGCCGCCGACGTCGGCAAGATCAAGGCTGCCAATCCCGATGCCGTGTTCGTCTATCTCAACGAAGAAGAGAGCGCGCGCATCCTGAAGGAGCTGAAGCGCCAGGGCGTCACCGCGCCGCTGATGGGCGAGACCACGCTGATCGGCCAGAAGGTGATCGAGCTTGCGGGCGATGCCGCCAACGGCGCCCGCGGCCATGTCGGTCTCACCACCGATGCGCCGGTCGACCTCGTCAAGCAATTCCGCGAGAAGTTCTCCAAGAAGTACAATTACGTCCCCGATCACAACGGCCTGAAGGGCTATCTCGCCGTCTACATGGTGAAGGCCACCACCGAGAAGATGGGCAAGGTCGACCCGAAGAAGTTCGCCGATACGCTGCACGGTCTCACCATCAAGGCCGCGGACGAGCCGGGCATCCTGATGGACGTCACCTTCAGCGACACCGGCGACATCGACCGCCAGAGCTTTCTGGTCGAGGTGGTCGAAGGCAAGCAGGTCGTGAAGCAGGTGCTGCCGAAGGTGAAGTGATCTTTGCCTCTCCCTGCGAGCGGGGAGATCTTTCTTCTCCCTCTCACCGTTCTTCTTATGGGGAGAGGGAGCGATAGACCTGAATTCGCGTCGAGTTCACTCGGGCTCAAAGAGAACCCATGTCCAACCTATTCGATCTTCTGGTCGCAGGGCTCGCCACCGGCGCGATCTATGCGCTGGTCGCGGTCGGCTTCACGCTGCTGTGGCAGACCTCGCAGACCATCAACTTCGCGCAAGGCGAGTTCGTGATGCTGCCGGCATTCCTGATGCTGGCGGCGATGCATGCCGGCGCGCCGTTCTGGCTCGCGATCATCCTCGGCATCCTGCTCTCGATGATCCTGCTCGGGCTCGCCTTCAAGATGCTGCTGGTCGACCCGATGATGCGCCACGGCGTGCTGCCGCTGGCGATTGCGACCATGGCGCTCGCCATTGGCCTCAAGGAAGCCGTCAAGCAGTTCTTCAGCGCGGAGGCCTCGCCCTTCCCCTCGATCGTGCCGACCGGTGACGTCTCCATCTTCGGCCACGCGGTGTCGCTGCAGAGTATCGGCGTGCTCGTCGTCGCCATCCTCGCCGTGCTCGGATTGACCACGCTGCTCAACCGCACCTCGCTCGGTCACCAGATGCAGGCGGCGGCGCAGAATCCGACCGTGGCGCGCATCATCGGCGTGCCCGTCGAGCGCATGATCCTGCTGACGTTCCTGATCAATGCCTTCCTGGTGGCGCTGGCCTCGCTGCTGATCACGCCGATCTACCTCGCAAAATTCTCCTCCGGCGAAGTGCTGGGCCAGGCTGCCTTCATCGCCGCCATCGTCGGCGGCTTCAACCAGGTGCGCGGTGCGATCGCCGGCGGCATCCTGATCGGCGTGCTCGACAATCTCGCGGCCGCCTATGTCTCGACGCAGTACCGCGCCGCCGTGCCGATGATCTTCCTGATCGCGGTCATCCTGTTCCGGCCGCAAGGATTGCTCGGTCGCGCCGAGGAGCGCACGGTATGACCAGCTTCGCCAAGCCCCTGAAGATCGCGCTCGGCCTTGCCGTCATCGCCGGCCTGATCATCATCCCCATGAACTTCAACCGCTACGGCCTGTTCATCCTCAGCCAATGGGCGGTGATGAGCATCGCCGCGATGGGGCTGAACCTCACGCTCGGCTATGCCGGCCAGGTCTCGCTGGCGCAGGGCGCCTTCGTCGGCATCGGCGCTTATGCCGCGGCGATCATGACGACGCATGGCTGGCCTCTGCCCGCCGCGATCCTGGTCGCGATCGTCTTGAGCTTCGCGGTCGGCTGGGTTCTCGGCTATCCCGCGTTGCGCGTGCAGCACCACTATCTCGCCTTCGTCACGCTGGCCTTCTCCACCCTCGCCTTCCTGGTGTTCCGCAACGAGAGCTGGCTCACCGGCGGCATCTACGGCATCTCCAACATCCCGCGTCCCCATATCTTCGGCTTCGCGACCAACAAGCCCCTCCCCTTCTACTATGTTTGCCTCGGCGCGCTCGCGATCGTGTCGCTCGCGGTGTGGTGGCTGATCCGCTCGCCCTGGGGCCGCGCCTTCATGGCGCTGCGCGAAAATCCGCTGCGCGCGCAATCGCTCGGCATCGACACGCGGCGCTACACGCTGATGGCATTCGCGATCGGCTCGGCGCTCGGCGGCATCGCCGGCGCGCTCTATGCGCCGCTGACGCAATATATCGATCCTGTGCCCTTCAACCTGTCGCTCTCGCTCGACCTGCTGATGATGGTGATCGTCGGCGGCGCCGGCTTCTATTTCGGCCCGTTCCTTGGCGCGATGATCGCGGTGCTGCTGCCGGAATGGCTGCGCTTCACGGAAGGCTATTATCTGATGCTCTATGCGGTGGCGGTGATGCTGCTGCTAATCTGGTCACCCACCGGCATCCTGGGCATCCTCGATCGCTATCTCGCCGAACGTCGCACCAAGGCGGCGTCCGCATTGCGCGCCGTCGCAAAATCCCGCCTGGAGACGGCGCAATGAGTGCGGTCCTCGAAGTCACCGACATCAAGAAGAACTTTGGCGGCATCAGCGCCGTCGACGGCGTTTCCTTCGAGGTGCGGGAAGGTGAGATCCTCGGCCTGATCGGGCCGAATGGCTGCGGCAAGTCGACCCTGTTCAACTGCATCCTCGGCCAGCTCACGCCATCGGGCGGTGAGGTCAAGCTCGACGGCAAGCTCGTCACCGGCCTGCGTCCCGCCGAGCTCAACAAGCTCGGCGTCAGCCGCACCTTCCAGCTGTTGCAGGTGTTTCCGAAGCTCTCGGTGCGCGAGAACCTGATCCTCGCGGGACAGGAGCACCAGGGCAGCATGGCCTCGCGCCTGGTCGGCCGCTCCGACGCCGGATTGACCGACGCCGCCAACCAGATGATCGGCTTCTTCAAGCTCGACCATCTCGCCGACGAGCCGGCGGGCGGACTCTCCTACGGCCAGCAGAAACTGCTCGATGCCGCCATGGCCTTCATGGGCGGCCCGCACCTCGTGCTGCTCGACGAGCCCGCCGGCGGCGTCAACCCGTCGATGCTGGCGGACCTCAAGGAAAGACTGGTTGCGATCAACCGCGAGAAGAACGCCACCTTCGTCGTGATCGAGCACAACATGGAGTTCGTGATGTCGCTGTGCTCGCGCGTGATGGTGATGGCGGAAGGCAAGGTGCTGGCGATGGGACGCCCCGACGAGGTGCGCAAGAACCCCGCCGTGATCGAAGCCTATTTGGGACATTGACCATGAGCGACCCGATCCTCTCGGTTCACAATCTCGTCGGCGGCTACGGCAAGATGACCATCCTGAACGGCACCACATTCGGCGTGCCGCGGGCGACCATCACGACCATCATCGGCCCGAACGGCGCCGGAAAGTCCACCGTGTTCAAGGCGATCTTCGGCCTGCTCAAGCTGCGCGAGGGCAAGATCAGCTTCGCCGGCCGCGACGTCACGAACTTAAGCCAGCGCGCCCTGCTCAATGCCGGCATCTGCTACGTGCCGCAGGGCCGCAACATCTTCCCCGAGCTGTCGGTGCGCCATAACATCGAGCTCGGCGGCGTCGCCGCCGGCAAGGGCCTCGACCTGCCGAAGCGGATCGAGGCGGCGCTCGATCTGTTTCCGGCGCTGCGGCGGAAGTCGACACAGCAGGCCTCGACGCTGTCGGGCGGCGAGCAGAAGCAGCTCGAGATCGCCCGCTCGCTGCTGCTCGAACCCAAGCTGGTCCTGATCGACGAACCCTCGATCGGCCTGTCGCCGCTGATGGTGCAGCAGACCTTCGACATCCTCAAAAGCCTACGCGACCGCGGCGTCACCATCCTGATGATCGAGCAGAACGCGCGCTCGGCGTTGGAGATCTCCGACATCGGCATCGTGCTCGAGCTCGGCCAGACCCGCATGGTCGACGACGCCAAGCGCATCCTGAACGATCCGCGCATCGGCCAGCTCTTCCTAGGCGGCGCCATGGAGGAGAGCGCGGCATGAGCGCGCGAATGCGCATTGCGGTCGCGGGCGCCGGCCTGATCGGCCGCCGCCACATCGAGTTGATCGAGGCGTCGCCGGATTGCGCGCTGGCCGGCATCGCCGATCCCTCGCCCGCCGCGAAGGACTTTGCCTTGGCGCACAATTTGCCCTGCTATCCCGACCATCGCGCGTTGCTGGCACAGGAGAAGCCGGACGGCCTCGTCATCGCCTCGCCCAACAATCTGCATTTGCCGATGGCGCTCGACTGCGCGCAAGCCGGCGTGCCGGCCTTGATCGAGAAGCCGGTGACCGAGACGGTCGCCTCCGCGCAGCGCCTCTGCGCCGCGGTGAGGCGCACCGGCGTTCCGATGCTGGTCGGCCAACACCGGCGGCACAATGCGATCATCAAGTCGGCCCGCGAAACGGTGGCCAGCGGCAGGCTCGGCCAGCTCACCGCCGTGGTCGGGCTGTGGCTGCTGAAGAAGCCCGACGACTATTTCGAAATGGCCTGGCGGCGTGAGGCGGGCGGCGGGCCTTTGCTGATCAACCTTATCCACGATATCGACAATCTCCGCTTCATCTGCGGCGAGATCGTCGAGGTGCAGGCGCTGACGTCGAACAAGGCGCGCGGCTTCGCGGTCGAGGACACCGCCGCCCTGCTCTTGCGCTTTGCCAATGGTGCACTCGGAACCGTGACAGTGTCGGACGCAACGCCGGCGCCGTGGAGCTGGGAGCTGACCGCGGGCGAGAATGCGGTCTATCCCAAACAGGACCAGCCCTGTTACGTCTTCGCCGGCACCAACGGTTCGCTGTCGGTGCCGACCATGGAGCTGTGGTCGTATCGACAAGATCCCGGCTGGCACGCGCCGCTGGTTCGCGAGCCCGTCGCACTCTCGGCTTACGATCCGCTCGTCGAGCAGCTCCGGCATTTCCAGGCCGTGATCGCCGGCCGCGAGCAGCCGCTGATCTCGGTCGAGGACGCCATGGGCACGCTCGCCGTCGTCGAGGCCGTCAGCGAAGCGGCGCGCACCGGACAAAAGATCTCGCCAAGCCGGATCATGGAGCAGGCAGCATGAACAAACGCTCGATCGCCACCGTCTCCCTCTCCGGCGCTCTCGACGAGAAGCTCCGCGCCATCGCGGCCGCGGGCTTCGACGCGGTCGAGATTTTCGAGAACGACCTGCTGTCGTTCGGCGCCGGCCCGCGCGACATCGCAAAGCTCTGCAAGGATCTCAATCTCGAGATCTGCGCGTTCCAGCCGTTCCGCGATTTCGAGGGCATGCCCGAACCGCAGCGGGCGCGCAATTTTGCCCGTGCGGAGCGCAAGTTCGATCTGATGCAGGAGCTCGGCACGGATCTGCTGCTGATCTGCTCCAACGTCTCGCCCGCCTCGCTTGGCGGCATCGACCGCGCCGCCGACGATTTTCGCGAGCTCGGCGAGCGCGCGGCCAAGCGGTCCTTGCGCGTCGGCTACGAGGCCTTGGCCTGGGGCCGCCACGTCAACGACTACCGCGATGCCTGGGAGATCGTGCGGCGCGCCGATCACCCCGCGATCGGGATCATCCTCGACAGCTTCCACGCGCTCGCGCCGGGCTTTCCGGTCCGTGCGATGGCTTCGATTCCCGGCGACAAGATCTTCCTGGTGCAGCTCGCGGACGCGCCGAAGCTCGAACTCGACATTTTGTCCTGGAGTCGGCACTTCCGCTCCTTCCCCGGCCAGGGCGATCTGCCGGTCGGTGAATTCATGGCGGCGGTCGCGGCAACCGGTTATGCCGGACCGCTGTCGCTGGAGATCTTCAACGACCAATTCCGCGCCGGCTCGGCCGCGCAGACCGCGCTCGACGGCCTGCGCTCGCTGATCCTGCTGGAGGACCAGCTTGCGCCGGATTGGCCGAAATTCGCCGCCGAGCCGTTGGCGCCGAAGGCGAAGAGCCGCGGCACCGGCTTCGTGGAGTTTGCCGTCAACGAGACCAAGGCCGGCGAGCTCGCCCGGCTGTTCTCGCAACTCGGCTTCCGCAGGACCGGTCAGCATCGCAGCAAGGCGGTGGAACGCTGGTCGCAGGGCAAGGTCGAGCTCGTTATCAACAGCGAGACCGACGGCTTTGCGCATTCCCACTACGTCACCCACGGCCCCGGCGTCTGCGCCATCGCGCTCGACGTCGACAATGCGGGCCTTGCCATGCAGCGCGCCGAGATGCTGAAGACGCGCACCTTCTACCAGCCCGTCGGACCGGGCGAGCTGGAGATTCCCGCGATCCACGGCGTCGGCGGCAGCCTGCTGTATTTCCTCGATCAGGCCGGCAAGAACTGGGACACCGATTTCGAGCCGGTGCCGAGCGAGGCGAGTGCCGACGCGCTGCTCGCGGTCGATCACATCGCGCAGTCGATGCCCTATGACGAGATGCTGTCGTGGCTGTTGTTCTACACCGGCATCCTCGACCTGAAGCGGCTGCCGCAGATGGAGATCGCCGATCCCAGGGGCCTCGTGCAGAGCCAGGCCATCGTCAACGCCGACCAGAGCCTGCGCTTCGTGCTCAACGGCTCCTCAGCCAACCGCACGCTGCCGGCGCGCTTCATCTCCGAGTTCTTCGGATCAGGCGTGCAGCACGTCGCGTTCTCGTGCCGGGACATCTTTGCGACGGTCGCGGAGATGCGGGCGCGGGGAGCGGATTTTCTCGACATCCCCGCCAATTACTACGACGACATCGAAGCCAAATACGATCTCGCCCCCGAGCTGATGGCGCAGCTGCGCGCCAACCACATTCTCTACGACCGCGAGGGCGACGGCGAGTTCTTCCAGGTCTACACCCACATCTTCGACGAGCGGTTCTTTTTCGAGATCGTCGAACGCAGGAATTATCAGGGATTTGGCGCGGCGAACGCCGGCATCAGGCTCGCAGCGCAGGCCCGCGAAGTGCGACCCGCGAGCATGCCGAGGGTGTAGGCTCTTGTTTCCCTCGCCCCTTGTGGGAGAGGGTGGCTCGCCGCGCTAGCGGCGAGACGGGCGAGGGTTCTCTCCTCACTCGCAATTGCAAGAGTGGAGAGAACCCCTCCGGCGCTTCGCGCCACGTCACTTGTAGCTACGACCTCACTTCATCTTGCACTTGTCGTGGAAACGGTCCTGGTCGTTCTCCACGATGGTCGCCACCGTCTTCAGCGCGAGCTGGCCTTCGGCGTCCTTGACCACGTCCTGCAGATAGAAGCTCTGCACCGGGATGTGATTGTTGCCGTATTTGAAGGCGCCGCGCAGCGACTTGAAGTTGGCCTTCTCCATCTCGGCCTTCATCGCGTCCTTTTTGCTGGTGTCGCCCTTCACAGCGACCACCGCGCTGTTGATGAGCTGGGCGGCGTCATAGGATTGTGCGCCGTAATAGGTCGGGCGCAGGCCGGGATATTTCTTGCGGTAGTCGGCGACGAAGCGCTTGTTCTGCTCGTTGGGCAGGTCGTTGACCCATTCCTGCGCGCCGGGCACGCCGAGCGCGTTCTCCTTCTGCAGCGGCAGCGAGAGCTCGTCGACGGTGAACGCCGTGTAGAGCGGCATCGTGCTCTTGAGGCCGGCCTGCGCATATTGATTGAGGAACTGCACGCCGGCCGCACCGGGATAGAACACGAAGATCGACTCGGCGCCCGAGGCGCGCGCCTTGGAGAGCTCGGCGGAGAAATCGAGCTGGCTCGGCCAGACCGTGTATTCCTCGCCCTTGATTTCGCCCTTGAAGGTGTTCTTCAGGCCCGCGAGCATGTCCTTGCCGGCGGCATAGTTCGGGCCAATCAGGAACACGCTCTTGACGCCCTTCTGGTTCATGTAGAGGCCCATCGCCTGCGGCGTCTGGTCGTTCTGCCAGGAGGTCGAGAACACGTAAGGCGAGCAGAGCTCGCCAGCGAGCTGCGACGGACCGGCATTGGCCGAGATCAGGAAGGTCTGCGAATCCACGGCCGTCTTCAGCGAGGCCAGGAGCACGTTCGACCAGATATAGCCGACGATGAAATCGACCTTGTCCGACTGCACCAGCTTCTCGGTCTTCTGCTTGCCGACATCGGGCTTCTGGCCGTCATCCTCGTAGATGACCTCGACCGGCTTGCCGTCCATCTTGCGGCCCATGTGATCCAGCGCGAGCTCGAAGGAGTTGCGCATGTCGTTGCCGATCACGGCGGTCGGGCCGCTGAAGGTCGAGACGAAACCGATCTTGATGGTGTCGCCGGCGAAAGCCGGGCTCGCCAGCACCAGCGCCGCTGCGCCCGCCAGCCAGAATGCCGTCCTCATAATCACTCCCCTCCTTATGATTGAGCCCGCAAGCGGGGTGATCGCCGCCCCGGGCCTTCTCTATTGAACGCAAAATCTGTCGCGCCGCCAATGGCTCAGCGCCCGCCCCTGCACCATATTTCGCCCCCAATGCGGATGGCAAGAAATATAATTCTACTCACTTTGACCGAGGCCGGCCTGAGGCCGGTCCGGAGCCGCGGCGTTTCCCGCGCCGGAACGATACATCCCGCCTATGTCGCGATTGATGACCTCTATTGGACCGCGGCCCCCGATCCGCACTTAAATGAGGAAGAGGCAGCAGCGAGATTCGAGGACGTATCATGGCCGCACATCCCCATCGCGTCGTCATTGTCGGCGCCGGCTTCGGCGGGCTGGAGGCGACCTACCGGCTTGCAGGCGCGGGCGTCGAGATCACGCTGATCGACCGCCGCAACCATCATCTGTTCCAGCCGCTGCTCTACCAGGTCGCGACCGCCTCGCTCGCGACCAGCGAGATCGCCTGGCCGATCCGCCATCTCATGCGCGACCGGCCCGACGTGACGACGCTGTTCGCGACGGTCAGCGGCGTCGATGCGGCAAGGCGCTGCGTGCTGATCGACGACGGCAGCGAGGTACCCTACGACACGCTGGTGCTGGCGACCGGCGCGCGTCACGCCTATTTCGGCCACGACGAATGGGAGCAATGGGCGCCGGGCCTGAAGACGCTCGAGGACGGCACCACCTTGCGCCGTCACATCCTGGTGGCGTTCGAGCGCGCCGAGCGCGAGACCGATCCGCAGAAGCGCGCCGCGCGGTTGACCTTCGTCATCGTCGGCGCCGGCCCCACCGGCGTCGAGCTCGCCGGCACCATCGCCGAAATGGCGCGCCACACCTTGCCCGGCGATTTCCGCAACATCGACACGACGAAAGCGCGCGTCGTGCTGATCGAAGCGGGGCCGCGCGTGCTCGCGGGCTTCGCCGACGACCTCTCGGCCTATGCGCAGGCGTCGTTGGAGAAGATCGGCGTCGAGGTCGTGCTGGGACAGGCCGTCACCGAGATCAACCGCGAGGGCGTCGTGTTCGGCGGCAAGCTGCTCGAAGCCAAGACCAGGATCTGGGCCGCCGGCGTCCGCGCCTCGCCCGCCGCCGAATGGCTGGGCGCACCAGCCGATCGCGCCGGGCGCGTGCAGGTCGAAGCGGACCTCACCATTCCCGGCCATCCCGAGATCTTTGCGATCGGCGATACCGTCAGCATCAACGCCTGGGAGGGCAAGCCGGTGCCGGGCATCGCGCCGGCCGCGAAGCAGCAGGGCCGTCACGTCGCAGAGACCATCAAGGCCCGCCTGCGTGGTGCCGCGACCGGCCCGTTCCGCTACAAGCACGCCGGTAGCCTCGCCCAGATCGGCAAGCGGCTCGCCGTCATCGATTTCGGCCGCTTCAAGCTGCGCGGCGCCATCGCATGGTGGATCTGGGGCATCGCCCACATCTACTTCCTGATCGGCCTGCGCCACCGTCTCAGCGTCGCACTGAGCTGGCTCTGGATCTACGCACGCGACCAGCGCGCCGCGCGGTTGATCACGCAGGGGAGTAGCAAGGTGGTGTAACCTTCTTCCTTCTCCCCTTGTGGGAGAAGGTGGCGCGAAGCGTCGGATGAGGGGTTCTCTCAACTCGCGAGATCCTCCGTGAGGAGAGAACCCCTCACCCGGCTTCGCTTTGCGAAGCCACCCTCTCCCACAGGGGGAGAGGGTGCAGCAGCGCTCGCTGCTGCAATTACTTCACCAGCTCACACCCGCCCTCCGCCAGCGGGCGAAACGCCTGCTCCGCCGGAATCGTCGAGACCAGCTTGTAATAATCGTACGGATATTTCGACTCCTCCGGCTTCTTCACCTCGAACAGATACATCGGATGCACCACGCGGCCGTCCTGGCGGATGGTGGTGTCGCCGAACAGCCTGTCCTTGCCTCGAAACTTCTTCATCTCGGGGACGGCATCCCTGGCGTTGTCGCTGCCGGTGGCGGCAACCGCGTTGAGATAGGCGAGCGTCGAGGCATAGACGCCGGCCTGGTTGCCGCTCGGCATCTTGCCGTTCATGCCGGGGCGCGCGGCGAAGCGTTTTGCGAAGGCGCGGGTGTCGTCGTTCATGTCCCAGTAGAAGGCTTCCATCAGTTGCAGGCCCTGCGCGACCTTGATGCCCATGCCGTGGACGTCGTTGATGAAGAGCAGGAAGGCGACGAGCTTTTGTCCGTTCTGCTGGATGCCGAACTCGGCGGCCTGCTTCACGGCGTTGATGGTGTCGCCGCCGGCATTGGCAAGGCCGATCACCTGCGCTTTCGAGCTTTGCGCCTGCAGCAGGAATGAGGCGAAGTCCGAGGTGCCGAGCGGATGCTTGGAGGAGCCCAACACCTTGCCGCCATGGCCGTCGATGTATTTTTGCGCCTCGGCCTCGATGCCCTTGCCCAGCGCGTAATCCACCGTGAGTAAATACCAGTCCTTGCCGCCGCGTGACATCATGGCAGCCGCGGTGGTGTTGCCCGTGGCCCAGGTGTCGTTGACCCATTGGATGGTGTTGGGCGAGCAGGCCTTGCCGGTGAGATCGGAGCTTGCGGTCGAGGAGGCCAGGAACGTCATGCGGCTGTCGCGCAGCAGCGTGTTGATGGACAGGCCTACGGCTGAATTCGGCACGTCGACGATGGCATCGACGCCTTCGACGTCGAGCCATTTGCGCGCGATGGCGTTGCCGACATCGGCCTTGTTCTGGTGGTCGGCGTAGACGATCTCGACCTTGATGTTCTTGCCGCCGCCGTTGAAATACTCCGCCGCCATGCGCGCGGCTTCCACCGAGCCCATGCCGTTGGTGTCCTGGAAGATGCCGGAGATGTCGTTGAGCACACCGACACGCACGACATTGTCCGAGATCTCGGCGCTCGCCGCGTTACCGATGAGGCTCGCGGCCAGCGCTAGCGTCCACTTCGAATGCTTCATGGTTCCCTCCCCTGTTGATGTGTTGCCGCGCCGGTGTTGCCGGCGCGGGAAATTCAGACCTGCCGCACCGGCAGCTTCACGACGATCCCGTCGAGCTCCGGCGTCATCTTGATCTGGCAGGACAGCCGGCTGTTCGGCCGCCGCTCGCTTGCGGTGCCGTCGAGCAATGCGTCCTCGTCGTCGGCCATGGCAGGCAGGCGCGCGAGCCAGCTTTCATCGACATAGACGTGGCAGGTCGCGCACATGGCGTTGCCGCCGCATTCCGCCAGAATGCCGTCGAGGCCGTGACGGGTCGCGGCCTGCATGGCGCTCTCGCCGCCCGAGGTCTCGACGCGATCGGACTTGCCGTCGGGATGGATGAAAGTGATGGCGGGCATCAAGGCTCCTCGTCAGGCCGGGGTGATGGTGACAGGCAGGCTGTCGAGCCCGCGCAGCGTGTTGTTGAAGCGGCGTTTCGGCTCGCCGGTGATCTCGATCTTCGCGATGCGCCGGGCCAGCGCCGTCAGCATCACCTCGCCTTCGAGGCGGGCGACGAGCTGGCCGACGCACATGTGGATGCCCGAGCCGAAGCCGACATGGCCGGAAGTGCGGCGCGTGATGTCGTAGCTGTCGGGTTGGTCCCAGCGCCTGGGATCGCGGTTGGCGGCGGCGAGGAACATCAGCACCTTCTCGCCCTCGCCGATTCTTGCGCCTGAGAGCTCGACATCGCGCGTGGTGGTGCGGAAGAAAGTCTGCACCGGGCTCTCGAACCGCACGGCCTCCTCGAAAGCGTTGCGCGCCAGCGTCGGATCATCGCGCAGGCGCTGCCACTGCTCGGGGAAGCGCGCGAGGCAATAGACGGCGGCACCGATGCCGTCGACGGTGGTGTCGAGGCCGGCCGACAGCAGCGAGCGCACCAATAGCGGCGCCTCGGTGGCCGTGATGGCACCCACGTCGGCCTGCGCATGAATGCAGGCCCCGAAGCCGCCGGGTGCGAGATTGTCGCGCTGGCACTGCTCGGCGACATAGGCCTGGTGCGGCGCCGAGCGCGCGATCGCCTGCTGGCGCAGCTCGTTCGGCGGGCCGAACGCGTTGAACACGACGCTGGCATAGGGAATCAGATGCTCGCGCCCCTCCGGCTTCAGGCCCAGCGCATCCGGAAAGATCGAGAGCGGATAAGCCTCGGCGAGATCGGCGATCGCATCGAAGCTGCGCTTGTCCAGCAGCGCGTCCACCCGCTCCTCGGCCGCGGCGGCAAAACGGTCGCGCACCTGCTTCATCGCGGTCGGCGACAGCACTTTCGACAGCACGGCACGGGTGCGGGTGTGTGCGGGCGGATCGGCTTCGAGGATCAGGCTCGGCGGCCGCCACGGCGTCTCCTTCTTGAAGTCGGACAGGCCGACGCCGCGGCTGGAGCAGAAGGTCGCGGGATCGTTCAGCACCGCATGGACTTCGGCATAGCGCGCCACGCCGTAGACGTTCCACTTGTCGAGATGGACCACCGGCCCCGCCTCCCGCAGCAATTGATGCGTGGGATAAGGGTCGGCGAAAAAATTCATGTCGAAGGGATCGACGTCGAGATGCGGGACGCCTGATACAGCCGAGCCGGGTGCGCTCATTGAAGTCCTCCCTCATTTTGATCTTGTGAAAGGCCGGCGCATGCCCTTAGGTCGTTTGACCCGCCGCGAGTCCGAATCCCGCCATGCCGCCGTCCTTGACCCGATCCCGCCAAAAGCCAGCGCCCACCGACGCGGGACCGACGCTCGATCTCGACCGTTACGTTCCGGCGTTCGTCACCTTCATCGCCAACAAGCTCTCGAACAGCGCGACCGCGCTTTATCAGCGGGAGTTCGGCGTCAACGTCACGGAATGGCGGATCATGTCGCTGCTGGCGATCGAGCCCGGCATTCCAGCCTCGCGCATCTGCCACGTCATCGGCTTCGACAAGGGACCAGTGAGCCGGACGCTGGCGGGCCTGGAGAAGCGCGGGCTGGTCTCGATCCGCACCGACCCGAATGACGGCCGCACCCATTCGATCGCGCTGACGACAAAGGGCCGCGCCACGCATGACAAGGTGATCGTCGCCGCGCTCGAGCGCGAACGGCGGCTGCTGTCCTGCCTGAACAAGGACGAGCGCGAGGTGCTGATCGATCTGCTGCGCCGGTTGCACGAAAATCTCGGTGCGGTCACCGGCAGCACTGAGGCCTGACGGGCCGCGCACCAGGCGCCACCTTGCGTCACATCCAGGCATGCGCCGTCGTTTGCCGACGGCACCGTGCGGGCCGAGCATCGTTTCCTCCAGGACCGGACGCGGCAGTTTTCCCCGCCGTCATCGCTCCCCGGAACGGTTCGCATAAATTAGTTGCTTAGGCAACAAAAGAATTGGAGATATATTGCGGCAGGGTGCCTGACTTAGTGGGAAGTGTGGCTCCTCGTGTCCCGGCCGCGCTGCAGCGTGAAACGCTGCTGCGCAGAGCGGGACCCATGCGGCGGCGTATGCTAGGGGCGATGGGCCCCGGCTCTGCAGCTCATCACATCGGGCGATGCTTCGCATCGCCCGCGTGCTGCGCTGCGTCCGGCGCACGAGAGTGGTTGAGCGACGAGATAGCTATTCACGCTGCAACCCGATCCACGCGCCCGGCGCATCATCATTCAACCGCGCCACCGCCTCCGCACGCCGCGTCAGCACGGCGCGCTGGTTGATGTAGCCCTTGTCGGTGATCTCGCCGCCGTCGACCGACGGCGGTTCGGCCAGCAGCAGCGCGCGGGTAGCGTGGCCGGAGGAGTTGGGACCCTGCTGCTTCAGCTTTGCGAGGCCCTGCGCAATCGCGGTCCTCACCTTGTCGTGGGCGAGCACCTCGTTCACCTCGGCCGTCTCGCCCAGGCCGGCATGCGTGCGGCAGGCAGCGATGTTCGGGAACACCAGGAAGCGCACCTCGTCGCCGCCATGGCCCGCGACGACGATGTCCTGCGCCAGCGGCGAAAGCGCCGCGATGCCGGCGACGCGCAGCGTGCCGACATTGACCCAGGTGCCGGAATTGAGCTTGAAATCCTCTGCGACGCGGCCGTCGAAGAACAGGCCGCGCTCCGGCCGAGCACTATCAGCAAGCTTGACGGCATCGCCGATCAGATAGAAGCCCTCGTCATCGAACGCCTGCTTCGTCTGCTCCGGTGCCTTCCAATAGCCCGGCGTGACATTGGGGCCGCGCACGCGCACCTCCAGCTTGTCGCCTGATGTGACGAGCTTCAGCTCAGTGCCGGGGATGGGCACGCCGATATTGCCGGAGCGTTCGGCGAGGAAATGACAGTCGGTGGCCAGCGGCGAGGTTTCGGTCGAGCCCCAGGCCGAGACCATCGGCAGCGCGCGGCCGACGGTCTTGATGGAGAGTTCCTCGATGGCATCCCAGAGATTCTGCGGCAGCGCGGCGCCGGCATAGAAGGCGAATTTCACCTCGCTGAAGAAGCGGCGGCGCAGCTCCTCGTCGCCGCGCAGCGCCGCGATCAGCATGTCGAAGCCGCGCGGCACGTTGAAATAGACCGTCGGCATCACGCTTTTTAGATTGGCGAGCGAGGTCGCGAACAGCCCGGGCGCGGGCTTGCCGCCGTCGATATAGAGCGAGCCGCCATTGCGCAGCACGAGATTGAAATTGTGGTTGGCACCGAAGGTGTGGCTCCAGGGCAGCCAGTCGAGAATGACGAGATCGCCGCGACCCGGTTCGAGAAAGGTCCAGGTCTGCGCCTTGGCCTGCTGGCTCGAGGTCAGCATGCGCTGGGTGTTGATGACGGCCTTCGGCGTGCCGGTCGAGCCTGACGTGAACAGGAATTTTGCGATCGTGTCCGGAGTCACCGCGGCGAACGCCTTTGCGACGTCAGGCGTCTCGGGCATTGCCGCGATGACGTTGAAGGCAAGCGTATCGGCATCGTCGGCCTTGCCGCTGATGATCTGCGCATTGTGCAGCGGCGCGATGGCGGCCAGCGCGGCCGCGAAGGGTTTCGTCGCGGAGACGTAGATCGCACCCGGCTCGAGCAGCATGATCATGCTCTTGAGCTTCTCGAAATCCCTCGACATCAGCGAATAGGCCGGCGAGATCGCAGCCGAGGGCACGCCGACATGCTGGGCGGCAAGCGCAAGCAGCGCGTGGTCGACGCTGTTGTCGGAGAGGATCGCGAGCGGGCGCTCGGCGCTGAGGCCCTGTGCCAGGATCCAGGACGCCGCCGCACGCACCTGGCGCAGCGCCTGGGCATAGGTGACCGTGGTCCAGGGCGCATCGACTTGGCCGCGCTCGGCGAGGAAGACCGCATCCGGCGCGTGCCGCGCAAAATGCTCCAGCCAGTCGCCGACGCAGCGGGCGCTGTCGCCCAAGGGTTCGGGCGAGCGCAACACGATGCTGCCATCGGGACGATGCTCTGCGAGCGTCCTCGGCGTTGCGAACAGGCCTGCAACGTCACCGCGTGGGGCGGCTGTCATGGGTTTCCTCCTCCGTCCGGATACGGATCGGCGGCAGCCTCGTTCGGGCTGCTTTGACCATAATGTTGGGCATGACAATTGTTGTCGTCAACAACAATCTTTCGCTCGCGTTGTCGAAGCGCTAAGGTTGGCCTGGCGGGAGATACGATGTGACAGCCAGCGCAACCCAGACTGCCCCACGCAAGCGCCACGGCGCGGCGCCTCGCGATGCCGCCGACGAGATTGGCCTCGACGCGCTGGTCGGGCACGCCGGCTACGCGGTGCGGCGCTTCCAGATCTGGATTTTCCAGGACTTCATCAAGACGCTCGGCGAGGTCGACATCCGGCCGACGCAATATTCGGTGCTGACGCTGATCGGCGCCAATCCGGGCCTGTCGCAAATGGCGGTGGCAAAGCGCCTCGGCATCGAGCGCGCCCGGCTGGTGCACCTGCTCGACAGCCTCGAGCAGCGCAAATACGTCAAGCGGGTCAAGTCGAAGGCGGACCGCCGTTCCCATGCGCTGCACCTCACCGCGCAGGGCGAGACGGCACTGGCGAAATTCAAGCGGCTCGCGGCCGAGCACGAGCGGCATGTCGAGGATAAGATCGGCAAGGACAACCGGGTGCAGCTGCTCCGGATCCTCGCTGGCTTCACCTGATCTGGATTGCCTACGATTTGGGCAGATGCCCGTCGCGGGGCGTCGGCGTGACCTCGTCCAATAAATCTCAAGCTATTGATTAATCGACAATATCCTGAGCATTCGTCCGACCGACGGTATTGTACACAATGGCACATCGCTTGCTTCGCTCCGAGCGAGGACAGATTGCCGGAGTTTTATCGCCATGAGGGCTGAGGTGGGGGCTGAGCAGCCTGAAACGATCGCCGCGATTGTGGCCGCGCATCGCGCGGGCACAATGACGCCGGCACAGACCATCGCGCGGACCTATCAGCGCATCCGTGACCGCAACGATCCAGCCATCTTCATCAGCCTGCGCGACGAGGCGGATGCGGTCGCGGAGGCCGAGCAGCTTGCCGCGCGCGCGGATGCCGCTGGCCTGCCGCTCTACGGCGTGCCGGTCGCGGTGAAGGACAATATCGACGCGCTCGGCTTTCCGACCACCGCGGCCTGCCCGGCCTTCTCCACCACGCCGACGCACGACTCGACCGCGGTGGCGCGGCTGCGTGCCGCCGGGGCCATCATCATCGGCAAGACCAATCTCGACCAGTTCGCGACCGGCCTCGTCGGCGTGCGCTCGCCCTACGGCATCCCCAAAAATTCGGTCCGTGAGGATCTCGTGCCCGGCGGATCGAGCTCGGGCTCCGCGGTCGCCGTCGGCGCCGGTCTCGTGCCGCTGTCGCTCGGCACCGATACCGCAGGCAGCGGACGGGTGCCGGCAATGCTCAACAACATCGTCGGGCTGAAACCGAGCCTCGGCATGATCTCGAACGCCGGTCTCGTGCCGGCCTGCCGAACGCTCGACTGCATCTCGGTCTTCGCTCTGACGGTGGATGATGCTGCGCTCGCCTTGTCGGTGATGGCGGGACCGGACCCGGCCGATCCGTTCTCGCGCGACCGGCCGCTTCAGCCGATCACGCCGTTTCCCGCAAACCTGCGCCTTGGGGTGCCGCGCAACGGGCAGCTGATCTTCTTCGGCGACAAGACATCGGAGGCCGCCTACGCCGATGCCCTGAAGCGCTGGACCGCGCTCGGCGCCACGCTGGTCGAGTTCGACCTCGAGCCGTTCTACGAGACGGCGCGGCTGCTCTATGAGGGCCCGTGGGTCGCCGAGCGCTATCTCGTGATCAAGGACCTGCTGGCGTCCGCGCCGGATGCGATCCATCCCGTGACGCGCGAGATCACCGCGGCCGGCGCACGGCTGACGGCGGCGGAGACATTTTCGGCGCTGTATCGCCTGCAAGGCCTGCGCAAGATCGCCGAGCGGACGTTTGCGAGCATCGACGCGCTGGTGCTGCCGACGGCGCCGACGGCCTACACGACCGCGCAGGTGCTCGCCAACCCGATCGAGCTCAACAGCCGGCTCGGCACCTACACCAATTTCGTCAACCTGCTCGACCTCTGCGGCCTGGCGTTGCCGGCATCGATGCGCGCCGATGGCATTCCGTTCGGCATCACGCTGCTGGCGCCGGCGGGACATGACGCGCTGCTCGCGAGCATCGGGCGTATGTTCCATGCGGATACGAAGCTGAGCCTCGGCGCCGGGGGCGTGGCGCAGGCACCGCTCGCGCCTCTGCCGGCAAGTAGCGGCGACGAGATCCCGATCGCGGTCGTCGGTGCACATCTGTCCGGCATGGCTCTCAACGGTGAACTGACGGCGCTGAATGCCACGCTGATCGAGGCGACCAAAACCGCACCCGACTACAAGCTCTTCGCGCTTCAGACCACGCCGCCGAAGCCGGGCATGCTGCGGGTTGCAGCCGGTAACGGCGCGGCGATCGAGCTGGAGATCTGGTCGCTGTCGTCGTCGGCGTTCGGCAAGTTCGTCAACGCCATTCCCGCGCCGATGGCGATCGGCACGGTGCGGCTTGCCGATGGTCGCAGCGTGAAGGGGTTTCTCGTCGAGCCGGAGGTGCTGGGCGATGCGCGCGATATCACGACGTATGGGGGATGGCGCGCGTATATGAAGGAAGCAGCCAAGGCGTAGGTCTCGTAGGGTGGGCACGCTTCGCTTTGCCAACTCTACGGCACCGATCGTGCGGCGCTACACCGACACCGCGTAGTTCTCATACTCCCCGCGCACCAGCTCGATATGCGCGCGCATCGCGGCGGCGGCGCCCTGCTTGTCGCCGCGCATGATGGCGACGACGACGCGGTCGTGCTCGGCTTGCGATTTGGCGAGACGTCCGAGATTGCGGAACTGGGCGCGGCGGAACGGCTGCACGCGGACGCGGGTGGCGAGCGTGATCTCGGCGATGTAGCCGTTCTGCGATCCCGCATAGATCGCGTTGTGGAAGCGCTCGTTGACCTCGTGAAAGCGATCGGGATTACCGGTGTAGCTGAGCACGCGCAGCTCTTCGTGGATCGCCTCGAGGCCATGTCGCTCGCTCGCTGCCATGCGCTCAGCGGCGAGGCCGGCGCACAGCGCTTCCAGCTCCGCCATCGCCTCGAACATGCTTTTCAGCCGCTCGATCGACGGCTGCGCCACCACCGCGCCGCGATGGGCGCGCGCTTCGACGAGGCCGCTTGCCACGAGCTGACGCAGCGCCTCGCGCACCGGCGTCCGCGAGACGTTAAAGCGGCGCGCGATGTCGGTCTCGTCCAGCGGCGCGCCGGGGGCGAGAGCGCCGCGCACGATCTCGTCCGCAAGCTGCAGGCGCAGCTCCTCGGCGCGCGTGATCTTGTGCACGCTGGGCTGCGCCCGGTCGACGCGCGGCACCACCGGCTCGGCCGGCACGGCGTCTGGCGGAAGATCGTCGAGCGTCATGCGGTCACGCCTCTTTCGGCTCGTCGATGATGCTGACATGGGCGGCGACGACGCGCCAGCCCTCGGGAAAACGAACCCAGGTCTGCATCTGCCGGCCGACCTTGCCGGGCGCCGTGTCGCGATAGAACAGAGTGGAGGCCACGGCGGTGTCGCGGCCATAGCTGGTGATGACCGTCCTGGCAGTGCGGCGATTGAGGCCGACGGGTGAGCGCGCGGCGCGGAAGCCCGAGATCGCCTCATAGCCGTAGAGGTTCTCGCCGATGCCATAGCGCAGCGTGCGGGGGTCGTTGCGGAACAGCTCGCCGAGCACGGCGACGTCATTGCTGACCAGGGCCTGCTCATAACGGTCGAACGCGGCTCTGACTTCCGCAATCACGTCGGGGAGATCGATCTCCATCTCAAATTCCTCTCAAAGTCCCCTTGGCGCGGGCGCGGCGGCGACGCCCATCTTTTCCAGCGCGTAGGCGACACGGAGTGCGATGTCCTCGCGCCAGGGCGCGGCGATGATCTGCACGCCGATCGGCAGCGGCTCGAGCGGCACCGGAACTGCCACCACCGGCAGGCCGATGAAGGAGATCGGCTGGGTGTGGACGCCGATATTGGCACGTACCGGCAGCTCGACGCCGTCGAGATTGAAGTTCACCTGGCCGAGCTTTGGCGCGGTGCAGGGCGTTGCCGGCGCCAGCAGCACATCGACCGATTTGAAGATCTCGGCGAGCTGCGCGCGGTACCAGCGGCGGAATTTCTGCGCGCGGTCGACCAGCGGCGACGGCACCATGGCGCCGGCGATCAGCCGGTCGCGCACCGCCGGATCGAAATCGTTCGGGCGCTGGCGCAAGCGGTCGAGATGCAGCGAGGCGCCTTCGGTGGTGGTGATGACATAGGCCGCGGCGCGAGCGCGCGCCGCCTCGGGCACGTCGACGACTCGCGTTGCGCCGAGCGCCTTGGCAACGCGGCTGACGGCTTCGACGGCTTCCGGGAACACGTTCTTCTGGAAATACCCGCCGGCGATCGCGATGCGCAAATCCGACACCGGATTGGCGATCAGCGGCAGCGTCGGCTCGAGCCCGCGCGTCGTGCAGGCGCTATCCTCCGTGTCCGGGCCCTGCATGACGTCATAGGCGAGCGCGAGATCGGCGGCGGAGCGTGCGAACGGACCGAGATGATCGAGGCTCGCGACGAAGGGGAACGAGCGCGCCCGCGACAGCCTTCCATAGGTCGGCTTCAGGCCGAAGATGCCGCAGAACGAGGACGGCACGCGGATCGAGCCATTGGTATCCGAGCCGAGGGCAATCGGCACCAGCGCGCCGCCGACGGCGCTGCCCGAGCCGCCGGAGGAGCCGCCGGTCATCCGCGTCGTATCATGCGGATTGCGCGAGGGACCGTCATGGACGTTCTCGCCGGTGAAGTCGTAGGCGTATTCGCCCATGTTGAGCGCGCCGACGAGCACGGCGCCGGCGGCTTCCATGCGCTCGATCAGCATCGCATCGCGCTTGGCGGGTGCGCGGTCGCGGTTGATCTTCGAGCCGGCGCGTGTCGGCAGGCCAGCAACATCGAACAGGTTCTTCACCGCGAAGGGCACGCCGGCGAGCGGGCCGACGTCCTTGCCGGCGGCGATGTCGGCATCGACCGCGCGTGCCTTCGTGCGGGCGCGATCGGCGGTGATATCGGTGAAGGAATTGAGGATGCCGTCATGCTGCTTGATGCGCGCGAGCGCGGCTTCCGTGGCATCGAGCGCGGACATTTTGCGGGTCGCAACCGCGCTGGCGATCTCGGCGGCCGTCATCTCTGGCTTGCTGGTCATGGCGGCATTAGGCCGTGAAGATCGGTGCCGGCTCGGTCTCGTCCGGCAGCGCGAATTCGTCGACCATGCGGCCAAGCCGCAGCGAGACTTCGAGATTGGCGCGCACCGCTGGCCGCCAGGCTTCCTCGACCGGCAGTGCCAGCGCTTTCGATAAGGCGTCGATATAATCGTCCAACGGTTCGGCCATCACGCGTCCCAGCAATCAATGTGTCGGCAACGGCGGATGCGGGATCGCCGTCAGCAGTTCCTTGGTATAGTCGTCTTGGGGATCGCCGAGCACCTGCTCGGAAGTGCCTTCCTCGACGATCCGTCCCGTCCGCATCACAATGACACGATCGCACAGCAAGCGCACCACATTCAAATCATGCGAGACGAACAGATAGCTCATACCTAGCCGCGCCTTGAGGTCCTGAAGCAGGTTCAGCACGACCGCCTGCACCGAAACGTCCAGCGCCGCCGTCGGCTCGTCCAGGATGACCAGCTTCGGGTGCAGCGCGATGGCGCGGGCGATGCCGACGCGGGCCTTCTGGCCGCCAGACAATTGGTGCGGGAAGCGGTCCAGAAGATTGTGCGGCAGGCCGACCATGGTCGCCAGTTCCTCACAGCGCGCGCGCAGCGCATCGCGTCCCCTGATGTCGCCAAGCTGCAGGATCGGGTCGGCGATGGCGCGGGCGGCGGTGAAGCGCGGGTTGAGGCTGTCGGTCGGATCCTGGAACACCATCTGGATGCGGCTGCGCTGCGGCATCCGGGCAAAAGCTGATGGCGCGATGCCGGAGATGTCCTCGCCGTCGAACTGAATCAGGCCGGAGGTCTGGTCCAAGAGGCGCATCACCATCATCGACGTCGTCGATTTGCCGCAGCCGGACTCGCCGACGAGGCCGACGCTCTCACCATGGCTGATCGAGAAGCTGATGCCGTCGACGGCGCGGAAGACGTCCGGCTCCACGGGCGGCTTGCGGCCGAACAGTTTGCCGAGCACGGCGGTAGCGCCCTGGCGGGGATATTCCTTGACGAGCTTGTCGACGAGGAGGAGGGGCTTCTGGCTCTCTGCACTCGCTGCGGCGGCCGGGGCCGACTCGGCGGGCACCGCGGGCGCGGCACCCTCTTCCTCCGGCAACAAATCCCGCAAGCTCACCCCGAGCCGCGGCGTCGCGCGCATCAGCTTTTTTGTGTAGGGATGCTGCGGATTGGCAAAGATGTCTGCGGCGTTGGCGGTCTCGACCACGCGGCCCTTCTCCATCACCACGACGCGGTCGCAATAGGCGGCGGCGAGGCCCAGATCGTGGGTGATCAGGATGGTCGACATCGCGCGGCGTTTCGTCAGCTCGACGATCAGATCCATCACCGCCTTCTGCGTGGTGACGTCGAGACCGGTCGTCGGCTCGTCCGCGATCAGCAGCTGCGGATTGCAGGCAAGCGCGAGCGCGATGACGACGCGCTGGCACATGCCGCCCGACAGCTCGAACGGATAGGCGTGGTAGCGCTCGCGCGGGCGGGCGATCTTGACCTGCTCCAGCGCCTCGATCGCCTTCTCGCCGCGGTCAGCGACCTGGGCCTGCTGCACATGGGTGCGCAACACGTCCTCGATCTGGTCGCCGACTTTGCGGATCGGGTTCAGCGCCGCACGCGGGTTCTGGAAGATCATCGAGACTTCGCGGCCGCGCAAATCGCGCATCTGGTCTTCGCTCGCGGCCTTGACGTTGATGCCGGAGAACATCACCGAGCCCTCGGCGATGCGGCCCGCACGGTCGAGGATGCGCATCACCGCATATGAGGTCACCGACTTGCCGGAGCCGGACTCGCCGACGATGGCCAGCGTCTCGCCCTTGGCGACGGAAATGTTGACGTGCTGCACGGCTTTGACGATGCCGCGGCGAGTGGTGAATTCGACCGTGAGGTCCTGGACGTCGAGCAGGGGCTGGGTGGTCATGCGGGCCTGCCGATCAAGAAACCCGAAAACAACCCCATGCACAGTAGAATGGCGTTGGAATCGTTACGGAATTTTGGACAGAAATTGTCCATCACGTCCTCCGCTGGGGATCGACGATGTCGCGCAGGCCGTCGCCGAGGAGGTTGAAGCAGAACACGGCGATCATCAGCGCGAGGCCGGGGAAGAGCGCGATCCACCATTCGCCTGACACCATGAAGCCCGCGCCTTCGGCGACCATGATGCCCCATTCCGCCGTCGGCGGGCGGACGCCGAGGCCGATGAAGGAGAGGCCGGCGGCGTTGAGGATGGCATAGCCCATGGTCAGCGACATCTGCACGATCATGATTGGCATGATGTTCGGCAGGATGTGCACCAGCAGGATGCGGAATTCGCCGTTGCCGGAGAGGCGCGCGGCCTGCACGAAGCCGGCATTGCGCCGGACATTGGCCTCGGCGCGCGCGACGCGGGCATAGAGCGGGAAGTTCACGATGGCGGTGGCGAGGATGATGTTCTGCACGGTATTGCCGAGCGCGGCGACGATGCCCATGGCGAGCACGAACAGCGGAAAGGCCATGATGGTGTCGGCGATGCGGCCGACGATGCGATCGGTCCAGCCGCCAAAGTAACCGGCCGCGATGCCGGCGAGGCCGCCCATCAAGAACACCAGCGCGACGGAGGCGATTGCGATGAACGTGTCGAGCCGCGTCGCCACGACGACGCGGCTGAAGATGTCGCGGCCGAGCTGATCGGTGCCGAACCAGTGCGCGGCGGAGGGCGGTTTTAGCGCGGCAGCGGTGTCCGACGCGAGTGGATCATAGGGCACCACATACGGGCCGAAGATCGCGGCCGCGAGGATCAGGATCAATAGCGCGAAGGCAAAGCCGGTGACCTTGTTCTCGCTGAGAACGTAGCGGGTCTGTTCGAGGATTGCGGTAAGCCCTGACGTGCGGGCGGGACCGACGGGTTCAACAGCAGGCGCAACGGAGCTCATGGAGTCCCCCTACCCTTCCAGCCGCACGCGCGGATCGATCACGCCGTAGAGGATGTCGATCACGAGATTGAGCAGCACGTACATCACCGCCATGGTGAGGACAAAACCCTGCACCGGCGCGAAGTCCGACGAGATCAGCGCTTCCACCGCATAGGAGCCAATGCCGGGCCAGGCGAACACTTTCTCGACCAGCACGTTGGCGCCCAGCAGGAACGAGAACACCATGCTGAGCGTGGTGATGACGGGCAGCATGGCGTTGCGGAAGGCGTAGGTCACGATGACGGTCGCCGGCGACAGGCCGCTGGCGCGCGCGGTGCGGACGAATTCGGATGCCAGCACCGCCAGCATCGAGGCGCGCGTCATGCGCGCGATTGGCGCCAGCGAGAAGATCGCAAGCGTCGTTGCCGGCAGGATGAGCTGGCTCAGCGCAGAACGAAACGCCTTGAGGTCGCGCGCGAGCAGGGTGTCGACCAGATAGAAGCCCGTCACCGTCGGCGGCGCGCTGTAAAACACGTCGAGGCGCCCGAGCGGCGCGGGAGACCAGCCGAGCCGGAAATAAAAGACGTAGACCAGCACGAGGCCGGTGAAGAACACCGGCAGCGAGACGCCCGCTGTCGTCGTGATGCGACAGAGATGATCGACCCACGATCCCGGCCGTGTTGCCGCGAGCACGCCGAGCGGGATGGCGATGACGATGGAGACGACGAGGCCGAGCAGTGTCAGCTCGGCCGAGGCCGGCAAGCGGTTGCGGATTTCGGCCGCGACCGGCTGGCCGGTCGTCAACGAGTTGCCGAAATCGCCATGGGCGAGATCGTTGGTGTAGCGGAAGAACTGCTCGATCAGTGGCTTGTCGAGACCGAGTTTCTTGCGGATCTGCTCGACGGCTTCCTTGGTTGCGGCGGGACCGGCGAAATAGGCCGCGGGATCGCCCGGCAGCGCGCGCGTCAGCAGGAAGGTGACGATGACCACGCCGATCAGCGAGGGGATCGCGAACATCAGGCGCTTGCCGATCATGGTCAGCATGGGATGCTCCTGATGAGAGGAGATGACGCAACAGGTCGAACTGCGCCCCCTCTCCCGCTTGCGGGGGAGGGTTGGGGTGGGGGTGCTTCAGCACAGGGATTCTTCGTGTGGAGAGAGCCCCCACCCGCCGCGCTCTCCGAGCACGTCGGCCTCCCCCGCAAGCGGGAGAGGCGAACGGAGCAAGCCGATAAGCTTCTGAACGCCATATGCGGTGCCTAGCTCTACTTGTTACTCACCCCCTTCACGAGCGCGCGATAGTCCAGCCTCCGGTGGAACCAGTATTGATAGCCGCTGATGTTCTTCTGCATCGCGACGTTGACGAAGGGCTGGTAGAGCGGGATGCGCGGGATGTCGGTGAAGGCGAGATCGACGAAGCCCTTCACGTCGGCATCGTAGGCTGCCTTGTCGCCGCTCGCGGCCGCGGTGCGCGCGCCGTCGATGAGCTTGTCCATCTCGGCCGACTTGTAGCTCATGGTGTTGAAGACGGAATTGTTGCCGTGATAGCACCAGTAGAAGAAGTATTCGGGGTAATCGAGCCAGCCCGAGAACACGTTGGTGAAGAGCGGCATCTCCTTCTTGTTGAGTTCGGTGCGCCAGTTGGCGCCGGGCACCTTGTTGATGGTGGTCTTGATGCCGATCTGCGCGAGAGATTCCTGCACCAGCACGCAGAGCGGCTCGTTGACGCCTGCGAAATTCAGGTCGAACGAGATCGTGGTCTCGAAGCCGTTGGCATAACCCGCCTCAGCCAGCAGCGCCTTCGCCTTGTCCACGTCGGTGTTGAACTTGTGCGGCTGCGGCCAGGCGACTTCGGTCGGTTTGTCCTTGGGCGCCCCGAACATCGGGTTGGCGAGGCCGAACATCACGGCGTCCATGATCTTCTGATAGGGCAGCGCGTAGGCGACGGCCTGACGCACCTTCGGATTGTCGAAGGGCGGCTTGGTGACGTTCATGCCGATATACTGGATGCCGTTGGAGAACGGCAGCGACACCACGTTGAGCTTGCCGTTCGCCTTCATCTCCTGGAAGTCCTTGTTGGGCAGCTCGTAGGAGATGTCGGCGTCGCCGCGCTCCAGCAGTGCGCGGCGGTTGCCGGCCTGCGGCACCATGCGCCAGATCACGCGCTTGATCTTCGGCAGCGGACCACACGCCCAATCGTCGTTGCGCTCCATGATGACTTCGGTGCCGGCGGTCCACTTCGTCACCTTGTAGGCGCCGGAGCCTGCGGTTTGCTGTTTTGTAAACTCGAGGCCCCAGGGATCCTTCTCGCTGGCATTCTTCTTCACCAGCTCCGAGTTGACGATGCAGGGCACGATCACGGCGAGATCGGGGATCGTGAGCCTGTCCTTCTTCAGGAAGTCGACGCGCACGGTATAATCGTCGATCACGACGAACTGCTCGGGCTTGGTCAGCGAACCCGCGCTCATCTGGAAGGTCGGGAAGCCGCCGACGCTGACGGCGCGGTCGAGCGACCATTTCACGTCCTTGGCGGTGACGGGCGTGCCGTCGTGGAATTTGGCGTTCTTACGCAGCTTGAAGGTGACCGACATGTCGTCGATCTTGAAGTCCTCGGCGAGCTCGCCCTTGAACTTGTCGCGGTCGTAATAGGGCACGCCGCCGGGGCCGACCTTCATCTCGTGGCTGATCAGGCGGTCGTAGCAATTCCACGACACCTCATAGCCGGGCACGTTGGTGCCGATGCCGTGAATGTCGAGATTGTTCGGTCCGCCCTCCGAGACGATCAGCAGCGTCTCCGAGCGCGCGTCGGCATAGGCGGTGGAGATCACGGACGGCATCGCCGGAAGCGCCGCTCCGGCGGCCAATCCGGACACGGACTTGAGGAAATCGCGGCGCTTCATGAAATGGCTCCAACGCAAAGGGTTTGGTTGGAACTGGATTCGCAAGGTTCGTGCCAAGGGTTAAGAAGCGCTTACGATCGATCTAAGTAACTAATTTTAAAACAATAATTTAGATTCTGACCTATGTGCGACCTTCGCCTCGGCTCTTCACATTGCATACAAAGATGCGGATTTGCTCATTTTATAGGCGATGACCAACAGTCGCCCGCCTTCTAATCAGAGCCGTGGCTCGATCAGGTGGCCCAGATCAGTTCCTGCAATTCGACCAAATCATCGGCCCTCTCCTGCCAGCCCTCGATGCAGATGTGGCTGTTGAGGTCGCTGGCGCGGTGCAGCAGCATCAGGGCCATCAGGCGGCGCTTGAGCGCGAAATCCGGCTTCGGATAGCCAAAGCCTTCGAGCAGGCTCTTCACCCTCCCCGGCCGGCCCGCCGCCATGAAGGCGCCG
This sequence comes from Bradyrhizobium sp. WYCCWR 12699, assembly GCF_032144035.1. Classification (NCBI taxonomy): domain Bacteria; kingdom Pseudomonadati; phylum Pseudomonadota; class Alphaproteobacteria; order Hyphomicrobiales; family Nitrobacteraceae; genus Bradyrhizobium; species Bradyrhizobium sp. WYCCWR 12699. The sequence goes on from NZ_JAVTJN010000030.1 coordinate 347,025, forward strand.
GGGCCGAGCAGGTCGTAGTCGCGCCATCCCGCCAGCACGTCGCCAAAGTCGAACAGGCCGGCGAGCGACCATTGGTCATCATCGCAGGCGAGCAGAAAATTCTCGGGAATGTATTCGCCGATCAGGATCACCGGCGGCGCGTCCATGGGGATCAGCTTTTCCGCATCGCGCAGGAGATCATCGAGGCCGGCGAGAAATTTTGGCGCGAGGCCGAGACGGGTATGACGCGCGCGGCAGCCCCGCATCTGTCCGCGCATGAAATCGTCCCAGCGCGGCTCGATCTGCGCGAGCGGGCCGAGCGGCGCGCGCTGCACGGCGGCGATGGTCTCGCCGATCTGGCGCAGCACACGCTCCTTCTGCGCTTCCGGCAATGAGGGCCAGACCTCCGAGCCGAGCGCGCCTGATAGCCGCGTGATGACGAGATAGGGCCAGCCGTCATGCTCACCTTCCGCGACGATCTCCGGGATCGGCAGATCGAGACGGCCTTTGAGCTGCGCAAGCGAGCCGCGCTCGGAGACGAACTGGGCGCGGAGCAGCGGCGGGAAGATCTTCAGGATCAGTTGTTCGCCAAGCCCGACCACGAGATTGGTGCCGGTTACAAACACATGCGGCGTGCTGGTATCGAGACCATGGCTGCGCGCGATGTCGAGCGCGATCGGCAGCCAATGTGAGGGAGCGGCGCGAAAGGCGCGGAAGCTTTCGGCGTCGAGGAGGTCTGGCAACCCCTGCAATGGAGCGGAGATCATTTGGGATAGCTCAACGATATGAGCTTCATTGATTCAGTGCGAACCGAGCAGGCGGTGCACCTCTCCCGCTTGCGGGGGAGGTCGGCGCGAAGCGCCGGGTGGGGGCTTTCTCCTCTAGGGGATTGTCCCATTGTGGAGAGAGCCCTCTCCCCAACCCTCCCCCGCAGGCGGGGGAGGGAGCGCACCGCCCGCGCGGCTGCAGCGGTGTTCAATCGCTCCACGCTACCGGTCCGGGCTGGCGCGCTCGAACTGGCGGAGCAGCTTGTTGCCGCGCTCGACGGCGGAATCGAGGGCTGATTGCGCGCTCTTGTGGCCGGCAAAGGCCTGCTCCAGCTCGTCCTCGATCGCGCCGCGGATCAGCACGAAGGAGCCGAGGCGGATGCCCTTCGAATTCTCCGTCGGCCGATGCAGCGTGATCTCCTCGAACGAGATCGCCGAGCCCGGATTGCGCTCGTAGAAGCCTTGCGCGCGCGTCAGCTCGGAGGCGGCGCGGGTGATCGGCAAATAGCCGGTGTTCTGGTGCCAGGCCGCCTGCACGCCGGGCTGCGACAGGTAGGCGAAGAACCGCGCCACGCCCTTGTACTCCTCGCGCGGCCGGTCGCGCAGCACCCACAGCGTGGCGCCGCCGATGATCGAGTTCTGCGGCGCGTCCTTCACGTCGGGCCAATACGGCATCATGCCGTAGCCGATCTCGAACTTCGAATTCGCCCTGATGTCGGCGCGCGTTGCCGAGGAACCGATGAAGATGCCGCATTCGCCGTTCTGGAAGCGCGGCTCGGCGGCCTGTCCGCGTCCGCCATAGTCGAACACCTTGGTCTTCTGCCATTCGGCAAGCTGGGCGACGTGGCGCACCAGGGTGGGATTGTTGATGGTCAATTCCGCATCCAGCCCGGCAAAGCCGTTCGCCCGGCTCGCCACCGGCAGATTGTGGAAGGCGGAAAAATTCTCGACATGGATCCATGAGGGCCAGGACGTGGTGAAGCCGCACGCAGCGCCGCGGTCGCGCAGGCGCTGTGCCGCGAGCCCCAGGGCCGGCCAGGTCTTCGGCGGCGCCTCCGGATCGAGGCCGGCGTCGCGGAACATGGTCTTGTTGTAGTAGAGGATCGGCGTCGAGGAATTGAACGGGAACGACAACAGATTGCCGGCCGCGTCGGTGTAATAACCGGAGACCGCCGGCAAATAGTCGGCGAGCGAGAACGGCTCGCCCTGGTCGCGCATCAAAGTGAACACCGGATAGATCGCGCCCTTGGCCGCGGTCATGGTGGCCGTGGCGACCTCGTTGACCTGGACGATGGCGGGCTGGCTGCGCGAACGGAACGCGAAGATCGCGGCGGTCACCGTCTCGGTGTAGTTGCCCTTGTAAGCGGGCACGATTCGGTAATCGGACTGCGAGGCGTTGAAATCGGAGGCGAGCTTTTCGAGCTGCCGGCCGAGCTCGCCGGACATCGCGTGCCACAGCGCGATGTCGGTGGCGGCGCCCGCAGGGACAGCCCATGAGAAAGCCGATGAGAAGGCCGCGAGGGCGGCGACGATTCGTAGAACGCGCAAGGCTGGCATTGCGATGGCTCTTCCCACGCCGCGGTCGACAAGGCGGCCGCCCTGCTTAAGGCGCGGCATAGCCGGTTTCAACCGTGAATGAACGGCGGCCGCGCCGCACAATCGATCCCAGCCCCCGCGGCGGGATGGTCTTCCCCCGACCATCTGCTAGATTGCATTGAACCTTTTGCCCCCGCCATAGACTCCACCACTGAGGGGTTGAGTGTGCCAGTGCTAAACCGTGCCGAACTCTCGCGGACCGGGGTAATCTTCGTCGCGCTTTTGCTCGCCGCAGTCTCGATGGGCATGCGGGCGACGGGCGCCGTTGCGCGCGAATTTCGCGCCGCCGATACCCAGACCGAGGATTACCCGACCGTCCAGGCGCTGCGCTACATGGGCGCCCTGATCGCCGAGCGCACCCAGGGCCGTCACGAGATCAAGGTGTTCCACTCCCGTCAGCTCGGCGAGGAAAAGGAGACCATTGAGCAGACCCGGGTCGGCGCGATCGACCTCAACCGGACCAACGTGGCGCTGATCGGCAACTTCGTTCCCGCGATGAACGTGCTCGCTATGCCGTTCCTGTTCCGGTCCATCGAGCACATGCAGAAGGTGCTGGACGGGCCTGTCGGCAGCGAGATCCTTGATAGTTTCGAGCCCTATGGCTTCGTCGGGCTCGCCTTTTACGATTCCGGCGCGCGCTCGATCTACAACGGTGTCCGCCCGGTGAAGAGCATCGCGGATCTCAAGGGATTGCGGATCCGGGTGCAGCAGTCGGAGTTGATGAGCCAGATGATCCGCGCGCTCGGAGCCGAGCCGGTCGAGATGCCCTATGGGCAGGTGCTGACCGGGCTCGCCCATCATCTGGTCGACGGCGCCGAGAACAATTGGCCATCCTTCGTGACGACGGACCATTACAAGCATGCCGGCCACTACACGCTGACCGAGCACACGATGAGCCCCGAGGTGCTGGTGATCTCGCTGAAGGCCTGGCAGAGCCTGTCGCCGGACGACCAGAATATCTTCCGCGAGGCCGCGCAGCGCTCCAGCCGGTTCATGCGCGAGAAATGGCGCGACCTCGAGGAGCAGTCACAGCGTAAGGCAGAGGAGGCCGGCGTCACCATCATCAGGGACATCGACCGCAAGCCGTTCGAGGACGCGATGGCGGCGATCTATGCCAAGGCCGGGCGCGATCCCGCGGCGGCCGCGCTGATCGAACGCATTCGCAAGGTGGAGTGAGCCGCGTTGGCTGCACTTGGACATCACGAGCACGCGGAGCGGCCGGCCGGCCCGATCGGTCGGCTGCGCGCACGTCTCGTCGGCGTGCTGCGAGCGGTGCCGATCCGCTGGCGCATCCTGTCGATCGCCGCGCTGAACTCCGCCGTGGTCGTGGTGCTGGTCGCCATGATCTGGAACGGCGCGCAGGTGCTGGGCTCGGCCTGGGACGACGTCCGCCAGGTGCGCGAATCCGATCGCATCCTGGCGCTGCTCGAAAGCGAGACCGGACGCCTGCACAATCTGATCCACCGCTACATCAACCAGCCGAGCCCGGACCTGTTCGCCGAGATCCTGCTGCTGCGCGAGGCGGTGCTGGGCACGCTGAGTAACCGCGCCGCCAAGGACCCGATGCTGTCGGGGTCGGTCGAGGAGCTGGAGCGCACCACCGACCGCTTCCTCAACGGCTTCGGCGAGCTGCGCAGTGTGCAGGCCACCATCGCCAAGACCTATGAGGAGCAGGTGCAGGGTCCGGCCCGGGACATGGCGGGCCTCTATTCCATCATCGAAGGCGCCACCGGCCATCGCGACGCGCTGATCTGGCCCTCGCTAGGGAAGTCCCGCGAGGCCTTCACCGCGATGCTGGTGGCGGCCAATTCCTATTATCTGTCGCTGTCGACGGGCGCGGCCGATGACGCCCGCCGCAACACCGAGACGATCGAGAAGACCATCCCCGTGATGATCGATCTCGCCGACAACGATCTCCAGCGCATGGCGCTGCAGCGGCTCGGGGCCCGCACCGCCGCGCTGCGCGAGGGCTTTGCAAAACTCTCCGAGCAGCTCGCGAGCCGCACCGAGCTGCTGCGCAACACCATCGACGCCAGCCAGGCCGAGGCGATCGGCGCCATCGACGACCTCTCGACCATGATGCGCCAGCGCGAGCAGAAGGCGCAGGAGACGTTCGACCGCACGCTGGCGGATATCTCACGGCGGGTGCTGTCGATCGCGGTGATCTTCCTCGGCATCATCCTCACCGCCGGCGTGATGATCGCGCTGTCGATCCGGCTGCCGCTGCAACAGATCATGACCGCGATGCGCGCGATCACGCTCGGCGATCTCGACCGCGAGGTGCAGGGCACCAAGGCGCGCGACGAGGTCGGCGCCATGGCGCGCGCCGTGGAGGTATTCCGCGAGAACGCGATCGCCAAGCGCCAGACCGAGGACGAGCTGCGCGCCTCCAAGGAGAAGGCCGAAAGCGCGCTGCTCGAGCTCAATACCGCGCAGCAGAATCTGATCGACGCCGAGCGGCTGGCGGCGCTCGGCGGCCTCGTCGCCGGCGTCGCCCACGAGGTCAACAACCCGATCGGCATCAGCCTGACCGTTGCCTCCAGCTTCGCCCGCCGCACCGAGATCTTCGAGGCCCAGCTCAAGGGCGAGGGCGGCCTGCGCCGTTCGCAGCTGGAGGAGTTCGTGCAGTCCTCGCGCGATGCCTCGCAGCAGCTGGTCGCCAACCTGCAGCGCGCCGGCGAGCTGATCCAGTCGTTCAAGCAGGTCGCGGTCGACCGCTCCCATGCCGAGCGGCGGCAATTCTCGCTCAGCGAGGCCACCGACCAGATCATTGCAAGCCTCAGGCCGGTCCTGAAGCGCTCGCCGATCACGCTCGAGGTCGACGTGCCCGAGGGCCTGTTGCTCGACGGCTATCCGGGCTCCTATGGCCAGATCCTGACCAACCTCTTCCTCAACGCCGCCAACCACGCCTTCGCCGACGGGCGCGCCGGCACGATCACGATCTCGGCGCGGCCGCGCGGGGCCGACGACATCGAGCTCAGCTTCACCGACGACGGGGCCGGCATGACCCCTGACGTGCAGCGCCAGGCCTTTGACCCTTTCTTTACCACCCGGCGCAATGAAGGCGGCACGGGACTTGGCCTGCATATCGTCTATAACCTCGTCACCCAGCAGCTCGGCGGCCGCATGATGCTGGAATCCAAGCTGGGACAAGGCACTACTTTTCGCATTATCATGCCCCGCATCGCCAAGGGCGGCGCGCAAAGCACAGAAAGCGACGGGACTTCTCAATGGCCGAACAGGACGATGTCCTCCACCTGATCGACGACACCGGTACCGCGTCGGAGGATAGCAACGCCCGGAAATGGAAGATCGCCGTCATCGACGACGATCCGGCGGTGCATGACGGCACCCGTTTTGCCCTCTCGGATTACAGCCTGAACGGCCAGAGCCTGGAGATCCTGTCGGCCTATTCCGCGGCGGAAGGCCGCAAGCTGATGGCCGAGCACGGCGACATCGCCGCCGTGCTGCTCGACGTCATCATGGAGACCGACGTCGCCGGCCTCGAGCTGGTCGAGTTCATCCGCAACGAGATCAAGAACGAGACCGTGCGCATCATCCTGCGCACCGGCCAGCCCGGCCAGGCGCCGGAGCGGCGCGTGATCGTGCAGTACGACATCAACGACTACAAGGCCAAGACCGAGCTCACCGCCGACAAGCTGTTCACTTCGCTGACCGCGGCGCTGCGCTCCTATCAGCAGCTCGAGCGCATGGTGCAGACAAGGCGGGGGCTCGAGATCATCATCGATGCGGCGTCGACGCTGTACGATTTCAAGTCGATGCAGCGGCTCGCCGAGGGCGTGCTGACCCAGCTCGCCTCGCTGCTCAACGTCGACTGCGCCGGCATCCTGGTCCTGCGCGACAATGGCGGCATCGATCCCGAGCTCTCGGTGCTCGCCGGCAGCGGCTGCTACAGCCGCTTCATCGGCACCACGACGTCGAAGGCGCTCGACCCCGATCTGCGCGAGATGGTGGAGGCGGCGTTCCAGCGCCGCAAGAACGAGTTCGCCGACCATCGCAGCGTGATCTATCTGCGCACCGGATCCGGCCGCGAGGTCGTGGTGCTCTTGCAGGCCGAGCGCGAATTGTCCGAGACCGACCGCTCGCTGGTCGAGATCTTCTCCTCCCGGCTCTCGATCGCCTTCGACAACGTCATCCTCTACCAGCAGCTGCAGGACGCCAACACCCAGCTTGAGGACCGCGTCGCCCAGCGCACCCGCGCATTGATGCAGGCCAATCGCCGCCTCTCCGCGCAATGGCTGCGGCTGCAGCGCGCCAATGGTTTCAAGAACGAGATTTTGGGCACCGTCGCCCACGATCTGAAGAACCCGCTCGGCGTCATCCTCGGCCGCACCGAGATGCTGAAGGAGCTGATCTCGACCGGCGCCTCGGAAAGCGGCGTGGTCGCCCAGGTCGATCACATCCGCGATGCGACGAAGCGGCTGACCACGATGGTCGACCACCTGATCTCGGACGCGATGGCCGACGCCTTCGACATCACCATCCGCCGCGAGCCGGTCGACGTCGCGGCCCTGGTCAAGGAGGTCGCCGAGGCCAACCAGCCGCTGGCCGTCAACAAGCAGCAGGCGATCAGCGTCATCGCACCGGCCAACATCGTTACCATGTGCGACACCGACCGCATCCGCGAAGCCATCGACAATCTCATCAGCAACGCCATCAAATATTCGCCGATCGGCGGCAAGATCGACGTCGCCGTCAGCCATGAGGGCGGCGACACCATCGTCCGCGTCAGCGACGAGGGCGCCGGCCTGTCGCCGGAGGATCTCGGCCGCCTGTTCGGCCGGTTCCAGCGGCTGTCGGCCAAGCCGACCGCCGGCGAGAGCTCGACGGGGCTTGGCCTCTCCATCGTCAAGCGCATCATCGACATGCACGGCGGTGAGGTGACCGCCGACAGCGATGGGCCCGGCAAGGGCTCGACCTTCACCATCGCCCTCCCCGCGACCGAAATGCCGTGATCAAGAGACCATGACCCAAAGCCAGCACATCATGATCGTCGACGACGAAGCCCCGGCCCGGGAGATGGTCGGCGATTATCTCAAGATGCACGGCTTCACCGTGACGCTGTGCGACGGCGGCAAGAGCTTGCGCGCCGCGATCCAGGGCAGCATGCCGGATCTCGTCGTGCTCGACCTCAACATGCCCGAGGAGGACGGCCTCTCGATCATCCGCGACCTCAAGAGCCGCATCAACGTGCCGGTCATCATGCTCACGGCGACCGCGAGCCCGATCGACCGCGTCGTCGGGCTCGAGCTCGGCGCCGACGATTACGTGGCAAAACCCTGCGAGCTGCGCGAGCTGATGGCGCGCATCCGCTCGGTGCTGCGCCGGAGCGTGCCGGCCAAGGCGGCCGCGCCCGAGGCGGCGGCGAAGTCCGACAAGGAGCAGCTGGTACGGTTCGGGACCAAGTGGCTCGATCTCGAAGCCCAGGCCTTGCGCGACGACGAGGGCAACGAGCACCCGCTGACCGCATCCGAATTCGGGCTGTTGAAAGTGTTCGCGGCCAATCCCAAGCGCGTGCTGTCGCGCGAGCGCCTGCTCGAACTCGCCAATGCGCGCGACGCCGAAGCCTTCGACCGCGCCGTCGACCTGCGCATCATGCGCATCCGCCGCAAGATCGAGCCCGATCCGGCCAAGCCGGCCGTGATCCGCACCATCCGCGGCGGCGGCTATCTGTTCTCGCCGCAGGGCGAGAAGGCGTAGAGGGCGGGCGGCGGAGCGCGGTGCCGTAGCCCGGATGGAGCTTCACGGAGCGCCCATCTGGAACGACATCGGTGGGTGCAGCGCGACCGAACGCAAGACCCGGAAATACGTTCCTGACTGCTCAGGGCGCCGCCAAATCCCCACACCCGTATTTTCCGTACATTGAAATTCCACGGCTTTTTGCCCCGAATGTTTCGTCGCGCCCCCTTCGACGAAACAATTTGGCGGCGCACGAAACCATTTTCCGCTTTTCGTGCAGACGTCCCGAAACGTTGGCTCATTAACACTTTGGTCCAAGGAAACGCCGCTCGGTTGCGGCGCTACGGGGAGCCAAGTCCATGCGGAACGTCATCGCCATCAACGCCCAAGCCAGCCAGAGCATCATCGCCGCTCAGGCGACCTCGGACGACATGCTCCTCGAAAGCATTGCCGACGGTAACCGGACGGCCATGCACATCCTTTACTGCCGGCACAATGTGCGGGTGTACCGCTTCATCCTGCGCATCGTGCGCGACGCCACCGCGGCGGAAGACCTGGTCAGCCAGGTGTTTCTGGACGTGTGGCGGACCGCCGGCCAGTTCCAGGGCCGCTCGCAGGTCTCGACCTGGCTGCTCTCGATCGCCCGCTTCAAGGCCCTGACAGCGATGCGCCAGCGCCGCTTCGAGGACATCGACCAGGAGGACGTGCGCCAGATTCCTGATGGCAACGACACGCCCGAGACCTCGCTCGACCGCAGCGACACCAGCGCCATCCTGCGCGCCTGCGTGCAGAAGCTGTCGCCCGCGCATCGCGAGATCATCAACCTCGTCTACTACCACGAGAAGTCGGTGGAGGAGGTCGGGCAGATCATCGGCATCCCCCAGAGCACCGTGAAGACGCGGATGTTCTACGCCCGCAAGCAATTGGCCGAATTGCTTAAAGGCGCCGGCGTCGAGCGTTTCGCCGCCTGAGGCAACGATTTCAAAGGGTTGAGGCCCGCCAGGCGGCCCCACCCCGGGACACGGAAGTGTTACCGCCGACGAAACAATTGAAACAAAGCACAACATCAGGCGGAAAAACTTCCTCCCTATAAAGCTCACATACGGTTTTGCTTAAACCTCCCAAGGACCTCCAGCGACCCGGACGGGATGCCCCCCTCCGGGTCGTTTTGTGTTTGGGGGTCGCAGACGCTGGAAGCCACGGCTGCTTCCACATCGTCATGGCCGAGATTCGGCCCCGTCACGAAGGCGTGACGGTGCGTAACGACCACCCCACCGCGCCCGAACTGCCCTCGTGACCTCCCTCGCGAGTGCGCCATGCTCGAACTGCTCTTCGCTCTCCTTGCCGGCATCCTCACCATCGCCGCGCCTTGCACGCTGCCGATGCTGCCGATCCTGCTCGGCGCCTCGATCGGGCGCGACGGTCGGCTGCGCCCCCTGATGATCGCGCTCGGCTTCGTCGTCTCGTTCTCGGCGGTCGCGCTGCTGCTCGGCGCACTGACGCGGCTGCTCGATTTCGATCCGAACGTGCTGCGCGAGGCCGCCGCGATCCTGCTGCTCGGCTTTGGCCTGTTGATGCTGTGGCCGACGCCGTTCGAATGGCTGTCGATCCGGCTCAATGGCTGGCTCGATCTCGGCAGCGCAGGCGGCGCGCCACGCGAGGGCGCGCTCGGCGGGCTGATCCTCGGCACCACGCTGGGCCTGGTCTGGACGCCCTGCGCCGGCCCGGTGCTCGGCTCGATCCTGACGCTGGTTGCGACCTCGAAGAATCTGGCCTGGGCCGGCACGCTGCTGATCGCCTATGCGATCGGCGCGGCGATCCCGATGCTGGCGATCGCCTACGGCGGACAGGCCGCGACCACCCGGGTGCGCAGCCTGTCGCGGATCACCCCACGCCTGCAGCAGGGCTTTGGAATCGTCGTGATCGCCTTCGCGGTTGCCGCCTATTTCCAATACGACACGCTGATCGTGGCGTGGCTCACCGGCTTCTACCCGACCGGCCAGATCGGCCTGTAATCCCTCATCTTCACCGGAGGACTCGCCCATGACGTTCAAACTGCTCGCCGTCTCAGCTGCACTTGTCGGCCTCACTGCCACCGGCGCCGTCATCCCCGGCTTCTGCGACGAAGCCGCGCCCGCCGTGCCGATCACCGTCGCCGCAGCAAGCCAGCAGACGGCGCCCGACTTCGCCGGCATCAACAATTGGTTCAATTCGAAGCCCCTCAGCCTTACTGAGCTCCGCGGCAAGGTCGTGCTGGTCGACTTCTGGACTTATGGCTGCGTCAACTGCGTCAACACGCTGCCGCACGTCACCGAGCTCTACGCCAAGTATCGGGACAAGGGCCTCGTCGTGGTCGGCGTGCACACGCCGGAATTCCCGTTCGAGCGCTCGGCCTCCAACGTGCAGGCCGCACTGAAACGCCACGGCATCACGTATCCGGTGGCGCAGGACAATGATTCCAAGACCTGGAACGCCTACCGCAACCAATATTGGCCGGCGCAATACATCATCGACCAGAACGGCAAGATCGTGTTCCAGCACGCCGGCGAAGGCCGCTATGACGAGATCGACCGCACCGTGGCCAAGCTGCTGAACGCCAGCAGCTGATGCCGCACGGACGCCGCGCGGCGGGTTTTAGTTGTCGCCCTTGTTGCTTGACTCCACGGACCCGTCCGTGGAGGTTCGCGGCATCGGAATCAGCCGCCCGCGATGGACGACGCGAACACCAGCACCGACATCCGCCTTCGTGAAGGCTCTTCGATCGCGCAGCGGCTGGTCGTGGCAGGCTTCGCGGCGGCCGTTGCGCTGTGCTTCACGCCGGGCCTGTTCACGCACGACACCCTGGAAATCATCATATCGGTGGTGGCGCTGCTCATCGGGGCGGGATTCGTCGTCGGCATCATGCTGGCGCCGGCCGTGGTGTGGATCATCACGGCAAACGAGATCCTGATCGGACGGCAAAGCCCGTTCGGAAAGCTGCGTACGCGCATCGTCGCGAAGGACGACATCACGGCGTTGCAGGTTCCCGGCAGCAAGCGGGTGAAGGCGCGCTTTCAACTCGTGTTCACGCTGGCCTCGGGAGAGCGCTTGACGTCGCCGCCGATCTCCGACGTCACGCATGTGCGCGACACCGTGGCCCGGATCGCGGCGCAGTTCGAGGTTCCCAATGTCGAGGAGCCCGTCAATCCGCTCGATGCCAGCAATCCGGAGATGCATCTCGGCGAGCCGCTGGAGGCGTTTCCCACGCGGGACATCAGGATTGTCTCTCTGATCGTCGTCGCTCTGTCCGCCGTGCCCTACGCCTATAAACTCTGGCGCGGATGGCCGCCCAGCCATGTCGACATCCTGCTGCTACCGCTCGGGGTGCTCGCGGCGTTCGCCGTGCATCGCTATGCCAACCTCCTCACTGGCGCGCTCTGGATCATCCGCGAGCGCGACATCCGCGTCGAACGGCTGTGGGGCGACGGCACGCCGCGCGCCGACCACATCGCAGGACCCGACGTGAAGACCATCACGGTCGAGCGCCGCGGCCGGTCCGAGGACGAGCATTGCATCGTCGTGATTCGACTGCATTCGGGGCGAAGGTTTCGCAGCCCGCGGATCGGCTCGCGGGTGGAGGCGCGCGCGGTGGGAACGGAGATCGTGCGGCGGCTGGGGATCGCGGCGGAGAGCAATAAGATCTGACTGGCTTCCGATGACAATGGTCGATGTAGACATCAACGCGGGCTCGGTCTGAGCCTCTCCCGCTTGCGGGAGAGGTCGCGCGGGTGAAGTTTCTTTCCTCTGGGGAAGTGTCCCGTTGCGGAGACACCCTCTCCCCGGCCCTCCCCGCAAGCGGGGGAGGGAGCGCAGCCCCGTTGCCGCCGCGACCTAAGCTTTTCGCGCCATCCCCTGTTTGTGGCATTGCCCGGCACCGTTAAAAAACCATAGGCATTCTCGTGACATATCAGGGCGGCGCGCCATCAACTTGCCATGAACCTGCCCCTCAGGTTTGATGCTTCTGAATGATTTGCGCTGTGGCAGCGGGGAGAGCTTGAGATGACGGATTTTCGTCGCCTGACCGGGATGTTCATGGCTGCGGTGGGGCTCATTCTGTCCACGCCCTCCGCCTTCGCCCAGCAGCCTGACCGCGGCGACGAGCCGGGCCTGGTCGCCGACGACGGCTACCAGCTCGAGCCGGAATGGCAGAAGCAGGTCGTCTATTTCCGCACCACCGAGGCGCCGGGCACGATCATCGTATCGACCGCCGAACGGCATCTCTATCTGGTGCAGCCGGGCGGGCGAGCGATCCGCTACGGCATCGGCGTCGGCCGCGACGGCTTTCAGTGGCAGGGCCTCGTGACCATCACGAACAAGAAGGAGTGGCCGGACTGGACGCCGCCGCCGGAGATGATCCAGCGCCAGCCCTATCTGCCGCGCTTCATGGCCGGCGGCCCCGGCAATCCGCTGGGCGCCCGCGCCATGTATCTCGGCACCACCGTGTACCGCATCCACGGCACCAACCGCCCCGACACGATCGGCACCAAGGTGTCCTCAGGCTGCTTCCGTCTCGTCAACAACGACGTCGCCGATCTCTACGACCGCGTGCCTGTCGGCACCAAGGTCGTCATCCGTCAGAAGCCTGAACTGTAAGGCTATCGTTGGAGCATGATCCCCGGGGATCATGCTCTGCGCCCTCCTCCCAATTCCTTTTCCCGATTTTTCGAGAGAGCAACATGATGCGCAGTTTTCGAGGCGGCCTGCTGATCGGGCTCGCGGTCGCCGTGCTGGTCGCCGTTCTGGCCATCATCTACGAATTCTACGACACCCGCACCCTGAAGCGCACCGTGCGCCGCGGCGAGGTGCTGTGCGGCGTCAACAAGGGCCTGCCGGGCTTCTCGATCCCCGACGACAAGGGCAACTGGACCGGGTTCGACGTCGATTTCTGCCGGGCGGTGGCCTCGGCGATCTTCAACGATCCCGGCAAAGCCAAGTTCGTTCCGCTCGACGCCAACGAGCGCTTCAAGGAATTGCAGAGCCGGAAAGTCGACATCCTCTCGCGTAACTCGACCTGGAGCATGGCGCGCGAGCTCGACTATGACCTCTATTTCCCGGCCGTGGCCTATTACGACGGCGTCGGCTTCATGCTGCCTCGCGCTCGCAACAAGGAAACCTCGCTGGACCTCGCGGACAGCAAGGTCTGCGTGCAGAGCGGAACAACAACGGCACTCAACGTCTCCGACTACTTCCGTGCCAACAACATGAAGTATGAGGAGGTCAAGCTCGACAATCTCAACGACGTCGTGAAGGCCTACGACAGCGGCAAGTGCGACACGCTCTCGGCCGACGTCTCGCAGCTCTACGCGCTCAGGCTGAATCTGACCAAGCCCGGCGACCACATGATCCTGCCGGACATGATCTCCAAGGAGCCGCTCGCTCCGGTCGTGCGCCAGCGCGACGACGACTGGATGATGATCGTGAAGTGGACGCTCTACGCGATGATCAACGCGGAGGAATTAGGGGTGACCTCGGAGAACATCGACGAAGCCCTGAAGTCGAAGAAGCCGGAAGTAATGCGCCTCGTCGGCACCGAGGGCAATTACGGCGAGCAGCTCGGCCTCACCAAGGACTGGGTCGTCCGCATCATCCGCCACGTCGGCAATTACGGCGAGATGTACGAGCGCAATATCGGCGAGAAGTCGAAGCTGAAGATTCCGCGCGGCATGAACCAGCTGTGGAACGCCGGCGGCGTGCAGTACGCACCGCCGATGAGGTAAGGCGGCGATCCAGCCGCGTCATGCGAGCGTAGCGAAGCAATCCAGACTGCCTCCGCAGAAAGATTCTGGATTGCTTCGTCGCAAGCGCTCCTCGCAATGACGGGGCGCGAGCTTCCATCCTCGCGAAGGCCTGTAGCCCGGATGGAGCGTAGCGAAATCCGGGGCAGTCTCGCGGACAGAATCCCGGATTTCGCTTCGCTCCATCCGGGCTACAGGTTCCCGATCAATACCCCCGCGCCCGTGCCAGCTGCTCGGTGTGGTAATTGGCATCGCCGAACAGCTCCTCGCAGACCCTGGCCCGCTTCATGAAGAAGCCGATGTCGAACTGGTCGGTCATGCCCATGCCGCCGTGCATCTGCACGCCTTCCTGCACCGCGCGCGTGGCGGTGGTGCCGGCCTTCGCCTTGGCGACCGCGACGGCTGAGGCCGCCTTCGCGACATCGGCGTCCAGCGCTTGCAGCGCCTTCATGGTGGCGGCGCGGGTGATCTCGATGTCGACATAGAGCTCGGCGGCGCGGTGCTGCAGCGCCTGGAATTCGCCGATCAGCTTGCCGAACTGCTTCCTGTTCTTGAGGTACTCGACGGTGCGGTTGAAGACCTCCTCGCTGAGCCCGACCATCTCGGCGGCGACCGCGCCGCGGCCGATGTCGAGCACGCCTTCGAGCAGGCCGGCCGCCTGATCGACTTCGCCGAGCACGCTGTCGGCGGTGACCTCGACATTGGAAAGCTCGATCCGCGCCGCATTGTGCGCGTCGACCATGATGGTACGCTCGACCGCAACGCCCTTGGCCTTGGGGTTGACCAGGAACAGCGTCAGGCCGTCCCGCTCGCCGGCAGCGCCGGACGTGCGCGCGGCGACGATCAGGAGATCGGCGACGTGGCCGTCGACCACCAGCGCCTTGGCGCCGGAAAGTTTAAAACCGTTGCCGGCGCGCACGGCCTGCAGGCTGGTCTGCAGCGGACGATGCTTGGCGCCCTCGTCGATCGCGAGCGTGGCGAGCAGCGAGCCGTTCGAAATCTTCGGCAAATATTCCGATTTCTGCGTGGCACTGCCGCCGCGGGTCAGCGCCGAGGCCGCGACCACCGAGGTCGCGAGGAAGGGCGACGGCATCAAGGTGCGGCCGATCTCCTCCATCACGATTCCGGCTTCCATGACGCCGAGGCCGCTGCCGCCGAATTCTTCCGGCACCAGCAAGCCCGCAAAGCCCATCTCGGCGAAGGAATGCCAGAGCTCCTTGGAGAAGCCGGTGGGGTCCTTGCTGTCGCGCAGATGCCGCAGGTGCGACACCGGCGCCTTGTCGCTGATCAGCCCGCGCGCGCTATCGCGGAGCATCGATTGTTCTTCGGTGAGGACGAGGGCCATGGTGCTTAAGTCTCTAATATCGCGTGACGCATATTGTTGATGTCATTCCGGGGCGATGCGCAGCATCGAACCCGGAATCTCGAGGTTCCGGGGGTCGATCCTTCGGACTGCCCCGGAGCGACGGAAAGGCTCACGCCCCCGGCAAATCCAGGATGCGCTTGGCGACGATGCCGAGCATCACCTCCGTCGTGCCGCCCTCGATCGAGTTGGCCTTGGTGCGCAGCCAGGCGCGCGGACGAGCGCCCTGCCTGGAGCGCTCGCTCTCCCATTCCAGCGCATCGACGCCGCCGGCCGACATCAGGATCTCGTAGCGGCGCTTGTTGAGCTCAGTGCCGTAATATTTCATCGCCGAGGAGAACGCCGGATGCGCCTGCCCGGCCTTGGCGAGATCGACCGCGCGCTCGGCGCAGGCCGCGAGTGCGGCTTCATCGACGTCGAAGGTGGCGATCTTCCCGCGCAGCATGGCATCGTCGAGCTTGCCCTGCGTATCGGTGCCGACGGAGTCCGCCGCGATCTGGCCGAGCGGACGGCCGACGCCGCGCTCGCCCATCCCTGAGATCATCGCGCGCTCGTGCTGCAGCAGATATTTGGCGACGTCCCAGCCGCGGTTGACGGTGCCGACCACATGCGACTTCGGCACGCGGACGCCGTCGAAGAAGGTCTCGCAGAACGGTGAGTAGCCGGAAATGAGAAGGATCGGCTTGGTCGTCACGCCCTTCGAGGTCATGTCGAACAGGATGAAGCTGATGCCGTCGTGCTTCTTCGCCGTGGGATCGGTGCGGACGAGGCAGAAGATCCAGTCGGCGTAATTGGCGTAGGAGGTCCAGATCTTCGAGCCCGTGATGACGAAATCGTCGCCGTCGCTCTCGGCGCGGGTCTGCAGCGAAGCCAGATCGGAGCCGGCATTCGGCTCGGAATAGCCTTGGCACCAGCGGATTTCGCCGGCCGCGATCTTCGGCAGATGCTCCTTCTTCTGGGCCTCATTGCCGTATTTCAAGAGCGCCGGCCCGAGCATCCAAATGCCGAAGCTCGACAGCGGCGGACGCGCGCCGATTTTCGCCATCTCGGCGCGCAGCACCTTGTGCTCGGCCGCGCTCAAGCCGCCGCCGCCATACTCCTTCGGCCAATCAGGCACGGTCCAGCCCTTGTCGCGCATGCGCTCGAACCAGATGCGCTGCGGCTCGGAGGAGAATTTTGCGTTGCGCCCGCCCCAGAACACGTCGGCATCCGAGGTCGCGGGCTTGCGCATCTCCGGCGGGCAATTGGCCTCCAGCCAGGCGCGCGTCTCGCTGCGGAATGTTTCGAGCTCGGTGGAGTCAGTGTCACTCATGGTCGTTTCCATCAATCAAATCGACTTGTTGGGCACGACTCTGGGCCAAGCTCCTGCGGAATTCAACCACTTCCGCGCGCCCGCATTCCGCTATAGTCGCGGCCAAGACGGTGCTTGAAAACAAAGAGGAAACGACGATGCGCCTGAAACTTCTTTCGCCTGGCGAAATGAACGAGAGCCAGCGCCAGACCTATGACGAGTCGATTGCCGGCAAACGCGGCAAGCCGCCGGCGCCGATGATGGCCTGGCTGAACAGTCCCGACATGGCCCGCCACGCCACGCGGCTCGGCGAGGTCTTGCGCTACGACACGATCTTTCCGGCAAAACTCTCGGAGATCGCAATCCTGGTGACGGCGCGGCACTGGACCGCGCATTACGAATGGTACGCCCATAAGCGCCTCGCGCTCGCGGGCGGCATGGACCCTGCCATCATCGACGCCATCCGCGATCGCCGCACGCCGGAGTTCGACGACCCCAAGGGGAAGATGATCTACGACCTCGCGAAGTCGCTGCACGAGGGTCACGGCGTCGAGAAGGGCCTCTATGATGAAGCGGTGAAGCTGCTCGGCGAGCGCGGCGTGGTCGAGGTGATCGGCCTGTGCGGCTATTACACGATGGTGTCGATGACGCTGAACACCTTCGAGTTCGAGCTGCCCGAGGGCGAGGTGAAAGAGCTGGCTTGATTGCCTATCCTGATGCGCAATTGCGCATCAGGAAACGCTGGGTTTCAGGATAGGCCAATAGCAGTGTCCCGAGGTCCACCCTATGTGGAGTGCATCAACGGAGCATTCACATGTCGCAAAGCCCAGCCGTCGTCGCCGGCACCAGGATCGGCCACGTTCACCTCAAGGTCGCCGATCTCGATCGTGCGCTCGGCTTCTATTGCGGCGTGCTCGGCTTCGAGCTGATGCAGAAGATGGGATCCGGTGCGGCCTTCATCTCGGCCGGCGGCTATCACCACCACATCGGGCTCAACACCTGGGAGAGCAAGGGCGGCTCGCCGCCGCCGCCGGGAACGACCGGGCTCTATCACACCGCGATCCTCTATCCGACGCGGCCAGCGCTGGCCGATGCGCTGCACCGGGTGCTCGCGGCCGGCATCGCGCTGGACGGCGCCAGCGACCACGGCGTCAGCGAGGCGCTGTATTTGCGAGATCCGGATGAGAACGGCGTCGAGCTGTATTGGGACAAGCCGAGGGAGCAATGGCCGTTCGGAGCGGACGGCAAGCTTGCGATGTTCACCAAGCGGCTGGACGTGGAAGCGTTGTTGGCGGCGCGGGAGGCCTGATGCCGTAGGGCGGATTAGCGGAGCGTAATCCGCCGCGCTTCAGCACATGCGGAACGAAGTTGGCGGATTACGCTTTCGCTAATCCGCCCTACTGGACCTGTTTTCCTCGCAACATGATCAGCGCGGCGGCCGCCAGCTCCAGCGCGATGCAGAGATAGAACGGCAGAGCATAGCCGCCTGACCAGTCGCGCAAGGCGCCGACCACGCCGGGGCCGAACGCATACGTCACCTGGTTGATCGCGGTGTTCAGGCTGATCAGCACGCCGAACGCGGCGCTGTCGAACTCCTGTTGCACGATCAGCGACGGCAGCGTGATGAGATTGCCGACCGAGAAGCCGAACAATGCGCAGGCCGCGATCAGCACGTAATCATTGTGCAGGTTGATGACGACCAGAAGCGCCGCGGCCTGGCTGAGGAACGACAGCGCCGAGGCGAGGCGCTGGTTGAGACGGTCGATCACCAGCGAGAACAGCACGCGGCCGACCACCGCCATCGCGGTCAGCACCGCGACCGCCACCGCGGCGCGCTCGCGGCCGATCACGGGATCGAGGAACGAGATCAGGTGCACGATGAAGCCGACCTGCGCGAACAGCACGAGCGCGAATGCAATTGTCACCGAGAGGAAGCCGACGTCACGCAGCGCCCAGGCGCGGATCTGCGCCGATGATTGCACCTTCGTCTTCGTCGCCGCGTGCCGGCCGTGGGACGCGGGCGGCCGGCCGACGACGAGCAGGATCACCGGCAGCAGCAGCACCAGCATGGCGCCGGCCGCGGCGTACATCGCGCTGGCGAAGCCGACATGACCGATCAGGGTGACCAGCAGCGGCACGCCGACGATGCCGCCGAAGCTGGCGCCGTTGAGCGCGAGGCTGATCGCCATGCCGCGCTTGCGGTCGAACCACAGGCTGATCGTGTTGGTGATCATGGCGAGGCTTGTGCCGGCCCAGCCGAAGGCGAGCACGGCATCGGCGAGATAAAGCTGCCACGGCTCGCGCACCGCGCCGATCGCGACGCTCGCTGCCGCCATCGCCAGCGTGCCGGCGACCAGGCTGAGGCGCGGACCATATTTTCGCACGGCTTCGCCGACGAAGACGACGAGCAGCGCGCCGAACAGATAGAAGAACGTCGTACCGGAGGAGATCAGCGTGGTCGGCCAGCCCCGCGCGCGCTGCAGCTCGGCGACATAGACGCTCTGGCCGTAGAAACCGAGCCCCCAGCCGAAGGTCGCGAGCAGGAAGCAGACCGCGACGATGCGCCAGCCTTCGTAACGGAGGGAGGATTCGTCGATGGGCGCGGCGGTGTGGGGATTGTCGAGCATTTGCGCCGGTCTTTCATTCCCCCGCGAGCGCCGTGCTTTCGCGCTCGCTGTTCATGACAAGCATCACGTAACAACCGAGCGTCCGAAAATCACTTCGACGGCGATCGAACTGTCAACGCTGCTGACAACCTCCTGCCAGCTCACACCGCGTCCGGGAACTCGCCCATCGCGGTCTCCAGCCGCGCCCTGCGGCGGCGGGCCCAGGAGACCAGCGAGAGCACGACGAGACCGAGAATCACCGGCGGGAACACCACCAGGTTCACCGCCGACCAGCCGTAGCTGGCGAGCAGCTGCCCGGAGGAGAATGAGCCGATCGCCATCATGCCGAACACCAGGAAGTCGTTGAAGGCCTGCACCTTGTTGCGCTCCTGCGCGCGGTGGGTCTCCAGCACCAGCGCGGAGGCGCCGATGAAGGAGAAATTCCAGCCCACGCCCAGCACGACCAGCGTCGCCCAGAAATGCATCGCCGTGAGGCCGGAGAGTCCGATGCCGGCAGCACCGGCTTCCAGCAGCAGGCCGGCGGCCACGACCTTCGGCGCGCCGAAGCGGGCGATCAGCGTGCCCGTGAAGAAGCTCGGCCCGTACATGGCGACGATGTGCCATTGAATGCCGAAATTGGAATCGGACACGGACAGGCCGCACATCTTCATGGCGAGCGGCGCCGAGGTCATCACCAGGTTCATCATGGGATAGGAGATGACGCCGCACAGCGCCGCGGCGATGAAGCGGGGCTGGGTCACGATGGTGAGCAATGGCCGGCCGCCATGCAGATCGGCCGGCGCGGGCTTCGGGATATCGACGCCGGCGACGATGCCCATCGCGACAAGCGCCACAGCGGCCTGCACCAGGAAGCTGAAGGCGAACAGATAAGGCTGCCAGACATCCATGGTCCATTGCACGAGCTGCGGACCGAGCACGCCGGCGAATACGCCACCCGCCATCACCCAGGACACCGCCTTGGGCCGGTAGGCCGCGCTGGCGCCGTCGGCGGCGGCGAAGCGATAGGATTGTGCGACGGAGCCGTAGAGGCCGCCGAGGAAGGTCGCGAGGCAGAACAGCGCGAACGAGCCGTGCAGGATCGCGAACGAGCCGAGCAGCCCGGTCAGCGCGCCGAGGCCCGTGCCGATGACGAAGGCCACGCGGCGGCCGAAACGGCGCGAGATCGCGCCGGTCGGCAGCGTGCCTGCTGCGAGTCCCAGCACGTACATCGACAGCGGCACGGTCGCGAGCGACATGTCAGGTGCCAGCGTCGCGCCGACGATCGAGCCGGTGGCGAAGATCACGGCCGAGTTGGCGCCGGTCAACGCCTGTGCGGCGGCCAGGCGCACCACATTGGCGCGCGCGCGGGCGTCGTCGGCAATCTCGTGGGTTGAAGTCACGTCAAGCATCGGCTGTTCCGCCCAACGGGCTTGGTTGATTCCCGGGCACTATGGAGGGACGCGAGTCGGCGGGCAACCGGCGCAAACGGGCGCAGGCCATGCCTGTGGCGCAATCGGCTGGATGATAGCGGCCCCGCGCGCTTGACGGCTTGCGCTCGATCAAATCCTATTCTCCGCGACTTCCAGGAGTTTCGCTCATGACCGTCGACGACAGGCCCACGCTCAACGCTCCCGACGACGATCCCTTCCTGTGGCTGGAGGAGATCGAGGGCAAGCAGGCGCTCGATTTCGTCGAGCGGCAGAACGAGCTGACGCTGCAGGCGTTCGGCGGCAAAGCCTACGAGCACGACCGCGATGTGCTCGCGGCGATCTACGATCGGCCTGACAACATTCCCTATGTCACCCGGCGCGGCAATGATCTGCACAATCTCTGGAAGGACGCCGTCAATCCGCGCGGTCTGTGGCGGCGGACGACGCTTGCGGAGTTTCGTAAGGCAACTCCTGCATGGGAGACCATGCTGGACATCGACAAGCTCGCAGCGAGCGAGGGCGAGGACTGGCTGCTGAGCGGCATCGCCACGAGGCCGGGAAGCTCGCGGGCGATTCTGAGCCTGTCGCGCGGCGGCAGCGACGCGGTGACATTGCGGGAATTCGACCTCGGGACGAAGAGCTTTGTGACGAACGGCTTTGCGCTGCCGGAGGCCAAGGGCGGCGTCGATTGGCTCGATGCCGATACGCTGCTGCTGTCGAGCGCCCTTGGCGAGGGCATGGCGACGAGCTCGGGTTATGCGCGGACCGTGCGGCTGTGGCGGCGCGGCCAGCCTGTCGATCAGGCCGAGGTGATCATCGAGACCACCGCCGACCACATGGTGATCTATGGCAGCACTGACGACACCGGGCCTGAGCCGCGCGTGTGGATCGTCGACCAGATCGACTTTTTCAATGGCGCGATCTGGCTACGCGATGCGGCCGGCAGCATGACGAAGCTCGATCTGCCGACCGGCGTCTGGATGCAGGCCCATGGCGACTGGTTCGCGATCAAGCTGCGCAAGGACTGGCAGGTCGAGGGACGGACCTACGCTACCGACACCGTGCTCGGCATCTCGCTCTCGGCGTTCCTTGCCGGCAGCCGCGATTTCGCGGTGCTGTTCGAGCCGGCGCCGCGGCGCGCTCTGCAGGGTCTGTTCTGGGCGGCGGGCAAGCTCGTGCTGTCGATCCTCGACGAGCTGCGCCCGCACTTCGAGATCTGCACGCCGTCGGCCGCCGGCTGGCGCCGCGAGACGCTTCCTGGCCTGCCCGAGATCGGCGTCGTCGACGTCTGGGCGCTCGATCGTCATCCCAGCGAGAGCAACGGCGATCTGCTCGCCAATGTGCAGGATCCGCTCACGCCGCCCTCGCTGCTGCTGCTCGAACGCGGTGTCGCCAGCCCGACCGTGCTGAAGCAGGCGCCGAAGACCTTCACCGCCGACGGGCTCGTGGTGACGCAGCACGAAGCAATATCGATCGACGGCGAACGGATCCCCTATGTGCAGACCGGCCCGGCCAACGAGACCGGCGATGCGCCGGTCTATATGAGCGCCTATGGCGGCTTCGCACTCGCGGTGAAGCCGTATTACAATTCCTCGCTCGGCAAGCTGTGGCTGGAGCGCGGCGGTACGACGGTGCAGGCGAATTTGCGCGGCGGCGGCGAGTTCGGCACGCGCTGGCACGACGCCGGCCGGCTCGCCGGCAAGAAGCTCTCGCACGACGATTTCGCCGCGGTCGCCGCCGATCTCGTCCGCCGCGGCGTGACGCAGCCGAAGCGCATCGCAGCCCAAGGCGGCTCGAACGGCGGCATCCTCATCACCAACATGCTGGTGCGCTATCCCGAGCGCTTCGGCGCGCTGTTCTGCACCATCCCGCTGATCGACATGCGCCGCTACACCAAGCTGCTGGCGGGCGCGAGCTGGATCGCGGAATATGGCGACCCCGACAAGCCCGAAGAATGGGAGTGGCTGAAGACCTACTCGGCCTATCACAACGTGAAGGCCGGCCAACCCTATCCGCCGATCCTGATCGCCACCACGCGGCGCGACGACCGCGTCCATCCCGGCCACGCGCGCAAGATGGCGGCGAAGCTGCAGGCGATGGGCTACGAGGCCTGGTTCTACGAGCCGGCCGCCGGCGGTCACGGCTACGGCAAGGACAACAAGGAGCGTGCGGGATTCGAGGTGCTGGGGTTCCGGTTTTTAAAGGAGAAAATCGGGTGGAGGGATGGTGAGGGCTGACGGCCGCTTGATGCGTAAACGCGAGCGTCGCGGGTGGTGCACCTCTCCCGCTTGCGGGAGAGGTCGACGTGCGAGGCACGGCTGGTGAGGGAGCGCACCTCCCTCGTAGCTAGCGCGCAAACACCAGCGTCAGATTGTTCGCGGGCATGTCGGTGGAATCGACCAGGCGGAGGCCTGTCGCTTTCGCGAGCGCCTCGACGTCACTGACGTCGCGGACGCCCCATTCCGGATTGCCTTCACGCAAGGAGGTGTCGAACACCGCATTGCTGAGCGCGGTGTGCTTGCCGTCGCGCTTGAAGGGGCCGTAGAGGAACAGCTTGCCGTCGGGACGCAGATAGCGGCCGGCCCCGGCGAACAGGCCCTCGGCCACCGCCCAGGGCGCGATGTGGATGACATTGGCGCAGAACACGGCGGCAAGACTCGTCGGTGCCTGCCCGTTCTTCATCTCCACGCACCAGTCGGGATCGGTGAGATCGATGCGCAGGGGCGGGCGGATGTTCGGCAGGCCCGCATACACGCGCCAGGCCTCGATGCTCCTGAGATGGCGCTGATTGAGGTCGCTCGGCCACCAGACCAGGCCGGGCGTGTGGCGGGCGAAATGGACCACGTGCTGGCCGGTTCCGCTGCCGAGCTCGACCACGTTGCCGGTCAGCCCGGCGAGGTGCTTTTCGAGCGCAGCCCAGATCGGCACGTGATTGCGATGGAACGCCGGCGCATCGAGCCGCCCGTCCGACTCGACCCGCCCACCATCCCTGCCAAATTCGACGACATATTCAGCCAAGCGAGATCCCCAAAATATGTGAAACAACAACGAAGGCCTGAGGGCCAAACGCCCCTAGAATAATTTGCTAGCGCCAACCCGCAGGATGAACGAACTATCTCATCGGTTGCAATGCGCAGGATATTAACTCCATTTTGCTGCGTGCATAGTCTTGATTGTCAGGCGGTGCCCTTTGTGCTTTGGAACGCCTATATTTCCACAAACGAGATCATCGACATAACGCTCGGGACGATGCCTTGACCGCCATTCCTTGCAAGCCTGCCATCCTGGTGGCGCTGGCCTTCGCCGCCGCCGCTTCCGTGGCCCCGGCGCAGGCGCAATCCGCTGTGGCCGACGGCCAGAAGCTCGCCTTCGACCGCGGCAAGGGCAATTGCCTGACCTGCCACGTCATCAAGGGCGGCGACCTGCCGGGAACGATCGGTCCGGAACTGAAGGACCTCAAGGCCAAGTATCCCGATCGAAACGAGCTCACCGCGATCATCTTCGACGAGACCAAGCGCAATCCGCAAACCATGATGCCGCCGTTCGGCCGGAACCGGATTTTGACCGAACAGGAGATCAGCGCGATCGTTGATTTCCTGCAGACCCTGTAACGGCCGGCTGCCCAGGAGATTTGAGATGACCACGACCACCGGCCCGCTTGCGACGAGGCGCCTGATCCTTCAGGGCGCGGCCTCCGTCGCACTGCTCGGCCTCGGCAATCTGCCGTTCGCGACGCCCGCGCGTGCCGCGGCCAACGACAAATATCCGGAAGAGGCCTTCAAGCAGAAGAACGAGGCCGACGCGATCAAGGCGCTCTATGGCAAGACCGCCGAGCCCTCCGACAAGGTCAAGCTGGATGCGCCGGAGATCGCCGAGAATGGCGGCGTGGTGCCGGTCTCGGTGACGACGACGCTCGACAAGGTGAGCTCGATCTCGTTCTTCGTAACCGAGAACCCATACGCGCTCGCGGCGTCCTACAAGATCGCCGAGGGTACGATTCCTGCTGTCGCCAACCGATTGAAGATGGCCAAGACCACCAAACTGGTCGCCATCGTAGAGGCTGACGGCAAGCTCTACAGCGCGACCAAGGAAGTGAAGGTCACCGTCGGCGGCTGCGGCGGCTAGGAGGATCGGTCCGATGGCATCAAGCATTCGCGTGCGCGCAACATCCAACGGCGACATCACCGAGGTGCAGGCGCTGATCCAGCACCCCATGGATACTGGCCTCGTCAAAAATCCCGCCGGCGAACTGATCCCCGCGCATTACATCCAGCAGCTGAAATTCGAATGTAACGGCAAGGACGTCTTCGTCGCCGATTGGGGCACCGCGGTCTCCAAGGACCCCTATGTGAAGTTCAGCTTCAAGGGCGCCAAGAAGGGCGACGAGCTCAAGATCTCCTGGACCGACAACAAGGGTGCGTCGGATACGACCACCGCGAAGATCGCGTGATGAAAACCCGCACCTCCTTGCTGCTTGGCTCGCTCAGCGCCGCGCTCGTCGCGTTCGCCCTAACCTCTCCGCGCGTCGTCGCGGCCGACAAGGTCGATCCCGTCGCCGATGCCAAGGCGTTCCAGAACTTCTTCTTCCAGAAGTTTCCTGATGTGAAGCACGAGGACTTCGTCAACGGCCCCTATTCCATGAACGCCGATCTGAAGCGGCAATGGCAGGAGAAGGAAGAATTCCCGCCTTACGAGTTCGCGCTCGATGCCGGCAAGGAGATGTTCGCGACGCCGTTCAAGAACGGCAAGACCTATGCCGACTGCTTCCCGAATGGCGGCGTCGGCATCCGCCAGAACTATCCCTATTTCGACACGAAGGAAGGCAAGGTCGTCACGCTGGAGCTCGCGCTCAACCGCTGCCGCGAAGCCAATGGGGAAGCGCCCTACTCCTACGTCAAGGACGAGATGGCCTCGCTGACCGCGTACATGGCCTACACGTCGCGCGGCAAGCTGATGGACATCAAGATCCCCGATGATCCGCGTGCGCTCGAAGCCTTCGAAAACGGCAAGCGCTATTTCTACACCCGCCGCGGCCAGATGAATTTCTCCTGCGCGAGCTGCCATGTGCAGAGCCCGGGCGAGCGCATCCGCGCCGAGATCCTGGCGCCGGCGCTCGGCATCCTGAACGCAATGCCGATCTACCGCTCCGAATGGAGCGGCATGGGCACGACCAGCCGCCGCTTCGTCACCTGCAACAGCCAGACTCGCGCGGTTCCGCTGGCGCCGCAGGCGGATGAATATCGCGACGTCGAATATTTCCTGTCCTACGTCGCCAACGGCCTGCCGATTTCGGGCCCGGGAGCGCGGCCATGAAGCGGACACTTGCCTTGGCCATGCTGCTCGCGTTCGGCCTCGCCGCCACGGCGCGCGCGGCAAATGAAGCGGACTACAAGGCGGCCTACACCGCCGCCGAAGCCGCATCGAAGGAGGCTGCCGGCTTGCGCAACCAGTGGACCGTGACCGTCTCTGCGCTGGCCGCGGCCAAAAAAGCGGCGGATGGCGGCGATTTCGACCGCGCCACCGCCGCGGCCAAAGAGGCCGAGGCGCTGGCAAAGGCGTCGATCTTCCAGGCGACGTCCGAAAAAGAAGCCTGGAAGGCGATGGAAATCCGCTAGACTGTTCGCTAGAGCTTTTTGACGCGTTTTCTTCACGCGAAGCGGTATCCACTTCGCTCGAAAACGCTCTGGTGCAACAGCCTTGCGATCACTGAGGGCGCGGAGAATTTTTGGATGGCGATCCGCCGCCGCGATTTCCTGAAGTCTGCCGGCCTTGCCGCCGCATCGCTCAGCCTGCCGCGGCTTGCGCGGGGCACCGAGGCCGCGAGCCTCTACGACCTCGAGCGGTTCGGCAATGCGCGGATCCTGCACATCACCGACACGCATGCGCAGCTCAACCCGGTCTATTTCCGCGAGCCCAGCATCAATATCGGCATCGGCGAGATGGCGGGACGGCCGCCGCATCTGGTCGGCCGCGCCTTTCTCGACCGTTTCGGCATCCGTTCCGACAGCGCAGATGCCTACGCCTTCACCTGCGTCGAGTTCGAGAAGTCGGCAGGCCGCTTCGGCAAGCTCGGCGGATTTGCCCATCTGAAGACATTGGTCGACCGCCTGCGTGCGGATGTCGGCGAGAAGCGCTCGCTGCTCCTCGACGGCGGCGATCTCTGGCAGGGCAGCGGGCTTGCCAATGTCATGCAGGGCCGCGACATGGTCGAGGTCGCCAATCTGCTCGGCATCGAAGCGATGACCGGGCATTGGGAATTCACCTATGGCGAACAGGTGCTGCGCGACAATCTCGAGCGCTTCAAGGGCGAGTTCCTGGCGCAGAACGTTTTCCTGACCGAGGAAGCCGCGTTCAACGACGCCGCCGCCTTCGACAAGGCCAGTGGGCGCGTGTTCAAGCCATCCATGATCAGGGAGATCGGTGGCCACCGCGTCGCGATCGTCGGTCAGGCCTTCCCTTACGTGCCGATCGCGCATCCCAAGCGGTTCACGCCGGACTGGACCTTCGGCATCCGCGAGGAGGAATTGCAGAAGCATGTCGATGCCTTGCGCGGCACCGCGAAGGTCGATGCGGTCATCCTGCTGTCGCACAACGGCATGGATGTCGACCTCAAGCTCGCAAGCCGCGTCACCGGGATCGATGTCATCCTCGGCGGCCACACCCATGATGCCGTTCCGCAGCCTATGCCAGTGAAGAACGCCGGCGGCACCACGCTCGTCACCAATGCCGGCTCCAACGGGAAATTCCTCGCCGTGCTCGATCTCGCGATCGACAAGGGCAAGGTCAGCGACGTGCACTACCATCTGCTGCCGGTTTATTCCGAGCTGCTGAAGCCCGACCCGGCAATGGCTGAGCTGATCGGCCGGCTGCGCGCACCGCATGTGGCCGACTGGTCGGCGAAGATCGCAACGCCGGACCGCCTGCTCTATCGCCGCGGCAATTTCTCCGGACCGGTCGACGAGCTGATCTGCACCGCGCTGCGCGCCGAGCTCGACACCGAGATCGCGCTGTCGCCGGGATTCCGCTGGGGCGTCACCGCGCTGTCCGGCCAGGCTCTGACCATGGAGGATCTGCTCGCGGAGACGGCGATCACCTATCCCGAGACCTATGTGCAGGAGATGACGGGCGCAGAGATCAAGGACGTGCTGGAAGACATCTGCGACAACCTCTTCAATACCGATCCCTATTACCAGCAGGGCGGCGACATGGTGCGCGCCGGCGGGCTCAGCTACACCTGCACGCCGAACGCCGCGATCGGCAGCCGCATCTCGGAGCTGAAGCTCAATAGCGGCAAGGCGCTCGGCGCCAGCCACCGCTACAAGGTCGCGGGCTGGGCTTCGGTCACCGGCCGGCAAGGCGCTCCGGTGTGGGACGTCGTCGGCAAATATCTGAGCTCGGGCCGGATGTTTCCGGAACGGCTCGGCTCCGGCGTCACGCTGAGGGGCGTCGAAGACAATCCAGGCATTACGGGACAGGGATGAGGCGCGCGCAGATCCTCTCCGCGCTGATGCTGGCGCTGCTCTCCTTCGCCGCCGTCGCGCCGGCCTCGGCACAACAGGTACCGCTGCAGGACAAGCCGTTCGCCGAGCACAGGATCGTGCTGCAGCTCTCCGACGGCGATGCCAGGAAGCAGGCGCTGGTGCTGAGCGTCGCCAACAACCTGCTGAAGGCCTACGACCCCGACAAGATCGCGGTCGAAGTGGTGGCGTTCGGCCCCGGCATCGAGCTCCTGCTGTCCGGCAACGAGCGTCGCAAGCAGGTCGAAAGCCTGATCGCGCAAGGCGTGCGCTTCGACATCTGTCTCAACACGGTGGATACGATCGAGCGCGAGACAGGCAAGCGGCCGGAGTTCATTCCCGCGGCGACGCCGGTGCAGGTGGGCGTCGGACAGATCCTGTTCCTGGCGGAGAACGGGTACACGCTGGTGCGGCCGTAGGGCTGTCTGACCGTCCCCACAGTGTAACGCCCCATTCGGGGTCATTCCCCGCGCAGGCGGGAATCCAGTCCTCCGCAGCACCTCCGTATCCCATCTCGGCCTCTGGACGATTGGATCGCCCGCCCCTGTGCGCAATTGCGCACTAGGGGGCGACGACAGCACGCAACAATAATCTTCCATATTTTGCTCGCCTCGCAGCAAAATACTTCTCTCTCCGACCCCTGTTGTAGTAGAATCCTCGACTATCAGTTCCACTGCCGGACCTCCTGCTATGATCTTCCGTCAGCTCTTCGACAGCGTTTCGGGCACCTACAGCTATCTCCTTGCCAGCCGTCCCGGCGGCGAGGCGCTGATCCTCGATCCCGTGCTGGAGAAGGTCGACCGCTACTGCCAATTGCTGCGCGAGCTCGACCTCAAGCTCGTCAAGGCGGTCGATACCCATCTGCATGCCGACCACGTCACCGGCCTCGCCGAGCTGCGCGACCGCACCCATTGCATGACGGTGATGGGCGACCAGACCAAGGCCGACGTCGTGGCGATGCGGGTCGCCGACGGCGACAAGGTGACGATCGAGGGCCTGTCGCTCGACGTGATGTACACGCCCGGCCACACCGACGATTCCTATTCGTATCTGATGGGCGACCGCGTCTTCACCGGCGATACGCTGCTAATCCGCGGCACCGGTCGCACCGACTTCCAGAACGGCTCGTCGCGCGCACAATACGATTCAATCTTCAACCGGCTGCTCAAGCTGCCTGATGAGACGATGGTATTCCCTGCGCACGACTACAAGGGCGACACCGTCTCCACGATCGGCGAGGAGAAACGCTACAACCCGCGCCTCCAGGTGCGCTCGGTCGACGAATATATCGAGCTGATGGCCAATCTGAAGCTGCCCAATCCGAAGATGATGGACGTGGCGGTGCCGGCCAACATGCATGTCGGCCTGCATCAGGAAGAGCTGGAGAAGGAAGGCCGCGCGCTCAGCGCCGTCGAGGCGATCCGTGCGCTCGGCCGGCCCGACATCCTCCTGGTCGATCTGCGCGAGGCCAACGAGCGTGCCAAGCACGGCATGCTCGAAGGCGCGCTGCACACGCCCTATCCGTCCGTCGAGGACAGCCTCAAACCAGGCGGCATGCTGCGCGAGGTCGCGGCCGCAACGGGACGCCGCGTGGTGTTCTTCTGTGCTTTTGGGGAGCGCTCGGCGATGGCGGTGGCGGCCGCCAAGGCGGCCGGCCTCTCCAACACGGCGCACATCGCCGGCGGCGTGGATGCCTGGAAGAAGGCAGGCGGGCCGCTCGTGCATTGACGGGCTTGGCCATCGCCACGCGCGGTCCTTGCGCTAGGTCAGGGACCGCTCATATTTCCAGGGTAGGATCGGGTGCAGCATCACCATCCGGGACCAGCCATGACCAAGATTTGCAAACCGGGCGAGCCGCCCAAAATCGCCGAGAAGAACACCGTCGGGAAGAAGCCGGCAGACAACAAGGGGAAGCTCCCCCCGCCTTCTCTCGATGACGACGATTACGAGGACGGCGACATCGCAACGCCCAAACGCGATCGCTACGGCGTGGACGACGAACCGTTGTGAGGGGTGGCCTCAAACTCCGCTGTCGTCGCCACCCGCACTACCTGCCATGCGCCTGCGTTCATGGACAAATAACCGCTCTCCCCGATAGTTTCCGCCTCCATCGGGAGTGAAACGGAACTGCAATGGTCGACGTTCTCGCCGCACCGCAGCAAGGCAAGGCGGACAGCGCGCTGCG
Source organism: Bradyrhizobium sp. WYCCWR 12699 (assembly GCF_032144035.1). NCBI lineage: Bacteria > Pseudomonadati > Pseudomonadota > Alphaproteobacteria > Hyphomicrobiales > Nitrobacteraceae > Bradyrhizobium > Bradyrhizobium sp. WYCCWR 12699. The sequence continues at coordinate 377,233 of NZ_JAVTJN010000030.1, forward strand.
CACGCTGACGGGAATCTCGATCGCGCATTGGGTCAGCCATTTCCATCTGCTGGTCCTGCCGATGCTGTTCCCGTTCCTCAAAGCGCAGCTTGGCGTCGGCTATATCGAGCTGGGCTTCGCGCTCACCGTGTTCGCCGTGGTGTCGGGGCTGACGCAGGCGCCGACCGGCTATCTCGTCGACCATTTTGGCGCGCGCAAGATCCTGCTGATCGGGCTGACCCTTGGCGGCTGCGCGCTGATCCTGCTTGGCCTGCATCTCAGCTATGTCTCGCTGATCGCCTGCGCCGTGCTGTTGGGTCTCGCCAACAGCGTCTATCACCCCGCGGATTACGCGATCCTCGCCGAGCACATGGACGAGGCGCGGATGGGCCGCGCCTTCTCGATCCACACCTTTGCCGGCTTTCTCGGCGGCGCGGTGGCGCCCGCGATCGTGGCTGGCCTCGTCACAATGTCCGGCGGCGTCGGCGCGCTGATCGCGTCCGGCGCGATCGGCATTCTGGTGGCGCTGCTGCTGCTCACCATGAACATTCCCGACGCCGGCGCCAGCAAGAAGAAGCCCGGCGCTGCGAACGCGCCGAAGCAAGCCGTCATCACTCCGGCGCTGATCACGCTGACGGCGCTGTTCATGCTGCTCAGCCTGTCGGTCGCCGGCATCAACAATTTCGGTGTCGTCGCGCTGATGAGCGGCTACGGGACGTCCTATTCGGCGGCCAACGTCATGCTGACGGCATTCCTCGGCGCCAGCGCCGCGGGCGTGCTCGCCGGCGGCTTCCTCGCCGATCATACCGAACGCCACGGTTACGTCGCCGCGGCCTGCTTTGCCGTCAACGCGGCCATCGTGCTGCTGATCGCGCTCGTGACGCTGCCCGGCTGGATCCTGACCGCTGCGATGACGCTCGCGGGCTTCCTCTCCGGCGTGATCGCTCCCTCGCGCGACATGCTGGTGCGCAACGCCGCGCCACCGGGCGCAGCGGGCCGCGCCTTCGGCATCGTCTCCACCGGCTTCAATCTCGGCGGCATCGTCTCGCCGCTGCTGTTCGGCTGGATCATGGACCAGGGCGCACCGCACTGGGTGTTCGGCGCGTCGGTGATCTTCATGGTCGCGACCGTGGTGCTGTCGCCGTTCACGGAACGGAAGCGGGAAGCCAACGCGGCGACGCAACCCTGAGCGCACTTCCCCGCGGTTGACACTGCGCAGGCGCGCCTGAAAATGCGCCCAAGCAAAACAACCATTCGGGAAGAAACACCATGAGCACCCCTGATCTCGTGATCCGCGGCGGCACCGTCGCGGACGGACGCGTCGGCGAGCTGTTCGAGGCGGACGTCGCCATCACCGGAGGGAAGATCAGCGAGGTCGGGAAGGTCGCCTCGAAGGGACACGAAGAGATCGACGCACGCGGCAAGCTGGTGACGCCGGGCTTCGTGGACGTGCACACGCATTACGACGGCCAGGTCACCTGGAGCCAGGACATCACGCCGTCGTCGCAGAACGGCGTCACCACCGCGATCATGGGCAATTGCGGCGTCGGCTTCGCGCCTTGCAAGCCCGCCGACCACACCCGCCTGATCCAGCTCATGGAAGGCGTCGAGGACATTCCCGAGCCGGTGCTGAGCGCCGGCATTCCCTGGGCCTGGGAGAGCTTTCCGGACTACATGGACTGGCTCGCCAAGCGCGATTTCGACATCGACGTCGGCGCGCAGCTGCCGCATGCCGCGCTGCGGGTCTATGTCATGGGCGAGCGCGGCGCGCGCCGCGATCCTTCGACCGCGGAAGACAATGCCGCGATGGCAAGGCTCGCGGGCGAAGCGGTGCGCTCGGGCGCGCTCGACTTCTCGACGTCGCGCACGCTCAATCATCGCACGTCGACCGGCGACTTTACGCCGACGCTGAAGGCCGGCGAGGACGAGCTCACTGCAATTGCCGGCGCCATGCATCGGCAGGGCCGCAGTGTGCTGCAATTCGTGCTGGATCTCTCCACCATCCACGAAGACCTGCCGATGATGCTGCGGGTGGCGGATGCCACCAAGTGCCCGATCTCGTTCTCGATCACGCAGAACGACAAGGCGCCAAACCGCTGGCGCCAGACGCTGGACGAGATCAACGCGGCGGCGAGGCGCGGCCTTTCCATCACCGCGCAGATCGCGGCGCGCCCGGTCGGCCTGCTGCTGGGCCTCGAGCTGTCGCGCAACCCGTTCCAGACCCATCCGAGCTACAAGGCGATCGCGCATCTGCCGCTTGGAGAGAGGCTCGCGCGGCTGCATCAACCGGAGGTGCGCAAGGCGATCCTGAGCGAGACGGCGACCGCGACCGACGATCCGCTGTTCTTCCGGCCCAATTACGACAAGATGTTCCTGCTCGGCGATCCCCCTGATTACGAGCAGCCGCCGGAGAACGCGCTGGGGCCGCAGGCGCGCAAGCAGGGGCGCCAGCCGGAGGAGCTCGCCTATGACGCGATGCTGTCGGACGAGGGCCGCGGCATGCTCTATGTGCCGTTCCTCAATTATGCCGACGGCAATCTCGACGCGACGCGCGAGATGCTGATCGACCCGCAATCGGTGCCGGGCCTGTCCGACGGCGGCGCGCATTGCGGCATCATCTGCGATGCGAGCTTCCCGACCTATCTCTTGACGCACTGGACGCGCGACCGCACGCGCGGCGAGAAGCTGTCGATCCCGTTCGTGGTCGCGGCGCAGTCGCGCAAGACCGCGCTATCGGTCGGCCTCACCGACCGCGGGCTGATTGCGCCCGGCTACAAGGCCGACGTCAATGTGATCGACTATGACCGCCTGCACCTGCATCCGCCCAAGGTGCGCTACGATCTGCCGGTCGGCGGGCGACGGCTGCTGCAGGATGTCGACGGCTATGATGCCACGATCGTGTCGGGCGTGGTGACGCGGCGGCACGGCGAGGCCACCGGCCGGCGGCCGGGGAAGCTGATCCGGGGCGCGAAGGGGATGAACTAGGTGGAGTTGTGAGGTGCGCAGCACGCGCCTCACTTTCAGTGTCGTCCCTGCGTTCGCAGGGACGACAGCGGCGTGTGAGCCCCCTTACGTCAGCGTCACCGCGCCCTTCAGCTCGGCGCTTTGCGCCGCGGCACCACGGCTCAACCTCGCCTTTTCCGTGTTCGGCCAGAGCAGCAGCAGGCCGAGCAGGCCGGAGCCGACCATGATCACGGCGTTGATGGTGAAGCCGGTCATGTAGCCGTCGATCGTGCTGCCGGCACGCTGGATCATCGCCCCCATCACGGCCGGCGCGACGATGCCGGCCAGCGTGTAGAGCGCGCCGTAGATGGCGAGGATCGCGCCGCGCTGCGACGTCGGCGTGAACTCGCCGAGCATCGGCGGGCAGACGACATAGATCGCCCCGCACAGGCCCGAGCCGACCACGAGCAGCGCGATCTGCAGGCCCGCGCCCTGGACATGCGGCATCATTGCCAGGATCAGCCCGCCGATCACCAGCGGCACCGAGCCGAGCACGCCGCGGGCCGCGCGGGTGTTGTAGCCCCGCGCCATCATCACCTGCGAGATCCATCCCGTGAGGATGACGATGGTGGCGCCGAACACCCAGGGCAGGATCGAGATGAAGCCGGCCTGGCTCTGCGAGAAGCCGAGCCCCTTGACGATGAAAGGCGTGAACCAGGTCAGGCCGAGCGACAGCGCCCAATAGGCGCCGAAGGTCGCCGCGACGCAGCCGATGAAGGTGCGCGAGGTGAGAAGCTGCAAATAGGGAATCTTCGACTCGGTCGCGGCCAGGACCTGCGTGTCCTCCAGCGGTCCTTCCTTGCCGAGCGCGAGCCAGGCACAAACCCAGATCAGGCCGACGACGCCGAGCGTGCCGAAGGCATAGTGCCAGGAATGATTGACGATGACCCAGTTCAGCGCTGGCACGGCGAGGATCACGCCGAAGGCAGAGCCCTGCGACAAGATCGCGGTCGGCAGCGTGCGCTTCTCGTCGGGAAACCATTTGTAGATCGCGTGCGCGGCGACCGAGAAGGCCGGGCCTTCGCCGGCGCCCAGCACGATGCGGCAGATCAACAGCGTCGTGAAGGAGACGGTGCCGACCATGGGAAATTGCGCCAGCGCCCAGACCACCGCGAGCGCCAGCAGCACCCAGCGCGTCGGCACCTTGTTGACGATGAAGCCGACCACGATCGCGGCGATCGAAAACAGGAAGAAGAACGAGGAGCCGAGCAGGCCGAACTGCCCCGGTGAGAGCTTCAGATCGGTCATGATCGGCACGCCGGCGAGGCCGACGACGATCTTGTCCGCGAAGTTCACGACCATGAAGAGAAAGAGGAGAAAAGTGACGGTCCAGGCGCCCTTCGGCGTCGGCTTTGCCGAAGCCTTGGAGTTCCCCGCCGTGCTGCCCGCCGTATCAGGCGTTCCCTGAGCGCTCATCGTTCTCCCCGCATGTCTTTTTGGCACTTTTTTGATTTGGCCGTCTTGGGAGCTAACAACGGCTTCGAGACCAACGCAACCCGGCATTTCTGCAGCAAGTGTGCTACGCAACAAGTCCGCTAATTCCGTCCGGCGCCATTCATCGTGCTGAGCATCCGTAATCTTTCCAAGACCTTCTCCTCGGCCGGCGAACCGGTCCATGTGCTGCGCGGCGTCGATCTCGACCTCGCCGACGGCGAGCGCGTCGCGCTGACCGGCGAGTCTGGCAGCGGCAAGAGCACGCTGCTGCACCTGATCGCGGGACTCGATGCCGCCGATGGCGGCTCGATCCGGCTGGGAGACGCCGAGGTCACCAAGCTCTCTGACGCGGGGCGCGCCAGCTTGCGGCGCGACCGGATCGGCCTGGTGTTTCAGCAATTCAACCTGATCCCGAGCCTGTCGGTCGCGGACAATCTGATCTTTCAGGCGCGGATTGCGGGCCGTCACGATGCGGCCTGGACCGGCGAGCTGACCGAACGTCTCGGGCTCGGCGCTCTTCTGAAGCGCTATCCCGAGCAATTATCCGGAGGTCAGCAACAGCGCGTCGCCATCGGCCGGGCGCTGGCGACGAAGCCGTCGCTGCTGCTGGCGGACGAGCCGACCGGCAATCTGGACGAAGACACCGCCGAGGATGTGCTGGCGCTGACGCGCGACCTCGTTGCGCGCACCGGCTGCGGCTTCCTGATGGTGACGCACAGCCTGCATCTGGCCGCTCAGCTCGACCGCCACCTCACCTTGCATGCGGGACGGATCGCATGAGACGCGCGCTGTGGATTCTCGCGGTGCTGCTCAGCCATTGGCGGCGTCACAAGATGCAGTTCGCGACGCTGCTGATCGGGCTGATCGCGGCGACCGCGCTGTGGAGCGGCGTGCAGGCCATCAACCAGCAGGCCCGCACCGCCTATGACCGCGCCGCGGCGACGTTCGGCGGCAGCCGCACGGCCATGCTGGTCGCGCCGCATGCGGCAACCTTCTCGCAGGACCTGTTCGTCAAGCTGCGCCGCGCCGGCTGGCCGGTATCGCCGGCGCTGGAGGGCCGGGTCCAGATCAACGGCCGCTCGGTGCGGCTGCTCGGCATCGAGCCGGTGACGCTCCCTGTCGATGTCGGCAATGCGCCGCGCCTTGGTGCCGCGGATCTCGGCAGTTTCGTTGCACCGCCGGGCCAGACGCTGGTGGCACGGGAAACGCTGCGCGATCTGCGGGAGCAGGAGGGCGCGGCGCCTCCGACCAGCGACGGCGCAACATTGCCGCCGCTGCGCGTGCTGCCGCAGCTGGTGCCCGACGTGCTGGTGGTCGATATCGGCGTGGCGCAGCGTCTCCTCAACAAGCCGGACCAGGTGTCGCGGCTGCTGATCGGCAAGCCACGAAGCAAGCCGGCGCCGCTGGCCAGCGTTGTCGGCGATCAGTTGCAGCTGATCGAGCCGAGCGCGGAGACCGAGCTGGAGCACCTCACCGACAGCTTCCATCTCAACCTCACGGCGTTCGGCCTGCTGTCGTTTTTCGTCGGCCTCTTCATCGTCAACTCAGCCGTCGGCCTCGCCTTCGAGCAGCGGCTGCCGATGCTGCGCACCTTGCGGGCCTGCGGTGCCTCGGCGCGGCTCGTCAACAGCGTGCTGGTGGTCGAACTGGTGGCGCTGGCCCTCATCGCCGGGCTGATCGGGCTCGTTTGTGGCTATTTCATCGCGGCCGTGCTCCTGCCCGATGTCGCGGCCTCTCTGCGCGGGCTGTATGGCGCGCAAATCCCCGGGCAGCTCAGCTTGCGGCCCGAATGGTGGCTCGCCGGCATCGGCATCAGCATTGCGGGCGCGCTCGTCGCGGCGGCGACCAGCCTGATCAAGGCGATCCGGATGCCGGTGCTGGCAACGGCCCAGCCGCACGCCTGGCAGCAGCGGCAGCGCCGCTGGCTGATCCTGCAGAGCCTGGCCGCCTGCACCGTGTTCGCGGTCGCGCTGTTGCTGCTGCGCTATGGCGAATCGCTGATTGCGGGCTTTGGCGTGCTGGCGGCCCTGATGCTCGGCGCGGCCCTGATCCTGCCGGCCTTCCTCGAACTGCTCCTGCTGGCCGGCCAACGTGCCGCGCGAAAACCGCTGGCGCTGTGGTTCTGGGCGGACAGCCGGCAGCAGCTCTCGGGATTGTCGCTGGCGCTGATGGCGCTCCTGCTCGCCCTCGCCGTCAATGTCGGGGTCTCCACCATGGTGGGGACGTTCAGCCGCACCTTCATCGGCTGGCTCAACGGACGGCTCGCCGCCGACGTCTACATCAGCGCCGCCGACAACGCGCAAGGCACGGAGATCCGCAACTGGCTGAAGCAGCGCAGCGACGTTGAGGCGATCCTGTCGGGCGGCCGCGCCGAAGCGCAGGTTCAGGGCCAGCCGGTGGAGCTGCTCGGCCTGCCCGATCATGCACTCTATCGCGAGCGCTGGCCGCTGCTAGACGCCGCGCCCCGCGTCTGGACCCGGCTCGTGCCGGGGAATGCCGCCTTCATCAGCGAGCAGCTCAGCCGCCGCCTGAATGTGCGCATTGGCGACGTCGTCGAGGTGCCGGCACCTGGCGGGACCTGGGAGCTCGACATCGTCGGCATCTATGCCGATTACGGCAATCCCAAGGGACAGCTCGCGGTGAATGTCGCGGCGCTGATGCGGCAGTTTCCGCAGACGCCGCAGACGCGGATGGGCCTGATCGTTGCCAGGGAGAATATCCCCGGCCTGGTCGCGGCGCTGCAGAAGCAGTTTGCGCTCGACGACCGCAGCGTCGCCGACCAGGCAACGGTGAAGGCAGAATCGATCCGCATCTTCAACCGCACCTTTGCGGTCACGTCCGCGCTGAATGCGTTCACGCTCGGCGTCGCCGGCATCGCGCTGTTCACGAGCCTATTGACGCTGGCGAACTCCCGCCTGCCGCAACTCGCGCCGCTATGGGCGATCGGCATCACGCGGCCGCGCCTCGCCGCGATCGAACTGACCAAGACGCTGTCGGTCGCGCTGTTCACATCGCTGCTGGCCGTGCCGCTCGGCCTCCTGGTGGCGTGGTGCCTGATCGCGATCGTCAACGTGAAGGCATTCGGCTGGCGGCTGCCGTTCCATGTGTTTCCGGCGCAGTTGATCGGGCTCGTCGCGGTGGCGCTGCTGGCCTCGTTGCTCGCGGCCCTGTTGCCGGTCGTGCGGCTCGCACGGATGCAGCCGGCCAGCCTCGTCAAGGTGTTCGCCAATGAGCGCTGATCGCATCTCGCGCCGCGCCTTCGCCGGCGGCATCGCCGCGCTGGCGCTCGCACGCCGCGCCGGCGCGCAAGGCTATGCCGGCCTCGGCGAGACCGCGGACGGCTTTGCACAGGTGACGCCGGGAAAGACATTCGCATTTCCGGCCGATCACGGGCCGCATCCGGAGTTTCGCATCGAGTGGTGGTATCTGACGGCAAATCTCGTCGATGGCAGCGGTGCGGCGTGCGGCCTGCAATGGACGCTGTTCCGCCAGGCATCACAGCCGGGTCCGCAAGGCGAAGGCTGGGCCAATCGGCAGATATGGATGGCGCATGCGGCGGTGACGCGCGCCGACACCCATCGCTTCAACGAAGTCTTTTCACGTGGTGGTGTGGGCCAAGCAGGGGTCACGGAAAAGCCGTTTGCGGCCTGGATCGACGATTGGGAGATGAAGGGGCTTGAGCACGCCGACGATCGCAGTTTGGCGCCGCTGACACTGAAGGCGTCCAGCACCGATTTCAGCTACGCCCTGACGCTGGAGGCCAATCGTCCGGTCGTGCTGCAGGGCGATCGCGGCTACAGCCGCAAATCGGAGCGCGGGCAGGCGTCCTATTATTACAGCCAGCCGTTCTACCGCGCGCGCGGCACGCTCACCATCGATGACAAGCCGGTCGCTGTCTCAGGGCAAGCCTGGATGGACCGCGAATGGAGCAGCCAGCCGCTCGACGCTGACCAGACCGGCTGGGACTGGCTGTCGCTGCACCTGTCGTCCGGCGACAAGCTGATGCTGTACCGGCTGCGGCAGAAGGACGGCAAAGACTATCCGTTCGGCAATTGGATCAGCGCCGCCGGCGAGACGCAGATGATCGCAGGCGGTGACATCCAGATGTTTCCGAAAGCGACCGCGGAGGTCGCGGGACGCAGGCTGCCGGTGGAATGGCAGATCGCGATCCCATCGCGCTCGTTCTCGATCCTCTGCAAGCCGCTCAATCCCAGGGCCTGGATGGGCACCGGCTTTTCCTATTGGGAGGGACCGATCAGCTTTGCCGGGAGCCATCACGGCGTTGGCTATCTCGAGCTGACCGGGTATTGAAGCCGCGACCTCTTCAAAGGATTTCCGCGATGTATCACCTCACCGCCCTCGTCACGCTGCTGGCGATCGCGTTTTATTTCTTCACCGCCATCAACGTCTCGCGCTCGCGCACCAGGACCGGCGTCAAGGTGCCGGCGATGTCGGGCCATCCGGATTTCGAGCGCGCCTTCCGCATCCAGATGAATACGCTGGAATGGATGCCGATTGTCCTGCCGGCGCTCTGGCTGTTCGCGATCTATATCGGCGATGCCGCCGCGGCCGGACTCGGCGCGGTCTGGATCGTCGGCCGCGTCGTCTACTTCATCGGCTATTCCAAGGCGGCGGCCAAGCGCGGTCCCGGTTTCATGATCCAGGGCGTCGCCGCGATGGCGCTGTGGGCGGGCGCACTGGGGGCGGTGGTGTTGCGGCTGGTGAAGTGAAGCATGGTATCACACCTGCTCGTGTCCCGGGCGCGGTGCAGCGTGCAACGCTGCGCCGCTGAACCGGGACCCAGCAGGCGGCACGCTGTGCGGAGAGATGGGCCCCGGCTCTGCATCGCACCGCTGCGCGCTGCGATGCATCCGGGGCACGAGAGAGCTTCACTTCGTCAGCGGGCAGCCGCTGTCCTTGGCGGTGAAGAATGCCTTGTCGCCGGGGACGGTGGCGAGCAGCTTATAATAGTCCCAGGGCTTCTTCGACTCCGCCGGCTTCTTGACCTCGAACAGATACATGTCGTGGACCATGCGGCCGTTCTCGAGCACCTTGCCGCCTTGCGCGAAATCGTCGTCGACCGGCAGCTCCTTCAGCTTCTTGGCGACGGCATCGGGATCCTTGGTGCCGGCGGCCTTGACCGCCTTCAGGTAGCTCAGCGTCGCCGAATAGGTGCCGGCCTGGATCATGTTCGGCATCCGCCCGGTGCGCTTGAGGAAGCGCTCACCGAGATTGCGGCTCTTGTCGTTGACGTCCCAGTAATAGCCTTCGGTCAGCACCAGGCCCTGTGCGGCCTGCAGTCCGAGGCCGTGCACTTCGGCGAGCGTCATCAACAGACCCGCGAGCTTCTGGCCGCCGGAGACGATGCCGAATTCGGACGCCTGCTTGATCGAGTTGGTGGTGTCGAGGCCGGCATTGGCGAGGCCGACGATCTTGGCCTTGGAGCTCTGCGCCTGCAGCAGGAAGGAGGAGAAGTCCGAGGAGTTGAGCGGCACGCGCACCGAGCCGACCACCTTGCCGCCATTGGCGGTGACGATCTCGCTGGTGTCCTTTTCCAGCGCATAGCCGAAGGCGTAGTCCGCGGTGAGGAAGAACCAGGTGTCGCCGCCGGCCTTGGTCAGCGCGCCGCCGGTGCCGACGCCGAGTGCGCGGGTGTCGTAGGCCCAGTGGAAGCCGTAGGGCTGGCAGGCATCGCCCGTCAGCCGCGAGGTCGCGGCGCCGACGACGATGTCGATCTTCTTCTTTTCCTTGGACAGCTCGTGGATCGCGAGCGCGACCGAGGAGGTCGTGAGCTCCGTGATCATGTCGACGTTCTCGACGTCATACCAGCGCCGCGCGATCGACGCCGCAAGGTCGGGCTTGTTCTGGTGATCCGCGGTGACCAGCTCGATCTTCTGGCCGAGCACCTCGCCGCCAAAATCCTCGATCGCCATCCTGGCCGCCTCGACCGACCATTTGCCGCCGTAATCGGCATAGACGCCGGACTGGTCGTTGAGGATGCCGATCTTGACGCCTTGCGCGCCAGCCGGCGCCGCCAGCACCAAAGCAGAGGTTGCGACGGCGGCCAAAAGTGCTGATTTCATCTGTTAGCTCCCAGCAGTTTTCTGTTTTGAAATCGCGCGGATATTAGGGAAGAACCCCGGCCCTGCCCATCCATTTCAAGTTGGTCGTTAGTATGGGATTCTGCGCGCCAAATAGCCGCTGTCGTCCCGGACGAGCGGAGCGAAGATCCGGGGCCTCCGCGCGAGCGCTTGCGCGCGTCGCGAGAACCACAGGAAGTGGTTTGGCGAAGACCCGTGGTTACCCATTTCGCCCCGCACGTCTCCCCGGGGTTACGGGTCCCGCCTTCGCGAGGACGACACCGTAAGAGAGGGAACGCGAGGGGTCATCACCAACGCTTAAGGGGCCACCATCTCCGGCTTCTTCCCCTCGTTCCGCCCCTCCGCCAGGTTCCGCACCACCACATAGAAGATCGGCGTGAACAACAGGCCGAACAGGGTGACGCCGATCATGCCGAAGAACACGGCGACACCGACCGCCTGTCGCATCTCGGAGCCCGAGCCGGTCGAGACCACGAGCGGCAGCACGCCGAGGATGAAGGCGAAGGAGGTCATCAGGATCGGCCGCAGGCGCAGCCGGCAGGCCTCGATCACGGCCTCCAGCCGCGGCTTGCCTTCGTTCTCGATGTCGCGCGCGAATTCGACGATGAGGATCGCGTTCTTTGCGGCTAGCCCCACCAGCACGACGAAGCCGATCTGGGTGAGGATGTTGACGTCCTGTCCCATGAGGCGCACGCCGATGGTGGCGGCGAGCAGGCACATCGGCACGATCAGGATCACCGCGAACGGCAAGGTCCAGCTGCCATATTGCGCGGCGAGCACGAGATAGACGAACAGCACGCAGATCGGGAACACGTAGAGGCCGGCATTGCCGCCGGTGATCTGCTGATAGGAGAGGTCCGTCCATTCGAAGGTGAAGCCGCTCGGCAAGGTGTCGTCCGCCAGCTTCTTGATGGCGTTGAGCGCCGTGGTCGAGCTGGTGCCCGGCGCCGGCTCGCCCTGGAGCTCGGACGCGGCATAGAGATTGTAGCGCGCGACGCGGTCGGGACCCGAGACATCCCTGAACTCGACCACGCTGCCGAGCATCACCATGTCGCCGGAGGCGTTACGCGTGCGCAGGCGCGCAAGATCGCTGGGCTCCTTCCGGAACGGGAAGTCGGCCTGCGCGGTGACGTGATAGGTGCGGCCGAACAGGTTGAAGTCGTTGACATAGGTCGACCCGAAATAGCTCTGGATCGTGTCGTTGATGTTCGAGATCGGCACGCCGAGCTTCTGCGCCTTGGTGCGGTCGATGTCGACGAAGAGCTGTGGCGTGTTGGCGCTGAACGGCGAGAACACCGAGGGGCCGAGCAGCGAGGGCGATTTGCGCGCCGCGGCGACAAGCTCGTCGGTGGCCGCAGCGAGCATTTCGGGCCCGCGGCCCTGGCGATCCTGGATGCGGATGGTGAAGCCGCCGCCGGTGCCGATGCCGGGCACGGCCGGCGGCGGAATCACGATGATGAAAGCACCCTGGATCGCGGACAGGCGCTTGCGCAGCTCGACCGTGATGGCGTTCGCGGACAATCCCTTCTTGATCCGCGCCTCGGGCTCGTCGAACACGGGGAACAGAGCCGCCGCGTTACCGGCCTGCGTGCGCGTCGCGCCGGAGAAGCCGGCAAAGGCGGCAACGCGCACGATGCCCGGCGTATCCAGCGCGATCCGCTCGATCTCGCGCACGACCTCGGTGGTGCGCGCCAGCGAGGCCGCACCCGGCAGTTGCACGGACACGATGACGTAGCCGCGATCCTGCGCCGGGATGAAGCCTTGCGGCGTGGTTGCGATCAGCCAGCCGGCGCTGCCGATCAGCACGACGTAGATCAGCAGCATCAGGACCGAATGCCGGATCACGAAATTGGCGAGGCCGGCATAGCCGTGCGCCAGCCGGTCGAACACGCGGTTGAACACGCCGGTGAAGGCGCCCCATGCCCGCGCGATGACATTCCAGCTCGCGGGCGGCCGCTTCGCCTCGTGCGGGGTGAGGATCTGCGAGGCCAGCGCCGGCGACAGCGTCAGCGAGCAGAAGCAGGAGATCGCGGTCGCAACCGCGATGGTGACGGCGAATTGCTGGAAGAACTGCCCGGAAATGCCGCCGAGAAACGCCGTCGGCACGAACACCGCGCACAGCACCAGCGCGATCGAGACCAGCGCGCCGCCGACCTCCTCCATGGTTTTCAGCGCGGCGTCGCGCCGGCTCATGCCGTGCTCGAGGTGACGCTCGACATTCTCGACCACGACGATGGCGTCGTCGACCACGATGCCGACGGCGAGGACGAGGCCGAACAGCGTGAGATTGTTGATGGAGAAGCCGAGCGCCGCCATCACCGCAAATGTGCCGACCAGCGACACCGGGATCGCGATGATCGGAATGATCGCGGGCCGCCATCCCTGCAGGAACACCAGCACCACGATGACCACGAGCAGCATGGCCTCGTAGATGGTCTTGATCAGCTCGTGGACGGACTGCGCGATGAACTCCGTCGGATTGTAGCCGATATTGTAATCGAGACCCTTGGGGAAACTCTCCTTGAGCCTCGTCATGGTGTCGTTGATGTTCTTCGCCGTGGCGAGCGCGTTGGACCCGGGCCGCTGCGTCACCAGCATCGCAACCGCGGATTTGCGCAGCAGGAAGCTGTTGGTGGAGTAGGCCAGCGCCCCGAGCTCGATGCGGGCAACGTCGCGGAGCCGCACGACGCGTCCGTCGGAGCCGGCCTTGATCAGAATGTCCTCGAACTGCTTCTGATCCTTCAGGCGGCCGGTGAAGGTCAGGTTCGGCTGGAAGGCGCGGTCGGCGATCGGCGGCTCGGCGATCTGGCCGCCCGCGATCTGCACGTTCTGGGCGCGGATCGCCGCCAGCACCTCGGCCGAGGTCAGGCCGAGATTGGCGATCCGGTCAGGGTCGAGCCACAGCCTCATCGAATAGTCGCGCGCGCCAAAGATCTGGATGTCGCCGACGCCGTCGAGGCGCAGCAGCTGGTCGCGGACCTGGAGCAGCGCGTAGTTGGAGATGTAGAGCTGGTCGAACGTGTCGTCGGGCGACAGCATGAACACGACCATCAGGATGTCGGGCGAGTTCTTGCGCGTGGTGACGCCGTTGCGCTGGACTTCCTCGGGCAGCCGCGGCTGCGCGATCGCGACGCGGTTCTGCACCAGCACCTGGGCTTTGTCGAGATCGGTGCCGAGCTTGAAAGTGACGGTGATGGTGAGCTGGCCGTTCGAGGTCGCCTGGCTGTAGAGATACAGCATGTCCTCGACGCCGTTGATCTCCTGCTCGATGGGCGCTGCGACCGTGTCGGACACGGTCTGCGCCGAGGCGCCGGGATATTGCGTGGTGACGACCACGGTCGGCGGCACCACCTGGGGATATTCGGAGACCGGCAGCGTGGTGTAGGCGAGCGCGCCGACGATCAGGAGCACGATCGACAGCACCATCGCCAGGATGGGCTGGTTGATGGAGAGACGGCCGAGATTCATGACTTGTCACCCGGCTTGCCACCGGCGGGCGCGCTCTGCGGCGCGACCTTGGCGCCGACGCGGGCGCGCTGGATGCCGTTGACGATGACGCGGTCCTCCGCCTTCAACCCTTCGCGGATCACGCGCAGGCCGTCATCCAGCGGCCCGAGCACCACGGGACGCGCCTCGACGGTGTCGTCGGGCTTCACCACGAACACGATCTTGCGGGACTGGTCGGTCGCGACGGCAACATCCGGAATCAGCAGCGCCTCGTAGGGCGCGCTGCCGATCAGCCTGACACGCCCGAACTGGCCGGGCAGGATCGACAGATCGGTGTTCTTGATCACCGCGCGGCTGCGTAGCGTGCCGGTGGAGACGTCGAGCCGGTTGTCGAGGAAGTTGATGGTGCCCTCATGCGACGGCTTGGTCTCGCCGGCGAGCGTCACCTGCACCGGGTTCGCCGTGTCGCGCGAGCTCGGGCGCCGGCCTTCGAACCACAGCTTGCTGTATTTGATGAACGTCGCCTCATCCATGTCGAAATAGACGTAGATCGGATCAAGAGTGACGATGGACGTCAGCAATGTCGACGTGCCGCTGTCGCTGCCCTGCACGAGATTGCCGGGACTGACGAGATGACGGCTGACGCGGCCCGTCAGCGGCGCCGTCACATGGGTGAACTCGATATTGAGTTTGGCGGCCTTCAGCGCGCCCTCGGCCTGCATCTCGGCGGCGTGTGCCGCCTGCAGGGCCTGACGGCGCTGGTCGACGGCTTGCTCGGAGACGGCGCTGCTCTGCACCAGGCTGAGGCCTCGATCGAGCTCGCGCTTGGCAAGCTCTACCTTGGCGCGCGCGTCCGACAGCTGGCCCTCCGCTTGCGTCGCCACCGCCTCGAACGGGCGCGGGTCGATCACGTAAAGCAAATCGCCCTGACGCACGATGGCGCCATCCTGGAATTCGACCGAGTTGACGAAGCCGCCGACGCGCGGGCGCACCTGCACCTCCTCGACCGCCTCGAAGCGCCCGGTGAATTCGTCCCAATCGGTGACGGTGCGCTTGACCGGCTGGGCGACGGTCACGGGCGCTGGCGGGGGAGCAGCGCCTTGCGAGGCCGGCTGCCCGCAACCGGTGAGCGCGAAAGTCGCACCGACAAACGCGGCGATTGCGCCCAGTCGAGCCAGAACGAGATCGTGCTTTTTGACAAACCGCTCGCTTCCATCCGGTCCGCTCATCCCAAGTCCTCGCCAGTCCTCGTGCAAAAGCCGCAGAAAATGCAGGGTACGCCTCTACCTGCGGGCGCCACAAGATGGGTGGCAAAGATGAACTCTTCAAGACCGCGGTGCGCGCAATGCTCGGACGAACGCCCTGGCCGGATGGCGGGTTGACAGCCCGATAGCCGGCTTCGCGCGTGGCGATGGCCAGCGTCTTCGCGCATGACGCCCGCAATGGGCTCGGCTAAGCTCTCCCTACAAAAACAAGGCAAATTGTCCGGGAGGACAGGCGTGCACCAGGGACGTGTCGTTTTCGGCGCGATCGAGGAGGTCGTGTTCGGCCATCCCTCAGCCGGCGCCATTGTCGCGCAGATGGACCGGCTGGGAACGCGCCGCGCCTTCCTGATGGTCTCGGGCACGCTCAACCGGCAGACCGACGAAATCGAGACAATCAAACAGGCGCTGGGCTCCCGCTGCGCAGGCCTGTTCGACGCCATGCCGGCGCATACGCCGCGCGAGGCGGTGATTGCGGCCACAAATGCAGCCCGCGAGGCTGGAGCTGATCTGATCGTCACCGTCGGCGGCGGCTCGATCACCGACGGCGCCAAGGCGGTGCAGCTTTGCCTTGCCAATGGCATCACCGACATCGACGGCATCGAGCGCATCCGCGTCCGCAAGGGCGTCGCGCCCGAGATGATCGCCCCTCACGTGCGGCAGATCAGCGTGCCGACCACGATCGCCGGGGGCGAGTTCAGCGCGATCGCCGGCGTCACCGACCGCAGCACAAATGTGAAGCAGATGCTGCGGCATCCGCTGACGGTGCCGCGCGCCACCATCCTCGACCCGGCCATTACCGTCCACACGCCGGAATGGCTGTTCCTGTCGACCGGCATCCGCGCCATCGACCATTGCGTCGAGGCGATCTGCTCGCATGAGACGCATCCCTATGCCGACGCGCAATCGGTGAAGGGGCTCGCCATGCTCGCCGACGCGCTGCCGCGGGTGAAGGCGGACCCTTCCGACCTCGACGCGCGGATGGACGCGCAGATCGGCACCTGGCTGTCGATGGGCGCCCTTGCCGCCGGCGTGCCGATGGGCGCGAGCCACGGCATCGGCTATGTGCTCGGCGCGGCCTTCGACGTGCCGCACGGCTACACCTCCTGCATCATGCTGCCGGCGGTGATGCGCTGGAATGCGCAGGACAATGCCGAGCGGCAGATGATCGTCGCCGCCGCCATGGGCTTTCCCGGCCACAACGCCGCCGACGTGCTCGACGCCTTCATCCGCTCGCTCGGCATGCCGCGCAGCCTCGCCGAGGTGCATGTGTCGTCCGAGCATTTCGAGGTGATCGCCGAGCAGGCGATGCGCACGCCCTGGGTCCCGCGCAATCCGCGCAAGATCGAAGGCCCGGCGCAGGTGCGCGAAATCCTGCTTCTCGCCGCATGATCTGAACCGGAGGATCGATGTACACAGGTACACACGCCCGCCTGCGCCCGCTGCAGCCCGCCTTCATCATGGCGTCCACCGGCGAGGCGGTCACCTATCGCGAGCTGGAGGCGCGCAGCAACCGGCTGGCGCATCTGTTCCGCAAGCACGGCTTGAGGCGGCTCGACCATTATTCGATCTTCATGGAGAACAATTCGCGTTACCTGGAGGCCTGCGGCGCGGGCGAGCGCTCCGGGCTGTACTACACCTGCATCAACTCCTTCCTGACGCCGGGCGAGCTCGCCTATCTGCTCGTCAACAGCCAGTCGAAGATCCTGATCACGTCGGTGGCCAAGCTCGACATCGCGCGCGAGGCGATCCAAGCCTGCCCGGATATCAAGCTCTGCATCGTCGCCGATGGCCCCGGCGAGAGCGAGCGCATCGTCGGCCTTGCGGAGGTGACCGCTGGTCTGCCGGCGACGCCGATCGCCGACGAATGGCTCGGCACCGCCATGCTCTATTCGTCCGGCACGACCGGGCGGCCGAAAGGCATCCTGCGGCCGCTGCCGGAGGAGCCGCCGAAGCACAATCTGCAGCTGTTCGATTTCCTGACCAAGCTCTGGCACTACCGTGAGGGCCTGGTCTACCTCTCGCCGGCCCCGCTCTATCATTCCGCGCCGCAAGCTGCCGTGAACCTCACGATCCGCATGGGCGGCACCGTGATCATCATGGAGAGTTTCGATCCCGAGCGCTATCTCGAGCTGATCCAACGATGGGGCATCACGCACACCCAGCTGGTGCCGACGATGTTCTCGCGCATGCTGAAGCTGCCGGAAGAGGTGCGCAAGCGCTACGACCTGTCCTCGCTCGAGATCGCGATCCACGCCGCCGCGCCCTGCCCTGCTCTGGTCAAGGACGACATGATCAAATGGTGGGGACCCATCATCCACGAATATTACGGCGCGACCGAAGGCCTCGGCTTCACCGCCTGCAACAGCGAGGAATGGCTCGCGCACCGCGGCACCGTCGGCAAGGTGCTGCTCGGCGATCTCCACATCCTCGACGAGAACATGCGGGCGTGCCCGACCGGGACGCCGGGCCAGGTCTGGTTCAAGACGGGATCGCCGTTCGAATATTTCAACGACCCTGAGAAGACCAGGGAGGCGCGCTCGGCCGACGGCAGCATGAGCACGGTCGGGGATGTCGGCTATGTCGACAAAGACCGCTTCCTGTATTTGACCGACCGGGCGACCTTCATGATCATCTCCGGCGGGGTGAACATCTACCCGCAGGAATGCGAGAACCTGCTGATCACCCATCCGAAGGTCGCCGATGCCGCCGTGTTCGGCGTGCCCAATCCCGATCTCGGCGAGGAGGTGAAGGCGGTGGTGCAGCCGATGCCTGATGTCGTGCCGGACGCGGCGCTGGCCGAAGAGCTGATCGCGTTCTGCGCGAAATCGCTGTCGCGGCAGAAGGTGCCGCGCTCGGTCGATTTCGAGAAGGAATTGCCGCGGCTGCCGACCGGGAAGCTCTACAAGCGCCTGCTGCGGGACCGGTACTGGGGAAACAAGGCGTCAAGGATCGTGTGAGGGCGCGGCTCCACTCGCTGTCGTCCCGGCGCGCAACTTCTGCACGCAGCACAGGCCCCATCTCTTCGCACCTGCACTCTCACATTGTGAGATATGAAATCCCCTGCAGCCTCCGTCATCCGAATTGTCGAGGCGGCATGAGGCGCTATCGGGGTTGCCTCGCTCGGCTTGCGTGCTATCGTCCGGTCAAACAGGCCGCAAAAGGCCGATGTCCAGGGAGGATGAGCATGCGGAGCGTGTGGGCGCTCGCCGTAACGGCGGCGCTATCTGTGCTGACGACCTCAACCACCACGCTCGCCGGCGAGCCCAAGCAGGGCGGAACCTTGCGGATGTACCACCGTGACAGTCCGGCCAACGCCTCGATCCTCGAAGGCGCGACCTATTCGGTCAACGTGCCGTTCATGGGGGTCTTCAACAATCTCGTCATTTACGACCAGCACATCGCGCAGAACAGTCCTGACACCCTCAGGCCCGAGCTCGCCGAAAGCTGGTCCTGGAGCGGCGACAACAAGAAGCTGACATTCAAGCTGCGCCAGGGCGTCAAATGGCACGACGGCAAGCCGTTCACGTCGGCCGACGTCAAATGCAGCTTCGATCTCTTGATGGGCAAATCGCAGCAGAAGCTGCGGCAGAACCCGCGCAAGGCCTGGTACAACGAAGTCAATGAGATTACGACGAATGGCGATTTCGAGGTCTCCTTCGACCTGAAGCGGCCGCAACCCTCGCTACTGGCGATGCTCGCGTCCGGCTACACGCCGGTCTATCCCTGCCACGTCTCTCCGGCGGACATGCGCACCCATCCGATCGGGACCGGGCCGTTCAAATTCGTCGAGTTCAAGGCCAATGAATCGATCAAGCTGACGCGAAATCCTGACTATTGGAAGAAGGGCCTGCCTTATCTCGACGGCGTCGAGTACACCATCATCACGAACCGCTCGACCGCGATCCTCGCTTTCGTCGCCGGCAAGTTCGACATGACCTTCCCGACGCACATCACGATTCCGCTGCTGAAGGACATCAAGTCGCAGGCGCCGAACGCCACCTGCGTCGTCGAGCCGACCAATGTCTCGACCAACATCATCGTCAACTCGACGTCCGCGCCGTTCGACAACATCGATATTCGCCGGGCGGTGTCCCTTGCGCTCGACCGCAAGGCCTTCATCGACATCCTGTTCGAAGGCCAGGCCGATATCGGCGGCACCATGCTGCCGCCGCCTCAAGGCATCTGGGGCATGCCGAAGGACAGGCTGGAGACCATTCCGGGCTACGGCCAGGACGTGAAGGCGAACCGCGAGGAAGCGAAGAAGCTGATGCAGAAGGCGGGCTACGGCCCCGACAAGCATCTTGCGGTGAAAGTCTCGACCCGCAATCTCGCGGAATATCGCGACCCCGCCGTGATCCTGATCGACCAGCTCAAGAGCATCTACATCGACGGCGAGCTCGACGTCGTGGAAACCGCGAACTGGTTCCCGAAAGTCGCGCGCAAGGACTACATGCTCGGCCTCAATCTGACCGGCAATTCCGTCGACGATCCCGACCAGTCCTTCTACGAGAACTATTCCTGCGGCTCCGAGCGGAACTACACCAATTACTGCAACAAGGAGATCGAGAAGCTGTTCGACGTGCAATCGCAGGAGATCGACATCGCCAAGCGCAAGCCGCTGGTCTGGGAGATCGACAAGAAGCTGCAGGAGGATGTCGCCCGCCCGATCATCTTCCACGCGCGGGCCGGCACCTGCTGGCAGCCTTACGTCAAGGGCGTCACGATCATGTCGAACAGCTCCTATAACGGCTTTCGCTACGAGGATGTGTGGCTCGACAAGTAGCACGCCTGGCTGAAGATTAGCGGCTCGCGGAGGGCGAAGGATGTTTGCCTATCTGGTGCGACGCCTGTTCCTGATGCTCGTGACCCTGTTCGGGATCTCGGTCGTCATCTTCGTTCTGCTGCGCATCGTGCCCGGCAATATCGTCGACATCCTGTTCGCCGCGGCCGGCTATGTCGATCCCGCCGACAAGGCCAATCTGGAGAAGGAGCTCGGCATCGACCAGCCGATGATCGTGCAATATTGGCACTGGATCAGCGGTTTTCTGCGCGGCGATCTCGGCTATTCCTATGTTTCCGAGAAGCCGGCGCTGCAGGAAATCCTGCCGAGAATCCCGATCACGGCCAAGCTGGCCGGCCTCGCACTGCTGTTCTCGGCCTCGATCGGCATTCCGCTGGGCGTCATCAGCGCGGTCAAGCAGGGCACGCGGCTCGATTACGCCCTGCGCGTGGTGAGCCTGAGCGGATTGTCGCTGCCCTCGTTCTGGCTCGGCCTGCTCATCCTCACCGCGGCGGTCGCGATGTTCGGCCAGATACCGATCTTCAATCCAAACCCGAAGACCTGGCTCGAGGCGTTCGCGACCTACGCCGTGCCGGCCGCCGCCGTCGGCTTCCGCAGCGCGGCGCTGACCATGCGCATCACGCGATCCTCGATGCTGGAGGTGCTGCGGCAGGATTACATCCGCACCGCGCGCGCCAAGGGCGCCTCCGAGACGGCCGTGAACTATCAGCACGCGCTGAAGAACGCGATCCTGCCCGTCATCACCGTGATCGGCATCGAGGCGGCGTTCCTGATCGGCGGCCTGATCGTCACCGAAACGGTGTTCAACATCCCCGGCGTCGCGCGCTTCCTGGTCGAGGCGATCCGCTGGCGCGACTATCCGATCGTGCAGAACCTGGTGATGTTCATCGCCGTGGTCGTGGTGGTCGCGAATTTCATCGTCGACATGCTCTACGCGGTGTTCGACCCGCGGATCAGGTACACGGATTAGGAGAGCTGTTTGGCCGCAATCGACTACGATCTCGAACTGCGGCGCGCCGGCGCGCATGCCACCGGTGGATGGCGGCGCGTGCTGTTTTTGGCGCAGCGGCACGTGCTCGGCGCGGCCGGGCTCATCATCATGGGCGTGTTCGTGTTCACCGCGATCTTTGCCGACTTCATCGCGCGCTACGACCCACTGACCGTCGATTCCGCCAGCGCACTCGCCCGCCCGAGCTGGGCGCACTGGATGGGGACCGATTCCTTCGGCCGCGACGTGTTCAGCCGCATCATCCACGGCGCGCGGATCTCGCTCGCGGTCGGCATCGGCTCGACCGCCCTCGGCGGCACGATCGGCGTCATCGTCGGGCTGACGTCGGGCTATCTGTCCGGCTGGGTCGATCTCGTCTTCCAGCGCGTGTCCGACGTGCTGCAGGCGCTGCCGCTGCTGGTGCTGGCGCTAATCATGACGGCGGCACTCGGCCCGTCCCTGCCGAACGTCATCATCGCCATCGCCATTCCGCTGATCCCGACGGTGTCACGCGTGATCCGGGCTAACACGCTGGCGCTGCGGGAGCTGCCCTTCGTCGAGGCCGCCAAGTCGATCGGCATGAGCGAGGTGCGGATTGCGCTCCGCCACGTGCTGCCGAACACGCTGGCCCCACTGATCGTGCTCGCAACCGCCCAGCTCGGCTCGACCATCCTCACCGAGGCCTCGCTGTCCTTCCTCGGTCTCGGCATTCCCGAGCCTTATCCGTCATGGGGCCGCATGCTGTCGGAGTCCGCCGCCGAATATGTCCGCACGGCGCCGTGGCTGGTGATCTTCCCGGGCATCGCCATCAGCCTCGCCGTGTTCGGCGCCAATCTGTTCGGCGACGCGCTGCGCGATATTCTCGATCCGAGGCAACGCGGCTGATGGCGGACAAATCCGATCTCGTGCTCGAGGTGAAGAACCTGAAGACGG
The DNA here is from genome assembly GCF_032144035.1 of Bradyrhizobium sp. WYCCWR 12699. Classification (NCBI taxonomy): domain Bacteria; kingdom Pseudomonadati; phylum Pseudomonadota; class Alphaproteobacteria; order Hyphomicrobiales; family Nitrobacteraceae; genus Bradyrhizobium; species Bradyrhizobium sp. WYCCWR 12699. The sequence continues at coordinate 399,184 of NZ_JAVTJN010000030.1, forward strand.
TGTTCTTCACCAACTCAGGGCTGTTCAAGGCGGTCGACGACGTCTCCTTCACCGTCAAGCGCGGCGAGACGCTGGCGATCGTCGGCGAATCCGGCTGCGGCAAGAGCGTCACGGCGCTGTCGCTGATGCGCCTCGTGCCCGACCCGCCCGGCCGCATCGTCGGCGGCTCCGTCACGCTCGAAGGCACCGATCTGCTGGCGCTGAATGAGGCGGAGATGCGCGCCGTCAGAGGCAACCGCATTTCCATGATCTTCCAGGAGCCGATGACCTCGCTCAATCCGGTGATGCGGATCGGCGATCAGATCGTCGAGGCCGTGCGGTTGCACCGGAACATCCCGGCCAGGGAGGCACGGACCATCGCCGTCGAGATGCTGCGCCTGGTGCGCATTCCCGAACCGGCGCGACGCGCGAAGGAATATCCGCATCAGCTGTCCGGCGGCATGCGCCAGCGCGCGATGATCGCGATGGCACTGGCCTGCCGGCCGGCGCTCTTGATCGCGGACGAGCCGACCACCGCGCTCGACGTCACTATCCAGGCGCAGATCCTGGCGCTGATCCTCGACCTTCAGAAAGAGCTCGGCACCGGCCTCGTGCTGATCACGCATGATCTCGGCGTCGTCGCGCAGACGGCGCAGCGCGTGATCGTGATGTATGCGGGGCGGAAGGTCGAGGAAGCCAGCGTCGAGGCGCTGTTCGCCGCGCCGAAGCATCCCTATACGCGCGGGCTGATGGCCTCTATCCCGGCGGTGCCGGCGCCCGGCATCGTCGCACCGGCGCGGCTGAACGAGATTCCCGGTACCGTGCCGTCACTGGTCCGCTTGCCGCAGGGTTGCGCCTTCGCGCCGCGCTGCAAGCTCGCGATCAAGCGCTGCGAGGCCGAATATCCGCCGCTGGCGGATTGGGGCGGCGGCCACCTCGCGGCCTGCTGGCGCGCGGAAGAAGTCGCGGAGGTGGCATGACCGAGGCACTGCTCGAGGTCACCGACCTCAAGAAATATTATCCGGTGCGCGCTGGCGTGCTGCGGCGACAGGTCGGCACCGTGCACTCGGTCGACGGCGTCTCGTTCTCCCTTCAGGCCGGCGAGACGCTCGGGCTGGTCGGCGAATCCGGCTGCGGCAAGTCGACGGTGGCGCGCAGCGTGCTGCGGCTGGTCGAGCCGACCTCAGGGCAGATCCGCCTCGACGGCGAGGACATCACGCATCTGTCCAAGGCGGCGCTGCGCCCGCACCGCCGCTCGATGCAGATCGTGTTCCAGGACCCGTTCGCCTCGCTCAATCCGCGCATGACCGCCGGCGACATCGTCGGGGAGCCGCTCGCCGTGCACGGGCTCGCGAGCGGCAAGGACCTTGAGGCGCGCGTCGCAAGGCTGTTCGAGCAGGTGGGCCTCAGGCCCGACCAGATGCGCAACTTCCCGCATCAATTCTCCGGCGGCCAGCGCCAACGCATCTGCATCGCGCGGGCGCTCGCGCTGGGGCCGCGCCTGATCGTCTGCGACGAGCCGGTCTCCGCGCTCGACGTCTCGATCCAGGCGCAGGTGATCAATTTGTTGATCGACCTGCAGCGGCAGCACGGCTTCTCCTATCTCTTCATCGCGCACGACCTCGCCGTGGTTGCCCATATCAGCCACCGCGTCGCCGTGATGTATCTCGGCCGCATCGTGGAGATCGCAGACAAGGACGAGCTATTCCGTAATCCCAGGCATCCCTACACCCAGGCCCTGCTCGCTTCCGTGCCGGTCGCCAATCCGCTGGCGAAGAAGCTCGCGCCGCTGGTGGATGGCGACGTGCCGAGCCCGGTCAATCCGCCTCCGGGCTGCGCGTTTCACACCCGCTGCCGGTTCGCGATGGACCGGTGCAAGATCGAGCGGCCAGCGCTGCTGGACGCGGGCGACGGGCATCAGGTGGCGTGTCTGCTCAACGACGGGACGGGTCGGAGCAACGCGGCGCTGTAGCCCTGTGGAGTGGATTAGCGTCAGCGTAACCCACCACCTTTGCCATCACGGAACGAAAAGTGGTGGGTTACGCCCTACGCTTGCCGATCATGCCGCAACGCGCGGATCACCGGCCAGGCCGCCAGCGCGGCAGCCAGATGCTTGAGCGTGTGGCCCGAGACGAAGTGCCCTGTTGCTTCGAAAACGATCTCGTCGCCCAGTTCGAAAAGCTTGGCGAGCACATAAAAGAAGATCACGCCGCCGAGCGGCACGCCGAGCGCGCCGGGTCGAGGACGCGTCAATGCCAGTCCCACGGCGAACGCCATGCCGCCGAACTGCACGACCACCCATGGCGTGAGATTTTCGCGTGCCACCCAGGCAGCCAGCAGGCCCGCAATCATCATCAGGACCAGCACGGCTTCACCGGCACGCACGCTGATGCGCTCACCGGCGGCGATACCTAGAAAGCCCGCGAACGCGACCGCCATGCCAAGACGATCGGCGACGAGCCGCTGCGGCATGTCGGGATCGAGGTGATAGAAGCCTGAGCCCAAGCACGTGAGGATCAATCCCACGAAGAACCAGCTTGCGCCCACGGGTGTGTCGTGGCGCGCGCGCAGTCGCTCCGAGCCCCAGACGGCCATCGCGAGAAACGCGAGATTGCTGAGCACGTCGCCGGCGTTGGGCACGCCGAGCCAGGTGCGAGTGTCGATGAAGTGCGGGATGTGCCAGTTGGCGGCGGGCAGCGCGGGCGCGAGGAGCGTCACCAACACCAGCGCCGAGACTGCGCCGATCAGATATTTTTCGCGTGGCTGTGGTGCGGCAAACGAGAATCGGCGGGTTAAAGCCTGTATTGCGGCGTGACCGTCGGCGCGAGACATGTGAACCTCGAATCGAACAATGTTCAACATTAGTAGCCACAAACGTGAACAATTTTCAAGGAACATTTCGAGCGCCTGACCCTCGTTCCAACCTCATTGTAATGACTTGGTTTTTCCCTTTGATCGGGATCAAGCATCAAAGGTGGGCAAGTCGAAGCGCGCCATGCGTCCTCCCATGGAGAGATCGCGAACAGCAGCTCCATCGTCGCGTGCTGTGCTAGCCGGTTAATCCCTGTTCCGGCCGACCAGTTGAGAACGTGGCCCCGCCCGGGCTAGATCGGCGTTTTCCAGGGAGGCGTTATTATGATGATTATGATCGCTACGAGATCGTTGATCGCTTCCGTGCTGCTGACCTTGATGGCGTCTTCGGCCTTCGCCGCTCCGCCCGCCAGCTGCGCCTCCAAATTCGTCGGCGAATGGCGCCATTCGGGAAGCGGCAACCGAGGGTCCGTCTTGCGCGACGGCCGCGCGCTGTGCAGCGAGCATCCGGCCTGTGTGCAGGGGACCTGGACCTGCTCGGGCAACGTCCTGATCTACACCAACAGCCTCGGCAGCTGGAACTACACGCTGGCCCCCGACGGCCGGACCATGTCGACCGGCACCGCCGTCTCGACCCGCATCGGCCCCGTGCCGGCCAGCGCGCGTTCGGCCGCGCCGATGCCGTCCGCACAAAGCCCTTCGTCCGATCACCCGGTGAACCCCGGCAACCCGGTCATGCTCTGGATGATCGACAAGGTCCAAAAGACGTTTCCTTGCGACCCCAAGACGGACAGGCATAAGTGCAGACCGCGGTCGCCCGAGGGCACCACCGGATCGAGAGGGTAGTCCCTCTCTGCGGGGCGGTCGCGGCACCCGCGTTGCGTCTTTGCCGCGATACCGCGCTAGACGGCGCCGATCTCCGCCACGATCCGTCCTGTGGTCACCTGCTCGCCCTCGGCGACGTCGATCGCGGCGACCACGCCGTCGATGCCGGCCTTGTGGACGTGCTCCATCTTCATCGCCTCCAGTGTCATCACGGGCTGACCGGCCGTCACGCGATCGCCCGGCTTGACCAGGACGGCGACGACGCGGCCGTTCAGGGCCGCGCGCACCTTGCCGTCGCCGCCGTTGCTTGCGGCGGACTTCGGCGCGGCGAGCGTGACATCGGCGATTGCGAGAGGGGTACCGCGATGCTGCACATACAGCCGGTCGCCATCGCGCAGGAATCTTGCGCTGTCCATCACACCGTCATGACGGAAGCGGACCGTATCGGCGTCGAGCTGCTCGACCTCAAACCTGTCCTGGCGATCGCCTGTCGCGACGATGTAGCTGCCGTCGCGCTCGCGGGTGATTTCGAGATCGAGCGTCTGGCCCGCGATCTCGAGTTTTGCCGGCAGCGGGAACGTTGCCGACAGGCTCCGGCCACTCTGCCAGGACGGCGCGCGGGGATTGGTGACGTAGAGCAGCAGGCCCGCCAGCGCCGTATCGAATGCCGCGTCCGCGCGCGGCGCCAGCAACTCGTCGCGGTGCACGCCGATAAACGCCGTCGTCGCCTCGCCCTTGGCAAAACCGGGATGACGCAGGCAGGACATCAGGAACGACTGGTTTGTGGTGACGCCGAACGCGGTGAGCTGCTCCAGGCCGACAATCAGCCGTCCCCTCGCCTCCTCGCGCGTGGCGCCGTGGCCGATCACCTTCGCAATCATGGAATCGTAGAACGGCGGGATCTCCGAGCCTGAATGCAACGCGTGCTCGACGCGGATGCCGTCAGGCACCTGCCAGCGCGCCATGCGGCCGGACTGCGGCATGAAATCGTGCGCGGCATCTTCCGAGCACAGGCGCGCCTCGATGGCGTGGCCGGAGAACTTGATGTCCTGCTGCTTCACCGGCAGCGGCTCGCCGCGCGCAACGCGCAACTGCAGCTCGACGAGATCGAGGCCGGTGATCGCCTCGGTCACGGGATGCTCGACCTGGAGCCGCGTGTTCATCTCCATGAAGTAGAACTCGCCGCCGGCATCGAGCAAAAATTCCAGCGTGCCGGCGCCCTCGTAACGCAGCGCCTTCACCGCGGCGACCGCGACCTCGCCCATTTTTGCGCGCAGCTCCGGCGTGACCGCCGGCGACGGTGCCTCCTCGATCAGCTTCTGGTGCCGCCGCTGCACCGAGCAATCGCGCTCGCCGAGATGGATGGCGTTGCCATGGCTGTCACCGAACACCTGGATTTCGATATGGCGGGGATTCTGGATGGCGCGTTCGAGGATCACGGTGGGATCGCCGAACGCCGCCTTCGCCTCCGACCGCGCGCTGCGCAGCGCATCCGGGAACGACGCGGCGTCGGGCACGAGCCGCATGCCGCGGCCGCCGCCGCCGGCGACCGCCTTGATCATCACGGGGAAGCCGATCTTTTTGGCTTCGGCGAGCATGACCTCGTCGCCCTGATCGGCGCCCTGATAGCCTGGCACGACGGGGACGCCGGCCTTCTTCATGATCTCCTTGGCACCGGCTTTGTTGCCCATCGCCTCGATCGCCTGCGGCGACGGGCCGATGAAGACGAGACCGGCATCCTTGCAGGCTTGCGCGAAATCCTCGTTCTCGGCGAGGAAGCCGTAGCCGGGGTGAACGGCATCCGCGCCGCTCGCCTTGGCGGCGGCGATGATCGCGGCGATGTTGAGATAGGACTGGGCCGGCAAGGCTTCGCCGATGCGCACGGCCTGGTCGGCCTGGCGCACATGCAGCGCATCGCGATCCGCATCGGAATAGACCGCGACGACGCCAAGGCCGAGCTGCCGCGCGCTTCGCATCACGCGCAGCGCGATCTCGCCGCGATTAGCGACCAGGATCTTGAAGAACAGCCGGTGCTGCACTGATCCGTTCCTCATGGGCGGGCCACCGAAAACTGCATGCGTTGAGGCGTGCGCGCATCGCCCTCGCGGCAGATCGCGAGCACCTCGGACAGCACCGCGCGGGTATCGCGCGGGTCGATCACGCCGTCGTCGAGCACGCGCGCGCTGGTAGAGAACACGTCCATCTGGCCGTCGAAGACGCCGATGATCTGCGCCTTCATCGCGTCCAGCTTGTCCTTCTCGATCGGCTTGCCCCGCCGCGCCGCAGCCGCCTCGGTCACGATCGCCATGGTCTCGGCCGCCTGCTCGCCGCCCATCACAGCGGTCTTGGCGTTGGGCCAGGAGAAGCAGAAGCGCGGATGGAAACCGCGGCCGCACATGCCGTAATTGCCGGCGCCGAACGAAGCGCCGCAATAGATGGTGATCTGCGGCACCGTGGCCGACGTTACCGCCTGGATCATCTTGGAGCCGTGCTTGATCATGCCGGCTTCTTCATAGGCCTTGCCGACCATGTAGCCCGTGGTGTTGTTGAGATAAAGGATCGGCGTGCGGGTCTGGCAGCAGGCCTGGATGAAATGCGTCGCCTTGTTGGCGCCGGCGGGATCGAGCGGCCCGTTGTTGGTGATGATGCCGATCGCCTGGCCCTCGATGCGGGCATGGCCGCAGACGGTGGCCGGGCCGTAATTCGGCGCCATCTCCGTGAAGTCGGAATCATCGACGATGCGGGCGATCACCTGCTTCATGTCGACGGTGCGCTTGTGGTCCATCGGCATGATGCCGAGCAGCTCGTCCTGGTCGTAGCGCGGCGGCTTGAACTCGCGCGCCGCACGGCCCGGCCGCTCCCATTCAAGGGCCGCCATGATCTCGCGCGCGATGCGAAGGGCATCGCGGTCGTCCTCGGCGAGATAATCGCCGAGGCCGGAGACCTGCGTGTGCATCTCGGCGCCGCCGAGCTCCTCCTCGGTCGCGATTTCGCCGGTCGCCGCTTTCAGCAGCGGCGGGCCCGCGAGGAAGGCACGCGTGCGGCCGCGCACCATCACGATGTAGTCGGACAGGCCGGTCTGATAGGCACCGCCAGCGGTCGAGGAGCCGTGCGTGACGGTGACGACCGGGAGACCGGCTGCCGAGAGCCGCGCCAGATTGCGGAAGATGTTGCCGCCACGGACAAAGTCCTCGACGCGGTAGCGCAGGAGATTGGCGCCGGCGCTTTCGACGAGCTGCACGTAAGGCAGCCGGTTCTCCAGCGCCAGCTCCTGCACCCGCAGCGTCTTGTCGAGGCCGAAGGGCTGCAGCGCGCCGGCGTCGATGCCGGAATCACTGGCGCTGACCATGCAGCGGATACCCGAGACGAAGCCGATGCCGGCGATGACACCGCCGCCCGGCACGCTCTTGCCGGCATCCGGCACGTCGAACATGTAGCCGGCGAGCGTGGAGAGCTCGATGAAGGGCGCGCCGGGATCGAGCACCAGCGCGACGCGCTCGCGCGGCAGCAATTGGCCGCGCTTGTGAAAGCGGTCCTTGGCCGCGGCGGATGCGGCGCGCGTGCGCTCTTCCAGCGCGCGCATGCGGTCGATCAGGCCGAGCATGCCGTCACGGTTGGCGTGGTAGGCGGCGCTGCCGGGGGAGATGGTGTTTTCGATGGTGGACATGACAGACCTTGATCGTCATTCCGGGGCACGCGAAGCCTGACACCGGAATATCGAGGTTCCGGGCTCGATGCTTCGCATTGCCCCGGAACGACAGTGATATTCAGCGATTCGTCCCAAATATCTTCCGCGCTTCCGCCGGGCTCGCGATCTCGCGGCCCGCACGCCTTGCGCAGGCGGCGATGGCCTCGATCAGCTGGCCGTTCGACGTCACCTTCTTGCCGTCGGCGAGATAGAAGGTGTCCTCCAGCCCGGTGCGCAAATGGCCGCCGAGCTCGGCGCAACGCTGATGCAGCGGCCAGATCTCCTCGCGGCCGATGGCGGTGACCTGGAAATGCGCCTCGGGGCGCTTCAGCTTGATCAGGATCGGCAGCAATTCAGGGTCGGCGGGCATGCCGGAGGCAACGCCCATCACGAAGTTATATTCGAGGGGCCCCTTGTACATGCCGACCTGGTGGTACATGCCGACGCAGCGGACGATACCGACGTCGAAGCATTCGAACTCGGGGATGGTGCCGACCGCGTTCATGACGTCGAGATAGTCCTTCACCTTCTCGACCGCGTTGTCGAACATCATGGGCGGCCAGGCCCAACTGTTGTCGGACTTCACCTTCAGATAGTTCAGCGAGCCCGCATTGCAGGCCGCGATCTCGGGCTTGGTCTCGCGGATGCAGTCGAGCGCGCCGGAGTAGTTCGGCCCTGACACGCCCGATGTGTGGTTGATGATGACGCCGGGGCAGGCTTCGCGGATCGCCTGCTGGATCTCCTTGCTGACAGCGACCTCCCAGGACGGCAGGTGCCCCTTGCCCGGCGCCTGCTGGCGCAGATGGATGTGCATGATGGACGCGCCGGCATCGAACGCAGCCTTGGCCTCCCGCGCCATCTCTTCGGGCGTCACGGGCACGTTGTGCTGCTTGGGGTCGGTGAGCACGCCGTTCAGCGCGCAGGTGATGACGGCCTTGTCGCTCATGCCAATGATATCTCGCACGTTGAGAATTCAACGATTGCGATCATGTGATGGGCGGCATGCGGCTTCTTGCGCCGAGAAGCTGGGAAAAACGACGAATCGCAGGGCGGTTAGCCGAAAGCGTAACCCGCCACTTCTGCCTCCGAGGAGATCAAAGAGGCGGGTTACGCTGCGCCAACCCGCCTCTACCAAGGATAACGAGCGGAGTTAACTCGCTTCCGCCAGCCGCACCGTCTCGGTGCTGCGATAGATCGCAAGATCGCGCGAGCCGACGAAGATCGCGCGCGGCTTCAATCCGTAGAAACGACGGATCGAGTGGCTGAAATGGGTGGAGTCGGGATAGCCGATGTCCTGCGCGAGATGGGCGAGGTTGAGATCCTGATTGGCGAAGTGCAGCAAATGCCGCGCACGCTTCCAGGCACGGAAGGAGCGGAAGGAGATGCCCGTCTCTTCCTTGAACAGATGCAGGAAGCGCGAGGCCGAGAGGCCTGCTTCCGCCGCACAGGTGTCGGCAGTCACAGGCTCACCGGAGAAACGCTCGATGCGGGCGACGGCACGGGTCACACGCGGATCGAGCACGCGGCGCGGCAGCGCCTCGCCAAAACACATCTCGTCGAACTCGGCGGTGGTGATGTCGCCATAGCGGCGCTGGCGGAGTAGCGCGTAGGCGGCCAGGATCTTGCGGGCATAGGCGGCCTTGTCCGGCCCCCGCAGCCGCTCGGCCAAGGCCTCGATCACGCCGTCCGGCATGCTCTCCGGCTCCAGCGTCACGCTGATGGCGGTGCGATAATCGCTGGCAATGGAGTGTCGCTGGTTCGGCAGGGTGACGAACAGCTCGCCGGTGGCAAGCGTGTCATCGATGGTGAGATGCAGGCTGCCCTTCACCGCGACATAGACATGGCAGCAACCGGGGGTTCGCTTCCGGGGCCGTCCGAGCAGGCCGGCGTAAAATACCCGCTCCGGCGTGATCAGCATGAGATGGTCGGATTCGCGACCTTTATCTTCCATTGGGGTCCTCCTCGCGCGGCTCTCTGGCCGCTGCGGACGGAGGTCACCTTAGCCGAAATTTGGGCGCTGTCACGGCGCGATAGCGCTGTCATGGAGCGCAAAGCGTTGGCATTCCAGGACGGCGGCCAGCCGTCCGGGACCATCGCGGGTCTGTAGTTCCCGACTTGTGAAGGCTCACGCTCTCACGCGCGGTGCAACATTCTGCTCGGCGCCGGCCCTTTGCTCCGCAGCAACAGCACGCTTGAAACCGTCGCGCTGCTGCAGGCGTGCCCAATAGGCTGCGACATTTGGCCCAAAATCCTTGGCGAGCCCGATATTGTCGGCCAGCCGGAGGGCGTAGCCGATGACAATGTCAGCGGCAGTGAAACGTCCTGCGCACAAGGTTTCGGCATTCGCGGTCGCTGCCTCAACGGCGCGCAAGCGTCCCAGGAACCATTTTGCGTAGTCGGTCGCGACCTGCGGATTGCGGCGCTCTTCCGGCTCGAGCTGGGTGTATCGGAGCACCAGCGTCTGCGGAAAGGTTAACGTGGCATCGCTGAAATACATCCAGTTCAGGAATGCGCCATAGGCGGGATCTTCCGGCCCGACCATCAGCGGCGTCGGCCCGTGCTTGATGCCGAGATAGTGGCAGATGCCCGACGACTCCGTCATCTTGGTCTCGCCGTCGACCAGGAAGGGAATCGTGCCGAGCGGATTGAGCGCCAGATATTCCTTGGCAAAGACCCGCGGCGGGAACGGCAGCATCTTCAGCTCGTAAGACAGCCCCATCTCCTCCAGCATCCAGAGCGGACGGAACGAGCGCGCGGCGTCGCAATGATAGAGCGTGATCATCAGGCGTTTCCTTTACTTCCCGGCAGCGTGCCCATCATCTTGCACAGGACCATCAGCATGACCTCGTCGGCACCGCCGCCGATCGAGGTCAGGCGGCTGTCGCGATAGGCGCGGCTGACCGGCGTCTCGTTGGTAAAGCCCATCCCACCCCAATATTGCAAGCAGGCATCGGTGAGCTCGCGGCCGAGCCGGCCGGCCTTCAGCTTGGCCATGGTCGCGAGCCGCGTCACATCCTCGCCCGCGACCAGCTGCTCGGCAGCGCGATAGATCAGCGCGCGCAGCAGCTCGACCTCGGTCTGCATCTCGGCGAGCTTGAAGTGCACGACCTGGTTGTCGAGAATACTTTGGCCGAAGGCCTTGCGATTGCGGGTGTATTCGATGGTCTGGTCGATGATGTATTCGTGCGACTTCAGGCAGGCCGCCGCACCCCAGAGCCGCTCCTCCTGGAACTGGATCATCTGGTAGGTAAAGCCCTTGCCCTCTTCGCCGATCCGGTTGCGCTTGGGCACGCGGACATTGTCGAAGAAGATCTGCGCCGTGTCCGACGAGCGCATGCCCATCTTGTCGAGCTTTCGCGCGATGGTGACGCCCTTGCTTTTCATGGGCACGCAGATCAGCGATTTGTTGCGGTGAACGGGCCCGTCGCCGGTGTTGGCGAGCAGGCAGATCCAGTCGGCTTGTGTGCCGTTGGTGATCCACATCTTGCCGCCGTCGATCACGTAATCGTCGCCATCGGAGCGCGCCTGCGTCTTGATCGAGGCGACGTCGGAGCCCGCGCCGGGCTCGGAGACGCCGATGCAGGCGACGAAATCGCCCGAGACCGAGGGCGCGAGGAATTCGCGGCGCACCTCGTCCGAACCGAAGCGCGCCAGAGCCGGCGTCGCCATGTCGGTCTGCACCCCGATCGCCATCGGCACGCCGCCGCAGGTGATGGCGCCGAGTTCCTCCGCCATCATCAGCGCATAGGAATAGTCGAGGCCGGAGCCGCCGAACTCGACCGGCTTGTTCAGCCCGAGAAAGCCGAGGCTGCCCATTTTCTTGAACAGCTCATGCGCCGGGAAGATGTCGGCCTTTTCCCATTCATCGACGTGCGGATTGATCTCATTGGCGATGAATTTCTGCAGAGAACGGCGAATGTCGTCGTGGTCGGCGGTGAATAGCATTTCTTCCTCTTCGTCATTCCGGGGCGCGCGCAGCGCGAGGTCACAACCCCATCTGCCGTGACGCCAGATCCTTCATGATCTCCTCGGTGCCGCCGCCGATGGCGTTGACCTTGACCTCGCGGTAGATGCGCTCGGCCTTGATGCCGCGCATGAATCCGGCGCCGCCAAAGATCTGCACAGCTTCGGAGGCGCAGAACGCCATGGTCTGCGTCGCCTGGTTCTTCATCATGCAGATTTCCGCAACCGGGCTCTCGCCCTGCTCGAGCCGCCAGGCCAGCATCTCCAGCATCGCCTGACTTGCCGCGACCTTTTGCGCCATGTCGACGATCTTGTGGCGGATGACCTGGTGCTGGGCGAGCGGCTTGCCGAAGGTCTTGCGCTCCCTGGCATAGGCGATGGCCTCGTCGAGGCAGACCCGGGCGAAGGCGGTGCAGCCCGCCGCCATGCCCATGCGCTCGCTGTTGAAATTCTGCATGATGATCTTGAAGCCCTGGCCCTCCTCCCCGATCAGATTTTCGGCCGGCACGCGGCATTCGTCGAAATGCAAGGTCGCGGTGTCGGAGGCCCACCAGCCCATCTTCTTCAGCTTGGTGCGCGACAGGCCCGGCGTATCGCCCTCGATCAGGAGCAGGCTGACCCCGCCGGCACCCTCGCCGCCGGTACGCACGGCAACGGTCAGATAATCGGCGCGCATCCCCGAGGTGATGAAGGTCTTCGCGCCGCTCACGACGTAGTGATCGCCGTCGCGCCGCGCCCTCGTGCGGAGGTTTGCAACGTCAGAGCCGCCGCCCGGCTCGGTGATCGCGAGCGCGGAGATCTTCTCGCCTGCCAGCACCTGTGGCAGCACGCGCGCCTTCACCTCGGGCCGTGCCGCCCGCGCGATCGGCGGCGAACCGATGGTGTGGCTCATCAGGCTGGCGCTGACGCCGCCGGCGCCGGCACGCGCGAGCTCCTGGCTGGCCACGATCTTCATGAACTGATCGGCGGCGATCCCGCCATATTCCTCGGGGAATCCCAGGCCCAACAGACCGATCTCGGCGGCCTTGCGATAGAGCCTGCGCGGGAATTCACCGGCCTCGTCCCACTCATGGGCGAACGGAGCGATCTCCTTGTCGACGAAGCGTCGCATCACGTCGCGAAACGCGTCGTGCTCGGCGGTATAAAACGGGCTCTTCATCGCTTTCGTCTCGCAGCCGGATTCGCTTCGGCTACCATCGCTGGAACATGGCCGGTTCACTTGCGCGCAGTGGCTGACAGGAGCCGGCGCTTCGGGAAAGGCTGCAAGCCAGCAACTCAACGCAAGACGATTTTCCCCGCTCGCAGGCCAACTCTGGCGCAAAAAACGTTGCTGCACAGACTCCGGCTGGCCCCAGGGCCATGCCGGGCATGGTGCGCCGAGGGAGGTATTCTTGGCCGTTCGCTACTACGACTGGATCGTCCATCATGGCCGCCGCACGCCTGACAAGGTCGCGGTCATCGACCTCGCGAGCGAGCGCCGTTTCACCTATTCGCAGCTCGATGCCCGCGTCTCGCGCCTCGCCTCGTTCCTGCGCCACACGCTCAACGTCTCCCGCGGTGACCGTGTCGCGGTGCTGGCGCTGAACACCACCGATACGCTGGAGGTGCAATTCGCCTGCGGGCGGCTTGGTGCTATCTTCGTGCCGCTGAACACCCGCCTCACCGTCCCCGAACTCCAGTTCATCACGGCTGACTGCGCGCCGAAGGTGATGATCCACGACACCGATCTTGCCGAGACTGCGCTTGCCGTCGCAACGCGTTGCGGTGTCGGAACGAGCCTGCTGCTCGGCCCCGGCGGGTCCTATGAGGCCGGCATCGCCGCCGCAAAGCCGCTCGACCGCGCCGAAGAGGTCACGCTCGATGATGTCTCGACCATCATGTACACCTCGGGCACGACGGGCCATCCGAAGGGTGCGACCATCACCCATGGCATGACCTTCTGGAATTGCGTCAATCTCGGCGGCCCCGCCTGCATCGGGCCGGCCTCGGTGCTGCTCACCGTGCTGCCCCTGTTCCACACCGGCGGGCTGAATTGCTACACCAATCCCGTGCTGCACGCCGGCGGTACCGTGATGATCATGCGCGCCTTCGATCCCGGCGCCGCGCTAGGCCTGATCAACGATCCCGCGCAGGGCATCAACGTGTTCTTCGGCGTGCCCGCGATCTACCAGTTCATGGCGCAGCATCCGGCCTTCGCGACCACCGATCTCAGCCGGCTGATCGTCGGCGGTGTCGGCGGCGCACCGATGCCGGTGCCGCTGCTCAAAGTGTGGGAAGCGCGCGGCGTCGCCCTGCAGCAGGGCTACGGCATGACTGAGACCTCGCCGGCCGTGCTGGTGCTCGATCGCGAGGATGCGGCGCGCAAGGCAGGCTCCGCCGGGAAACCGGTGCTGCATACGGAAGTGCGCATCGTGCGCCCCGACGGCAGCGATGCCGATGTCGGCGAACTCGGCGAGCTCTGGGTCAAGGGACCCAACATCACGCCGGGCTACTGGAACAGGCCGGAGGCGAACAAGACCTCCTTCACCGACGGCTGGCTGCACACCGGCGACGCAACGCGCATGGATGAAGAGGGCTTCTACTACATCGTCGACCGCTGGAAGGACATGTACATCTCCGGCGGCGAGAACGTCTATCCGGCCGAGGTCGAGAACGTCCTGCATCAGCTCAATGCGATCGCCGAAGCCGCCGTGATCGGTATCCCGGATCCGCAATGGGGCGAGGTCGGCCTTGCCATCATCGCGGTCAAGCCAGGGCAGAAGCTGACCGAGGCCGATGTCTTCACGCACTGCATGGCCAATCTGGCGCGCTTCAAATGCCCGCGCCAGATCCGCTTCGTCGACGCGCTGCCGCGCAACGCCACCGGCAAGATTCACAAGCCGACCTTGCGCAAGGCGTTCTCGGTGGCCTCCGAGGTCGACAAGAAGGTCGCCAACGCCTGACCAGAGCGCCCCTCGCGGGCGCCTTTCTTTTTGAAGTGCCTGCCAACCCACAAGAAACCCAAGGAATTTCCATGAAGAACAAGAAACTCTCTTTGCTCGCGGCGGCGGCAGCCCTGACATTGCTCTCGGCCCAGAGCGTCCAGGCGCAGAAGAAATACGATACCGGCGCCAGCGACACCGAGATCAAGATCGGGAATGTCGAGGCCTATTCCGGCCCCGCTTCCGCCTACGGCGTCATCGGCAAGACCGAGGAAGCCTATTTCAAGATGATCAACGATCAGGGCGGCATCAACGGCCGCAAGATCAACTGGATCTCCTACGATGACGGCTATTCGCCGCCCAAGACCGTGGAGCAGGTCCGCAAGCTGATCGAGAGCGACGAAGTGTTCCTGGTGTTCAACGCGCTGGGCACGCCGACGCAGACCGCCGTGCAGAAATATCACAATGCCAAGAAGGTACCGCAGCTCTTCCTCGCCACCGGCGCCAGCAAGTGGAACGACCCGAAGAACTTTCCGTGGACCATGGGCTTCCAGCCCAGCTATCGGGTCGAAGCCCAGATCTTCGCCAAGTACATCCTGAAGGAGAAGCCGGACGCGAAGGTCGCGATCTTCTATGCCAACGACGATTTCGGCAAGGACTATCTCGCCGGCATCAAGGACGTGTTCGGTGACAAGGCATCGAAGCTGATCGTGGCCGAAGAGAGCTACGAGACGTCGGAGCCGTCGATCGACGCCCATATCGTCAAGCTCAAGGGCACCGGCGCCGATGTCTTCGTCAACATCGCCACCCCGAAATTCGCGGCTCAGGCGATCAAGAAGATCGCCGAGCTCGAGTGGAAGCCGATGCATCTGATGACCGACGTCTCGGTCTCGATTGGTGCGGTGATGAAGCCCGCCGGCCTCGAGGCCTCCGAGGGCGTGCTGTCCGCCGGCTACCTGAAGGACGCGTCGGATCCGCAGTGGAAGGACGACGCGGGCATGAAGAAGTTCATGGCCTTCATCGACAAGTACATGCCGGGCGCGAACATCTCGGATGCGAACCTCGTCTACGGCTATGCGGCGGCCCAGACCATGGTTCAGGTGCTGAAGCAGGCAGGCGACAATCTCACGCGTGAGAACGTGATGAAGCAGGCTGCGAGCCTGAAAGACTTCACGCCCGACACGCTGATCCCGGGGATCAAGATCAACACCTCGGCCAATGATTTCGCACCGATCGAGCAGCTCAAGATGTGGCGCTTCAAGAAGGGCCAGTGGGAGTTGTTTGGCGACATCATCAGCGCCGAAACCGGCGGCTGAGGCGCCCCTGCCGCGCCGCAAGATACCGAATGGCGGCTGCGAGGCCGCCATTCTTCTTGCCAGCGGACCGACAAATCCTTCATCCCGTCGCGACGGCCGCAGGAAAGGGATTTGCATCGCCCGGCTCGCGCTTCCGTTCCAAGTCGATCGACATCACGGCCAGACCGAGATGACGCGCATCGCCACTGCCACTGAATGGCGGGCATATCCACGCAAGGATCGCCGTGCCGGATGACGGCAGATCGAGCTCCAGCGTGTAGCTGTCACGACCGATCACGATCGCGGCCGGGTCGACGCGCGCGCCATCGAGATAGAAATACGCGCCGATCCTCTCCAGCGCGGCACGGAGAGCGGGACTTCGAATGCAGACCGTGTTGCGGCCGGGACGTCCGTTGATGCGAACGGCAGCCTGCGGCTCGCTCCAACGGAAGGTGTGACCAGCCGACACCTCCACCTCGTGGAAACCCGTTTGTGCAATGACATGTTCGCCAAGCGGACCGGCAGTGGGAATGGGAACCTGTCTGAGGCGATGAATGCAGTCGAGCCTCTGAAGCCGGATCAGCGAGGCGATGTACCGCCTCAGCCATCGCTCGATCGCGTTGCTCGCCCCGACGATCGTCAAGAGGGACAGCACGGCGCGCGCTCCTGATGCCGCCAGCCGCGCGGAGACGCGCGCGGGAAGATCGCCGAGCAGCGCCGGCGCCACCCAGCGACGGAAGGCGCGCAGCTTCTCATCGGGCCGCTTCCAGCCTCGGCCCGCAAGGCTGTAACGCAAGAGCGCATTCAATGCGTGGCGGGCGAGCGAAGCATCGCGTTTGTCCCGCTCGCTCCACTCGACCGGCACGTCGAGCAGCTCGCTGCCGGGATCGCGGCGCGCCTCGCCGAGATAGCGGATCTCGCCCTGCACGAAATCGAGCGTGAACGTCTTCAGCTCGCCGATCTCCCCGATGTAATAATGATGGAAGCGCGCCTCTTCCAGATAACCAATGGCATAGCCTCGCGCGTGATACGCCGCAGCCAGCACCCATTCGGCGAAGTGGCCGAGCTCCTCGCGCAGGCCGCCGCATTCCCAATAGACGTCACGCCGCGTCACGAAGCACTGATCGAGCACCTTGCGCCAGGGATGCTGCTTCATGCCGAACTCGATGTCGGCCTGGTACATCGCAGCCTCTGCCACCGACAACCGGTTGTGGCAGATCGGGACCGAATGGCAGGAAAAGCCGGCCCAGTCGGGATGCGCCTCGATGGCGCGGATGCATAGCTCGATCACGTTGGACTCTGGCCAGCAGTGCGATTCGGTGAAGAACAGATAGCGGCCGCGGGCTTTGGTGGCGCCGAATGCGCACAGCCCGATGTCGTGTTCGGACTCGGTGAACTCGATACGAGCCTTGTCGGCGGCCAGCGCCTCCAACTCCTCTCGCGTCTTGAAATCCGGCGGCACGACCAGGATGATTTCGTAGAGCGATTTGTCCGCGGTCTGCGAGGTCCAGCCGAGCCAGGACTGCTCCCATTGCCCGCGGTGATATTCGAGCGGGATGATGATGGAGAACAGCGGAGTTCCGCCGTCGTTTCGCGCGGGCGCGTCCTGCATGGCAGATCCTTATAGACACATGCGAAGCCGCAGCAGGACTATTTCTCGCGGACTATAGCGTCAAAAACAGCGCAAAGGATTCATCAACCGTGCGGCGCAGATGCTTTCGATACAAGGCATGGTTGGCATCATCGGGCGCAACCCGCCCCAGGGACGGCTGGGGGATGTTCCTGAGGGGCACGTAGGCGATCGGCGCCGCGATCGGTGTGAGCTGCGAACCCGGGCCTGCACGCAGCGTCGAGATGATGCCGTACATCTCGCCGGCGACCGTCGGCCGCGACACCGTGATCACGCGATGCTGGCCGTGCTTGATGATGACGAGGTAGATAAAGCCGGACTGATGGGGAACGGCGACCTCACCGGTATGCTCGTAAGCGGCATCGGTCCGATCGCCCTCGCGGAAGACCAGTGACGAGACCTTCGGCTCCCAGACGATCTCGGTGCGGTAGGCGAAAATCGCATCCTTGTCGCCGAAGGACGGCCGCAACGTGATGTAGACGTCCTCGAGCCAGGTCACGGCGCGATGCGCGTAGGAGCCGAGACTGTCGGGAGCGACATCGCTGGCGGGCTGAGGCGCCAGCACGACGGGATTTTTGCGCAAGGAGACGCCCAGCGCCTGCTCCAGCCGGACCGTCGTCGCCAGCGTGAACGGCCGCCGCCCGCCGAGCACCTTCTCCAGCGTCGACAGGCTGAGCTTGGCCTGCTCGGCCAGCGTCTGCCGGGAGATCCGGCGCCTGGCGAGCTCCTCGCGAATGGTCTCGGCGATCTCGCGGCTCTGCTCGTCCGAAAGCTGCCTGTCGGTCAGTTTGTCCTGCATCTGCATCGTGGGCCCCGCTTCCAGCACAGCCATTCTAGCAGGCCGGACAAACCAGCACAAAACCGCACATGGCCCCCTCGGGCACGGTGCGCCCGGCCGGGCGTGGCGGAACATTGCCGATCATTCTGCTCGCGACATCGGCCCCTCCCGGCGAATGCTCGGAGCCAGCAAACGTCCTTTTGGGAGCAGGTCAATGGACACCTACGACGCAGCCGACAACGAAGAGCACCCCCTGTTGAAGGGGCTGATCAAGCTCGGATTGTTTCTTCTCGCGCAGGGCATCGCGGTGATGCTGATGGCGTTCGTAGCGCTGCTCGTCAGCTTCGGGACGAGCTGGTCGGCAACGACCGAGCAGGCCAGCCTGCTCCAGCCCGGCGAGGCCAGGTCCGGAAGCCTGCTCCTGAAGGACGACGGCGCTTACACCGAGGCGATCCGCCTCGGCATCGACGTCGATATCACCGTTTCCGGCCCGACCTTGCGCGCCCGGATCACTCAGGTTTTCCGTAACCCGACCCAGGATTGGGTCGAGGCAACCTATGTCTACCCGCTCGCGACCGGCGGCGCCGTCGATACGCTGAAGATGGTGGTCGGCGATCGCATCATCGTGGGAGACATCAAGGAGCGGCAGCAGGCACGCGTGATCTACGAAGAGGCGCGCCGCGCCGGTCAGAGGGCCGCCCTCACCGAGCAGGAACGGCCGAACATCTTCACCAATTCGGTTGCCAATATCGGCCCCGGCGAAACCGTGCTGGTGCAGATCGAGTATCAGGAGCCTGTCCAGCAAACCGGCAACGAATATTCGCTCCGCCTGCCGCTGGTGGTCGGCCCCCGCTACAATCCGGCGCCGATCGTCCAGAGCGTCGACTTCCGCAAGGACGGGTCGGGTTGGGGCGCGGCGACGTCGGACCCGGTCGCAGACCGTGACCGCATCTCACCGCCTGTGCTGGACCCCGCCAAGTCTGCGCCGGTCAATCCGACCAGCATCACGGTGCGCCTGAAAGCCGGCTTTGCGCTTGGCGAGGTCACGAGCCACCACCATAAGGTCACGATCGAGAGCCCGGACAGCACGACGCGCGTCGTCACGCTCGCCGACGGCGTCGTCCCAGCCGACCGCGACTTCGAGCTGACCTGGAAGCCTGCCGCCGAGAAGGCGCCGTCGGTCGGCTTGTTCCGCGAACATGTCGGCGATGCCGATTATTTGCTTGCCTTCGTCACCCCGCCCCGCGCCGAGCAGACGACGCAAAAGCCGCTGCCGCGTGAGGTCGTGTTCGTGATCGACAATTCGGGGTCGATGGGCGGCACGTCGATCGTCCAAGCCAAGGCAAGCCTCACTTACGCGCTCTCCCGTCTTCAGCCGGCCGATCGCTTCAACGTCATTCGCTTCGACGACACCATGGACATGCTGTTTCCCGCGTCCGTGCCGGCGGATGCTGCGCATGTCGGCGAGGCGACCTCGTTCGTGAGCGCTTTGCAGGCGCGCGGCGGCACCGAGATGGTGCCGGCGATGCGCGCCGCGCTGGCCGACAAGCTCGGCGACACCGGCTTGGTCCGGCAGGTCGTATTCCTGACCGACGGCGCAATCGGCAACGAGCAGCAATTGTTCGAAACGATCACGGCGATGCGCGGCCGCTCGCGTGTCTTCATGGTCGGCATCGGGTCGGCGCCAAACACCTATCTGATGACCCGCGCCGCCGAGCTCGGCCGTGGGGCCTTCACCCATATCGGTTCCGTCGAGCAGGTCGAGGAGCGCATGCGCGGCTTGTTCGCCAAGCTCGAAAACCCGGCCGTGACCGGCCTCACCGCAAAATTCTCCGAGGCCACGGCCGACGTTACCCCGGCGATCATCCCCGACGTCTATCGCGACGAGCCGCTGGTGCTGGCGGCTAAGCTCGACAAGCTCGCAGGCTCGCTCGAGATCAGGGGACGCGTCGGCGACCGTCCGTGGTCGGTGACGCTGCCGCTGCAGAATGCCGCCGAAGGCAAGGGCCTGTCGAAACTCTGGGCCAAGCGCAAGATAGGCGACGCCGAAGTGGCACGCGCCATGCGGGAGCTCGCGCCTGAGGCGGCCGACAAGGCGATCCTGACGCTGGCGCTCGACCATCAGATCGTCACGCGCCTGACCAGCCTTGTCGCCGTCGACAAGACGCCGAGCCGCCCCGAAGGCGCGTCGCTCAAGCTCAGCGAATTGCCGATCAACCTGCCGGCCGGCTGGGATTTCGAGAAGCTGTTTGGCGAACGGACGCAGATCCCGCCGCAGCTGCGTGAACGCCACGCCGATGCGAGCACACCACCCGCCACACGGCGCGCGACGCCTGCAGCGCCCGATGCGATCCGTCTGCCCAAGACGGCAACCTCGGCCGAGCTGAAGATGATCGGAGGCTTCGTCCTGATCGTGATCGCCTTGTTGCTGTTCGTGTTCAACCGGCGTCGGCTCTTGCTCACCAACGCCGCTTGAGAGAGGAGCACCCCGACTCCTCTGTTAGCGCGCGCGGTCGCCCGTCCCGTACCCAACGGCCGCGCGCGCCTTTTTCTCAACGTCATTGCGAGGAGCGAAGCGACGAAGCAATCCAGGCTGCCGCTCAGGAGACAGCCCGGATTGCTTCGCGTCGCTCGCAA
Source organism: Bradyrhizobium sp. WYCCWR 12699 (assembly GCF_032144035.1). Classification (NCBI taxonomy): domain Bacteria; kingdom Pseudomonadati; phylum Pseudomonadota; class Alphaproteobacteria; order Hyphomicrobiales; family Nitrobacteraceae; genus Bradyrhizobium; species Bradyrhizobium sp. WYCCWR 12699. Next base: position 419,711 of record NZ_JAVTJN010000030.1, read on the forward strand.
TGACGGAAGGGAAACACAATGCCCCGCCTGCTATCTCCTCTGGTTCTCGCCCTGATCGGCCTCATCCTGTTCGGTGACGGCGCCTACATCCATGCCAAGGCTTGGCTCGCGCAAGTGCTGCTGGAGCGCGCCTTCGACAGAAGCCTTGCGACCGGCGAAATGATAAAGCCGTGGTCATGGGCCGACACCTGGCCGGTGGCCCGGATCGAGGTGAAGCGGATCGGCGCCAGCGCAATCGTGCTGGAAGGTGTCAGCGGCCAGGCACTTGCTTTCGGACCAGGCCATATCCCCCAAACGGCTGACGCCGGAGAACGCGGAGTTGCCGTATACGCCGCACATCGTGACACACATTTCCGCTTCTTGCGGAACGTTGCCATCGGAGACGTCATTGAGATCACCCGCCGCGATGGCAAGCAGTACCGCTACCGGGCGGATCATGCGGATGTTGTCCGTTCCGACGCGCCGGGCATCGATCCTTCAACGCAGAGTAGAGAGCTCGCGCTTGCAACCTGCTGGCCGTTCGACGCCGTCACATCCGGCCCGGAGCGCTATGTCCTGCATGCCACCTTGATCGAAACGGGTGAATAGCCGTTCGCAATCGGGTCCGTCCAGGGTCGATCGAACCTCCCAAATCACGCCGGACAGGCCCGGACTTCTGGCGCCACCGCCCGGAGCGCTGTAAGATTGGCCCATTGATTTTGTACGTTGCGATTTCTGAAAGAGCGATAATGGACGACGAGTTCAGGCAGCGCCTCGAACAGCGATTGGAGCAGCTCGAAAATCGCGTCGCGCTCCTGGAAAGGAATCAGGATCTCATCGCCGCCGGGCAGAGACGGTCCTCGCTCCGGAGCCTGTGGCGGCGGCCGCCGATCTGGACCTTCGAGCAATATCCGCCGCGCCTGCTCAATCTGACGTCTTTTCCGCCAGCGCCATCGATTCCCGAGAATGCACCGCGGATCGCGATGGTCACGCCGAGCTACAACCAGGCGCAATATCTCGGCGCCACGATCGAGAGCATCGTCGGTCAGAACTACCCGAACCTGTATTATCACGTTCAGGACGGCGCCTCGATCGACAGCACGACGGATCTCCTGAAGCGTTGCGGCGCGAGCATCAGCTGGAAGAGCGAACCTGACAACGGACAGTCGAACGCCATCAATCTCGGCTTCGCCGGCGTCGACAGCGAGATCATGGCTTATCTCAACAGCGACGACATGCTGCTGCCCGGGACGCTCGCCTATGTCGCCAATTATTTCACGTCGCACCCGCATGTCGACGTCGTCTACGGCCATCGCGTCTTCGTCGATCGCGAGGGGCTCGAGGTCGGCCGCGCCGTGCTGCCGCCCCATGACGGACGCGCGCTGCAATATGCCGACTACATCCCGCAGGAGACGATGTTCTGGCGCAGGCGCGTGTGGGACAGGATCGGGCCGCTCGATGAGAGCTTCCACTATGCGATGGATTGGGACTTCATCCTGCGGGCACAGGCCGCGGGATTCAAGTTCGTGCGGCTGCCGCGATTTCTCGCCTGCTTCCGAATCCATGACGCCCAGAAGACGGCATCAACCTATGCGATCGGCGTCCGGGAGATGGGCATCTTGCGGCGGCGCGTTCTCGGCTTCGATCCGACACAGATGCAGATCCGCCGCGCCATCGCACCCTATCTCACGCGGCAGCTCGCCTTCCACTACGCCCACAAGCTGAGCCTGCTGAGGTACTGAGCCCGCGGCGATCAGCGCCCTCCTGACGCACCGACATCATCGTCGAGCCAGATCCGCTCGAGGCCGATGCCGAGCGGTCGCGCGTCGGAGCTCAATCCGAGATCGGCGGGCGAGCGGGGATCGGAGAGCGACAGGCTGATGGTCAGCGTCCCGTCGGCGGCAATCGCGGCGGGATCGAGCATCAACCTGCGCTGGCCCGCGAAGGCCTCTTTCGAAAACGTCAATTGCTGCTGCACGCCGTTGCCGACGCGGCAAACCGCGTGCAGTTGTGGATTTCCGTCGGAGACGAACGCCCGGCACGCCAGCACGAGCGCGACCGGTCGTGACGGAATGGGGTGGACGGCGAACCGGAGCACGCAATTCCTGGCGACGGACCAGGTGCCCCATTGCTCCGGCTCGCTCCATCCCTCGATCAACGCAGCGACGCCGGCACCACCACGCGCGAATTCGAGCTGCTCGGCGCCGAGGACGGGCGCGGACACCGGGGCCTCCAGCGCAGCCGGATCGAACGGCTCCTGATCCGGAACGAATTGCGCGATCACGCGCACGGCATCCGCGATTGAATTGAGCCCGAGCACGGAACCGTCCAGTTCGTAAACCACATGGTTCTGTCCGGTGACGCGGACACGCTGGCCGGGTGGTGGCGGCCGATCCGCAAGGCGGGCGGGGATGACGATGTCAGCGACGTCGAATCCGTGCGTGCGGGCGAGTTCGCCGATGGTCCGCACGGTCCTGTCATACAAGGGCGGGCGGCTATTGATGTCGGTCGCGAGCGCCTGTGCCAGCGCCTTGAAGTCGAGCCGCACGTCGTCGTCATCCGCCAGCAGCAGACGTTTGAGGACGAGCATGTCCCTGGCGATGAAGAGCTGGAGCGCGTTGAGATCGGGGAGCTCCGGATCGCCGTCAACGGGTCCGAAATCGCGCGCCCCTCGCGGCGTTTCGAGCAGGTCGGTGGTCTCGAAGAACAGCGCGTGGCCGGTGCTGTGCTGCGAAAATCCGGCCATGCTCAGCGGCCGCGACAGCCGGACGAAACTGTCCGTCAGCGCAGCGTTGGCGATGCCGGACGCCACATCCGGCGAAAGGCCGATGAAGTAGCGGCCTCCGAGTGCACGCATCCGATCGATGACGCTGCGGCGGACGAAGGAATTGTAGATCATCGGCAGATGCGCATAGTGCGCCTGGAAGCCGAAGACGCGCGCCAGCTCGGCGCGCGACGAGACGCGCTTTACCGACGAGGTCAGGTCGATCTCGGCCAGCAACCGGTTGCGGAACGCCGGGTGGTAATAGCCCGGCCAGTAGTAGCTGTAGGCGCTCCAGCTCAGGAGATCGATATGTCGGCTGGAGAGCATGTCCGATGCCGTGGCACATGCATAGGGCATCAGCCCGTCGTCATCACCGAGGAAGGTGATGTACTCGCCCGAGGCACGGCCGAGCGCCGCCTCCCAATTGTCAGTCATGGTCAGCACGGTGTCGCTGGCAAAATATTTGAAGCGCTCGTCCTGGAGGTCTGCAACCATCTTCGCGATAGCGGGGTTGCCGCCATTGTTCTGCACGATGAACTCGCAATCTGCTTGCGCAGGCTGGCACGCCATGGTCGCGAGCGCGTGGCGAAGCGTGTCGGGACGATCGAGCGTCGGTATCACGATGGACAGCAGCGGCATGATCACCAATGAGAGAATGAGCGCTACGATTGCGTAGCATCTTGCCTGGTCGTTCGCACTTTCGCCAAAAGTCTCGTGATGCTAGCCTCATCGACAAGTCTTGTCGTCAAGGCTTGCCATTCCGCCTCGCGGCATGGAGCCCGTCGCGATCAGGCTGGAGACCGGCGCACGACAGCGCATTGCAACAAGAACAAGAGGCGAGGAACGCGCATGGAAGCTCAAGTGCCGGCTGCATCGGTGTCACAACGCCCATGGTCTCCATCGCCCGACGCCGGAGACATCGTCAAGGGCATCCACGCCATGCTGCACCCGCTCAACATCGTGCTGGTGGGCGCAACCGACAAGCCTGGCAATTACGCCGAACGCATCTGGAATAACCTGGTCAAGTACGGCTACGAGGGCGGCCTCTATCCGGTCAACGCCAAGCGCGAAACCATCTGGGGGGTCCCCTGCTTCAAGGACTTTGCGAGCCTCCCTGAAAAGCCCGATCACGTTCTGGTGCTGGTGCCGGCGCGCTTTGCCGTGCAGGTGATCCGCGACGCCGCAGCGGCCGGCGCGCGGTCGGCCACCATCGTCACCTCCGGCTTCAGCGAGTTGCAGGACGAGGAAAGCCAGAAGCTCGCCGCCGAATTGCAGGCGGCCGTGCGCGAGACAGGACTTGCGGTCACGGGCCCGAATTGCCTCGGCAATCTCAGCGCCGGCGAGAAGCTCTTCACCAATATCGACGACCGTGTCGTGACCATGGAACAGGGTGCGGTGGCCATCGCCGGGCAGTCCGGCGCCATCGTCATGGCGATCCGTCAGGCGCTGGAAGATCGGGGTGTCGGTGTCGGCTATATGGTAACGACCGGCAACGAGGCCGGGCTCGAGACGCCGGACCTGATGCGCTATTTCGCCGAGGATCCGAGCATCAAGGTGATCGTCGTCTACCTCGAGGGCGTTCGCAACACCAAGGCGTTCCGCGATGCCTGCAAGGCGGCACGCGCCGCAAGCAAGCCCGTGATCGCGCTCAAGCTCGGCGCCTCGGAGGGCGGCCGTGCTGCGGCGATGGCACACACCGGCGCGCTCGCGGGCTCGATCGAGACGTTCGACGCCGTTGCGACGCGCGAAGGGGTGATCCGGGTCGGCGGGCTCGACGAGCTGATCGAGACCACCGAATGCTTCGTTCACGCGGCGGTGCCCAAAGGCAACCGCCTCGCCGCCGTTACGCTGTCGGGCGGCAAGCGCGGAATGCTGCTCGATGCCTTCTACAAGGAAGGCCTGAACTTCGCGCCGCTCAGCCCGCATGTCGGCTCCGAACTGGCCAAAATGCTCGGACCGGGCTCGATCGTCGGCAATCCGCTCGATGCCGGCTTTGCCGCGGTGGTCGATCCCTCCGTTTACATGAAGTCGATCAAGCTGATGATCGACGACCCCGATATCGACATCGTCATCGTCGATGCCGAGCTGCCTAAGGCGCCGCATGAGCTGCGCGAACGCAATTTGCGCATCGTCGACGAGATGGCGCGCGAGGGCGGCAAGCCGGTGATCTACATCAGCGCGATGTCCATCGGCTTCACCGAGTTCACCAAAACCTTGCGCAAATCGCTGCCGCATCTCGCGGTGATGCAGGGCATGGACCGGGCGGTGACCGCGATCAAGTCGCTGCTCGACTACGCCAAGCTGCGCAAGGAGGTGCCCGATATCGTCTCGAGCTCGAAGCCTGCCGCGCGCGCCGTGCTGGAGAAGGCGCTCAAATCGGCGAGCGGCGCCGCGCTCGACGAGGTCGCCTCGAAGAAGCTCCTGAAGGCCTATGGCATCCCGATCTCGAAGGAGGCGATCGCTCAGACGGCGGCGGAGGCGGTGAAGATCGCCAAGCAGATCGGCTTTCCGGTCGTAGCAAAAGTCGTCAGCGCGGAGATCCTGCACAAATCCGACATCGGCGGCGTGGTGTTGAACCTGAACAGCCCGACCGAGGTGAAGAAGGCGTTCGCCGACGTCACGGCACGGGTCGCGAAGCTGAAGGGCAAACCCAGGCTCGACGGCATCCTGATCGCGCAGCAGGTCAAGGCCGAGCTCGAGCTCGTGGTCGGCGCCTCGCTGGATGCCGAGATGGGGCCTGTCGTGCTGTTCGGCACCGGCGGCATCGACATCGAGCTGATGAAGGACGTTGCGCTCGCCGGCGCGCCCTTGGACGAGGCCGAGGCCCGGCTCCTGATCGGCCGGACCAAGGCAGGTATCAAGATGCGCGGCTATCGCGGCAAGCCGGCCCTGCACGAACCCTCCGCGGTGAAGGCGCTGGTCGGTTTGTCCAATTTGATCGCGGATGCCGGCGACCGGATCGCATCGATCGACATCAACCCGTTCCTGATCAACGCCAAGACGGGCGTCGCCGTCGATGCCCTGATCGTGCTCAACAACGCCGCGGCAAAGCGCGCGGCAGGACATTGAGGCGCCGTAGGGCGGATTAGCGCCAGCGTAATCCGCCAGCTTGCACGGCTAGAGGCGAGAACGGCGGGTTACGCTTCGCTAACCCGCCCTACGTAACATCGCGGCCTCCTTCCAACTTCCCTGCTTTGGCCGTAAAACCTTCCCGTATGGCACGTGCGAGCAATCTGGTGATCGGAACGGCGACGCTGGCGGTGATCGCCGTGGCGTTCGGCGGCGTGCTCGGCGTGCAGAAATGGCGCACCATCCAGAGCCGCAGCCAGCTGCGCGTGGTGTTCGAGGGCGGATCCGCCAGCGGCCTGCGCCGCGGCGGGCCGGTCAATTTCGACGGTGTCCCGGCAGGCCAGATCCTGTCGATCAAGCTGGATAGCCCGCGCAGGATCGTGGCCCTCGTGATGCTCGACAACACCGCGCCGATCCGCAAGGACACCGTGGCTGGCATCGAGTTCCAGGGCCTCACCGGCGTCGCCGCGATCTCCCTGATCGGAGGCGCGCCCTCCGCGCCACCGGTGCCGCTGGACTCGGACGGCGTCCCCGTCCTGACCGCCGATCTCAGCGACGCAGAATCCATCGTCGAGACCCTCCATAGCGTCGACCGCACGATCGTCAGCAATGCTCCCGCCATCAAGGAAGGCCTGCGCACGTTCGAAGATTACACCGCCGATCTCCGCAGCAAGGGCAGCGAGATCGATTCCGTCATGGCCAAGGTCGACAGCGCCTTCGCGGGCTTCGACAAGGCGGTCACGAAGATCGAGGGCGTGGTGCCCGGCTTCGTCGACGGCAAGGCCGACGAGCTGTTCGAGAAGATCAAGGGACTGCACGAGCTTGCCAACACCATGAAGAAGAAGTCGGCCGGCTATCTCGAGGACATCCGCCGCTCGCTGCTCGACGTCAGCGAAGCCGCCAACAAGATGAGCGGGATATCGACGCCCGCCGCGGCCCCGCGCCCACCGCGCAAGCCCGAGCAGAAGAAGCGGTAGATCCCTACCAAGCGTAGCGGACGACGCCCTTGCCGGCGTAGGAGCGGGAGACGTTCGAGAACTCGCCCTCGAAGGTCGCCGACGCAGACCAGCCGTTCATCCAGTTCATCTGCACCGCCGCCGTGGTCAGCGCGGAATCGCGCGCCTGGGCGGCACCGTTCACGACGAATGCCGATCCCGGCAACGTTTGGAAGACCGCGCCGACGCTGCGCTCCGGATTGTAGTCATGCGCCCAGGCGACGCGGCCGCGCAGGGTCATCAGGCCGCCGGCTGCGGCGAATGACTTGTCCGCGCGCAGGCCGAGCTCGGTGCGGGTGCTGGTCACGTCCTTGGCGGCATAGTTCAGCGCGAAGACATTGCTGCCGACCACAGCGAACTCCGAGTAGCTCGGAAGGCTGAACATGGTGGCCTGGACCGCCGCATAGGGCGTGAGGCCGATCCACTGCGAGGCATGGCGATAGCCGCCCTCGATACGGCCCGACAGCGCGTTGGCGTTGAACTGCGCACGCAACTGATCGACGCCGGCAGCGGTGACGATGCGGTTTGTCGTGACGTCCTGCCAGCCGTAGGCCAGCGCGGCCGTGACATAGGCAGGCCCCGCCGTGTGACGAACGAAGGCGCCGGCCTGGAACAGGTCGGAGCGGCCCCAGCCGAGCCCGTTGACGTTGAAGCCGGTGCCGCCGCCCGCAAGCGCAAACCCGGCGATCGTCGACGGCGAGAAGCGGTAATCGAGGCCGACGGCGGTGCCATAGACGCTGCTGCTGGTGGTGTTGGAGCCGAGGCCGGCGTTGCCGTCGGTGGCCTGCGACCCGCCATAGCCGGCCGCCCACACGTCCCAGCGCTGCTCGAACGTCGCAACCGGTGCTTTGCGGTAGATCGAGGCGAAGGCATCGCGCGTGGTCTTGTCGCGAGCGTTCCTGCCAGTTGCGGCATAGGAATTCGCGCTTGCGTCGTCCGCATACGGAGTCGCGCCGGGTGCACCGCCGCGCCCCGTGCCGAACACGTCCGTCAGCAGACTGATGAACAGGTTCATCGCGTTGAAGGTCGTCTGCTGCGAGCCGGTGCCCGATTCGCCGGAAGCCTGTGTGAGGCCGGCCGGCGAGAGATTGGCGAGCGCCACGGGAAGGCTGCCGCCGCTGTTGAAATAGTTCGTCAGCACATTGGCGACGTTCTGTTGATTGATGTTGAGGCCGCCGCCATAGCCGAGCGCGAGATCAAGGTCGACATTGTTGAGGCCATAGCCCAGCGTCGCATGCAGGTTCGGCGATAGCCCCGCGACCACGGGATTGAACGAATCGGGCAGCGTCCCCGCGCTGAGGATCGTGTAGTGCTTCGCGATCGAGCCGGTCGGAACCACGACGACGGTAGCGCCGCCAAGCGTCGCCGTTCCGGTCACGACCGCAAGGCCGTTGCTCGCGCCCGAGACCTGCACCATGTAGCTCGACGCGCTCGTGAACGAGAGGTCGCCGGACACGGTGAGCGTCCCGGTCGGATTGCCTGGCGCCAGCGTGCCGCCATTCACGGTGATCGTGCTGACCGTGCCGACGCCACCGAAGGTACCGCCGGTGGCGACGGACACGGTGCCGTTGATGGTGCCGGCGAGCATCAGCGTGCCGCCGAGCACGTTCCAGTCCTGATTGCCGGTGCCGGTCACGGTCCAGGTCGAGCTGTCGACCTTGTTGAAGGTCGAGAACCCGTCATACTGGAGGCCAACGCCGATCAGGTCGAGATTGAACGTATCCTTGCCGGTGCCGCCGAGCTGGAAGGTGTCGGTTCCGGATGCCAGAACCTGGCCGTTGATGACGCTGCCGGGGCCGAGGGTGAGCGTGTTGCTGCCGCATCCGCAGAAATCGATCGCGATGGCACCGGACGCGCCGGCATCGATGGTGCCGGAGTTGAAGACGCTACCGCCGCCACTCAGCATGATACCCGTGCCGTTGGCGCCGACGGTGATGGTGCCGGTGTTGACGATCTGGTTGGTCGTGCTGAACGAGCTGACGTCGATGCCGACGCCGGTGTCGCCGACGGTGATCTTGCCCGTGTTGGTGACGATGTTGGAATCGCCGACAACGAAGATGCCTTCGACAAAGTCGGCGCCCGTGATCTGCCCGCTGTTGGTTATCGTTGAGGACGAGCCGGTATAGGCGATGGCCACCCCGCCCAGCCCGACATTGATCGCGCCGCTTTGGTTGATCGTGGCCCGGTCACCCTGCAACGAAATGCCGGCCGTCCCGCTGCCCCCGACCGTGATCGTGCCGCCGTTGGTGACTTTCGAGTCGTCGCCCAGCACGGCGATGCCGACGCCAAAATCTCCGGCCGTGATCGTGCCGAGATTGCTGACAGTCTGGAAGTCGCCTTGCAGGAAGATGCCGGCGGCGTTCTGCCCGACCGTGATCGTGCCGGTGGCGGTGTTGGTGATCGTGTTGTTGTCACTGATCGCCAGAATGCCGCCGGAGAATCCGGCGGAATCGCCGACCGTGATCGCGCCGGCATTGGTGATGATTGCACTGCCGAACGCAAAGATGCCGCTTGCACCGTCGCCGCCCGTGATCGTGCCGGTCGCAGAGTTGGTGATCGTGTTGTTCTGGCCGGCGAAGACGCCCGCACCTGACCCGCCGACCGACAGCGCACCGCTGTTGGTGACGGTGTTGCTGTCACCGACCGAGATCGCGGCGCCGCTGTCGCCCGTCGTGATCGTTCCGGCATTGGTGATGACGTTGTGATCGATCGCCTGGATGCCGAGTCCGTTGTCGAGCACCGTGATGGTGCTGTTGTTGATCACGGTGTTGGAATTTCCAACGGCAATGCCGGTGAGGCCCGAGCCTGCCGACACGGTGCCGTTGTTGGTGACGGTGCTGGAATCGTTGACGCCGATCGAGACCGCGCCGTTGTCGTTCACCGCTGCGCCTGAGAGCACGTTGACATTGAGAGCATCGACGCCGGCCCCGGCCTGAAAGCCGTCGGTATCGGTGCCGCTACAGGTGACGGTCTGGCCGCTGGTGGCCGGATCTGGTGTGCAAGTCGCCTTCGCCGGCGATGCGCACAGGCTGAATCCCAAAATGAACGCAGGTGCGCCGACGAGCAACGCGGCACCGCGCCGGCGCAGTCGATCCTGCCGCCTCGATAGCCCCTCGCCCCTCACGTTACGCCCTCGCTTCCCCGCCAGTTCCGCGGGAACTTAGGCCATGAGAAGGCTCCGTAGAACTACGGCGTCATCGGAATGCGTCCGTTTGACCCACAACCGAGGCAGAATCCGGCGGTCATGTTGCAACCGGGACACGGTTTGCAGGGCCAAATTTCCATTTGGCGCATGAAGCCGGGTCGCAATGGCTCAGTAATTGGTGGCCGCCGCTTCATTCGGGATGCCGTCGATCGGGCATTCCGCGGTCCCCGGCGTCGCGCGGGTCATCGCCTCGACCATGTCCCGCGTGCCTTCGGGATCCTTGATCCAGTTCTTGTAGAAATCATACGGGCATGCCGCAACTCCGCGCGGGCTGTCGCCGGAATTGATCATGCCGGTGTAGCCGCGGTGGACCAGCTTGTAGAGATGGTTCTGCGACTGGCCGTTGCGGCGCGCGTCGCGGATCAAATGTTTCGACAGCTGCGCGTATTGGATGCCGTAATCCTCCTCGCCGCACTCGCCGAGCGTGCGGCCATCGAAGCCGATGATCGCGGAGTGGCCGAAATAGGAATAGACACCGTCGAAGCCGGCGGCGTTGGCGACCGCGACATAGACGTTGTTGGCCCATGCCATCGCCTTGGAGATCATCACCTGCTGCTCCTTGGCCGGATACATGTAGCCCTGGCAGCGCACGATCAATTCCGCGCCCTTCATGGCGCAGTCACGCCAGATCTCCGGATAATTGCCGTCGTCGCAGATGATCAGGCTGACCTTGAGACCTTTCGGGCCTTCGGACACATAGGTGCAATTGCCGGGATACCAGCCTTCGATCGGCACCCATGGCATGATCTTGCGGTACTTCTGCACGATCTCGCCCTTGTCGTTCATCAGGATCAGGGTGTTGTAGGGGGCCTTGTGCGGATGCTCCTCATGGCGCTCGCCGGTCAGCGAGAACACGCCCCACACTTTCGCCTTGCGGCAAGCCTCGGCGAAGATGGCCGTCTCTTCACCTGGCACCGAGCACGCCGTCTCGTACATCTCCTTGGAGTCGTACATGATGCCCTGCGTGGAATATTCCGGGAAGATCACCAGATCCATGCCGGGTAGACCGACCTTCATGCCCACCAGCATGTCTGCGATCTTGCGGGCGTTGTCGAGCACCTCTGCCTTGGTGTGCAAGCGGGGCATCTTGTAATTGACGACCGCGACGCCGACCGTATCGTTGCTGCTGGAAATGTCGCCGTGAAGCATTTTGAGCGCTCCTGTCTTTTGTCTGTTTGAGGTCTTCGCTAGTGGCTGATCATCCAGGGCCGCGCCGTCGGAAAGCCCTTGGCGCCGCTCTTGGTCTTGGTCACCAGCCGTGCCGGTTTCTTGCTGTCCGCCGAGCCCTTGTCCTTGACTGTCTTTCCCGAGGAGCAACAGCCACAGCCAGGGCCGTGCGAGGCCTTGTATTGCGCCAGGGTCTGCGGCGCATGCGAGCTGCGCTCGTTGACGACGTGGGCCTTGCGCCTGTCCGCCGGCATGCAGAAAAAATTCGGCGCGGTCAGGATCACCCGCGGCGCCATGGTCGCGCAATGCGGGCAGCTTTGCGGATCGTCGCATTCGGCCATCGGGCGGAGGTCCTTGAACGGACCGCAGTCGTCACACAGATATTCGTAGACCGGCATTGTTGATTCCTAGGCATTTAGTGACCGCGTGTGCGGAGACAGCCCCTCACCCCAACCCTCTCCCCGCAAGAACGGGGAGAGGGAGCACGTCATTTGTCCGGCGAGATCGGCATCTGGATGTCGCCGGTGATGTGCTTGATGGGCCCGGCCGCCGACGGCATCACGTCGAAGTCGAAGATTTCCGTCGGCAGCCATAGCGTGGCGCAGGCGTTGGGTACGTCGACCACGCCGGAGATGTGGCCCTGGCACGGCGCGGTGCCGAGGATCGAATAGGCCTGGGCGCCGGAATAGCCGAACTTCTTCAGATACTCGATCGCGTTGAGGCAGGCCTGACGGTAGGCGATGTGGACGTCGAGATAGTGCTGCTTGCCGGCCTCGTCGACCGAGATGCCTTCGAAGATCAGATAGTCCTTGTAGTTCGGCGTGATCGGCGACGGCTTGAAGATCGGGTTCTTGATACCGTATTTCGACATACCGTCCTTGATCACCTCGACCTTCAGGTGCAGCCAGCCGGCCATCTCGATGGCGCCGCAGAAGGTGATCTCGCCGTCGCCCTGACTGAAGTGAAGATCGCCCATCGACAGACCGGCGCCGGGCACATAGACCGGGAAGTAGATCTTCGAGCCGCGCGAGAGATCCTTGATGTCGCAATTGCCGCCATGCTCGCGTGGCGGCACGGTGCGCGCGCCTTCGGCGCCGATCTTGGCCTTGACGTCGCCCTTGGCGCGGCCGCCATGGGCAGTCGGCGCGAACGGCGGGTTGGCGAGCCCAGGCACGCGGGTCGGGTTGGTCGAGATCAATTCGGCTTCGCGCTTGTTCCAGGTCTCCAGCATCTTGGGATCGGGCAGACAGCCGATCAGTCCGGGATGGATGAGACCCGCGAAGTTCACGCCGGGCACGTGGCGGGACGAGGTGTAGAGGCCCTTGATGTCCCAGATCGACTTCTGCGCCAGCGGGAAATGGTCGGTCAGGAAGCCGCCGCCGTTCTGCTTGGAGAAGAAGCCGTTGAAGCCCCACAGGCTCTCCTTGAGCGGACCGACGTCGAGCAGATCGACCACCAGCAGGTCGCCGGGCTCGGCGCCTTTGACGCCGATCGGACCGGACAGGAAGTGGACGATCGACAGGTCGATGTCGCGCACGTCGTCGGCGGAATCGTTGTTCTTGATGAAGCCGCCGGTCCAATCATAGGTCTCGATGATGAAATCGTCGCCGGGATTGACCCACGCAACGATCGGGATGTCGGGGTGCCAGCGGTTATGCACCATGTCGTTTTCATAGGCCGACTTGGTGAGATCGACCTTGATCAGTGTCTCTGGCATCGAGATGCTCCCCTTTGACTACGGTTAATTAGACGGACAGATATTTCGAGACCTGCGCGGCATCGACGGCGTCGCGCGGATCGTCACGCACGATCTCGCCGTTCTCGATCACCAGCACACGGTCGGCGATGTCGAGCGCGAAGCTCAGCACCTGTTCGGACACGACGATCGAGAGCCCCTTCTCGTCACGGATGCGCTTCAGGGTGCGCGCCATCTCCTTGATGATCGACGGCTGGATGCCTTCGGTCGGCTCATCCAGCAGCAGAACCTTCGGCTTGGTCGCGAGCGCACGTGCGATGGCGAGCTGCTGCTGCTGGCCGCCGGAAAGGTTGCCGCCGCGACGGCCTTTCATTTCAAGCAGCACCGGGAACAATTCGTAGATGTCGCCCGGCACCTCGGAGCCACCGGAGACGACGAGGCCGGTTTCGATGTTCTCCTTCACCGTCATGGTAGAGAAGATCATGCGGCCCTGCGGGACGTAGGCGAGGCCCTTGGCGACGCGCTCAAAGCTCTTGAGGCTGCCGAGCTCGGCGCCGTCCATGGTCACCGAGCCGCTTTTGGCGGGCAGGATGCCCATCAACGACTTCATCAGCGTGGTCTTGCCCATGCCGTTGCGGCCCATGATCGCGACGATCTCGTTCGGCGCGACCTTGACGTTGAGCCCGTGCAGCACTTCGCTCTGGCCGTAGGCAACGTGCAGATCGGAAATTGCCAGCATCAGTGCGCTCCTAGGCTCGATATGTTTTCTTCCTTCTCCCCTTGTGGGAGAAGGTGGCGCGGACGAAGTCCGCGGCGGATGAGGGGTCTGCATCCGCGAATGCGAGGAGCAGTTTCTCCCGCGGAGAGATACCCCTCACCCGGATCGCCTGCGCGATCCGACCTATCCCATAAGGGGAGAGGTGCACCGGCGTTGCCGCAACAGGCTCGCTCGACGTCATGTCTCAGTGCCCCAGGTAGACTTCAACGACCTTGGGATCGTTCTTCACCTTCTCCATGGTCCCCTCGGAGAGGATCTGGCCCTGGTGCAGCACGGTCACCTTGTGCGCGATGTCCTCGACGAACTTCATGTCGTGCTCGATCACCAGCACCGAGCGGTTCTTGATGATGCGGTTGAGCAATTCGGCGGTCTTGGCGCGCTCGGACACGCTCATGCCGGCGACGGGCTCGTCGAGCATCAGCAGGTCCGGATCCTGGACCAGCAGCATGCCGATCTCGAGCCACTGTTTCTGGCCATGGCTGAGCTCGTCGGCATAGGTGTTGAGCTTGTCCTTGAGGAAAATCATCTCGGCGACCTCCTCGACCCGGTCCTTCACCGGCTGGTCGCGCTGGAAGGTCAGCGAGCCGAACACGGTGCGCCCGCGCGGAAATGAGATCTCGAGGTTCTCGAACACGGTGAGATCCTCAAACACCGAAGGCGTCTGAAACTTGCGCCCGACGCCGGTCTGCACGATTTCGTTCTCCCTCATCTTCGTGAGCTCCTTGCCACGAAACTGAATCGAGCCTGAGGTCGCCTTGGTCTTGCCGCAGATCAGATCGAGCACGGTGGTCTTGCCGGCGCCGTTGGGACCGATGATGACGCGGATCTCGTTCTCTTCGACGTAGAAGGAGAGGTCGTTGACCGCCTTGAACCCGTCGAACGAAACGGTGAGTCCGGAGACCGCGAGCAGAAATTCCTTGGGCTGATGACCGATGAGCACGATGTCCTCCTCACTCTGCCGGCGCCCCGTCGGCGACCGAATTGTCGTTCCAGCCCGGCTTCGCCTTCCGCGAGGCGAACAGCCGATCGATGTGCGGCTGCACGTAGTCGGCCCAGAGCCCGGACAGACCGTTCGGGAAGGCGAGCACGACCGCGATGAACAGCGCTCCGAGACCGAACAGCCAGAGTTGCGGGAAGGATTCGGACAGGCTGGTCTTGGCGAAATTCACCAGGATGGCCCCCCATATCGCGCCGAAGATCGACATCCGCCCGCCGACCGCGGTGTAGATCACCATCTCGATCGACGGCACGATGCCGACAAAGGACGGCGACATGAAACCGACATTGAGTGCGAACATGGCACCGCCGATCGCGGCGAAGACCGAGGCCATGCAGAAGGCAAAGATCTTGAAGTTGGCGACGCTATAGCCGGAGAAGCGGACACGGTCCTCCTGTTCGCGCATCGCCACCAGGATGCGGCCGAGCTTGGTCAGCCGGATGAACTGTGCGATGCCGATGCAGGCGAACAGCAGCACGACCTCGACGAAGTACAGGATGATCTTGGCGTGGTCGGGCCGGATGTCCCAACCCTTCAGCGTGCGCAGATCGGTCATGCCGTTGATGCCGCCGGTATAGCCCTGTTGACCGACGATCAGGATGGTGAGGATGGCGGCGACCGCCTGGGTGATGATCGCGAAATAGGTGCCGCCAACACGGCGCTTGAACATCGCGGTGCCGATGATCAGCGCGAACAGGCCGGGGACCAGGATGATGGCGAGGATGGTAAAGGTCAGGCTGTGGAACGGCTGCCAGAACAGCGGCAGTGACGTGATCTGATTCCAGTCCATGAAATCGGGGATGCCGGGTGTCGACTGGATCTTGGTGTTCTCGACACTCGATGCCTCGAGCTTGAGGAACATCGCCATGCAATAGCCGCCCAGGCCGAAGAACACGCCCTGCCCCAGGCTCAAGATGCCGCCATAGCCCCAGCACAGCACGAGGCCGAGTGCGACAAAGGCGTAGGTCAGGTACTTCGCGACCAGATTGAGACGGAAGACATCGAGCGTCAGCGGCAGGATCACGAACAGCACGGCGGCGAGCGCAATGAAGCCCATGAGTTCGGATCGATTGAAGAAGCGTGAGTTAATGACCATGGCTTGCCTGCTTCTCGTTATTTGCGAACCTTGAGGGCGAACAGACCCTGCGGCCGCAGCATCAGGATGCCGACGACGGCGAGCAGCGTGAGCACCTTGGCCATCGAACCCGACATGAAGAATTCGAGCGTCGATTGCGTCTGCGAGATCGAGAACGCGGAGGCGATGGTACCGAGCAGGCTGGCGGCGCCGCCGAACACGACGACCAGGAATGTATCGACGATGTAGAGCTGTCCCGAGGTCGGCCCGGTCGAACCGATCATGGTGAAGGCGCTGCCGGCGATTCCGGCGATGCCGCAACCGAGGCCGAAAGTATAGCGGTCGACCTTCTCGGTATTGATGCCGACGGCCCCCGCCATGATGCGGTTCTGCACCACGGCTCGGACCTGGCGGCCCCAGCGCGACAGGTAGAGAACGTAGGCGACAGAGATCGTGATCAGCACGGTGAGGCACATCACGAAGACGCCGTTGATCGGCACTTCGATGCTGTCGCTGACGTGCAGCGAACCGAGCATCCATTGCGGCAGCTCGACGCCGACCTCTCGTGCGCCGAACACGGAGCGATAGGCCTGCTGCAGCATCAGGCTGAGGCCCCAGGTGGCCAGCAGCGTATCGAGCGGACGCTTGTACAGATGCCGTATCAGCACCCATTCCACCAGCATGCCCAACGCACCTGATGCGACAAAGGCCAGGATCATCGCGAGGAAGAAGTAGCCGCTGAACAGGCTCGGCAAATAGGCCTGGAAGAGATTGGACGTCATCCAGGTGACGTAGGCCCCCAGGATCATGAACTCGCCATGGGCCATGTTGATGACGCCCATCTGGCCGAAGATGATGGCAAGCCCGAGCGCCATCAGGACGTAGACCGAAAACAGGATCAGTCCTGCAAAACCCTGCATGACGAAGATCGAGCCGAGATCACCAAGCGAGTAGTCGCCGAACATCGATGTCCTCCGTCGGGGATAAGGGTCCCGCGTCGCGATGCAGAGTCGCGACGCGGGGTCTTGCGGCGTGGACTTGCGATCCACGCCAGGGAGCGGTTTTGGCTTTTGGGAAACTGCGGCGGAGGCCGCGGCTTACTGATAGCCCTTCGGGAACGGATCCGGCTCGACGAGATCGGCGGTCTCGTAGATCAGCTCGAACTGACCATCGAGCTTGGCGCGGCCTACGCGGGTCTTCGACCACAAATGATGATTCTCGTGGATGCGCACGTAGCCTTCCGGAGCCCCCTTGAACTCGACGCCCGGCGAGGCCGCCGCAATCTTGTCGACGTCGAAGGAGCCGGCCTTCTCGACCGTCAACTTCCAGAGCCACGGGCCGAGATAGGCAGCCTGGGTGACGTCTCCGATCACGGTCTTCTCGCCCCACATCTTCTTGAACGCCGGCACGAAGGCCTTGTTGTTCGGATTGTCGAGCGACTGGAAGTACTTCATGCAGGCATAGGCGCCCGCGATATTCTCGCCGCCGATGCCGTCGATTTCGTCTTCGGTCACCGAGATCGTCAGCAGCGCTTGCTTGGAAAGGTCGATGCCGGCGGCCTTGAGCTGCTTGTAGAAGGCGACGTTGGAGCCGCCGACGACGTCGGTGAAAATGACGTCCGGCTTGGTCAGCTTGATCTTGTTGATGACCGAGTTGAACTGGGTGTTGCCGAGCGGATAATATTCCTCGCCGACGACCTTGCCCTTCAGCACGTTCTCGACGTGCTTGCGCGCGATCTTGTTCGAGGTGCGGGGCCAGATGTAGTCGGAGCCGATGAAGAAGAACGATTTTGCGCCCTTCTCCTTGGCGATCCAGTTCAGGCCGGCGAGGATCTGCTGGGTCGCTTCCTGGCCGGTGTAGATGACGTTCTTGGACTGCTCGAGGCCTTCGTAGAAGGTCGGGTAGTAGAGCATACCGTTATACTGCTCCATGACCGGGAGCACCGCCTTGCGCGAGGCCGAGGTCCAGCAACCCATGATCGCCGCGACCTTGTCGTTGACGAGCAGCTTCTTGGCCTTTTCCGCAAAGGTCGGCCAATCGCTGGCGCCGTCTTCCTGGATGAACTTGATTTTGCGGCCGAGCACGCCGCCGGCGGCGTTGATCTGCTCGATGGCGAGCTTTTCAGCTTCGATCGAGCCGGTCTCGGAGATCGCCATGGTGCCGGTCGCCGAGTGCAGGATTCCCACCGTCACCTCGGTGTCGGTGACCGCAAGGCCCGTGGTATTGACCGCCGAGGTCGCCGGGGCCTGGGCAAAGGACGCCCGCGGCAGCATCGTCATGGCCGGCACGGCGGCCATTCCCATCAATAATTTGCGCCGAAGCGGCGATAACAGGCCCTTGTTTCCTTCGTCCGACATGAGCACCCCACTTTTTGTTCGAGAACACGCGATTGGTGCCGTGAGGATGGCTCGGATCTGGGCGGCGGAAGCATACGCAAGATCGCGTATATTGCACCGCAAAATGCCGACGTAGGCTTTTGGTACGGAAATTGCGAGGGCTCCGGGTCCGTATCGGGAGTGGGGTAGAGCGTGGCAGGGCGGCAGCGAATAGACCGCGTCAGGCGCCAGTACAATCAGTGGGTCGCCAACCAGACGTTGGAAGACTACGCGCTGCGCTTCACGGCCAAGAGCGCGCGCCGCTGGTCCGCCGCCAGGGTGGCCAACACCGCGCTGGGCGCGATCTCGTTCCTGGCGATGGAGGCGATCGGCGGGACCATCACCCTGAACTACGGCGTCACCAATGCGACCGCCGCCATCCTCGTGGTCTCGACGATCATCTTCTGCTGTGGCGTGCCCATCGCCTATTACGCCGCCAAGTGCGGCATCGACATCGACCTGCTCACGCGCGGCGCGGGCTTCGGCTACATCGGCTCGACCGTCACCTCGCTGATCTACGCGTCCTTCACCTTCATCTTCTTTGCGATCGAAGCCGTGATCCTGGCGTCCGCGCTCGAGATGTGCTTCGGGATCCCGCGGCCAATCGGCTATCTCATCAGCGCCGTCGTCATCATCCCGCTGGTGGCTTATGGCATCACGCTGATCAGCCGCTTCCAACTATGGACGCAACCGCTGTGGATCGTGCTCCACATCATTCCGTTCGCGGCGATCGCCTGGCACAACCCGCATTCCTTCACGGAATGGCGCAAATTTGCGGGCGAGCACGGCGACCTCAACGGCCAATTCAATCTGCTGCTGTTCGGGGTTGCGGCCTCGGTGGTGTTTTCCCTGGTGGCGCAGATTGGCGAGCAGGTCGATTTCCTGCGATTTTTGCCGCGCGACCGCCGCGCATCCAGGGCCTCCTGGTGGGTGGCGCTGATGAGCGCAGGGCCGGGCTGGATCGTGCTCGGCGCGCTAAAACTCCTGGCGGGTTCGTTCCTCGCCTTCTTCGCCCTCAGCCACGGGGTGCCGCCCGAGGAGGCCGCCGAGCCGGCCCACATGTATCTTGAAGCGTTCCGCTATGTGCTGTCGCAGCCCGATCTTGCGCTGGCCCTGACCGGCACGTTCGTGATCCTGTCGCAAGTCAAGATCAACGTCACCAACGCCTATGCCGGCTCGATCGCCTGGTCGAACTTCTTCTCGCGGCTGACCCACAGCCATCCCGGCCGCGTCGTCTGGCTGGTTTTCAATGTCATCGTGGCGCTGCTGTTGATGGAGATCGGCGTCTACAAGGCCCTGGAGCAGACGCTGGCTCTATATTCGAACGTTGCGATCGCCTGGGTCGGCGCGCTGGTCGCCGATCTCGTCGTCAACAAGCCGCTCGGCTTGCGGCCGCAGCAGATCGAGTTCAAGCGGGCGCATCTCTACGACGTCAATCCGGTCGGCGTGGGCGCGATGACGATCGCGACAATCGTCTCAATCAGCGCCTTTTACGGCCTGTTCGGGCCCAGTGCGAAGGCGCTGTCAGCCTTCATAGCGCTTGCGGCTGCCTTCATCACCGCACCGTTGATCGCCTGGGCCACAGGCGGCAAGTACTACATCGCACGCAAGCCGAAACGGAGCTGGCAGAACATCGAGGCGATCCAGTGCTGCATTTGCGAGCACGCGTTCGAGCCGGAGGACATGGCCTCCTGCCCGGCTTACGCCGGGCCGATCTGCTCCTTGTGCTGTTCGCTCGACGCCCGCTGCCACGATCTTTGCAAGCCGCACGCCCGGATCCAGGCGCAGGTGTCGGAGACGCTGGGCAAGCTGATGCCGCAGCCGATCTACGCGCGGATCAACTCGCAGCTCGGCCAGTATATCGGCGTTTTCGTGGTCTCCGCCGGCCTCGTCGCGCTGGTGCTCGGCCTGATCTATCTGCAGACCTCGGCGAGCGTGCATGGCGAGAACATGCTGGTTTCCGACGTGCTGTGGAAGGTGTTCTTCTCGCTCAGCATCATCATCGGCGTGGTGGCCTGGCTGTTCGTGCTGGCGCAGCAGAGCCGCCGCGCGGCCGAAGCCGAGACACGGCGGCAGACCACGCTGCTGATCCAGGAGATCGACGCCCACAAGCGCACCGACGCCGAGCTCCAGCGCGCCAAGGAAGTCGCCGAATCCGCCAACCTCGCCAAGAGCCGCTATGTGGTGGGCCTGAGCCACGAGCTACGCTCGCCGCTGAATGCGATCAGCGGCTATGCGCAGCTGCTGGAGCAGGACGCGACGCTGAGCACCAAGCCGCGCGACCAGGTCCGCGTCGTCCGCCGCAGCGCCGACCACCTCTCCGGCCTGATCGACGGCATCCTGGACATCTCCAAGATCGAGGCGGGGCGGCTGTATCTGTCGCGCGACGAGGTGCGGCTCAGCGAATTCCTCGACCAGCTCGTCGGCATGTTCCGCCTGCAGGCCGCCGCCAAGGGCATCGACTTCGTGTTCCGGCGGCCGCCACATCTGCCGCTGGTGGTCTATGCCGACGAGAAGCGGCTGCGCCAGGTGCTGATCAACCTGCTCTCCAACGCGATCAAGTTCACCCAGACCGGCAGCGTGCAGTTCGTCGTGCATTATCGCAGCCCCGTCGCCGAGTTCGAAGTGATCGACACTGGCCCAGGCATCCAGGGCGGCGATCTCGAGCGCATCTTCGCGCCGTTTGAGCGCGGCGCGCTCGGCGTCTCGCAGCCGCAGACCGGCACGGGACTCGGCCTGACCATCAGCCGCCTGCTGGCCGGGGTCATGGGCGGCGATATCAAGGTGACGAGCACTGTCGGCGCCGGCTCGACGTTCAAGGTCAAGATCCTGCTCTCCGAGGTCACAAATCCGCAGCGGATCGCGCCGATCGAGGCCCCGGTCTCCGGGTATCACGGCGCGCGCAAGACCATCCTCATCACGGACGACGATCCGGTTCACCGCGACCTCCTGCGCGAGGTGCTGACGCCGCTCGGTTTCATCCTGCTCAGTGCTCCCGACGGTCCCGGCTGCCTCGCGCTGGCGCAGCATTGCCGGCCCGATTTGTTCCTGCTCGACATCTCGATGCCGGCCATGGACGGCTGGGCCGTGGCGGAAGCGTTGCGCACGAGCGGCCACCGCCAGGCGCGCATCCTGATGGTGTCGGCGAGCGCGCTGGAAGCTCACGGCACGCCGCTGGCGCAGCCCTTCCACGACGGCTACCTGATGAAGCCGATCGACATCCCCCGGCTCCTGGAGGCAATCCGCCAGCTGCTCAAGATCGAATGGCAATACGGCTCGGACGAGATCGCGGTGTCGTTTTGGCGTCCCGAAAGCGGGTCAAGGCCGCCGGCGCGGCATATCGAGGCGCTGATCGGGCTCGGCCAGATCGGCTATGTCAGGGGTATCCAGTTGAAGCTGGACGAGATCGGCAACGAGCATCCGGAGCATGCCGACTTCGTCGCGCAGATGCGGTCCCTGGTGGACCGCTTCGATCTCGAGCAGTACATGGCCACATTGAAGACATTGCATGCGCATGAGCATTGAACCAAAGAAGCGCGACGTCGCGCTGGTTGTCGATGACTCTCCGGAGACGCTGCGGCTGCTGACCGACGCGCTTGACGGCGCCGGCATGACGGTGATGGTGGCGCTCGATGGCGCGGCCGCGATGCGCATCGTCGACCAGATCACGCCGGATATCGTGCTGCTCGATGCCGTGATGCCCGGCATCGATGGCTTCGAGACCTGCCGCCGGCTGAAGCGCGATGCGGACCTTGCCAATGTCCCGGTCATCTTCATGACGGGCCTTGCCGAAACCGAGCACATCGTGCGCGGGCTCGAGGCCGGCGGCGTCGACTACGTGACCAAGCCGATCGTGATCGAGGAGATGCTGGCGCGCATTCGCGTCCATCTCGGCAATGCCCGGCTGACGCAGAGCGCGCGCGCCGCGCTCGACGTCTCCGGCCGCTTTCTGTTCGCAGTGAACCGCCAGGGCAATTTGCTATGGGCGACGCCGCAGGCGCAGAAGCTGATGTCCGATCATCAGGGCGCACGGGCCGACGACTTCGTCCTGTCGCCGACGCTGCTGCAATGGCTGGAGCAGGCCAAGACCAAGGGTAGTTCGAAATCCCAGGCGACCTCGTTACCAGACAATCCACAACTCCGGCTCTATTATATGGGCGAGACGGCGCCGAACGAGTTTCTGCTGCGGCTCTCCAGGGACTCCGGCACCGCGCTGCCGCCCGAATTCACCAGCGAGCTCGGCCTCACCACCCGGGAGGGCGAGGTGCTGGCCTGGCTCAGCAAGGGCAAGACCAACCGGGACATCGCGCAGATCCTGGGCCTCAGCCCGCGTACGGTCGACAAGCACCTGGAGCAGATCTACGCCAAGCTCGGCGTGGAGAACCGAACGGCAGCCGCGGCGATTGCCGCGAATGCGACGCGAAGGAATTCATAGTCGCGGTGCTGATGAGTTGGTGCACCGTTCGCCAAACCAACGGTGTCGTCCCGGACAAGCGAAGCGCAGATCCGGGACCCATAGCCGCAGGGAGATTTTTGGCGAAGACTTGGAGTGACCTGCTCGCTCTATAACCACCGCCTGGGAGTATGGGTCCTGGGCTCGCTTCGCGCCCCGGGACAACAGCGGAGTGTGTGGCTATTGCTATCTCTCTCTTACCACCACGCACCTTCACCCATACACGAACGCCTTGTCGTCCAGATCCGTCTTCGGAATCTCGTCCTTCTCGGTCCAGTAATCCTGGCTGTGCTGCCATTCCGGCTTGTCGCCACGCTTGGGCAACAGGTTCATGTTGCGCATCATGTAGCCGGGATTGAAGTTCTCGGGATCGATCCAGGGCAGGATCGGCATATTGTGGTCTTCGGGGCGAAGTTTCACCTCGACCTTCTTCTTGCCCTTGGCCTTCATATGACCAAGCAGCCGGCAGACGAAATCGGCGACGAGGTCGACGCGCAGCGTCCAGCTCGCGCGGAAATAGCCGAACACCCAGACCATGTTCGGTACGCCCGTGAACATCATGCCGCGATAGGTGACGGTATCGCCGAAGGCGAGCGGCTTGCCGTCGATCTCGAAGGCGATGTCGCCGAGCGCCGCGAGATTGAAGCCCGTTGCCGTGACGATGACATCGGCCTCCAGCAGCTTGCCCGATTTGAGCTGGATTCCGTTCTCGACGAAGCACTCGATCTCGTCGGTGACGACCGAGGCCTTGCCGCTGGCGATGCCCTTGAACAAATCGGCATCGGGTACGAAGGCGATGCGCTGCCGCCACGGCCGGTAGGTCGGCGTGAAGTGCGTCTCGACGTCGTAATCGGGACCGAGCACGGCGCTGATCTGGCCGATCAGCTCCTTCTTCACCTGCTCGGGCTTGGACACGCAGAGCTTCGTGAAGGCATCCTGCTCGAACAGGATCTTGCGGCGAACGATCTCGTGGATCCAGGCCTCGTCGACCTGGAGCCGGCGCAATTCTTCGGCAATCTCGATGGCGTTGCGCCCCAAGCGGAAATAGGTCGGCGAACGCTGCAGCATGGTGACATGTGCGCATTTGTCCGCAATGTTCGGCACCAGCGTCGCCGCGGTGGCGCCCGAGCCGATCACGACGACCTTCTTGTTCCCGAGATCGATATCATCGGGCCAGGTCTGGGGATGGACGATGCGACCCTTGAAGCGGTCCATGCCCTTCCATTCCGGCGTGTAGCCTTCCGAATGGCGGTAATAGCCCTGGCACATCCAGAGGAAATTCGCGGTGAACGTCTTTGCTTCGCCGGTGTCGGTCGTCACCGCCTCGATGGTCCAGAGGTTCTGGTCGCTCGACCAGCTCGCGGAATTGATCTTGTGCTTGTAGCGAATGTGCTTCGCGATGTCGTTGTCCTCGATCACCTCGTTCATGTAGGTGAGGATTTCCTCGGCGGTCGCGATCGGCGGACCAACCCAGGGCTTGAAGCTGTAGCCAAACGTATGAAGATCGCTGTCCGAACGAATTCCGGGATAACGGTGCGTGGTCCAGGTTCCGCCGAACGTCGCCTGGGTTTCCAGGATCACGTAGCTGGTGCCCGGAAGCTGCTTGTCGATGTGATAGGCGCTGCCGATGCCGGAGATGCCGGCACCGACGATCAGCACGTCGAAATGTTCAGAGGCCTGCTTGGTCGTGGCGTGACTGCGAACGGCGACATTCATTGTTGCTTCTATGCCTTGCTTGTTTTGGTGGCCGCCCTTGACTGGACGACGCGTTCCCTCCGCAGCGGGCATGATCACCCGCCGCGCCTCCGCTTCAAAATGACATAGATCAAGTCGCGGTCAA
The DNA here is from genome assembly GCF_032144035.1 of Bradyrhizobium sp. WYCCWR 12699. NCBI lineage: Bacteria > Pseudomonadati > Pseudomonadota > Alphaproteobacteria > Hyphomicrobiales > Nitrobacteraceae > Bradyrhizobium > Bradyrhizobium sp. WYCCWR 12699. The sequence continues at coordinate 444,104 of NZ_JAVTJN010000030.1, forward strand.
ATCACAGCGCCGCACCCCAGCCCCGCGCGGTCTGCAAGATCCAGTCGCGGTAGAGCGTGAGCGGTGTGACACCGGTCAAGCCGCCGCAACCGACAGCGCCGTTCGGCCCCGTGGACCAACTGACGAGACCGACGAGAACGGCACCATTCGGCTTGTCCTCGAACACAGGCCCGCCGGAATCGCCTGTGCAGGCGCCGATTCCTTCACGAACACCGTTGGTTACGGGATCGACCAGCCGGATCTGGAGCGTGCCGGGCTGGCCCGTGGCAACGAGTCCGGCGACACGAATCGTGCCGCCACTCTTGCCGTCCCCGCGCACCGTGACGCCAATGCCAGCGATCGTGAAGCGACCGCCCACCCGAATCGGAATCTGCGGCATGCCGACCGTCACCGCGGATTTTCCCTTGAGTGGAATTTCCAGTTGCAGCAATGCCACGTCGGCAGTGGCACGATGTGATTGCATCGCCTGCATGTTGAAGTTCGGATGGATCGCGACCGTGCGCACGTTCAGCAATTGCGGCGCACCGTCGCTGCCGCGATCGACGATCTTGTAGTCAGCGCCGGGCTGCACACAGTGCGCGACCGTCAGGACCACACGTGGCGCAATCAGGCTGCCGGTGCAGAAATTGCCGCGCGAGCCGACGATGGTGACGACCGCGCGCGCGACGCCCTCGGCCTGCGGCGTGCCGCCGCCGACGATCGCGTGAGCGGGCGTGGCGAGCAGCAGCGCTGTCGTGACGAACGTGGCAAGCTTCTTCATGGGAACACGCTTCGGTCTGCGGCGGTGGATTGCTTCGGACTGGCTCTTGCCGATAGCGCATGCTAGCCCTCTTGGAAAGCAATTGACGAGGGCAGGATCGTGACGATCGAGGCGGTGATCTTTGATTTTGGCGGGGTGCTGACGAGCTCGCCTTTCGAGGCGTTCACGCGATTCGAGACCGAACGCGGCCTGCCCGCCGACATCATCCGACGCACCAATGCCGCCAACCATCTGGAAAACGCCTGGGCCAAGTTCGAGCGCGCCGAGGTCGACATCGAGACGTTCGATCGCCTGTTTGCCGAGGAATCGCTGGCCCTCGGCGCCGAGGTGCGCGGCCGCGACGTGCTGCCCTTGCTGCAGGGCGACCTCCGCCCCGAGATGGTCGAAGCCTTGAAGCGCATCAAGGCGCAATTCAAGACCGGCTGCATCACCAACAACCTGCCGGCCAATGCCATTGGCAGCATGACGGGGCGCTCGCTCTACATCGCCGAGGTCATGGTGCTGTTCGATCACGTGATCGAATCCGCCAAGATCGGCCTGCGCAAGCCCGACCCGCGCATCTACAGGATCATGGTTGAGACCCTGAAGGTCGATCCCAAGAGGTGCGTCTATCTCGATGATCTCGGCGTCAACCTCAAGCCGGCGCGCGAGATGGGCATGACCACGATCAAGGTGACGAGCGGCGCCCAGGCAATCACCGAACTTGAAGCCGCGACGGCGCTGAAGCTGAGCTAGGGCGCGTATTCATTAATCGGGGGTCGCCGTCTGACGTCTGCTATGCCTCTGATAGCAGTCCGAAATCGGAATGTTGCAGAAGGTCCGCGTTGGGCCAATAGGCGACATCGGCCTGGTGGGCATTCCGTCCGAACTGTCGTACAATGGCGGCCACCAAAGTGGATCGCCATGGCACAGGACCGACGGGTCGAGCGCAGATTAGCGGCGATTTTGGCTGCTGATGTGGCCGGCTATTCGAGGCTTATGCATCATGACGAAGAAGCCACGCACGCGAAACTGACAGTAATCTTAGCGGATGCTGTTTATCCAGCAATCGCCGAACACGGCGGCCGCGTCGTCAAGAATACCGGGGACGGGTTCTTGGCGGAATTTCCGAGCGCGGTCGACGCGCTTCGAGCTGCCGTTTTGTTCCAGAGCCTTATTAAGGACCTGACCGCTAATGAAGTTGAAGAAGTGCGCATCGCTTTCCGGGTTGGTATAAACATTAGCGACGTAATTGTTGAGCCCCATGACATTTTCGGAGATGGCGTCAACATCGCAGCGCGGCTTGAGAGCTTGGCGCAACCCGGCGGCATCTGTATCTCGTCTTCCGCATACGATTATGTGCGGGGCAAAGTCTCGGTCGATTTCATCGACCTCGGAGAGCGCACTCTCAAGAATATTGATCGCGCTGTGCGGCCCTACGCTGTAATCTGGGGTGACCTGAGCACGTCCTCGCGGGCACGGCCGGCTTTCGAGCCTGCATCCTCTCCACCTCGCCTTTCCATTGTCGTTCTACCGTTTGCCAATCTGGGTGGGGGTCCGGAGCAAGAGTACTTCGTCGACGGCGTGACAGAGGCACTGACCACCGACCTGTCTCGCATATCAGGTGCATTTGTAATCGGCCGTCACACCGCATTCACGTACAAAGGTACAACGATTGATGTAAAGAGGATCGGGCGCGAGTTGAACGTGCGCTACGTGCTCGAAGGATCTGTTCAGCGAAGTGGCAATCGGATTCGGGTGAACACTCAATTAATCGATAGCGAAAGCAGTAGTCACGTTTGGGCCGATCGATTTGATAAATCTCTTGTCGATATGTTCGATATGCAGGACGAAATCGTCGCTCGGCTGGCTAGCGCGCTAAATGCTGAGCTCATTGCGGCAGAGGCGCGGAGAGCCCAACGCTCCGTAGATCCAGACGCGATGGATCTTTATTTCCAGGGCGTCGCTATCGCAAACAGAGGGACTACGCCAGAGCACCTGACGCAGGCGCGTGGCTTTTTCGAAAGTGCTTTGGTCAAAGATCCCGGCTGCATCGATGCGTTAGTCGGCTGCGCAGGTCTGGATGAGGCGGCGGTCGCCGCATTGTTAACTGACGACCCAGCTTCGCGGCTTGAAATGGCTGAGGCAACTATAAACGAAGTTTTATCGCTCGCTCCTGAGCATGCGTTGGCGCACTTGCGATTAGGCGTCCTTCAAGTGCTTACGAACCGCGTCTCCGAGGGTATTGCTGAATGCCAACGGGCCCTAACACTCGATCGCAATTTAGCCCATGCTTACGCTTGGATTGGTCTGGCAAAGGTGTACATCGGCCGGGCGGGGGAGACCGAAGCCGATGTGCAGGAGGCCCTTCGTTTGTCACCTCGCGATAGCCGTTCCTATATTTGGCTGATGATTGTCGGAATGGCTAAGTTCCATCTTGGCCTATACGGAGAGGCGGTGGTTTGTTTACGTCGTAGCATTGAGGCAAATCGGAATCATCCGCTCGCGCATTTTTGGCTGGCTGCTGCTTTGGCTTGGCTCGGTGCGATCCAGGAGGCAAAGCGTGCGGCGCGGGCTGGGCTTGCTCTCAATTCGAGCTTCTCCATCCGTCGCGTGCGCTCCCATCTGCCAAGCGACAATCCGATCTACCTCGCCGGACGTGCTCGCCTGTATGAGGGGCTGAGATTAGCTGGGGTGCCGGAGCAGTGAGGTCGCCTTTGGGTCATAGGCCGTCGATCCCGACCGAGCGAGGCGACTTCAGCTTAACTCTCGAAAGCTGACGTTTATGAGTACACGTCCTAGTCCACAAATGCCGCAGGGTGAACAAAGCGAAAGCGTGCCACCGCAAGCATGGATGGGCACGGCGCTTCGCGCCTTTGCCCACCCTACGAGACCTACTCTGCCGCGGCGGCGACGCGCTCGGGAAATGCCGCCGCCAGCGCGGCGCGATCCGGCTTCAGCACACCGCGCTCGGTGATGAGACCGGTGACGAGCCGCGCAGGCGTCACGTCGAAGGCGTAATTCGCGACCGGCGAGCCCTCGGGCACGATGCGCACCGTCTCCAGCCGGCCGTCGGCGGTGCGGCCGGTCATGTCGGTGACCTCCACGCCGCTGCGCTGTTCGATCGGGATGTCGCGGATGCCGTCATGGACGGCGAAGTCGATCGTCGGCGACGGCAGCGCGACGTAGAACGGCACGCCGTTGTCATGCGCGGCGAGCGCCTTCAGATAGGTACCGATCTTGTTGCAGACGTCGCCATTGGCAGCGACGCGGTCGGTGCCGACGATGGCGAGATCGACCATACCATGCTGCATCAGATGCCCGCCGGTATTGTCGGGGATCACCGTGTGCGGCACGCCGTGATGGCCGAGCTCCCATGCGGTGAGCGAGGCACCCTGGTTGCGCGGGCGCGTCTCGTCGACCCAGACATGGACCTTGATGCCGCGCTCATGCGCAAGATAGATCGGCGCGGTCGCCGTGCCCCAATCGACCGTTGCGAGCCAGCCGGCGTTGCAATGGGTCAGCACGTTGACCGTCTCGCCCGGCTTCTTCGCTGCGATCGCCTCGATCAGCTTCAGACCGTTGCCGGCGATGCCGCGGTTGATCTCGACGTCCTGCTCGACGATCTCGTCGGCACGCGCGTAAGCCGCCTCGGCCCTTTCCACCGGATCGATCGGCGCGAGCGCGATGCGCATCTCGTCCAGCGCCCATTTCAGATTGATCGCCGTCGGCCGCGCCACCACGAGCGTCTCGTAAGCACGCTTCAGGCCGGCGTCGGAGGAATCCTCGCGCATGGCGAGCGCCATGCCATAGGCCGCGGTCGCGCCGATCAGCGGCGCGCCGCGCACCAGCATGTCGCGGATGGCGACGGCGGCGTCCTCGCACGAGGTCAGCTTCGCGACGATGAACTCATGCGGCAGCCGGCGCTGGTCGATCGCGCCGACCGACCACCCATCACGCTCGCGCCAGATGCTGCGGAAATGCTTGCCGTCGACCTTCATGGCATTCTGCCTTTTCGTCTCTCTTGCTTTTCAAGCCCGCAGCACGCGCCCCGCCACTGCGTCGAGCTTCCTGAGGAGCTCCGGATCGCGCGCCTCGGGCGCCGTGATCAGCGCGGTGTCGAGTGCGCGGTCCGAGCCGATCGGGCACGGTTCGTGCTCGCGCGGAAAATCCTTGGCCAGCCGCGCCACCAGCGCCTTCGCCTTGTCGGCGTTCGACGTCAATACGCGAATGATGTCCTGCACGGTGACCGCATCATGGTCGGGATGCCAGCAATCGAAATCCGTCACCATCGCCACCGTGGCGTAACAGATCTCCGCCTCGCGTGCGAGCTTCGCCTCGGGCATGTTGGTCATGCCGATCACGGAATAGCCGAGCGTCTTGTAGGTCATGCTCTCGGCGTAGGTGGAGAATTGCGGCCCCTCCATGCAGACATAGGTTCCGCCCCGCGCGATCGCGATATTCTCGGCTTCAGCCGCTGCCGCGAGATGGATGCGCAACCGCGGCGAGACCGGATGGGCCATCGACACATGCGCGACGCAGCCCCGGCCGAAGAACGAGCTCTCCCGCTTGTGGGTACGGTCGACGAACTGGTCGACGAGCACGAAGGTGCCGGGGGGCATCTCCTCCTTGAAGGAGCCGCAGGCGGACAGCGAGATCAGGTCGGTGACGCCGGCGCGCTTGAGCACGTCGATATTGGCGCGATAATTGATGTCGGAGGGCGACAGGCGGTGTCCCTTGTCGTGCCGCGGCAGGAACACGATTGGCAGGCCGGCGATGGTGCCACGCCTGAGGGGAGCCGACGGCTCGCCCCACGGGCTGCTGATCACCTCTTCGCGCGCACCTTCGAGGCCCGGCAGGTCATAGATGCCCGAGCCGCCGATGATGCCCAATACTGCCTGCGCCATGCCTGCTCCACCATGTTCGTCACGTACGACATGGTTAAGCTATGCCAGCTTTGGGGCGGTTTTGGAACGGGGGAGGGGTGATGGCGGTGGTGTGGGTGGCGCGCGCTCCACACTCGGTGTCGTCGCTGCGAACGCAGGGGCGATAGCCGCAGTTTTGGCTTAAGCCGCGGTCGCCAACCGCAGCTGGGCCGCGACCATCCGCTCCAGCGTTTCGACGGACTGGAAGTTCTCCGGCGTGATCTCGGACTGTGGGATGGTGAAGTCGAACTCGGCTTCGACGCCGAGCATCAGATTGACCATGTCCATCGAGGTCAGGCCGGCATCGACCAGCTTGGCGGACGGCGTGACGTCGGCGCTGAGCGAATTCTGCTCGAGGAGGCCCTTCACCAGCTTGATGATGCGATTGCGCAATTCGGTATCAAAGGCTTGCATCGGCAAATTCCCGTCTGTCTGTCGAAGGTCCGGACCGGCTTGCCGCTACGATGGGCGCGGCCCGCCGGTCCCGCAATGCCCAGCACCAATACTTCGCGTTTCTTAGTAAACGATGACTCAGATTGTCTGGAATTCGCCCTTCTTCCAGAATCCTAACGCGATGCCGGAAAATCAGGAGATGCAAACAACCCGAACTTAACTGTTCGTTCGGAATTGGGCTTTGTTTACCCTCTATTTCATCGACGAATTTGAATTAAATCCGTAGCCTCATCTCACAAGCAAAGATGGCCGGAGGATCGCTTACGCGCATCGCGAATGATGCCGGCGATCTCGAACGGCAAACCGGAGGCGGACGAGTATGAACGTGCGTGAAGCAGTCCTCACTGTCGACGAAACGCAGACAAGCTTCCTGGAGCAGACGCCTTCCCTGATCGAGCGCGCCGCCCGGACCGCTGCTGCTGCGGCGGCCGACGCCGACGGCGTCGACCGCGACGCCCGTTTCCCGCACAAGGCTTTCGAGGTCGCGCGGGAGCAGAAGCTGCTCGGCGTCATGATCCCGGTCGAGTTCGGCGGCTTCGGCGCCTCCATCTACGACGTCACCGACATCTGCTACACGCTGGGACGCGCCTGCGCCTCGACCGCGATGATCTATGCGATGCACCAGACCAAGGTCGCCTGCGTCGTCAGGCACGGCCACGGCATCCCCTGGATGGAAACCATGATGCGCCGGGTCGCCCGCGACCAGTGGCTGCTCGCCTCCTCCACCACCGAAGGCCAGAACGGCGGCAACATCCGCGCCAGCGCCGCGGCCGTCGACCACGCAGGCGATACCGTTTCGCTGGTGCGCGACGCCACCGTCATCTCCTACGGCGCCGAGGCCGACGGCCTCGTCACCATCGCCCGACGCGCCACCGAGGCCGCAGCCTCCGACCAGGTTCTGCTGGCCCTCGCCAAGGACGATTACTCGCTGAAGCGGACGCTGGGCTGGGAAACGCTGGGCATGCGCGGCACCTGCTCGACCGGCTTCGAGCTGAAGGTCGATTGCCCCGCCGACCGCGTCTTCCCGGAAGCCTATGACAAGATCCATGCCCAGACCATGACGCCGTTCGCACATCTGTGCTGGTCGTCGGCCTGGGCCGGCATCGCCGCCGCAGCCGTGACCCGCGCGCAGGCCTTCATCCGCAAGGCGGCGCGCTCTTCCGGCGGCCAGATGCCGCCGGCCGCGGCGCATTTCACTGCCGCGAAGATGTCGCTGGCCAAGCTGCGCGCGCTGATCGCGGCCAACATCGATGCTTTCGCCCACGCCGAACACGACGAGCGCGCCCTCGCCTCGCTCGACTTCCAGTCCTCGATCACGCTTCTCAAGGTGCAGGCCTCCGAGCTCGCGGTCGAGACCGTAATGCACGCGATGCGCACGGCCGGCCTCTCCGGCTATCGCAACGACGGCGAGTTCACCATGGGCCGGCATCTCCGCGACGTGCTGTCGTCCCCGATCATGATCAACAACGACCGCATTCTGGCCAACGCCGCGACATCGACGCTGATGAGCGGGGTGCCGACAAGCCTTCGTGACTAAGTACCTGGCGACTGAACCAACAAGAACAATTTTGAGATAGCAGGACACCTAACCATGAACATTGCCGTCCTCCCCGATTCGCCCGCCACCGCGCCGCAGATGATCGATCCGCTCGATCATCTCGCCGACAAGCTGTTCCATCGCATGGGCGCCGACGGCGTCTATGCCCGCACCGCGCTCTATGAAGGCGTCGTCGAGAAGCTCGCCGCGCTCATCACCGGCCATCGCGAGGCCGGTACCGAGGTGATGCGCTTCCCGCCGGTGATGAGCCGGGCCCAGCTGGAAAAATCCGGCTACCTCAAGAGCTTTCCGAACCTGCTCGGCTGCGTTTGCGGCCTGCACGGCACCGAGCGCGAGATCAACGCCGCGGTGAGCCGCTTCGATGCCGGCGGCGATTGGACCACCTCGCTCTCGCCCGCCGATCTCGTGCTGTCGCCGGCTGCCTGCTACCCGGTCTATCCGATCGCGGCGAGCCGCGGTCCCTTGCCGAAGGGCGGCCTGCGCTTCGACGTTGCCGCGGATTGCTTCCGCCGCGAGCCGTCGAAGCACCTCGACCGGCTGCAATCGTTCCGGATGCGCGAATATGTCTGTATCGGCACGCCCGACGACGTCGCCGACTTCCGCGAGCGCTGGATGGTGCGCGCGCAGAAGATCGCGACCGACCTCGGCCTGACCTTCCGCGTCGACTATGCCAGCGACCCGTTCTTCGGCCGCGTCGGACAGATGAAGGCGGTGAGCCAGAAGCAGCAGCAGCTCAAATTCGAGCTCCTCATTCCGCTGCGCTCGGAAGAGCAGCCGACGGCTTGCATGAGCTTCAACTATCACCGCGAGCATTTCGGCACGACCTGGGGAATCCAGGATGCCAATGGCGAGCCGGCCCACACGGGGTGCGTCGCCTTCGGCATGGATCGTCTGGCGGTCGCTATGTTCCACACCCACGGCACCGACCTTTCCGCTTGGCCCGCCAAAGTGCGGGAGATCATGGGCATGCAGCCGTCGGCGACGATCGGCGCCCATGGCGAAGGTTGGCGCTAAAGCGAACGAGGCCTGCCATTTCCACGGGTAAGACGAGCGTGATCCACACCAAGGTCCGATGCCGCGAGATCACCGAGTCCGACGCAGAAGCGGTCGCGGACCTGCTGACGCGTGGCTTCGTGGGCCGCTCGCGTAACTATTGGATCCAGGGCCTGCGCCGGCAGGCTTTCCGGCCCGTGCCGGAGGGCTATCCGCGCTTCGGCTATATGCTCGACAATGAGGGCACGCCGGTCGGCGTGCTGCTGCTGATCTATACGGAACGCAAGAACGGCGAAGAGACCGCCATTCAGTGCAACCTGTCCAGCTGGTATGTCGATCCGGCCTACCGCAACTACGCCCCGCTGCTGACCAAGATCGCCCAGCGGCACAAGGACGTGACCTATTTCAACATCAGCCCGGCGCCGTGGACCTGGCCGATCATCGAGACCCAGGGCTTTCGCGCCTATTGCCGCGGCATATTCTTCTCGGTGCCCGCACTGGCGCGCGTTCCGCGCTGGAGCGAGATCGAGGTCATCTCGCCTCACGCGAAGACGATCGAGGGACTTTCCGAAGCCGAGACCGAGTTGCTGACGCGGCATGCGCGCTACAATTGCCTCAGCCTCGTCTGCCGCACGCCGAAGGGAACATTTCCGTTCATTCTACAACCGGTGCGCATCCGCCGCGGCTTCATTGCGCCCCCAGCGATGAAGCTGATCTATTGCCGTAGCGCCGCGGAATATTCCGCCTGCGCAGGCCGTATCGGCCGGTTGCTGCTTCGGCTCGGCAAGATCGCGGTGGCGATCGATTCCAATGGACCGGTTCCCGGCCTTGTCGGTATTTATACCGAGCGGCGCGGCCGCAAATATTTCAAGGGCCCGCATCGGCCGCAGCTCGGCGATCTCACGGATACGGAACTCGTGTTGTACGGGCCGTAGCGAAGGCTTTCGGACCCAATCATCTCCGGAATTTGCCGCGTCCTGGCGGCCAACTCTTGCAGGCGCCTCGGCATTCCGCCTCTCTCTCCATCGCCGGTCACCCTCCGTAAACTACTGCGCTTAAGGGAATTTTCCCGCCTCTTCGTTACCCTCGGTGGCTGAATTAGGTTGCGTTAAGTCTATTGCCCGCCGAGATCCTGCCGATCCCATGATTTCGACCTGCGACAACGAGCTTGGTGCGCGCCGCGAGCAGGGCCCGGAAGCCCTGGTCGCGCTGAGCCAGCTTGCGCTCGACCACATGGAACAGGGCGTCTGCGTCTACGACGCCGACAACCGGATCGTGCTGGTCAACCAACGCTACCTGTCCCAGTTCGGCATGTCGGCCGACATCGTACGGGTGGGCACGAGCTACCGCGAGGTGCTCGCGCACAGCGCCGGCCGCGGTAACTTTCCGGAAAGCGAGATCGACGCGCTCTATTCGGCGCGGATCGCGGAGATCGCGGGGGGAAAACCGTTCCGGACCGAGCAGCGGCTAGCCACCGGCCTCGTCATGTCGCTCGAGCTGAAGCCGCTTCCCGGCGGCGGCTGGATGACGATCTGCGACGATGTCACCCGCCTCGCCCGGCTCGAAGCGGAATTGCGCGTGCAGACCGAGCGCAGCCAGCACGCGCTCGCCAACATGTCGCACGGCCTCATCATGTACGACGCCGACAGCAGCGTCGTCGTCTGCAACGAGCGCTTCCTGAGCCTCTACAACCTCGATCCCGCAATCGTGAAACCGGGCGTCTCGCATCATGCGGTGCTCGACCATTGGCTGTCGCGCGGCAACATGGCCGGCATGCCGGCCGACGAATTCCAGCATTCCAGATTGGAGGACGTGCGCGCCAGGCGGGCCAAGACCATGCTGGTGATGCGCTATGACGGACGCATGGTGCAGACGGTCTCCCGTTTCCTGCCCGATGGCGGCTGGGTGACCGTGCACGAGGATGTCACGGAGCGGCTGCAATACGAGGAGACGCTGAGGCAGCAGAACTTCATCCTCGACGCGGCGCTGGAGAACATGGCGCACGGGCTCGCCTTCTACGACAGCGACATGCGCCTGCGCGTCTGCAACACCACTTATCGCAAGATCTACCTGCTGTCGCCGGAAGAGACCAGGCCCGGCACGCATCTCTCCGAGCTGATCGAGCGTTCGATAGCGAACGGCGCGTTTGCCTCGGAATACAGCCCGCAGCAGATCCTCGAAGCTGCCCGCGCGCGGATCGCGAGCCGCGATTGCTCGCCGATGCGACGGCGCATGTCGAACGACACGGTGATCTCGGTGCGCTATTGCGCGCTGCCCGAGGGTGGCTTCGTCGCCACCTATGAGGATATCACCGAGCGCGAACACGCGATCGGGGAGCTGAGCGAGCAGTACCGCCGCTTCGACGCGGCGCTGAACAACATGAGCCAGGGTCTGTGCATGCTCGACTCGAGCCTGCGCGTGATCGTCTGCAATCGCCGCTATATCGAGATGTACGGCCTGTCGCCCGACATCGTGAAGCCCGGCGTCTCGATGCGCGAGATCATGGAGCACAGCTGCGAGCTCGGCATCCACCCGAACATGACGGGGGCAAGGCTCTATGCCGACTATGTCGAACGGCTGCGCGAGGGCGAGCACACGCTGCACCGGCATCTGAACGACGGCCGCATCATCAAGCTCAATCACAAGCGCATGGAGCAAGGCGGCTGGGTCGTCACCTATGAAGACGTCACCGAGCGCCACAAGGCCCAGGCCCGGGTGGCGCATATGGCGCGGCACGATTCTCTGACGGATCTGCCCAATCGCACATTGTTTCGCGAGAAGATGAGCGAGGGTCTGAACCAGGTCGCGATCGCCGGCGGCGCGATGGCGGTGTTGTGCTTCGACCTCGACAATTTCAAGACGGTCAACGACCGCCTCGGCCATGCCGCGGGCGACCGCCTGCTGCGCTGGGTCGCGGCGCGCCTGAAGGAGAATGTCGGCGAGCACGACACCGTCGCGCGTCTCGGCGGCGACGAATTCGCCGTGCTGCAGCGCGGACCGCAGCCGCAATCGGCGGAGAAGCTTGCGCGGCGCCTGGTCGAGATCATCGGCCGCCCGCCGCCGCTGGAGAGCCAGTCGATCCATGTCGGCGCCTCCGTCGGAATCGCCATCGCGCCCGATCACGGGCTCGATGCCGACGAGCTGATGAAATGCGCCGACCTCGCGCTGTATCAGGCCAAGGCCAAGGGGCGCGGGGCCTATCAGCTGTTCGAGCCCGAGATGGAGGAAGAGGCGCGCAGCCGCCACGCGCTCGAGCAGGATCTGCGCGGCGCGCTGGAGGCACGCGAATTCCACCTGGTGTTCCAGCCGCAGATGCGGCTCGATTCGTCGGAGCTCACCGGCTTCGAGGCCCTGCTGCGCTGGAAACATCCGTCGCGCGGCTTCATCTCGCCGGCCGAGTTCATTCCGATCGCGGAAGAGAACGGGCTGATCGTGCCGCTCGGCGAATGGGTGCTGCGCAGCGCCTGTGCGACCGCCGCGTCCTGGCCTGGTGTCGCCGTCGCGGTGAACCTGTCGCCGGTGCAATTCCGCTCGCGCGGATTGGTGGCAATGGTCACGAGCGCGCTCGCCGAAGCCGGCCTGCCGCCGCAGCGTCTCGAGCTCGAAGTCACCGAGACGGCCCTGCTCGACGACAGTGAAGCGACCATCGAGATCCTGCACCAGCTCCGCGCGCTGGGCGTCCGCGTCAGCCTCGACGATTTCGGCGTCGGCTATTCCTCGCTGAGTTACTTGCGCAAATTTCCGTTCGACCGCATCAAGATCGACCGTTCCTTCGTCGGCACGCTCGGCGAAAGCCCCGAGAGCGTTGCCATCGTCCGCACCATCGCCAGCCTCGGTTCCGTGCTCGGCGTCGAGACCACGGCAGAGGGTGTGGAGACCGAGGAGCAACTCGACTTCGTGCGCGAATGCGGCTGCACGGCCGTGCAGGGCTATTATTTCGGCAAGCCGTGCCCCGCATCGGAAGTCGGCCGCACCATCGAGACGCTGAACACGGTCCGGCGCGTGGCGTAACGGCTTTCTGCTCGCTCAAATTCCGCCTCTCGGCACACGGCCAAACGACGAATTGTCGCATGTGCCGGTTTGACCGGCATTGCCGCACCGACCGCCGCGCCCCTATCGCGCAACGCGCTTTTCTTCTCCCGCGATTTCGGGAACAATCCTCTCACAAGAACGAAGAACGGCGGCCCGCAAGCGGCCCCGAGGGAGGAATTCCGATGCCGCGATACGGGCTGAAGACGATCGCATCTGCCGCGATGCATGCTGTCCTGGGCACATTGCTCTCGACCGCCGCAATGGCGCAGGACTATCCCACCAAACCCATCACGCTGATCGTGCCATGGCCGGCCGGCGGCTCGACCGATATCTCGATGCGCGCCATCGCCGACAGCGCCTCGAAGGTGCTGGGGCAGCCGATCGTGATCGACAACAAGGCCGGTGGCGGCGGCACTGTGGGGCCCGCGACCATGGCCGCGGCCGCGAAGCCCGACGGCTACACCATCTCGCAGATTCCGATCACCGTCTTCCGCCTGCCCTTGATGCAGGAGGTATCGTGGGATCCGGCCAAGGACTTCACCTACATCGTCCATCTCACCGGCTACACGTTCGGTGTGACCACCAGCGCAGAATCGCAGTTCAAGAGCTGGAAGGACGTGGTGGAGTTCGCGAAGGCCAACCCGGGCAAGGTCACCTATGCCACGCCGGGCGCCGGCACCTCGCTGCATATCGGCATGGAGCAGATCGCCGGGATGTCCGGCATCAAGCTGACGCAAGTCCCGTTCAAGGGCGGCGCCGAGACCAACGCCGCGGTGCTGGGACAGCACACGATGCTTCAGGCCGATTCCACGGGATGGCGACCGCTGGTCGACGCCGGCAAGCTGCGCCTGTTGATGGTGTGGACCGGCTCACGCTCGCCGAACTATCCCGATGTGCCGACGCTGAAGGAGCTCGGCTACCCCATGGTCTATGATTCCCCGTTCGGCATCGCCGGCCCGAAGGGCCTCGATCCAAAGATCGTCGCCAAGCTGCACGATGCCTTCAAGAAGGCAGTCGAGGACCCCGCCGTTGTGGCAACGCTCGCCAAATACGACATGGTGCCGAACTACAAGAACACCGAGGACTACAAGAAGTTCGTCGTCGAGGTCACGGAGTCCGAGCGCAAGGTGATCGAGACGCTCGGGCTGGCGAAGAAGTAAGACTGAGCCACCAGCGTGTCCGGGACGCGGTGCAGCGCTTCTTCAGCGGTGCACCGCAGAGCCGGGACCCATCCTGCCAAGCATCCATGGACCCCGGATCTGCAGCGCGTCACTTCGTGCCGCGCAGCGTCCGGGGAACGGCCGAGAGGGTGTCGATGACCAACCAAACCAACGTCAAACTCCGCCTCGACAATTCCGAGCTCTGGGGCGGGCTGATCGGGCTCGCGCTCGGCGGCTTCGTGATATGGTCGGGCATGAAGCTCAAGCTCGGCACCATCAACGATCCCGGCTCCGGCTACGTGCTGTTCTACACGGGCATCCTGATGTGCCTGTTCGCTGGCGCCATCATCGTCTCGGCGGTCACCGAGGGCGGCCCGACGCTGGCCTCGCGCTGGGAGAATGTGCGCTGGAGCAAGCCGCTGCTGCTGATCGCATGTCTCGTGGCATTCTCCGTTGCACTGGAGCCGCTCGGCTTTCTGCTGTCGTCGATCCCGTTGATGCTGCTGCTGTTGCGGCTGATCGATCCGGTGCGCTGGACGCTGGCGATTCCGATCGCCGTGCTGGTGCCCATGGGCATGTGGTGGGTGCTCAAGCGGGTGCTGCTGATCCAGCTGCCCTCGGGCCTGTTCGGGATCGGCTGACCTCATGGATACACTCGTCAACGTCGCGCATGGATTCGGCGTCGCGCTGCTGCCGGTCAACCTGCTCTATTGCTTCATCGGCGTCTTCATCGGCACGCTGGTCGGCGTGCTGCCGGGCATCGGGCCGATCTCGGCAATGTCGCTGCTGCTGCCCGTGACGCTGTCGGGCACGCCGGAATCCGGCATCATCATGATGGCCGGCATCTATTACGGCTCGATGTATGGCGGCTCGACCACCTCGATCCTGGTCAATATCCCCGGCGAGGCAGCTTCCGTCGTCACCTGCATCGACGGCCACCAGATGGCGAAGCAGGGCCGCGCCGGCCCCGCGCTCGGCATCTCCGCCTTCGGCTCCTTCATTGCCGGCACGTTCGCACTGATCGCCTTGATGCTGGTCGCGCCGAAGCTTGCCAGCGTCGCCATCGCGTTCGGCCCGGCCGAATATTTCAGCCTGATGGTGCTCGGCCTCGTCGTGCTCACCTTCCTGACGCAGGGCTCGATGCCGAAGGCGCTGCTGATGGCATGCATCGGCGTCGTGCTCGGACTGATCGGGCTCGACAGCATCACGGCGCAGCCGCGCCTGACCTTCGGCCGCATGGAATTGATCGACGGCATCGGGCTCGTGCCCGTCGTGATGGGCCTGTTCGGCGTCGCCGAGGTGCTGCTCAACACCGAGCAGGCGATCAAGCGCGACGTCATCAACACAAAGATCACGCATCTGCTGCCCACCAGGGAGGACTGGAAGGCGAGCGCAGGTCCGGTCGGCCGCGGCACCATTCTCGGCTTCTTCCTCGGCATCCTGCCGGGCGGCGGCGCGGTGGTGGCCTCCTTTGCATCCTACGCGCTGGAGAAACGGCTGTCGAAGACGCCCGAACGTTTCGGCCATGGTGCGATCGAAGGCGTCGCGGGGCCGGAATCGGCGAACAACGCCGCGGCAGGCGGCGCCTTCATTCCGCTGATGACGCTCGGCATTCCGCCGAACGTGGTGATGGCGCTGCTGCTCGGGGCCTTCGTCATTCACGGTCTGCAGCCGGGGCCGCTGCTGATCACGCAAAACCCCGGCCTGTTCTGGGGCATCGTCGCCAGCATGTATATCGGCAACGTCATGCTGCTGATCCTGAACCTGCCGATGATCGGCATGTGGGTGCAACTGCTCAAGCTGCCCTACAACATCCTGTTCCCCCTGATCATCCTGTTCACGATCCTGGGCGTCTACTGCTCCAGCAACAACGTGTTCGACGTCTATGTGATGATCGCGTTCGGCATCATCGGCTATTTCATGCGCAAGCTCGGCTACGAGCCGGCGCCGCTGGTGCTGGCCTTCGTGCTGGGGCCGATGATGGAGAATAACTTACGCAAGTCGCTGATCCTGTCGCAGGGCGATCTCTGGACCTTCGTGCAGCGGCCGATCTCGGCAGTGTGCCTCGCATTCGCAATGATGCTGCTGATCGCACCGCTCTTGCCCGCACTGCGCAAGAAGCGCGAGCTGGTGGCGCTGGATGAGGGGGCGTAACGTTTTGCAGAGGTCGGCTAAGATGCAATTTCGCGAAAACAACCCCATGCACAGTAGATGGGGGATTGATTTCACAGGGAAAATTCTAGCGTGACATGCTACCCCGCCGCCGGCAGCGCGCTATCCGTCGGAGCGCCCCACGGCCGTTCGGCTGATGCCAAGCCGATCAGGCGGCCCTGGATATAGTCGCAGCCCCAGTCGCGCAGCATGCTTGCTGCCTCTTCGTCCTGCACCCATTCAGCCACGGTCTTGATATCGAGGCGTCGCGCGAGATCGATCAGCGTCTGCACGAAGGCGCGGTCGTCCGCGGAATGGGTGATGTTCTGCACGAAGGCGCCGTCGATCTTGACGATGTCCACGCCGAGCTTGCGCAGGTTTCGGAACGAGGTGTAGCCGGCGCCGAAATCGTCGATGGCGATGCGGCTGCCGAAATTCTTCAGCCGCGTGACGAAGCCACGGACGTCGTCGATGTCCTGGATCGCGACCGTCTCGGTGATCTCGACGATCAGCCGCTCGGCAACGCCGGGATGGGCCAGCATCAGCGATTCGATTCCCGCCCACCAGTCCGGATCCATGGTGGTATCGGGCGAGATGTTGAGGCTGAGGCAGATGTCGGGCGCGCCGGCGAGCTCGGCGACCACGAGCTCGAGCACGCGGTGATCGACCAGGCGGATCAGGCCGAGCCGTTCGGCGACCGGCACGATGTCGGGCGCGAGCAGCACCTGGCCGCCGCCCTGGTCCATCCGCACCAGGCATTCGTGGAAGGCGCGCTCGCGCGAGGCGGCCGACACCACCGGCTCATAGGCCAGCTTGATGCGGCGCTCGTTCAGCGCGGTGACGATCTCGTCGGTGACGCGGATATTGACCCGGCGCTGCGCGTCGCGCGCGGCATCCGGACGCCATGCCGCGAACGAGCCGGCGCGACGGCGCTTGGCGGCGTCCAGCGTCTCATGGGCGCGGTTGACGGCCTCGTCGGTGTTGCGGGCGTAGCGCGGCAAGCTGACTGCGCCGATCGAGGCGGTGACCGAGACCGGGCCGGATTTGGTGGGCACCACCTCGTCGCGAATGCCGGCGAGGAAACGCTCGGCGGCGACGTTCATGTCGTCGACGGTGCAGTTCTTCAGGATCAGGCCAAACTTGTTGCCGGAAAAGCGGCCGAGCACGTCGCCGCCACGCAGGCGCGAGCGGATGCGCTTGGCGATGTCGAGGATCACAGCGTCGGCAACGTCGAAGCCGAAGGCGTCGTTGACGCGGGCGAGATGGTCGATGCCGACCAGCATGAACGCCGCAGTGGAGCGGAAGCGGGTCGTCTCCTCGATCGCCTCGGCCAGCGCGGCGATCAGGTGCGAGCGGTTGAGCTCGCCGGTCAACGGATCGAGCCGGGCCAGCTTGGTCAGCTCCTCGTCTCTAGCATGGCGCTCGTTGTTGATACGGATCGAGCCGATCGCGCGCGTGGGGCGGCCGTCGGGGCCGGCGAACCAGCGGCCGGTCTCCTCGATCCAGATCACGGGATCGGCGGCGCTCATGCGGACGCCGTACTCGACACGGTAGGGCGTGCCGTCGGCGCCGTGCACGGCGGACGTCTGCGCCAGCGCCGCGGTCCGCAGCGACGGCGCGGGTTCGATCAGCTTGGCAAATTCGGCGCCGGTCGCGAGGCGCTCGGCGGGAATGCCGGGAAAAACGCTGGCGGCCTGGTCACCCCAGACAATGGCATCGCTGGCGACGTCCCAGGCGAACACGGCCTGGCCGAGCGCGGCCAGAATGTCGGAGGCTTGCGGTAATGCAGGGGTCAAAATCGCCTCGTTTCGGGACAGCGGGTAAGTCCTGAGCCGGCACAGAATAGGGCCAGATTCGCCTTCGACCCTAGGCAAAGTTCATAAACAATTTGGAAACCACGTTCCCGAGCCGCCCAGGAACGATTAAGCTCGACCGGCATAGGCCTTGCGAGACCATCAAATGCACCGGCGCCAATGTCCCAAAACGCGCCAGCTCAATCTGATGAACGGTGTTGCGATGGCGACGACGGATGGAATCGAAGAGATCAAGCGGCAGGCCGGCACGGCCCTGGTCCCGCTGATGCCGACGTTACGCTGGGTGCACAAGACGCCGATATTGCGCCCCGATCCCAGCTTCGTCACCCAGCTCATCGCCAACGCCGAGCAGCTGCCCCAGGCGAGCCGGCTGCGCCGCGGCTCTTCCGAAGACGTGCAGATGGCCTATGGCGGCAAACGCCCGCTGCAGAGCGTCAGCGCACGGACACGGCAGGTGGCTTGAGGCCGATCAGCGCGGCGGCGTCTCGGAAGACGGCGGCGTGCCGTTACCCGGCTGAAGCTGCGGCGAGGGAATTTCCGGCGAAGACGCGCCCTGCACGGGCTTCGGCGCAGGATGATCCATCAGCACGGATTCGGCGACGGACTGCGCCGAGGGTGCGGGAGGCTCTCCTGGCACCGGCTGCGGCGCAATCACCGGCTCGAACTTGCGCTCGGACGCCGCATCCTCCACCGGCGCCTCGGCCTGGCGCTTGGCCTTGCGCGGCGCCGGCACCGTGGTCTCGGCGACATAGGTGACGCGGCGGCGCGTGCGCTGGGCAATGCCGCCGAGGAAATCCGCCATCGCCAGCAGCACCAGCAGGAAATAGGTCGAGTTGCCGAATTTGGGCCACATCACGAATTCGGCCGCGGCCGCGCCGAAGATGATCAGCGACAGCAGATGGTCCATCAGGAATTTCGATCCGGGCCGCGCGCCCTTGACCACTTCGAGCAGCAGCAGCACCACGCCGAGCGCGAGCATGAGATCGGCCAGCGTGACCGGCCAGGCCTCGCCCGTGATCATCGGCACCCGAAACAGCACGTCCGAGAAGGACACGCTGGGCATCAGGAAAGCGATGATGTTGTACACCGCGAGCGGAATCAGAAGCAGCGGGAAACCGACCATCGGCAAAATGCCTTCTCAAGCATGATATCCGGACAGAACAATGCAGCGGCGAAGCATTCGCTCCGCCGCCGTCACCGTCTATCTCATGGGTGGGCCGAAATCAGGCAGGCGAAATCCTCCTGCCCGGAGAAAGGTCCTGGGCTCAGGACTCTTTCTTCTTCAGGACCTGCCGGCCCTTGTACATGCCGGTCTTGAGGTCGAGATGATGCGGACGACGGAGCTCGCCGGAGTCCTTGTCTTCCACATAGGTCGGCTTCTTGATGGCGTCTGCCGAGCGGCGCATGCCACGGCGCGACGGCGAGGTTTTTCTTCTCGGAACGGCCATTTCAATATCCTCTAGGGATTGGTGTCATCAGGGCATCGTCCGCGGGACGGCTCAGCACCCAAACGGGGCGAGCGAAATGCCGATCAAGGCCGGGCTTATAGAGGAAGGCCGGGCGTAAAGCTAGGCTTTTGGGCCGGAAAATACGCTCCGAATGGGCCCAAAATCAGCGATTTTCCCGCCAGCAGGTCGCAAGCGAGCTCGCCTGCCCCCGGGCCATATAGGTGGCCGCCAGCCGCCGGACACCCGGGCCGGGGGTTTTGGCGCTGCGTTTGACCGGATTCGGCAGGATCGAGGCCAGAAGGGCCGCCTCCCGGGGGGAAAGGTCCTCGGCCGACTTGCCGAAAGCATAGGCGCTGCCGGCCTCGACGCCGAACTGGCCCTTGGGGCCGAACTCGGCGATGTTGAGATAGATCTCCAGGATCCGCGGCTTGGGCAGGACGAGATCGATCCAGAGCGCCAGCGGGAATTCGAGCGCCTTGCGGACGAAATCCCGCCCCTGCCAGAGGAACAGATTTTTCGCGACCTGCTGGGTGATCGTGGATGCGCCCCGGAACGGCGTACCGTCCTCCTGGGCATCGTCGATCGCCTCGCGCAGCGCGCCCCAATCGATGCCGTGATGCCTGCAGAAATGGGCGTCCTCGGCTGCAATCACCGCTCGCGGCAGATAGGGCGACATCGCCGCCAGATCGATCCATTCCCGCTGCATCGGCACGCCGCGGAGCGAGCGCCACGCCATCAGCGTCGAAACGGGATGGCCGATGCGGTAGAACGGCGCGATCACATAAGGCGCGAGAATGACGACCGCGAGCGCTACGAGCAGGATTTTGACGATGCGCAAATCGACCTTTCCGGCATGGAACGAGAAGCGGCCACGGATCACCCCATTAAGTCTGTGATAATTCGGGCCTTTTCCAGCACTTTTTAGGCCTTCCAAACGATTGACTGGGGCGGGCGCATAAAGGATTGTCCCGCCGAATTTTAGTTCTGGAGCCTTTCTTGATGACCGGCACGTCCCCGTCCGATTTCGCCAAACGTCTGGACAAGACCGCTGATGACACCGAAGCCCTGCTCGGGCGCCTGCTGTCGGACGACATCCTGCACGATGAGATCGCCCGGCCCAAGCGACTGATGGACGCAATGCGCTATTCGAGCCTCAACGGCGGCAAGCGCCTGCGGCCGTTCCTGGTGGTCGAGAGCGCTGCCGTATTCGGCGTATCGCGCGAGGCCGCCCTGCTCGTCGGCGCCGCGCTCGAATGCATCCACTGCTATTCGCTGATCCACGACGATCTGCCGGCGATGGACAATTCGGACCTGCGTCGCGGCCGTCCCACCCTGCACAAGCAGACCGATGACGCGACCGCGATCCTCGCCGGCGACGGCCTCCTGACGCTCGCCTTCGACATCGTCACCCGCGACGAGATCCATCGCGACGCCAATGTGCGCCTCCTGCTGACACGCGCGCTGGCGCGCTGCGCCGGCATCGGCGGCATGGTCGGCGGCCAGATCCTCGATCTCGCCGGCGAAGGCCGCTTTGGCGGCAACGAGCCGATCGATGTCGCCCGCATCCAGCAGATGAAGACCGGCGCGCTGCTGCGCTACGGCTGCATCGCCGGTGCGATTCTCGGCCAGGCCTCGCAGAAAGAATATCAGGCGCTCGACGATTACGGCCGCGCGCTCGGCGAGGCCTTCCAGATCGCCGACGATCTGCTCGACGTCGAAGGCGATGCCGCCGCGCTCGGCAAGCCGGCCGGCGCCGATGCCGCGCTCGGCAAGACCACGTTCGTCACCCAGCTCGGCATCGAAGGCGCCAAGCAGCGCGTGCGCGACCTGCTCGCCCGGGCCGATAGCGCCGTGTCGATCTTCGGCGACCGTGCCGCCGTGCTGCAGGCCGCCGCGCGCTTCGTCGCCGAGCGGAAGAACTGACGCGCTGCTATGGCGGGCAACGGCAAGGAAGATCCCGCCCTCGCCCGCTTCCGCAAGATGTCGCGGCCGGTGCGGCTGATCTATGCGCGGCCGCGGACCTTCATCGCGGTTGCGGCCGGCATCCTGGTCGGCCTGCTGCTGCCGGGCTCGTACCGGTTGGTGACCCGCCTGTTGTTCGGCTGGGATGCGCTGATAGCGGTCTATCTCGTGCTGGTCTATGCGATGATGCTGTGCAACGACCACCAGCACATCCGCCGCTCCGCCGCGATGCAGGACGACGGCCGCTTCCTGATCCTGCTGGTGACGGCCACAGGCGCATTCGCCAGCATCGCCGCGATCGTCTCCGAGCTCGGCACGCCGCATCGCGGCGTGTGGGAGCTCACGATCGCGATTGCCACCATCGCGCTGTCATGGGCCGCCGTGCACACGACGTTCGCGCTGCATTACGCGCATGATTATTACCGCGGCGCCAAGCCCGGCGGCCTGCAATTCCCGAGCGGCGACAAGGAAGACCACGCCGACTATTGGGACTTCGTCTATTTCTCGTTCGTGATTGGCATGACCGCGCAGGTCTCCGACGTCGGCATCACCGGCAAGACCATCCGCCGCACGGCCACCGCGCATGGGATCGTGTCATTCATCTACAACACGGCCCTGTTGGCCCTGACCGTGAACATCGCGGCGAGCGCGATTTCGAACTGATCGTCCCGGCGTTGCCGGGACGATCGGAATTGTCAGTTGCAGACCTCGGCATTGGCGTCATTGGAGGGGCCGCCACCGCCGCGATATTCGAGATGGCAGCCGCGGCTGACAGGACGGCAGCCGGTGCTGTTGCAGAACATCTGCCCGCCGCCCGAGGCACGGCTGGCGCCAGCGGCAGCAGCAATGCCGGCCGCAGCACCATAACCACCCGCGGCCCCGGCCGCCGCACCGCCGGCCTGACGACGCTGCCGCGCAGGACGCTCATCGCCATCGTCGCGCTTGGCGGTCGCGGGTTTGGCCGGCTTGGCCGCACGCTGCTTTTCGCACTCATTGTCGTCGTTGACCGCATAGCCCTCGCGGCAGACGATCTTGCTGCACTTGTCGCCGTCGGCCTTGAAGCCATGTTCGCAAACCAGCGGACAGACGCGCGACGGCTTGGCCTTGACGGCGTCGAGCGCGTCGGTGCTCGCAACCTTCACGTCGAGCTTGGTGCCGGCGTAGCGGTTGAACTGCGACAGTGAACGCTGCGAGGACGTACTCCAGTTGCCGTCGGCTGTGCCCGAGAAGCAGCCGACGCGGCCGAGCTCGGTCTGCACGGATCGGCTGAGATCGGCCGGCGCAGTCGCCGGCGTCAGCGACGCGACGTTGGTGCCGGCGGGGCTCGCCGTGCTGGCCGGCGCCGCGCTCGGGGCCGCAGCGGCGAGATTGACGCGCTGCTGCTCGGCGGCAGCGGCCTGCTGCTGTGCCTGCTCCTTTGTCTTCTGCGCGGCAAGCTGCGCCTGCTCGGCGGCCTTGGCATCGGCTGCGGCTCTGGCCTGCGCATCCTTCTGGGCGCCGAGGGCGGCGAGACGATCCCGCTCGGCCTCGGCCTGCTTCGCCTTCGCGATCGCCGCTGCGTGGGCCTGCTCGGCGCCGATCTTTTCGACCTGGAGCTTGGCAAGGTTCGCATAGAAACCATCGGGGTGCTGGGCGAGGAAGGCATCCCATGCCGCCTTGTTGCCGACCTGGAGCGCGAGCTCATAGTCGCGGCGGATATCGGCCTGCGGGTTAGCCACGGGCGCGACGGGTGCGGCCGCCGCGACCTTGACCGGGACCAGCGGCACGTCGTCGCCGCCGAGCGATCCGTAGACGAACGGCTCCTGCTTGTTACCGGTCGACTTGAGCACCTCGTCGCGCACGAAACCGAAGGCGCGGCGAACGTCGAGGCCCGGCGTCGTCAGATATTTCGACAGCGCAACCGTGAAGGGGCTGTTGGCACCGTCACCGTCCTGGGCGGTGAAGCCGGCCTTCGCCGAATAGGCGATCAGCGTGTTGGGGCTGGTCGGCTCGACCTGGGCGAGGCCACGGCCGATGCCGCGCGAGGCCACCGTACGCTTCATCGTCTTGCCGAACGGATTGTCGCGGCAGGCATCCAGGATCACCAGACGAAGCTGTTTTGCCGGTTCGACGGCAACCAGCACGCGATCGAGCGAGAGCGCCTCGTCATAGACGTCGGTGTCGCGCTCGAGCTTGGCGTCGACAGGGATCAGGTAATTCGAACCCTCGACCTCGATACCGTGACCGGCATAGTAAACCACGGCAATGTCGGCATTGCGGGTCGCGTCGGCGAAATCGCGCAGCACGCGCCGCGTCTCCTGGGCCGATAGATCGTGTCGGTAATCGACGGTGTCGAAACCGGCCTCCTTCAGCGTCTTGGCCATCACCGCACCGTCGTTGACGGGGTTGGTGAGCGAGGGCGCGTGCCGATAGGCCGAGTTGGCAAGCACCAGCGCGACGCGGTTGCCCGCGAACGCGGGCTCTGCGCCGAACAGCAGCGCTGCGGCGAGGAGAAGCGGGCAGAGTCTGAGCAGATTGCGCATGACACAACTTCCGAAGTTCGGGGCGTTTCGAGCCCCTTTAGGACCGCTTTAGCAGGATCTGGCGGCGGCGCTTGTGATGGAGGTCACGAAGACCGCACCGACGACAGCCCGAAAGTCCCCCTCTGTTTGTCGCGCCAGTCCGGCCGCGGTTCGCGGCCAAGCCGGCGTGCGGACCAAATTCCCCTAGCCATCACCGATATGCCCCCGATATTGCGGCAGATTGTCCGTGATGTCGTGCCAGGACGCCTTCGAGGCCACGAAAATATGGGCGCTCGGCCGGATCGAGGGGGTATCGACCAGGGTTCCCATGGCGACATGGACCCATTGTCCCTCTCGCACCCGGGAATAAAGCAGCGAGCCGCATCGCCCACAATGCACGTCGTGGGTGGTGTCGTCGCCGAAAATCAGCCGCTGGTCGTCGCCCCGGACAATACGGAGCTTGTCCTGCGCGATGCCGGCGAACGGCTTGAAGGCGGAGCCGGTGGTGCGACGGCAATTCGAGCAATGGCAGTTCATCGCATAGGAGAATGCGTCGGCAACCTCGAAGCGCACGGTGCGGCAGCAGCATTCGCCGATCAGGATACGAGCGTTCGAATTTTCTGATCCGGTCATGGCGAGGCCTCACGCAAATGGCTGACACACCCATAGCGCATTTTGACCTGTACGACTAAGTTCGTCCCAAGCCATCATGCAAAAGGATGACCCATGAACCAGAACCGCTCGAGCGTCGAAGCCGTCGTGCAATGCTATTTTGACGGCCTTTACGAGGGCGACGCCGAAAAGCTCGGCGCCATCTTCCATCCCTCTGCGGATTTGCGCTGGGTCGAGAAGGGCGAGCTGCAGGTGCTGACCGTACCCGACTGGCTCGACCGCGTGCGCAAGCGCCCCTCCGGCAAGGCCGAAGGCAAGCCGCGCGAGGACTTCATCGTCACCATCGACCGTTCCGACGAGAAGACCGCCTTCATCAAGGTCCGGTGCCAATTGCCGCCGCGCTTCTTCACCGACTATCTGGTGGCGATGAAGCTCGCCGACGGCTGGCAGATCGTATCGAAATCGTATCGCTATGATTTGAGGGAGTGAGGGGACCTGATCGTCTGCTGCCCAATATCTGCCGCGCTCACCCTCCAATTTCCGCGACGCGTAAGTCTCTCGCCCCGTCATTGCGAGGAGCTCTTGCGACGAAGCAATCCGGAATCCCTCCACGGACAGACTCTGGATTGCTTCGCTGCGCTCGCAATGACGGCGCGGATGAAGCGTGCGCTATATCTTCCGTCTCTTGTTCCCTGAAAGTCCCCCATGCATCTCGACCGCCGTTCCCTGCTCGCCTCGCTCGTCTGGATGGCCGCATCGCCCGCATTCGCCGCCGAGGCGCCGCCCGAGCTCGAATCCTATGAGCGCGAGAGCGGCGGCCGGATCGGGGTCCATGCCGAGAACCTTGCAACCGGCAGGAAGCTCACCTGGCGCGCCGATGAGCGCTTCGTGATGTGCTCGACATTCAAGGCCTCGCTCGCGGCCTGCGTGCTGGCACGGGTCGATCGCGGCGAGGAGCAGCTCGCGGCCATGATACCCTACGGCAAGGCCGATCTGCTGGACTACGCACCGGTCGCCAAGCAAAATCTCGCGGCGGGCACGATGTCCGTGACCGAGATGTGCAAGGCGATCGTCGAGCTCAGCGACAATACCTGCGCCAATCTGCTGCTGGCACGGATCGGCGGGCCGGCTGCCCTCACGGCATTCTGGCGTTCGATCGGCGATAGCACCTCGCGGCTCGATCATAATGAGCCCGAGCTCAACCGCTCACCGCCGGGCAATCCCCAGGACACCACGACGCCGGCAGCGATGGCGGGGAATTTGCGGCGCCTGGTGGTGGGTGAAGCCCTGTCGCCGGCCTCGCGCGCCCTGCTTACGGATTGGATGGTGAACTGCAAGACCGGCGCGAACCGGCTGCGCGGCGGCCTGCCCGCAAGCTGGACCATCGGCGACAAGACCGGCAACAACGGCAAGGATGCATCGGGTGATATCGCGGTCGTCTGGCCCAAACCCGACACGCCGATCCTGATCACGGCCTATACCCAGGGTGGCACGCCGAATGCGGCGCAGATCGAAGCCGTGTTCGCGCGGATCGGGCGCATGGTGGCCGAGCGGCTAGCGTAAGCCGCGCATTGACGCAGCAGTCGCTTCCGGGTCAAGACAGGCCACTATGGAAGCGAAATTTCAGACCTTTCTCATCCTGCTCGCCGTGCTGGCGGGCACCGCACTTGCCGCGCGCCGCTTCAACATCGCGCCCGCGATCCTGCTGATGCTGGCCGGCGTCGGCCTCGCCTTCGTGCCGGGCATGCCCTCGGTGGAATTGCCGCCGGAGCTGGTGCTGCTGATGGTGCTGCCGCCGCTGATCTACTCGGCGAGCGTCGCCATGAGCTGGCGCGAGTTCCGAAAAAATTTGCGCCCGATCGTGCTGCTCGCGGTCGGCGCGGTGATCTTCACGGCGGCGATGGTGGCGGCCGCGACCCACTACATGATCGGCCTGCCCTGGACCATCGGCTTCCTGTTAGGCGCCATCGTCGCGCCGCCCGACGTGGTGGCGCCGCTCGCGATCGCGCGCCGGCTCAACTTGCCGCGGCGGCTCGTGGTCATCCTCGAAGGCGAAGGGCTCGCCAACGATGCCACGGCGCTGATCCTCTACCGCTTCGCGCTGGCCGCGATCATGGTCGGGCATTTCTCGCTGCCGCTGGCGGCCGGCGAATTCCTCCTCATCGTCGCCAGCGAGATCGCCTTCGGCATCGGCGTCGGTTGGCTCTCCCTCCGCTTCCGCAAATGGTCCGGAGATCCGCAGGTCGAGCTGACGCTGTCGCTGATCACGCCCTACGTCTCCTATTGGCTGCCCGAGCATGTCGGCGGCTCCGGCGTGATCGCGACGGTCGCCTGCGGTCTCTATGTCAGCTGGAACGGCCCGCTGCTGATCTCGTCGGCGACGCGCCTGCAAGGCATCTTCTTCTGGGATCTCGTGATCTACCTGATCGAGGGCGTGCTGTTCCTGCTCACCGGCTTTCAGATGCGCGCGCTCTACGAGAAATCGAAGGCGTTCCCGCTCGACGACATCCTGATCGCGACCGCCGTGGTGCTGGTGATCGTCGTGATCGCCCGCTTCGCCTGGCTCTATCCTGCCACCTATCTGCCGCGGATGCTCAGCAAGTCGCTGCGCGAGCGCGATCCGTCGCCGCCATGGCAGTGGCCGTTCGTGCTCGCCTTCACCGGCGTGCGCGGCGCGGTGTCGCTCGCGGCCGCGCTGGCGCTGCCGTTCACGCTGCCTGGCGGTGAAGCCTTCCCGTATCGCGACCTGATCCTATTCGTGGCCTTCGGCGTCATCTTCGTCACGCTGATCGGCGTCGGGCTCACGCTGCCGCCGGTGGTGCGCTGGCTCGGTGTCGCGCAGGCCGGCCGCGACGAGCATGTCGCCGAGCACGAGGCCGAGATCGCCGCACGCCGCCAGGCGCTCGACGCCGCGCTGAAGTCGCTCGACGCAATGACCGAGGAGAAGGACGTGTCGGACGAGGTCATGCGGCTTCTGCGTGCACGTCACGAGATCCGCACCAACCAACTGCCGGAGTCGCTCGATCCCACCCGCCATGACGTCTCCGCCGCCGGCACCGCGCTGACCCGCGACCTGATCGCCGCCGAGCGCAAATTCATTCACAACCTGCTGCGCGACGGCCAGATCACCGACGAGACACGGCGACGGATCGAGCGCGACCTGGATCTGGAGGAGGCGGGCCTGGCGAACCGGGAGTATCGGGACGTGCCGCTTTAGCGCCGTGAGCTACCGCCTCTCGCAAAACTCCCTCATCGCAGCCGCAACGGCGCCCGCGACCACCTCATGCCGCTCCGCCGAGTTCATCGCCATCTCCTCGTCGCGGTTGATGATGGAGCCGGCTTCGAGCAGCACCGCGGCGCTGCTTGTCCGTGAGAGAACGACGAGCCCGTCATAGCGGTAGACGCCGACATCCTTGTCGAGCAGCTGGCGCCGGTAACGGCCCATCAGCGGCAAGGTGTATTGGCTGGCATAGTGCAGGCCCTGTTCCTTCAACTGCCTGCCGATCATCCGGGCCAGCTTCAGGCTGGTGGCGAAATGCGAATTCTGCTGCGACACGAACAGCGAGTGGCCCGAAAAGCGATCGCTGAAATAGCTCTTCGCGCCGTCGAATTCCCAGGTCTCGAGCAATTTGTCCGGGACCGAATCGTGATGGATCGACAGGAAGAGATCGGCCCGGCCGTCATTCGCGGCACTGACCCGCTTGAACAGGCTCGGCCGCGCCTTGCCGTCGGTGACGAGCAGGCGGGTTGCCGCGAAACCCTCAGCCTTCAGCTTCGCCGTGACGAGGCGCGCGAGAACGAGGTTGAAGCCGAACTCCGGATCATTCCGCGCGCTGAGGGCGCCGTAGGAGTCCGGGGTGTGGCCGACGTCGACGACGATCCGGAACTTCGGCATCTCGCATTTGGCCAGTGATTGGGGCTGCTTCGGCGTGGCCTTGGCGACCTTTCGCGCGGCCGCAGCCTCGCTGCGGCCAACAGGCGCAAGCCACGACAACAGGATCGCGGCGACCAGTCCGGCGATGATGCTGCGCGATTGCCCCACGCGTTACTCCGCCGCTGCGATCCTGGGTCGGCCGACGAAGCCCGCGACGTCGCCAAAGCGTTCCAGCATCACGGCGGGCAGGTCCTTGGACTTGCTGGTGACGCAGGCCCCGGAGCGCACCGCATAGCGATCCTGATGCGCGGCCTGCGGCGGCGGCTCACCCTGCTGGAGCGCGCGGGCCAGATCCATCACGACTTTGCGGAAATGCATGATGCCGAGATCGGTCGGTCCGAGATGCTCGCGGGTGCGGTCGGCGATCGGGCCCTGGCTGTCCTGCACGGCGGCATCCTGCTCGGAGACGCCCTTGATGCCGGTGTAGCTGCGGGTCTTCTGCAGCTTGCGGTCGATCAGGTAGTCGTTGCCCTTGTGGCGCAGCGGCACGTAATTGTCGTCGACCTCCGCGATGACGCCGTTGCCGTGGTCATAGGCGTCGCGCTCGGCCTGCGAGAGCGGCCGTTCCGGATTCCACACATAGGTATAGATCCAGCAATTGGTATCGGTGACGGGCACGAAGGTCTGGCCAAAAATATTCTCGCCCGGCATCGCGCTCGGGGCATAGGCATGGAACGGCATCAGGAACTGCGCGATGCGCCAGTAGATGTTGTCGCCACCGGTGAGCCGGCCGCCGGCGATCGTCAGCCCGGCCTCGTGCGGCGCAACCTTGATCACGGGGCGCGGGTCCTCCGCGATCCAGCGCATGTGATCGCTCGACATCCGCGCGATCGGATTCACAAAATGCTTCTTGATGTCCAGAATCTCGTTCTCCTCCTTGTCGAAGGAGAGATGGGCGAAGGTGAAATGCGCGGTGTCGATCGAGCCTTCCAGGGCCTGCACCCAGTTGCAGTCCTGCCATTTCTTGCTGACGTAGCGGTGCGATTCCGGCAGCAGCGCCATTTCGAGATCGGGCAGCTCGGGCATGGCTTCGAGCGGACCCATATAGGCCCAGATAATCTCGCCCCATTCGCGCACCGGGTAGGACTTGATGCGGATCAGGTCCTTGGCATTGAGATCGGGATAGGAGGTCGGCATGTCCACACAGCGCCCGTCGGTGTCGAACTTCCAGCCATGATAGACGCAACGGATGCCGCACTCCTCATTGCGCCCCAGCCAGAGATTGGCGCCGCGATGCGGGCAGTATTGGTCGATGATTCCGACGACGCCGCGCGTATCGCGGAAGGCGAGCAGCTCCTCGCCGAGCACGACGATCTTCTTCGGCTCGCCGTCGGGCTCGGAAAGTTCTTCCGAGAGCAGGACGGGAATCCAGAAGCGGCGCAGCAATTCGCCCATGCCCGTTCCGGGGCCGGCCTCGGTCAGGAATTTATTGTCCTCTGCGCGAAGCATGAAGAAGCCTCCCGATTTGTTTTTTGGGAAGATTGGCGCGGGAGCAGGAGGACGTCAACGCAAGAACGAAGCACTTGTCCCCCGACGCGGCGCGGCGTGAAATGAGGCTGAAGCAGCGCTGCGCTGCGTCCGGGGCACAAGCAGCCCTACACCGGCCGCTCGCCCTTCACCGTCACGCGCGTGCCGGAGCGCGTATGCGGCCAGTAGTCCCACATCGCGCGGTGCTGGGTGCAGCGGTTGTCCCAGAACGCGATGGCGTTCTCCGTCCAGCGGAAGCGGCACTGGAACAGCGGGTTCTCGGCGTGCTGGTAGAGATAGGCCAGCATCGCATCGCTCTCGTCGCGCGGGATGCCGTTGATGTGGCGGGTGAAGCCGCGGTTGACGTAGAGCGCCTTCTTGCCCGTGACCGGATGGGTTCGCACCACGGGATGCTCGGCTTGCGGATAGGAGGGACGATCGGCGACGCCGTAATTCGCATAGAGCCCACGGTAGATCGGCTCGCCGTCGTGCAGCGCGGTGAGGCCGTCGAGATAGGCCTTCATGCGGTCCGACAAGGCTTCGTAAGCCGCATACATG
Organism: Bradyrhizobium sp. WYCCWR 12699; assembly: GCF_032144035.1. Lineage (NCBI taxonomy): Bacteria > Pseudomonadati > Pseudomonadota > Alphaproteobacteria > Hyphomicrobiales > Nitrobacteraceae > Bradyrhizobium > Bradyrhizobium sp. WYCCWR 12699. Next base: position 474,411 of record NZ_JAVTJN010000030.1, read on the forward strand.
TTGGCGAACAGGGTGTCGCCGCCGCGCGGCGGGCATTGCTTGATGTAGAGGATCGAGCCCATCGGCGGCTCGAGATCGCAGGACACGTCCGAGTGCCAGCCCTCGCCATTGGCACGCGGCGAGTTCTTGTCGGCGTAGATTTTCATCAGGGCTGGGTCTTCGTCCTCGTGCGGCGCTGCGGGGTGAAAATGCAGCTCGCCGAACTTGCGGCCGAAGGCGAGGTGCTGCTGCGGCGTGATGTGCTGGTCGCGGAAGAAGATGACGAGGTTTTCGGCGAGCGCGCGGTGGATCTCGTCCATTTGCCGGTTGGAGCGCGCGTCGCCATCAACCAGCGAGCCGATGTCGATCCCGGAGATTTCCGCGCCGATGATCGGCGTGAGCTTTTCGACTGCAATGGTCTCGTAAGGCGCGCCGTCCTCAGCCGTGTGGCGATAGCGCGGACCCTGCTTGCCGGCGAGTAAGCTCATGGCGTGTCTCCCGATCATTGTTGATTGGGAGCCATCGTAGCAATGTAGGGCGGGTTCGCGAAGCGTAACCCGCCACTTCGCGTCCGCAAAAAATAAGGCGGGTTACGCTGCGCGAACCCGCCCTACGATTCAATGTTGAGGCGCCTACTCCGCCGCGGTCACCGGCACCTTGGCGCCCTGTCCGTAGCGCTGGTCGATATAGTCGATCACCAGCGCCTTGAAGTCGGCGGAGATGGTGGGGCCGCGCAGCGTGCGGAACTTCTTGCCGTCGACGAACACGGGCGCGGCCGGGGCTTCGCCGGTGCCCGGCAGGGAGATGCCGATATTGGCGTGCTTGGATTCGCCGGGGCCGTTGACGATGCAGCCCATCACCGCGACGTTGAGCTCTTCCACGCCGGGATATTTCGTCTTCCACGCCGGCATCTCGTCGCGGATGAAATCCTGGATCGAGCGGGCCAGCTCCTGGAACGTGGTCGAGGTGGTGCGGCCGCAGCCGGGGCATGCCGCGACCAGCGGCACGAAGGTGCGGAAGCCCATGGTCTGCAGCAGCTCCTGGCCGACCTGCACTTCACGGGTGCGGTCGCCGCCGGGCTCCGGCGTCAGCGAGATACGGATGGTGTCGCCGATACCCTGCTGCAAGAGGATGCCGAGCGCCGCCGAGGACGCCACGATGCCCTTCGAGCCCATGCCGGCTTCGGTGAGGCCGAGATGGATGGCGTAATCGGAACGGCTGGCGAGGTCCTGATAGACCGCGATGAGATCCTGCACCGCCGAGACCTTTGCGGAGAGGATGATGCGGTTCTTGGGCATGCCGAGCTCTTCGGCGCGCGCGGCCGAGAGCAGCGCGGATTGCACCATGGCCTCGCGCGTCACCGCGCGCACGTCGCGCGGATTGGCGGAGGCGGCGTTCTCGTCCATCAGCTTGGTCAGGAGCTCCTGGTCGAGCGAGCCCCAATTGGCGCCGATGCGGACCGGCTTGCCGTTCTTGTTCGCGATCTCGATGATGTCGGCGAACTGGGTGTCGCGCTTGTCCTTGAAGCCGACATTGCCGGGATTGATGCGGTACTTGGCGAGCGCCTCGGCGCAGGCCGGATAGGCCGCGAGCAGCTTGTGGCCGATATAGTGGAAGTCGCCGATCAGCGGCGTCGTGATCCCGCGCTTGGCGAGGCCGTCGCGAATGTGCGGAACGGCGGCCGCGGCTTCCTCGCGGTCCACGGTGATGCGGACCATTTCGGAGCCGGCGCGCGCGAGCGCTGCGACCTGGGCAATGGTACCGTCGATGTCGGCGGTGTCGGTGTTGGTCATCGACTGCACGACGATCGGCGCACCGCCGCCGACGGCGACGTCGCCGACCTTGACCTGGGTGGTACGATGGCGCGGTGCGGGTCCCGCGAGATCGGAATCGATGGTGGTTTCGGGCTTGTTCATGGGGTCCAAATATCAGGTTTTGGTGACGTTCAGCAATGCATCAGCTGGCGCCGCAGCCGTTTGGCTCGGACGGTTAACCAGAAAAAGCCCAGCAATTACAAGGACAGCAGCCGCCCCGAACGCCAAGCTTAGGGTGTCGTGCATGATGAAATAGCTACCCACCACGCCAAACAAAGGGGTGATGAAGGTAAAAGCCGACAATTTGCTGGCCGAATAGGCCTTCACCAGAGCGAACCAAAGCGTGAACGTGGTTCCAACCACCCAGATCGCCTGGAACGCCATCAGGCCGAGCGAGAGCGGCGCCGGGGTGTGGGTGATGGTCTCGCCGAACAGCCAGGCCGCCAGCCCCAGGATGGGGATCGAGGTGGCGACCTGATAGCCCAGCGCCTTCTCCGGCGCAGCGAATCGCAACCGCGTGCCCTTGGCCACCAGCGTCGTCGCCGCCCACAGCGCGGCGCCACCGACGATCATGAGGTCCCCGAGCAGCACATGTGAATCGACATTGGGCTGCGGCACGCCGATTGCGAGCGCGACGCCGGCAAAGCTGATGGCGAGGCCCAGCCATTGCGAGGCGCCGAGCCGCTCGCCGAGCACCTGGTAGGAGCCGAGCGCGACGAAGAACGGCGCGGTGTAGAGGAACACCACCGCGCGCGAGGCGGAGGTGAGGCGCAATCCCTGGAAGATCAGCACGAATTCGATGCCGAACATCAGCCCGGCGATCAGGCCCGGCTTCCACGTGCGGTCGTTCTCGAAGAATTTGACGCCGCGAAGCGTGCCGATGATGAACAGCACCGGCAGCGCGCCCGCCGAGCGGATCGTGGCCTGGAGCATCGGCGGGATGTCCGGCAGCACCAGCTTCACCGCGATCTGGTTGAACCCCCAGGTCAGGCACAGCATGAGCATCAGGGCGATGGCGCCGGCACTGAGGGGGCGTGCGGCGGATAGGTTGGCTTGGGTTGCGGACATGTCTTCCTGAAAATCCGGCTTTGCGCCGTTGTTGCTTCAAGCAGCTTTCTGACAATGGGTGCAGACGCCCGTGATCTCCACCACGGACAATTTGGGAGCAAAGCCCGAGCTGCGCGCCGCGGCATTGAGATCACCGGCGAAGGAAGCCGAGGGAATCTCGCCGACCAGGCCGCAGCGCTCGCAGATCAGGAACGCCACCGCCGAGGTCGCGTCATGGTCGTGGGCGGCGCAGGCGAGGTAGGCATTGCGGCTCTCGATGCGGTGCACGAGGCCGTTGGCCATCAGGAAATCGAGCGCACGGTAGACCGTGATCGGCGCCGGCCGCGGCATCGACTTGGCCAATTCGTCGATCACCTCATAGGCGCCGAGCGGACGGTGGCTGGAGAGCAAGGCCCCCAGCACCTGGCGCCGGATCGGCGTGAATTTCTGCGCGCGCTGCTCGCAGACCTCCTCGGCATGCGCCAGCGCATCCGCGGTACAGCGGCCGTGATCGTGGTCGGGCGCGGGAAAGGCCGTCTTCGCGGGGGTCATGCGACACAGCTTCTAGCATTTCGCCGATGGAACCCAAAGCGCGACGGGCGCGTCGGCTGTCAGCCATGCTCTCATGGCGGGACAGCCACCCGGTAAGCCACCGTGCAACAATCATAAGCTTGCTTATTATATTCCAAGCTTATTGGAGACCAAGCTCATGAGCCGCGGGTCCGTGGACCAGAATTTCCTGTTTACGCTAGGTGAGCTCTACCGCCTGTTGCGCGTCTATGCCGACAAGGAAGCCTCGCGCTTCGGCATCACGCGCGCGCAATGGGCCGTGCTGGCCAAGGTCGAGCGCAGCGAGGGCATGAAGCAGTCGGAGCTCGCCGAGCTGCTCGAGATGCAGCCGATCACGCTGACCCGCCTGATCGACAAGCTCTGCGACAATGACTGGATCGAGCGGCGCAACGACGCCTCGGACCGGCGCGTCAAGCGCCTGCACCTCAAGAAGGCCGGCCGGCAGCTGCTGGGCCGGATGAGCGGCCTGAAGTCGGAGCTCACCGCGAACGCGCTCGACGGCATCAGCCCGGCCGACGCCCACCGTCTCCTGACCCAGCTCGAAACCATCAAGGAAAACGTGCGCAACGCGATCCAGACGTCCGGCGCGGAGCAAGCACGTAAGGAGCAGCGCTATGGCTGACCAGGTCCTCAAGTTCCAGCCCGAGCAGAAGACCGACAGCGGCAAGCCCACCAAGAAAGCCGGCACCGATCCGCGCCGCCGCCTGGTGGCGGGCCTGCGCCGCTATCGCCGCTTCCTGCTGCTGGTCGTGCTGCCGGTTGCCGCCGCCATCGGCGGCCTCACCTTCTACCTGCATGGCGGCCGCTATGTCGGCACCGATGACGCCTATGTCGGCGCCCAGAAGGTGCTGGTGACGCCCGATATCTCAGGCAAGATCCTGAAGGTGGTCGTGAAGGAAGGCCAGTCGGTCAAGCACGGCGACGAGCTGTTCGAGATCGACCCCGTTCCGTTTCGCCACGCGGTGGACGAAGCCAAGGCGCAGCTCGCCCAGGCGCGCACGACCTATGACAACCTCGTCGCCAACATCAAGATCTACGGCGACATGCTCGATCTCGCCCAGCAGGGCATGGATCTGAAGAAGCGCGATGTCGAGCGCAAGCAGGCGCTGGTGAAGAACAATTACGGCTCGCAGCTCGATCTCGACAACGCCTCGAATGCGCTGGTGACCGCCGGCGCGCAGGCGCAATACATCAAGCAGCAACTGTCCAACGCCAAGACGCAGCTGCTCGGCAACGCGGAATTGCCGCTGGAGCAATTCCCGCCCTACGCTCAGGCGAAAGCCAAGCTGGACGATGCCCAGCGCAACCTCGACCACACCGTGCTGCGCGCGCCGATGGACGGCGTGGCGACGCAGGTCGAGCAGATTCAGCTCGGCCGTTTCGTCACCGCGGGCACGCCCGTCTTCTCGATCATCGACGTCGCCCATCCCTGGGTCGACGCCAATCCCAAGGAGAGCGACCTCACCCACGTCACCGAGGGACAGCCCGTCACGCTCGAGGTCGACGCGTTCCCGAACCATGTCTTCAAGGGCAAGATCGGCTCGCTCTCGCCCGGCACCGGCGCGCAATTCGCGATCCTGCCGCCGCAGAACGCCACCGGCAATTTCGTCAAGGTGGTGCAGCGCGTGCCGATCCGCATCTATTTCGACGAGACCGACAAATACGTACGGAAGCTGAAGGCCGGCATGAGCGTCTACGCCACCATCGACACCGGCCATCAGCGCTCGCTCGCGGGCCTGCTCGGCCTGTCGGCGACCGCGAGCCAAGATCAAGATAAAGACTGACCAAGATAAAGACTGACAAGGACTGATCGGATGTCCGGTCCCAATGCCCATCTGATGGTCCCCGGCCTGCGCCGGAACATGGTGACGATCTGCGCCATGACCGCGACCATCATGCAGGCGCTGGACACCACCATCGCCAACGTCGCTTTGCCCTACATGCAGGGCACGCTGTCGGCCTCGCAGGACCAGATCAACTGGGTGCTGACCTCCTACATCGTCGCCGCCGCGATCATGACGGCGCCGGTGGGCTGGATCGCCAACCGCTTCGGCCGCAAGCGCATCTTCATCATCTGCTCGGCCGGTTTCACCATGGCCTCGGTGCTGTGCGGCCTCGCGCAGGACATCAACCAGATGGTGATGTTCCGCCTGCTGCAGGGCGTGTTCGGCGCGGCGCTGGTGCCGCTGTCGCAATCGGTCATGCTCGACTATTACACGCTCCAGGAACGCGCCAAGGCGATGTCGATCTGGGGCATGGGCGTGATGATGGGTCCGATCATGGGCCCCTCGCTCGGTGCCTGGCTGACCGAGACCTATTCCTGGCACTGGGTGTTCTTCGTCAATTTGCCGTTCGGCTTCATCACGGTGCTCGGGCTGATCGTGTTCATGGACGAGACCCGGAAGGATTTCAGCCTCAGATTCGACTGGTTCGGTTTCGCCGCGCTGGCGGTTGCGATCGGCGCGCTGCAGCTCGCGCTCGACCGCGGCGAGCAATTGGGCTGGCTGGAATCCAATGAGATCCTCGCGGAGTTCATCGTCTCGGCCGTCGCCTTCTACTTCTTTCTGGCGCACTCCTTCACGACCTCGACGCCGTTCATCCGCTTCGCGCTGTTCCGGGATCGCAACTTCGTCACCGGCTGCATGTTCATGGTCGTGATGGGGCTCGTGCTGTTCTCGACCATGGCGCTGGCCTCGCCCTACATGCAGAACGTGATCGGCTATCCCATCATCACCGCCGGCCTCTTGCTGGCGAGCCGCGGCTTCGGCACCTTCTTCGCGATGATGCTGGTCGGCCGCATGATGCGCTATTTCGAGGCGCGCACGCTGATCATCTCCGGCCTGACGCTGACCGCGGGCTCGCTGTACCAGATGACGGGCTGGACCGACCTGACCCAGGTACCGGAGATCGTCACCGTCAGCGTCATCCAGGGTTTTGGCTTTGGCCTCGTCTTCGTGCCGCTCTCGACCGTGGCGTTCCTGACGCTCTCGAACGAGCTGCGCACCGACGGCACCGCGATGCTGACCCTGATGCGCAACGTCGCGAGCTCGGTCGGCATCTCCGTCGTCATCGCGCAGCTGACGCAGGGAACGCGGCGGAGCTACGCGATCCTGTCGGAGCACATCAACCCGTTCAACCACGCGCTGCAGATGCCCGACGTCCGTGGCCTGATCAATCTGTCCACCGACGCCGGCCGCGCCATGGCGGACCGGATGGTCAGCGTGCAGGCGCAGATCATCGCCTTCGCGCACGACTACCAGCTAGTGATGCTCTTCATCCTCTGCACCATCCCGCTCGCTCTGCTGATCGGATCGACCAAGGCCACGCTGCGCAAGCAGGCGGCCGGGCCGGAACATGCGGTGATAGAGTAGGCACAGTTTCACGCGATCTCGTGTCCCGGGCGCGGTACAGCGCGGTGTGATGCGCCGCAGAACCGGGACCATTCTGCTGTCGGATCTGGGCCCCGGCTCAGCAGCGCATCACACCGGACGATGCTTCGCATCGCCGGGAGTGCTGCGCTGCGTCCGGGGCACGAGAGATCACCCCAACAACTCCTCGCAGCCCAGATCATCCACCGCCGCGAATATCCGCTCCAGATTATTCCACCAGATCACCGGCGGGATGTTGAAGCTCCACTGCCAGACCGGCCGCGTGATCTGCCAGAGCACCGCCCAGCGGTAGTCGCGATCGAGCGCGCCGCGCGTGTAGCCGGTGATGCCGCTGTCGATCAGCGTGTCGTGATAGAGGTTGAGCAGCGCGCGTTCCAGCGCTTGCCGGCGCTCCGGATACCAATGCATCGCCATCATATAGGCGAGGTCGTGGCTTGGAGCGTTGATGCTCCACAGGTCGAAATCGAAGATGCGCGCGGTATCGGCAACGCCCCCGCGCGGCAGCAGGAAATTCCAGACATGGGCATCGCCATGGGTGATGCTGAGGTGACGGCGCGAGTGGTAGCGCTGGGACAGCCGGTCCGACTGATCGATCAGGCGGCGATAGAGGATACGCCGTTCCTCACTGAGGCGGTCACCGAGAGAATCTGCAAAGCGGTCGTAATGGCCCGCGAAGGTCTCGATGCGCTCCGCACTGTCCTCGGGGCTCGCGAAGGTGCCGACAGTGTCGCCGAGGCCCGGATGGTCCCACCAGGCTGCATGCCAACGTGCGAGCGTGGTGATGATGGCGACCGTCTGCTCGCGCGATGGCGGCAGCGGCCAGGCCGCCGCGACGTCGTGGCTGTCGGTGAGGTCCTCGAGCAGAAGATGCCAGGTGAGACTGTCCTCGTCGAAATGTCCGTCGAAGCAGCGTGGCACGAGTCCCGGCGGCATATTCGGCGCCAGCTGCGTGTAGTACTCCACCTCGCGCCGGCCGCCATTGGCAAGCTTCTCGGCGAACGCGGAGTTCGCGGTCTTCAGGATCAGCGATTGCGGGGCACCCGTGGATTCGCCGACATAGCGCAGGCCAAGCCGGACGATATGGGACACCACGGTGTCGCGCTGGTGCAGCACCTTCACCTCGCGCACCGCGCCGGCATCCAGCACGCCGCCCCGGCGCAGCGCGGCCGTCAGCCGAGCCGGCTCAATGATGTCAGGCAATTGTGGAGATGTCATAACCACGATGCCCCCGTGCCGCTCCATACTGCACGATCACAACCGCCGGCACCAGCGGCAGGCATCGCGCCCGGCTCAAGCCGCGGCGGTCGATTCGCGCACGGTCCTGACCACGACCGACCGGAGCTGTTCGAGATTGGCCGCCATGCCGGCGATCGCCCGCCTGACCTCCTCGGCGCGCTCGTTCACGGAAGCGGCGTCGCGGCTGACATTGCCGATCTTGGCCGAGACCTCCTTGGCGGCCGACGCCGATTCGGAAATCGAGCGCGTGATTTCCCGGGTCGCTGCGTCCTGCTCTTCCATCGCGGCGGCAACAGAGGTGGCGACGCCGTCGATCTCGACGATGTGCCCTCCCATCGTTTCGACGGCATCGACCGCGGCCTGCGTCGAGGCCTGGATCTCGGCAATCAGCCGCGCGATCTCCTCGGTGGATTTGGCGGTCTGGTCCGACAGGGACTTCACCTCGGCGGCGACCACGGCGAAGCCGCGACCGGCCTCGCCGGCGCGCGCCGCCTCGATCGTCGCGTTGAGCGCCAGCAGGTTGGTCTGGCCCGCGATGCCGCCGATGAGGTCGGAGACCTCGGCGATCTTCTTCACCGATCCGGCCAGCGCCTGGATGGTCGAGCGCGCCTGCTCGCGGCCGGCGACCGCCGATTTCGTCACCGTGCTGGTCCGCGCGACCTGGCTTGCGATCTCGCGGATCGAGGCGCTCAGCTCTTCGGCCGCGGCCGAGACGGTCTGCGAGCTGCCGAGGGCCTGGGTGGAGGCCGCCGCGACGGCCTGCGACTGCGCGGAGAGCGAACTTGCGATCTCTGACAGGCTGGACGCAGCCCGCTCCACGCCATGGCTCGCCGCGCTCGCGGTGTCGACCGAACGGCCGGTCTCGCGCTCGACGGTCTCCGCCATCTGGTGCAGGGCGCCGCGCTTGGCGAGCGCCGCCTCCTGCTCCTGGCGCAACTGTTCCTCGCGCAGCCGGGAATTCTCGCCCGCCGCCTGCTTGAACACCAGAAGCGCACCCGCCATCGAGCCGACCTCGTCCTGGCGGTGGGCGAACGGAATGTCGGCGGTGAGATCGCCGGTCGCGAGCCTCTGCATCGTCTCCGTCATGCGCACGATCGGGCGCACCACGCCGACGGCGACGCCGAGCAGGCCCGCGGCAACGAAAGCGAGGACGGCGGCGGAGACGCCGAGGAGGATCCAAAGCATCGAGCTGTCGCGCTCCGCGGCCAGCGTCTCCATGGCGGAATTCTGCTTGTTGGCGCTCTCGACGATGCTGTCGATGACGGCGCGATGGGCGGTGTAGGCATCCTTGAGCTGCGCGTAGATGCGCTCGGACGCAGCTGCGTCCTTGGCCTTGAGCGCCGGCAGGAGCTGGTCGGACGCCTTCCAGAATTTCTGCACTTCGGCGTCGGATTTCGACACCAGCGCCGTCTTCAGGTCGGCCGATAGGCTGGAGGAGACCCAGAATGCCTTGCGCTCGTCATAGTCCTTGCGGAGCTGAACCAGGCGTTCGCCATGGGCCGCCAGTTGATCCGGCTCGCGCATGGCGAGGGTCGCCTCGAGATAGGCCTCGATGACATATTCCGGCGGCGGCAGAATGTCCGCGATGAGGTCGTTGCCCAGCTTGATGTCCGAGTAGAGCGGACCGCCGACCTTGAGCTCTTTCAGGGCGTACAGACTGGTCGAGACCACGGCGGCAAAGCCGATGGCGAGAACGATCCCAAACGCAATGATCGCAGAGGACAACGACAGACGAAATTTCATGAAAAACAATCCGGGGCGGCGTCCAAACTGAGGCCACCCTAGACGAATACGGTAAATACGGAATTGCTTCGCGCCGGAATTGCATCGCGCGATCCCCGCACAAGTACGGGAATTTGGCGTCAATCTATCGGTATTTGAGTCAGTAGAGCTGACGCACAGACCCAAAAGACAGTCGTTCCGGCCCGGCGCGACCCGGCGTCGGCTTCGATGCGCCGAACGAGGAAGACGTGCCGAGGAGCAACCTCCCCGGCACGTATTGCCTTCACACGTCGAAGAACACCGTCTCGTTGTCGCCCTGCAGCCGCAGATCGAGCCGATACACCGGCTTGCCGGCCTCCCGCACGGCGGTGATCGTGGCGCGCCGATCGGCGGGCACCAGCGCCAGCACGGGATCGGCGGCATTGCCGGCCTCGTCGCTGAAATAGATGCGGGTGTAGAGATGCCGCAGCATGCCGCGACCGAACACCGCAAGCAGAATGTGCGGCGCCTGCGGCTTGCCGTCGGGATCCGGCACCGCGCCCGGCTTGACGGTCTCGAATGCGTAATTGCCGTCCTTGTCGGTGCCGCAACGGGCAAAGCCACGGAAGCTCGCATTCGGCAGCGCACGCTTGTCCTGCGGGTCGGCAAAGCGGCCCTGCGCGTCCGCCTGCCAGATCTCCAGCATGCAATCCGGCACCGCGACGCCATCGCCGTCGAACACGCGACCTTCGATACGGACGCGATCGCCCGTGACGTCGGGGGTCAGCGTCGAGTTGATGAACGCGTCGTTCCAGGCGTACTCGCCGGTCGGCGTCAGGCCGTATTTGAAGAACGGGCCGACGGTCTGCGATGGCGTGATCCCATCAGGCTTCCCAGACTGTTGCACTTAATGGTTCTCCATGGGGGTGGCGTTCTTGCCGCGCAGCACGATGTCAAAGCGGTAGCACAGCGCCCATTCGGGCTGGGTATTCTCGAGGTCGAAGGACGAGACCATGCGCGCCCGCGCCTTCTCGTCCGGCACCGAGTTGAAGATCGGGTCGAACGGAAACAGCGGATCGGCCGGGAAGTACATCTGCGTCACTAGGCGCGTGACGAAGGAATGGCCGAACACCGACAGATGGATGTGCGCGGGACGCCAGGCATTGTGGTGATTGCCCCAGGGATAGGCGCCGGGCTTGATCGTCACGAAACGATAATAGCCGGAGGCGTCGCTCACCGTGCGGCCCGCGCCGGTGAAGTTCGGATCGAGCGGCGCCGGATGCTGGTCGCGGACATGGACGTAACGGCCGCAGGAATTGGCCTGCCAGATCTCGACCAATGAGCTCGGTACGCCCCGGCCGTCCTCATCGCGCACATGGCCGTGAACGATGATGCGCTCGCCGATCGGCTCACCGGCATGCTGCGTGGTCAGATCGCTGTCGCCCCCGCGCACGGTCTCATGGCCGTAGACCGGTCCGGTCAGCTCCGACAGCGTATGACGCATCGGGATCAAGGGCTTGTTCGGCGCGCGCTTGATCGAGCTCTTGTAGTCGGGCGACAGCGGCAGCGGATGCGCCTTGTTGCTGTCGGTCGGATAGATGAATGTCATTGGCGAACTCCTCCCCGGCCATTCTCGGTCCGGCCGGTCAACGCTTCCGCCAATCATTATATGACATAACTAATTTGGGGAAGCCGGTTTCGCGGCCCGCCCGCGCGCCGGACTTGGCCTGGGTTGCCTATTTGATCGGCGGCCGCGGCAGCGTGGCCTCGCCGGCTTCGAGCCGATAGGTGTGCTCGAGCGAATACCAGGGCGCGGCAACATCAGGCACTGCCGGATGCGGCGATTCATGGCGGTGGAACTTGCCGATCAGCGCCCGCGTCACGCCGAACTGCACGTCACTGTCGATATGCGGGTCGGCGGGGTCGTAGACCTGCGAGATCAGCGTCTTGAATCCGGGCTTGAAGATCAGGGCGTGCAGATGCGCGGGTCGATAGGGATGCCGGCCCTGCGCGGCCAGCAAGCGGCCGACCACGCCATTGGTCGGGATGGGATAGCCGACCATCATCACCGAGCGGAAGGAGAAGCGCCCGTCCTGGTCGGTCGTGAACTTGCCGCGCAGGTTCATGTCGGCCTGCTCAGGATCCTGGTTCTCGTAGAGGCCGACGGGCGAGGCGTGCCAGACATCGACCTCGGCGCCGGCAACGGGACGGCCGTCCTTGTCGACGACACGGCCGTTCACAAACAGCGGCACGCCGGGGGTCTCGGAGCGCACGATCGACCCGCCATTCTCGACCCGCGGCGAGTTCAGCCGCCAGAACGGCCCGAGCAGCGATTGATCGGTTTCGGTATTGCCCTGATCGCCATTGTTGAGCAGGCACACCAGGGAGGAAACGCCGAGCGAGCCTGCCATCAGCACGACTTCGTTGTGCGTGTCGGTCGAGAGCTTGCCGAGCTCGGCGATAACGGCCGTGGCGTCGCGAAACTCCTTCTCGGTCAGGCGGACGTCGCGGACGAAGGCATGCAGATGCTTGACCAGAGAGAGCATGATCTGGCGCATGCGCGGATCGGAGGTCCGCTCCATCACCGCCAGTGCAGCAGCCGTGACGTCCTGCTCGCGCTCGATGATCATGGCGCCAATCTCTCCCAGCCATTCCGGGGTGGTCCGAAGGACCAAACCCCAGGTGCGCAATTGCGCACCGGGGAATCTCGAGATCCCGGACTCCGTCCTCATCGGGCGGCTCCGGGATGACCGAACGCGAAGCGTTCGGTCAGTTCAGCTTCTCGATCGCGACCGCGACGCCCTGGCCGACGCCGACGCACATGGTGGCGAGCGCCAGCTTGCCGCCGCGCTTTTCCATGCCGTGCACCGCGGTGAGCGCGAGGCGCGCGCCGCTCATGCCGAGGGGGTGGCCGAGCGCGATGGCGCCGCCATGCGGATTGACGAAATCGGCGTCATCGGCGACGCCGAGCTGGCGCATGCAGGCGATGCCCTGCGAGGCGAAGGCCTCGTTGAGCTCGATCAGGTCGAAATCGCTGATCTTCTTGCCGAGGCGCTCCATCAGCTTGCGGGTCGCGGGCACCGGGCCGATGCCCATGATGCGCGGCGGCACGCCGGCCGAGGCCAGGCCGAGGATGCGCGCGCGCGGCGTCAGGCCGTGCTTCTTCACCGCAGCCTCTGAGGCCAGGATCATCGCGGCAGCTCCGTCGTTGACGCCCGAGGCGTTGCCGGCCGTCACCGTGCCGGGATTGCGCACGATCGGCTTCAGTTTTGCCAGACCTTCCAGCGTGGTCTCGGGACGCGGATGCTCGTCCTTGTCGACCGTAACAGGACCGGCTTTGCCGCCAGGAATCGTGATGGGCGTGATTTCCTCCGCGAAATAACCCGCCGCGATCGCCTTGCCGGCGCGCTGCTGCGAGCGGATGGCGAAGGCGTCCTGGTCGGCGCGCGAGACCTGGAATTCCTCGGCAACGTTCTCGCCGGTCTCCGGCATGGCATCGACGCCGTACTGCGCCTTCAGCAGCGGATTGATGAAGCGCCAGCCGATCGTGGTGTCGAAGATCTCGGCCGAGCGCGAGAAGGCCTCCTGCGCCTTGCCCATCACGAAGGGCGCGCGGGTCATCGACTCGACGCCGCCGGCAATGGCGAGCTCGATCTCGCCGGAGCGGATGGCGCGGCCCGCGGCACCGACCGCATCGAGGCCGGAGGCACAGAGGCGGTTCAGGGTCTGGCCGGGAACCGAATCCGGCAGGCCCGCGAGCAGCAGCGCCATGCGCGCGACGTTGCGGTTGTCCTCGCCGGCCTGGTTGGCGCAGCCGAAGAAGACTTCGTCCACCTGCGCCCAGTCGAGATTGGGATGCTTGGCCATCAGCGCCTTGATCGGGGCGGCGGCGAGATCGTCGGCGCGCACCTTGGCGAGCGAGCCGCCGAAGCGGCCGATCGGGGTCCGCACGGCATCGCAAATAAAGACGTCACGCATCGTTGTTCTCCCTGAATGCCGCGGTTCGGCCCAATTTCTTCAATGTCGGCGGAGTTTTAGGAGGGCGCCCGCGGCAGGTCAATTGACTGATACACGCGTGTTCCGAGGGGGCTGCACGCCGGCCACGCATGCCGCAATGCGGACAACGTGGAAAACCCGCTCCTAGCGGCCAAAGCGATAGGAGCAGGTGCCGAAATTTTGTAGGTTGCGCCGCCCATGACGATGCAACAGCCGATACCCGTCCCGCCCGCCGACGAAGCGCCCGCAGCGCCGGCGGAAGCCGCCGCGCGCGTCACGCCGATGATGGAACAGTACCTGGAGATCAAGGCGGCGCACCAAGGTCTCTTGCTGTTCTACCGGATGGGCGATTTCTACGAATTGTTCTTCGAGGACGCCGAGATCGCCTCCCGGACGCTCGGCATCGTCTTGACCAAGCGCGGCAAGCACCAGGGCGCCGACATCCCGATGTGCGGCGTGCCGGTCGAGCGCTCCGAGGATTACCTGCACCGCCTGATCTCGGCCGGCCACCGCGTCGCGGTCTGCGAGCAGACCGAGGATCCCGCCGCTGCGAAAGCGCGCGGCAACAAGAGCGTGGTCCGCCGCGGCGTGGTCCGGCTGGTCACGCCGGGCACGTTGACCGAAGACAATCTGCTCGACGCGCGTGCCAACAATTACCTGCTCGCGATCGCGCGCGCCCGCGCCTCCGGCGGCGGCGATCGCTTCGGCCTTGCCTGGATCGACATCTCGACCGCCGAATTCATGGTCACGGAATGTTCGGGCGGCGAGCTCGCCGCGACGCTGGCGCGCATCAATCCGAACGAGGCGATCGTCACCGACGCACTCTATAACGACAGCGAGCTCGGACAGACCCTGCGCGAGCTGCCGGCCGTGACGCCGCTGACCCGCGATGTCTTCGACGGCGCCACCGCCGAGAAGCGGTTGTGCGATTATTTTGCGGTCGCGACCATGGACGGGCTGGCGCAGCTGACGCGGCTCGAAGCCACGGCGGCAGCAGCAGCCGTCACCTATGTCGACCGCACCCAGGTCGGCAAGCATCCGCCGCTGTCGCCGCCCGCGCGTGAAGCCTCGGGCGCGACCATGGCGATCGATCCCGCCACCCGCGCCAATCTCGAGCTGACGCGGACGCTTGCCGGCGAACGTCGCGGCTCGCTGCTCGACGCGATCGACTGCACCGTGACCTCGGCCGGCTCGCGCCTGCTGGCGCAGCGGCTGGCGGCGCCGCTGACCGATGCGCCCGCGATCGCGCGGCGGTTGGATGCGGTCAGCGCCTTCGTTACAGACCCGGCGGCGCGCGAAGACATCCGCAGCATCTTGCGCGGCGCGCCCGACATGTCGCGATCGCTGGCCCGTCTCTCGGTCGGCCGCGGCGGACCGCGCGATCTCGCCGGCATCCGCGACGGCATCATCGCCGCGGACCAGGTGCTGGCGCGGCTCGGTGAGCTCGACCAGCCGCCGCAGGAGATCGCCGCAGTGATGGCGGCGCTGCAAAGGCCGTCGCGCGAGCTGGCGGCCGAATTTGCCAGCGCGCTCGACGAGCAGCTGCCGCTGATCAAGCGTGACGGCGGCTTCGTCCGACAGGGCTATGAGCCCGCCCTCGACGAGGCGCGAAACCTGCGCGACGCCTCGCGCCTGGTGGTGGCCTCGATGCAGGCTCGCTACGCCGACGCGACCGCCGTCAAAGGCCTCAAGATTCGCCACAACAACGTGCTCGGCTATTTCGTTGAGGTCACCGCACAGCACGGCGACAAGCTGATGTCGGCGCCGCTGAACGCGACCTTCATCCACCGCCAGACGCTGGCGGGGCAGGTGCGCTTCACCACGTCGGAACTAGGGGAGATCGAGGCCAAGATCGCCAATGCCGGCGATCGTGCCCTTGGACTGGAGCTCGAGATTTTCGAGCGCCTGTCCGCGAAGGCCATGGCGATCAGCGACGATCTGCGCGCCGCCGCCCATGCGTTCGCCTTGCTCGACGTTGCAACGTCGCTCGCCAAACTCGCGGTCGACGATCACTATGTGCGACCCGACGTCGACGACTCCCTCGGCTTTGCGATCGAAGCCGGCCGCCACCCCGTGGTCGAGCAAGCCCTGAAGCGCAATGGCGAGCCGTTCATCGCCAATGCGTGCGATCTGTCACCGGCGCCTGGCCAGAAGTCCGGCCAGCTCTGGCTGCTCACCGGTCCCAACATGGCCGGCAAATCGACGTTCTTGCGCCAGAATGCGCTCATTGCCCTTCTTGCTCAAATCGGCAGCTTCGTGCCGGCGGCGCGCGCGCGGATCGGCATCATCGACCGCCTGTTCTCGCGCGTCGGCGCCGCCGACGATCTCGCGCGCGGCCGCTCCACCTTCATGGTGGAGATGGTCGAGACCGCGGCGATCCTGAACCAGGCCGGCGAGCGTTCGCTCGTGATCCTCGACGAGATCGGTCGCGGCACCGCGACGTTCGACGGCCTCTCGATCGCCTGGGCCGCGATCGAGCATCTGCACGAGAGTAACCGCTGCCGCACGCTGTTCGCGACGCATTATCACGAGCTGACCGCGCTCTCGGCCAAGCTGCCGCGGATGTTCAATGCCACCGTGCAAGTGAAGGAGTGGCAGGGCAATGTCGTGTTCCTGCACGAGGTGCTGCCGGGCTCGGCCGACCGCTCCTACGGCATCCAGGTCGCAAAACTCGCCGGCCTGCCGTCCGCGGTGATCACGCGCGCGAAATCCGTGCTCTCCAAGCTGGAGGCGCAGGACCGCGGCCAGACCGCACGCGCGCTGGTGGACGATCTGCCGCTGTTCGCCGTGCCCTCGCGCGCCGCGGCGGAAGCCGCGCCGCCGAGCGAGACCGAGTTGCTGATGGAAGCGGTGAAGGCGCTGCACCCGGACGAGATGTCGCCGCGCGAGGCGCTCGATGCGCTCTATGCGCTGAAGGCCAAGCTGCCGAAGCAGTGAAAGGAACGGTCATTCCGGGATGGTCCGGAGGACCAGACCCCAGGTGCGCAATTGCGCACCGGGGAATCACGAGTTTCTCAGCTGCGCAATTGCGCACCATAGTTCGATGCTGCGGATCGCCCCGGGATGACTCGAGGGAAACTACGCCCTCGCCGCGATCGCGGCCGCTTCGGCCGCGGCGCGCTGCATGCTGGTCGACATCTCGTTCGTCACCGTGCTCTGCTCCTCGACGGCGGCCGCGGTCGATGTTACGTATTCGCTGACATTGTTGATCGCCTGCTTGATCGAGCCGAGCGCGCTGACGACATCGCCGGAGATACCATTGAGGCTGCCGATCTCCTGGCCGATCTTGTCGGTCGCCTGCTTGGCCTGGTTGGCAAGGCTCTTCACTTCGGAGGCGACCACGGCAAAGCCGCGGCCGGCTTCACCGGCCCGGGCGGATTCGATCGTGGCGTTGAGCGCGAGCAGGTTGATCTGGCCGGTGATGCTGTTGATCATCTCGACGATGCCGCTCATCGACTGCGCAGCCTCGGTGAGGCGCTGCGCCTGCGCGTCGGCGGAGGCGACCTGGTCCACCGCGCTCATCGCGGTCTCGCGGGATTTGGTCATCGCCTCGGAGATCTCCCGCACCGAGGCGTTCAGCTCCTCCGAACCCGCCGCGACCGATTCCATCATGCCGCGCACGCGCTCGTTGCCCATCCGGACCAGCACCTGCTTGGTGACGTCGGTGGCATATTTGACGACCTTGAACGGCTTGGCATTGAGATCGAGGATCGGATTGTAGGACGCCTGGATGTAGACCTCCTTGCCGCCCTTGCCGATGCGCTTGTATTCGGCCGCCTGGTACTGACCGCGGTTGAGCGCCGCCCAGAATTCGCGATAGGCAGAGCCGTCGCGCTCGCTGGGCTCGACGAACATGCTGTGATGCTTGCCCTTGATCTCGGCCAGCGAGTAACCGAGCGCGCCGAGGAAGTTGGCGTTCGCGGTGATGATCGTGCCGTCCATGTTGAACTCGATCACGGCCTGCGCCTTGTCGATCGCCGCGATCTGACCGGCGAGATCCGCGTTTTTCAGCTTCTCGGCAGTCACGTCGGTCGCGAACTTGACGACGCCGTAGGGCTTGCCCGCCTCGTCGAGCAGCGGATTGTAGGACGCGAGAATCCACACCTCCTTGCCGCCCTTGCCGATGCGCTTGAACTCGCCGGCCTGGTAGTCGCCGCGGTTGAGCGCGGCCCAGAATTCACGATAGGCCGCGCTGTTGCGGTCGGTCTCGGCCACGAACAGGCTATGATGCTTGCCCTCGATCTCGGACAACGAATAGCCGAGCGCCTTGCAGAAATTCTCGTTGGCGGTGACGATGGTGCCGTCGAGCCTGAACTCGATCACGGCCTGGGCGCGGCCGATGGCGGCGATCTTCGAAGCATCGGTCATGCTCCGCATCTTCTTCGCGGTGATGTCGGTCGCGATCTTGGCGACCATCACCGTCTTGCCATTGCCGTCGAGTACCGGATTGTAGGCTGCCTCGATCCAGACTTCGCGGCCGCCTTTCGCGATCCGCTTGAACTCGCGCGCCTGACTCTCGCCACGGTTCAGCGCGGCCCAGAACGCCTTGTACTCGGCGCTGTCGCGCTGGTCGGCCGGCACGAACATGGAGTGATGCTTGCCCTGGATCTCGCCAAGCTGATAGCCGAGGGCGTCGAGGAAGTTCTTGTTGGCCGTGATGATCGTGCCATCCAGATTGAATTCGATCATGGCCTGGGAGCGGCCGATCGCATCGAGCCGCGCTTGCGCATCAATCTGGGACTTGCGACCGAACATCAAAGAATCTCCATCTCGAAATGACGTGGACAGCTCTTGGGGGAAGCGACTCTCGCGGCGAAACAGCCGCACTCGAATTGCAATTAGCGCGAGTCCCTGCACTCGGATGCAGCTCGGGCGCGTCCGCGCCGATGACGCCGGAAGCGGGTAAGCATTATTATTCGTAAGGGAAAAGCTCGAACAAAGTTCTAATAGAAGTGTCGGAAATCAGCGGGAAGTGGAACGGCCTCCGCTCGTGTAGCAGTCGGTCCCGGCCGGCGTCACGACTTGAAATGACGCATCTCATTCAATGGCTTGCGAAGATGCGGCATCGCCAATCGGGCACGCCGGAACGACTTTTCGCGACGGGGTGTCGCGCATGTCCGTAGTCTCACGGCTGTCGTCGCGCCTTGTGCATTGCTCGCCGGCCGATCGCCCACAGCGTCAGGTTCCAGGCGATACACGTGCCGAGCGCGAGGCACAGGCCGACGGCCGAGCCGAATGACACGACCGCAACGTGTAGAACGGCGATCGCCGTGCCGAATCCGAGCAGGCCCCAGGCGGAGTTGGCGAGCACGGCGGCGGTCGGCGGGCCGCCGATCCGCGGATGCAGGATCACCATGATGCTGGAGAACACCACGGGATACAGCGCGATGATGCCGCTGATGCGGGGACCGACCCAGCCCGAGGTCGAGACCACGATGGCGACGAGGGTCGCCACCAGTGCAGCTCGCATCGGCACGTCATACCAGCGGCGCGTCACCAGCGGCATCTTCACGTGGCGGTAGCCGGCCAGCAGGGGAATGCAGATGCCGAAGGCGATCAGGTTCGCGGCGAGCCCCGCGGTGAGCGACCAGTCGAACTGACGGATGATGGAGGCCAGCACGATCCAGACCGCGACCGCACTGCCGCAACTCACCAGAAGGCTATGCCGCTGCGCCAGCACGACGTAAGTGAGGCACATGAAGATCGTCGCCGCATTGATCGGAAGACTCGCGAGCGAGCCTTGCGCGATGAAGGCGGCGTCGTGGTCGAGCGCGAGAAAGACGTAGGAAGGACCGGCCGAGATCGGCAGGGTCGCGACCAGCGCGCCGATCACCGGTCCCGACCGCTCGGTGATGATCGACGCCGTCACGACGAAGGTCGCCGCGATCGCCATGCGCAGAAGAAGGAAGAGGATGAAGTGGATGTCGGGGGACATTCTATCTGTCATTTCCGGGCGCGCGAAGCGCGAGCCAGGAATCCATAACCACAGGCCGGCGTGGTTTAAGAGCTGGAGCAACAACCGTCTGAAATCGCGACGGCCTGGGATTATGGGTCCCGGGCTCACGCCAAGCGGCGCGCCCCGGGACGACACCAATGATCGGGTTACGACCCTCGCCTCACATCCGCTGCATCGACACCGAGACCTTCGGGCCGTTCTTGATGGTCTGATAGACCACGCAATAGCGCTCGGTGAGCTTGAGCAGGAGATCGAGCTTGTCCTGCGGCGCGTCGGTGTCGACCTCGAAGCGCAAGCGGATCTCGGCGAAGCCGACAGGGGTCTCCTTGTCGACGCCGAGCGTGCCGCGGAAATCGAGATCGCCCTCGGCATAGACATTGCCGGCCCTGAGCGGCACCTCGATCGCGGTCGCAACCGATTTCAGGGTGACGCCGGCACAGGCGACCAAGGCTTCGAGCAGCATGTCGCCGGAGCAGAGCTCGAGGCCGGAGCCGCCGGTGGCCGGATGCAGGCCAGCAAGCGCGATGGCGCGGCCGGTCTCGACCTTGCAGGCGATGCCCTCGCTGTCGGTCGAGCCCTTGGCCTTCAGTGTGATCAGCGCGGTCTTGGGATCGGTCTTGTAGCGCTCCTTGATCGGAGCCTGCATCTGGCGCAGTTGGGCGGCGTCCATCTTGTTCTCTCCCGGAAGAATTGCCCCTCGATGTACCGGCTCAGAGAGAAATTGTCACCACCACATGGCCTGACCGGGACCCTGGGTTGCGTCACGGTCGGGCACGTTGCGGTCGAGCGACCG
Organism: Bradyrhizobium sp. WYCCWR 12699; assembly: GCF_032144035.1. Lineage (NCBI taxonomy): Bacteria > Pseudomonadati > Pseudomonadota > Alphaproteobacteria > Hyphomicrobiales > Nitrobacteraceae > Bradyrhizobium > Bradyrhizobium sp. WYCCWR 12699. Next base: position 494,892 of record NZ_JAVTJN010000030.1, read on the forward strand.
GTCGAGTGACGTCAGCACACTTCGCTTGAAAGTCTCGAACAGCGGCGAATTGCGGTCGCGCGGGCGGCCGAGATTGATCTCGATCTGGTCGAACAGCCGGCCCGGCCGCGGCCGCATCACCAGCACGCGGTCAGCCAGCACCACGGCCTCGTCGACGTCATGCGTGACGAGGATCAGCGTCGGTCGCGTGTCGGCCCAGAGGTCGAGCAGATGATCCTGAAGGTCGCGGCGGGTGAAGGCATCCAGCGCCGAGAACGGCTCGTCGAGCAGGAGCACCTCCGGCTGCGGCACCAGCGCGCGTGCGATCGCGACGCGTTGGGCCTGCCCGCCCGACAGCTCGCGCGGCCAGGCCTGCGCCTTCTCGGCGAGGCCGACGCGCTCGAGCGCGCGCGCGACCTTCTGGCGCCGCTCGACCGCAGGCAGGTCGGCAAGGCCAAACCCGATATTGTCGGCCACGCTGAGCCAGGACAGCAGCCGCGGCTCCTGGAAGATGATGCCGATCTTGGCGTGCGGCGAAGAGATCGCCTCGTTGTCGAGGCTCACCGTGCCCGAGCTGGCGCGGTCGAGACCGGCAATGGCGCGCAGCAAAGTGGACTTGCCGCAGCCGGAGCCGCCGATGATGGCGATGATCTCGCCCTGCTTGATCTCGGCGGAAAAGCGCGCCAGCGCATGCACGCCGTTGGGATAGGTCTTGCTGACCCGGTCGAGCGCCAGCATCGCGTTACGCCCCCTTGTCAAGTTTCTTTGGCACGCCCGAAGGCGTCCTGCCAGCGCAGGAACGGCGCGGCTGCAATCTCGATCAGCCAATCCGTGAGCTTGCCGAGAATGGCGAAGATCACGATCGCGGCGAGGATCTGCGCGGGCTTGCCGAGCTGCTGGCCGTCGAGCAGGAGATAGCCGAGGCCTTCCGAGGCGCCGATCAGCTCGGCGGCGACCACGAACATCCAGCCGAGGCCGAGACCGACCCGCAAGGACACGACATAAGCCGGCAGCACCGCAGGCAGCAGGATGCGGCGGATCATGGCCGGCCCGGACAGGCGGAACGTGCGGCCGACCTCGACGATCTTGCGGTCCACCGAGAGGATCGCGCCCATCACGCCGAGATAGACCGGGAAGAACACGCCGACCGCGATCAGCGCGATCTTCGAGGTCTCGAAAATGCCGAGCCAGAGAATGAACAGCGGCACCCAGGCCAGCGAGGGGATCGCGCGCAAGGCTTGTACGGTGGGATCAAGAAGCCGCCGCGCCAGCGACCAATAGCCGGAGATGGCGCCGAGCACCGTGCCCGCGACCACGCCGAAGGCGAAGCCGAGCGCGACGCGCCACAGCGTCGCGGTGATGTGGCGGACCAGCTCACCGGAACGGGCAAGCTCGGCGATGGTGGCAAACACGCGCGAGGGCGGCGGCACCAGCCGGCCGTTGGACCAGCCGAGCCAGACCAGGAACTCCCAACCGAGCGCGAGGGCGAGCGGCAGCAACACACCCAGCATCGGCCGTGCATAGCGGGCGAGCCGAGACGGCGCGGCGGCGCTTTCGGCTGGTTCCGATGTCTGTTGCAAGACTGGTGCGTCGGAGATCATGGCCGTTAGGAAGCGCGTCTTCCGCGAGATTGCAACACTACTCTTGCAGCGCCCTCCGCTGCTTTTCCCTTCTCCTCTTGTGGGAGTGGGAGAAGGTGGCGCGAAGCGCCGGGGGTTCTCTCCGCTCGCAATACTGACCGTGAAGAAAGATACCCCTCACCCGCCTCGCTTCGCGAGGCACCCTCCCCCACAAGGGGAGAGGGAAAGAGCACCTCAATTCGTCGGCAACGGCACCTGATCGTCGATCAACGCATCCAGCGCCGCCTTCACGTCGACCTTGGCATCGACGACGCCGGCCTGCTGCAGGGCGAGGCCGGCGGCGAGGATCGACTCGCGCTGGGGTGCGCCGATGCGGCTATGGGTGAGCTCGGTGCGCTCCTTGAGCTGCTTGTCGACGACGGCCTCGGGAAGCTTGGTGACGGCGATGAAGGTCTTCTTCAGCTCGTCGTAATTGGCCAGCGAGTACTTTCGCGCCTCCTCGTAGACCGCAAGCACGCGGCGGGCGGCGTCCGGATGATCCTTCAAGAACTGCTCGCGCACATTGAGGATGCCCCAGGTGTTGGCGTCCGCCTTGCGATAGAACAGCTTTGCGCCTTCCTCGACCTCGGCCTGCGCCATCATCGGATCGAGGCCGGCCCAGGCGTCCACGTCGCCGCGGATCAGCGCGGTTTTGCCGTCGGCATGCTGCAGCAGCACCGGCGTGATGTCCTTTTCGGTGAGGCCGGCGCTGAGCAGCGCGCGGACCAGGAAGATGTGCGGATCGGTGCCGCGCGTCACCGCGACGCGCTTGCCCTTGAGATCGGCAACGCCAGCGATCTTGGAATCCTTGCCCGTCACCAGCGCGGTCCACTCAGGGCGCGAATAGACGTAGATCGACTTGATCGGGTTGCCGTTGATCTTGGCCACCAGCGCCGCAGAGCCCGCGGTCGAGCCGAAATCGATCGAGCCGGCATTGAGGAATTCGAGCGCCTTGTTGGAGCCGGCCGACTGCACCCAGGTGATGGTGATCCCGTCCTTGGCGAACTCCTTCTCCAAGAGGCCCTTCTGCTTCAGGACCATCGACACCGGGTTGTAGGTCGCCCAGTCGATGCGGATTTCCTTGAGCGGATCCGCCGCCTTTGCCGCAGGCGCCACCGCGAGCGCAATAGCGCCCGCCAGCAGAATGCGTCGTGTCATCCCAGTCATGCCCAGCCTCCTCCAAAACTTCATTGTTTTTCAATGAGTTAAATCTAGAAATCAACGAGAAAATCCGCCCCTTGAAAGCCCGCCGGCCGAGAACAGATTTGCCCGAAGCCGCCGCTTTCCAGCATGGAACGACTATTGCCAGAGAATGGCGGGTGACAGCGCCTGTCACCTCTTATATCCGGTGAGGCATGGACAGCGTCGCGACTGAGCACAAGGCCGAGGTGGACGAGCGTTTCGACACTGCGCGGATCACCGCCGCCATCAATGCGCTTGTCGAAAAGCATGGGGGACGCGAAGACGCGTTCCGCACGGCCATGGCGCAATTGCTCAAGGCCGAGCTGATCGCGGCGCGCGCCGCGGCACAGGACATCCTCCTGAAGGACCGCCACGGCCGCCGCTGCGCGGAGCGGCTCTGTCACGTCCAGGACGAGATCATCCGCATCCTGTATTCGGCGGCGACCCGTCATCTCTACCGTTCGCCGATCCCGAGCGGCGCCGAGCGCATGGCGGTGGTCGCGACCGGCGGCTACGGCCGCGGCCTGATGGCGCCCGAATCCGACATCGATCTCTTGTTCATCCTGCCCTACAAGCAGACCGCCTGGGGCGAGCAGGTCGCCGAAGCCATCCTCTACTGCCTGTGGGACATGGGGCTGAAGGTCGGCCACGCCACGCGCTCGGTGGACGAATCGATCCGGCAGGCACGTGGCGACATGACGATCCGCACCGCCATCCTGGAGACCCGCTTCCTGACCGGCGACAAGCCGCTCTACGACGAGCTGGTCGCGCGCTTCGACAAGGAGGTGGTGCAGGGCACCGCGTCGGAATTCGTCACCGCAAAGCTCGCCGAGCGCGAGGAGCGCCATCGGCGCGGCGGCCAGTCGCGCTATCTGGTCGAGCCCAATGTCAAGGACGGCAAGGGCGCCTTGCGCGACCTGCACACGCTGTTCTGGATCGCCAAATACGTCTACCGCGTGCGCGACACCGACGAATTGGTCGAGCGCGGGGTGTTCGACGCGCAGGAATATCGCAGCTTCCGCCGCTGCGCCGACTTCCTGTGGTCGGTGCGCTGCAATCTGCATTTCTACTCTGGCCGCGCCGAAGAGCGCCTCTCCTTCGACCTCCAGCGCGAGATCGCGGTACGGCTCGGCTACACCTCGCATCCCGGCATGCAGGACGTCGAGCGCTTCATGAAGCACTACTTCCTTGTCGCCAAGGAGGTCGGCAACCTCACCGCCATCCTCTGCGCCAAGCTCGAGGACCAGCAGGCCAAGCCCGCGCCGGTGCTGAGCCGGATGATGGCGCGGCTGCGGCCGACCGCGGCGAAGCGGCGCGTCCCCGACAGCGACGACTTCATCGTCGACAACAACCGCATCAACGTCGCAGCCCCGGATGTCTTCAAGCACGATCCGGTCAATCTGATCCGGATCTTCCGGCTCGCGCAGAAGAACAACCTCGCCTTCCATCCGGATGCGATGCGCGACGTCACGCGCTCGCTCGGCCTGATCAATGCGCAAATGCGTGAAAATCCCGAGGCCAACCGGCTGTTCATGGAGATCCTGACCTCGGACAACGCCGAGATCGTGCTGCGGCGGATGAACGAGACCGGCGTGCTCGGCCACTTCATCCGCGCCTTCGGCAAGATCGTCTCGATGATGCAGTTCAACATGTATCATCACTACACCGTCGACGAGCATCTGATCCGCTGCATCGGCTTCCTCCAGGACATCGAGCGCGGCGGCGTCGAGGAGTTCACGCTCGCCAGCGACCTCATGCGCAAGACGCGGCCCGAGCACCGCGCGGTGATCTATATCGCCACGCTGCTGCATGACGTCGCCAAGGGCCGGCCGGAGGACCACTCGATCGCCGGCGCCAAGGTCGCGCGCCGGCTCTGCCCGCGGCTCGGCTTCAGCCCGGCCGACACCGAGCTCATCGCCTGGCTGATCGAGGAGCATCTGACGATGTCCACGGTCGCGCAGTCGCGCGACCTCTCGGATCGCAAGACCATCGAGAATTTCGCAGCAGTGGTGCAGTCGGTCGAGCAGATGAAGCTCCTGACGATCCTGACCACCGCGGACATTCGCGGCGTCGGTCCGGGCGTGTGGAACGGCTGGAAGGCGCAGCTGCTGCGCTCACTGTATTATGAGACCGAGCCGGTGCTCACAGGCGGCTTCTCGGAGGTCGACCGGGGCAAACGTCTTGCGTCCGCCCACGCAGAATTCCGCATGGCCTTCGCAGAATGGCCGGCGGAGGAGCTCGACGCCTATATCGGCCGGCACTATCCGGCCTATTGGCTCAAGGTCGAGCTGCCGCGAAAAATCCGCCACGCGCGCTTCGTCCGCTCCAGCGAGCAGGCCGGCCACAAGCTCGCGATCAATGTCGGCTTCGACGAGGTGCGCGGCGTCACCGAGCTCACGATCTTCGCGGCCGACCATCCCTGGCTGCTGTCGATCATCGCGGGCGCCTGCGCTTCGGCCGGCGCCAACATCGTCGATGCCCAGATCTACACCACGACCGACGGCCGCGCGCTCGACACGATCTCGATCTCCCGGGAATATGACCGCGACGAGGACGAGGGACGGCGCGCCACCCGCATCGGCGAGATGATCGAGGACGTGCTGGAAGGCAAGCTGCGTCTGCCCGAGGTGGTGGCCCGCCGCACCGTGCGCAGCAAGGCAAAACCCTTCGTGATCGAGCCGGAAGTGACCATCAACAACCAATGGTCCGACCGCTACACCGTGATCGAGGTCTCGGGCCTCGACCGGCCCGGCCTGCTCTACGAGCTGACCACCGCGATCTCCAAGCTCAACCTCAACATTGCTTCAGCCCACGTCGCGACCTTCGGCGAGCGCGCGCGCGACGTGTTCTACGTCACCGACCTCCTCGGCGCCCAGATCAGCGCACCGACACGCCAGGCCGCGATCAAGAGCGCACTGACCCATGTGATGGCCGGCGACAAGGCGGTTGCGGCGCCGGCGGCGTGAGTTTTCCTCATGTCCGGACTGGCCGCGGTGCGGCCCGGATTGAGAGGGGAAGAGGCCGGCAGGCCACGGCTTTTCCCCTCTGCTGATCATCGCGCCGACCTCTGTCCGGAAAGTCGTAGCGCGTTCACCAGCGCAGACAATGCAGCCGGTTGATGCTGACGACTGGGATAGTACATGAAGAAGCCGGGAATTGGCGGCGTCCAGTCCTCCAGCACCCTGATAAGGCGGCGCTGCGCAACATACCCGGCGACCTGCTCCTCATAGGCGAGTCCGACACCAACCCCGGCGAGCGCTGCCTGGATCACCAGGTGAGTATCGTCAATGATCAGCGGGCCGTTCACGTTGATCGTGACCGACTTTCGACCCTGCTCGAACTCCCATCGATATGGACCGCTCGCAAGACGCAAGGTAATGCACCGATGATCGTTAAGGTCCTTTGGATTTTCGGGAATGCGTCGTGAAGCGAAATATCGCGGCGAACCTACGACCGCCAGCCGCAGGTCGGGCGTGAGACGAACCGCGATCATGTCCTTTTGGATGTACTCGCCAAGCTGAATACCGGCATCGAACTCGCCCGCCACAAGATCCACGGGACCAGTGACGGTGACAATGTCCAGAACGATGTCAGGGTAGGCCTCAGCAAAAGCTCTCAGCCGCGGCAATAAGACCATCACGGCGGCCGATCGCGACATCACGATTCGAAGGCGGCCTTGGGGCCGACGCCGAACGCTACGGGCCTTGTCGAGGGCCTGACGAATTTGCTCGAGGGCCGGAGACAAATCTTCCAAAAGGGCTGCCCCGGCGGCGGTCGGCGCAACGCTCTTAGTTGTTCGGGCGAGCAGCTTCAACTCTAGCCGTTGCTCGAGTCTCCGGATTGTATGGCTCAAGGCAGATTGGGATACACCGAGCTTTATCGCAGCGCGTGTAAAGCTTCGTTCGTTGGCTACGACCGCAAACGCGGCGAGTTCGTTCATTTCGTTGGTCATCGTTCATGAATATTGCTCACGAGCCTATGCCAAGCAAGGTGTCTAGTTTCATAAGCCACTTTGCCGTAGGTCTTTGCGGGCAACGAGACGACTTGCAGCAGCCTTCCTGAACGCAGGGCAGGTCCAGGCTCAGCACAGCCGACCGAGCCGCATGAATGAGTTCGGCACGACAACCTCAAGGAAGACCATGGACACGGACGTTTCTGCCTTGCGCTCCCTGGCGCAGACCTATTTCGATGCTGCCTATGAAATGGATGCTGAGAAATTTGCGTCCATCTTCCACCCCTCGAGTTCCGTGACGAAGGTCGCCGAGGACGGCAATGTCGGCGTGACGCCGATTGCGGCCTGGCTGGCAGTAGTCCGCAACATGAAGGCTCCGAAGCAACAGGGCTGCGAGCGCGATGATCAGATCGTGTCGATAGATGTCGAGAGGGAGCTCGCGCTCTTGAAGGTGAAACTGCAAATTCCGCCGCGTTCCTTCACGGACCTGTTGTCGTGCTTAAAGGTGAATGGAACATGGAAGATCGTGCAGAAGGTGATGACGTCGGAAATCTGACGAGTTCGGCATAAGGGGAGAACATCCAAGAGATCGCCCGACGATCGCTCGTTCTCAAAGGGACTCCCGAATCTTCACCCCCTCGTGCCGCAGCAGCCAGCGTTTGCGTTCGAGCCCGCCGCCATACTTCACCAGCGAACCATCCGCGCCGATCAGCCGATGACATGGCAGCACCACGCTGATCGGATTGGAGCCGTTGGCATGGCCGACGGCGCGAATTGCTTTGGGCAGGTCGATCTTTGTGGCGAGTGCGCCATAGCTCATCGTGGTGCCCGCAGGGATTTGCGCGAGCGCGGTCCAGACCTTCTGCTGGAACGGGGTGCCGGCGATGCGCCATGCGATGACCGAGAGCTGGCCGAGATCGCCGTCGAAATAGCCTGACAGCGCCGTCCGCATGGAAACGGGCGCAGGCCGGTCACGCAGCTCCACCACGCCGTAGTGCAGGCGCAGGAGCTCTCGCATCCGGTGCTCGTAATCATCCCAATCCAGCGCGCGCAGCGCGCCTTCCGCGTCGGTGACGAGCAGCGCGGTGCCGATCGGCGTCGTCAGGCGATCGAGGCCGAAGCTGACTGAGGATTTGGTTGACCGACTGGCCATTGCGGCACCATTGCAACGAAACACGCCCATCGCACTTGCCATGCCGGCCGTGGTAACGTCCACCCGAAAGCTGACGCTTTGGGGGAGCTCACCTTGATTCTGATCGCCAATGTCCTGGTGGCGCTGGTCGCCGCGCTGCACGTCTTCTTCCTGACCCTGGAGATGTTTCTCTGGGACAAGCCACAGGGCCTGAAGGTGTTTCGCAACACGCCTGAGAAGGCCGAGATCACGAAGGTGCTGGCCGCCAATCAAGGTCTCTATAACGGCTTCCTCGCGGCCGGACTGATCTGGGGTCTCGTCCACGGCAACCCGGCCTTCGCGTTCCAGATCAAGGCGTTCTTCCTGCTTTGCGTGATCGTGGCCGGCGCCTATGGCGCCGCGACCGTCAGCAGCCGCATCCTGATGGTGCAGGCGCTGCCGGCGGCGATCGCGCTGGCGGCGTTGTTCCTGGCTTAGCTTCTGGCCTGAGACGCTACGGCGCAGCGCCGCGATCCTTGCGCGGCGGCGAACCTTCCTCCACAATCTTCGGCAGCGATGGCGACCGTTGCAATCAGCGGAAAAAGACCATCGGCGGAAAATTCCGTCTGGAGGAACACCCACATGAATAATCGCAGAGCCTTTCTAGCTGCCACGGCGGCGCTCGCCGTCGCGTTCTCCGCGAACCAGGCCTTTGTAAGCCAGGCCTTCGCGCAGAAGAAATACGACACCGGGGCGAGCGACACAGAGATCAAGATCGGCCAGACCGTGCCGTTCTCCGGCCCCTATTCCGTCTACGCCAATATCGGCAAGACCCAGGCCGCCTATTTCAAGATGATCAACGATCAGGGCGGCATCAACGGCCGCAAGATCAACCTGATCCAGTATGACGACGCTTATTCGCCGCCGAAAACGGTCGAGCAGGTGCGCAAGCTGGTCGAGGGCGACGAGGTGCTGTTCACCTTCCAGCTGATCGGCACCGCGGCGAACGCGGCCGTGCAGAAATATCTGAACGGCAAGAAGGTCCCGCAGTTGCTGGCCTCGACCGGCGCGGCGCGCTTCAACGATCCGCAGAACTATCCCTGGACCATCGCCTACAATCCCAATTACGTGTCCGAGGGACGGATCTACGCCAAGTACATTCTCAAGGAGCATCCGAACGCCAAGATCGGCGTGCTCTACCAGAACGACGACATGGGCCGCGACTATCTCGCGGGCCTCAAGAGCGGCCTCGGCGACAAGGCCAACATGATCGTCGGCGAAGTCTCCTACGAGGTCACCGACCCGACCGTCGACTCCCAGGTGGTCAAGCTGAAGTCGATGGGTGTCGACGTGTTCTTCGATGCCTCGACGCCGAAATTCGCGGCGCAGGCGATCAAGAAGTTGGCCGACCTCGGCTGGACGCCGGTGCACATCCTCGACATCAATGCGAGCCCGATCTCGGCGACGCTGAAGCCGGCCGGCCTCGACATCTCCAAGGGCATCATCTCGACCCAATACGGCAAGGAGCCGAGCGATCCGCAGTGGAAGGACGATCCCGGCGTGAAGGCCTTCTTCGCCTTCATGGACAAGTACTTCCCGGAAGGCGACAAGCTCAACACCGTCAACACCTATGCCTATTCGGTGGCGGAGTTGCTGGTGCAGGTCCTGAAGCAATGCGGCGACGACCTGACGCGTGAGAACATCATGAAGCAGGTCGCCAACATCAAGAACTTCACGCCGAGCTTCGCGCTCCCCGGCATCAAGATCAACACCGGGCCGAACGACTTCCGCGTCAACAAGCAGATGCAGATGATGAAGTTCAACGGCGAACGCTGGGAGCTGTTCGGACCGATCATCGAGGACACGGGACCGTCGGGCTAGCGAGACCCGGATACCTCGCCTCTGCCCGGACAGAGCACGTAACGGACGCTCGCCCTCCCCGGGGTGCGGGCGTCCTGCTTTCCACGGCTGGCCGCGTCGTCAACCATACCTGAAGGTCCCAGCGTCGGTTCGACTAAAGTCACTTTCGTGACCAGCATGTAATCTTGCGTCGCAGCAGAGCCTCCGCCACACTCCCGCCCAGCGATGACGTCCGCCGCCGACGGGGCGATGGAAAGATCGTCCGCGATAACAAACCGAGGAAATTGCGAATGAGGAACGGATTTTTGCATCTGGTCACTGGCACGGCGCTCGCTTTGGCGCTGTCGGTCTCGTCGGCCAATGCCCAGAAGAAATATGACCCCGGCGCGTCGGACACCGAAATCAAGATCGGTCAGACCAACCCGTTCAGCGGTCCCGCCTCCGCTTATGCCACGATCGGCAAGACCCAGGCCGCTTACTTCAAGATGATCAACGATCAGGGCGGCATCAACGGCCGCAAGATCAACCTGATCCAGTATGACGACGCCTATTCGCCCCCGAAGGCCGTGGAGCAGGTGCGCAAGCTGGTCGAGAGCGACGAGGTGCTGCTGACCTTCCAGCTTCTCGGCACCCCCTCGAACGCTGCCGTGCAGAAATATCTCAACGCCAAGAAGGTGCCGCAACTCTTCGCGGCCACTGGCGCATCGAAGTTCACCGACCCCAAGAACTTCCCCTGGACGATGGGCTTCAATCCCAACTACTTCGTCGAAGGCCGCATCTACGGCCAGTACATCATCAAGAATCATCCGAACGCCAAGGTCGGCGTCCTCTACCAGAACGACGATCTCGGAAAAGACTATCTGAACGGCATCAAGGCCGGGCTTGGAGACAAGGCCTCCAGCATGATCGTCGCGGAAGCTTCGTACGAAGTGTCCGATCCCACCGTCGATTCACAGATCCTCAAGATCAAGTCGGCAGGCGCCGATTTGTTCTTCAGCGCCACGACGCCGAAGCAGGCCGCGCAGGCGATCAAGAAGATCGCCGAGCTCGACTGGCACCCCGTGCATATTCTCGACATCAACGCCACTTCGGTCGGCGCCGTGATGAAGCCCGCTGGACTTGAAGCATCCAAGGGCGTGATCAGCGTCAACTATGGCAAGGATCCGCTCGATCCGAGCTGGAAGGATGATCCGGGCATGAAGAAATATTTCGAGTTCATGGCCAAGTACTATCCGGACGGCGACAAGGATTCGAGCTTCAACAGCTACGGCTACTCGACCTCGCAGTTGATGGCCTACGTGCTCCAGAAATGCGGCGACAACCTGACTCGCGAGAACGTCATGAAGGTCGCCACCAGCCTGAAGGACGTTGAACTCGACCTGTCGCTGCCCGGCATCAAGGCCAATACGTCGCCGACCGACTACCGCGTCAACAAGCAGCTTCAGATGATGAAGTTCAACGGCGAGCGCTGGGAGCTGTTCGGCCCGATCCTGGAGGATGCGGGTCCGGCAGGTTAGTTCTCAAGAACGCGGCCTCAACGACGTCATGCCCGGGCTTGTCCCCGGGCATCCACGTTCTTAGAGGCGCGAAAGGAAGTCGTGGATGGCCGGGTCAAGCCCGGCCATGACGACCGCGAGAGATCGGTCCAACGGCATTCACGCCGGGATCTCGCCAAAATTCTTCCCCACGGGCAGCACCGCGTGCCGGATCAGGCGGGAATCCTCCACCGCGGCCTGCCTGTGCTTCACCGCCTCGCGATAAACGGGGTCGCGGATCATCTCGACGAAGGCGGCGACGCTCGGATACTCCGCGATGAAGCAATGGTCCCAGCGTTCGTCCTGCGGGCCGATCAGCATCAGCTCGAACCTGCCCTGCCAGACGATGCGGCCGCCGAGGCGTTCGAACACCGGGCCGCTCTCGCGCCCATAGGCCGCGTAGGCTTCCGCGCCGCTCGCCTTGCGTCCGTCCGGATAGGCCGCCTCTTTCCGCAACCGCACCAGGTTGAGCATATGGATTGGGCCGGGACGGTCGTTCTCCCGGAACTGCGCAAAAGTCTCCTTGGTCGGATCGATATGGCCCATGAGCGCTCCCTCTTCTTGATGCCGACGATCCTAGCTTTGCCGCCGAGGATGCGGAACTGCGGGGTGCGAATGCCTCACCTCCTAATCACGCGTTAACGCCGGGGTAACCGGGCCTTAAACAGCGACCGCTAGCGTGCGACGGGGCGGGCTGACCGGGCGTTTTGCGTATGGCGTGGGGAAAGAAAAAGGGTGGGCGGAAGGAGCCGCTGTTCGGCTTGCCCGCGGCGCTCTCCGATCTGCGCCTGACCGCGGCGGATCGCGTTCCCGGTGGCGGCGACGACAAGCCGAAGAAATCAGCGAAATCATCCGCCAAGCGCAAGGCTGACGAGCCCGGCGGCGAGCCGCCGCGCGAACGCAAGGCGCCGGCCAGCCGGAGCGGCGCCAAGCGGCGCGCGAAGTCGCGGGGCGGGTTCGGCCTCGGCCGTCTGGTCTATTGGGGCGCGGTGCTGAGCCTGTGGGGCGGCATCGCGGTGATCGGCGTCGTGATCTATGTCGGCGCCCATTTGCCGCCGATCCAGTCGCTGGAGATTCCAAAACGCCCGCCGACGATCCAGATCGTCGGCATCGACGGCAGCATGCTGGCGCAGCGCGGCGAGATGGCCGGCGCCAATGTCGCGCTGAAGGACCTGCCGCCCTATTTGCCGAAGGCGTTCATCGCCATCGAGGATCGCCGCTTCTATTCGCATTTCGGCATCGATCCCGTCGGCATCCTGCGCGCCCTCGTCACCAACGTTCTGCACCGCGGCGTCTCGCAGGGCGGCTCGACGCTGACGCAGCAGCTCGCGAAAAACCTGTTCCTGACCCAGGAGCGCACCATGCAGCGCAAGCTGCAGGAGGCGGAGCTCGCGATCTGGCTGGAGCGCAAGCACTCCAAGGACGAGATCCTGGAGCTCTATCTCAACCGCGTCTATTTCGGCTCCGGTGCCTACGGCGTCGAAGCCGCCGCGCAGAAATATTTCGGCAAGTCGGCGAAGAACGTCACCGTGGCCGAGGCGGCGATGCTGGCCGGTCTCGTCAAATCGCCCTCGCGCCTCGCCCCGAACCGCAATCCCGAAGGCGCCGAAGCGCGTGCGCAAATCGTGCTCGCGGCGATGGCGGATGCAAAATTCATCACCGACGCGCAGGCCAAGGCCTCGATCGGCCATCCCTCCTACAATGTGAAGCCGGCCGGCGCCGGCACCGTCAATTACGTCGCCGACTGGATCGGCGAGGTCCTGGACGATCTGGTCGGCCAGATCGACGAGAGCATCAAGGTCGAGACCACGATCGATCCCAAGCTGCAGAGCGTGGCGGAAGCCGCCATCATCGACGAGCTCGCGGCCAAGAGCGTGAAGTTCAATGTCAGCCAGGGCGCGCTGGTGGCGATGACGCCCGACGGCGCCGTGCGCGCGATGGTCGGCGGGCGGAACTATTCCGAGAGCCAGTATAACCGCGCGGTCACCGCCAAACGACAGCCCGGCTCCTCTTTCAAGCCGTTCGTGTACCTCACGGCGCTCGAACAGGGCCTGACGCCTGACACGATGCGCCAGGACGCGCCGATCGAGGTCAAGGGCTGGAGGCCCGAGAACTACACCCATGAATATTTCGGCGCGGTGACGCTGACCCAGGCGCTGGCGATGTCGCTCAACACCGTCGCCATCCGTCTCGGCCTCGAAGTCGGACCGAAGAACGTGGTGCGCACCGCGCACCGGCTCGGCATCTCCTCAAAGCTCGAGCCCAATGCCTCGATCGCGCTCGGCACGTCGGAAGTCTCGGTCGTCGAACTGGTCGGCGCCTACGCGCCCTTCGCCAATGGCGGCTTCGCAGTGGCGCCGCATGTCGTGACGCGGATCAGGACGCTCAGCGGCAAGCTGCTCTACATGCGTCAGCCTGAAGAGCGCAACCCGGTGATCGACCCCCGCTATGTCGGCATGATGAACGCGATGATGCGGGAGACGCTTGTTTCAGGGACCGCCAAGAAGGCGGAGATCCCGGGATGGCCCGCGGCCGGCAAGACCGGCACCAGCCAGGATTATCGCGACGCCTGGTTCATCGGCTACACCGCAAACCTCGTCACCGGCGTCTGGCTCGGCAACGACGACAACTCGCCGACCAAGAAGGCTACCGGCGGCGGCCTGCCGGTGGAAGTCTGGTCGCGCTTCATGAAGACGGCGCACGAGGGTGTGGCGGTGGCAAACTTGCCGAGCTCGCCAGGCGGCTGGGGCCTGTCGAACCTTGCGCAGGCGGCTTCGCAAGTGTCACCGCCGACAGCGATTGCGCCCGCACCGGCGCCGGCCAACAATGGCGGCTATCGCCCGCCGCCGACGCGCGCCAATGCACGGCCGGAGGCTGCTGCGGGACTCGATGGCTGGCTGATGGACCGGTTGTTCGGCGGAAACCGATAGGCGCGGCCTGAGGACATTGGCGACCTCAACACAAAAACCGCGAAAACAACCCCATGCACAGTAGCCGGCGCTAACGAAATCAACGGCTTGCGGGGGAAGCCTTGATGTTCGAAGCGCGGGCTTGGACGTCAGCTGCAACCCTTCGGGATTGACGTTCTACACCCGGCGGATCGCACCCCCATCAACCGGGATTGCAGCGCCGTTGATGTAGCGGGCGAGTGGAGAGGCGAGAAACGCGACGAGGTGCCCGATATCCTCAGGCTCCCCGAAATAGCCGGCAGGGATGTTCTGCTTGATGAAGTCCGCCTTCGATTGCTCCGTTGGATGCAATTTCTGAATTTGAGCGGTGTTGATGCGGCCCGGTGCGATCGTGTTAACGGTGACACCATAGGGGCCGAGTTCGGACGATAGCGTTCGGGACCAGCTGACGAGAGCGGCCTTGGCCGGCGCCGCTCCATTGAGCTTAGGCGCAACAAGCGCACCCGAGATGTTGACGATCCGCCCCCAGTTTCGAGCCTTCATTCCCGGCGAGATGAGGTCGGTCAAGCGACGTGCCGCAAGGAAGTTGAGCGTCATCGCCTCGTCCCAGAAGGCATCGTCGGCCTCGCCCGTCACGGGTCTCGCCCCACCGGCGTTGTTGACGAGGATATCGACGTGCCCGCCGAGCGCGGCCGACGCTTCGGCTGCAATTTGCGCCGGGCCGCCTTGCGCGCACACGTCCCCCACGACGATCACTGGGCGACCGCCGGCGCGCGAGGCGAGGGCTCCGGCTACCTTCTCCAGCGCGGCCGCCGTCCGCCCACTGATTGCGACCCGCACCCCCGCGTCTGCCAGTGAGCCGGCGATGCCGCTGCCAATTCCACCACTGGCCGCCGTTATGAGGGCGGTCTTGCCTTCCAGTCCGAGGTTCATCGGTTGATCTCCTCACAAATCAGGGGGATGCCCGTGGATTGATGATCAATGAAGAGGCTGTCGACTTGCGCGAAAGGGCTGGCCGGACACCGAGGCCGCTGAGAACAAAGTCCCATCAATCCATCGGCGCGCGCGGCTGCAAGCCCTCGCGCACAAGGCGGGCGATGACAGCGTCAGATGAGGCAAAAGCGAGCCCTAATCCTCGACGCCGTAGCGGTGCAGGTCGTTGCCGTAGGTATCGAGCCACTTCTTGGCGCGCTCCATCGAGGGGCAGACTTTGCCGCAAACGCGCCAGAACCGCGCCGAGTGGTTCATCTCGACGAGATGGGCGACCTCGTGGGCGGCGAGATAGTCCAGCACGAAGGGCGGCGCGAGGATCAGTCGCCAGGAGAACGACAGCGAGCCCGCGGAGGTGCATGAACCCCAGCGACTGGACTGATCGCGGATCGACAGGCGCTTGACCCGGACACCGAGCTCGGCGGCGTAGGCTTCCGCCGAACGCTGCAGATCGCGGCGCGCCTCGCGCTTGAGGAAGTCGCTGACGCGGCGATCGACATGTTCGAGCCCGCCGGCGACGCAGAGAATCTTCTCGCCGCTATCGCGAGTCTCGGTCCACACCGTGCCACGCGTGCCGGCGCGATGAACGATGCGATGCGGCGTGCCGCGGAGCGGTATCACCGTGCCCGGCTGGAACGGCGCGGCCTTTGGCAAGCGACCGAGACGCGCGGCGATCCACGCGCCATGGCGCTGCGCGAAGTCTTTGGCTTCGGCCAGCGTGCCGCGCGGCGGCATCGTGAGGATGGCTTCGCGATCGCTCGGATGAATTCTGAGCGTGTAACGGCGCGCGCGGCGGTGCCGGCGCAATCGGATGGCAAAAAATTGCGATCCGTGGGTGATCAGGACGGTCTTTGGTTCGTGGGGCCGACGATAAAGGAGTGCGCGGGTGGCCATGTCTGTCAGTCCGGGGGGCAGGAGGGCGCCCGGATTCTGCCATAACCGCCGCCATGGGAAGCGCTCGGCGCAAAAACAAATCATTTGCCCAATATACAGCGGTCAGGCTTCCGGGAGACCCTACAGACTGGGGTTGGAACCGGCTTTTTTCGCCCTCGCTGGATGCATGCGGCACCCCCAAGAGGTGAGTGCTGACTCACTCCTATAAAGCTACCTAAATACCGCGAATCTGGCGGGTATTCACCCCCTCCGGAACGTCCGGCCGGAACCGGATTTTCGACGGGAAAGCCGAAAAAGCAGGTTATTCGGCCGCGCGCGCCTGCAACGAGCTCGGATTCGCCGCCGAAACCATGAAGTCGTGAATTCGCGGCACGATTTCCGACCTGAAGCGCGAGCCGTTGAACACGCCGTAATGCCCGACACCCTTCTGGACGTAATGAATGCGGCGATGATCCGGGATCGAGCTGCACAATGTGTGCGTTGCTTCGGTCTGGCCGAGACCGGAGATGTCGTCGTTCTCGCCTTCGACCGTCATCAACGCCACGCGCGTGACCTTGGAGGGATCGACGCGTGTTCCGCGATGGGTCATCTCGCCCTTCGGCAGCGAGTGCTTCACGAACACGGTGTCGACCGTCTGCAGGTAATACTCTGCCGAGAGATCCATCACCGCGAGATATTCGTCATAGAACTCGCGATGCTTGTCGACGAGGTCGCCGTCGCCCTTCACCAGATGGGCAAAGAGCTGCTTGTGGGCGTCCATATGTCGGTCGAGATTCATGCTGATGAAGCCGTTGAGCTGCAGGAATCCCGGATAGACGTCGCGCATCATGCCCGGATGCGGGAACGGCACCTTGGTGATGACGTGGTTGCGGAACCAGTCGATGCCGCGCTCCTGGGCGAGGTTGTTCACCGCGGTCGGATTGCGGCGAGTGTCGATCGGCCCGCCCATCAGCGTCATCGAGGTCGGCACAAAGGGATCTCGCCGCGCTTCCATGATCGAGACGGCGGCGACGACGGGCACGGAGGGCTGGCACACGGCCAGCACATGCGTGTTGCCGCCGAGGACATGCAGCATCTCGATGACGTAATCGATGTAGTCGTCGAGATCGAAGCGGCCGTCGCTGAGCGGCACCATGCGGGCATCGGCCCAGTCGGTGATGTAGACCTCATGCGCGGGCAGGAAGGCTTCGACAGTGCCACGCAGCAGCGTCGCATAATGGCCGGACATCGGCGCGACGATCAGCACGCGCGGCTGCGGGCTACGCAAAGGCCGCGCGAATTTGCGATCGAAATAGAGCAGCCGGCAGAACGGCTTTTCCCAGACCGAGCGGACCTCGACGGGAACGCGGATGCCGTTGACCTCGGTGTCGTTGAGACCCCATTCCGGCTTGCCGTAACGGCGCGTGGTGCGCTCGAACAATTCGCAGGCTGCGGCGACCGACTTGCCGATCTCGGTGCGCGCCCAGGGATTGAGCGGATTTTGAAACAGCAACTTGGTGGCGTCAGTGACCGCACGTGCCGGATTGAGAGAGGCGTGCGCCATCTCGTACATCCAGTACATCGGCGTCGTCAGGACCGGACTGCCTTCGGCCGCCAGGGGCGGCGCGCCGCCAAACTCACCAATAGGCATCGCTATATTCCTCTTCGCATCGCAGCATACTGCCGAATGCGTAATATTGCGTCAATGCATGGTTCCGTACATCTACGTGGCCGAAACGGCTCAACCGGCCTGAATCCACGAGAAAGTGACGCTATTCGCCGCCCGCCAGCAGCGAGCCGTGCTTCCTGGCGCTGCGTAAAAGGGCAAGGAATGCCCCAAAAGATGCAACCAGAAGCACCACATTGATGGCCAGTGCATCCAGCATCAGGTCGGTGCGGAAGGTGTTCTCGATCAGGAGCGCGCGCATTCCTTCGAACACGTAGGTCGGCGGCAGCGTCCAGGCGACATATTGCAGCCAAACCGGCAGCACGCTGACGGGATAGTAGATGCAGGCGAGCGGCAAGATCACGAACATCAAGGTCCAGACGATGCTCTCCGCGCCAAGGCCGTTTCGTAGCACCAGGCCCGAGACGAAGATGCCGACCGACCAGCTCGTGAAGATCAGATTGCAGAAGAAGGCAATCAACGGCAGGCCGAGCGCGTAGACGTTGAAGTGAAACAGGAACAGCGCCAGCAGCGTCATCGGGATGATTCCGATCGCGAGACGGATCAGGCTCATGACCATCAGCGAGAGCAGAAACTCGATCGGCTTGAGCGGACTCATCATGAGGTTTCCGAGATTGCGCGCCCACATCTCCTCGAGGAACGAGATGGAGAAGCCGAGCTGGCCGCGAAACAGGATGTCCCAGAGGATGACGGCGCCGATCAGCGTGCCGCCGGCACGCGCGAAAAAGCTGGCATTCTCCGCGATGTAATATTGGATGAAGCCCCAGGTGATGACCTGCAGCGCCGGCCAGTACAACAGCTCAAGCAGCCGCGGCCAGGACGACAGCAAGAGATACCAATAGCGCAGGATCATCGCGCCGATGCGATGGGCGGAGATGCCGTGATGGTGGGAGATGTCGGTCATAGGAGCGATCCGTAGCCCGGATGGAGCGCAGCGCAATCCGGGAATCGTGCCACAAGCGACAGGCGTCCCGCATTACGCTGCGCTCCATCCGGGCTACGGCTGCGTCTACTCATCGCACCGCCTCCTTCCGGCCGCGCGCGACGTCGAGAAACACCTCCTCCAGCGTGGTGCGGTTGTAGCGGGCCATGATCGCCTCGGGCGTGTCGTCGTCCTCGATGCGGCCGCGCTTCATAATGATGACGCGGTCGCAGAGCCGCTCGACCTCGAGCATGTTGTGCGAAGCCAGCAGAATGGTGGCGTTGTTCGCCTTGCGATAGCGCTCCAGATGCGCCCGCACCCAGTCGGCCGTATCGGGGTCGAGCGAAGCGGTCGGCTCGTCCAGCAGCAGAAGCTCGGGCTGGTTGATCAGCGCTTTGGCCAGCGCGACGCGGGTTTTCTGCCCGGCGGAGAGCTTGCCGTTGGCACGGTCGATGAAGTCGGTGAGATCGAGATCGCCCGCGAGCTCCGCGATGCGGTTCGCGAGGTCCTTGACCGCATAGAGCTTGCCGAAGATGGTGAGGTTTTGCCGTACCGTGAGCCGCATCGGCATGTCGACATAGGGGCTCTCGAAGTTCATCCGCCCCAGCACGGCAGCGCTCTCCTCGGGCATGCGATGGCCGAGCACCTGCACGCGGCCGGAGGTCGGCAGCACCAGCCCCATGATCATCGCGATGGTCGTGGTCTTGCCGGCGCCGTTGCCGCCCAGAAGGCCGGTGATGCTGCCGCGCGGCAGGACAAAGGAGATGTCGTCGACGGCGCGGGTCTGCTTGTAGACCTTGACGAGATGCTCGACCGCGATCGCCGCGGACGAGCTGCGCTCCGCGACAGTCGGCCGACTTGAAGCCTCGTCATTCTCCGTCATGCTGACCGTTCTTCTGCTATTGCGGCAGGGAGCGCAAGGCTTGTAATCCGATGGTTCCGCGAGCCCAGCGTTTGTGACCTTGGAAGGCGCCGCCACATTGGCCGATATGACCGAAATTGCTGCTTCCGACTTCCGCCCCTCGCAGCGGCATATCCGCCTGGATACGATCCTGCGGCTGCGCTGGCTTGCGGTGCTGGGGCAGCTCGCCGCGATCTTCATCGTGGCACAGGGGCTGGAGTTCAACGTCGAGATCGTCCCCTGCGTCAGCATCATCGCTCTGTCGGCGGCCCTGAACCTGGCGCTGCAGACCGCGGCCAATCCGATGCAGCGGCTGGAGCCGATCCAGGCGGCCGGCCTGCTCGCGCTGAACATCGTGGAATTGGCCGGTCTGCTGTACTTTACAGGCGGCTTGCAGAACCCGTTCTCGTTCCTGTTCCTCGCGCCGGTGCTGATCTCGGCCACGGCGCTGCCGGCGCGCCTCACCTTCGGCCTCGGCCTGCTCGCGGTCGCCTGCGCCTCGGTGCTGTTCTTCTTCCATCTGCCGCTGCCCTGGGATTCCGACGATCCCTTGGTGCTGCCGCCGATCTATCTGGTCGGCGTCTGGCTCTCGATCGTGCTCGCGATCGGCGTCACCAGCCTCTATTCGTTCCAGGTGACCGAGGAGGCGCGCAAGCTCGCGGACGCGCTGGCCGCGACCGAGCTGGTGCTGACGCGCGAGCAGCATCTGACCCAGCTCGACGGCCTTGCCGCTGCCGCCGCGCACGAGCTCGGCACGCCGCTCGCCACGATCTTCCTGATCTCGCGCGAGCTGGAGAAGACGGTGAAAGACGCCAGTTTTGCCGCCGACCTGAAGATGCTGCGCGAGCAGACCCAGCGCTGCCGCGACATATTGAGCAAGATCACCCAGCTCTCCTCCACCGGTGCGCCGTTCGACCGCATGAAGCTGTCGGAGCTGATCGAGGAGGTGGTGGCCCCGCACCGCGATTTCGGTGTCGAGATCAAGGTGCGGATCGCGGTCGCCGCCGTGGCCGAGCCGGTCGGCTCGCGCAATCCGGCGATCCTCTACGGCGTCGGCAACATCGTCGAGAACGCGGTCGATTTCGCCCGCACCACGGTCGAGGTGAACGCGTGGTGGAACAAGGATACGATCGAGCTCGTGATCTCCGACGACGGCCCCGGCATTCCCCCTGATATCCTGAACCGGATCGGCGAGCCCTATCTGTCGCGGCGGCGAACCGTGGACGAGGGCGGTGGCGAACGACGCGGCCTCGGATTGGGCGTGTTCATCGCGCGGACACTGCTCGAACGCACCGGCGCCAAGGTCTCGTTTACCAACCGGACCTTTCCGGAACACGGTGCCGTGGTCCACATCAGTTGGCCGCGAGAGCGCTTTGAGGCTATCGAGACGCTCGAAGAAACAATAGGATAGCCGCGACCTTGCGTCGCACAACAGGGCCGATCGACTATCGGCGGCCTTGGCACCGCCCGATTGCGAGGCCATATGTAGACGCGTTGGAGAGAGGACAAAACCTTGAACGCCATCGCCGAACTGAACGAACAGACCGACCGCTCGCTGCTCATCGTGGAGGACGACAAGCCGTTCCTGGAGCGGTTGTCGCGCGCCATGGAGACGCGCGGCTTTGCGGTGACGTCATGTGACACCGTGTCGGACGGTCTTGCCCAGATCGGCAAGGCGGCGCCCGCATTCGCCGTGGTCGATTTGCGGCTCGGCGACGGCAACGGCCTCGACGTCGTCTCGGCGCTGAAGAAGAAGCGCCCGGATGCGCGCGCGATCGTGCTGACCGGCTACGGCAACATCGCCACCGCCGTCACCGCGGTGAAGATGGGCGCGATCGATTATCTCTCCAAGCCCGCGGATGCCGACGACGTCGTCGCGGCGCTGCTGTCGACCAGCGCGGAGAAGTCCGAGCTGCCGACCAACCCGATGTCCGCCGACCGCGTGCGCTGGGAGCACATCCAGCGCATCTACGAGATGTGCAACCGCAATGTCTCGGAAACGGCGCGCCGGCTCAACATGCACCGGCGAACCCTGCAGCGCATTCTGGCCAAGCGCGCGCCGCGGTAAGCTTCAACGGCTCTCGCGCTCCGAACGCAGCGCAGCACGAAGTGATGCGCTGCAGAGCCGGGGTCCAGTTCTCAGAATCCATTGCCGCCTTCCAGGTCCCGGCTCTGCGCAGCAACGCTACGCGCTGCAGCGCGTCCGGGACACGAGACCGTTCTACTCCCAAAACTCCGCGTGTCCCTGCGGATCGACCAGGCGGTTGATCCGTAACGCTGCTGCCATTGCAAACCGCACCGTCATCTGCTTGCGCGTGGCGGCGGCGAGCTTGTGCTCGGGCGCTTCGCAATGCAGGTGCGCGCCATAGGCGTCGGCGACGATCAGGCCGGTCTCTTCCGGAAAGATCTCGCACGGCAGATCCTGCGTGAAGGCGAAGAACAGCCGGTCGCAATGGGCGCGGTATTCGTGCCATTTCTGATCGGCACGCAGATCCTCCACCGACGATTTGATCTCGACGATCCAGATCTCGCCGCGCTCGTTCAGCGCGACCAGATCGGCGCGCCGCCCCGAGGGCAGCGGCAATTCGCTGATGCAGGAGAAGCCGAGCGAACGTAACAGCCGCGAGGTGCCGCGCGCGATCGCAAGCGCCGTCTCGGATTGGCGGCGGTCGGGCGGCGGAACGAGGGAGAGGTTGCGGGCGGGGTTGTCCATGGCGAGGAGGATAGCCGATTCCGTGTGGGGCGGACACTGTCCGATAGGGGCGGGCTGTTACCACACACCCGGTGAGGATGCGGAACCTCCCCTCTTCCACGCACTTATCACGCAGCCGCCGTTCCTCGGCGGAACCACCGAGGCGGCGCGCGCATGATAGACGATCTCTGGTACAAGAACGGCGTGATCTACTGCCTGTCCGTCGGCTCCTATATGGACGCCAACGGCGACGGCATCGGCGATTTCAAGGGCCTGCTGCGCCGGCTCGATTATCTGCACGGCCTCGGCATCACCACGATCTGGCTGATGCCGTTCCAGACCTCGCCGGGCCGCGACGACGGCTACGACATCGCCGATTATTACAGCGTCGATCCCCGCTACGGCACGCTCGGCGATTTCGTCGAGTTCACCCATGGCTGCAAGCAGCGCGGCATCCGCATCATCATCGACCTCGTCGTCAACCACACCTCGGACCAGCATCAATGGTTCAAGGAGGCGCGGCGCGACAAGAACTCGCCCTATCGCGACTGGTATGTGTGGTCCGACAAGAAGCCCGCCAATGCCAACAAGGGCATGGTGTTTCCCGGCGTGCAGAAATCGACATGGACGCGCGACAAGGAAGCGGGCGCGTATTACTTCCATCGCTTCTACGATTTCCAGCCCGACCTCAACACGTCGAATCCTTACGTGCAGGCGGAAATTCTCAAGATCATGGGCTTCTGGATCCAGCTCGGCGTCTCCGGTTTCCGCATGGACGCCGTGCCCTTCGTGATCGCGACCAAGGGCGCCAAGGTGAAGAAGGCGGTCGAGCAGTACGACATGCTGCGCGCGTTCCGCGAATTCCTGCAATGGCGGCAGGGCGACGCCATCATTCTCGCCGAGGCCAACGTGCTGCCGGAAACCGACATGGAATATTTCGGCCAGGACGCCGACCGCATGCACATGATGTTCAATTTCCACGTCAACCAGCATCTGTTCTATGCGCTGGCCTCGGCGGACTCGCGCCCTCTGGCGAAGGCGCTGAAGGCGACCAAGCCGCGGCCGGCGACCGCGCAATGGGGCCTGTTCCTGCGCAATCACGACGAGCTCGATCTGGGACGCCTGACCAAGGCGCAGCGCGATGCGGTGTTCAAATCGTTCGGCCCCGACAAGGACATGCAGCTCTACGACCGCGGCATTCGCCGCCGCCTCGCGCCGATGCTGGGCGGCGACCGCAGGCGGCTGGAGCTCGCCTACAGCCTGATGTGCACGCTGCCGGGAACGCCCGTGATCCGCTATGGCGACGAGATCGCGATGGGCGACGACCTTTCGCTGCCCGAGCGCAATTGCGCGCGCACGCCGATGCAATGGTCGACCGAGCCTCATGGCGGCTTCACCAAGAGCGACAAGCCGGCCTGCCCCGTCATCGACAAGGGACCTTACGGCTATCCGCACGTCAACGTGGCAAAGCAGCGGCGCGACCCCAACTCCATGCTGAACTGGACCGAGCGCATCGTCCGCATGCGGAAGGAAGTGCCGGAGGTGGGCTGGGGCGATTTCGCCATCATCCCGACGCGCGATCCCGCGGTGTTCATCATGCGCTACGACTGGCGCAACAATTCGGTGCTGTTCGTGCATAATCTCGACGAGAAGCCGCGCGAGATCGCGTTCTCGGTGGGGCTATCGGGCGAGGCCGGCGCGCATTTGATCAATCTCCTCGCGGAGGACCACAGCCATGCCGACAAGCGCGGCCAGCACCGCGTCGTACTGGAGCCCTATGGCTATCGCTGGTACCGCGTCGGCGGGCTGGATTATCTGTTGAAGCGGAGTGACATCGACGGGAATACGGTACGTGGGAATAAGCATCCGGGGTGACGTCTCGACATGCCTCGCTGTATCCACCGGGACGACGGCTAGGGTGGAGCGACGATCACTCCCTCATTGCCACGCAGCTCCAGCACGCCTTCGATTCCTTCCCCCTCACGATCCAGGAACGTCGACAGCAAAATCCTGCTGCCGAAGCGGACGGCGCTCGTCGTCGCGGTGACCGGGTCCGCACCGAGATTGAGCGCCACGATCACCGCCCGGCCCTCGGCCTCGCGGCGATAGATCAGGAGATCGCCGTGCGCGGCGACCGGATGATAGTCGCCAGCGATCAGTTGTGGGCAACTCTGCCGCAAGCCGATCAGGCGCTTGTAGAGGTTGAGGATCGAGCGTGGATCGGCTTCGAGACTGGCGACATTGTCGCGTACAGAGTGCTCGGGCAGCGGCAGCCACGGCCGCACCGCGGAGAATCCGGCGAATTTCGACGCATCCCAGTGCATCGGCGTGCGGCAGCCGTCGCGGCCGACACCGATGCCGGGCACGTTCTTCTCGAAGGGATCGCGGACATCCTCCGGCGCAATCGCGACCTGGTGCATGCCGATCTCGTCGCCGTAATAGAGCGTCGGCGTGCCGCGCAACGTCAGCAGCAGCATGGCGGCGACGCGGGCCTGCTCCGTGCCGACGCGGCTCGCCACGCGCGGGCGATCGTGGTTGCCGAGCACCCAGTTCGGCCAGGCGCCGCGCGGCAGCGCCTTCTCGTAATCCTCGACGATCTTCTCGATCGAGCGCGCGCTCCAGAATGTCGAGAGCAGCGCGAAGTTGAACGGCATCTGCGCGCCGGTGAGATCGTTGCCGTAATAGGCCATGAGCCGGTGCAGCGGCAGATAGATCTCGCCGATCAGGACGCGCGCGGAATATGCATCGGTGACGCGTCGCATCTCGGCGATCACGTCGTGCACCTCGGGCTGGTCGGTGGAGTATTGCGTCAGGATGCGCTCGTTCGGCGGCCGGCCCTCGACGTAATGCGGGTTCGGCGGATTGTCGCGGAATTCGGCATCCTTGACGAGGTGCCAGATCACGTCGACGCGGAAGCCGTCCACGCCCTTCTCCAGCCAGAACCGCATCACGTCGTAGATGGCGCTGCGGACATCCGGATTGCGCCAGTTCAGGTCGGGCTGTTGGGCGAGGAAGGCGTGGTAATAATACTGGCCCGTGGCCTCGTCGAGCTGCCACGCACTGCCGCCGAACTCGGACAACCAATTGTTCGGCACGCCGCCGTCGCCGGCCGGATCGCGCCAGATGTACCAATCGCGCTTGGGATTGTCGCGCGAGGATCGGCTCTCGACGAACCAGGGATGCTGGTCCGAGGTGTGGTTGGGCACGAGATCGAGGATCAGCTTCAGGCCGTTGTCATGGACGGCCGCGATCAGCGCGTCGAAATCTTCCATCGTGCCGAACAGCGGCTCGATGCCGGTATAGTCGGAAATGTCGTAGCCGAAATCGGCCATCGGCGAGGGGAAGATCGGCGACAGCCAGATCGCGTCGACACCGAGCGATTTCACATAGGGCAGCCGGCGCAAGATGCCGGCGAGATCGCCGACACCGTCACCGTCGGCGTCCTGAAACGAGCGCGGGTAGATCTGATAGAAAATGCCGTTGCGCCACCAGTTCTTGTCGTTCCGAGCCAAGATCATCCCCCGAATGCGCTTCGGGGACAGCAACGCGGAACCGCGCCAAGGGTTCACATAGGGGTGACGGCCGCCGCTGAGAGGACGTCGCCAGGGACCGCATGGCGCGGATTTCGCCGGGAATCGCCGTAATTTCGCGCTAGTCCGGCCTTTGTTCCGGCTTCAGCCCACCGCGATGCCAGTGGAACCTCGGTTCCGAGGGACGAAAAACACTGGAGGGACCCCATGAGGTCACGCATCACACTGTGCTCGCTCGCCTTCGCTCTTGCTGCCCTGCCGCTGTCGGCCGGATTGTCCCCGGCCCTGGCACGGCCCACCGTCGAAGTCGCTTTCGTGCTGGATACCACGGGCTCGATGGCGCGCTTGATCGAGGGCGCCAAGCGCAAAATCTGGTCGATCGCCACCGCGATCGTCGATTCCAATCCGGATGCCGATATCCGCATGGGCCTCGTCGCCTATCGCGACATCGGCGACGATTACGTGACATCGAAGATCGAGCTGACCCGCGACATCCAGGATCTCTATGCCAACCTGCTGGAGCTGAAGGCGCGCGGCGGCGGCGACTGGCCCGAAAGCGTCAACGAGGCGCTCGACGTCGCCGTCAACAAGCTGCAATGGACTGGTGGCAGCGACGCCAGGCACATCGTCTTCCTGGTCGGCGATGCGCCGCCGCACATGGACTACGCGCAGGACACGAAATATCCGACGACCCTCGCGGCCGCCCGGCAAAAGGACATCATCGTCAACGCCGTGCTCGCCGGCGATGCCCGCGATACCGAGCGGGTGTGGCGCGACATCGCGCAGATCGGCCAAGGCCGCTTCATCCCGATTCCGCAGGATGGCGGCCAAATCGTGGTGATCGAGACGCCGTACGACCAGGATATCATCATCCTGCAGCAGCAGCTGAACGGCACGGTGATTCCCTATGGGCCGCGCGAGATGCAGAAGCGCACGGAGATGAAGATGCAGCAGACGGCGAGCGTGGCGGCGGCCGCACCGTCAGTCGCGGCCGACATGACAAGCTATATCGGCAAGCGGGCCCGCGCGACCGCGGAAGCGGTCACCGGCGGCGGCGACCTCGTTGCCGATGCGGCCAAGGGCACGACCAGCGTCGCCGCCGTCAAGGACGCGGACCTGCCCGAGAACCTGCGCGCGATGAAGCCCGAGCAGCGCGAGGCCGAAGTCGCCAAGCAGGTCGAACAGCGCAAGACCCTGAACGAGAAGCTCGCCGCGCTGGTCGCCAAGCGCGACAAATACATCGCCGATCAGGCCGTGAAGTCGCCGAAAACCTCGTCCTTCGACGGGGTCGTCCAGGAGACGCTGAAGGCGCAGATCAAGCGGTAATCGCGGCGATCCGGGGAACACCCGTTCCCCGGATCCCTCGCGCGAATCTTTTGCTTGGCGGCATGGCAAAAATCGGCATTGTGGCGCCATGACCGAGCAAAACGACACCAAAGCCAAGGCGGGCGCGATCATCGTCCCCGTGACGCTGTTCGAGCAGAACTGCACCATCATCTGGGACGAGCCCTCCAAGAAGGCCGTGGTGATCGATCCCGGCGGGGACGTGCCGAAGATCCTGGATGCGATCAAGCAGACCGGCGTCACCGTCGAGAAGATCTGGCTGACCCACGGCCATATCGACCATGTCGGCGGCGCAGCCGATCTGCGCGATGCGCTGAAAGTGCCGATCGAGGGGCCGCATGAAGCGGACAAATTCCTGCTCGACAATGTGGTCGAAAGCGGCGCGCGCTTCGGCATGACCGGCGTGCGTAACTTTGCGCCGGACCGCTGGCTCAACGAGGGCGACACCGTGTCGATCGGCGACCTCACGTTCGACATCTTCCACTGCCCCGGCCACTCGCCGGGCAGCGTGGTGTTCTTCAACAAGGAATTGCGGTTCGCCCATGTCGGCGATGTCCTGTTCGCCGGCTCGGTCGGGCGTACCGATCTGCCCGGCGGCAGTCACGCGACGCTGATCAACTCGATCCTGACGAAGCTGCTGCCGCTCGGCGACGACGTCGGCTTCATCTGCGGCCACGGCGCCGGCTCGAGCATCGGCCAGGAGCGGATGACCAACCCGTTCATCACCGGCGAGATGTGAGAGTCTATTCGGCGGCGTCCACAACCGCCGTCTCACCAAGGTTGCGCTCGCCCCATTCGCGGATCGCCGCGACGACGGGCACGAAACTCTTGCCCTTGCGGGTGAGGCGATACTCGACCTTCGGCGGCACCTCGCCAAAATCCTTGCGATCGATCAGGCCGCTCGCCGTGAGCGCCTTCAGCTCGCGGCTGAGCACGCGCGGGGTGATCTCGGCGCTGCCGGTGGTACCGCGCAACAGGCCGCTTCGGATCTCACCATAGCGGCGCGGACCGTCCTTCAAATCCCAGACGATGCGGAGCTTGTACTTGCCGCTGATCATCTTCTGAAAGGCCGCGACCGGACAGCTGCGCGCCAGAATTGCCTTTGCCATGTCGTCCCCTCCATGCGCATCCAGCTTGGGAGAGGATAGGAGCGACGGCGAAAAAGTCCATACTATCAATTTTGTCCATACTTGCAGCTGCGCCCACAAGGCGCAGATGATGACGCACATGACGAACAGGGAGCGTCACATGAAGCACTTCATGATCAAGTACGAGTTCAGGAACGGTACGACGGAAGCCTGGCATCAGGAGATCGCCCGCTTCATCAAGGCGATCGACGGCGATCCGGAGCTGAAAGGACGGGTCGGCTATCGCGTCCTCAAGAACCGCGACGATGGCCACTACTTCCATCTCGCCAGCGTCGCCGACGAGGATGCGCAGAAAACGCTGCAATCGCGCGACTTCTTCAAGGCTTATTCGGCGATGACGCGGCAAGTGTCCGGCGGCGAGGTGACGGCAACGCCGATCGAGATGATCGACGCAACCGCGTAGCCACAACGCAGCTGTCGTCCTTGCGAACTCAGGGACGACAGCGAGGCTACTTCATCAATCCCGCCGCGGTCAGCGCGCGGGTGATGATCTGGCCGAGATCGAAGCTGCGGGCCTGCTCGCGCTTCGGTTCGGCCGGCTGTTCGGCGATCGCCGCGCGGATCGAACGGGCGAGATGCGGCGCGGGCGAGAGCCCAGGCTTGGTTGCCGGCTTGCTTACAGGCTTGGCTGCCGGCTTGGTTGCCGATTTGGCTTCCGCCTTGGCAGCGTCTGCAATCCAGTCCGTGAGGCCGAAGAACTTAGCGATGTGGTAGGATGAGGAGATCCCGGCCTCGATCAGGAAGGCGCCTTCGACGCCATAGCGCTGATCGTTGTCGGCAAGGCCGAGCGGCGTGCCGTGCGCCATGTCGGTGATGGCAAAGGATTCGACGAGCGTCTCGCCGTCCTTGTTCCACCAGGCTTGGCGCGGATAGCCGTCGACGATGGTCTCCGCCATCGGCGTTTCAGGCAGATCGTGCAGATCGAGCCATTGCTTGACGATCTCGTTGGCATTGCCCGGATTGACGGTGCGGTCGGCACTGCCG
This sequence comes from Bradyrhizobium sp. WYCCWR 12699, assembly GCF_032144035.1. NCBI lineage: Bacteria > Pseudomonadati > Pseudomonadota > Alphaproteobacteria > Hyphomicrobiales > Nitrobacteraceae > Bradyrhizobium > Bradyrhizobium sp. WYCCWR 12699. The sequence goes on from NZ_JAVTJN010000030.1 coordinate 524,110, forward strand.
TGCCACACCGAGATTTTCGGCCAGGGGCCGCTATGATCGGACGCGTTGCGCACGAGATCGCCGAGCTCGCGCGCCGGACGCATTGGGGAATGAAACATCCCGTCGAGCGCCTCGCGCAGGTTCATGGCGATGCCGTAGGGCAATCCGGCAATGACCGCGCCGGCGGCGAAGATCTCCGGATAGGTCGCGAGCATCACCGACGTCATGCCGCCGCCGGCGGACAGGCCGGTGATGAAGATTCGCCTGGGATCGATGCGATGCGCCCCGACCATGTGGGCGATCATCTCGCGGATCGAATGCGCCTCGCCGCTGCCGCGCGCAATGTCTTCGGGATTGAACCAGTTGAAGCAGGTGTTGCCGTTGTTGATGCGCTGCTGCTCGGGCATCAGAAGCGCGAAGCCATAGTGCTCGGCCAGCGTCGACCAGCCGGCGCCGAGATCGTAGGCCGCCGCGGTCTGGCCGCAGCCATGCAGCACGACGACGAGCGCGCGCGGCTTCTGCAACTGCTCCGGCACGAACGCGAACATGCGCAACGCTCCGGGGTTGCCGCCGAAATCCGCGATCTCCTGCAACGGACTGGGTGCGTCCGCGCCGCGGCCGAGCTCGGCGAAGCGCAGACCGTCCAGCCTGGGCAGACGTCTCAACAGATCGATATTTTTGGCGAGTGACACGGCAACTTCCTGGTGGGCGACATTCAACGTCCAGCCAGACCAGATAGTTGCTGCATTGCAAAATAAAAAGACCGTGCGCTGTCAATCCGGCGAAAATCCCCGGAAATCCCCGCGGAAACTCGCACGTATTAACCCCATTGCCTCAACTTCATGCAGGCGCACGACGCTGGCACGACAAAAATGCGGCGCAGATCATGATTAATGTCACAAACAGCACAAGCGAGACCAGGAATCCTGCGCGCGTTGATTGCAACGCTTCGACCGCGAAGAACACCGCGCCGATTGCGGCCACTCCGGCCGCATTTCCGATCTGCGCAATGGTGCCGTACATGCCGGATGCCGAGCCTGCAGCGACGGGCTTCACGGTCGAGAGCACCGCGCCGGAGAGCGGGGCCATCACCAATCCCTGTCCATAGCCGAAGATGATCATGGTGAGCGCGAGCAGGAGCGCCGACGGTGCGTCGACGCAGCCTGCGACGAGCGCGAGCGCGGCGAGGCCCGCGACCTGAATCGCGCAGCCCTCGATCAAGACCTTGCTGCCGCGATGCCGCGCCCGCACGCCGCTATGACGCGACGCCACGACGAAAGCGAGCGCCAGCGGGAGGAACGCCATGCCGGCCGCGAGTGGCGGGATCTTCAGGCCCCGCTGCATGAACAGCGTCATGACGAGGTAGAAGGAGAGATTGGCGAAGAAGAAAAAGAAGGCGGCGCCGAGCCCGCGCAGGAAAGCGGCGTCCGCCAGCAGCGTCAGGTCGATCAGCGGCATGCCCGCGCGCGCGACGGCGCGCTCGAGCTTTGGGAATGCGGCCAGGATGACGCCGCCGACCGCCATCAGCGCCCACAGCCAGGGCGCCCAGCCGACATCGTGACCGAACAGCAGCGGGCCGATCAGGCACAGCAGCCCTGCGAACAGGACCACGCTGCCTTTGATGTCGAGCCGTGTCCCTGACCGCCGCGGCGCCGACGGCATGATGCGCCAGGCGGCAACTGCAATGACGAGGCCGCAGGGCACGTTGACGAAGAACACCGAACGCCAGCCGGTGCCGGCCAGATCAACCGTGATCAAGAGGCCGCCGAGCAGGAAGCCCGCAGCGCCGGCAAGCCCGAGCACGATGCCGTAGATGGCGAAGGCGCGGCTGCGCTGGCCGTCCGTGAACAACAGATGCAGCGTCGCCAGCACCTGAGGCACCATCAGCGCGGCGGTCGCGCCCTGCGCCAGCCGGGCGATGATCAGCTCCGCGCCGGATTGCGCGAGGCCGCACCACAGCGACGTCAGGGTGAAGCCGAGCACACCGGCGAGGAATATTTTTTTGGTGCCATGGATGTCGCCGAGCCGGCCGCCGGTGACGACCAGCGTGGCATAGGCGATCAGATAGATGGCAATGACGGATTCGATCTGCGCCGGAGTCGCCTTCAGCTCCGCCGCAATGGTGGGAATGGCAACGTTCACAATGAAGGCATCGACGCCGAACATGAACTGGGCGGCGACCACGATCGCCAGCACCCACCAGCGGCGGGTCGAATCGATCGGCCTTGTGACGATTTGATGCATCGGTGCAGGTCCCTGAAGACGCGGCCGATGATTTCAGATCGTTTGCAGCGCCGCGATTACCTCCGAGGTAGGACTCCGCGCTTCCTTCATTCGAAGGCGCGACCGCTCGCCTCTCCCCGCAAGCGGGGAGAGGAAAAAACACGCATGCCTGCATTCCGCCGCGCGGGACACCGCGCGATTGCGTTCGTGCCATCAGGCACGTAGCCTTGTCGCCTCAACAAACAGAAAATCAAAGCCGGAGAAAACGTCATGGCACGCCTGAAGTTCGGAGCCTTCCTTGCCCCGCATCACCCGATCGGGGAGCATCCGATGCTCCAGTTCCGGCGCGATCTCGACCTGGTCGAGCAGCTCGATGCGCTCGGTTATGACGAGTTCTGGTGCGGCGAGCACCATTCATCCGGCTGGGAGATGATCGCCTCTCCGGAGATGTTCCTGGCCGCGACCGGCGAGCGCACCAAGCGGATCAAGCTCGGCACCGGCGTGGTGTCACTGCCCTATCATCATCCCTACAACGTCGCCCAGCGCATGGTGCAGCTCGACCACATGACCGGCGGCCGCGCCATCTTCGGCTCAGGCCCCGGCGCGCTCGCCTCCGACGCGCATACGCTCGGCATCGACCCGATGACGCAGCGCGACCGCCAGGACGAGGCGATCGGCGTGATCCGGCGCCTGTTCAACGGCGAGCGCGTCACGGCAAAGAGCGACTGGTTCACCATGAACGACGCCGCGCTGCAGATCCTCCCCTTGCAGGAAGAGATGCCGTTCGTCGTAGCCTCGCAGATTTCGCCCTCCGGCATGACGCTCGCCGGCAAATACGGCATCGGCATCATCTCGCTGGGATCGATGACGACGCAGGGGCTGATGTCGCTGCAGCAGCAATGGCAGTTCGCCGAGGACGCCGCCAAGAAGCACGGCACGAAGGTCGACCGTGCCGACTGGCGCGTGCTCCTGACCTTCCACATCGCCGAGACCCGCGAGCAGGCGCGCCGCGAGGCCGGCGCCGGGCTGATGCGCTGGCACAACGAGTATAATGTCGGCACGCTGCAGCGGCCGGGCCTCACCGCATTCTCCTCCCCGGATGAGGCCGTGGACAAGACCGCCTTCGTCGAGGGCGCGGCCTCCACCATCGGCACGCCCGACGATCTCGTCAAAACCATCAAGAACGTGATGCAGGTGTCGGGCGGGGTCGGCGCCATCATCGGCTTCGTGCACGACTGGGCCAATCCGGAAGCGACGCGCCGGAGCTGGGACATGGTGGCGCGGTACGTCGTGCCTGAAATCAACGGCTATATCGACGCCCTGCGCCGCTCGCAAAAATTCGTGATCGAGAACCGCGCGATCTTCGAGCGCGCGGGTCAGGCGGTGATGGCCAAGATCATGGAGAACGAGAAGGCCGCCGAGGCGCTGAAGGTGACCGGCCCGGGCCGTGTCGCCATTCCCGCCGTCAACGCCCCGGATCTGCAGAAGGAAGCGGCGAAGCGGTAGGACGGATCCACTCGTCGTCCCCGGGCGCGCGCAGCGCGAGCCCGGGGGAGGCGATGTCGCCTGCGGTCATTTGCGCCAGCAACCGTCGCGTCACCAGGCCTGGATTGTGCTACGCTGGAAGCGCCCGCCAACCGGAGCAATCGTCATGTCGATGCAGAATGTGGCCGCAACGGCGCCCGACTACACCGCGCCCAAGCGTAACGCGCTGACGCACATTCCCGGCGACGAAGGCTGGCCGATCATCGGCAAGACCTTGCAGGTGCTGGCTGATCCCAAGGGTCATATCGAGGCGAACGGCGCCAAATACGGTCCGGTCTACCGCACCCATGTGTTCGGCGAGACCAATGTCGTGCTGCTCGGGCCGGAGGCCAACGAGCTCGTGATGTTCGATCAGCAGAAACTGTTCTCCTCGACCCACGGCTGGAACAAGGTGCTTGGCCTGTTGTTTCCGCGCGGATTGATGCTGCTCGATTTCGACGAGCACCGGCTGCACCGCAAGACGCTGTCGGTCGCGTTCAAGTCGGGGCCGATGAAATCCTACCTCGCCGATCTCGACCGCGGCATCGCCGCGCGGGTCGCGCAGTGGAAGGCCAAGCCTGGCGAGATGCAGCTCTACCCGGCGATGAAGCAGCTCACGCTCGATCTCGCCGCGGCCTCGTTCCTCGGCGCCGACATCGGGCCTGAGGTCGACGAGATCAACCGCGCCTTCGTCGACATGGTCGCCGCCGCCGTCGCCCCGATCCGCCGCCCCCTGCCCGGCACCCAGATGGCAGCCGGCGTCAGGGGCCGCAAGCGCATCGTCGCCTATTTCCGCGAGCAGATCCCGCTGCGGCGTGGCAATCACGGCGGCGACGATCTGTTCTCGCAGCTGTGCCGCGCCACCCATGAGGACGGCGCGCTGCTGTCCGAGCAGGACATCATCGACCACATGAGCTTCCTGATGATGGCGGCGCACGACACCCTGACCTCGTCGCTGACCTCCTTTATCGGCGAGCTCGCCGCCAATCCGGACTGGCAGGACCGGCTGCGCGCGGAAGTTCTCGCGCTCGGGCTTGCGCCGGGCGCGCCGAGCAGCTTCGACGATCTCGAGAAGATGCCGCTGTCGGAGATGGCGTTCAAGGAAGCGCTGCGGATCAAGCCGCCGGTGCCCTCGATGCCGCGCCGCGCGATGCGCGATTTCACCTTCAAGGGCTTTACCATTCCCGCCGGCACCGCGGTCGGCGTCAATCCGCTCTATACCCATCACATGAAGGACATCTGGCCGGAGCCGGACCGCTTCGATCCCATGCGTTTCACCGACGAGGCCCAGCGCGGCCGCCACCGCTTCGCCTGGGTCCCGTTCGGCGGCGGCGCGCATATGTGCCTCGGCCTGCACTTCGCCTACATGCAGGCGAAATGCTTCGCGCGGCACTTTTTGCAGAACATCGAGGTGTCGCTGGAGCCGGGCTACAAACCGGACTGGCAGATGTGGCCGATCCCAAAACCGCGGGATGGGTTGAGGGTGCGGGTGAAGGCGGTTTAGGCGTTGCTTTGTAGGGCGGGTTAGCCGCAGGCGTAACCCGCCACTTCTGTCTCTGCGGAGGCGAAGAGGCGGATTACGCCTGCGGCTAATCCGCCCTACGCGCTATCGGCTACCCCTGATCGAACGCCTTGCGCAGGGCCACATAGCCCTGCTGCTGCTGGCTCCAGTTGCGGCCGCCGGTCATGGCGCCGTCGACGACGAGATCGTGGCCGTTGATGAAGCTGGATTCGTCGCTGGCCAGAAACACGGCAGCCTGGGCGATGTCGTCGGGCAGGCCGGCACGTGGGATCGGCTGCGCGGTCTTGTAGACCTCGCGCATCACCGCCGGCGTCTTCTCCGCGGCGTCGGTCGACAGCCCAAGTGCCTTGCCGAAAATGCCGGTCGCGATCGCGCCGGGCGAGATCGCGTTGACGCGCACATTGGACTCGCCGAGCTCCATCGCCACGCATTTGGTGAGATGGATCACCGCCGCCTTGGCCGCGCTGTAGACCATCGAGGAGGAGAAGCCGGCGAGGCGGCCGGCGATGCTGCCATTGTTGATGATGCTGCCGCTGCCCTGCTTCTTCATGACGGGCGCGGCGTGCTTCATGCCGAGCATGACGCTGCGCACCAGCGTCGCCATCGCCGCATCGAAGCGCTCGGCCTCGAGGCCCTCGATGCCGCCGGTCTGCGCCGGGCCGCCGGCATTGTTGAACAGGCAGTCGATCCGGCCGAACTTGTCCACGGCGAGCGCGATCAGGGCCTGCATCTGCGCCTCGACCGTCACGTCGGTCTGGCGGAAGATGCAAGTCTGCCCGAGCCGCGATGCCAACGCTTCGCCTTCCGGTATACGCCGGCCCGCGATCACAATTTTGGCACCTTCGGCAACGAAGACTTCCGCAGTGCGCAATCCGATCCCGCTCGTCGCTCCCGTAATCACCGCAACCTTGCCGTCCAGCCTGCCCATGGAATGTTCCTGTTTTCGAACGATTTGATGCCAAATGGCGAACATCGGCCGCTGCCATCGCCGCACCGGCTAGTATCCCTGCCCGTCTCCGGCAAGGCAAGCTATGCTTGTGCGGACGGTTTGCGTAACATCCTGATGGGCCGCTCGATTTTCGAACGCATATCGCAACTGGGCTGCGCATGGGGAAGCTGATCGAGGAATTCCGCAGGGGTTGGCAGGGTGCGGCGCCACCCTCGCTCGGTCTGAGCATTGCTTTTGCGGTGGCCTGCCTGTTGGTTGCGACGCTGGCGCGCTGGGCGCTCGCCCATGTGCGGCCCGACGTCTACTTCACCCCTTATTTTCCGGCCGTGTTCTTTGCCGCGGCGTTCGGAGGCTTCCGGATCGGGATCGTGACGGCGCTGGTCGGCGGCGTGCTCGGCGTCGTCGTGAATTTCGGCGATGTCTTTGCCGACCGCGCGCGGTTTGCCCTGCTCGCGCTCTATTGGGCGGTCTGCGCGCTCACGATCTGGGGCGTCGAGCACTATCGCACCATGCTGGCGGAGCAGCGCCGGATCTCCAAGCGCCTGATCGAGGAAGAGGAATACCGCAAGCTGCTGGTCGACGAGCTGCAGCATCGGCTGAAGAACAAGCTGTCGACCGTGCACGCCGTGCTGCACCAGGTGCTGCATGACCAGCCGCTGGTCTGGGCCCGCGTCGATCCGCGGCTGCGCTCGCTGGCCGCGACCGACGATCTGATCTCGCGGATCGACAAGGCCGGCTGCGACATCCGCGATCTCCTGATCTCGGAGCTCGGGCCTTACGGCCATGTCCGCTTCACCCTCAATGGCGAGCGGCTGTTCCTGCCGCCGAAGCTCGCGGTCACGCTGTCATTGATGTTTCACGAGCTCGCCACCAATGCCGGCAAGTACGGCGCATTCTCCTCACCGCGCGGCCTGCTGCAGGTGTCATGGACCGTCAGCGACGATCGCCTGACCATCACCTGGGACGAAACCGAAGGACCGAGCGTGGACAAGGTCTCCGAGCCCGGCTTCGGCACCAAGCTGCTGAAATCTGCGCTGTCGGCCTTCGACGGCAGAACCGAGATCTCGTATTTGAAGACCGGGCTGCATTGCATCATGCAGTGCCGGATCCCGCGAAGCGAATAGCATCGCGCTCCAAGCGAAAGCGCACCCGCGTCGTTGCCGCCCTTTCTCTTGCGCTGTTGACCGTCTGTTAATGACGATCGTCAGCACGCGCCGCCTTGTCCCAGGTTTCCTTCAAAACACCCCCGTATTTCTCCGGAGCCCTTAACCAAACTTAAGAGGGAACCGCGCAAGATCGCGTCCATTGCAAAGGCGCGCTGAAACAACAAGATTCATGACTTCTATGAACGACAACAAATATTCCGGCGCGAGCGAAGCCGAGCTCGGGTTTCTCAAGGAAATCGTTAGAATGCTGCCGGCCGGCCTGACCGTGCAGGACGCTCATGGCGAGCTTTTGCTGGTTAACGACGCCGCGGCCGCGCAGCTTGGCATGGACGGCAGCCGTCCCTCACCGGATCTCGCGCCGCGCCGCGAGGCCTGTCGCCGGGCCCTGAGCGCCGGCCAGGCGGTCGTCACAGAGGAAGCGCTTCACGGCGGCGCCACGCGCCAGGTGCTGCTCACGACCCATCGTCCCGTTCGCCTCGCCGGACGCGAGCTCCTGATCTCGGCATCCTCCGACATCACCGAGCAAAAGAATTTCGAGGACCAGCTGTTCCGCTCGGCCTATTTCGACGAGCTGACCGGACTGCCCTCGCGGCGCGTGATCGAACATCGTGCCAACAATTTGCTTGCGGAGAACAGCGGCGGCGAGCGCTTCGCGCTGGCCTTCCTCGACGTCGACAATTTCAAGCACATCAACGACTATTACGGCCACGCCGTCGGCGATGCGCTGCTGGTCGAGCTGTCGAAGCGGCTCGGACGCGACTTGCGCGATTCCGACATGCTGTCGCGTATCTCCGGCGACGAATTCCTGCTGCTGCTGTCGCCGATCCAGAGCCTGGAAGAGGTCGCCGAATTCATGCAGTCGACGCTCGAGCGGCTGACGGCGCCGTTCTTCATCGACAATTCGGAAGTCTTCGTCTCGACCTCGGTCGGCGTCAGCATGTATCCCGATCACGGCAACAGCTTCGAGACGCTGCGACAGAACGCCGACATCGCGATGTACCGCGTCAAGAACGACGGCAAGGGATCGGCGGCCTTCTTCGACTCCAGCATGGAGCGAGAGGCACTGGCGCGGATGAAGATCGAGCAATCGCTGCGGCTCGCCATCCTGGAGAAGCGCTTCTGCTGCGCCTTCCAGTCCAAGGTCGACATCCGCACCCAGGCCGTGAAGGGCATCGAAGCCTTGGTGCGCCTGCGCGACGACGAAGGCGTGATCCAGGCGCCCGGCTCGTTCATCAATCTCGCCGGCGAGCTCGGCTTGATCGACGAGCTCACTCACCTCGTGCTCGCCGAGATCGTCAGATCGATCGACCCGATCAACGACACGTTCGGCGCCGACGCGACCATCAGCATCAACGTCGCCGCCAAGCAGGCGGGCAACCCCGAATTCATGCGCAGCTTCGCGCGCGCGCTGGAGGAGACCGGGTTCCCCCAGCGCTTCATGATCGAGGTGACGGAAGACGCCTTCGTCGCCAAGAGCCACTTCCAGGCCGAGATCCTGCCGATGTTCCGCAAGCTCGGCGTCGGCATCTCGATCGACGATTTCGGCACCGGCTATTCCTCGCTCTCGGCGCTGGCCGACATCACCGCGGACGAGATCAAGATCGACCGCTCCTTCATCACCGACATTCATAAGCGCCCGCGCAGCCAGGGCATTTTGCGCGCGATCGAATCCTTGAGCGAAGCGCTCGGCATGACCGTGATCGCCGAAGGCCTCGAATCCTACGAGGAGCTCGCCTATCTCCAGGCCGCGACCAAGATCCGCTACGCGCAGGGCTATTACTTCTCCCGCCCGATCTTCCTGGAAGAGCTGAAGCTGGCAACGCCTGCGTCCAGCGAGTCGCGCGCCAGCGTCGCGACCCGACCGATGCAGCAGAACCGCCAGGGCTATTCGCGGGCGAGCGGGTATCGAAGGTAGGGCGAGAGCGGCGCTGCAATCTCGGTGTCGTCGCCCGGCTTTACAAGTGGGGAATGGAGCGGCGCCTCAATGCCCATTTCCCGCTTTGAAATCGCTGGCCTTTTGCTAATACACGAGCGGACTTCCCGTGGGATATGTCATGTCCGCTTCCGCCTCGATCAGTGATCCAGCCTATCTCCGTGCGCGCGCGATGGAGACGCTGTTCGAACGGCTGGAAAAACTGTGCGAGGGCGCCATTGCGATCGACCGCGGCGGGCGGGTCGTCTACGTCAATGAAAAATATCTCGCGGCGCTCGGCCTCAAGCATACCTTCGAGGCGATCGGCCGGCCGATCGAGGAGGTCATCCCGAACAGCCTGATGCGGAAGGTGGCCGAGACCGGCGAGCCGATCCTGCTCGACATCATGGAGCTCGGCGGCGAGCAGCTCGTCGTCACCCGCATGCCGATCGAGGACGAGAACGGGACGGTGATCGGCGCGATCGGTTTCGTGCTCTACGACCACCTCGAGAGCCTGAAGCCGCTGCTCGCCCGCGTCGCCCAGCTCGAGAGCGATCTGCGGCTGGCGCGGCGGCAATTGTCCAACGCCCGCGCTGCACGCTTCACCTTCGCCGACTTCGTCGGCACCACGCCCGGCATCGCGCAGGCCAAGCAGCTCGCCAGCCGCGCCGCGCGGCAGAGCGTCACCGTGCTGCTCACCGGCGAGACCGGAACGGGCAAGGAGATGCTGGCGCAGGCGATTCACAATGCCTCCTCGCGCGCCGAGAAGCCGTTCGTCAGCGTCAATGTCGCCGCGGTCCCGGAGACGCTGATCGAGTCGGAATTTTTCGGCACCGCGCCCGGCGCCTATACCGGCGCCGACCGCAAAGGGCGCGAGGGAAAATTCCGGATCGCCGACGGCGGCACGCTGTTTCTCGACGAGATCGGCGAGATGCCGCTGCAATTGCAGGCCAAGCTGCTTCGCGTGCTGCAGGAGCGCGAGATCGAGCCGCTCGGCTCGGACAAGATCTCCAAGGTCGACGTGCGCGTGGTCGCGGCGACCAATGTGGATTTGCGCAAGCGGGTCAGCGACGGCGCGTTCCGCGCCGATCTGTATTATCGGCTGAACGTGCTCTCGATCGACCTGCCGCCGCTGCGCCAGTGCCTGGACGATCTCCCGGAGATCAGCGCCCGGCTGCTGGAGGAGATCAGCGCATCCGGCGACTACGTCAAGGCCAAGATCACGCCGAGCGCGCTCGCCGCGCTCGCGCGCTATGACTGGCCGGGCAACGTTCGCGAGCTCCGCAACATCCTGGAGCGGGCGCTGATCCTCAGCGATTCCGGCCGGCTGACCGGTGACGATTTCGCGCGGATTCTTCCCGTCGGCACCGAGGTCAGGTCCGCAACATCCGAGCGCCCGGCCGGCCTCGTCGTGCCCTATGCCGAGGCCGAGGCCGAATTCGAGAAGCACACGCTCGAACAGGCGCTCGCCGCCAGCAACGGGCAGATCACCGAGGCCGCCAAAATGCTGCGGATCTCGCGCGCAACCTTCTACAAGAAGCTCGCCAAATTCGGCCTCGCCACAGGGCCGGCCTCCGTCTGAGTTTCGAGACACGGGACTGTCCGGAGTCTCGGATTCCTGACACGGCGCCGCGCCCCTCTCGCTGTCCGCAAATGCGGAAATTGCCGTGTTTTCAGCCAAATTGCGCAAACCATCCGCATCTGGCGCGGACCTTGCTCTTCGCTTTGCACAATGACGCATGCTGCACATGCGCATTCGCAAACAGGGAGCACGCAAGATGAGTGAAGCGATCTCGGTTCATCAGCTTCAGGCGAGACAGCCCTCGCACGTCACGGTCGCCACCGCGAGCCTGATCGGCACCGCCATCGAGTGGTACGATTTCTTCCTCTACGGCACCGCCGCCGCGCTGATCTTCAACAAGCTGTTCTTTCCGACCTTCGACCCCATGATGGGAACGCTGCTGGCGTTCGCGACCTACGCGCTCGGCTTCATCGCGCGCCCGCTCGGCGGCATCGTTTTCGGCCATTACGGCGACAAGATCGGCCGCAAGACCATGCTGTACCTGACGCTGCTGATCATGGGCGTGGCGACCGCGGCCATCGGCTTCCTGCCGACCTACGAGACCGCCGGCATCTGGGCCGCGATCCTGCTCGTCGCCTGCCGGCTGATCCAGGGCTTTGGCCTCGGCGGCGAATGGGGCGGCGCGGTGCTGATGGCGGTCGAGCATGCGCCTGCGGACAAGAAGGGTTTTTACGGCAGCTGGCCGCAGCTCGGGGCACCGCTCGGCCTCGTCCTGGGCACGCTGGTCTTCTCCGTGGTCTCCGCCACGCTGACCGACGCGCAGCTCTATGCCTGGGGCTGGCGCATCCCGTTCCTGTTCTCGATCGCGCTGGTGCTGGTCGGGCTGTGGATCCGCTTCACCATCGCGGAATCACCGGAGTTCCAGAAGGTCAAGGACACCAAGCAGGAAGTGAAGATGCCGATCCTCGAGGCCATCAGGATGTATCCCAAGAACATCCTGCTGGCGATGGGCGCGCGCTTCGCCGAGAACGGCTTCTTCTACATCTATGCCACCTTCGTGCTCGCTTATGCCACGCAATCGCTCGGCATGAACAAGCAGGACATGCTCAACGGCGTCTTGATCGGCGCGGCCGTCGAGACGTTCACCATCCCGGCATTCGGCGCGCTGTCCGATCGCGTCGGGCGGCGGCCGATCTACATCTTCGGCGCGGTGTTCTCGGCGCTGATGTCGTTCCCGCTTTTCATGCTGCTTTCGACCAGGAACCCGCAATATGCCTGGATCGCGATCGTGCTGGGTCTCGCCATCGGGCACGCCGCGATGTACGGGCCGCAGGCGAGCTTCCTGTCGGAGTTGTTCGGCACCAAGGTGCGCTATAGCGGCGTCTCGCTCGGCTACAACCTCGCCTCGATCTTCGCCGGCGCGCTGTCGCCGCTGATCGCGACGGGATTGATGACGGCCTATGCGCCGGCAACCTGGCCGATCTCGCTCTACATGATCGCGCTCGCGCTCATCACCGTGGTGTCGGTCTATTTCGCCACCGAAACACGCAAGATAGTTCAGGGCTGAACGGCCTGATCGTGTCGTCCTATCGCGAGGAGCGCGCTGTTCCAGCGCTGCTCTCCGCGATAGGATCAAGCAACAACGGCATACGGTCGAAAGGATCGGGAGGACCACCGTGAGCCATCATCCAGCTCTGCCCTACTTACGCAATTCCGAGAAAGGCAAGGTCGTCACCGCGGCCGAGGCCGTCATGCTGATCCGCGACGGCGACACGGTGGCGACCGGCGGCTTCGTCGGCATCGGCTTTGCCGAGGAAATCGCGATCGCGCTGGAGGAGCTCTATCTCTCGCACGAGGGCGACGCGCCCTATACGCAGGGCAAGCCGCGCAATCTGACGCTGGTCTATGCGGCCGGCCAGGGCGACGGCAAGGATCGCGGCCTCAATCATTTCGCGCATGAAGGCCTGGTCCGGCGCGTGATCGGCGGACATTGGGGGCTTGCGCCCAAATTGCAGCAGCTCGCGATCGCCGGCCAGATCGAGGCCTATAATTTGCCGCAGGGCGTCATCACGCATCTGTTCCGCGACATCGCCGCGCACCGGCCCGGCCATGTCACCCGCGTCGGCATGGGCACGTTCGTCGACCCCCGGCAGGGCGGCGGCAAGCTCAATGCACGCACCACCGAGGATCTGGTCGAGCTGATCACGATCGGCGGCGAAGAGTGCCTGCTCTACAAAACCTTTCCGATCAATGTCGGCATCATCCGCGCCACCACCGGCGACCCCGACGGCAACCTCACGATGGAGAAGGAGGCGCTGACGCTAGAAGCGCTCGCCATCGCCATGGCGGCGCATAATTCCGGCGGCATCGTCATTGCCCAGGTCGAACGCGTGGCCGAGGCCGGCAGCCTCAATCCGCGCCAGGTCAAGATCCCCGGCATCCTCGTCGACTGCGTCGTGGTGGCGAAGCCCGAGAATCACTGGCAGACCTTCGGCACCCAATACAATCCGGCTTTTTCGAGCGAGATCCGGGTCCGCGCCGCCTCGCTGCCGGTGATGCCGGTCAGCGAACGCAAGATCATCGCGCGACGTGCCGCCCTCGAACTCAAGGCGAACAGCGTCGTCAATCTCGGCATCGGCATGCCCGAGGGGATCGCCTCAATTGCCAATGAGGAGCGGATCATCGATCTCATCACGCTGACGGCGGAGCCCGGCGTGATCGGCGGCATCCCCGCGAGCGGCATCGATTTCGGCGCGGCGATCAACACGCAGGCGGTGATCGACCAGCCCTATCAGTTCGACTTCTATGACGGCGGCGGGCTCGATGCCGCCTTCCTCGGGCTCGCCCAGGTCGATCGCGCCGGCAACCTCAATGTCAGCAAATTCGGGCCGAAGCTCGCGGGCGCCGGCGGCTTCATCAACATCAGCCAGAACGCCAAGGAGGTCATCTTCGTCGGCACCTTCGGCGCGGGTAAACAACATATCTCGGTGAACGACGGCAAGCTCGTCATTCTCGACGAAGCCAAGTCGCGCAAATTCGTGGATCACGTCGAGCATGTCACCTTCAGCGGCCCGTTCGCGGCCGCGCGCAAGCAACGCACGCTGTATGTCACCGAGCGCTGCGTGTTCGAGCTCAGGCCCGACGGGCTGGAGCTGACGGAAATCGCGCCCGGCATCGACATCGAGCGCGACATTCTGCGCCTGATGGATTTCAAGCCGTTGATCCCGCGCGATCCGAGGCTGATGGACGCACGCATCTTCCGCGATGGCCTGATGGATCTGCGCGAGCGCCTGCTCACCATTCCGCTCGACCAGCGCTTCACGCTGGACGAGCAGCAGAACCTGTTCTTCGTCAATCTGGAACGCTACCCGCTGCGCAGCAGAGCCGAGATCGACACCATCGCTTCCATCGTCGAGGCCAAGCTCGCGCCGCTCGGGCGGCGGGTCTACGCCATCGTCAATTATGACAATTTTTCCATCCTGCCGGAGTTGATGGACGATTATTCGGCCATGGTGCGCAGCCTCGTCGACCGCTTCTATTCCGGCGTGTCGCGCTACACCACGTCGGGCTTCCTGCGCATCAAGCTCGGCGAAGCCCTGGAGAAGCGCGGCGTCGCGCCGCATATTTTCGAAAGCGCTGACGAAGCGCAGTCGGATCGGCGTCAGGCCGAGGGAGCCGGCAATGCGCGGCCGGTTCAAAAATGAAGCATGTTCGAGCGGCCGACACGCTCGGCCGGAAGGATCAATTGCAATGTTCGTAGTGTTGTGCAAATCGCTGCTGCCGAGAAACTTTGAATCAGGAGGGACCATCGTGCGTCGATCACTCATCATAACAACAACCATTCTCGCACTCGCCGCGGGGACCTCCGCGCGAGCCGACGATCTCAAGGTCGCGCTGATCTACGGCAAGACCGGTCCGCTCGAGGCCTACGCCAAGCAGACCGAGACCGGCCTGAAGATGGGCTTTGAATACGCCACCAAGGGCACGATGACGCTCGATGGTCGCAAGATCGTCATCATCACCAAGGACGACCAGGGCAAGCCGGACCTCGCCAAGGCCGCGCTCGCCGAAGCCTATCAGGACGACAAGGCCGACATCGCGATCGGCACCACATCGTCGGCCGCGGCACTCGCCATTCTCCCGGTCGCCGAGGAGAACAAGAAGATCCTGATCGTCGAGCCCGCCGTCGCGGATCAGATTACCGGCGAGAAATGGAATCGCTACATCTTCCGCACCGCGCGCAACTCATCGCAGGACGCGATCTCCAACGCGGTCGCGATCGGCAAGCAGGGCGTCACCGTCGCGACGCTGGCGCAGGACTATGCCTTCGGCCGCGACGGCGTCGCCGCCTTCAAGGAGGCGCTCGCCAAGACCGGCGCGACGCTCGCTGCGGAAGAATATGCTCCGACCAACACCACCGACTTCACCGCGGTCGGCCAGCGCCTGTTCGACGCGCTGAAGGACAAGCCGGGCCGCAAGGTGATCTGGGTGATCTGGGCCGGCGCCGGCAATCCGCTGGCCAAGCTCCAGGACATGGACCCGAAGCGCTACGGCATCGAGCTCTCCACCGGCGGCAACATCCTGCCGGCGCTCGCGGCCTATAAGGGCCTGCCCGGCATGGAAGGCGCGACCTACTATTTCTACGAGATCCCGAAGAACCCAGTGAACGACTGGCTGGTCGCCGAGCACCAGAAGCGCTTCAACGCGCCGCCGGACTTCTTCACCGCGGGCGGCTTCGCTGCCGCGATGTCCGTCGTCGCCGCCGTCACCAAGGCGAAGTCGACCGACAGCGAGAAGCTGATCACGGCGATGGAAGGCCTGGAGTTCGACACGCCGAAGGGCAAGATGGTGTTCCGGAAAGAAGATCATCAGGCGCTGCAGAGCATGTACGCGTTCAAGGTCAAGGTCGATCCGAACATCGCCTGGGCCGTGCTCGAGCCGGTGCGCGAACTGAAGATCGAGGACATGGACGTTCCGGTCAAGAACAAGCGCTGAGTTGTCTTGCTTCACCTCTCCCGCTTGCGGGAGAGGCCGGGAGAGGGTTTTTCCTCTTGGGGATTATCCCGTTGCGGAAGCACCCTCTCCCCTGCCCTCCCCCGCAAGCGGGGGAAGGAGCGCAGCGCGCCCGCGATTAAAGTCTTCGTCCTCATCATTCGCCGACATCACATGCCCCTCACCCTCGAAACCCGCGACCTCACCATCCGCTTTGGCGGTCACGTTGCGGTCAACAACGTCTCCTGCACGTTCCGTCCGGGCGAGCTCACCGCGATCGTCGGGCCGAACGGCGCCGGCAAGACCACTTATTTCAACCTGATCTCGGGCCAGCTGCGCGCGTCGCACGGCAGCATCCTGTTCGACGGCACCGACATCACCCAGCAGTCCGCGCCGCTGCGCACCCGCGCCGGCCTCGGGCGTGCCTTCCAGCTCACCAATCTCTTTCCGAACCTCAGCGTGGAAGAGAACGTGCGCCTCGCGGTGCAGGCGGCGAACGGCACCCATTACGACATGCTGCGGCCCTGGATGGTGCGCCGCGACCTGATCGCGCGCGCCGACGCCATCCTCGACCAGGTCGCGCTCGGCGGCCGCCGCGGTGTCGCTGCAACCGCGCTGTCGCATGGCGACCAGCGCAAGCTCGAGGTCGCGCTGATGATCGCGCTGGAGCCGAAGGTTTTCATGTTCGACGAGCCGACCGCCGGCATGAGCATCGACGAGGTGCCCGTCGTGCTCAACCTGATCGCGCAGCTTAAGCAGGACAAGAGCAAGATCATTCTCCTGGTCGAACACAAGATGGACGTGGTGCGCTCGCTCGCCGACCGCATCATCGTGTTGCATAACGGCCAGCTCGTCGCCGACGGCCCGCCTGCCGAGGTGATCGCCTCGCCGATCGTGCAGGAGGCCTATCTCGGCGTCGCGCCCAAAACCGCAGCGAGCGTCGCATGACCGATTTGCTCGAGCTTTCCGGCGTGCACACCCATATCGGCCGCTACCACATCCTCCAGGGCATCGATCTCACTGTTCCGCAAGGACAGGTCACGATGCTGCTCGGCCGTAACGGCGCCGGCAAGACCACGACGCTGCGCACCATCATGGGGCTGTGGCAGGCTTCAAGCGGCGAGATCAGCCTCGGCGGGATGCGCATCGAAAGCCACGCCACGCCCGACATCGCACGGCTCGGCGTCGGCTACGTGCCGGAGAGCATGGCGGTGTTCTCGGATCTCACCGTGAAGGAGAACCTCGTGCTGGCGGCGCGCGACGGCCCGCTGGACGATGCCCAGCTCGACTGGATCTTCGGCTTCTTCCCGGCGCTGCGCCGGTTCTGGCTGTCGCGCGCGGGAAGTCTCTCGGGCGGACAAAAGCAGATGTTGTCCATCGCCCGCGCCATCATCGAGCCGCGCAAGCTGCTCTTGATCGACGAGCCGACCAAGGGCCTGGCGCCTGCTATCGTGATGGCGCTGATCGAGTGCCTGAAGGAAATCAAACGCAAGGGCGCCACGATCCTGCTGGTCGAGCAGAATTTCTTCGCCGCCCGCGAGCTCGGCGACAATGTGCTGGTCATGGACAACGGCACCATCGTCCACCGCGGCGAGATGGCGGCGCTCGCGGCCGACGTGCCGCTGCAGGAGCGGCTGCTCGGCCTGAGCCTGGAGACACATCAGTGACTGAACTCGCCGCAACCGATCCCCTGCCGAAGCCGAAGCGCGACATCGCGCCGATCCTGCTGCCCGTCGCGCTCGCGCTTCTCATGATCCCGCTGATCGGCTCGACCTCCTCCTGGCTGACGCTGACCGCGGCAAGCCTTGCGATGGGCATGATGATCTTCATCATGGCCTCCGGGCTGACGCTGGTGTTCGGCCTGATGGACGTGCTCAATTTCGGCCACGGCGCCTTCATCGCCGTCGGCGCCTATGTCGCGACCCTGGTGCTGGCGCCGTTCGCGGCCTCGATGCAGGCCGATTCGCTGTGGATGAACCTCGCGGTGCTGGCACCGGCTGCGCTGCTCTCGATGGCGGTGTCGGGCGCCCTCGGCCTCGTGGTCGAGCGCGTGCTGATCCTCCCCGTCTACGGCCAGCATCTGAAGCAGATCCTGATGACGACGGGCGGCCTGATCGTCGCCGAGCAGACGATGTACGCGCTGTGGGGACCGCAGATCATTCCGATGCCGCTGCCGGCCTCGCTGCGCGGCTCCTTCATCCTCGGCGACGTCGCGATCGCCAAATACCGCGTGCTGGCGATGCTGATCGGCCTCGCCGTCTTCATCGCGATCCAGCTCGTGCTCAATCGCAGCAAGCTCGGCCTTCTGATCCGGGCCGGCGTCGAGAACCGCGAAATGGTCGAGGCGCTCGGCTATCGCATTCGCCGGCTGTTCCTCGGCGTCTTCATGACCGGATCGGCGCTCGCCGGCCTCGGCGGCGTGATGTGGGCGCTCTATCGCGAACAGGTCCACGCCTCCATGAGCGACGACCTCACCGTGCTGATCTTCATCGTCGTTATCATCGGCGGCCTGGGATCGATCGGCGGCTGCTTCATCGGCGCGATCCTCGTGGCCATGGTCGCCAATTACGGCGGCTTCCTGGTGCCGAAACTCGCCCTCGTCTCCAACATCCTGCTGATGGTCGCCATTTTGATGTGGCGGCCGCGCGGCCTTTATGCGGTGACCAGCCGATGATGATTCTTTCCGGCGATCCGCCGCGCAGCCGCGTCCTCACGCTCGTCCTCGTGGTCATCATCCTGGCGCTGGCGGCGACGCCGTTCCTGTTTCCGGGCGCCAAGGCGCTGAACGTCGCGGCCAAGATCTGCGTCTTCGCCGCGCTGGTCGCCTCCTATGACCTGCTGCTCGGCTATACCGGCTCGGTGTCGTTCGCCCACACCATGTTCTACGGCATCGGCAGCTACGCGATCGCCATCGCGCTGTACGGGATGGGCCCGAACTGGGCCGCGGTCGCAACCGGAATCGTCGTCGGCCTGCCCCTCGCAGCCCTGCTCGCGCTTGCGATCGGCCTGTTCTCGCTGCGGGTCGCCGCGATCTTCTTTGCCATGATCACGCTCGCGGTCGCCTCCGCCTTCCAGGTGCTGGCCTCGCAACTGTCCTGGCTGACCGGCGGCGAGGACGGGCGCAGCTTCCAGCTGCCGGAGCTGCTGCGCCCCGGCACGGTACTGATCTCGAAAAACCTGTTCGGCTTCGAGATCAACGGCCGCATCCTGACCTTCTACCTGGTGTTCGCCGTCTCGGCGCTGATGATCCTTGCTTTGCTCCGCGTCGTGAACTCGCCGTTCGGGCGCGTGTTGCAGGCCATCCGCGAGAACCGTTTCCGCGCCGAGGCGCTCGGCTTCCGCACCGTGTTCCACCTAACCTACGCCAACTGCCTCGCCGCGCTGGTCGCCGCCAGCGCCGGCATCCTGAACGCGCTGTGGCTGCGCTATGCCGGCCCCGACACCTCGCTGAGCTTCTCGATCATGCTGGACATCCTGCTGATGGTGGTGATCGGCGGCATGGGCACGATCTACGGCGCGATCATCGGTGCCACCATCTTCATCCTCGCCCAGAACTATCTGCAGTCGCTGATGGGCGCCGCCTCCACGGCAGCATCCGAAGCCGGCCTGCCGCTGCTGCCCGGGCTGCTGCATCCCGACCGCTGGCTGCTCTGGCTGGGGCTGCTGTTCATCGCCAGCGTTTACTTCTTTCCGACCGGCGTGGTCGGACGGCTGCGCAATCCCGCCGGCGACAAGAGAGGCGGCGCGCATTAAGCCGCCGTTAATGATGCAGCGCGGCGATTGCCGCGCACAGGGCACAACCGTCACGCGATTCCCGCTCCGCTGCATACGGACGCGATTGCGCAACTCGATTAATGCTTAGGTAACTGGCTTTCCTAAGGTTTAGGCCATTTGTGCGGTGTATTCGTGTTCCTCCAGGGAGGGGGGAATGCGCCAGGTCTTTTCCACGGTGGCAGCCGCAATGTCTCTAGCCGCAAGGAACGGCTGGGAGGTCTTGGCGCGGCGTGGTCCCGTCCTGTGGTTGACCCTGTGCGGCGTGTTGCTGGTCGCTGGCATCTTCGCCGTGACCGCCATGGCCGTCGGCGAGTTTCGCGAGCGCACCCTGACCAATCGCGAGCGCGAGCTGGAAAACACGGTGCAGCTGATCGCGCGGCATTTTGATCAGCAATTCGAGGATTCCGACGTCGTCGCCGCCGATCTGATCGGGCAGATGAACCTGGTGGAGATGACCTCGCCGGCGATGTTCCGCGAGCGCATGTCCGGACCCGCGGCGAACCAGATGCTGCGCAGCAAGATCAGCTCCGTGTCCTACCTCGGCGATATCGCGATCTACGATGCCGACGGCGAGCTGATCAACTGGTCGCGGGCCCAGCCCCTGCCCAAGATCAACGTTTCATCCCGGGCCTATTTTCAGACGTTCAAGACGAATCCGCGGTCCGAGCCGGTGCTGCTGGAGTCCGTCCGCAGCTTCATCATCAACAAATGGACCACGATCGTCGCTCGCCGGTTGAACGGCCCGGACGGCACCTTCCTCGGTGCGATGGTCCGCCGGATCGATCCAGACAGCTACCAGCATTATTTCGCATCGGTCGCGCTTGCCGAAGGCACCGCCATCTCGCTGTTCGATCGCGAAGGCAAGTTGCTCGCACGCTATCCGCATCGCGAGGAGCTGATCGGGCGGAGCTTCAAGGACGCGCCGCTGATGCAGAAGGTGCTGGCCCAAGGCGGCCAGCAGACGCTCCGTGGCAAGAGCCCCGTCGACGGCGAGGAGCGGCTCGGCTCGGCGGCATCGCTAACGCACTTCCCGCTGGTCATCCTCGCCACCAACACGACGGCCGCGGCCCTGGCGGACTGGCGGCAACAAACCAGTTTCATGGTCACGACCGCCGCACTTTCGGCGGCCGTCATCGCGCTCATCCTCTATCTGATCATCCGGCTGATCAACCGGCAGAATCGCGAAGCGCAGGAACGCCTGGAAGCGGAGCGGCTGCGGCTCGACACCGCCTTGAACAACATGACCCAGGGGCTGATCCTGTATGACGCGGGCGGCACCATCGTCACCTGCAACCGCCGCTACGCCGACATGTTCGGCCTCTCTCACGACGTCATCAAGCCCGGCTGCCACATCCGCCAGGCGATGTATCATCGCAAGGAATGCGGCGCGTTCGACGGCGACGTCGAGGAATTCTGCGCCGACGTCATGAGGGTCGTCGCCGAAGGCACGGTCTCCACACGCGTGCATCAGCTGGCCAACGGCCGCGCCTTCCAGGTCATCAACACCCCGCTCGCGCAGGGCGGCTGGGTCGCCACGATCGAGGACATCACCGAGCGCCGCCATCTGGAGCAGGAGCGCGATCGCAACCACACCTTCCTGCGCGAGATCATCGACCATATTCCGTCCCGCATCACCGTGAAGGACGCCCGGACGCGGCGTTACCTCCTGGCCAACCAGGTGGCCGAGGAACAGCTCGGCGAAACCAAGGAGACGATCGTCGGCAGGAGTGCGTTCGACATTTATCCGACGGACGCGGCCGAAATCATCACCCGGGACGACGACAGGGTGCTGCAGTCGCCGAACGGGCTGTTTCTGGACGAGCACGTCTGGAATACGCCGGCCGCCGGGGCGCGCTATATCACCTCGACCCGGATCGGCATCCGCGACAAGTCCGGCGAGCCGCGCTACATCATCAACGTCGTCGAGGACGTCACCGAGCGGCGGCGCGCTCACGAGAAGATCGCGCATATGGCGCATTACGATGCGCTGACCGATTTGCCGAACCGCACCCTGTTCCGCGAGCAGATCGAACGCGAGCTGGCGAACGTCGCCGGCGGCGGACAGTTCGCGCTGCTCTATATCGACGTCGACGAATTCAAGGGCATCAACGATTCGCTCGGCCACCATGTCGGCGACGAGCTGTTGAAGGCGATTGCCGGCCGTCTGCGCGGCTGCCTCAAGCAGGGCGATCTGATCGCACGGCTCGGCGGCGACGAATTCGCCGTGATCCAGACCGCCATCCAGTCCCCTGCCGACGTGCTGTCCTTCGTGACGCGCATCTATGAGGCCATCCGCCAGCCCTATCATTGTCTCGGCCATCAGCTCTCCACGGACGCGAGCATCGGCATCGCGCTTGCGCCGCAGGACGGCACCGATCTCGACCAGCTCGTCAAGAATGCCGACCTCGCGATGTACGGCGCCAAGGGTGAAGGCCGCCGCACCCACCGTTTCTTCGAGCCGGCGATGGATGCGAGCGCCAAGGCGCGCCTGAGCATGGAGCAGGATTTGCGCCAGGCCCTGGTGAACGGCGGCTTCGAGATCCACTACCAGCCGCTGGTCGACCTGCGCACCAACGAGGTCGCGGGCTGCGAGGCGCTGCTGCGCTGGCGGCATCCCGAGCGCGGCATGGTCTCGCCGGCGGAGTTCATTCCCGTCGCCGAGGACACCGGCCTGATCAACGAGCTCGGCGACTGGGTGCTGCGCATGGCCTGCAACGAGGCCGCGACCTGGCCCGCAAATATACGCGTCGCGGTCAACGTGTCGCCGGTGCAGCTCAAATGCGACACGCTGGCGCTGCGGATCGCGGGCGCGCTCGCCGCCTCCGGCCTCGACCCGCGGCGCCTCGAGCTCGAGATCACCGAGGCCGTGCTGATCCGCGACGACGAGGCTGCGCTCTCGATCCTGCACCAGCTCCGCTCGATCGGCGTGCGCATCGCGCTCGACGATTTCGGCACCGGCTATTCCTCGCTCAGCTATCTCAAGCGCTTCCCGTTCGACAAGATCAAGATCGACCGCTGCTTCGTCGCCGACATCGCCGAGACGAGCGGTGCACCCGTGATCGTGCAGGCGGTGGTGAACATCGCCGCCGCCAGCAGCATGACCACGGTCGCCGAAGGGGTCGAGACCGAGGCGCAGCGCGAGCTGCTGCGCGCCCTCGGCTGCACGCAGATGCAGGGCTATCTGTTCAGCGCGCCGAAGCCGGCCGCAGAAGTGCGCAAGCTGTTCGGCCCGAGTGACGGCCTGCCCGCAGTCTTGCCGGTGGCGGCGGTGGCCTGATGGCAAGACCCGTGAAGTCGCCAGGCAAGACGCCAAGAAGGACTGCGGACAAGACCGTCTCGAACAAGACTGTCGACGTCGCGGATTCCTATGCCGTGCGGCTGATGCAGCATCTGGTGGTGCCGACTTTCGTGATCGACCCGGGGCGCCGCGTCGTGATCTGGAACAGGGCGTGCGAACGATTGACGGGCGTCGCGGCCTCGGAGGTGATCGGCACCAGCAAGCATTGGCAGGCCTTCTACGAGACCCGTCGCCCCTGCCTTGCCGATCTCGTCGCGCTCGACCGGCCGGAGCGGCTTCCGGAGTTCTATTCGGAATACGCCGCGCGCGGCCATAACGGGCTCGGCTTTTCCGCGGAGAACTGGTGCACGATGCCGAAGCTCGGCAACCAGCTCTATCTCGCCATCGACGCCGGCCCGATCCACGACGAGGCCGGACACCTGATCGCCGTGGTGGAGACGCTGCGCGACCTCACCGACCAGAAGCGCGCCGAGATGGCGCTGAAGGAGCTCGCCACCAAGGACGGGCTGACCGGGCTGTCGAACCGCCGCTCGTTCGACCAGATGCTGATGAGCGAATGGGCCCGCGCCCAACGCACGCAGAAGCCGCTGGCGCTGCTGTTCGTCGACGTCGATCATTTCAAGCTGTTCAACGACCATCACGGCCACCAGAACGGCGATGAATGCCTGCGCGTGGTCGCTTCCGTCGTCAGCCGCCACGCCGTGCGCCCGCTCGATCTCGCCAGCCGCTACGGCGGCGAGGAGTTCGCGCTGATCCTGCCGGACATGGATTGCGACAGCGCCTGCGTCATCGCCGAGGAGATCCGCGGCGCCGTCATGGCCTTGCGGATCGCCCATGGCGCTGCGGGCGCGGGCGACCACGTCACCCTCAGCGTCGGCGTCGCCAGTCACATACCCGGCGCGGTCGACGGCAGCCCCGACCGGCTGCTGGGCGCGGCCGACGAGGCGCTCTACGTCGCCAAGCGGCTCGGCCGCAATCGCGTCATCTGCGCCGAACGGGTGCTGGCCGAGTTCGCCAGCCTGGGACGGCAGGCCGCAGCGGTTCCGGGCCCCTTCCGGCGCAAATCGGCCTGAGACCCATTGCGCCGAGAAGCGGTTGCTCCCCCCTCGCCAATCGGCTAAATGAACCTCGACTGCACCCGTAGCTCAGCTGGATAGAGCGTTGCCCTCCGAAGGCAAAGGTCACACGTTCGAATCGTGTCGGGTGCGCCAGTCTTGCCGCCGTTTTCGCGCCGGCGCTTACGTCAGCATCGAAATGATCGACTGAATCTGGTCGCTGGCGGACGTCACCAGTCCGTCATACGACGTATGACCGTGTGCGGCGGCCTTCAGGATGCATTCGGCGACGGCTGCTTTGAGGCCAAAGACCGATTGCTCGGCGGGTACGCTCGCCATCACGGTCTCGAGGGCCTGACGCATGGTTTGAACGAGCTCGGAGCTGTATTGCATTGGCTGTCCTCCGCCAGCTCATATTAGATCGCATGCCCGGCCCTGCCACTCACAAGCCTGCGATTCCTCTTTGATGAACGGCGAGCTGAACGCCTCAGTTCATCCGCCAGATCGCCGCATTGAGCACGCCGGCGAACGCGACCCAGGCTGCGTAGGGTACGAACAATGCGGCGGCCAGTCGGTCGCGTGATATCTCCAGGCCGATATAGGTCACGATCGCGACGAACAGGCCGATGAGGATGACGAGCGCGGCGCCGATCTGGTGCATCGTGAACATGACCGGAGACCAGGCGAAGTTGAGCCCGAGCTGCACGGCCCAGACCAGCATCGCCTTTCCCGAGGTTTTGCGGCGGAAGGTCCGCCAGCCCGCGATTGCGATCATGACGTAAAGGATGGTCCAGGCCACCGGGAACGCCCAGTTGGGCGGAACGAAGCCCGGCTTGACGAGGCCGGCATACCATTCTCCCGGGAGATTGGTTGCGCCGATCAGCCAGCCAAGGCCGACCACGCCCACCACGAAGACCAACAGCTGCAACATCCATCACCTCGCGCTTCCCATCGCGCGATTGTATCATCTTTCCATGAGCGAATCCGACACGATGACCGGCGAGATCGCGCCGGTGCGCAAGATCATCCATATCGACATGGATGCATTCTATGCGTCGGTGGAGCAACGCGACAATCCGGAGCTGCGCGGAAAGCCCGTGGCGGTCGGAGGCTCGGCGGAGCGCGGCGTCGTCGCGGCCGCGAGCTATGAGGCCCGCAAGTTCGGCGTGCGCTCCGCCATGCCGTCGGTGACGGCGAAGCGGCAATGTCCCGATCTGATCTTCGTCCGGCCGCGCTTCGAGGTCTACAAGGCGGTCTCCAGGCAGATCCGCGACATCTTCGCCGAGCACACGCCTGTTATCGAACCGCTGTCACTCGACGAGGCCTATCTCGACGTGACGGA
Organism: Bradyrhizobium sp. WYCCWR 12699; assembly: GCF_032144035.1. Taxonomy (NCBI): domain Bacteria; kingdom Pseudomonadati; phylum Pseudomonadota; class Alphaproteobacteria; order Hyphomicrobiales; family Nitrobacteraceae; genus Bradyrhizobium; species Bradyrhizobium sp. WYCCWR 12699. The sequence goes on from NZ_JAVTJN010000030.1 coordinate 549,368, forward strand.
AAATCTGCAAGGCATCCCGTTGGCGCGCGACATCGCGCTGCGGATCCGCGAGAAGATCAAGGCCGAGACCGGCCTCAACGCGTCGGCCGGCATCTCCTACAACAAGTTCCTGGCAAAGCTCGCCTCCGATCATCGCAAGCCCAACGGCCAGTACGTGATCGCGCCGGAGATGGGACCGGCTTTCGTCGAGAACCTGCCCGTCGGCAAATTCCACGGCATCGGGCCGGCGACGGCCGCGAAGATGAACGCGCTCGGCCTGTTCACCGGTCTCGACATCCGCAACCAGACGCTGGAGTTCATGAACGCGAATTTCGGCAAGTCGGGCGCCTATTATTACTGGATCTCGCGCGGCGTCGACGAACGGCCGGTGCGGGCCAACCGGATTCGCAAATCCATCGGGGCGGAGAATACCTTCTCGATCGACCTTGCCGAATATGACGCGCTGGCCGCCGAGCTGAAACCGCTCGTCGACAAGGTCTGGCGTCATTGCGAGGCAACCGGCAATCGCGGCCGCACGGTGACCCTGAAGATCAAGTTCGCCGACTTCGAGATCATCACGCGCAGCAGATCCGCCGTCACCGCGGTGAGGGACCGGGACGATCTCGAGCGGTTGGCCTGCGGCCTGCTCGAGGCCGAGATGCCACTGCGAAAGCGCGTCAGGCTGCTGGGCGTATCGCTGTCGGCCCTGCAGGCCGGAGACGATGCGGAGCCGCAGCTGATATTGGGCATTTGAGGCTCCCCGACAGCGGCATGGCGCTCGCCAAGCGCGAGCGACGGTGGCGGGCCTTTTCAGACCCGTCACCGATTGAAGGACGCTGGGTCGCTCAATGCCGCATGTGCTCGAATACCACGATCACGCCGGTCGGCTCGGGCTCGTGCGCCATCAGGCGCGTCAGTTCGGAATCGCCCCAATCGGCGAGGCTGACAACTTCACCGCTCTGGCGGTCGGCACCGAGCGACGGCGTCGGCTCGAGGACCTTGAGGCCCGTCTCGTCGACGAAGAAGGTGTGTTCGCCGAACATGCTGTTGAGCTGCGGCATGGCGGGATGTTCGTCGGGCAGCACCTGAGCGCCGAGTTGGTTGACGGTCTGCTTCACCTGTTCGGATGTGAGCTTCATGAGCTGCTCCGTTTCTGTGTCCGGTTTCATTGGCCCGGGCGGGAGCGCGTGTTCCCTGCACTTTTCTCGCCTGGCTCAAACCCGAACAGGCGCTGCCGGTAAATGTTCCGGCGAAATGTATTTTGTGATCGCGCGTTGCATCCGCCGCGCTCGCGGCACGAGATCGCCACAAGATGCACATGATCTGACCGCGCGCTGCGCTCATCGGCGGCTTCGACGAGCCGGATGTCGCGATCCGCTCGTGTTCGAGCCGGTGTTGCGATCTGCTATTCGCTGCGGTTCTCGCCGACCGAGAGCGCGCAAATGCGCGACAGATAGGTGTAAGGCAAGCCGGTTTCCTCGGCCCAGGCATTGAACTGCGCCTGCACCTTGGCGAGATCGCCCTTCGACTTGACCTCTTCGGCAATGTCGAGACCGGCATCGCGCAGGCAGATGGCGACATCTCTCGACGTGACAAAGCCGTCCCAGCCGACGAAGCGCAGCAGCATCTGGCCGGTGTTGCCGCCGAGGCGGCTGCCGCGCTTGGTCAGGAGATCGAGCAGGCCGATCTCGTTGGACGAAGGCCATTTCGCCAGAAACTTGCCGAAGCTGCCGTGCTCCTTCGCGATCTCCTGCACGAAAGCGGCGTTGTCGCGCACCGACATGATCTTGGCCCCGTTGCGCACGATGCGCGCATCGCGCAGAAGGCCTTCCCAATAATCTTCCGGCTGGAAGCTGAGCTTGGCCGGCTGGAAATGCAGGAAGGCCTCTTCAAAGCCATCCCATTTCGAATCGATCACGCTCCAGGCGAAGCCGGCACAGAACACACGCTTCGTCATCTCGGCCAGGATGCGATCGTCGCCGAGCTTGGCCAGACGCTTCAGGTCGGGCTTCGCCGGCATCAGCTTTTCCAGGGCCTTGGGGCCGCCCTTGCGTTTCTCGGCGCGGGCGCGAATGGTCTTGAAGGCGGGCATGCGGACACAGGCAATTGAGGGCACGCCACGACATCAGAATTCGGCGATGCCGTCCAGTCCCGCGGATGGGCGGGACTGGAGCTGAGCCGCTCGGTCTGCGCCGGCAGGCAAATCAGGCTCGGCTATCGCGACAGGCGCTTTGCGATGTGAACCGACTGCCAGTCTCCGAGCCCGGTATCGTTGAAGCCCGCCTTCTTCGCGAGACCCCGCATCTCCGCATTGGTGCGCGCCGTCTCGGCGGCGATCATCTCATGGCCGAGATCGATCGCGCGCGTCTCCATCGCCGTCATCATCTGAAGGCCAAGACCTTTGCGCTGAAAGGCATCGGCGACCGAGATGGCAAATTCGCCATGCCGTGCCGCCGCGTCATAGGCATATCGGGCTTCGCCGATGATCCTGCCCCGCCCATCCTCCCTGAGCTCGGCAAGCAAGGTGAAATTGTCGAGACCGCCGCTCTTGGCGACGCTTTCGGCCGCGACCACGCCGGGGTCCGCTCGCGCGCCGCTGAAGCGCTTGTTGCGGGACGTCGTGGAGAGGTCGGTGAAATAGACCGACAGGCTCTCGACGTCGGACGCGCTGGCGGTCCTGATGCAGACCATGCCCTTCGCTTCGGCCAGTTCGACCGGTTCGACGACGGCTCCCGGAAACAGCTGTGACATGCGTGATGCTCTCGGCAGGTTGCTGGGAGTTGCAGACCTAGCCGAAGCCGCACGCCGTCCGCTTGGACGTTGCTGCCAATCATGCGGTTGAAAACGAACAGCTCGTTTTCATGTGCCGCGCGTCACACACGGGAGAGTGACGGCACCTCCTCGGGCATGATCGCCTGAAGGCCGCCGAAGCGGCGCTCGCGGCCATGGAAGGACGCCAGGGCGGCGGCGAGATCGCCCGCGTCGAACTCGGGCCACATCCGCTCGGTGAAATGCAGCTCGGCATAGGCGCCTTCCCAGAGCAGGAAGTCCGACAGCCGCTTCTCGCCCGAGGTGCGGATGATGAGATCGACGTCGCGCAGGCCGGCTTCGCCGGTGACGAGCTGCGAGAAGGCTTCGCGGGTGAGACTGGTCAACGCGGCCGCCTTCGCTGCGGCATTGAGGATGGCGTCGCGCGCGGAATAGTCGACCGCGATGCGCAGGTGCAACGTGGCGCCGCGAGCAGTGGCTTCCTCGGCGCGAGTGATTGCGGCCGCGACGCCTTCAGGCAAGCGATCACGACGACCGATCACGGTGAGGCGCACACCGTTCTCGATCAGGCTCTGCACCTCATTGGCGAGATAGAAGCGCAGCAAGGTCATCAATGCGGCAACCTCGGCCTTTGGCCTGCGCCAATTGTCGGTGGAGAAGGCGTAGAGCGTCAGCGTGCCGATGCCCTGCTTGGGTGCGGCCTCGACGATGCGACGGATGGCTTCGACGCCGGCCTCGTGGCCGCGGACGCGCGACAGGCCGCGGCGTGTCGCCCATCGCCCGTTGCCGTCCATGATGATGCCGACATGAAGCTTCTCGTTACGGGAGCTCACATTACGAGAGGTCTTGTCACTTTGCATTGCAAAGTCTCCAGTCAAAAAAGGGGAGGATCAGGTCGAGATGATGCCGAGGCGGCCGAGCGGCGGCGCCTCGCGGCCGGCGGCCTTGGCGGCGTCGCGCACCAGGCGTTCCAGCACGGCGAGATAGTCGAGGAAACGTCGGCGCCCGGTCTTGGTGAGGCGGCAGGTGGTGTGCGGACGGTTGCCCTCGTAACCCTTGGTCACGTCGACCAGGCCGGCCTCCTGGAGCACGGCGAGATGCCGGCTGAGATTGCCGTCGGTGAGGCCGCACAGCTGCTTGAGATCGGCGAATGCCAGCCCCTTCGGATGCGCCATCAGCGAGGTCAGAAGCCCGAGCCTCGCCTTCTCGTGGATCACGCGGTCGAGCCCTTCGTAGGAGAAGGGTGCGCTGTCAGTCTTCGACATCATGGTCTCCGGATGCGACATGCAGAACGGCCGCCATCAGCGACTGCCCGATCACGAAGGGCAGTCCCATGGTCCATGGCGACAGCGTGTGGGTCTGGCTCGCGATCACCACCACCAGGAAGCCGGACACGAAATACCAGGCGCCGGCGAGCGCAACGGTGCGCGGCAGCGAGCGGATGGAGGCGAAAATGCCGAGCGACACCAGGACCTGCCACAGGCCCGGGAGCAGCCACAGCGTCTCGGCCGCGAACTTCCACATCACCACCGCGAGCAGCACGCCGGCAACGCCTGCGGGCAGGAACTGCTCGACCGCCTGGTGGATCATGGCATCGGCCAGGCCCGAATGATGGCGGCGCGACCGCGCGCGCATCTCGATCCCGATCATCAGGACGGACAGCGCGGCAGCGACGAACCAGCCGACGAAGAAGCCGAGCGGCTCATTGGTGGGATCGCCGAGCAGCCAGAATTGCAGGACCGCTGTAAGCAGCGCAACGACGGCAGTCGCGGCCATCGTCGCCGGACCATAGCCGCGGAACGCCGTGCCCGCCGCGATCTGGCTGCGGATCGCCACAATATCGGCCAGAGCCTTGTCGAGATCGCGCATTGGCAACGCCAGAACCTCGCTCCGCACGGACTTGCCGGGATTGTCGATCCGTTACTTTGTATTGCAAAGTATATAGCGGTGCAAAGTAAGCGCAAGCCCGGAATCGCCGTGAGGGGATTTGCGCCCCGCGGACAACTGCCGGTTGCGCGAGCCCCGCTTCCACGGATAAGATGCGGCCAAAAGCGTCCAGGGGGCTGGGTATGTGGCTTAGATCGTTAATCGTTGCGTTTGTTTCCCAGGCGATGATCGCCGGTCCCGCTCATGCGGCGGGGCCTTTCGGCACCATCCACGTCGGCAACTGGAACGGCGGCGCTTACACCAATGATTCAACCGGCGCGTTCTCCCACTGCGCCGCAAGCACACCCTACGCCAATGGCATGACGCTGCTTGTCGGCCAGGATTCGAACAATGCGTGGCTGCTCGGCTTTGCCAATCCAGCGTTTCGTTTCAAGAAGGGCGAGAACCTGACGATCGACGTGACATTCGACGGTCAGGCCGAGGTGAAACTCTTCGCGACCGCATTATCCGAGGTGATGGTCTCGGCGGTTCTGCCCACGAATGTCGCGCGTGCTTTCCAGAAGGCGAGCCTGATGGTGGCAGTGGCGAGAGGCACACCTTTTCAATTCAGCCTGACGTCAACAGCGCCTTTGATCACCGCGGTCACCAATTGCGTCACGCGAGTGAAGGCCGACGGGCTGGACAAGGCCGGCGACTTTACAAAGGTTACCGCCAAGCCGCAGGCCGCACCGGACAAGCCGGCGCCGCCGGCGTCCGGCAAGCTCGGCGGGGCCAAGAGCGGCACCGGTTTCGTCGTGAGCGCGAGCGGCCACATCGTCACCAACAATCACGTGGTCAATGGCTGCGTCGGCGACATCAAGGGCAACCTCACCGGCGAGGCCGCGATGGTGCTGCGCGTCGTTTCGACCGACGCCAACAATGATCTCGCCTTGCTTCAGGCGCCGTCGTCGTCGACCTTCAAGGATTTCGCCCGCATCCGCGACCGCTCGTTCCACGCAGGCGATTCCGTCGTCGCGATCGGCTTTCCCTACCACGGATTGCTCAGCTCGGATCTGAGAGTGACGACCGGCATCGTGAGCTCGCTCAGCGGCATGCGCAATGACACGCGCTTCCTGCAAATCAGCGCGCCCGTGCAACCCGGCAACAGCGGCGGCCCGCTGTTCGATACCTCGGGCCAGATCGTGGGCGTAGTCACCGGAAAGATCCCGGGATTGCGTATCGCCGCCATGACCGGCGATATTCCCGAGAACATCAACTTCGCCATCAAGACCGGGGCGCTGCGCGATTTCCTCGACAATTCCGTCGTGCCCTACCAGACCGCAGAGCCGAAGGGCGAACTGAAGACCACCGACATCGCCGGCAACGCCCGCGCCTACACGATGCTGATCTCGTGTACCGCGACGGAGCAGGCCGACGCGAAGCGGTGAACCGCTCTGCTCTCAATACGGCGCGACGGGCCGCGCGCGCCGCGGCGGCGGCGGCGGTTGCACGGGTTGCACCTGGCCGTAGGCGAAGCGCGGATTGCGATCGCAGTAGAGCAGCCGGCCGGACACGCTGGCCTGGCACTGCTCGTAGGTCGCGTACGCGCATTCGCCGGGATAATCATAGTCCCCGCCCTGGGCGCACCAGGGATAGTCGCGGGCGGTTGCGGGCGGGACGGTGGCGAAGCCGAGAGCGATGGCCCCCAGCGCGGCGAACAGACATTGATTTCTGGTCACGATCCGGTCTCCCGTGCAATGAAGATAAGGCGCGCCCCCTTTAACGAGGTCGCCTCAAGCCACTTTATTCCAGATCGCGTCGCTGGGTCGCGTCCTAATAAGGCGCATACTCACGCAGATACCGCCGCGATGGCCGCTGCTGGTTGTACGCCGTGCGCGGATTGACTCCGCAGGTCAAGAGGCGCCCGGAGACGCTGGCCTGACATTGCTGCAAAGTCCGATAGGAGCATTCGCCGGGGTCACCGGTGCCCCTGCCCTGGGCACACCAGGGATAATCATAAGCCGCGGCTGGACTGATGCCGGCAAGGCTGCCGACGCCCAGTCCAGCCAGCGCGACCATTGCGAATATTGCCTTGCGCATTTGCGTGCTCCTTGCCGGATGCCTCAGAAGAATAGGCCTCCTGAGAACGCCGGCAAGGCCGCAAGGTTGCTATCGCCTACTCGACCTTCAGGCCGGCGAACTCGACGACCTTCTTCCACTTCTCGGTCTCGGCCTTGATCTCCTCGCCGAACGCCTCGGGCGTCTGCGCCCGCGGCTCGCCGCCGAGCTCGACCAGACGCTTGGCCATGTCGGGCTCCTTGATCAACGCGTTGACCTCGGCGTTGAGCTTGGCGATGATCTCCTTCGGCGTGTTCTTCGGCGCACCCATGCCGAACAGTGCGCTGGCCTCATAGCCCTTCACGGTCTCGGCGATCGCCTGCACGTCGGGCAATTGCGCCGAGCGCTCCGTGGTGGTGACGCCGATCGCGCGCAGCGAGCCGGAGCGGATGTGCTGGATGATCGAGGGCATGTTGTCGAAGATCACCTGCACCTGGCCGCCGAGCATGTCGGTGATCGCGGGCGCCGCGCCGCGATAGGGCACGTGCTGCATCTTGCAGCCGGTCATGGCCATGAACATCTCGCCGGACAGATGCACCGAGGTGCCGTTGCCGGACGAGGCCATGTTCACCTTGCCGGGATTGGCCTTCACATATTCGATGAACTCGGCGACGTTCTTCGCCGGCACGTCCTTGTTGACGGTCATCACGTTCGGCACGCGCTGGAACGAGGCGACCGGCGCCATGTCGGTCACGAAGTTGAACTTCAGATTCTTGTAGAGCGAGGTGTTGATGTAGTTGGCCGGATTGACCAGCTGCAGCGTGTAGCCGTCGGGCTCGGCATTGATGACCGATTCGGTGGCGATGTTGTTGCCGGCGCCCGGCTTGTTCTCGATCACGAATTGCTGGCCGAGCTTTTCCGAGAGCCGCTGGCCGATCAGTCGCGCCAGGATGTCGGTGGCGCCGCCCGGCGGATAGCCGACCACCCATTTCACGGGCCGGGCCGGATAATCGGCGGCAAAGGCCTTCGACAGCGGGGTGGCTGCAAGCGGACTGGCGGCGAGCAGGCCCAGCGCGGTACGGCGAGTGATCATCTCAAGGGTTCTCCCAAGTGTTGTTCTTGAAGCCAGATAGCTTGAACCCGGCGTCGGTGGGGTTGTAACAAAGCTTGCCGCAGGCGGAAAGTGCACGGGGCGCATCACGACGAAAGGATAAGGCATGCCGGTCAAGGTCGAAGCTCTCGATCATCTCGTGATCAACGTCGCCGATGTCGCGGCCACCACGGAGTGGTACCGCAGGATTCTCGGCATGGAAGTCAAGGTGTTCGATCCCGGCGGCGACAAAGCGCCGCGGACTTCGCTTCACTTTGGTAACCAGAAGATCAACGTCCGGCCGCGCGATGCCGACAAGGTGGAATGGTTCACCGCCGACCACCAGACGGCCGGCAGCGAGGACCTCTGCTTCCTCACTTCCGCCACCCCCGACGAGGTGGTGGCGCATTTGCAGGCCCACGGCGTCGCGATCGAGGAAGGCCCGGTTCCCAAGCAGGGCGCACGCGGCACACTGCGCTCGGTCTATTGCCGGGACCCGGATGGCAGCCTGATCGAGATTTCGTCGTACGGGGATTAGCGCAGAAGCGCGCTGCCGGCCGCAAACTCCGTCGTCATGCCCGGGCTTGTCCCGGCCATGACAGAGGAGACAGGACGCGCCTCACGACGCACGATGCACCATGCCCCTCCCCCTTCCGATTTGCGCCCCGCCTCATCCGATGGCAGGAAGACGCAATCATCGAAAGACAGCCGCCATCAAGATGCAGGCTGCACGGGGAGGAGCCATGCCACTTCAAAAAGCCACAGCCGGAATCGTCGGCCCGTTCGACGGGCTCGACGTGCCCTGGCTGCTCAAGATGTGCGCCGAGGTCCGGCGTGATCATCCGTTCCTGATCTGGGCGCCGTTCGATGCGCCGGCGCGCCGCTGGAGCTATGGCGAGTTTCACGAGCGGGTCGGTGCGCTCGCCGCGGGACTGGCGCGGCGCGGCGTGAAGCCGGGCGAATATGTGCTCATTCACCTGGACAATTGCATCGAGGCGATGCTGACCTGGTTTGCCTGTGTCGAGCTCGGCGCCATCGCGGTCACCACCAACACCCGCTCGGCGCCGGCCGAGATCGCCTATTTTGCCGATCATTGCGGTGCGGTCGCCGCGATCACGCAGCCCACCTATGCGGACATCGTCGCGCAGAACTGCCGCAACCTCCGCTGGCTCGCGGTGACCTCGCACGATGCGGGCGCGGCACCTGCGCAGGCGGTCTCGCGCGGCGACAGTTTTGACTCCCTGTTCGCCGACAGCGCCGACCGTCCGAAACGCGCGGCCGATCCGCTCGCGCCATGCAGCGTGCAATACACCTCGGGCACGACGTCGCGGCCCAAGGCCGTGCTGTGGACCCATGCCAACGCGCTGTGGGGCGCCAAGATCAATGCCGCGCATGAGGACCTGCATGCGAGCGACGTGCATCAGGCTTACCTGCCGCTATTCCACACCAACGCGCTCGCCTATTCCATGCTGGCGACGCTGTGGGTCGGGGCGGCCTGCGTGATCCAGCCGCGTTTCTCGGCGAGCCGGTTCTGGGGCGTCGCGCGCGAGCACGGCGCGACCTGGACATCGACGATACCGTTCTGCATGAAGGCGCTGCTCGAGCAGGAGATCCCGAAAGACCACAAATTCCGCCTGTGGGGCACCGCCATCAACGAGCCGCCGGCCTTTGCCGCGTTCGGCATCAAGATGATCGGCTGGTGGGGCATGACCGAGACCATCACCCACGGCATCGTCGGCGAAGTCGACCAGCCCAACATCCCGATGTCGATCGGGCGCGCCGCGGCGGAATATGAAATCCGCATCACCGACGACGACGGGCGGGCCACCGAAATCGGCGGCACCGGCAATCTTTCGATCAGGGGCATTCCCGGCCTGTCACTGTTCGCCGAATATCTGCACAACGAGAAAGCGACACGCGAAAGCTTCGACGAGCACGGCTTCTTCCTCACCGGCGACCGCGTCGAGCGGCTGCAGAACGGCTTCATCAAGTTCGGCGACCGCGCCAAGGACATGCTGAAGGTCGGCGGCGAGAACGTCGCGGCCTCCGAGATCGAGCAGGTGATCGCGCTGGTCGCAGGCGTGCGCGAGAACGCCGTGGTGGCGAAGTCACATCCGATGCTGGACGAGGTGCCTGTCGTCTTCATCATCCCGCAGGGCGGCGTCGCCGGCGCTGCGCCCGATCTGCAGGAGCGCGTGATGGAAGCCTGCCGCAAGGGCCTCGCCGACTTCAAGCTGCCGCGCGAGATCCGGTTCGTCGACGACATGCCGCGCTCGACACTGGAGAAGGTGGCGAAGGCGGAGCTGCGGAAAATGGTGGGGTAGAAGCGTCGTTCCGGGGCGGTGCGCAGCACCGAACTCCGGTGTGCACTTGCGCACCTGAGAATCTCGAGATTCCGGGTTCGCGCTACGCGCGCGCCCCGGAATGACGGATTGGATCATCAGAACGACCCCAGCGCCACCGGACGGAACGCCTGCAGGAGTTGCTGATCCAGCTTGCCGCCCATGCCTTCCATCATGCCGAACGCACGGGAATGCGTGAACGGCATGCGGTAGGCGCGTTTCTCGACCAGCGCGGCATAGATGTCGACGATCGTCGTGAGGCGCACGATGTCGCTGATCTGGTTCGACGACAGGCCGTTCGGATAGCCGGAGCCGTCGAGAAATTCGTGGTGATGCAGGATCACATCGAGCATCTCCGGCGGGAAGCCGCCCTGGGCGGCCAGCGCGTCATAGCCGCGGCGCGGATGCTGGCGGACCTCGGCCATCTCCTCGTCGGTGAGCTTGCCGGGCTTGTCGAGCAGCGCGGAGGGAACGAAGGCCTTGCCGACGTCGTGCAGCAGCGCGGCGCGGGTCAGGCGGCGCTGGTCGTCCTCGCGCATGCCGAGATGCTGCGCGAAGGCGACGGCGAAGCCGGTGACGAACAGGCAGTGCCGATAGCTGCCGACATGGTGGCAACCCACCGTGGTGAGCCATTCGCGCAGCGAGGAGTGCTTGATCGCCTTCAGGATCTTGCTTTCGGCAGCGATGACGTCGTCGAAGGTCAGGGGCACGCCGAGCGGCAGCTTCTCGAACATCTTCGCCAGCAACGCATGCGCCGCCTCGACGCCGCGATTGAGCGTCTTGCCGCGATCGGTCGCGTCATAGACGGCGGTGTCCGGGAAGGCGGCGCGGATGCGCTGCAGGATGGCGTCGGCCTGGAGCGGCCGCGAAATGGTGTCGGTGGCGCCCAGCGCCCAGGCCTGCATGGTGCCGTGATGCAGCGCGTCGGCCAACACGAACAGCCGCGGCATCGAACGATAGGCATCGCCGCGCAGCTTGTTGCGCACCCGCTGCACGCTCTCGGGCGAACGCAGATTGATGTCGACCACGAGGCCGGAGAGATCGCGCGCGGGCTTGTCGGGGATCTCCTGCGTCGTCACCGTCGAAACGTCGCCCACCGCCTTCAGGATGCTGGCGAGCTCGGAGCTCTCGTCGCTCCGGTCGGAGGCGAGCAGAAGCCGGCGTTTGGCGGCGGATTTGGCTGGCGCGTTCATGGCTTCCCCAAAGCATGGGACTGGATTCCGCATCAGCCTAAGCCGGATCAGGTTCTCCGGCCCTTAAGAGGCGTGCTCAAGGGAACATTCCAGAATTGCACGCAATTTTACAGATTGGGTTCCCGGGGGCTCCCCCCAAAAGTGCGAAAACAACCCTATGCACAGTAGAACGGGCATTGAAAATACGAGAGAATTTTTGACACTTTCGCCCCACCTCCACTGGGTCGCCCGGCTTGACCGGGCGACCCCGTACGCCGAGACGGCGCGGCTGGAACCGAGGAGCCGCGGCGTACGGGATGCCTCGCCTACGCGGGGACATGACACCGAGAATGGGGAGGTAGCCTTGCAAAACAAATCCGCCGGAGGTTTCCCTCCGGCGGATCATCTCATTCGGCAATCGCAGCCGGCCTTACGCCTTCATGCTCGCCTTCACCGCCTCCGCCGTGATCGGCAGCGCGCGCACGCGGGCGCCGCTCGCGTTGAAGATGGCGTTACCGATGGCGGGCGCAACCACCGTCACCGCGGGCTCCCCGACGCCGGTGGCCTTCTCGCCATTGGCGATCACGGCGACCGCGACCTCGGGCATCTGACTCATGCGCAAGGGCGTGTAGGTATCGAAATTGGTCTGCTCGATGCCACCGTCCTTCAGCGTCGCCTTCTCGTACATCGCCAGCGACAGGCCCCACAGCGCCGCGCCCTCGACCTGGGCACGGATGTTGTCGGGATGCACCTGCGTGCCGACGTCAGTTGCGACCGTGAGCTTCTTCACGGTCACCGCACCTGACGGCGCCACCGCGACATGGGCGACACATGCCGTCCAGCTCGCGGTCGCGCGCTCCTGCGACGACACGCAGGCAACGCCCATGCCCTCGCCTTTCGGCAATGGCCTGGTGCCGTAGCCCGACAATCCCATCGCGGCGAGCAGCGTGTTGCGCAAGCGCTGCGCGCCGCCGTCGTTCTTGCCGGCGCCGTCGAGCAGCGAGATGCGGAACTGCGCGGGATCCTTGCCCGTGGCCGCCGCGATCTCGTCGATCATGCTTTCGACCGCCCAGAAGGTCCAACCCGGCGCCACCGAGCGGAGCTGGCCGGATGGCGTCGCATTGTGCGCGAGCTCGTTCTTGATCGCGCGCACATAATGGTTGGGCACGGTGTAGAAGAAGTCCGCGCCGTTGACCGTGAAGCTGTCGAGCGGGCCCTTCTTGTCGACCGAGGGCGTCAGGAAATCAGGGATTCCCCAGCGCGCGGTCGGCCAGGCCGAGACCACGTCGTGGCTGAGCGCGACGAGCTTGCCGTCGCCGTCCACGCCAGCTTTCACTTTCTGGTAGGTGAGCGGCCGCGAGAAATCCATCGTCATGTCGTTCTCGCGCGAGTAGATCACCTTGACCGGCTTGCCGACCGCTTTCGCCGCCTGCACCGCCGGAATCATCATGTCGGCGTCGAGCCTGCGGCCAAAGCCGCCGCCCAGCCAATGCTGATGCATCACGACGAATTTCGGATCGATCCCGGCGGCACCCGCGGCGATGGCGCCGGAGCGCGTCGCGAACTGGTTGCCGGAATAGATGTGCAGGATGTCGCCCTTGAACTCCGCGGTGGCGTTCATCGGCTCCAGCGGCGCATGGATGTTGATGCTGGTGGTGTACTCGGCCTCGACCACTTTTGCCGCCGAGCCGAAGGCCGCATTGGGATCGCCGTCCTTGACGAAGAACTGGCCGGAATCCTCCAGGCCCTGAAGCCGCTTGGCTTCATCGAGCAACGACTGGCTCGACAGTTTTGCGTTCGGACCGCCGTCATAGGCGATCTTCAGCGCGTCAGCAGCCTTGCGCGCGTTGGCATAGGTGTTGGCCACGGCGACGACCCAGCCGGACGTGGTTCCGGTCTTGTCGTCGAGGATGACGGCCTTCATGAAGCCGGGCACCTTCTTGGCTTCACTGTCGTCGACCGATTTCACCGTGGCGCCGAAGCGCACCGGCGGGGTCACCACCTTGCCGTAGGCCATGCCCGGCAGCATCACGTCGATGCCGTATTTGGCCGTGCCGTTGGTCTTGGAGGGGATGTCGAGCTGCGGCACCGAGACGCCGATCATGGTGTATTGATCCGGCGTCTTCAGCTTGATCGCCTTCAGCTCGTCCGGCGTGAAGGCCTTCGTCGCCTTGCCGCTCTTGACGATCTCGGCGAAGGTCATCTGCTTCTTCGACTTCGGATGCGAGATCACGGAGTCGCGGACCACGAGTTGGTCCTTGAAGTAGGGCGGCAGGCCCATGGCCGCGGCAGCGGCCTCCGTGAGTGCGATCCTGCCGGCCGCACCGGCCCGGCTCATCGCTTCGAAATTCATCATGGTCGACCAGCTGCCGCCGGTGATCTGTGCGCCCAAGACCGGATCGTTGAACTTGGGATCGTTGGAGGCGAGCTGCACGCGCATGTCGCTCCACTTCGCGCCAAGCTCCTCGCAGACGATCTGCGCCATCGTCGAGGCGATGTGCTGGCCCATGTCGGCCTTGCCGCAGGTCACGGTGACGAGACCATCCGGCGAGATCGCGTACCAGACGCTCGGCTCGAAATTGGCGGGTGCCGCGGCGGCCGCAGCATCGATGCCGGGCACGCCGGCATAGCCGAGCACGAGGCCGGTCGCGGCGGTGCCGACCAGGAAGGAGCGGCGGCTGAGATCGGTCGTCTCGGGCATCACGTTCTTCACATGCTCGTTCATGTGGGCCTCCGCTCGTTGGAGGTGGCGGACGCGGTGCGCATCTCGGAGGCGGCGCGCATGATCGCCTTCTGGATCCGCGAATAGGTCATGCAGCGGCAGAGATTGCCGTCCATGTGGGCGACCACTTCTTCCTTGGTCGGATTGGGATTCTTCGACAGCAGCGAGGCCGCCTGCATGATCTGCCCGGACTGGCAGTAGCCGCATTGCGGCACCTGCTCGGCGATCCATGCCTTCTGCAAGGGATGATCGCCCTTGGCGGAGAGGCCTTCGATGGTGGTGATCTTCTTGCCGGCGACGTCACCGACCATGGTCTGGCATGAGCGCACGGCTTCGCCGTTGACGTGCACGGTGCAGGCCCCGCACAGCCCGGCGCCGCAGCCAAACTTGGTGCCGGTCATCTGCAATTGCTCGCGGATCGCCCAGAGAAGCGGCGTGTCGTTCGCCGCATCCACGGACAGACTCCGCCCGTTGATGGTGAGAGTTGGCATAGGCGTCTTCCCCTGCCGGTGCATGAAGCCGCTTACGGCGGCAACTTGAATGGCGGACGCCCACCGGGCTGGCGCCAGCCTTGGCCGCGAGAATGATCGCGTTCGGTTGCCGTGGCAATTGCAATTTGGAACGAATAGAAAAAACCGGCTCCGCACCCGCTCGTTGTGCGCCGCGCCAATGACGCCGACGCAGCTAGTGGACACAACAGCGGCCTGCGTCAGGCATGCATGCCACGGCGACTCCGGCGGTTTCCTCCGAGTAACCCGGCAGGCTAGGATGCGTGCGGACAAGAGCAACAAACAACAAGGGTGGACGAAATGCCTGGGATCAATCGGGATGGCGTCAAGATCTACTACGAAGTTCACGGCGACGGGCCGCCGCTGCTGCTCACCCATGGCTATTCCTCGACGTCGGCGATGTGGCATGGCCAGATCGATGCGCTCGCCAGGGAGCACAAGCTGATCCTGTGGGACATGCGCGGCCACGGCCAGTCCGACTATCCCGATGATCCCAAGGCGTACAGCGAAGCGCTCACGGTGGGCGACATGGCGGCGATCCTCGATGCCGTCGGCGCGGAGCGCGCCATCATCGGCGGATTGTCGCTCGGCGGCTACATGTCGCTCGCGTTCTATCGCGCCTATCCGCAAGCCACCCGCGCGCTGCTGATCATCGACACCGGCCCCGGCTTCAAGAAGGACGACGCACGCGAGGCCTGGAATGCGCGGGCGCTCGCCACCGCCGACAGGCTCGACCGCGAAGGACTCGACGTGCTGAAATCGGCAACGCGTGAGCGCGCCGCCGCCAGTCATCGCAACGCCAGGGGCCTGGCACTCGCCGCACGCGGCATGCTGACCCAGCGCGATGCCCGCGTGATCGAGCTGCTGCCCGAGATCAAGGTGCCCTCCCTGATCGTGGTCGGCGCCGACGACACGCCGTTCCTCGCCGCGTCCGACTACATGGCCGCAAAAATCCCCGGCGCACAAAAGGTCGTGATCCCCGCCGCCGGCCACGCCGTCAACATCGATCAGCCCCAGGCTTTTGTTGACGCCGTCGAGCCTTTCCTGAAGAACTTGCCGGGGTAGGCCGGGCAATTGGGACGTCGACCATGATGCGAGCGATCTTCGCGGCGGGCGCAATAGCGGCACTGTTGCCATCGGCGGCACGGGCCGAGCCGTTCGGTGCGGTGCCGTCGCGCGCGCCCTTCGTTGCGACCTTGTCGAACAACATTCCGCTCGCGTTCGGCATGGATGCGGAACAGACCGCCCGCGCGCTGGGGCAGCCGCTGCAATATGTGCGGGGGCGTCCCGGCAACGAAATCTACCTCGCCCTGCGCAACATCGGCGGCAGCGGCCTGATCCCCTCCCGTCACCGCCTGTTCCTGCAATTCCGCCACGGCCGGCTGGCGGGATGGAAGGAGGATTACGGCGAGAACTGGATGTGGGAATAAATATATCCTCTCATGGTGAGGAGCGGCTGAGCCGCGTCTCGAACCATGAAGGCCACGCTGCTGCATCCCGGCCTTTCATCCTTCGAGACGCGCTGACGCGCTCCTCAGGATGAGGAGTGAGATGGAATTCGTGGCAAGAAAGAAGGACAACCCGCGTGGGACAAGACATCAAGCTGACGGCCTCCGACAAATTCCAGCTCGGCGCTTATCGCGCTGATCCCTCGGGCGCGCCGAAGGGCGCGGTGGTGGTGATCCAGGAAATCTTTGGGGTCAATCACCATATCCGCTCGGTCTGCGACCGCCTCGCCGGGGAAGGCTATGTCGCGATCGCGCCGTCGATCTTCGACCGCACCGCGCCGAACTTCCAGTCGGGCTATTCGCCCGATGAGATCGCCGAGGCGCGCAAGTTCGTCGTCAATCCGGACTGGGCCGCGATGCTGCGCGACACCCAGGCGGCGATCGATGCAGTGAAGGGCGTGGGCCCGATCGGCATCATCGGCTTCTGCCTGGGCGGCAGCATCGCCTTCGTCGCGGCGACGCGATTGACCGGCCTGAAGGCTGCGATCGGCTATTACGGAGGTGCTGTCGTGCGCTTTGCGGATGAAAAGCCGAAGGTGCCGACGCAATTGCATTTCGGCGAGAAGGATGCCGGCATCCCCTTGACCGACGTCGAGACCGTCAAGTCGAAGCGGCCTGACGTGGAAGTCTTCGTCTATCCGGGCGCGCAGCACGGCTTCCATTGCGACGAGCGCGCGAGCTACGACAAGCCCAGCGCCGACATCGCCTGGCCACGCAGCATGGCATTCTTCGCGACGCATTTGAAATAGGTCTCTCAACCGTCATTCCGGGCTCGCGCTACGCGCCCCGGAATGACGGGAGGCGAGAGCAGAAATCGGGTGGCTGCATCGCGGCATCCAGCGATAGAGCTGGCGGATCAACGCCAACTCTCCCCGGGAACTCGCCATGCAGCAGGCCAACACGCACCTCGTCCTCCGCAATCCCTTCGGAACCATGGACGTCCCCTCGCCCGATGATTCCGAGGTGATGGATTATGCCGCGACGGCCACGCTGCCCGGCGATGCGGCGGACGGCAATGCGGCGGCGTGGGCAGCGATCGCAGCGCCACCCGATCCGCTCGAAGGCATCTGGGCCAGCCGCTGGAACGGTGGCGCCGATCCGACCATTGCCGGCGATAGGCCGGACAGGTGGAAACAGGGGCGCGCGGAGATCCGCATCGCCGCCGGCCGGATCTATCTGCGCTTCGACTGGGACAATGGCCGCCGGCACGGGCTGATCGAGGCCGCGCGCGAGGGCGCGGACCGGCTGGTCGGGAAATATATCAACCTGACCACGCCGGCGATCACGCGGCCATGGGTCGGCGTCGTGGTCGACACGGACAGGATCGACGGATGTTTTCCGGAGGGACGGCTGGATTTTCGGAGGTAGAAATCTGGCGACATCCCCGCCGCCATTCCGGGATGCGCCGACAGGCGCAGGCCGGGAATGACGAGAGGAGAGAGTCTTAGAACCAGCGCTCGCCGACGAACACGGTGTCGCCGGGGTTCAAGGGCGTGCCGAGCGGCACCACGGCGCGCATGGAGCCGCCATTCTCGGTGTGCGTGACGGTGACCACGTCGCGCTTGGCGCGCGGCGAGAAACCGCCGGCGATAGCGACCGCGCTTTCGACCGTCATGTTCGGCACGTAAGGATATTGGCCGGGCGCGGTGACTTCGCCGAGAATGAAGAACGGGCGATAGGCCTCGATCTCCACCGCGACCGAGGGCTCGCGGATGTAGCCGTTGCGCAGGCGCGCGGCGATCTCGCCGGCAAGGCCCGCGGTGGTGCGGCCGCGGGCCGGCACCGCGCCGATCAGCGGCATGGTGATGGAGCCGCCGGCATCGATGGCGTAGCTGTTGGTGAGGCCTTCCTGGCCGTAGACCACGACGCGAAGCTTGTCGCCGGCGTCGAGATGGTAGGAGGCGTCATAGCGCACCGGCGCCGCCATCGGCGCGGCGTAGCCGACCGGCATGGGGGCGGGCGAAGCGGCAAAGGAATTGCTGAGCGCCGCGATGGCGCCGCCGCCGTTATTGGCAACGACGACCGGCGGAGGAGCGCCATAGGGCTGGCCATAGGCCATCGAGTCGAGATCGGCGCGCGGCTGCATCACAGCGACAGGGCCGGCGGTCTGCATGCAGCCGCCAAGGTTCAGCGCGGCGGACGCTGCCAAGGCCACTGCCGTGATCGACGATCGAAACGCGCGTGCAACTGGCACCGGACCCATCCCTCGAAACGAGACAGCTCAAGTGATGCACCGGTTATGGTTAATAAAGCGTTTGCGGGTGATGATGACGGTGGCGACGCGATAGCAGCCGCACACGCCGTCATGCCCGGGCTAATCAACAAGCCCGGCCATGACGGAGGTTCTGGTGAGACTACGCGCTCACACCGACGCCGATCGGGCAGGACACGCCGGTGCCCCCCAGGCCGCAATAGCCGGCGGGGTTCTTCGCCAGATATTGCTGATGGTAGTCCTCGGCGAAATAGAACTCGCCCGATGGCGCGATCTCGGTGGTGATGGCACCGAGGCGCTTTGCAGCAAGCGCCTTCTGATAGAGCGCCTTCGAGGCGTCGGCCGCCGCCTTCTGCGCATCGGACGTGGTGTAGATCGCGCTTCGGTACTGCGTGCCGACGTCGTTGCCCTGACGCATGCCCTGCGTCGGGTTGTGACTCTCCCAGAACGTCTTCAGGAGCGTCTCGTAGGAGATCCTGTTCGGATCGAACACGACCAGCACCACTTCGGTGTGGCCGGTGCGGCCCGAGCAGGTCTCTTCATAGGTCGGATTCGGCGTGTGGCCGCCGGCATAGCCGACAGCGGTGGTGTAGATGCCGTCGCCGAGCTGCCAGAATTTGCGCTCGGCGCCCCAGAAGCAGCCGAGGCCGAACACGGCCGTTTCGAAGCCGGCGGGATAAGGCGGCTTGAGCCTGCTGCCGTTGACGAAATGGGTGGTCGCGGTCGGAATGGCCTGGGCACGGCCGGGCAGCGCCTCGGCTGCGCTCGGCAATGCGGTGGTCTTGCGCATGAACAGCATGATGGGTCTCCGCAGAACGAGCCGTCCGCCGCCTGAGCAGATGCTTGAGGCGGGGCGTGCTCGCGATCAGGTGGGAATATAGGGCTCTACGTGAGCGGAAGCAGCGGTGTTACGCCGCGCGCTGCGCAGCGCTTGACCCACGCGGGAATTGAAGGTCAATCCCGGGGGAATTGAAGATCAATCCCGGGAATAGCCGATCAGCGGCTTGCGCGGCCGGAACAGGATCATCAGCAGGATGCCGAGAATGCCGAGGACGGCAAAGACCGGCTGATCCAGCAGCAGGCGGATCACCGAGGTCCAGAGCCAGGGCGCCTTGGCCTCGACCCAGGTGCGGAAGGCCGATTGGCTGGCCTGATTGATGTCGTTCCAGAACTGGCCGAACCGGGTGAATTTGAGGGTCTGGTCGGCCACCCAGCGGGCGCCGTCATAGACCATGAAGATGAACCCGCCGGCGAGCAGCAACAGCCCAATCAGTCGGAAAAAACCGCGGATCATGCCTCACCTTATATGGTCGTCCGATCGGAGGACCCAAACAAAACGCCGCCAGCCCATAGCCGGGCGACGGCAGAAATTCAACCTCTTCAGGGCGTTACGGCGCCCCCTGGAGCCCCCCAAGGCCGCTTTTCCAGCCCGGAAAGCGTTGACGGTGCCGCAGACCCTCTCTATAAGGGCGCCAACTGGCGGCGGGCGCAATCCTGCCGCCGCTGTTCTTTGAGCAGTTGCAGGCCACGCGAGCTTAGAGCCCGTGGAGGCCTCATGTTCCCGGGACGGCCCAGCAACCGAACACCCTAAATCCGAGCGTCGATTACGCGGTCAAGCAAGCCGGCGCTACCCGACCAAGACGCGACCGGTACCCGCAAAGGATATTGAGACCATGGCCAATACCACTTCCGCCAAGAAAGCGACGCGCAAGATCGCCCGCCGCACCGCCGTCAACAAGTCGCGCCGCACCCAGATGCGCGGCGCCGTGCGCACCGTCGAGGAAGCCATCGCGACCGGCGACCGCGCCGCCGCCGTGAAGGCGCTGGCGAATGCCGAGCCCGCCTTGATGCGCGCCGCCCAGCGCAACATCATTCACAAGAACAACGCCAGCCGCAAAGTCTCGCGCCTCACCGCGCAGATCGCCAAGCTCGCCAAGTAAGCTCGCCGGGCAAGCTTGCGGAAGTAGGCTTGCCGCGTCACGGCCGCTCGATCGGTCGACCGATCGAACATCGCACACGTCAAACAGCCCGGCATCGCGCCGGGCTTTTTTGTTGGCTGTCATATTCACGGAAAGCAGACACGCAGGATCGATCGTCGATCCGAAGGTTCGCACCGCCTGCGCTATTCTTCATTCCGTAGTTCTACTTGCCGATGTCTTGCAGCGGCGGTCTTGCAACAGCGGAAACTTCACCGCGTTGCAAAAACCCTTGTGCTGCGGCCTCGAATTGAATCCCATAGAGACGAAAGTTCTACACACCGTAGATTCACCGGAACACATCCCGCACTGGAGTTACCCTGTGAAACGAGACTCAAAAAACGATGTCTCGCTAATCACTTATCGACATAGCGAGCGCAAGCATTTGGAAAACTCGCCTCGCGCGTCGCGTGCATGACAAATTTTTAAAAAAAAGTTGGCGGTGGCGGAGAATTGTCACATGAGGCGCGGCATTTTCGATTCTGTGCACGAATCCAAAAACTTGGTCCGAAGCCTGTGCACAACTCGCGTGCGACGTTAACCGACGTCAAGTTTTTTTGGTGGCTCAAGTGTGAATCAATTCGTTGCGAGTCTTTCCGCTTAGTGTATTCCTTAGGTCGTCAGCGGCGCCCACGATCTTCAGACCAGCGCGGTTTAGGAAACGGGGCGAGCGTGCAAATCGGCGGCGGTGTGCACGTAGGCGACGCTTCAAAAAGCGATGTCGGTTCACAACCCATAGCAATGTGGGAATGGTAGCTGTTTGTCTGAATGTCTCCAAGCGGGATCTTCCCGCCTCGTGCGGAAAGCGCACATGAGAGACGTCGCAACGCTACCCCGACACGCAAGTTGGGCGAAGTCGAGCGGACGACTAGTACACGGGCAGGCATCCGCGACATCGTAAGCCGCGGCTGTCTTTTGGACACGCAGGACCTTGTCGTGAGCAATCACGGCAGGACGGGGAGGTATCATGTCTTACGGACTCAACGCGGTATTGAATCACGTCTCCTACTCGAACGATGCCGGTTTAGATCAGTCCGACCTCCAGCCTCCCGCGTGTGACGGAGCGCCGAGTACGCGCTGACCTCGCGAACCCTCCATCTCTGACATCGCTGACCGGACGCGGCGTTTCTCGCCGAGCGGCGGAGCCATGCCTGACGATGGACTCGCTCTGAGGTCGCACCATGACAGAAACCCTGGCGGCAGGAACTCTGCATGGCGCTCACCACGCAACCTTATCTCTCAAGAAAAGTTTTCTGACGATGACAATGGAACAGGATCGCTGGTCACGCGTGAAGGGTCGGCTGCGCTCGAGCGTTGGCGAAGACGTCTACACGAGCTGGTTTGCGCGCATGGATCTGGAAGGCGTGCAGGAGGAGAGCGTGCGGCTCTCGGTGCCGACACGCTTCCTGAAGAGCTGGATCCAGGCCCATTATGCCGAGCGCGTGCTGTCGTGCTGGCAGGCCGAGATGCCGGAAGTGCATCGCATCGACCTCACGGTGCGTACGGCCGTGCGTCCGGTGGCGCAGAAGGAAGCCCCGGTGCCGGTCGAGACGCGGCGCACGCCGACCCCGGAGTTGCGCTCGACCGCGACTGCGCCGGTCTCGGCCAATCACGACGCGCTCGGCGGCTCGCCGCTCGATCCGCGCCTGACCTTCGCGAGCTTCGTCGTCGGCCGCTCCAACACGCTGGCGCATGCGGCCGCGCGTCAGGTCGCGGAAGGTCGCCGCGGCGACCCCGTGATGTTCAACCCGCTCTACATCCATGCCGGTGTCGGCCTCGGCAAGACGCATCTCTTGCAGGCGGTGACCTGGGCCGGCAATTCCGGCAACGAGCGCAAGGTGCTGTATCTCACGGCTGAAAAGTTCATGTACGGCTTCGTCGCCGCGCTGAAGACGCAGACGGCGTTGGCCTTCAAGGAAGCGCTGCGCGGCATCGACGTGCTGGTGATCGACGACCTCCAGTTCCTGCAAGGCAAGTCGACCCAGGCCGAGTTCTGTCACACGCTGAACGCGCTGATCGACGCCGGCCGCCAGGTCGTGATCGCGGCCGACCGTCCGCCGTCCGATCTCGAAAGCCTCGACGACCGCGTGCGCTCGCGGCTCGCCGGCGGCCTCGTGGTCGAGATGGGCTCGCTCGGCGAGGAGCTGCGCCACGGCATCCTCAAGTCGCGCGTCGCCGCCGCCCGCACCCATCATGCGACGTTCGAGGTGCCGGAAGAGGTGCTGCATTATCTGGCGCGCACCATCACCCATAACGGCCGCGACCTCGAGGGCGCCATCAACCGCCTGCTGGCGCACTCCAAGCTCAACAACCGGCCGGTGACGCTGGAGATGGCCGAGCACGAGGTGCGCGACCTGGTCCGGCCGCAGGAGCCGAAGCGGATCAAGATCGAGGACATCCAGCGCGTGGTGGCGCGGCAGTATAATGTCAGCCGGTCCGACCTCTTGTCCTCGCGCCGCACCGCCAACGTGGTGCGCCCGCGCCAGGTGGCGATGTATCTCGCCAAGACGCTGACCCTGCGCTCGCTCCCCGAGATCGGCCGCCGCTTCGGCGGACGCGACCACACCACGGTGCTGCACGCCGTGCGCAAGATCGAGGCCCTGGTCTCCAAGGACACCGCGCTGTCGGAGGAAGTGGAGTCGCTGAAGCGCCAGCTTCAGGAATAAACGCCTAGGCGCTCCTGCCATTCTGCCGCCGCCCCGGCCTCGCCTGGGCGGCGGTTTTCGTTTTGGGCGGTAAATCGTGGGGAACTGCCTCCGATCTCTTGAATCCGGGGGCCATCCGAGCCACCTTGCGCGACCCTGACAGCTTTGGTCATATCGGCTGGATGATCCGGCTTTCCGGGGTCTTCGGTGCCGTGGCGCGCGTCCCGCCGCCCGGCGTTCTCAAATTTGTGTTTCCTTGGGGATCGGGCGAGTAGTGCAATGAAGGTTACGGTCGAACGCGCGCAACTCCTGAAGTCGCTGGGCCATGTCCACCGCGTGGTCGAGCGCCGCAACACGATTCCGATCCTGGGCAACGTGCTGGTCCGGGCCGAGAACGCCAAGCTGTCGCTGAAGGCGACCGACCTCGACCTCGAGGTCACCGAGACGTTGCCAGCGGAAACCGCGACCGCGGGCTCCACCACCGTGCCGGCGCACATGTTCTACGACATCGTGCGCAAGCTGCCGGATGGTTCGCAGATCGTGCTGGAGGCCGACGGTGACCGCGCGGTGCTGGCGATCCGCGCCGGCCGCTCGCGCTTCACCCTGCAGACGCTGCCCGAGAACGACTTCCCGGATCTTGCCGCCGGCGACATGTCGCACTCCTTCTCGCTCGCCGCCAAGGACGTCAAGCGGCTGATCGACCGCACCCAGTTCGCGATCTCGACCGAAGAGACGCGCTATTACCTCAACGGCATCTATCTGCACGCGGCGGGCACGGCCAAGGCCGCAACGCTGCGCGGCGTCGCCACCGACGGCCACCGCCTCGCCCAGCTCGATCTGGTGCAGCCCAAGGGCGCCGAGGGCATGCCCGGCGTGATCGTGCCGCGCAAGACCGTCGGCGAGGTGCAGCGCCTGATCGAGGATACCGACGCCGAGATGACGATCGAGCTGTCGCAGGCCAAGATCCGCTTCACGATCGGCAACGTCGTGCTGACCTCGAAGCTGATCGACGGCACCTTCCCCGATTACGGCCGCGTCATCCCGCAAGGCAACGACAAGGAGCTCGTCGTCGACAAGAAGGACTTCGAGAACGCGGTCGACCGCGTTTCCACCATCTCCAGCGAACGCGGGCGCGCGGTAAAACTGTCGCTGTCGCCGGGCAAGCTGGTGCTGTCAGTGACCAATCCGGATTCCGGCAGCGCGACCGAAGAGCTCGAGGTGGAATACGCCTCCGACGCCCTCGATATCGGCTTCAACTCTCGCTATCTGCTCGACATCGCCGCCCAGATCGAAGGCGACGTCGCAACCCTCAAGCTCGCCGATCCCGGCTCGCCGACCCTCGTGCAAGACCGCGACGACAAGAGCGCGTTGTACGTGCTGATGCCGATGCGGGTGTGAGGGACGTGTTCCTCCTCTCGCGACACCTTCTGTGTGGAGACAACCCCTCACTCGGCTTCGCTGCGCGAAGCCACCCTCTCCCACAAGGGGAGAGGGTAAAGCTACAGTTTTCCTCGTCGAAACAAGCGCGATGCACGTTGCTGTGCCCTCTCCCCTTGTGGGAGAGGGCATCTCCGCAGGCGGATACACACTCAGTCGGGTGAGGGGTTCGTGCCGCAGGAGCCATCCCATCGGCCAGTCCCCAAACGTCTCCGCCAATTCGCGAAGAACATGCGGCACGAACCGACGGATGCGGAAGCAGCGATGTGGCGCCTGCTCAGAGACCGCCGCCTGTCGGCATACAAGTTCCGCCGACAGGTCCCATTCGGAAACTACATCCTCGACTTCGTCTGTTTCGACAAGCGTCTCGTGATCGAAATCGACGGAAGCCAGCATGCAGAATCGCGAAGCGATGCGGATCGTGACGCAGCTCTATTTACTGAAGGCTTTGCCATCGCGCGCTACTGGAACAATGACGTGCTTCAGCAGTCCACTTCCGTATTGGAGGATATCCTTGCAAAGCTTGCCGGGCGGTAAGATACCCCTCACCCGTCGCCTCACTGCGTGAGGCGCCACCCTCCCCCACAAGGGGGGAGGGAAGTAAAGCCCGGCAATGACGAGCTAGCATGACCCCCTCCCGCATTCATCGCCTGACGCTGACGCATTTTCGCAATTATCGGGCGGGGGGGCTCGAGACGGCGGCTGACCTGGTGGCGCTGGTCGGGCCGAATGGGGCGGGCAAGACCAATTGCATCGAGGCGATCTCGTTCCTGTCGCCGGGGCGCGGCCTGCGGCGCGCCACGCTGGAAGACGTCGCCGACAACCAGGGCGACGGCTCCTGGGCGGTGTCGGCGCAGGTCGAGGGCGCGCTGGGGCTGGCGACGCTCGGTACCGGCATCGATGCACCGCGCGCTGACGCCGCCGTCAGCCGTCGCTGCCGCATCGACCGCGAGCCGGTGGGGTCGGCGGCAGCCTTCGGCGATCACATCCGCATGGTCTGGCTGACGCCGGCGATGGACGGGCTGTTCATGGGCGCAGGCTCCGAGCGGCGGCGCTTCTTCGACCGCCTCGTGCTCGCCATCGACAGCGAGCACTCCAGCCGCATCAACGCGCTGGAACGCTCCTTGCGCTCGCGCAACCGCCTGCTCGAGACCCGCAATTACGACGACCATTGGTGTGACGCCATCGAGCGCGAGACCGCCGAGCTCGCGGTCGCGGTCGCGGCCACGCGCGGCCAGACGGCGGCAAGGCTGACCGGCATGCTCAATGCGCGCGCGCAGGCGTCCGCGTTTCCGTCGGCGCAGATCGCGCTCGACGGCTGGATGGAGAATGCGCTGCTTCAGGAGACCGCGACCTCGGTCGAGGACCGCTACCGGCAGATCCTGCGCGACAACCGTCCGCGCGATGCCATCGCCGGCCGCACCACCGACGGCCCGCATCTCACCGACCTCCAGGTGATCTATGCGCCGAAGAGCATGCCGGCGCGCGACGCCTCGACCGGCGAGCAGAAGGCGCTGCTGATCGGCCTCGTGCTGGCGCATGCGAGCCTGGTGGCCGAGATGACCGGCATCGTGCCGCTGCTGCTGCTCGACGAGGTCGTCGCGCATCTCGATCCCAGCAGGCGCGCCGCGCTGTTCGACGAGCTGAAGAAGCTCGGGGCGCAGGTCTGGCTCACCGGCGCCGACCCGGCGGCCTTCGCCGAGATCGGCGCGGGAGGCGAAGTGTTTGACGTCGAGAGCGGACGAGTCTCCGCCCGAAGCTAAGCCGCCGCGTTGAACCCGCTCGTTTCCGCCGGCGACTAGCTGCTTGAGGCCGCGACACGCGGCCATCGCGCGAATATCTCGGACACGCGCGATATCCTTTGGAGCACAGGCATGGCGACGATGGGGCATGGGGCGCGAGCTCCGGCACGATGGCAACCTATTGCGTGCGGCCTCGTTCTCCTCGCAAGCTGCCTGCTCGCCGCAAGCGCCGGCGCGTTCGTGTCGAATCTGCCGCCGTTGTTCTCGCCCGCGCTGACGCTGGACCCCGCCGCCAAACTGCCCGCGCCGGCCCGCTACAGCTTTCGCAGCACCCACACCACGGTGATGCCCGGCATCGAAGCTCCGCTCCGCACCAGGCTCGAAACCACGGTGCCTGCACAGCTCGGCGACGTCGTCAGCTTCTATCGCACCGAGCTCGGAAAGCTCGACTGGCAGGAAAAGCCCGAAGGCGCGGTGATCGCAGCCGATCACGTCCAGCTCACCTTCGCTTCCCCGCTCGGGCCCGCCGCACTGCAGCTCGCCCGCAAGGACGGCAGCACCTCGATCCATATCGTGCAGAAGAACGCAGATGCGGCGAGCCGGGCGAATATCATGCCCGAGCCCGGCCAGGCGATGCTGGTGTTCAGCAACATCAGCGGGACGGATGCCACGCTCACGATCGACGCGAAAACCGTCAAGCGCGCCGCCGGCACAAGCGCGCTCTCGCTGGATCTGGCGCCCGGCCGCTATTCCTACGAGCTGCGCGTGCCGGACCGTTCGGCCACCACGAAGACCCTCGACATTGTGGCCGGCGATACCTGGGAGCTCACGGTCGGGCCCGACGGAGACCTCTGGCCGCCGCTCCAGCTGTATTGAGCGCTTCCGGAGCATCGGCGATCTTTGAACCTCACGGGTTCCTGTCGCGACTTCTGGTCAGAGGCCGCGCCGACGGTGCCGCAGCCTGCAATTGCGCGCGAGCCGATGCGCCGCGCCACGCCCCTTGGAGAAGTGACGATGTCGAGGATGACGCGCGGGACGCAGGTCCCGGCACGCTGGCGGCTGCTTGCATGCGGCCTCTTCCTGTTGGCGAGCAGCTCGGTTGCCGCCGCGGCCGATGCCGGCATCGTCGACGTCCACGCACTGCCGCAGCTCGAGGGCGCGGTGGAAGACACTTCGCGCCCCGATCCCTACCGCGTCGAATATCGCGTGCCGACGCCGCCGGCCGTGACGTCACAGGCGGTGCGAAAACTCCTGAGTGCCGAGGGCTGGGTGCCCTATGTGCTGCCGCTGGAGGAGAAGAGCACCACGCTGAAATTCAAGAAGGGACGGCAAGGCCTGTCCGTTCACTTCACGCAGGCCGGCGGCCGGCCCGATCAGTCCGTGGTCTATTACACGACCGACCGGATCTATTCGAACGTACCGTTCCCCGACGGCGCGAGCGATCTCGTGTTCGACGGCACCAGGCCCTATCTCGGCTGCATCGCGCCGGGCGCGCTCGATGCGACGTCGGAATTCTACACTCGCCAGATGGAGGCGATCGGCTGGCGCAAGCTCACGGCGGAAACGGCGGCACGCTGGACGACGACGGGCCTCGACGAGGCCGTTCCGAACGGCATGCGCGCATTCTACGACCATCCCGAGGGCGACACGACGCAGTTCTACAAGCAGAAGCCGGTGATGCTGACGCTGACGAAGCGCAACGACGGCCGCACCGATGTCGATGTCCGGATCGCGCCTTTCGTGCTGCCCGCCGATCTCACCGCCGATAGCGATGTTGCCGGCCTGCCGCGGCCGAATCCGACCAAGTCGGCCAGGGGCCTCGGCAGCGCGAGCTCCAACAAGCGCGAGATGAGCGCCGCCGCGATGGCCGAGCTGCCTGCCGTGCTCGCCTTCTATCATCGCGAGCTCGCTGCGCGAGGCTGGCAGGAGGATGGCAGCGCCCCGCTCATCCCCGGCGACGACGTTGCGCTCAAGATCTCCAACGCCGAGGAGACCGGCGTGCTGCGGCTTGGCCGCAAATATGACTTCACCATGGTCAGCCTGACCGCACAGGTGAAGGAATCCGCGCTTGCGGCCCGTGCCAAGGCGAAGAAGGAGGCCGACGAGAAATTCATGAAAGACGCCGAGGCGATGGCCAAGCAGGTCATCGCCGCCGACGAAGCGCGGCGCAAGGTGCAGGCGGCCGCGCTGTCCGATGCGCCGCTCGGTGCACTTGCCGACAGCAAGACGCCGGTGCCGCTGCCGGAGACCGCCGAGGACGTCAGATTCAAAGGCGACGACGGCAGCCTCGAATTCTCGTCCGGATCGAGCGTGAAGGCGCTGACCGCGTTCTACCGGGCCTCGCTGAAGCCGCTGGGCTGGAACGAGCGGCCTTCGGTCATCAACCAGCCCAACATGGCGATGCTGGAGTTTGCCAAGAGCGGCAAGTCGATCTCCTTCACCGTGATGCAGATGGGGCCGAAAGTGAGAGTCAGCGCCGAGGGATCGGGCCTCAAGGTGGCGACCGCCAAGCCCGTGGAAGCGCAGGCCAAATCGTCCGAGCCGCTCAAGCCCGACACCGAATCCCAGTTGCCCGTACCGACGCAGCGGTCGTCGACCTCGCTCGCCACCACCAAGATGCCGGGCAGCGAGACGCCGTTCCGCCGCGAGCTCGAAGCCAGCATCCCGGCCCCGCTCGGCGACGTCCTGGCGTTTTACCGCACGGAGCTGTCCAAGCTCGGCTGGCAGGAAAAGGCCGACGGCGCCATTGTGTCGGCGGAGCGCGCGCAGATCGACTTCACTTCGCCGCAAGGCCCGGCGGTGCTGAAGCTCGGCCGTGCCAAGAGCGAGACCACGGTCAGTCTGGCGCAAAAGAATCCGGAAGCCGCCGTCAAGGCCGACATCATGCCCAAGGCGGGCCAGGCCAGGCTGATGCTCGGCAATATCGGACCGAAGGAAGCGTCGCTCACCATCAACAAGCAGACCGTCAAGATCGCGGCCGGCGCCGGCGGCCCGCAATCGCCGAAAGGTCCGATGGTCGATCTGCCGCCCGGCAAATACCAATACGCCCTGCGCGTGCCCGGACATCCCGCCCGCACCGAGAGCCTCACCGTTGCGGCCGGCGATGCCTGGGGCCTCGTGGTGGGCCCTGATGGCGCCGTGCTGCCGCTGCAGATGTATTGATCCCCTGTGCCTGTCCCGGCCAGGTTGAACCCATCAGGTTCATGGGGCGACCAGTTGGTCGGAGGTGGCCGCGACAATGTCGCAGCCACCTCATCGCGCGAAGATCATGACGCGCGACCTTCCGGGAGAATGGACATGACGACGGCAAGACGCGGGACGAAGGTCCCGGCACGATGGCGGCTGTTGGTGTGCAGTCTCACTCTGCTTGCGAGCTGCTCGCAGCAGCCGCTGACCGCAGCAGATGCCCACGCCGACATGCCCGTGCCGACGCGAGCCAGCCACTCGAGCTTCAGCCGCACCAGCGCGGACGGGGTCGAAGTCCCGCTCCGGCTCGAGCTCAAGGCCGAGGTGCCCGCCGAGCTCGGCGACGTCCTCGCCTTCTACCGCACGGAGCTTGGAAAGCGCGGCTGGCAGGAAAAGCCCGATGGCACGGTGGTCACCGCCGATCGCGCCCTGCTCGCCTTCGCCTCTCCGAAGGGGCCGGGCACGCTGACGCTCGGCCGTGCCAAGGGCGAGACCACGATCGACCTGGTGCAGCGAAATACGCAGGCCGCGGCCAAGGCCAACTTCCTGCCAATGCCAGGACAAGCACGGCTGATCTTCGGCTATCTCGTGCCTGATGTGGCCTCGCTCGCGATCAACGATCAAATCGTCAAGATCGCGGGCGGCTTAAATCATCCGCAAACGCTGGATCTGCCGCCCGGCACCTATTCCTACACCCTGCACGTGTCGGGTCATCTGGTGCGCAGCGACACCATCACGCTGGCCGCGGACCAAGCGTGGTTCCTCAAGCTGCGTGACGGCGACGGCGAGTCCGACCAGATCTACTGAGCCGACGGCCGCTCCGCGGCGCCGAGGCGCCTTGGGAAGAGGCTCCGCGCCCCGCAAAATCCACGTCTTTGAGGACCCGGAACGGGGTCTCGAATCGGGCTTTTCACGGGCCCCGAAATCGGCCCCCAAACGCCTTGAAAACTCGCCAAAAAACCCTATCTCCTCAAAGGGTTGCGGCAGCATACTTTGCGCTAGGCGCAATCTCGCTTTCATGGCACAAATAGCCTGCAAATCAGCGCCTTTTGCGCCGCTGATTCGGGCGACATTTCGAAGGCCTCTCATGACAGAACCTGCTCGGCAGCCCGCTGCCGAAAACGAGCCGTCCAATCCGAGCGACTACGGCGCGGAATCGATCCGCGTGCTCAAGGGTCTCGATGCCGTCCGTAAGCGCCCGGGCATGTATATCGGCGACACCGACGACGGCTCGGGCCTGCACCACATGGTCTACGAGGTCGTCGACAACGCGATCGACGAAGCGCTGGCCGGCCACGCCACGCGTGTCGATGTCGTGCTCAACGCCGACAATTCCGTCACCGTGCGCGACGACGGCCGCGGCATTCCCGTCGACATCCACAAGGGCGAAGGCATCTCGGCGGCCGAGGTCATCATGACCCAGCTCCACGCCGGCGGTAAGTTCGACCAGAACTCCTACAAGGTTTCCGGCGGCCTGCACGGCGTCGGCGTCTCCGTCGTCAACGCGCTGTCGAGCAAGCTCGGCCTGCGCATCTGGCGCGACAACAAGGAGCACTATATCGAGTTCGCCCATGGCGATGCCGTCGCACCGCTGGTGGTGGTCGGCGACGCGCCGGGCAAGCGCGGCACCGAGGTGACGTTCCTGGCCTCGTCCGAGACCTTCAAGAACATCGAATATGATTTCGCGACGCTCGAGCATCGGCTGCGCGAGCTCGCCTTCCTCAATTCCGGGGTCAACATCGCGCTGTCCGACATGCGTCATGCGGTCGAGAAGCGCGAGGAGATGCACTATTCCGGCGGCGTCGAGGAATTCGTCAAATATCTCGACCGCAACAAGAAGGCGATCGTGCCGGCCCCGATCATGGTGCGCGCGGAAGCCAACGGCATCGGCGTCGAGGCGGCCTTGTGGTGGAACGACAGCTACCACGAGAACGTGCTGTGCTTCACCAACAACATCCCGCAGCGTGACGGCGGCACGCATCTGGCCGGTTTCCGCGGCGCGCTGACACGCCAGGTCAACGGCTATGCCGAGGCCAACGCCAAGAAAGAGAAGATCGCGCTGACCGGCGACGACTGCCGCGAAGGTCTCACCGCCGTGCTGTCGGTGAAGGTGCCCGATCCGAAATTTTCCTCGCAGACCAAGGACAAGCTGGTGTCCTCGGAAGTGCGCCCCGTGGTCGAGAACGTGCTCAACGAGGCGCTGCAAGCCTGGTTCGAGGAGCACCCGTCCGAAGCCAAGATGATCGTCGGCAAGGTGATCCAGGCTGCCGCGGCGCGCGAGGCTGCGCGAAAGGCGCGCGAGCTGACGCGCAAGAGTCCCCTTTCGGTCTCCTCGCTGCCCGGCAAGCTCGCCGACTGCCAGGAGAAGGACCCGGCCAAGTCCGAGCTGTTCATCGTCGAGGGCGACTCCGCAGGCGGCAGCGCCAAGCAGGGCCGCAACCGCGAATTCCAGGCCGTCTTGCCGCTCCGCGGCAAGATCTTGAACGTCGAGCGCGTGCGCCCCGACAAGATGCTGGGAAGCGAGCAGATCGGCACGCTGATCACCGCGCTCGGCACCGGCATCAGCGACGAGTTCTCGATCGAGAAGCTGCGCTATCACAAGATCATCGTGATGACGGACGCCGACGTCGACGGCGCCCACATCCGCACGCTGCTGCTGACCTTCTTCTACCGGCAGATGCGCGACATCATCGACGGCGGCTATCTCTATATCGCCCAGCCGCCGCTCTATAAGGTCTCACGCGGCAAGTCCGAGCAATATCTCAAGGACGAGCGGGCGCTGGAGGATTACCTGATCGACGCCGGCCTCGACGACTGCGTGTATATGCCCGGCAACGGCGGTGACCGCACCGGCCGCGACCTGCGCGCGCTGGTCGACGACGCTCGAATCGTCCGCAGCATCCTGCGCAACCTGCACAGCCGCTATAACCGCAAGGTGGTCGAGCAGGCCGCCATCACCGGCGTGCTGAACAAGTCGGTGTACGGCAACCCCGAGAACGCCGCAGCCGCGGCGCAGTACATCGCGACCCGGCTGGACAGCCAGGCCGAGGAGGTCGAGCGCGGCTGGGTCGGCCAATTCGTCGAGGGCCAGGGTTTTGTGTTCGAGCGCACGGTGCGCGGCGTCAAGGAAGCGGCCGTCATCGACGATGCGCTGCTCGGCTCCGCCGAAGCCCGCAAGCTCGACGAGTACGCGCCCAAGCTCCAGGACGTCTATGCCCGCTCCGGCAAGCTGCGGCGCAAGGACAGCGAGCACGTGGTCCACGGTCCGTCCGACCTGTTCGAGGCGGTCACCGACGCCGGCCGCAAGGGCATCTCGCTGCAGCGCTACAAAGGCCTGGGCGAGATGAACCCGGAGCAGCTCTGGGAAACGACGCTCGACACCGAAGCGCGCTCGCTGCTCCAGGTGAAGGTCAAGGAGGTCGACGAGGCCGACGACATCTTCACCAAGCTGATGGGCGACGTGGTCGAGCCGCGCCGCGACTTCATTCAGGAACACTCTCTCAGCGCGACGATCGACATCTGAGGCTTGTTTCGCCTCTCCCGCTTGCGGGAGAGGGGGCGCACCGCCCTCACGGCGGCTCCGCCGCCTGAACCTCATCCCCGGCCACCGCGACAAAATGGCGTAGCTGGCACTGGAAGAGGTCCAAGCGAATGTTGCCGATGTTAGCCGACCAGCACCGCATGTACGTGCAGCAGGTGTTCGAAATGGCCGAGCTCTTCGGCCTCGAAACCCGCAACAAATATCGCATTCGCGACGAAAATGGCCGCGATCTGCTCTATGCTGCCGAACAGCAAAAGGGAGTTCTCGGCTTCCTGTTTCGTCAGCTCTTCGGGCATTGGCGCTCCTTCGAGGTGCATTTCTTCGATGCCGCCCGACAGCCGGTCATGCGCGGCATTCATCCCTTCCGCTTTTTCTTTCAATGTCTGGAGCTGCGCTCGCGTGACGACCGCCTCATAGGAACCATCGAGCGTCAGTTTTCGATCTTCACCAAGCGCTTCCATGTGCACGATGCGCAGGGACGAGTGGTGCTCGAAGTCACTTCGCCACTCTGGAAAGTATGGACCTTTCCGTTCATGCGTGGCGGGCGAGAGCAGGCGCGCGTTGCGAAGAAATGGTCCGGCCTCGGATCCGAGCTGTTCACCGACCGTGATAATTTTCTGGTGGAATATCTGGAACGCAGCCTGACGGAAGACGAGCGCGCGCTGGTTCTCGCAGCTGCGATCTACGTCGATCTCATGTATTTCGAAGTCAAAGGCGAGGGCGGCGTCATCAATTTGTTCCGCAACTGAAGCACCGCGCCGTGACCGCATCCGCAACGACCAGCCCAGCCCTCCCCTCGCGCCGCCTCGGCGTGATCGGCAGCATCGTCGGAGTGCTGGCGTTGATCGCGGCCGTGCTGCCGCACTGGGTCGTACCGGTGCTGTATCCGCCGCCGCCGGCGGACAAGGTGATCGTCGACACCGGCCATCGCCTCAAGGATCGCCTGATCGCGCGGGTCAAGGGCGTCGAGTATCAGGCGCCCCCGCGGGAAAAGTCGCCGGGAAGCCAGCTGAGGGAGATGTCCTCGATCGGCGCGATCTCGCTCGGCCTGCTTGCCATCCTGTTCTCCGTACTCGCGCTGGTGTTTCGCGAAGAGAGGCTTTTGGCCGGGGTCGCGGCCGCGCTTGGCGCGGGCGCCATTGCCGTCGAAATCTCCTTTCTCGTCATGGGCGTCTTGATGCTGATCGTCATCCTTTATGTGGTGGCCAATATCATCGGCTTGTTCTAAACGCCTGGCGCAGCGGGCCTGTTCAGGGCCAATAAGCGGCTTCCGCCGCGACAAGTGCAGAATTGCTACCCTGCTCAATTCTCGGTAGTTTCCGCTCCCGAAGCAGCCCGCCCCAACGCAACAGGACAGCGAGAAACGCAAGTGGCGCCCATCCAATACATCGTCGAGGGCGGTCACCGGCTCTCGGGCTCGATCGAGCCGTCCGGCAACAAGAATTCGGCACTGCCGATCATCGCCGCCGCCCTGCTCACCTCGCATCCGGTGACGCTGGAGAACGTGCCGCGGATCCGCGACACCGAGACGCTGGTCGAACTGATCCGCTCGGTCGGTGCGTCCGCGGAATGGACCGCCCGTAACACGCTCCACATCCACGCCAAGAGCATCCGCGCCGCCGATCTCGACCCCGAGCTGTGCGTGCGGATCCGCGCCTCGATCCTGCTCGCCGGCCCCCTGCTCGCCCGCTGCGGCGAAGTGATGCTGCCGCCGCCCGGCGGCGACGTGATCGGCCGCCGCCGGCTCGACACCCATGTGCTGGCGCTGGAGCAGTTAGGGGCCAAGGTCACCGCGACAGACCGGCTCGAATTCCGCGCGCCCAGGCTGGCCGGCGCGGACGTGTTCCTGGACGAGCCCAGCGTCACCGCGACGGAGAACGCGCTGGTCGCGGCGGTCGCCGCCGACGGCGTCACCTATTTGCGCAACGCGGCCTCCGAACCGCACGTGCAGGACCTCGCCAATTTCCTGGTCGCGCTCGGCGCTCAGATCGAGGGCATCGGCACCAACACCATGATCGTCCATGGGCCGGCGACGCTGGGTGGGACGACCTACCGGATCCAGCCCGACCACATCGAGGTCGGCTCGCTGATCGGGCTTGCCGCGGTGACGCGCTCGCCCCTGCGCATCACGCGCGCCGGCGTCGAGCATCTGCGCTCGATCCGCATGGGGTTCGAGCGGCTCGGCATCGTCTGCCGCGTCGAGGGCGACGACCTGATCGTGCCGTCCAATCAAACATTGAAGATCCAGGACGATTTCGGCGGCCACGTGCCCAAGCTGGAGGACCAGCCCTGGCCGGCCTTCCCGGCCGATCTGATGTCGATCGCGATCGTCACCGCCACGCAATGCGAGGGCGTCATCCTGATGTTCGAGAAGATGTTCGAATCCAGGATGTTCTTCGTCGACAAGCTGATCGCGATGGGTGCGCGTATCGTGCTGTGCGACCCGCACCGCGCGATCATCGCCGGTCCCAGCCGTCTCCACGGCGCAACCATGACCTCGCCCGACATCCGCGCCGGCATGGCGATGCTGCTTGCGGCCGTGTGCGCCCAGGGCACCTCCACCATCAACAACGCCGACCAGATCGAGCGCGGCTACGAGCGCATCGAGGAACGGCTGAACGCACTGGGCGCGAAGATCAAGCGCGTGCCGGAGCGGAAGGGCTGAGGCGCTACCTCTGCATCCGCGAATGGTCTCCTTCCCCGGACGCAGCGCAGCACGTTAGTGATGCGCTGCTGAGCCGGGGCCCATGCCGCCGAGATCTACGCCCGTGACTCCTGGGTCCCGGCTCGCGCTTCGCGCGTCCGGGACACGAGAGCCATGTTTCCGTCGCCCGGCCGTGCTATTGAGCCGCCATGCTCGACACCGTGCAACCTCGTCCGCAGCCGCGAGCCGGCGTGCCGCAAAACCATCTCGCGCAGGAATTCGTCGAGACGCTGCGGCTGGCCGTGCCGCTGATGCTGACGCAGCTCGGGCAGATCGCGATGATCACGACCGATCTCGCGCTGATCGGGCGGCTCGGCGAGGACGCGGTCGCCGCGGCGGCGCTGGCGCACACGGTCTATTTCGTCAGCTTCACCTTCGGCCTCGGCCTGATGTCCGCGGTATCGCCGCTGGCGGCGCAGGCCTTCGGTGCCGGCGACGTCAGGCTGATCCGGCGCTCCTTGCGCGTTGGACTGTGGGTCGCATTCCTGATCTCGCTGCCGATGATGGCCTCGCCGCTCTATGGCGAGCAGATCCTGCTCGCGCTCGGCCAGGCGCCGCAATCGGCCGCGCTGGCGCAACGCTATCTCGACGGATTGGCCTTGGGCATCGCACCGGCGCTCGGCTTCATCGCGCTGCGCAGCATGATGAGCGCGGTGAACCGGCCGCAGCCGCCGCTATGGATCACGCTGGCGGCGATCCCGATCAATGCCGTCCTGGTCTACGCCCTGATCCACGGCCTGTTCGGCCTGCCCGAGCTCGGCCTGTTCGGCGCGGGACTTGGGACCACGCTCGTCAATCTCGGCACGTTCATCGCCACCCTCGCCATCGCGGGGCTGCGCAAACCGTTTTCGGACTACCGCCCGCTCGCCCGGCTGTGGCGGATCGACTGGCCCCTGATGCGCCAGCTGATCGCGATCGGCGCGCCGATCTCGTTTTCCCTTCTGCTGGAATATGGCCTGTTCTCCTCGGCGGCGCTGCTGATGGGGTTGATCTCGACCACCGCGATTGCCGCGCATCAGATCGCGCTGCAGGTCACCGCGGTGCTGTTCATGGTGCCGCTCGGCATCGGCATGGCGGCGACGGTGCGGGTGGGCCACGCCTTCGGCCGGGGCGATCCGGCGGCGGTGAAGCGCGCGGGACTCGCCGCAGCCGTGCTCGGTATCGCGCTCGTCTCGGCCCTGACGCTCGCGATCATCCTCGCTCGCTATGAGCTGGGACGATTGTTCTTCGGGAGCAATGAAGCCAGCGCGCCTACGGTCGGGCTGACCGCCACGCTGCTGCTGGTCGGCGCCACCTTCTTCATCGCCGACGGCCTTCAGACCATCATGGGCGGTGCGCTGCGCGGCATCAACGACACCAGGATGACGCTGCTGTTTGCCGCGATCGGCTATTGGGGCATCGCCTTTCCCGTCGCCTGGGTGCTGGCCTTCCACACGGGGCTGGGCGCGGTCGGCATCTGGGTCGGGTTCTCGGTCGGGACGTTCGTGTATGCCGGGCTGCTGATCTTGCGCTTCCGGATGCTGACGCGCAGACTGGCGGGATGACGCCGACAGGTTACGAAGTCATGCTCTTCCAAAAACTCGTCCTCCGCGGCATGATGGGACCGATCGTGGAGCGGGCCCAATGACGCTGTCCGTCGACCTGTTCTTCTCCTTCCGCAGCCCCTTCAGCTACCTGGCGCTGCCCAAGACTTTGAAGCTCGTGGAGGACTATGATCTCGCCGTGAACCTGCGGCCGGTCTATCCGCTCGCGGTGCGCGTGCCCGGCTTCTTCAAGAAGGCCAGCCCGAATTTCATTCGCTATGTCGTGCTCGACAGCACGCGCGTCGCCCAGCACGAGGGCATTCCGTTCCGCTTTCCCCGGCCCGATCCGATCGTGCAGGACAAGACGAATTTCGATGTCGCGGCCGAGCAACCCTATATCCACCGCCTGACCCGGCTCGGCGCGATGGCGCAGCTCGAGGGACGCGCGCTCGCATTCACTCATGCGATCGCGCGCGTGCTGTGGGATGGTTCGGTCGCCGGATGGAACGAGGGCGACCATCTCGCGCGCGCGGCCGCGAACGCCGGCTTCGATCTCGCCGCGATGGACGCCGCGATCACCGCCGATCCGGATCGCTACGAGCAGGTGATTGCGGAGAACGAGAAAGACCACGCCGCGTCGGGCCATTGGGGCGTGCCGACCTTCGTGTTCGAGAACGAGCCGTTCTTCGGCCAGGACCGCATCGACCTCCTGGTCTGGCGCATGCAGGGCAAGGGCCTGGCGAAGCGCTAGGGCAGATTCCGCGCGATCTCGAAAGCCGTCGCTTGACACGTCGGATACAAGCCGGCCACGCGTACCGACATAGGTCAACATGCCGCGGCCATCAGTGCGTCCCCGTTGACACCGGTCAAACGACTCATCCCACCGGCTGCATAGCGTCTGACATCCGGAAGGAGCCGCGATCATGCTGCCGTTCACGATCGAGCAATTCCTCGGCGTTTTTGCGAGTTACAACCGGGCCATCTGGCCGGCGCAGGTTCTCGCATATCTGATGGGCGGGTTGGCCTTCTCGCTGGTTTTTCGCAAGGGCCGATGGTCCGATCAGATCATCGCCGGAATTCTCGCGTCGATGTGGGCGTGGACCGGGATCGTCTATCACCTGATCTTCTTCGCATCGATCAACAAGCTGGCCTATGTTTTCGGTGCGCTGTTTGCAATGCAGGCTGCGGCCTTCATTTATTTTGCCGCGTCTCGGAGCCACTTGAATTTCGGCTATGCGGAGAGACCGGCGGGATTCATCGGGGTCGCGTTGGTGGTCTACGCAGCGGCGATCTACCCGCTGTTCGGCCTCGAGATGGGTCAACTCCCCAACCAACTACCGATGTTTGGGGTCACGCCGTGTCCCGTCACCATCTTCAGTTTCGGGATGCTGTTGCTGACGAGAGCGCCGGTCTCGCGCTGGCTGCTTGTGATCCCATTCTTGTGGTCGCTTGTCGGAGGCAGCGCCGCGATATTTCTTCGCGTGCCACAAGACTGGGCGTTGCTGATGGCTGGAATTGTCTCTCTGGCACTGCTGATCGTGCGTGACCGGCGAATGGCACCGGCCGGATAGTTCCAGCACCAGCTCACTCCGCGAGCTTCGCCTGCCCACCTGCCGCCGCCTCCGACCATTCGCCGACGACACGATCGAGGTCGCAGAGATTCTGGTGCATCTGCTCCAGCGAGAAGCCGAGCGCGAAGAAGCGCTCGGCGGTGTCGCCGGGATGACCGCGAATCAAACCATCCTGGCGGACGGCGGCGACCGCCTCGGCATAGTGCTGGAGCGCGACGTGGACGGGGTGGATGGGCGGCGCGCCGGCGCCTTCGCGCAAGGCACTGGCTGCCGAACGCAGGAAGCGCGCGATCGCGGTCGACACTTCGGTCAGCGGAGCGGCAAGGCGCATCTGCACCTCGACCGGCAGCGGCACCACGGTGGCGCGGCCGATCATGACGACGTCGTGGCGCAGCCGCAGAACCGTTCGCAGCAGCGGGCCGGTGTCGGGCCCGCTCGACAGGCGGGCGGCGCGCTCGCGTTCGGCCTCCGCGCCGATGGCATTCATGCCCACCATCGCGGTGCCGATGCCGTCCTGGATCCGGTGCAGCGCGTCGTTGTCGCGGCCGCGCGTGAGGCCGGCGAGCAATTCCGTGAAGGCATCCGCGATCAGCTCGAGCAATTGTGCCGCAGCAGCACGAATCTGGCGCACCGCGCGCGAGGGCAGCACCAGGAACGAGACCAAGAGTCCCGTGACCGCGCCGACACCAACCTCGCTGACGCGGTCGATTGCCGACGTCATGGGATCGGAATGATGCATGGTCGGAACCAGCAGCACGATCACGGCGGTCACGGTGGCCGCGCTGAGGCTCGGATTGATCGCAGCGATGAAGGCGAGCGGGGCGACCGAGAGCACCAGGAGCCCGAGCAGGCCCACCTCGCTGGAATAGGGGATCAGGATCGCGATGGCGCCGCCATAGATCGCGCCGCCGATGGTGCCGAGCATGTAGTCGCGCGTTGCCTTCAGCGAGCGCCCGACGCTCATCTGGGTCACGATCAGCGAGGTCAGGACCGCCCAGAGCGGCAATAGCAGATGCAGCGCGGTGGCGAGTGCATAGGCCGCGGTCGCCGCCACGGTGACCCGGATCGCCAATCCCAGTTGGGTCCGCCGCGACCTGATCCGGTCGAACAGCTCTTTTGCGAGTGCCATGGTCAGAAGTCCCGATCCTCTCGAGGCCAGGCAAAAGCATGGCTGCTGCCCGCGGCCGCAAGGCTGCTTGAAAGGCCAAATCAGCCCGCCTAACTTGCGCGCCAAAACGAGGAAACACGATGGCTCACGAAACCGCAACGCTCGCCGCCTATGTCTTCAATCTGAAATACGGGGATATTCCGGCAGAGGTGCTGGAGCGCGCCAAGGTGCTGACGCTGGACTTCCTCGGCAGCGCGATCCGGGCCCGCAGCGAAGCGGAATCGACCCCGTCGATCCTGAAGATGCTGGAGGCGCTGGCACTCGACACCAAGGGCGAATCCACCGTGTTCGGCGACACCAAGACCTGGACACCGGCGGTCGCGGCCCTGCTCAACGGCGCGCTCGGCCATTCCCTCGATTTCGACGACACCCACGCTGATTCCTCGCTGCATCCGAGCGCGCCTGTGGTCCCGGCCGCCTTCGCCGTCGGCGAGATGGTCGGCGCGTCGGGGCGCGACGTGCTGACCGCGATCGTCGCGGGCTATGAGGTCTGCTGCCGGCTCGGCAATGCGCTCGACCCGACCTCGCATTACGCGCGCGGCTTCCACCCGACCGCGACCGCCGGCACCTATGGCGCCGCCGCGGCGGCCGGAAAACTGTTCGGCCTCAGCGAGAAGCAGCTGATCGCCGCCTTCGGCGTCTCCGGCAGCCAGGCCGCGGGCTCGCTGCAATTCCTGGTCAACGGCGCCTGGAACAAGCGCTATCAGGTCGGCGCCGCCGCGATGAACGGCGTGATCGCCGCGACGCTGGCGCGCAACGATTTTGTCGGCGCGACGGAATCGGTCGAGGGCAAGCACGGCCTGCTCGCCGGCTACACCGACGACGCGCATCCGGGCAAGGCGGTCGCCGAGCTCGGCAAGACCTATGAGACCATGAAGATCGGCGTCAAACCCTATCCGAGCTGCCGCTATACGCATGCAGCAATCGACGCGCTGATCGCGATGCGGCGTGAGCACAATCTGA
Source organism: Bradyrhizobium sp. WYCCWR 12699 (assembly GCF_032144035.1). NCBI lineage: Bacteria > Pseudomonadati > Pseudomonadota > Alphaproteobacteria > Hyphomicrobiales > Nitrobacteraceae > Bradyrhizobium > Bradyrhizobium sp. WYCCWR 12699. The sequence continues at coordinate 590,051 of NZ_JAVTJN010000030.1, forward strand.
CGCCCGACCAGGTGAAGCGCGTCGAGATCGGCTTGCATCGCAACGGCATCACGCTCACCGGCGATGCCGCGACCAAGCGGCATCCGACCTCGATCGTCGGCGGCCAGTTCTCGATGTTCTTCACCGGCGCGCTTGCGCTCGACCAGGGTTCGTTCGGCTGGGACGATTACAACCGCCTCGGCGACGCCGCGATCGATGCGCTCGCCGACAAGTTCGACGTGGTGCAGGATGATCGGTTGGAGGTCGGCCGCACGCATCCGTTCGGCGCCCGGGTCAGCATCACCACGGACGACGGCGTGCACGAGCGGCTCTATGCCGATCCGTCCGGAGAGCCGAATTCGTTCCCGGATGCGCAGGCGATGCAGCAGAAGTTCCTGACGCTGGCGCGCCCGGTGCTGAATGCGCGTGCGGAGAAGTTTGCGGACGCGATCATGACGCTGGAGCGGTTCGATCGCGTGGCCAAGGCGACGGAATTGGGGAGGTAGTCGTTATCTTTCCCACTCTCCCCTTGTGGGAGGGGGTGGCTCGCCGCGCAGCGGCGAGACGGGTGAGGGGTATGCCTCAGCAGACGAATCTCTCTCATCTGTCGTGCGGATAGATACCCCTCATCCGGCGCTTCGCGCCACCTTCTCCCGCAAGGGGAGAAGGAAGAAGAAGCAACCTGCTCTTCTCAATCCGCCCCCGCCAGCTTTCCCTTCTCCCGCGTCGCGGCCACGACATCACGCACGAGCTCGAACACGCCGTCCGCTTCCGGCGGACCGTTCGGCGAGCGGCCAAGGCGGACGATCACCAATTGCTCCGACGGGATCACGATGGTGTATTGCCCGATGGTGCCCTTGGCGAAGAAGGCATCGCGCGGCCAGCCATGGGCGATGCGCAACTTCGCGCCAAAGCTGTCGCCCTGGTTGGTCCAGAAGCCGGCACCGATGCCGACCCACGCGTTCGGCGTTGCCGTCGCCGAATAGTTCGCCCATCCCTCAGGCAGAATGCGTCTGCCGCCGGCGATGCCGTCATTGAGATAGAGCTGGCCGAAGCGCGCCCAGTCGCGCGCGGGTGCGAGCATCTCGCTCGATCCTTCGATCGTGCCGGAGCCATCGAGCTGGAGGACGACACGGCGCATGCCGAGCGGGGCGAACAATTCGCGGCGCGCAAAGCGTAACGCGTCTTCGGGATTGCCGCCGGCCGCTTCGCGGATCAGATGCGAGAGGATGATGATGTTGCCGTCGTGATAATTCCAGGCAGCGCCTGGCGCGGTCTCGAGCGGGATGGTCTCGGCATAGGCGGCCATGTCCGATTCCATGAACTTCATCCGGTTGACCGGCTCGAAGGCTGAGCCGAGCGAGGCCTGCAGCGAGCTGCCGAGCGCAAGCCCTGCGGTATGGCGCAGAAGCTGGTCCACCGTGATGGCATGTCGGGGATCATCGGGGTCTTTCCAGGCCGCGACCGGCGCGGGCCCGTCGAGCTTCAGCTTGCCCTGGCGCACCAACACGCCGATCAGCGCCGAGATGATCGACTTCGTCATGGAGAAGCCGAGCAGCGGCGTCTCCGGTCCAATGCCCTCTGCATAACGCTCCGCGACGACGCGGCCCGACTTCATCACGACCACCGCGCGGGTGCGCCGGTAAGGCGGCTGCGTCGGCTCGGTGAAGGCGCGACCGAGCGCGGCTGCAAGTGAGGAGCTTTGCGGCGGCACGATCGCAGGGCCTGCGATCTCGGGCAGAAGCGCGGGCTGCCTGTCGTTCGCGGGCGGCTCGACAGCAGCAATCCCCGCGCCATGGTCGAGCGTGCAGCCGAGCCCCTCGCGATAGACGGCACGGCTGCGGCCGACGCCGAACAGCGTCACCGTGACGTCCTTGCGGACGCGATCGACCCGGGTGTCCATGGCCCAGGTGATCAGGCCCGTTCCGGGCATCGCATCGGTGGTCTCGGTGAAGTTGCGCTGCGGATCGAGGCCGGAGATGAACGTCTCCGAGCACAGGATGTCGGCGACGAAGCCGGTGGCGACCTTCGGCACATCGCGAGCGCGCGCGACGCCGAGCGCGAGGCCGGCAGCGGTGATGGTGGCGGTGAGGAGGACGATCTGGCGGCGGGTCACTGGCTTTCTCCGGCTTGGGGCGCGAGCCCGGGAGGAAGCCGGAGCGGGCAGAAGCATGCTCGCCGGATTTGGAAAATGGTCTGGTCAAAGTCGGAGAGGACTGGCTGATTCTGAAATCGCGTTGCGATTACAGCAGCTTAGGATTTAGGCCGCATTCACTTTCAGCCGGCGGTACTCCGTCGGTGTCACGCCCGTGACGGCCTTGAAGGCGCGGTTGAACGGGCCGAGCGACTGGAAGCCGGCGTCCATGGCGATGGTGATGACGGGGACTTCGGCCTGGGCGGGATCGGCAAGCGCGGCCTTGGCTTCCTCGATCCGGTGGTTGTTCAGGAACACATTGAAGTTGCGATAGCCGAGGCGCTGGTTGATCAGCCGGCGCAGGCGGTATTCCGGGATCTTCAGCCGACCGGCCAGCACGCCGATGGTGATGTTCTCCTGGCGATAGACCCGCTCGTCCGCCATCAGCCGCATCAGGGCATCGATGAGCTTTTGATCGGCGGCGTCTTCAGCGGCTTGCGGAGCGAAAACGACCACCGGCGCGGCCTTCGCTTCGACCGGAAACAGATCGGCGGCATCGACGCGCATCATGGCGTAGGCGATGGCCGCGACAATACAGGCGAGCACGCCAGTATTGATCGCATCGGCGACATCGCCGACTTTGCTGCCCGCGACGGCGATCTGGAGAGCCGCATTCACGCCGCCATAGAGCGCGCCGGCACAGACGATGAACACGCGAACGCGACGGCGGCGCTCGACCAGATCGGCCGGCCACGAGGCGATCGTCTGCCCAATCGCGAGCGCGATGAAGCCGAGCACGATCAGATTGACCACCGTCACCGAGAATCGCACATGGCCGCCCGGCGCGATCCAGACGCAGCCGGCGAAGCTGAAGGCGGTGACCAGCGCCCAGACCCATCCGTGCCACCAGCGGAGGCGAAACTCGTCGTCGAACAGCGCGCGCGTGAACAGCCAGAACACCACGATGTTGCCGGTCGATAGCGCAACCAGCGGCGCATGCGATACCGGGATCCGCGACGTGACACCCACCGAATAGCTCACCGCGTGCGCGGCCAAGCCCAGTGCGAGAGCAGCACCGAGCCGCCCCGCCAGCACGTTGCGGAAATCGGCGATCAATGACGCCGCCAGCACCAGCAGCAGAGCGACGCTGGCGGCGCGAAAGGCGAGCTCGGTTGCGGCAAGGGTCATCGGCTGGGCGAACGGTCGCAGTTGAAAGCAGCCGAACATCGTTGGTTGCGCCGGCTTTTTCAAGGACGATCCGCATGCCACGCCTAGAGCCACTTCCACTTGTGCATTTGGCGCTGTTGCGGCCCGCGGCGTAGAGCGCCGCCTTTGCCGCGACGATGCTGCAAATTCCTGCTAGGCTCGCGTCCAAGAAAGTCAAAAAGGAGTCCCCTCATGAGCTGGCAGCCCTCGAACGATCCCGTGCTCGGCGATCCCATGTCCTGCGACGCGCTCGACCTCGTCATCGTGCCGCGCACGCGCGATCTCGGCGACGGATTCGCGGTGCGGCGCGCGCTGCCGCACGGCAAGCGGCAGATGGTCGGGCCGTTCATCTTCTTCGACCATTTCGGCCCGGTGCAGTTCGTCTCCGGCAAGGGCATGGATGTGCGGCCGCATCCACATATCGGGCTTGCCACCGTCACCTATCTGTTCGACGGCGCGATCATGCATCGCGACAGCGAGGGCAACGTCCAGGAGATCGCGCCGGGCGCGATGAATTTGATGACGGCGGGGCGCGGCATCGCGCATTCCGAGCGCACCCCGGACGCGCAGCGCGCCTCGGGCCAGAAGATGCTGGGCCTGCAGAGCTGGATCGCGCTGCCGGCGGGATCGGAGGAGATCGCGCCGTCATTCCAGCATTACGCGGCCGGCGATCTGCCGATGATTTCCGAGCGCGATTTCACCGCGCGGGTGATCGCGGGTTCGGCGTTCGGCATCACCTCGCCGGTCACGATGGTGTCGCCCTGGTTCTACACCGAGGTCACGGCCGTCGCGGGCGCGAGCGTGCCGCTCGACCCTGACCATGAGGAGCGGGCGATATACGTGGTGGAGGGCGAGGTCGAGATCGCGAACGAGCGCTATGAGGGGCCGCGGCTGCTGATCTTCCGCCCCGGCGACCGCATCACCGTGAAGGCAATCAAGGCGACGCGAATGATGTTTCTCGGCGGCGATGCACTGGAGGGGCCGCGCCACATCTGGTGGAATTTCGTCTCCTCCAGCAAGGAGCGGATCGAGCAGGCCAAGCAGGACTGGAAAACCGGCCGCTTCGCCGCAGTTCCGCAGGAACACGAGTTCATTCCGCTGCCGGAATAGGCTAATCCGGTGTCTGGCCGCACCATCAGGCGCGGTCGGATTCCCCTGCCCTGCCCGCGAAAGCTCTGCCGATGACCACCATGCTCTCCAGCGACCTGCCCCTGGCCAAGATCGGACGCGGCAAGGTGCGCGACATCTACGCCGTCGACGACGACCGCCTGCTGCTGGTCACCACCGACCGCATCAGCGCCTTCGACGTGGTGATGGGCGAGACCATCCCGATGAAGGGCGCGGTGCTGACGCAGATCAGCGCGTTCTGGTTCAACGAGCTCGAAGGCGTGGTGCCGCATCACATGATCAGTGCCGACACCGACGAGATCATCGCCGCCGTGCCGGCGCTCAAAGCCCACCGCGCCGAGATCCTCGGCCGCGCCATGCTGTGCAAACGCACCTCCGTCTTCCCGATCGAATGCGTGATCCGCGGCTATCTCTCGGGCTCGGCCTGGAAGGAATACGCCGCCTCAGGCACGCTTGCCGGCGAGAGGCTGAAGGCGGGTCTCGTCGAGAGCGAAAAGCTGGAGCCTGCGATCTTCAGCCCGGCGACGAAGGCCGAGACCGGCCATGACGAGAACATCACCATCGCGAAGATGCGCAGCGTGGTCGGCGACGAGACCGCCTACACGCTGGAGAGCATGACCCGCGCGATCTACACGCTCGGCGAGGAGCTGGCGCGTGAGCAGGGCATCATCATCGCCGACACCAAGTTCGAGTTCGGGCGCGACAAGGACGGCCGCATCATCCTGATCGACGAAGTCATGACGCCGGATTCCTCGCGCTTCTGGGCGGTCGATGCCTACAAGCCCGGCCAGCCGCAGGCGAGCTTCGACAAGCAGCCCCTGCGCGATTATCTCGACGTCGAGCGCCGCGCCGGCCGCTGGAATGGCGACGCTCCCCCGCCGCCGCTGCCGGCGAGCGTGGTGGAGGCGACCAGCAAGCGGTATCTGGAAGCGTATCGGCGGGTGACGGGAGCGGAGCTGAAGATCTAGCGCGCGGTTGCTGCCGCGCGATCTCGACTCATTGATCCAGATCAAGCCAGGCGCCCACGATCAAAGAAAGCTGATCACCTCGGATTGGTACAACAATTAGGGAGATTGCCATGAGGCTGGTCGGCACAAAGCGAACGTTACTTTTTGCAGCCGCTCTGGGCTGCGGAATTTTTGGCTCGACCAACTGGTCAAACGACGCCGGCATCGCGTTCGGCGTTCCAAGCGCTGAAGCCAGAGTCGGCCGGCCGTTAACCCCCGTGAGCGTTGCCGGCGTCGCCCGTCGAACCACGCGCCGCGCGGTCGTAGGGGGCGCGGCTGCGGGTGCGGCAGCTGCCGGCACGGCGTGCGTCCGCGTCTATGTGAACGGCGCCTACGTCTGCCGCTGATGCCATTCGCGCCGGCGAACTCAAATCGCCGGCGCGCATCGTCGATCGTCGGGTTACACCCCCGCCATCATCACGTATTTGATCTCGACATATTCTTCCATGCCGTGGCGGGAGCCTTCACGGCCGAGGCCGCTTTCCTTGACACCGCCGAACGGCGCGACTTCCGTGGTGATCAGGCCGGTGTTGACGCCGACCATGCCTGACTCCAGCGCTTCGGCGACGCGCCAGACGCGGCCGAGATCGCGGGAGTAGAAATACGAAGCCAGGCCGAACGGCGAGGCGTTGCACATCGCGATGACGTCGGCCTCGTCCTTGAAGCGGATCACCGGCGCGAGCGGGCCGAAGGTTTCTTCCTGCGACACCAGCGAGTCCGACTTGACGTCGGCGAGCACCGTGGGCTCGAAGAACGAGCGGCCGAGCTCGCTGCGCTTGCCGCCGGTCACGACCTTGGCGCCGCGCTTGACGGCATCCGCGATATGGCGCTCGACCTTGTCTACCGCCTTCATGTTGATCAGCGGGCCCTGCGTGACGCCGCTCTCGGTACCGTCGCCGATCTTCATCGCTGCGACCTTCTTCGAGAGCTTCTGCACGAACTCGTCGTAGATCTTGTCTTGGGCGTAGAGGCGGTTGGCGCAGACGCAGGTCTGGCCCATGTTGCGGTACTTCGAGACGATGGCGCCTTCGACCGCAGCGTCGATGTCGGCATCGTCGAACACCACGAAGGGCGCATTGCCGCCGAGCTCGAGGCCGAGCCGCTTCACGCCGACGGAGGCCTGCTGATAGAGGATCTTGCCGACCGCGGTCGAGCCGGTGAAGCCGACGAAGCGCACGGCCGGATGCTCGCACAGCACCTTGCCGATCGGCGGCGCGTCACCGGTGATGATGTTGAGCACGCCCTTGGGGATGCCCGCCTTCTCGGCGAGCACGGCCAGCGCCAGCGCCGACAGCGGGGTCTCGTTGGCGGGCTTCAGCACCACGGTGCAACCGGCGGCCAGTGCCGGCGACACTTTTCGCGTGATCATCGAGTTCGGGAAATTCCATGGCGTGATGGCGCCGCAGACGCCGATCGGCTGCTTGATCGCGAGCAGCCGCGCATCGGGCCGCTGCGTCGGGATGGTCTCGCCATAGACGCGCCTCGCTTCCTCGGCGAAGAATTCGATATAGGCCGCGCCAATATCGACCTCGCCGAGCGCCTCCGAGAGCGGCTTGCCCTGCTCCGAGGTGAGGATCAGTGCGAGGTCCTCGCGGTTGGCTGTGATCAGCTCGAACCATTTGCGCAGGATGTTGGAGCGCTGCTTGGCGGTGTGCTTGGCCCAGCCCGGAAAGGCGCGCTCGGCGGCTTCCACCGCCCTGGTGGTCTCGTCCGCGCCGAGCTGCGGAACTTTTGCCAGCTCGACGCCGGTCGCGGGATTGTTGACGGCGAACACCGGCGTGCCGACCCAGGCGCCGTCGATGTAGCAGGCCTCCTTCAGGAGCGAAGGGTCCTTCAACCGGTCGCGCAGGGTGGCGGTGGCTTGCGGGGCGCGTGCGGCGGCGGTCGGTGTCATGGCGTTACTCCCAGGGGCAATCGGACTTGGGCGATCGGATCGGCCCGGAATATAGGGGCAAGCGGTGCCCAATGCACCGCCCCGCAACGCACATCTGCCTGTAGCTTGGGAGAGAGCGGCCTTACGCCGCGCCGCTCATATAGGTCTCGCGGCGGCCAATCATGCGCTCGGCCGCGGCCTTGGCGTCGGCCTTCGAGGAGGTCGCGCAGGTCCGGTATTCGAGATCGGGCACGTCGGACGCGTTGCGGCGTCCGAACCACGACTTGGAGCCGACCGGCAGCAGCGCCAAGGATTGCGCCAGATTGTCGACCGCACCGAAGGAATAGAGCGCACCGGTGCCGGCGACACGGACCTCGTAAATGCCGGGCGAGATCGGCGCCTCCAGGTTCTCGCCCCGTCCGGGACGGGGATAGCGCTTCCATTCACTCCAGGTCGAAATCATTTGAGGTCCCCTCGCGGCCGGTCAGCAGCCGCCAATTTGCATCAAGTCTTAACGTCGTCGGCCGATTGGCCGCGAGCTGAAACGCCGCAACGCACAAAATGTTTCAAGTGCTTTCAAACAGGTGAAACATATCGCCAGAGCCCATCCACGGTCACTGCGACGTGCGGCCATCCACCGCAGATTGTGACGGAGTGTTGCCGTTGAGCCCACCTGTCGTCCTGCGTGGCGCACGGACCGTCAAGTCACGACATCGCGACCGCAGCGGGCATCTGGACACGCTTGCCGCACAGAGCGTGCGGGAGGACAATTGATCACTGCCAACAATAATCAAACCCGAGGAAACGCCATGCAAAGCAAAGCTGAGATCGACGAGATTTTGCGTCAGAAGAGCGAAGCCAAGGAGATTCCCGGCGTCGTCGCCATCGCCGCCAGCGGTAACGACGTGCTGTATCAGGGCGCGTTCGGCAAGCGCGATCTGTCGAAGCCCGATCCGATGACCGCTGACAGCGTGTTCTGGATCGCCTCGATGACCAAGGCGGTGACGACAGCGGGAGCGATGCAGCTGGTCGAGCAGGGCAAGCTGTCGCTGGATGCGCCGATCGGCGAGCTGTTGCCCGATCTCGCCAATCCGCAAGTGCTCGAAGGTTTTGACGCCAAGGGCGAGGCCAAGCTGCGGCCGGCCAAGCGGCCGATCACGCTGCGCCAGCTCATGACCCACACCGCCGGGTTCTGCTACAACATGTGGAACGGCGATCTCGCGGTCTATCTGGACAAGCACGGCATTCCCGCGATCACCACCTGCCAGAACGCGGCGCTGAAGACGCCCATCATGACCGATCCCGGCACGCGCTGGGAATACGGCACCAACATCGATTTCGTCGGCAAGGCGGTGGAGGCCGTCAGCGGCAAGCGGCTGGATGCCTACCTGCGCGACAACCTGTTCAACCCGCTTGGCATGAGCGACACGGCGTTCAAGATCACCGACAGCATGCGCAAGCGCCTCGTCGGCATGCATGCGCGCGGCGAGGACGGCCAGCTCGCAGCGATCCCGTTCGAGCTGGAGCAGGAGCCGGAATTCCACATGGGTGGCGGCGGCCTCTATTCGACCGCAGCCGATTACATCAAGTTCACCCAGATGATCCTGAACAAGGGCCGCGGCAACGGCAACCAGGTGCTGAAGGCCGAGACCGTGGCGACGATGGGCCAGAACCACATCGGCGATCTCGCCATGGGCAAGATGACGACATCGGCGCCGATGTACACCAACGACGTCGATCTCTATCCGGAGCAGGTGAAGAAGTGGGGCCTCAGCTTCATGATCAACACCGCCAAGACCGCCGAGGGCCGCAGCGCCGGCAGCCTCGCCTGGGCCGGCCTCGCCAACACCTATTACTGGATCGATCCCGCGCGCGACGTCACCGGCGTGATCCTGATGCAGCTGCTCCCGTTCGCCGACGGCAAGTGCCTGGAGGCGTTCGCAGGCTTCGAGCGCGGGGTCTATGCCGGGCTCGATGCGGGCAGCGGACAGAAGGCGGCCTAGCCACTTAGTATGAGGTGCGCGACGTCGCGCGCCTTCGCAGCAATCGATAACCTCGTGCCCAAAGCCATCGGCTTCAGGCACGAGGCACCAACTTTGAGGAGACGAACTTGGCGAGCGACCTGGCGGGTAAAGCGGACAGCTACGTTTGCGGCATCTCGGACACGCCGCTGCTCGGCGACACCATCGGCCGCAGCCTCGACCACGCGGTGCGGCGCTGGGGGAAACGCGAGGCGCTGGTCTCGCCCAGCCACGGCGTCCGATGGACCTGGCGGGAATTCGCCGAGCGGGTCGACGCGCTCGCCGCGGGCTTTCTCGCACTCGGGCTCGAACGCGGGATGCGGATCGGCATCTGGTCGCTGAACCGGCCGGAATGGACGCTGACCCAGTTCGCCGCCGCCAAGGCCGGGCTGATTTTGGTGACGATCAACCCCGCCTACCGGCTCAGCGAGCTGGAGTTTGCGCTGAAGAAGGTCGGCTGCGCGGCGATCGTCACCGCCACCGCCTTCAAGACCAGCAATTACATGGAGATGCTCAACACGCTGTTGCCGGAGCTGGCAGGCTCAAAGCCCGGACAGTTGCACGCGGCACGCTTGCCGGCCTTGCGGATGGTGATTCAGATCGGCGGCCCCGCCGCGGCCGGCACGATCGCCTTCGACGAGGTCGCGCACATGGGCGTCGACCGGCATCGCCAGCAACTTGCCGCGCTCGGCGCTGCGCTTCAATTCGACGACCCCGTCAACATCCAGTTCACCAGCGGCACCACGGGATCGCCGAAGGGCGTCACGCTGACCCACCACAACATCCTCAACAACGGCTATTTCACGGGACGCGCGATGCGGCTGACGGAGCAGGATCGCATCTGCATTCCGGTGCCGCTGTATCATTGCTTCGGCATGGTGATGGGCAACCTCGCCTCGGTCACGCTCGGCACCACCATGGTTTACCCCGGCGAGGGCTTCGATCCGCTCGCGACGCTGCGTACGATCGAACAGGAGAAGTGCACGGCACTCTACGGCGTGCCGACCATGTTCATCGCGGAGCTCGACCATCCCGAGTTCAAGAACTTCAATTTGAAATCGCTGCGCACCGGCATCATGGCGGGCGCGCCCTGCCCGATCGAGGTGATGAAGCGCGTCAACACCGAGATGAACATGCGCGAGGTCACCATCGCCTATGGCATGACCGAGACCAGCCCGGTCAGCTTCCAGAGCGCAACCGACGATCCGCTGGAGCGGCGCGTCTCCACCGTCGGCCGCATTCATCCGCATGTCGAGGTCAAGGTCGTCGATCTCGAGGGGCGGATCGTCAAGCGCGGCGAACGCGGCGAGCTCTGCACCCGCGGCTACAGCGTCATGCTGGGCTATTGGGAGGAGACGGAGAAGACGGCCGACGTGCTCGACGCCAATGGCTGGATGCACACCGGCGACCTCGCCACCATCGACGACGAGGGTTATTGCAACATCGTCGGCCGCATCAAGGATCTGGTGATCCGCGGCGGCGAGAACCTCTACCCGCGCGAGATCGAGGAGTTCTTGTACCGTCACCCCAAGATCCAGGACGTGCAGATCTTTGGCGTCGCGGACACCCGCTACGGCGAGGAGCTCTGCGCCTGGATCCGCGTCAGGCCGGGCGAGACGCTGACCGCCGAGGAGGTCCGCGCCTTCTGCGACGGCCAGATCGCCCACAACAAGATCCCGCGCTACGTCGAGTTCGTCGACGAATTTCCGATGACGGTGACGGGCAAGATCCAGAAATTCGTGATGCGCGATGCGGTGGAGCAGCGGCTGGGGCTGAAGGCAGCGAAGACAGCGTGAGGGGCTTGCGCTGCCTCCCCAATCACGCTGTCATTCCCCGCAATGACGGGGAAGAGACGCGCTCTACGCCGTCAGCCCGCGCTGGCCAGCCAGCTCCTTCAGTGACACCAGCGGGCGGGCGCCGATGTGCTGGATGACTTCGGCGGCCGCGAGTGCGCCGAGTTCGCCGCACTGCTTGTAGGCAAGATTGCGCGCCAGGCCATACAGGAAGCCTGCGGCGAACAGGTCGCCGGCGCCGGTGGTGTCGATGACCTTGTCCACGGGGAATGCCGGCGCGGCGACGGCATCTTCAGACGAAACCACCATGCAGCCCTTCTCGCTGCGGGTGACCACGCCGAGATTGACGTCGTTGCGCAGCTGCTTCAGCGCCGTGTCGAAATCCGACGTCATGTAGAGCGAGTGCAGCTCGGACTCGTTGGCGAACACGATGTCCACGGTGCCGTTGCGCATCAGGGACAGGAACTCGTCGCGATAGCGATCGACGCAGAAGGAATCCGACAGCGTCAGCGCCACCTTGCGCTTGGCGTCATGGGCGATCTTGGCCGCCTTGACGAAGGCGTCCTTGGCGTTCTTGGGGTCCCAGAGATAACCCTCGAGGTAGACGATGCCGGCGCCGGCGATCTCGGCCGGATCGATATCGGCAGGCGACAGGTCCTGCGCCGCGCCGAGATAGGTGTTCATGGTGCGCTCGCCGTCATCCGTGACGAGGATGTAGGAGCAGCCGGTGGCGGGGCCGTCGGTCGCGGCCGGCGTGTTGAAGGCCACGCCGGCAGCGCGGATGTCGTGGACGTAGAGCTTGCCGATCTGGTCGTCCTTCACCTTGCCGACATAGGCCGCGCGGGCCCCGAGGCTGCCGATGCCGACGATGGTGTTGGCGGCAGATCCCCCCGAGACTTCCGTGGCCGGCCCCATGTCCTTGTAGATCGCGGCGGCCCGCGCCTCATCGATCAGGGACATGCTGCCCTTGGTCATGCCGTGCTTGGCCAGAAAGGCCTCATCGGTCCTGACCAGCACGTCAAACAGCGCGTTGCCGATGCCGAGAACGTCATATTTCACGTCAGCCATTCACCTTGATCCTGTTTGGCGGATTGCGAACCCTACGAAAATCCGCTTGCTGTCGGCCTGAAATCTGGCTCGCGGCCTATCACGACCGGCCCCAAGCGGGCAAGCAACGGTATTATAAAGAGCCGATGATCCGCTCCTTCCTGACAGTTTCGACGGGAACACTGGCCTCGCGGCTGCTGGGTTTTGCGCGCGATTCCCTGATCGCGGCGCTGCTCGGTACCGGCGCCGTGGCGGATGCGTTTCTGGCGGCCTTCCAGCTCGTCAATGTGGTGCGCCGCCTGCTCAGCGAGGGCGCACTGAATGCGGCGCTGATCCCTGCCTGGCTGCGGGTCCGCGAGCGTGACGGCGAGAAGGCCGCCACCGCATTCGCAGGACGCGTGCTCGGCACGGTCAGCGCGGCCCTGGTCGCGATTTCGATCGTGATCGCGCTGGCGATGCCATTGATCATCACGGTCATCGCGCCGGGCTTTCTCGGCAGCGGCACGCTCGATCTTGCCGTCGCGAACGCGCGGCTGATGCTGCCTTATCTCGCCTTCGCCGGCCCGGTCACGGTGCTGATGGGCCTGCTGAACGCTCAAGGGCGCTTTGCGCTCACGGCATTTTCGCCACTGCTGTTCAATATTGCCTTGATCGCCGCGATCGCCGTACTGCTCGTCTGGCATGCCGATGCGACCTTCGCGGCGTGGCTGCTGGCGGCCACCGTCGGTATCGCCGGGCTGCTGCAATTGTTGATGCTGCTGTCGCAGCGAAGCGCGCGCCTCGCGACGCCGCTGCGCGTCAGCTTTGACAAGGAGATGCGCGGCTTCTTCGCCAAGGCCATCCCCGGCATGATCGCAAGCTCCGGGCCGCAATGGCTGATGGTGGCCGGCGCGATCATCGCCTCCGCGACGCCGTCCGCGGTGTCCTGGCTCTATTTCGCCAACCGCCTGATCGAGCTGCCGCTCGGCATCGTCGGCGTCGCCATGGGCACCGTGCTGGTGCCGGAGCTGACGCGCGCTGTCGGAAGCGGCGACCGCGAGGCGGTGGCGCATGCGGAGTCCCGCGCGCTAGAGCTGGCGGCCGGGCTGGCACTGCCGGCGACGCTCGGCCTGATCGTGCTGGCCGAGCCGATCGTACGGCTGTTGTTCGAGCACGGCGCGTTCGGCGCGGATGACAGTGCGGCGACTGCACACGCGCTGATGTGGCTGGCGCTGGGCCTGCCGGCGCATGTACTGATCAAGGCGCTGTCGCCGGCCTTCTATGCCCGCAGCGACACGATGACGCCGCTTCTCGCCACCGCCAAAGGCTTTGCGGTCGCAATCGTGCTTGCCGTGCTGCTCGGCCATTTTTTCGGAGCGAGCGGGATCGCGGCGAGTATCGCGGCCGGTGCCTGGAGCAGCGCGCTCTCGCTGCTCCGCAAAGGCACGGCCGAGTTCGGCTTCTCGGTCGATGCCGCCGCCCGCAAGCGGTTGCCGCGGATCGTGCTCGCCGCAGCCGCCATGGGCGCCCTGCTCTGGCTCACCGCGGGCCTCGTGCCTGCCGAGGCGCACGGCCTCGTCCGCTTCATCGTGCTGGGCCTGCAGATCGGGGCCGGGATCGCGGTCTATGGCCTGCTGCTGCAAATCCTCGGCGCGGCCTCGTGGCGCGAGGCGGTTAACGCGTTGAAACGGTCCGCCTAAACCGCGAACGTGGAATTGCCCTTGACGGGGCAGCGCCGCTGTTGGAAACGACGGCCGAATACCTATGGGAAAGCTGACCATGCCATTCGTTGAACGGGTCTTTTCGGGCGTCCAGCCGACGGGCAATCTGCACCTCGGCAATTATCTCGGCGCGATCGTCAACTTCGTGAAGATGCAGGAAACCCACAATTGCATCTATTGCGTCGTCGACATGCACGCGATCACGCAGGGCATCGACGTCTGGGGCGGTCCGGCCGAGCTCACGCGCAACACCCGCGAGGTCACCGCGGCGTTCATCGCCGCCGGCATCGATCCCAAGAAGCACATCGTGTTCAACCAGAGCCAGGTCTCGGGCCATGCCGAGCTCGCCTGGATCTTCAATTGCGTCGCGCGCATGGGCTGGCTCGGCCGCATGACCCAGTTCAAGGAGAAGGCCGGCAAGGACCGCGAGAACGCCTCGGTCGGGCTGTTCGACTATCCCGTGCTGATGGCCGCCGACATCCTGCTGTACCGCGCCACGCACGTGCCGGTCGGCGAGGACCAGAAGCAGCATCTGGAACTCTCGCGCGACATCGCGCAGAAGTTCAACAACGACTTCGGCGATTCCATCCGCGCCCAGGGCGCCAATGACGGTCTGTTCTTCCCGCTGCCGGAGCCGCTGATCACCGGCCCTGCGACGCGCGTGATGAGCCTGCGCGACGGTACCAAGAAGATGTCGAAGTCCGACGCGTCGGACAATTCGCGCATCAATCTGACCGACGATGCCGACACCATCGCGCAGAAGATCCGCAAGGCGAAGACCGATCCGGAGCCGCTGCCGACGGAAGAGAAGGGCCTGGAAGCGCGCCCCGAGGCCGACAATCTGGTCGGCATCTTCGCCGCGCTCTCCGGCCGTGCCAAGGCCGACGTGCTGCGTGAATTCGGCGCCGGCCAGTTCTCCAGCTTCAAGAACGCGCTGGCGGAGCTGTGCGTGACCAAGCTCGCGCCGATCGCCGGCGAGATGAAGCGCCTCGTCGCCGACCCCGGCCATATCGACGCGGTCCTGAACGACGGCTCCGACCGGGCCCGCGCGATTGCCGACGAGACGATGAAGCTCTCCAAGGACATCGTCGGCTTCATCCGCCCGCGCTGAAGACGGTCGGCGCTAGAAGCGCCGACCCGCTTCTCCCCTCCCCAAGCTTGCGGGAGTGTGGCAGCATGCCGTCCCTGCACATTCCGGGATAGGCATGACCAGCAAACGACTTTGCTACGAGCCGGGTCACAAGCCCAAATGCCTCGTCATCGTCGATGACACCGCCGAATGGGATCGCGCGGTCTATTATGCCAGCCGCTGGGCGATCCGTGCCGGCGGCGGCGTGGTGATGCTGCGCATCATCGAGCCCGAGCAGCAGAGCCAGGAATGGCTGGGGGTCGCCGACATCATGCGCGCCGAGGCGCAGGAAGCCGCCGAAGCCGCGCTCGACCGCGCCGCGGGCCGTGCCAACGGCATCGCCGCGATCACCCCGGAGCGGGTGATCCGGGAGGGCGTGCCGATGGAACAATTGCTCGCCGTGATCGACGAGGACCCCGACATCGCCATGCTGGTGCTCGCCGCCAATCCCGGCGCGGAAGGGCCGGGACCATTGGTCGCGCTGCTCGCGCATGCGGTGGGGACGTTCCCGATTCCCGTGACCATCATTTCCGGCGCGCTCAGCGACGAAAGCGTGGACTCGCTGTCGTAGGTACCCCTACTGGGATGCGGCTAGGTGTTTGCTCGTCAAGCTCGGCCACGACGCCGCGGAAATTTCGACACCCTAACCCACTGAAATAACAACGAAACGACTTCGTTTCCCCTTGATCGTGCGTTCCCCGTCGCCATCTGCTAGGGAATAGGGCAACGCGCCGGCCTTGAACCGGCGACGTCTGGAGAAAACCATGTTCATTCAAACCGAAGCCACCCCCAATCCCGCCACGCTGAAGTTCATTCCCGGCCGCGTCGTGACCGACGGCAACCCCATGGAATTTTCGAGCCGCGAATCCGCTACGCGCTCCCCGCTGGCCGAAAAGCTGTTCGAGGTGCCCGGCGTCACCGGCGTGTTCTATGGATCGGATTTCATCACCGTGACCAAGGCGAGCGGTGAATGGCAGCAGCTCAAGCCCGCGATCCTCGGCGCCATCATGGAGCACTACATGTCCGGCGCGCCGCTGCTCGCCGACGGCGCGGCGGCCGATGATGCCGATCTCGACGACGAGGACGAGTTCTTCGACGAGGCCGATGCCGAGACGGTCGACATGATCAAGGATCTGATCGAGACCCGCGTGCGGCCGGCGGTCGCCAATGACGGCGGCGACATCACCTTCCGCGGCTTCAAGGACGGCATCGTCTATCTCAACATGAAGGGTGCCTGCTCCGGCTGCCCGTCATCGACCGCGACGCTGCAGCACGGCATCCAGAACCTGCTCAAGCACTTCGTGCCCGACGTGGTCGAAGTCCGGCCGATGTGATCGGTCAGCGAATGGCGAGTAGCGAATGGCGAATGGCATTCCGATCGGCTAGACTACTCGCTATTCGCCACTCGCCATTCGCTTTTCCATGCTGATCCTCGCCATCGATACCGCGCTCGACGCTTGCTCTGTGGCCGTGCTCGACACCGAAACGGCCGAGCTGCTTGCGCAAGAGCAGCTTCTGATGAAGCGCGGTCATGCCGAGGCCCTGATGCCGATGATTGCGCGCGTCATGCAGTCGGCCAGTCTCGCCTTCACCTCCCTCGACCGCATTGCGGTCACCGTCGGCCCAGGCAGCTTCACCGGCCTGCGCGTCGGCATTTCGGCGGCGCGCGGCCTGGCGCTTGCGGCCGGGCGACCGGCGATCGGCCTCACCACCCTGTCGGCCTATGCCGCCACAATCGTCGGCCAGAGCAAATCGGCACCGGTGATCTCCGCGATCGACGCGCGGCACGACCACGTCTATTTCCAGATCGTCGCCGGCGACGGAAGTCAATTGGTCCGGCCGCGCGTCGCGCCGATCGACGAGGCGATCGCGGCCTCGCAGTTCGGCGCACCGCATCTGGTCGGCAATGCCGCAAACATCCTCGCCGAGCGCTGGCCGAAAGATGGCGAGCAGCCGGTCGCGGTCGACGCGCAAGCAGCGCCCGATATCGGCTGGGTCGCATGGCTCGGCGCGGCGGCCGATCCCGAGACAAATCCGGCGCGGCCGTTCTACCTGAAGGCACCCGACGCCAAGCCGGCCGCAACTCCGCCGCTCGCAGCACAAGCCGCAACCTCATGATGGGATGGCTGTCGCAATGGTGGCGCGGCGGCACCGCTGCCGTCGAGCCAGCCTCCGCGCGCGACGCCGCGCGGCTGGCGCAGATGCACGGCGCCTCCTTCGCACATGGCTGGGGCGAAGGCGAATTCGAGACGATGCTCAGTGAGCGCAACACGCTGGTGCACCGCTTGCGCCTCGGCCGCAAGACGATCGGCTTCGCGGTATCCCGGATCGGTGCGGACGAAGCGGAAATCCTCTCGATCGCGGTGGACGAGGCCTATCGCGGCCGCGGCCTCTCCCGCATGCTGCTGATGACCCATCTCGGCCACCTCGCCGGGCGCGGCGTGCGCAGAATATTTCTGGAGGTCGAGGAAAACAACCAGCCGGCGGGACGGCTCTACGCCGGGTGCGGATTCGTGGTGGTCGGGCGCCGCGAACGCTACTATAAGCAGCCCAACGGGGAACAATTGAACGCCCTTCTGATGCGACGTGACTTGTCGTAACATCGGTGGCAGAAAGCGCCCCCGCCAGGCAGACAAACAATGACCGCTCTGAAACCTTCTTCCGCATCCAAGGCGTCCGGCATCGAGGCGCGCTGTGCCGCTACCGGCATGCGCATGACCGAGCAGCGCCGTGTCATCGCCCGCGTGCTTGCGGAGGCGATCGATCACCCCGATGTCGAAGAACTGTACCGGCGCTGCGTCGCCGTCGACGACAAGATCTCGATCTCGACCGTGTATCGCACCGTCAAGCTGTTCGAGGACGCCGGCATCATCGAGCGCCACGATTTCCGCGAAGGCCGCGCGCGCTACGAGACGATGCGCGACAGCCATCACGATCACCTCATCAATCTGCGCGACGGCAAGGTGATCGAGTTCACCTCCGAAGAGATCGAGAAGCTGCAGGCGGAGATCGCCCGCAAGCTCGGCTACAAGCTGGTCGACCACCGGCTCGAACTCTATTGCGTCCCGCTCGACGACGACAAGCCTACCAACTAAGTGCCCGTCGACCTCATCATCTTCGATTGCGACGGCGTGCTCGTGGACAGCGAGGTGATCTCCTGCCGCGCCCATGCCGACGTGCTGACGCGGCACGGCTATCCGATCAGCTCCGAGCAGGTGCTGGTCCGCTTCCTCGGCGTGTCCGAGAAAGACGCGCGGCGGATGGTGGAGCAGGAAATCGGCCGCAGCCTGCCCGATGATCTGGAGCAGCAGATCAATGCCGCCACGCTGAAATTCTACGCCAGCGATCTGCAGCCGATTACCCATGTCGCCGCAGCGATCGCCGCGATCGATCTGCCCAAATGCGTTGCGTCCAGCGGGACGCCGGAGAAGATCCTTCATGGCCTGACCTGTGCCGGGCTGCATGACCTGCTCGCGCCGCACATCTTTTCGGCGAGCCAGGTCGCACGCGGCAAGCCCGCGCCCGACCTGTTCCTGTTTGCCGCCAAGCAGATGAATGTCGCGCCGGAGCGGTGCCTGGTGATCGAGGACAGCGTCCCCGGGGTCACGGGTGCCCACGCGGCCGGGATGACCGTGCTGGGCTTTCACGGCGGCAGCCACTGCCCGCCGGGCCATTCCGAAAGGCTGCGCGCCGCCGGGGCCGGATTGACCTTCGACGACATGCTGCAACTGCCGGAGCTGGTCCGGAAGGCTGGAGCAAAGGTCTTGACTGGCTGATTTCGTCTTTTTCGTCATTCCGGGGCACGCGCGATGCGCGTGAACCCGGAATCCAGAGGTTTTGGCGCGAGATTCCGGGTTCGTCCGCTTTGCGGGTCCCCGTAATGACCGTCAGCGGCTCCATTCGCTGGCTTTTCGCCGCTCCAGCCTCTATTTGAAGGCCGTCCTCCACCGCCATTTTCGGGTTCCATGACGCCGCCGCGCAAGCTGCACATCAAATCATATGGCTGCCAGATGAACGTCTACGATGCCCAGCGCATGGTGGACACGCTGGCTCCGGAGGGATTCGTGGAGACGGCGAACGCCGAGGAGGCCGACCTCGTCATCCTCAACACCTGCCATATCCGCGAGAAGGCCTCCGAAAAAGTCTATTCCGAGCTCGGACGCTTGCGCGTCGCCAAGGACGAGGCCGCGCGCGGGGGACGCGCGATGCAGATCGCTGTCGCCGGCTGCGTTGCGCAGGCCGAGGGCGAGGAGATCGTGCGCCGCGCGCCTGCCGTGGATGTCGTGGTGGGACCGCAGAGCTATCATCATCTGCCGGAGCTCCTGAAGCGCGCCGGCAACGAAGGCCGCGCGATCGAGACCGAATTCCCGGCCGCCGACAAGTTCGGCTTCCTCGCCCAGCCGAAGCCCGACGCGATCCGCGCGCGCGGCATTTCCGCGTTCGTCACGGTGCAGGAAGGTTGCGACAAGTTCTGCACCTTCTGCGTCGTGCCCTATACGCGGGGCTCGGAAGTCTCGCGCCCCGTGGCGAAGATCCTCGACGACGTGAAGCGGCTGGCCGACAACGGCGTGCGCGAGCTCACGCTGATCGGGCAGAACGTCAACGCCTATCACGGCGAGGGGCCCGACGGCAAAACCTGGCCGCTCGGCCGATTGCTCGAACATCTGGCGACGATCCCCGGCATCGCGCGGCTGCGCTATTCGACCAGCCATCCCCGCGACGTCGACGACAGCCTGATCGCAGCCCATCGCGATCTCGGTGCCCTGATGCCGTTCGTGCACCTGCCGGTGCAGTCGGGCTCGGACCGGATTCTGGCGGCCATGAACCGCAAACATACCGCCGATCATTACCGGCGGGTCATCGACCGTTTCCGCTCCGCGCGCCAAGACATTGCTTTTTCATCAGATTTTATCGTCGGCTTCCCCGGCGAGAGCGAGCAAGATTTTCTCGCCACCCTCGCGCTTGTCACGCAAATCGGCTACGCTGCGGCGTATTCGTTCAAATACTCCGCCCGGCCGGGAACGCCGGCCGCGGATATGCAGGAGACGGTATCCCCCGCCGAGATGGACCAGCGATTGGAGCGGCTCCAGGAACTGATCGACAGCCAGCAATCGGCCTTCAACAAGGCTGCGATTGGCTCAACGGTCGACGTGCTGTTCGAACGTCCGGCGCGCAAAGACGGCCAGATCGTCGGCCGCACCGCATTCCTTCAGCCCGCTCACGTGATGGCCTCGCCCGACATCATCGGGCAGATCCTGCCTGTCAGAATCGACAGCCTCGAGCGCTACAGCTTTCTCGGCGAGCTCGTGATGCCGCGTGGCGCGCGCGAGCCCGTTTTATCGCAAGCCACTGGAGCCTGAACCCTTGCCCAAAAGCGCATCGGATTCGTCTTCGTTCGCTCCCCGCAAATTTGACCGCGACATGCAAGTTCCGCCCGAGACCCAGGTCGTCATCGACTTCGACGACAATCGCGCCGCTTCGGCCCTGGTTGGCCCCTACGGCCAGCATCTGGCCCAGGTCGAGCGGCGGCTCGGCGTGGTCGTGGATTCCAAGGGCAACCACATCACGATCGGCGGCACGCGCGACGGCTGCGACGCCGCACGCCGCGTGCTGGAGATGCTCTACGCGCAAGCCGTGAAGGGACAGGATCTCGACCAGGGCGAGGTCGAAGGCGCGATCCGCGCCGTGATCGCCCAGGGCTCGCTGTTCGAGTTCGATGCCAAATCGACCAAATCGGCCTTCGACAGCATCAACCTGCGCAAGCGCCCGGTTCGCGCGCGCACCGCCGCGCAGGATTCCTACATCCGCGCGCTGAAGCGCCACGAGCTGGTGTTCGGCATCGGCCCGGCCGGCACCGGCAAGACCTGGCTCGCGGTCGCGCATGCCGCGCAGCTGTTCGAGCGCAAGGAGGTCGACAAGATCATCCTGTCGCGCCCGGCGGTGGAAGCCGGCGAGCGGCTCGGCTTCCTGCCCGGCGATCTCCGCGAGAAGGTCGATCCTTATCTTCGCCCGATCTACGACGCGCTCTACGACCTCATGGATGCGCGCATCGTCGAGCGCGCGCTGCAGACCGGCGAGATCGAGATCGCGCCGCTCGCCTTCATGCGCGGCCGCACCCTCACCAACGCCGCCATCATCCTGGACGAGGCGCAGAACACCACCTCGATGCAGATGAAGATGTTCCTGACCCGTCTCGGCGAGAACAGCCGCATGATCGTGACGGGCGATCCCTCGCAGATCGACCTGCCGAACGGCCAGACCTCGGGCCTGGCCGAAGCGACCCGGCTCCTGGGTGGCGTCGAGGGCATTGCCCAAGTTCATTTCAAAGCCGAGGACGTGATCCGCCACGAACTCGTGGCGCGGATCGTTGCCGCCTACGAAGGTTCGCCGCAGCGGCCGGCCACCGGCCAATCCTGACGAGGCAACAGCTGGACCCCGGAGGGCGCGGACACGGCGCCTTGTCGTCCCAGACAACACAATGTCCCATCCCAACCTTCCCATGACCGAAGTCCTCGTCGTCGCCGATTGCTGGCAGCGCGAGCCGGATTCCGAAGCCGTGATCCAGCGCGCGGTGGCGGCTGCCGCCGAGAGCGTCGACGACGACGTTGCCGACGCCGAAGTGGCCGTGATGCTGACCGATGATGCCGGCATCCGCACCCTCAACAGCAACTGGCGCGGCATCGACAAGCCGACCAACGTGCTGTCGTTTCCCGCACTCCAGCCGGAAGGCGAGTGGAAGGAAGGTGATGCGCCGCGCATGCTCGGCGATATCGCGATCGCCTACGAGACCATGCGGCGCGAGGCGGACGAGGAACAAAAGCCGTTCGACCACCATTTGAGCCATCTCGCGGTGCACGGCTTCCTGCACCTGATAGGCTACGATCACGAGAACGACGGCGACGCCGAGGAGATGGAAGCGCTGGAGACCCAGATCCTGGCTCACCTTGGAATTCCCGATCCCTATGCAGACCGCGCAGGGACGCACTGAGATGCCTGACTCCGACCCCATCCAGGACAACCCGCGCAACACGGCCAATCTGCCGGCCGTGGTGACGCAAGGCGAGGTAATGCGCCCGACCGCGGACGGCTGGCTGTTGCGCGCCATCCGCACGCTGTTCGGCTGGAAGGCGGGATCGGTGCGCGACGACCTCCAGGTCGTGCTCGATGCGACGACGCCCGGCGATTCCGGCTTCTCGGCGGTCGAGCGCACCATGCTGCGCAACATCCTTGGCCTGCACGAGCGGCGCATCGCCGACGTCATGGTGCATCGCGCCGACGTCGTCGCGGTGAAGCGCGACATCCCGCTCGGCGAGTTGATGGACCGCTTCGAGAGCGCCGGCCATTCGCGCCTCGTGGTCTACAACGAGACGCTCGACGATCCCGTCGGCATCGTCCACATCCGCGACCTGCTCGCCTTCATGACCGCGCGTGCCCGCGTGTCGGAGGCCACCAAGACCAAGCGTAAGAAGCCGCTGCCGGCCGGGCTCGACCTGCGCGCCGTCGATCTCGCGCTGCCGCTCGAGGACGCACGGATCATCCGCAAGCTGCTCTACGTGCCGCCGTCGATGCGGGCGATCGACCTGCTCGCGCAGATGCAGGCCACGCGCATTCACCTCGCGCTGGTGGTCGACGAATATGGCGGCAGCGACGGACTGGTTTCGCTCGAGGACATCGTCGAGCAGATCGTCGGCGAGATCGACGACGAGCACGACAGCGACGAACCGCCGTCGATCGTGCGCCTGCCCGACAACGCCTTCATCGCCGACGCCCGCGCCAGCCTCGACGACGTCCGCACGGTGATCGGCGAGGATTTCGTCACCGGCGAAGCCGGCGAGGAGGTGGAGACGCTGGGCGGCTATCTCGTCAGCTTCGTCGGGCGCCTGCCGGTGCGCGGCGAGGTGATCTCGGGCCCCGGCACTTATGAGGTCGAGGTGCTCGATGCCGATCCGCGCCGCGTCAAGCGGCTGCGCATCTCGACGCGGAAAGAGCGTCCCGCGCCGCGGACCCAGCGCGAAAGAAGCCGCCGCGAGGCCGCGCCGGATAGCAGCCAGCCGCCGGCCAACGATACGCCCAGCCCGCCGCCGAGCGACGGGACCAGCCAACAGTGAGTCCGTTTCAGCGACTTCGGCAGATCGCGCTTGCCATCATCCTCACCTGGGGATGGAAGCGCGCCATCATCGCCATGGCCTGCGGCGCGCTGTCGGTGCTGGCGCTGGCGCCATTCAATGTCTTTCCAGTGCTGTTCATCACCTTTCCCGTGCTGGTCTGGCTGATCGACGGCGCCGGCGCCGGCCGATATGGCGGCGTTCCCGCTGCCGCGTTGACCGGCTACTGGTTCGGGCTCGGCTATTTCGTGCCCGGGCTCTACTGGATCGGCTACGCCTTCTTCGTCGACGCCGATGTGTTCGCCTGGCTGACGCCGTTCGCCGTGCTCGGCCTGCCGGCCTATCTCTCCCTCTTCACGGCCATCGGCTTCGCGCTGGCGCGCCTGCTCTGGACCAAGAACGCCACGCGCGTGCTTGCGCTCGCGGCAAGCCTCACCGTCAGCGAATGGCTGCGCGGCCACGCTCTGACCGGCTTCCCCTGGAACGCGTTCGGCTACGCGCTGTCCGAGCCGCTGCCGCTGGCGCAGACAGCCTCGCTGGTCGGCCTGTGGGGCATGACGTTCCTGACGGTTGCGATCTTCGCGAGCCCCGCGACGCTGATCGACCGCACGTCCGATCGCCGCCTGCCATGGCGCGTGCCGGCGACGGCCATTGCGCTCTTGATTGTCATGAGCATCTTCGGCGCGATCCGCCTGTCGCTGCACCCGACCACGATGGTGTCAGGCGCCAAGCTGCGCCTGATGCAGCCGAACCTCCAGCAGGACGCGAAATTCAACTACGCCGCCAAGCCCGAGGTGATGAAGAAATATTTGGCGCTGTCAGACCGCGCCTCCGGCCCGCAATCGACGGGCGTACGCGATGCCACCATCCTGATCTGGCCGGAATCCGCCTTTCCGTTCTTCCTGACCCGCGAAGCCGACGCGATGGCGCAAATCGCCGACCTCCTGCCGAAAGGCACCGTGCTGATCACGGGCTCGGTCCGCGCGCCCGATCTGCCGCGAGGCACGCCGATCACCCGTGCCTATAATTCGATCTACGTGATCGATCACGACGGCAGCGTGCTGGCCGTGTACGACAAGTTGCATCTGGTGCCGTTCGGAGAATTTCTGCCCTACCAGGGGCTGATGGAGAAGCTCGGCTTCGAGCAACTGACGCGTGTGCGCGGCGGCTTCATTCCCGGCACCGTGCGGCACGCGCTGCCGGTCCCCGGTGCACCACCCGCACTGCCGCTGATCTGTTATGAAGCCATTTTTCCCGGCGAAGTGGCCGGACGCGACGAACGTCCGGGCTGGATCGTGAACCTCACCAACGACGGTTGGTTCGGAATCTCGACTGGCCCCTACCAGCATCTGGAGCAGTCGCGAATGCGCGCGATCGAACTGGGATTGCCGCTGGTCCGCTCCGCCAATACCGGCATCTCCGCAGTGATCGATCCGGTGGGCCGTACCGTCGCGAGCCACGGTCTCGGAATCGAAGGCATTTTGGATGCAAACCTGCCCGCGGCGATCCCGCCAACCGTCTATGCGCGGGTGGGTGATGCACCTGCGGCCATGTTCGTCGCGCTGGCGGTGATTTTGGCGGTCCGCCGACGTGTCACCAAGCGGCATGGCTGATTGCGCAGTCGCCGCGGAGGTAGCCGGAAACTTTTGACAACCGCGGTCCTACGGTTGACAGACTGCACACGGGCTCCCCATTCTGCACCGGCTGCAAAAGACAGTGGTGCATTGCTAAATTTCTCCGCAATGTTTCCCAATAACAGGGTTTGATTTGACGTTGCTTGCACCTGAGGCACTCCGGTTGATTGCGCTGAAGGTGGTGTTTGGAGGGCTGAGGAAATGTCGAAAGCGCCCAACCCTGTTGACAAATATGTCGGCAGTCGCGTGCGTATGCGCCGCATCATGTTGGGCATGAGTCAGGAAAAGCTCGGTGAAGCTTTGGGCCTGACTTTCCAGCAGATTCAGAAGTACGAGAAGGGTACCAACCGGGTCGGCGCGAGCCGCATCCAGCAGATCGCCGAGATTCTGCAGGTGCCGGTGTCATTCCTGTTCGAGGGCGGTCCGAGCGGCGTGCCCGGGCCGGATGGCTTCGCCGAAGGCGCCTCGCCCTCTTACGTATCGGATTTTCTCGCGACCTCCGAAGGCCTGGCCCTGACCAAGGCGTTCACGCGAATCACCGATTCGAAGATGCGCCGCTCGATCGTCGATCTCGTCGAGCAGATTGCGGCTCGCGAAGGCCCCGACAAGCGCTGACGCGCCGCCTCAATGGCGATTTGAGACCGCGTCAAATCTGGCCTATGTCGTCATTTGTGGCCGCGCCTTGGCGTGCGTCCGCTTCGATGATGCGATTCAAAGGCACAGATGCGCCCATGACCAGCTCCAATTGGTTCGATACTCAAACTATTCTCGATGGCATCCGCCGCTGGGTGGAGATCGAGACACCGACGGAAGCGCCTGAACAGGTCAACAAGCTGATCTCCGTGGTCGCAGAGCAATATCGCGATTGGCCCGTCACGCTCGAGCGCGTCGCCGGCACCGATGGCTGCGGTGATCATCTCCTGGCGCGCTCGAATTGGGGCCAGGACCAGCCGGGCGTCCTGGTACTGAGCCACCTCGACACCGTCCATCCCATGGGATTCATCGAGCGCCTGCCGTTCAAGGTCGAAGGCGACATCGCCTACGGTCCCGGCATCTACGACATGAAGGGCGGCGCCTACATCGCCCATCACGCGTTTGGCGCGCTGTGTGCGACGGCCGATCGCTCGCCGCTCGGCATCACGCATCTGTTCACCTCCGACGAGGAGATCGGCAGCCCGACCTCGCGCGCGCTCATCGAGCGGGAGGGACGCAAGGCCAAATACGTGCTGGTGACGGAGCCGGCGCGGGACGGCGGCAAGATCGTCACCGGGCGCAAGGGCGTCGGACGCTTCCGCGTGTCCATCAAGGGCGTGCCGGCGCATGCCGGCTCGCGGCCCGAAGACGGCCGCAGCGCCGTTCGCGAGCTCGCCAACGTCATCATGGCGCTGGAAGGGATGAACGACCTCGCGCGTGGCGTCTCCGTCAATGTCGGCGTGGTGCGCGGCGGCACGCGCCCCAATGTCACGCCGGAAGACGCCTATGCCGAAGTCGATCTGCGCGTTGTGAGCCTCAAGGACGCAGACGAGTTCGTCGGCAGGATTCTCGCTCTGACCTCGAAGACCGACGGCGTCACCGTCACCGTCACGGGCGAGCTCAACCGCCCGCCTTACGAGAAAAGCAATGCAGGCGCCTCGCTGTACGAGCATGCGAAGACGCTCGCCGGCGAGATCGGCTTCGAGCTGATCGACACCCACACCGGCGGCGGCTCGGACGGCAATTTCACCGCCCCGCATACCGCGACGCTCGACGGGCTCGGCGTCGACGGCAAGGGCGCGCACACCCATTATGAGCAGCTCTATGTCTCCTCGCTCGCACCGCGCGCGCGGCTGCTCCATCGCCTGTATCAGACGCTGCGATGAGCGAGCGCAAATCAGACCCCGATCGCGAGGACAGCGAGCGCGCCTTCTTCGGGCGCCGCAAGGGCCACAAGCTCAGACAGCACCAGGCCGCGCTGGTCGATCACCTGCTGCCGCATCTTGCGCTCGACATCCAAAGTGAGACGCCGGCAGACGCAAGCGAGATCTTTGGCCCCGAGACCGAAGATGTGCGGCTCGAGATCGGCTTCGGCGGCGGCGAGCATCTCGCAGCCGAGGCACAGAAATTCCCCACGACCGGCCTCATCGGCTGCGAGCCCTATGTCAACGGCATGGCGAAGATCCTCGCGCAGATCGAGGCCGCCAATATCGGCAACATCCGCCTGTTCGCGGGCGATGCCGCCGAGCTGCTGGCCTGGCTGCCCAAGGCATCGCTGTCGCGGATCGACCTGATCCATCCCGACCCCTGGCCGAAACGGCGGCACTGGAAACGGCGCTTCGTCCAGGACAGGACGATCGCCGCGATGGCGCGCGTGCTCAGGAGCGGCGGCGAATTCCGCTTCGTCTGCGATATCGACGATTACTGCGCCTGGACGCTGTCGCACCTTGCGCGTTCACAGGACTTCGTCTGGCTTGCCGAACGCGCCGACGATTTCAGGCAGCCATGGGCGGGCTACACCATGACGCGCTACGGCCGCAAAGCCGCGCGCGAAGGACGCAAGGCGGCATATTTGCGGTTCAGGCGGGTGTAGACTTTTCGCGCGGTACTTCCGCTGTCGTCATGCCCGGGCTTGTCCCGGCCATGACGAAGACTGTTCGGAATCTCAAATCGTCTGCCGGTTGCGCCAGAAATTCACGACGCGCTCGGCGGTCGTCGGCATCAGGCGCGTGAAGTTGACGCGCGCGGCCTCGATGTCGGCATCGGCCGGCGTGCGTTGCGGACCGTACCAGAGCAGGATGAGCGCGCGCACTGTGGGCCAGCCCAGATTCAGCACGCGGCCGACGATGAGGATCGGATCGTAGCGGTCGCCAGCGATCAGGCGGTCGAGAACCGAGAGGCGAACGCCGGACATCGCCGACAGCGAGGCGATCGATTCCTCGTATTTGTGCGCCTTGGCAAAGCCGAGCAGCGCGCTCTCGCCGAGATGGCCGTCACGATGCAAGGCGAGCACCGTGCGCTGGGCCGCAGAGAAATCGCGCCGCGGCCCCGGCGGCAGCTTGGCATCCTCGATCGCCGCCATCGCGCGCTTGATCTCGACCTGGCGCGCGGGGTTGACCACGCTGGAGAGGCGCCGGCGGATGACGTCGAGCGTGCCGTCGAGAAGCTCTTTCAGGTGCTCGCCCGAGAGGTCGTTGCGCTGGCCGATCTTGAGCGTCAGCACGCCGTCCTGCGACGCGCGCTTGATCATCTCGGAATAGCTGCTCGGCGAGAACACCGCACCGGCATTGCCGGCGGCGCGGCGCACCACGTCGCGATCACCGCGCTCGACCAGCACGTCGGTGATCTCGGCCGACAATACCGGGCGCTCCGTCATCGCCAGCAGATGGCCCTGGCCCTTCAGCCGCGCGATCTCGACCAGAGCGGAATCATCGAGCACCGGCGAGCGGCGCAGCACGGGACCGGCCACCATGATCTCGTTTTCGCGCGCGAGTTGATTGACCAGATGCGGCGGCGCATTGTTCAGGTGCGAGAAGCGCTCGGCGAGGTCAGCGCGCGAGGCAAGCTCCGCATGCGGGACGAGATCGATCAGCAGATTGTCGAAGAGATCGATCAGCTCGGGACGAAGATTGGCGGAATCCTGGAAGAACAATTCGGAGATGGCGCGCGCGATTTCGCCGCGCCGCCGCGGATCGCCGCGTTTGACGATATCGTCCAGTCCGGGAATGAGCGACGTGGCAACGGTCATGAAACAACTCGATCAGGGCACGCCGCGGGTGCGCCCTTGGTCGAAGCCGCCCCACAATCAGGGAATTTAGCCGCCCGAGGTGAAAGAAGCGTTAGGCCCGGGACGGCGCGAACGACGGCGCGAATCGGGCGTAAAAAGCCTCGTCTGGCCCGCGATGGGCCTTGTCCGGGGGGATCAAAAGCGCTATATCAGCGCCAATTCATCTTCTCATACGATCCGCGTAGTGAGAGTGGGCCCGAAAGGACCCGCTCTTTTTTATTACCTGAACGCGGCTTGGCGGAAGATGCGGCCCGACGCGTGTCGGGAGAGTTCCGAAGCGGGCTTTGGAATCGTAACCAAGCCTTAACCATCGAGCGCCTGACCCTGGACATGACCGAACCGACCCCTGGTTCCACGGATGCCGAATTGCTGGCCGAGCCGAGACTCGTCGTCGAGCCCGGTGTGGCGGCACGGGTGTCCGCGGTCGCAGCACCGGTGCTCGAGGGCATGGGCTACCGCCTGGTGCGGATCCGAATTTCCGGCGAGGCCGGCTGCACCGTGCAGATCATGGCCGAGCGGCCGGACGGCTCGATGCAGCTCGAAGATTGCGAGGCGATCTCCCGGGCGCTGTCGCCCGTGCTCGATGTCGCCGACCCCATCGATCGCGCCTACCGGCTGGAAATCTCCTCGCCGGGGATCGACCGTCCGCTGGTCCGCCGCTCCGATTTCGAGCGCTATTCCGGCCATCTGGTGAAGATCGACATGGCGGTCGCACATGAGGGACGCAAGCGGTTCCGCGGCACGCTCGGTGCCGTCGAAGGCGACCGCGTGCACCTGCGTCGCGACGACGTCAAGGCGGGCGCCGAGGCCGACGTGCTCCTGACCATGGAGGATATCGGCGAGGCCCGGCTGGTGCTGACCGACGAGTTGATTGCGGAATCGATGCGCCGCGGCAAGGCCGAGGAGCGCCAGATGCGCAGGAATCTCGGACTGGAGCCGCCGGCTGCGCCGCACGCGGAGATCAGCGCGAAGATCACCAAGAACACCAAGCCGAAAAAGAAACCGGCCCCGACCAACACCAAGAAACATCGCCTTGCCGCCGAACGCGCGCGGCGCGGCGACATCGATCCTGACCAAGGAGACTAGCCATGGCAGTCAGCGCCAATCGACTTGAATTGCTCCAGATCGCCGACGCCGTTGCACGCGAGAAATCGATCGACCGCGGCATCGTCATCGCGGCGATGGAGGACGCCATCGCCAAGGCCGCGCGCGCACGTTACGGCAGCGAGACTGACGTTCACGCCGAGATCGACCCCAAGAAGGGCGAGCTGCGGCTGTCGCGCCACATGCTGGTGGTCGAGAAGGTCGAAAATCATTCCAACCAGATTTCGCTGGTGGACGCGCAGCGCGCCAATCCCGGCGCCCAGGTCGGCGACACCATCGCCGACACCCTGCCGCCGCTGGAATATGGCCGCATCGCCGCGCAATCGGCCAAGCAGGTCATCGTGCAGAAGGTGCGCGAGGCCGAGCGCGACCGGCAGTACCAGGAATTCAAGGACCGCATCGGCGACATCGTCAACGGCGTCGTCAAGCGCGTCGAATATGGCAGCGTGATTGTCGATCTCGGCCGCGGCGAGGCCATCATCCGCCGCGACGAGATGCTGCCGCGCGAAGTGTTCCGCAACGGCGACCGCGTTCGCGCCTACATCTTCGACGTCCGCCGCGAGACGAGAGGCCCGCAGATCTTCCTCTCCCGCACCCATCCGCAGTTCATGGCAAAGCTGTTCGCGCAGGAAGTGCCGGAGATCTATGACGGCATCGTCGAGATCAAGGCGGTGGCCCGCGATCCGGGCTCGCGCGCCAAAATCGGCGTGATTTCCCGCGATTCCTCGGTCGATCCGGTCGGCGCCTGCGTCGGCATGCGCGGCTCGCGCGTGCAGGCCGTGGTGAATGAATTGCAGGGCGAGAAGATCGACATCATTCCCTGGTCGCCCGACATCGCGACCTTCGTGGTCAACGCGCTGGCGCCGGCCGAAGTGTCCAAGGTCGTCATCGACGAAGATCGCGAGCGCATCGAGGTCGTCGTGCCCGATACCAACAACCAGCTTTCGCTGGCGATCGGCCGCCGCGGCCAGAACGTGCGTCTGGCCTCGCAGCTCACCGGCTGGGATATCGACATCCTGACCGAGCAGGAGGAATCGGAGCGCCGTCAGGCCGGCTTCGAGAACGCCACCCGCGTCTTCATGGAAACGCTCAACGTCGACGAGGTTGTCGGCCAGCTCTTGGCGACCGAAGGCTTCACCGCGGTCGAGGAAGTGGCCATGGTGGATCTCAGGGAACTCGCTGGCATCGAGGGTTTCGACGAGGAGACCGCGCAGGAGCTGCAGAGCCGCGCCCGCGAATATCTCGAACAGCAGGACGCCGAGATCGAGGCCAGGCGCAAGGAGCTCGGTGTCGAGGACGCGGTCAAGGACGTGCCCGGCGTCACCTCCAAGATGCTGGTGAAGTTCGGCGAGAACGACATCAAGACGGTCGAAGACCTCGCCGGCTGCGCGACCGACGATCTGGTCGGCTGGACCGAGCGCAAGGAAGGCGGCGAGCAGACCAAATTCCCGGGTGCCCTCGACGGCATCGATATCTCCCGCGACGATGCTGAAGCGATGATCATGCAGGCCCGCGTCAAGGCCGGCTGGATCACCGAGGCCGATCTCGCCAAGCCCGCTGAAGAGGCCGAGGCGACCGAAGATCAGCCGGCCTGAGGCGTTTTCGGCAAAGTGGAGACCGGCCTTGCGTAAACACACGACTTAGAAGGCGAAGGAGGATGTCGCCCGGATGCTCGCCAATATTGACAGCGAACTCGACAATGGACCGCGGACCGAAAGGTCCGCGACCATGCGGATGTGCGCTGTCAGTCGGCAGGTCCGGCCGATCGACGAGCTGATCCGCTTCGTCGTTTCGCCGCAGGGCGACGTCGTTCCAGATCTCAAGCGCAAGCTGCCCGGACGCGGCATGTGGCTGACGGCCTCCCGCGGGGTGGTTGCGGAAGCGGTGCGGCGTCACCAATTTACCAAGGCCTTCAAGCGCGAGCTGCGCATCCCCCAGACGCTTCCTGCCGACATCGAGGCACTCCTGGTTCGGAGCGTGTCGGAAGCCCTTGGGATCGCCGCCAAGGCGGGCCAGGTCGTGGCCGGCTTCGGCAAGGTCGAAAACGGCCTTCGGGAAGGCACGGTCGAGGTCCTGATCCACGCCAGCGACGGGGCCGCGGACGGAATCCGCAAATTAGACATGCTGGCACGTCAAAATGCCGGAAATCGCGGCTCCAAGCCGCCGATTCCCGTCGTCACCGCACTGAAATCGGTAGAATTGGATTTGGCACTGACCCGGTCAAATGTGATACATGCTGCCCTGCTCGCGGGCCCGGCGAGCAAGTCATTCCTGTCACGTAGCCAGATGCTGGTCCGATACCGGATGGCGGACGATGACAAGACTGCCGAAAAGCACGGCCAGGATTTCTGAGAGACAACGACGACCCGATTGGACGGTGCGGCAACGCACAACACTGATAAATCAGGATTAGGACTGCTGAATGGTTGATACCAAGACCCCTGGCGACAAGAAGCTGAGCGTTCCGAGCAAGACGCTATCGCTCAAGCCGCGCGTCGAAACGGGCACCGTGCGCCAGAGCTTCAGCCATGGCCGCAGCAAGCAGGTCGTGGTCGAGAAGCGCGGCAAGCGCCGTATCGACGGCACGCCCGAGCCGCAGGCTGCCGAGGTGGCGAAGCCCGCACCGGCCGCACCCGCGCCCGCTCCGTCGCGCCCTGCGCCGCCGCGCAACGCCGGCTCCGGCGTGGTGCTGCGCACGCTGACCGAGGACGAACGCTCCGCCCGCGCCAGCGCGCTGGCCGATGCCAAGGTGCGCGAAGTCGAAGAGCGCCGCCAGGCCGAGGAAGAGGCCCAGCGCCGCGCGGTCCGCGAGGCCGCCGAACGCGCCGAGCGCGAGGCTGCCGAATCCCGCCGCAAGGCCGAGGAAGAGCGCCACCGCCACGAGGACGAGGCCAAGCGCAAGGCCGAGACCGAGGCCAAGAAGCGCTTTGGCGAAGGCGAGCAACCCTCCGCTCCGCGCCCCGCAAGTGCGGCCCCGGCCGCTCCTGCGCCGCGTTCCGGCGCGCCCGCTTCACGTCCCGGCACCACGACCACGGCACGCCCGGGAACGACGACGGCTCGCCCCGGAACCAGCACGCAACGGCCGGCTGGCGGACCTTTGGGTCGCGCGCCCGCGGTCGCGGCCGGACCCGACGAGGACGATGGTCCGCGCCAGATCCGTCGTGGTCCCGGCGGCGCCGCACGTCCCGTGGTGGCTCCCAAACCCACCCACAAGCCCGGCCCGCAGAAGGAGCGTGGCCGCCTGACCGTCGTCACGGCGCTCAATGCCGATGAAGTGCGCGAGCGTTCGATCGCCTCGTTCCGCCGCCGCACCCAGCGCCTGAAGGGCCACGCCTCGAACGAGCCCAAGGAAAAGCTCATTCGCGAGGTGACCATTCCGGAAGCGATCACCATCCAGGAGCTCGCCAACCGCATGGCCGAGCGCGCGGTCGACGTCATCCGCATGCTGATGAAGCAGGGCGCGATGCACAAGATCACCGACGTGATCGATGCCGACACCGCGCAGCTGATCGCCGAAGAGCTCGGACACACCGTCAAGCGCGTCGCCGCGTCCGACGTCGAAGAGGGATTGTTCGACGTCACCGACGATTCCACCGACACCGAGACGCGCTCGCCCGTGGTTACCGTGATGGGTCACGTCGACCACGGCAAAACCTCGCTGCTCGATGCGCTCCGTCACGCCAACGTGGTCTCCGGCGAGGCCGGCGGCATCACCCAGCATATCGGCGCCTATCAGGTGACCTCGCCCGAGAGCGGCAAGAAGATCACCTTCATCGACACGCCCGGCCACGCCGCGTTCACCGCGATGCGCGCCCGCGGCGCCAAGGTCACCGACATCGTCGTGCTGGTGGTTGCGGCCGATGACGGCGTGATGCCGCAGACGGTCGAAGCCATCAACCACGCCAAGGCGGCGCGGGTGCCGATCATCGTTGCCATCAACAAGATCGACAAGCCCGACGCCAAGCCCGAGCGCGTGCGCACCGAGCTGCTGCAGCACGAGGTTCAGGTCGAATCGTTCGGCGGCGACGTCGTCGACGTCGAAGTGTCCGCCAAGAACAAGACCAATCTCGACAAGCTGCTCGAGATGATCGCGCTCCAGGCCGACATCCTCGACCTCAAGACCAATTCGGAACGTCCGGCCGAAGGCACCGTGATCGAAGCCAAGCTCGATCGCGGCCGTGGTCCGGTCGCCACCGTGCTGGTCCAGCGCGGCACGCTCCGGGTCGGCGACATCATCGTCGCGGGCGCGGAGATGGGCCGCGTCCGCGCGCTGATCTCGGATCAGGGCGAGACCGTGCAGGAAGCAGGTCCCTCGGTGCCGGTCGAAGTGCTCGGCTTCAACGGTCCGCCGGAAGCCGGCGATCGTCTCGCCGTGGTCGAGAACGAAGCCCGCGCCCGTCAGGTCACGAGCTACCGCGCGCACCAGAAGCGCGAGAACGCGGCTGCCTCGATCTCCGGCATGCGCGGCTCGCTCGAGCAGATGATGTCGCAATTGAAGACGGCGGGCCGCAAGGAATTCCCGCTGATCATCAAGGCCGACGTGCAGGGCTCGCTGGAAGCGATCCTCGGCTCGCTGGAGAAGCTCGGCACCGACGAAGTCGCAGCCCGCATCCTGCATGCCGGCGTCGGCGGCATCTCGGAATCCGACGTGACGCTGGCCGAAGGCTTCAACGCCGCGATCATCGGCTTCTCGGTTCGTGCCAACAAGGAAGCCGCCGCGGCCGCCAAGCGCAACGGCATCGAGATCCGCTACTACAACATCATCTACGATCTCGTGGACGACGTGAAAAAGGCGATGAGCGGACTGCTCGCGCCGACCTTGCGCGAAACCATGCTCGGCAACGCCTCGATCCTGGAGATCTTCAACATCTCCAAGGTCGGCAAGGTCGCCGGCTGCCGCGTCACCGACGGCACCGTGGAACGCGGCGCCAATGTGCGCCTGATCCGCGACAACGTCGTCGTGCACGAGGGCAAGCTGTCGACGCTGAAGCGCTTCAAGGACGAAGTGAAGGAAGTCCAGTCCGGTCAGGAATGCGGCATGGCCTTCGAGAACTACCACGACATGCGCGCAGGCGATGTCATCGAGTGTTATCGCGTGGAGACGATCCAGCGCTCCCTGTAAGTCCAAATCTTACCGAAGCGTTCGGATCATTTTGAACTGAAATTGCGGGAGTGCGATGGCCGGATTTTTTCCGGCCATCCACCCCTCTTCGTTTCAACAGGACAAATGGCAATGCCCGTGGCTCGAGCGCGGGCATGACGAGGTGATTTTCGAGAATGCCACGCCATCATCAGAAAAAGAGTTCCGCACCCGGCGGAGGCTCGCAACGCCAGTTGCGCGTCGGCGAGCAGGTTCGCCACGCGATGGCCGATATTCTGGCGCAAGGCAATGTGCATGATGCCGACCTCGAAGGTCACATCATCACCGTGCCGGAGGTGCGGATGTCGCCCGATCTGAAGCTCGCGACCGTCTACGTGATGCCGCTCGGTGGCCGCGACACCGGGATCGTCATCGCTGCGCTCGAACGCAACAAGAAGTTCCTGCGCGGCGAAGTCGCGCGGCGCGTTAACCTGAAATTTGCACCCGACCTTCGCTTCCGCGTCGACGAGCGATTCGACGAAGCGGAACGGATCGAGAAGCTTTTGCGAACACCTGCGGTGCAGAAGGATCTCGAACAGGATTTGGAACAGGATCCGGAGACGGATCGGGAAGAAGAACGATGACGATGGACCCGGCTCACGACACGATCAGCGGCGAACAGGCCGATCAGCGCGACGTGCAGAAAAATAATTTCGCGGACAATAATTTCGCGGACATGGGCGGCAATTCGGAGCCGCATCAGGAGCCGCGCCGCGTCAACAACGATCCGCGCGCCAAGCAGCAGAAGGGCAACCAGGTTCGCCGCGACCGGCGTGACGTCCACGGCTGGGTCGTGCTCGACAAGCCGATCGGCATGACCTCGACGCAGGCGGTCGCAGTGCTCAAGCGCCTGTTCAACGCCAAGCGCGCCGGGCATGCCGGCACGCTCGATCCGCTCGCTTCGGGGGGCTTGCCGATCGCGCTCGGTGAGGCCACCAAGACCGTTCCCTTCGTCATGGACGGCCGCAAGCGCTACCAGTTCACGGTGTGCTGGGGCGAGGAGCGCGACACCGACGACATCGAGGGCCGGGCGACCGCGACCTCCGACCAGCGTCCGACCCGGGAGGCCATCCTGGCCCTGCTGCCCCGCTTCACCGGGGTGATCGAGCAGATCCCGCCGCGCTATTCCGCGATCAAGGTCCAGGGCGAGCGCGCCTATGACCTCGCCCGCGACGGCGAAGTCGTGGAGCTGGCCCCCCGCCCGGTCGAGATTCACCATTTAACCCTTTTGGATCAACCGGATAACGACCACGCCGTGTTCGAGGCCGAATGCGGCAAGGGCACCTATGTCCGCGCGCTGGCCCGTGATATGGGCCGGATTCTCGGCACTTACGGCCATATCTGCGCGCTCAGGCGGACCCTGGTCGGCCCATTTGGCGAAAACGACATGATTCCGCTGGATCAGTTGGAGGCTTTGTGCGATAGAGCCGCGTCCGGCGAGGGTAGCCTCGCGGACGCGCTTATGCCCGTTGAGACCGCGCTGGACGACATCCCGGCACTGGCCGTCACTCGGGCTGATGCGGCAAGGCTCCATCGGGGTCAGGCCGTTTTGTTGCGCGGACGGGATGCGCCCACTTGTAGCGGCACAGTCTATGTCACGGTGGCAGGCCGTCTTTTGGCGCTTGCTGAAGTTGGCAATGGCGAAATCATCCCCAAGCGTGTGTTCAACCTGACCGGCCTGACTGCCAGCCCCGGTCGCAACGAGAGAAATTGACGATGTCGATTGCCGCAGAACGCAAAGCGGAAGTCATCAAGACCAATGCCACCAAGGCCGGCGACACCGGCTCGCCCGAGGTTC
This sequence comes from Bradyrhizobium sp. WYCCWR 12699, assembly GCF_032144035.1. Classification (NCBI taxonomy): domain Bacteria; kingdom Pseudomonadati; phylum Pseudomonadota; class Alphaproteobacteria; order Hyphomicrobiales; family Nitrobacteraceae; genus Bradyrhizobium; species Bradyrhizobium sp. WYCCWR 12699. The sequence goes on from NZ_JAVTJN010000030.1 coordinate 626,609, forward strand.
AGGTCGCGATCCTGTCGGAACGCATCAACAACCTCACCAACCATTTCAAGACCCACGTGAAGGACAACCATTCGCGTCGTGGCCTCTTGAAGCTGGTCTCGACCCGCCGCTCGCTCCTCGACTATCTCAAGAAGAGGGACGAGGCGCGCTACAAGGCGCTGCTCGAGAAGCACAATATTCGTCGTTAAGAGTTCTTGCGCGCGCCCAACGGCGCGCGTTTTCGCGCGTGATTTCGACGAAAGCGTTTGTTTAAAGGTTTTTGATCGAGGCTGCGTGCACGTCGGATGCGGGCCGTTGATGGCCAGCATCCGGGGCATGATGGGCGAAGACCGAAGGTTCGGTGTTCGCATTCGTGCCGACTGACAGTCCAGCAGCAATCCGGCGGCTGGGCACAACGGGCAAGGCGCCCGTATGACCCGAAAGGATGGACGCCATCCGAAATCCGAAAACCATGGCAGGATCGCAGGACGCTGATCACCCGCTCCGATCAGCGTCCCGCAATCTTGCGCATGGTTTTTGTTTTTCGAGAGCCGTCCCCTCTTTCGAGAACCCATGAAAGAAGACCTCTATGTTCAATAAGCATTCAGTCGAGATCGACTGGGGCGGACGCCCTCTCAAGCTCGAAACCGGCAAGATCGCCCGCCAGGCCGACGGCGCCGTCGTCGCCACCTACGGCGAGACCGTGGTGCTCGCCACCGTCGTCGCGGCGAAGGCGCCGCGCGAAGGCGTCGACTTCCTGCCGCTGACCGTCGACTACCAGGAAAAGACCTACGCTGCGGGCCGCATTCCCGGTGGCTATTTCAAGCGTGAGGGTCGTCCGACCGAGAAGGAGACGCTGGTCTCCCGCCTGATCGACCGTCCGATCCGTCCGCTGTTCGTCGACGGCTGGCGCAACGAGACCCAGGTGATCGTCACCGTGCTGTCGCACGACATGGAGAACGACCCTGACATCGTCGCGCTGGTGGCCTCGTCCGCCGCGCTGACCCTGTCCGGCGCTCCGTTCAAGGGCCCGATCGGCGCGGCCCGCGTCGGCTTCGCCAATGACGAGTTCATCCTCAACCCGACCCTCGACGAGATGGTCGACACCCAGCTCGACCTGGTCGTCGCCGGCACCGCCGACGCCGTGCTGATGGTGGAATCGGAAGCCAAGGAGCTGAACGAAGACATCATGCTCGGCGCGGTGATGTTCGGTCATCGCCACTTCCAGCCGGTGATCAACGCGATCATCGAGCTTGCCGAGAAGGCCGCCAAGGAGCCGCGCGAAGTCACTGTGATCGACAATGCCGCGCTCGAGAAAGAGATGCTCGGCCTCGTCGAGCAGGAGCTGCGCGCCGCCTACGCCATTCCGGTCAAGCAGGATCGCTACGCCGCGGTCGGCAAGGTCAAGGAAAAGGTGATCGCCCACTACTTCCCCGAAGGGCAGGAACCGAAATACGACAAGCTGCGCATCAGCGCCGTGTTCAAGGAGCTCGAGGCGAAGATCGTTCGCTGGAACATCCTCGACACCGGCAAGCGCATCGACGGTCGCGACAGCAAGACCGTACGCAACATCGTCGCCGAAGTCGGCGTGCTGCCGCGCGCCCACGGCTCGGCGCTGTTCACCCGCGGCGAGACCCAGGGCCTGGTCGTCACCACGCTCGGCACCGGCGAAGACGAACAGTACATCGACGCGCTGTCGGGAACGTACAAAGAGACGTTCCTGCTGCACTACAACTTCCCTCCCTACTCGGTCGGTGAGACCGGCCGCCTCGGCGGCACCAAGCGCCGCGAGATCGGCCACGGCAAGCTGGCCTGGCGCGCGATCCACCCGGTGCTGCCGCCGCATCACGAGTTCCCCTACACGATCCGCGTGGTCTCGGAGATCACCGAGTCCAACGGCTCCTCGTCGATGGCCTCGGTCTGCGGCGCCTCGCTCGCGCTGATGGACGCCGGCGTGCCGTTGAAGCGGCCGACCGCGGGCATCGCGATGGGCCTGATCCTCGAGGACAAGCGCTTCGCGGTCCTCTCGGACATCCTCGGTGACGAAGACCATCTCGGCGACATGGACTTCAAGGTGGCCGGCACCGAGCAAGGCATCACCTCGCTCCAGATGGACATCAAGATCGAGGGCATCACCGAAGAGATCATGAAGGTGGCGCTCGGCCAGGCCAAGGAAGGTCGTATCCACATCCTCGGCGAGATGGCGAAGGCGCTCACCAACGCCCGCGCCGAGCTCGGCGAATACGCGCCGCGCATCGAGACCTTCAAGATCGCCACCGACAAGATCCGCGAAGTGATCGGCACCGGCGGCAAGGTGATCCGCGAGATCGTCGAGAAGACCGGCGCCAAGGTCAACATCGAGGACGACGGCACCGTGAAGGTCGCCTCCAGCGACGGCGAAGCAATGAAGGCCGCGATCAAGTGGATCAAGTCGATCGCGTCCGATCCGGAAGTCGGCCAGATCTATGACGGCACCGTCGTCAAGGTGATGGAGTTCGGCGCCTTCGTGAACTTCTTCGGCTCCAAGGACGGCCTCGTCCACATCAGCCAGCTCGCGGCCAACCGCGTGCAGAAGACCTCCGACGTCGTCAAGGAAGGCGACAAGGTCAAGGTCAAGCTGCTCGGCTTCGACGACCGCGGCAAGACCCGCCTGTCGATGAAGGTGGTCGACCAGACCACCGGCGAAGACCTCGAAGGCAAGGGCGGCGAGGGCGAGAAGGCCCCGCGCGAAGCCGCCGGCGAGTAAGTCTCGCGACATCAGAAACACGAAGGGCGGCCGAAAGGCCGCCCTTTTTGCTTGCGTTCGCTCCGGGCGATCCGCGCTCCCCTCTCCCGCTCGCGGGAGAGGTTGCACCGACCACGCGGCGAGATCGCCTCACGCCACGATGTCGTAGCGGTCCAGGTTCATCACCTTGGTCCAGGCCTTGGCGAAGTCAGCCACGAACTTCTCCTTCGCATCCGAGGTCGCGTAGACCTCAGCGTAGGCGCGGAGCTGCGAGTGCGCGCCGAAGATCAGATCGACGCGCGTGCCGGTCCACTTCACCGCGTTGGTCTTGCGGTCGCGGGCCTCGTAGCTGCCGTCAGCCGCCGGCGTCCACTGCGTGCTCATGTCGAGCAGGTTGACGAAGAAGTCGTTGCTGAGCGTACCCACCTTCGCGGTGAAGACGCCGTGCTTCGACCCGTTCGCATTGGCGCCGAGCACACGCAGTCCGCCGACCAGTGCCGTCATCTCGGGGCCGGTCAGCCGCAGGAGCTGCGCACGATCGATCAGCGCCTCTTCCTGCTGCATGAACTGATGCCGCTTGCCGACATAGTTGCGGAAGCCATCAGCCCGCGGCTCAAGCGGTGCAAAGGACGCCGCGTCGGTCTGCTCCTGCGAAGCATCCATGCGGCCCGGCGTGAACGCAACCTTGACGTCGACGCCGGCATCCTTCGCGGCCTTCTCGACCGCGGCGGTGCCGCCGAGGACGATGAGGTCGGCGAGGGAGACCTTCTTCGCGCCTGACGAGGCGTTGAAGTCCTTCTGGATCGCTTCGAGCTTGCCGAGCACCTTGCTGAGCTGCGCCGGCTCATTCACCTCCCAGTCCTTTTGCGGGGCGAGGCGAATGCGCGCGCCGTTGGCGCCGCCGCGCTTGTCCGAGCCGCGGAACGTCGAGGCCGACGCCCAGGCGGTCGAGACCAGTTCCGGCACCGAAAGCCCCGAAGCCAGGATCTTGCTCTTCAGCGCAGCGATGTCCTGATCGCTGGCCAGCTCGTGGTTGACGGCCGGAATCGGATCCTGCCAGATCAGCGTCTCCTTCGGCACCAGCGGGCCGAGATAGCGCTGGATCGGACCCATGTCGCGATGGGTGAGCTTGAACCAGGCGCGGGCAAAGGCGTCCGCGAACTGAGCCGGGTTCTCCAGGAAGCGGCGCGAGATCTTCTCATAGGCCGGATCGAAGCGCAGCGAGAGGTCGGTCGTCAGCATCGTCGGCCGATGCTTCTTCGACTTGTCGAAGGCATCGGGAATGATCGCGTCGGCACCCTTGGCCGTCCATTGCTGCGCGCCGCCCGGGCTCTTGGTCAGCTCCCATTCGAAATTGAACAGGTTCTCGAAGAAGTTGTTGCTCCACTTCGTCGGCGTCGTCGTCCAGGTGACTTCGAGGCCACTGGTGATGGCGTCGCCCGAGTGACCCGAGGCGTGCTTGCTCTTCCAGCCGAGGCCCTGGTCCTCCAGAGCGCCCGCTTCCGGCTCCGGTCCAACCAGCGAGGGATCGCCCGCGCCATGGGTCTTGCCGAAGCTGTGGCCGCCGGCGATCAGCGCGACGGTCTCCTCGTCGTTCATCGCCATGCGGGCGAAGGTCTCGCGGATGTCCTTGGCCGCGGCGACCGGATCCGGCTTGCCGTTGGGGCCTTCCGGATTGACGTAGATGAGGCCCATCTGCACCGCGCCGAGCGGCTCGGCGAGCTGGCGTTCTCCGCTGTAGCGCTCATCGCCGAGCCAGGTGCCCTCGGGGCCCCAATACAGCTCTTCCGGCTCCCAGACGTCGACGCGGCCGCCGGCAAAACCGAAGGTCTTGAAGCCCATCGATTCCAGCGCGACGTTGCCGGCGAGAACCATCAGATCGGCCCAGGAAATCTTGCGGCCGTATTTCTGCTTGATCGGCCACAGCAGGCGGCGCGCCTTGTCGAGATTGGCGTTGTCGGGCCAGCTGTTGAGCGGCGCGAAGCGCTGCTGTCCGGCGCCGGCGCCGCCGCGACCGTCGGTGGTACGGTAGGTGCCCGCGCTGTGCCAGGCCATGCGGATCATCAGGCCACCGTAATGACCGAAATCGGCCGGCCACCATTCCTGCGAATCCGTCATCAGGGCGGTCAGGTCCTTGATCACGGCGTTCAGGTCGAGCGTCTTGAATTCCTTGGCATAGTCGAAGCCTTGGCCCATCGGATCGGACTTGTCGGAATTCTTGTGCAGCACCTCGATATCGAGCTGCGTCGGCCACCAGTCGCGGTTCACGCGCGTGGGTTTTCCGCCCGAAAACGGGCACTTCGAAGTGTCGTCCATGAATACCTCCTCTGGTGGCGTCGAACTCGCGCCTTTGACCAGGTAGAACCACTCTAGGCGCCGCGTCCGATCAGGGGAAGTTGACTTTAGTGATCGCTGCAATAAGAATTCCTGATGCTCAACGTGACACTGCGCCAACTCCGGTATTTCGATGCGCTGGCGCGTCACGGCCATTTCGGCCGCGCGGCCGAGTCCTGCTCCATCTCGCAACCGGCCTTGTCGATGCAGATCAAGGAGTTGGAGGAGGCGCTGGGCGGGCTGCTGCTGGAGCGCAGCGCACGGCAGGTGGCGCTGACCCGGTTCGGCGAGGAGCTCGCGCAGCGCGTCCGCGACATTTTGCGCTCGGTCGATGAGCTCGGCGATTTCGCCCGGGCCTCGCAGGATCGCTTCTCGGGCCGCTTACGCATCGGCATGATCCCGACCATCGCACCTTACCTGCTGCCCACGATCACCAAGAATCTCACGCGCATGCATCCGGAACTCGACATCCGCGTCCGCGAGACCATGACGCCGCGGCTGATCCAGGAGCTGGTGGAGGGACGGCTCGACACCGCCATCGTGGCGCTGCCGGTGTCGGAGCCTTCGCTGACCGAGGTTGCGCTGTTCGAGGAGAAATTCCTGCTGGTCCGGCCCAGCACGGATGAGGGCACACCGGCGCCGTCGCGCGAGAGGATGCGCGAGATGCGGCTGTTGCTGCTCGAGGAAGGCCACTGCTTCCGCGATCAGGCGCTGTCGTTCTGCAACATGCAGTCGGCGCCGCCGCGCGAGATGCTGGATGCCAATTCGCTGTCGACGCTTGTGCAGATGGTCAGCGCCGGCATTGGCGTGACGCTGATCCCGGAAATGGCAGTGCCTGTGGAGACGCGATCGGCCTCGGTCTCGCTGGCACGCTTCCGCGACCCGCAGCCGTCCCGCACCATCGGCATGGTCTGGCGCAAGACCAGCCCGCTGGCCCGGCAGCTGCTGCAGATCTCCGAAGTGGTGTGCCTGTCGGCCGGCAAGGCGCGCCCGCGTTCGGCCGCGAGCGATCACCGCAGCTGAGCGCCAGATGTCGCATCCCGTCATTCGTCCCGCCCGCGCAAACGAATACGATGAGGTCGGCCGCGTCTGGATGGAGAGCTGGGTCTCGACCGGCCTCGGCGAGGCCAGCGACTTCCTGCTCGCCAACCTGCGCGCGCGCATCCGGCGCGAGATCGCGGACGGCTGGAGCCTGTTCGTTGCCGACGATCGCGGCACAATCGCCGCCATGCTGGCGCTGCATGTGCCGAAGCGCTATCTCGACATGCTGTTCGTCGCGCCGGCCTATCAGGGCCAATCGCTCGGACGACAATTGCTCGCCTTCACCCGCACGCAAATGCCGGATGAGATGCACCTGCGCTGCGTCCGCGAGAACGAAAAGGCCTGGCGCTGGTACGAGCGCGAAGGATTTGTGTTCGAGAAGCAAGAGATCGAGCCGTCGAACGGCTTCGTGATGAAGTATTACCGGTGGAAGCGGCCCATCGGGTAGGCACCGAGCTCCGAGCGCAGCTTGCGGTTGTCGCCTTGACAACCTAGTGTGACGCGTCCGCTGTCACGTCGCGTCTGATCCCACTTGGAATCCATGTTTCGACCTGCTGTCCCGGTGCTCGTCCTGCTGTCCGTTCTGGGTCCGGCAGAGGCACAAACTACGCCTGCGACCAGTGCTCCCGCCGCTCAGTCCGCGCCTCAGGCGAAGCCGGCTGCCAAGAAAGCGGCCGCGAAACCGAAGGCAGTAGCCAAGCCTGCGGACCCGGCGACGACCGGTCCTTGCGGCGTCGGCGTGATTGCGGGGACCGGCGACATCTTCGTCGTCCAGAAGATCGGCCTGACCGTGTTCGGCAACGACTATGCAGAGGTCCCGGTGTCCTGGGGCCTCGACGATCTCGTCTTTGCGCGGACGCGGGCCGCGGCAGGCAACACGCCGGTACGACGTATCAGCTACGCCAAGGGCGGGCTCGATTCCTACTATCACCCCAAATCCGGCCTGTTCCGTAATCAGCGCCAGGAGTTGTCGAACCTGATCCGACAGGTCGCGGGCAATGCCGGTTGCGAGCGTTATCTCGTCATCATGCGCAGCGAAGGACAGCTCGACGGGACCAATCAGTCGCTCAGCGGCGTCGGCATCTTCAGCCGGGGTGTCGGTCTCATCTCCTACGCCTACGTCTTCGCCTCTATCGGCGTGACATGGATCGACGGCCGCACCTTCGAAGTCATGAAAGGTCCGGCCGTGACCTTCGAAGGTGTCATGAAGCATATGGCGGACAACTTCACGTCGAACGAACTGTTACAGAAGGTGGACAAGTCCATGTTTCCGGAGACGGCCGCGGACTCCGCCAGCAACGCCGCCCTGCGCGACACCACGCGCGACTTTCTGACGAAGCGGCTGGACAAGATCTTGCCGCCGTATTTCGCGCAGTGACGATGCTGAAGGGAAGTCGAGCTCGTAAGGAAACGACGGTCGGAACGATTCGGGCCTTTGCCATGATCGTCGCGACGCACCTACTCTCGACGACCGGCGTCGAGGCTCAGGCTGCGCCAACGACGGGCATGGCCAATGGCAAGGTGACAACGCGGCGCGAAGCGACGGGCAGGCCCGTCTTCACTGGCGGCGGCTCGTGCGACTTTGGTGTCGTCGTCACCGCCGGCGATGAGTTCACCGTGCTGACGACTGGCCTGACCGTATTTCAAAACAAGAAGACGGTCATCCCGATCCCAGGCTGGGGACTCAACGATCTGATCTTCGCGCGGACTCGCGCCGCGATCCCTGCCGGCGTGTCCGTCCTGAGAATCCCCTATAACCCGGCGAAGTTTCCTCCCCGCGATGAGTCCAAGGACACCTTGAAGGACAGGTTGTTCCGCGATCTCAACGCGGAGCTGGCCGAATACATGCGCCAGGTCGCGAAAGGAACGAATTGCCGGCACTATATCCAGATCCTTAATTCAATCAGCCCTATCGGGTCATCCAATTACACGGTCCGCGGCTTCGGCATCCTCAACCAGGATGTGGTGCTCGGGCGGCGCATCTATCTTTACGCCCTGGCATTTATCCGCATCTTCGACGGCCGCGACTTCTCCGTCGTCAGACAGAGCTCTGCGTTGATCAACATGGATCATTCCCTGGCGGTGCAGAGGCTTCTGGGCAAACACATCGGCGGCCCCTATCGCGAATTACCCGCAGAATCGTTCCCAACGCACCCTGAAGATGCCGCCGCCAATCCCGCATTGCGCGACGGCGTACGCTCCATGCTGGCAGAAAGCCTCGATAAGACGCTGCCTCTCCTGCTTGGACTTCGACCAGCAGCACGCCAAAGCGACACCAAACAACATTGACCCACATGTCGTTCAGGCTGGCCGGCTTCTACCCCCGCGTAGTGCGTTGCGAATGCGCTGCAAACGCGGCATGAATTGCGCGCCACCCGCCCCTCGCCGATGGAAGGTTCCGCGCCATGATCAAGCTCTATTGGTCGCCCCGCTCGCGCTCGTTCACGACGCTTTGGCTGATGGAGGAGAGCGGCCTGCCCTATGAGCGCGTGCTGACCGACATCTCGACCGGCGCGCAGAAGGCGCCGGACTATCTGAAGATCAACCCGATGGGCAAGGTGCCGGCGCTGACCGACGGCGATGCCGCGCTCGGCGAAGCCGCCGCGATCTGCGCCTACATCGCCGACCGCTATCCCGAGACCAAGCTTGCGCCGGGGGTGACCGATCCACGCCGCGCGCGCTATCTGCAATGGTTGTTCTTCTCGCCGGGCTGCATCGAGCCCGCCATCATCCAGATCTTCACCAAGATCGAGATTCCGACCTCGACCGCGGCCTGGGGCAGCGCCACGCAGGTGTTCGACGTGCTGGAGACTGCGCTCGCCAAGGGACCGTGGATTCTCGGCGAGGATTTTTCGGCCGCCGACGTCACGATCGGCTCGGGCCTGAATTTCGCGGTGCGCCAGTTCAAGATGGTGCCGACGCGTCCCGCCTTCGACGCCTATCTGGCGCGCTGCACCGCGCGGCCGGCGTTCCAGCGCGCGGAGAAGATCGCGGCGGGGTGAGACGGCGCGCTTACAATTTGATCTTGAGGACGGCGAGCCCGGACTGCTGCAGCAGTCCGGAGGACGTCATCGCAACACCGTAGCGGATGCCGAGATCGAACCCCTTGCCGTCCGCCGCGACGAGGCCCAGCGCGGTCGAGTAGATCCAGGGCGACAACACAAGACCGTTGGTAACGAAGCTCTCGCCACCGCCGGCAAACGCCGATTTGATCTGCAATCCCTGGTTCAACGTGTTGTAGCCGACGCCGACATCGCCTGTGAGATGGACCTGCTTCGCGATCCGGTACGCGCTCTTAAGCCCTGCCGTCACTGTCAGTTCGCGATAGGTTTGTGAATCCACATGGAGACTGAAGCCGCCCGCGCCGCGTTCCTGATAGGCGGGCGAGCGCACATGCCCATAGTCCAGCCGCAATGACGGGGCGATCGCAAGTCCGGGCTCGATTGGAATCAGCTTGCGAATGCCGGCGCCCGCATGACCGCTATAGGAGCGATAGCCGGCGCCAGCCGTGCCGTTGACGAAGGTCAGCGAACGGCTCTCGCTGCTGTCATTCAGCGCGCCGTCGAGCTGGCCGTCGAGCTGAATGCCATGGCCGAGGGCGTAGGCCCCGTAGAGACCCGCCTGATAGGAATCGATGGCGAGCCGGTTCGGGACGGCATCGTCGCTGCCGGTGATGGCTTGATGCGAATAGGCGAGCACGCCGCCGAGCATCGCGCGCGGCGAGATCTTCGCATCGGCACCGAGGGCCATGCCGCCGCCGGTCGCGTTATAACCGGGCACGCCGTCGACGCTTGCCTGCCGAATGCTGCCGCCGAGCGGCTTCATCCAAAGATTCCGTTCAGCCGCAACGCCCGTATTCAGTCCGAGCACATCGTCCAGTCGCCCCGTCATCGCCTGCTGAAACACGCGCTGCGTGGCGTAGGTCGCCTGCGATGCCGCGCCCGTTATAACCGGCAAGGTCTGGTTGACCGCGTTGACGAGACCGGATCCGTTGAGATTGTCGAGCGCGGTGAAGCCGGTTGCCATGCTGCCGCTCCAGCCGAGCGATGTCGCCGACAGGCGATACAGCATGTCGGCCGCACCCAATCCCGCGCGGCTGTTCTGGGCCTGAAGCGTCTCGGCATAGGGGCGCACCAGGGAGAGATAGGCGACGCCGCCGGTCGGATTGCCCGAGAGATCGTAGGTGCTGACGAGCATCTGCGCGCCCGAGGCGTCGCCGCTGGCGGAGCCGTAGAGGCTGGCGAGCGTGCCGCGCGAGAGCGTGTTGAAGAGCACGTTGCCCTCCGGCGTCACGGATCCCAGCAGCGTGAAGTTGGCCGCATTGCTGCCCGCGGGCGCGACGCCCGCGCCCCAGAAATATCCGTTCTGGTAATTCGTGATGACGAAGCGGCCGGGCGCGGAGGTGCCGAACAACGAATTGCTGGTAATCCGCCACGGCGTGCCTGAGGTCCACGCCCATTGCGGGACCGAGTTGGCGGGAACGGGCTGCGAAGCCGGCGGCGTGAACGTCGCGGGATCGTAGGGCAGCATATAGGCCCAATGCGTCACCAGCAGGCTGTCGCCCGTGATCATCTGCATTTCCATCGCGGTCACGCCGTTGATGGTTCTCATATGACCGAGGCCGACCGTCACCGCGCCGCCCGATGTCGGCGTGAACTGCATCGTGATCTGGCCCGCGGTCGTGACGAAGCCCTGGATGGTCGAGGTGTCGGTCAGCAGCGCCGGCCCGAGCTTGAGCTGCGCCACGCTCGTTCCCGTGAACGAGCCGTTGGTCGCGGTCGCCAGCGACCACAGGGTCTGGTCGCCGATCGGAATCGGATTGGAGAAGCCGGTCTTGGGCGCAGCATAGGCCAGCAGCTGCGCCGTCGGGACGTACCAATTCGTGTTGGAGAGGGTCGTGTCCCAGATCGTCGATTGTGCCAGCGCGTGCGAGCCGCCGCACAGCAGCATCGCGCCGGCAACGGACGCCAGCGCGCTCGCGCGACACACCGCATGCAGCCTTATCGCATGCCGCCTTGGCACGATCACTCCTCCCGAACCGCAGGGAAAACGACCCTGAGGCGCCACCGGGGAGCAGCAAGCATAATTCTGTGGGCGAGTCAGCCCCATGATCGTGGGGCGCGAAGCTACTCCGGAGACTTCAAATCATCCGGCCGCGGCATCAGCACGATGTTGTAGCCGGAATCGACATAGTGGATCTCGCCGGTGACGCCGCCGGAGAGATCCGACAAGAGATACAGCGCCGAGCCGCCGAGCTCGTCGAGCGTGACGCCGCGGCGGAGCGGCGAATGCTTCTGCATGAACGCGAACATCGCGCGCGCCTCGCCGATGCCGGAGCCGGCGAGCGTACGGATCGGACCTGCGGAGATCGCGTTGACGCGGATGCCGCGCGGCCCGAAATCCGAGGCGAGATAACGCACCGAGGCTTCCAGCGCAGCCTTGGCGACGCCCATCACGTTGTAGTTCGGCATCGCGCGCTCCGAAGCGCCGAAGGTCAGCGTGATCATGCTGCCGCCCTCATTCATCAGCTCGGCGGCGCGCTTTGCGACTTCCGTGAAGGAGAAGCAGGAGATCACCATGGTGCGCGAGAAATTCTCGCGGCTGGTGTCGGCGTAGCGGCCTTTCAGCTCGTTCTTGTCGGCGAAGCCGATCGCGTGGATGACGAAGTCGAGCTTGCCCCATTTTTCGCGAAGCGCCGCGAAGGTGGCATCGACGCTGGCGATGTCCTCCACGTCGCAAGGCAGCACCAGATCGACACCAAGCTGCTCGGCCAGCGGCTTGACGCGCTTGCCGAGGGCCTCGCCCTGGAAGGTGAAGGCAAGCTCGGCACCGTGCGCATGCAACGTCTTCGCCATGCCCCAGGCGATCGAATGATCATTGGCGATGCCCATGATCAGACCGCGCTTGCCTTTCATCAAACCTTCCATCTCAAGACCACCTTCCGCTTTCGTCATGCCCGGGCTTGTCCCGGGCATCCACGCCCTTCGGAGCCTGAGGCCAAGACGTGGATGGCCGGGACGAGCCCGGCCATGACGAGAAAATCAACGGTGCACCAACAAGGACGTCACACATCCATCCGGCTGAACACCAGCGTGGCGTTGGTGCCGCCGAAGCCGAAGGAGTTCGACAGCACGGTGCCGATTTTGACGTTGTCGATGCGCTTGCGCACGATCGGCATGTCGGCGAACACAGGATCGAGCTCCTGGATATGGGCGCTCTCGCAGATGAAGCCGTTGTTCATCATCAGCAGCGAGTAGATCGCCTCCTGCACGCCGGTGGCTCCCAGCGAGTGGCCGGTCAGCGCCTTGGTTGCCGAGATCGGCGGGCACTTCTCGCCGGCGCCGAACACCCGACGCAGCGCGTCGATCTCCGGCGGATCGCCGGCCGGCGTCGAGGTCGCGTGCGGATTGATGTAGTCCACCTTGGTCTTCACCGTCGACATCGCCATGCGCATGCAGCGCTCGGCGCCTTCACCCGATGGCGCGACCATGTCGTAGCCGTCCGAGGTTGCGCCATAGCCGACGATCTCGCCGTAAATGCGCGCGCCGCGCGCCTTGGCATGCTCGAGCTCCTCCAGCACGAGGACTCCCGCGCCACCGGCGATGACGAAGCCGTCGCGGTTGACGTCGTAGGGACGCGAGGCCGTGGCAGGCGTGTCGTTGTATTTCGAGGACATCGCGCCCATGGCGTCGAACAGCACGGACAGCGACCAGTCCAGCTCCTCGCAGCCGCCGGCGAAGATGACGTCCTGCTTGCCGATCTGGATCGTCTCATAGGCATTCCCGACGCAATGGTTCGACGTCGCGCAGGCCGAGGAGATCGAGTAGTTCACGCCCTTGATCTTGAACCAGGTCGCAAGCGTCGCGGAGGCCGTGGACGACATCGCCTTCGGCACCGCAAACGGTCCGACGCGCTTCGGCCCCTTGGTGCGGGTGATGTCGGCGGATTCGACGATGGTGCGGGCGGACGGACCGCCGGAGCCCATGATGATGCCGGTGCGGATGTTGGAGACTTCGTCGGGCGACAGACCGGAATCCTGGATCGCCTGCTCCATCGCGACGTGATTCCACGCCGCGCCCTGACCGAGGAAACGCATGGCGCGGCGGTCGACCACAGTCGCGGGATCGAGCGTCGGCGCGCCTTGCACCTGCGAACGAAAGCCGAGCTCGGCATATTTCTCAGCCCGAGAAATGCCCGACTTCGCCTCGTGAAGGCTCGCAAGCACTTCCTGGGTGTTGTTTCCGATCGACGAGACGATGCCCATCCCGGTGACCACAACCCGCCTCATGACAGCCTCGCCCTGCTCGTTATCTTCTCGTTCTCTTCGTGGTGAATGCGCGTTAGCCCAGGCTCGTGCCCTGCTTGAACAGACCGACCTTCAGGTCCTTGGCGCGATAAATAATCTGGTCGTCGACCGAAAGCCACCCGTCGGCAATACCGAGCACCAGCTTTGAACGCATCACGCGTTTGATATCGACGTTGTACACAACCTTGCGTGCCTCGGGCAGCACCTGGCCGCTGAACTTCAGCTCGTTCAGGCCGAGCGCGCGACCACGACCTTCACCCCCGGTCCAGCCCAGGTAGAAGCCGACCATCTGCCACAGCGCGTCGAGGCCGAGGCAGCCGGGCATCACCGGATCGTTCTTGAAATGGCAGCCGAAGAACCAGAGGTCGGGCTTCACGTCGAGCTCGGCGCGCACCAGCCCCTTGCCGAACTCGCCGCCATTGTCGTTGATCTCGGTGATGCGATCGAACATCAGCATCGGCGGCAGCGGCAACTGGGCATTGCCCGGACCGAACATCTCGCCGCGGGCACAGGCCAGCAGATCTTCGTATTCGTAACCGTTGCGCCTGTTCAGCATGGACGAGCCTCTGTTTGAATTCCGGTTGAGCGGCGTTTTTTGGCGAAAATGGGCCCCGTCTCGGTCGGAGAGCAACGCCAATTGCCACCGTCAGGCGCAGCTCCCGCATGCCCCGGATGGACTGCCGGCCGGGCCTCCATGCCCGGCTGCGCCAAAATCGGCTAAGCGGAACCGCGGGCTCTCTAACACAGGCCATTTCCGGTGGCAAAGTGCATCCATGAAGGTAAAATGACGCGATGTCGGCCCGGTTCCAAGATTGATGAGAACCTTCAAGGCTGATTAGAACCTCTCTAGTTGCGAGAAACTTGCATCTGCATCTTTCTGTTCTTATATTGCAGAGAGATATTTGTTCACGCGTGCCCGAAATCTGGAAATGAGCGAGAATACTGCGCCCCATCACGACGACGACGTCCACGCTGCGGCCCTCTTGTCCGGCCGTCAGCCGGCTTTGACCGGCTGTCCCTGGCACGACGTCAACGAAATGCTCCAGTCCGCCGGGCTTCGTCCGACGCGCCAGCGCATGGCGCTCGGCTGGTTGTTGTTCGGCAAGGGTGCACGCCACCTGACGGCTGAAATGCTCTACGAGGAAGCGACCCTGGCCAAGGTCCCGGTGTCGCTGGCCACCGTCTACAACACGCTGAACCAGCTCACCGATGCCGGCCTGCTCCGGCAGGTCAGCGTCGACGGCACCAAGACCTATTTCGACACCAACGTCACCACCCACCACCACTACTACCTCGAGAACAGCCATGAGCTGGTCGACATCGAGGATCCGCATCTGGCGCTGTCCAAGATGCCGGAGGTGCCCGAGGGCTACGAGATTGCGCGCATCGACATGGTCGTGCGCCTGCGCAAGAAGCGCTGAGATCGATCCGAACTGCTGAATTCGTCGTCATGGCCGGGCTTGTCCCGGCCATCCGTGTTTTTGGGCCGAACGTGGAAGTCCGTGGATGCCCGGGACAAGCCCGGGCATGACGGTGGAGCGGCAGCTCGCCCCGCCCTCGAACGTCAGTTCACCTGCTCGTCCGAGTACACGCCCCAGAGGCGCTCCTGCTGGATCCAGCCGTCGAAGCCGTTGCCGGTGACGCGGCACCAGTTTGCAGTGCACTTCTTCACCTGCGTGACGACGCCGGCCTGGAGCTTTGCTGCAACCGCGCTGTCGAGATCGGCACGATCGTAGATCGGGGCGAGATCGTCCTTGTGCTTCATGGTGACCACCGCGGTGCGGCGGCCCGACAGCAGCGAATGATAGACCCAGCCCTCGGCGCCCTCGGAATCGCGCACGCGGCGCCAATTCTCGAACTCGGCGGTAATTTCGACCGGCAGGCCGGCACGGGTGTAGACCCAGGCCACGTCATTGTCCTTGGTCGGGCCGGCGCGAACATTGACGTGATCCGACTTGAGGCTGACGTAACGCGGCACCGGCAGGCCGCTCGCGGTCTGCGGGGTATTATCCTTGGCCGAATGCGAGGGACCGACCGAGGCGCTCCACCAGGTGCAAACGAGCGCCATCACCGAACAAAAACGCCCCAACGCCATCAACCCGTCTCCTGTCGAGGACCCGGCCTTGCCGGACCCTCACCCCAAATCCAAATCCTGCCGCGTCGATCCCGACCCGCCCCACGCGGGTGTTCCCCAAGCCTGGCCCGTGGTTCTTGTCTTGGCCCGGCCTTCTGCTAGAGAGGACGGGCACTTGAACAACCAGTTTGCCCCGATTTTCCGGCCGGAAATCTCGGGAGAGCTTGAAGGAAACGCCGGGGACGGACACGGCAAGGGCAGTGTCGAACAACCGGGTTAATGAGGCCTCAACGACCAGCCTTTGGCGACAGGGGCGGCCTGCGACGCCTCATGAGAGCAGGACATGTCGGTGAAGAAAAAGCCCCTCGTCGTGGTGACGCGCAAGCTGCCGGATTCGATCGAGACGCGGATGCGCGAATTGTTCGACGCGCGGATCAATCTCGAGGACACGCCGATGTCCGCCGAACAGATCGCCGAAGCCGCGCGCACCGCCGACGTGCTGGTTCCGACGGTGACCGACCATATCAGCGCCGACATCGTCAACCAGCCCGACTGCAAGCTGCGGCTGATCGCCAATTTCGGCAACGGCGTCGACAATATCGACGTCGAGGCCGCCCACGCGCGCGGCATCACCGTCACCAACACGCCGAAGGTTCTCACCGAGGACACCGCCGACATGACCATGGCGCTGATCCTCGCCGTGCCGAGGCGAATGATCGAAGGCGCCTCGATCCTGACCGAGGGAAAACCGTGGCCGGGCTGGTCGCCGACCTGGATGCTCGGCCACCGCATCGGCGGCAAGCGGCTCGGCATCATCGGCATGGGCCGCATCGGCCAGGCGGTGGCGCGCCGCGCCCGCGCCTTCGGCCTGCAGATCCACTATCACAACCGCCGTCCCGTCGCCCCGAAGATCGCCGAAGAACTCGGTGCGACCTATTGGGAAAGCCTCGACCAGATGCTGGCGCGGATGGACATCATCTCGGTGAACTGCCCGCACACGCCGGCGACCTATCATTTGCTCTCGGCGCGGCGGCTGAAGCTGATCCGCAAGGACGCCTATATCGTCAACACCGCGCGCGGCGAGGTCACCGACGAGGACACGCTGATCAAGCTGATCGAAGGCGGCGAGATCGCCGGCGCCGGCCTCGACGTCTACGAGCACGAGCCCGCGGTCAACCCGAAGCTGGTGCGGCTCGCCAAGGCCGGCAAGGTGACCTTGATGCCGCATATGGGCTCGGCCACGATCGAGGGCCGTGTCGAGATGGGCGAGAAGGTGATCATCAACATCCGCACCTTCCTCGACGCCCACAAGCCGCCGGATCGCGTGCTGCCGAGCATGCTGTGAGAGCCTATTTGCCTCGCGCTTCGCACTTGCGCCAGTCGGCGACGAAATCGATGAAGGCGCGGAGCGCCGGCGGCGTTTGTCGCCGGCTCGGGTAATACAGGAACGGGCCCGGGAACGGCTCGCACCAATCTTCCATCAAGCTGACCAGCGCGCCGGTTTTCAGGGCGTCGCCGACATAGCCGTCGATCGTTGCCCAGATGCCGACGCCGTCGAGCACCGCGCGCATCGCAAGGTTCATGTTGGTCGAGATCAGCTTTGCGGGCGGATCGACCTTCACGACCTGGCCGGCTTTCTCGAACTCCAGATCGTGCATGACGCCGCTCGAGTAGCGCGCGCGGATGCAATCATGCTCGAGCAGATCCTTCGGATGTTTCGGCCGGCCGCGCCGCGCAAGATATGCAGGCGCTGCGACGACGACGTAGCTCTGCGGTCCGCTCAGCGGGATCGCAACCATGTCCTGCGCGAGATGCTCGCCATAGCGCACGCCGGCATCGTAGCCGGCACTGACGATGTCGACGAAGCCGCTCTCCGAGACGATGTCGAGATCGACCTGCGGATAGGCGCTCAGAAACGGCCCGACCATCGGCGCCAGCACGAGATCGACGGCCGGTGGCGGCGCGTTGATGCGCAGGCGTCCCGAGGCGACCTCGCGAAGGCCCCGGACCTGATCGAGCGCATCGCCGACATCGCGCAAGGCCGGCGCTACCCGCGACAGCAGCAACTCGCCCGCCTCGGTCAGGGCGACGCTGCGGGTGGTGCGGTTCATCAGGCGGACGCCAAGGCGTTCCTCCAGGTCCCGGAGCCGCTGGCTGAGGCTCGACACCGACACCCGCATTTCGACCGCCGCACGCCGGAAATTGCGGGTGCGGGCGACCGCCACGAAGACATCGAGATCGCGCAGATCAGGCTCAGGCATTGTTCGCTAATGTGAACAAGCTATTCTTGATTGTCCAGCTTATCGGCGCAATCGAGCCGGCGCATATCTCCCTCGTCACGCGGCGCAATCAGCCGCCTTTTCGAGGAGAGCCATCATGGAACAGCGCAAACTCGGTTCAGCCGGCCCCACCACCTCGGCCCTCGGCCTCGGCTGCATGGGCATGTCCGAGGTCTATGGCCCCACCGACCGCGGCGAAGCCATCGCCACGGTGCGTGCCGCGATCGAGGCCGGCATCACGCTGCTGGACACCGGCGATTTCTACGCGATGGGTCACAACGAAATGCTGGTGCGCGAGGCACTGAAGGAGGTCGCCCGCGACAAGGTGCAGATCAGCGTCAAGTACGGCGCGCTACGCGGTCCGGCCGGTGAGTTCGCCGGCATGGACACGAGGCCGGGCGCGACCAGGAACTTCCTCGCCTATTCGCTGCAACGTCTCGGCACCGACTATCTCGACATCTACCGTCCGGCGCGGCTCGATCCCAACGTCCCCATCGAGGAGACCATCGGCGGCCTCGCCGATCTCGTGAAGGCCGGATACATCAGGCATATCGGCCTGTCCGAGGTCGGCTCCGATACCATCCGCCGCGCGCATGCGGTGCATCCGATCGCAGACCTCCAGATCGAATATTCACTGATCGAGCGCGGCATCGAACGCGATATCCTCAAGACCTGCCGCGAGCTCGGCATCGGCATCACCGCTTACGGCGTGCTGGCGCGCGGACTGATCAGCGGCCATTGGACCAAGGACAGCGGCAAAGCCGGCAGAGACTACCGGCTGATGACGCCGCGCTTTCAGGGCGCCAACCTCGATGCCAATCTTGCGCTGGTGGAATCCCTCCGTGCGATCGCCACCGAGATCGGTGCAACGCCGGCGCAAGTCGCGATTGCCTGGGTGGCGGCGCAGGGCAAGGAGATCGTGCCGCTGGTCGGCGCACGAACCCGCAACCGTCTCACCGAAGCGCTCGGCGCGACCAGGTTCACGCTGACACAGGCGCATCTTGCGGCGCTGGCAAAAGCCTTCCCGCCGGATGTCGCTTCCGGCACGCGCTACGCCGCCGAACAGATGGCGCATCTCGACAGCGAGAAATTGGCCACGGCGTAATCCCGGCGATCAGCTGCGGTGGGCGCTGAGGTCGGCGACCACGGGCCCATCGCCGTTGAGCGGGTTGGCCGGATCGCGCCCATAGCGCAGCGTTTCGAAGCGCATCGCGCGCGCATCGATCATGAGGAGGCGGCCGACGAGGCCCTCGCCGAACCCGACGATCTCGCGGATCGCCTCCAGCGCCATCATCGAGCCGAGCACACCGGCGAGCGCCCCCATGACGCCGGCTTCCGCGCAGGCCGGCACGGTGCCGGGCGGCGGCGCCTCTGGAAACAGGCAGCGATAGGTCGGATTGAATTCACCCTGCTCGTTCCTCTCATGCGCGCGGATGGTGGTGAGCGAGCCGTCAAAGGTGCCGAGCGCGGCAGTAATCAGCGGCCGCTTCGCGAAGAAGCACGCGTCCGAGACCAGATAGCGCGTCGAAAAATTGTCGGAGCCGTCGAGCACGAGATCGTAGTCGCCGATCAGGCTGAGCGCGTTGTCGGCATTCAGCCAGGTAGCATGGCCGACGAAGCGGACATGCGGATTGAGCGCCGCGATCCGCTCGGCGGCGCTCTCGACCTTGTGCCGGCCGATGTCGGGCGTGGTGTGGATGACCTGGCGCTGCAGATTGGACAGCGACACCACGTCGTCGTCGACCACGCCGAGCGTGCCCACTCCGGCTGCGGCCAGATACATCAGAACGGGCGCGCCGAGGCCGCCGGCGCCGACGACCAGCACGGAGGCCTTTTTCAGCGCGGCCTGGCCCGGGCCGCCGACGTCGCGCAGCACGATATGGCGGGCATAGCGTTCGAGTTCGTCCGGGCTCAGCATCGCTTTCGTTCCTCTCACCCCTCATGGTGAGGAGGCGCGAAGCGCCATCTCGAACCATGCAGGCCCTGCTGCGGCAGCTCGGCCTTCATCCTTCGAGACGCCGCTTCCGCGGCTCCTCAGGATGAGGGTCAACAGCCTGAACCACCCCAACATTGTTCGCGACCAACGAGATGTGCTTCAATGGCATTGCGTTCAATGGGCTGGTTGGATTTGTCATGAGATCGATGCTTGCGGCAACCTTGATGTTTGCGGCTGCCACCGGCGCGCAGGCCCAGATGACGACGCCGCAGATCCCCGGCACCAAGCCGAAGACGGTGCAGACCGTGCCGATCCAGCCTCCGGCCATGCAGACGCCGGCGGCGACGGCGGATGCCATGGCGAAGGCCGAGCGGCTGGCGCTGCAATCCGACCTCGCCTGGGTCGGCCAGTACAACGGCGCCATCACCGGCGACGTCAGTGAGCGCATGGTCAACGCCATCAAGGAATACCAGAAGGCCAAGGGCGGCAAGCCGACCGGCGTGCTCAATCCGCAGGAGCGTGCCGCGCTCGCCGAGACGGCGCGAAAGAAGCAGGACGGCGTCGGCTGGAAGATCGTGACGGAGCCGACCAGCGGCGCCCGGCTCGGCATCCCCTCGAAACTGGTGCCACAGCAGGCAAGCGACGCCAACGGCTCGAAATGGGCCTCGCCGAGCGGAACCGTGCAGGTGCTGCTCAGCCGCCGCAAGGAGGCGAACCCGACCGCGGCAAAACTCGCGGAGCTGGAGAAGGAGCCGTCCGGACGCAAGGTCGATTACACCGTGGTGAAGCCCGACTTCTTCGTGCTGTCGGGCTTGCAGGGCCTGAAGAAGTTTTACGTACGGGGCACCTTCAAAGGAGATGAGGTCCGCACCATGACGATCCTCTACGACCAGGCGATGGAGAACACAGTCGAGCCGGTCGTGATCGCGATGTCGAGTGCGTTCAACGCGTTCCCGTCGGGACCGCAGGCCGGGCCGCCGCCGCGCAAGACCGTCGAATACGGCACCGGCATCGTCGTCAGCGACGACGGCGCGATTGTTGCCGACCGCCTCGTCACCGACAGCTGTCTCGCGATCACGATCGCCGGCCATGGCAGTGCCGACCGTCTGGCCGAAGACAAGGAGCGCGGCCTCGCGCTCCTGCACATCTACGGCGCCCGCGGCCTGAAGCCGTTGAGCCTTACTGGCGGCGCGGCAAAGACCAATGTGGATGTCGTCGGCATCGCCGATCCGCAGAGCCAGGGCGGCGCCGGCGGCGTGTCGATCATCAAGGCTGCGCTGGCGCCGGTCCCGAGCAGCGAGTCCATGCTGTCCCCGCCGCCGGCGGTCGGGTTTTCCGGTGCTCCGGCGATCGATGGCGACGGCAAGTTCGCCGGTATTGCGTTGTTGAAGCCGGCCATGGTGGCGGGACCTGCGACATCGGTTCCGGCCTCGCAGGCCGTGATGGTGTCCGCGGACGCCGTGCACGATTTCCTGAAGGCGAACAATGCCGCAGCCAACGGCACCTCGACGGACGCAAAGGCCGCCGTCGTGCGCGTGATCTGCGTCAGGAAATAGAGCGAGAGGTCATCATGCTCTCTCGTGTCCGATGCGGTGCGGCACGTGATGCGCTCCGCTCGGCCTCGCCCATGCAGAGTTTCACGCGATATTTTGCGAAGTCCCGAGATTCTCGAGGGGCGCCGTCAGACGACATTTGAGCCCGGACGAGCCGTAGGAAACATCGACGGAACCGCTGAAATCGTCTTTCAGCACGCGCGAAATAAGCCTGGAGCCGAAACCTGCGCCGACGGGCTCCGACACAAGCGGACCGTCAATCTCCTCCCAGACAAAAACGAATTTGGACTCGCCATCCTCAGTCTCGACCGTCCATGTGATGGATACACAGCCTCCCGCCACGGTCAGAGCGCCGTACTTCAAAGCGTTGGTCGCAAGCTCATGGAGCGCCAGGGACAGAGCAAGCGCTTGGCGAGACTTCACGACGAGTGGAGGACCCGACACCGTGAAGCGGCCTTCACCTGTCCGATAGGGTGCTAGAGCCGTGCGGATCACATCGTGGAGCGGCGCGGCCGCCCAGTTTGACGCGGTCAGCAGGTCCTGCGCGCGTCCAAAGGCGCCCAGCCGCGCCTGGTACTTTTCGAGGCTCGCTTTGCTCGTGGGATCGCGAAATGTCTGCGCAGCGACCGCGCTCAACACTGCAAGCGTATTCTTGACGCGGTGCTTCAGCTCCTCGTTGATGAGGTTGAGCGCTTCCCTTGCCATATGCTCGGACGTGACATCCCTGCAGACGACAAGCACGCCGCCAACCTCGCCTTCAAGATCGATGGGGCCGAAGCTATAGGTCCACCAAACGTCCTCGCGACGTCCGTGACGCGTGACCGGCACCAATTGGTCCTCATTCCAGGTCGCTCCCTTGCCGGACATGACGTACTCGATCTGAGGACCAATGATGTCCCAGATCTCAGCCCAGCACTCGCGGCCGCGGCTCCCCAAAGCGCTTGGGTGCCTTTCCGGCCCCATCGTCTCCCGGTATGCATCGTTGTAGAACTGGATGAGCTCCGGCCCCCACCAGATGAACATGGGGTGCCGCGAGGTCAGAACGAGCCGCACCGTGACCCTAAGACTTTGGGGCCAGCTTTCTGGAGCGCCCAGGGATGTGCTCGACCAGTCAAACGCTCGCGTCAAAGCGCCCAACTCGCCTCCGCCAGCCAAGAAGTCGCCGCCGATATCCCTGCCCATACGCACAGCCTTACTGAGACGTTGACAGACGCGCCTGCCGCCAGCCAGCCCCAGCATATACTGCCGGGCTCATGCCGTCATCCGCAGGGGATCGGGTCCGAGGTGACGTCGATGTGCACCGGCAAAGGCCATTGTTCGAATAATGCCGCGGCAGTCCGAGAACTGCCAAACGCTGGAACGAAGGCGATGCCGTCCGCAGGCGATTGGACGAGTTCAGTGGCCTCGACGGGCGAGCGAACCGTTCTTGTAATTTCCCGGTCAGCCCAACCTGAATCTGATGCCACTCCGCGCGAGACCACCCGATATCCCGACCGGCGTGCCGTCAGCACGCCAGCAGGCGGCCCCGGTCATGGTGCCGTCGTCGTCGAAAGCGATGCCGTTCATGCCGCCTGCGACCGTCGCAACGGGCTGGACCGCGTGACCGAGGCTTTCGAGCTTGGTGCGCACGCTCTCCGGCACCGTCTGCTCGACCTCGAGCGCGTTGCCCTCGGTCCAGACCCTGGGCGCCTCGACGGCCTCCTGCAGGCTCATGCCGTGGTCGATCAGATTGACCAGGGCCTGCATCGCACTCGGGAAGATGCGCTTGCCGCCGGGCAATCCGAGCGCATAGCGCAGCTTGCCACCCTTCAGCGCCATCATCGGCGACATCGAGGTCGTGACACGCTTGCCCGGCGCCAGCGAGAGCGCGTGGCCCGGTCGCGGATCGAACAGGTTCATGTAGTTGTTGGCAATGGCCCCTAAGCCCGGGATCATGATCTTGGCGCCGAACAGATTGTTGATGGTCTGCGTTGTCGCGACCACGTTTCCGAAAGCGTCCGCCGCCGTCATGTGCGTGGTGTGGGCACCTTCGAGCTGCGACACGCCGGCGCCCCAATTCTGCGCCCGCACGGGGTCGATGGCGCGCCGGCGCTCTTCAGCATAGGCTTTGGAGGTCAGTTTCTCCACGGGGACGCCGACATAATCGGGATCGCCGCTGGCCGCAGCGCGGTCGGCAAAGGCGATCTTCAGCACCTCGGCGAGATAGTGGATCGTCTCTGACGTGCCGAAGCCGAGGGCGCCGATGTCATAGCCCTCCAGGATGTTGAGCATCTGCGCAATGTGCACGCCGGACGCGGCGGGCGGCGGAGGACCAAGGATGGTCCAGCCGCGATAATCGGCGCGGATCGGCTGCCGCTCGACGGTCTTGTAAGCCGTGAGGTCATTGCGGCGGATGAAGCCGCCGCTCTTCTCCATGTAGTTGGCGAGGATATCGCCGAGCGGCCCTTCGTAGAGAGCTTTTTCGCCATGATCGGCGATATAGCGCAAGGTCTCCGCATATTCGGCCTGCACCACGCGCTCGCCGACCTTCAGCGGCTCGCCATCGGGCAGATAGATCGCCGCGATCGGCTTGTCCTTGCGCATCTCGACGGCGCTCTCGCTGATGCATTCATGCAAGTAGGGCGTCGCCGCATAGCCGCGGGCCGCATGTTTGATCGCGGGCTGCATCACGTCGGCGAGGCTCATGGTGCCAAACCGATGCAGGGTCTCGCACCAGGCCTTGAGCGAGCCCGGCACCGCGACGGCCTTCGGCCCGTTGAGGTTCTCGTTGCCGACGGTGTCGAACACGTCGTGGGCCGAGCCGGGCTTCGACGTATAGGTCGTGTCGCGAACGGCCGACGGGACGGTGCTCTGGCCATCGATGAAGCGGTGGCTACCGTCGGCCAGCCGGATATGCGCCATGCCGCCGCCGATGATGCCCACCATCATCGGCTCGACCACGGTCAGCGTGAACAAGGTCGCGATCGCGGCATCGATGGCGTTGCCGCCGGCGGCCAGCATCTCGGCGCCGGCGCTGGAGGCCAGGGGATGGTTGCTGACCACCATGCCGCGGCTCGAGACCGCCGGCATCTTCTGGCAGTCAAAGGTGGTTGTTGTCCGGTCGCGCCAGTTACCGCTCATCGCCTGCCCTTTCCATCACGGCGGCGAGCACATCACACGTACGAGTACTGGTCCAGTAATGGTACGGATTAGCTGGCATTCCCTATTCCGCCATCATCATGACTGCTGATTCGGACCTCCGCGATCCCCTTTGGATCGGGCCGGCACGTCCTGAGCGAGAAGAGCTCAGCATCGCAATTGATGCACGTTCGCGTGGCGTATTCCTGACCCAAGCACTCCAAAGGATTGACTTTCAAATGCACACGATCGTACTGGCCACCCAAAAGGGTGGCAGCGGCAAGAGCACGCTCGCCATCGGCCTCGCGCTCGCAGCCAAGCAGGCCGGCTTCACCGTCCGCCTGATCGAGACCGACCCGCAGGGTACCTTGTCCAACTGGCAGCGTCGCCGCACCGCCGACGATCTCGTCGTCGAGCCGATCTACCATGCCGCCGACATCGAGCCGCGCCTGAAGATGCTGGCTGACAGCGGCCTGCAGCTCGCGATCGTCGACACCGCCGCCGGTCTGTCCGCCGCCACCACCGCTGCGATCCGTCATTCCGACCTCTGCCTGATCCCGGCCCGCCCGAGCGTCGCCGACATCGAGGCGACCGTCTCCACCCTCAGCGTCGCGCGCGCCTGGAAGCGGCCCTACAGCTTCGTGCTGAACCAGACCCCGATCCGCGGCCAGCGCATCGATAACGCGGCCAACACGCTCGCCGAGGAAGCCGCACTCGATCTCGCTGACGTGCTGGCACGCCCACTGATCGTGATGCGCAATGATCACCAGGACTCGCTCGCGAGCGGCCTTGCGGTGAGCGAATTCGCGCCGAACGGCAAGTCCGCGGACGAGATCCGCGGCCTCTGGCGCTGGATCGAGACCCGGCTCGAGCTCGAAGCCACGACCAATGTCCTGATCGACCAGGTGATGTCGGCCGCAGACGGCATGCTGCACGTCGCTGCCGAGCTCGCGGCGGACGAGACCACGACTCTGGCGTCCTGAGCGGGGCGATCGCTCAGACGACCGTCGGCCCTTCGCCATCCGGAAGGGCCGAAGCGACGAAGCAATCCGGCCACCAGCCCGGCCGGATTGCTTCGCTTCGCGTTTGTGGGAAGACGCCTTCGTGCCCGACCATCACTTCTGACATTTCGGACACCAGAAGGTCGACCGGCCATTCTGGGTGAAACGCTTAATCGTGCCGCCGCAGCGCGGCGTGGTGCATTTCTCGCCCTCGCGGTCGTAGACTTTAAACGAATGCTGGAAATAGCCGAGCTCGCCGGAGGTCTGGCGATGATCGCGCAGGCTGGAGCCGCCGGCCTTGATGGCGTCGTTCAGCACGGTGTGGATCGCGCCGACCAGCCGCTTCGCATGATCGGTCGGCTCGCCCGCGCCGACGCCCTTGCGACCCTTGGTCGCGAGCGTCGCGGCGATCCGGCGTGGCGACAGATGCGAGCGATGCAGGGCTTCGCAGACATAGATGTTGCCGAGGCCTGCGACCACGCGCTGGTCGAGCAGTGCCGCCTTCAGGCTCGTGAGCTTGCCCGCGCAGGCCCCCGCCAGCATCGCGGCATCGAATTCGTTGCCGAGCGGCTCGGGGCCGAGCCCACGCAACAACGGCTCCTCATCGAGCGCACTGCGCGCGATCACTTTCATGTAACCGAAGCGGCGCGGATCGTTGAAGACGATATCCGCGCCGGAGGACATCCGAAACAGCACATGGTCGTGCGCCGAATCCTTGCCCTTCGGATAGTGAAACTCGCCCGGAGCGGCGTCGTTGTCCGGCTTGATGACGCGGAACGAGCCCGACATGCCCAGATGCATCAGGAGCACGTCACCGGAGGCGAGATCGGCCATGAGATATTTTGCGCGGCGGCCCAGTCCTGTGACGACCTGGCCCTGGAGCCGGGCCACGAAGTCCGGCTGGAACGGAAAGCGCAGGTCCGGCCGGCGAGCCTCCGCCTTGAGGATTTTCGCACCCTCCATGACGGGCTGAAGGCCGCGGCGGACGGTCTCGACTTCGGGCAATTCAGGCATGGTCAGGCATTCACCTTATGAGGGCGGTGTGATAGCGCCATTGCGGCGGGCGCGCTATGGTCCGCCCAGTGGAGTAGAGTAATGGATCGGCCGGGCGAAACCACGCATTTTGGCTTCAGGGACGTGCCCCTCGGGGACAAGCAGACGCTGGTGAACGACGTGTTTCACAGCGTGGCGTCGCGCTATGATTTGATGAACGATTTGATGTCCGGCGGCCTGCACCGGGTCTGGAAGGACATCATGATCACGGCGCTGGATCCGCCCAGGAGCGATCGGCCGTTCGCCTTGCTCGACGTGGCCGGCGGCACCGGCGACATCTCGTTCCGCGCCGCCAAGGCCGCAGGTGCGGGCTTCCATGCCACCGTCTGCGACATCAACACCGACATGCTGGCGGTAGGCCGCGAGCGCGCGGCCAAGCGGCATCTCGAAGCCAAAGTCGATTTCGTCGAAGGCAATGCCGAAGCGCTCGGCTTCGCGGACCGCAGCTTCGACGCCTATACGATCGCGTTCGGCATTCGCAACGTGCCCCGGATCGACCTGGCGCTGCACGAAGCCTATCGCGTGCTGAGGCCCGGCAGCCGCTTCCTCTGCCTTGAATTCTCCAGCGTCGAGATGCCCGGGCTCGATCGGCTTTATGACCTGTTCTCGTTCAAGGTGATCCCGCCGCTCGGCCGCATGATCACGGGCGATGCCGAATCCTATCAATATCTCGTCGAATCGATCCGCAAGTTTCCTAAACCCAACGCCTTCGCCGACATGATCCGCGAAGCCGGCTTTTCCCGCGTCAGCTGGCAGACATTGTCCGGCGGCATCGTCGCACTGCATTCGGGCTGGCGTTTGTGATCTCTGCCTTCAACCACATTTCGCGCCTGATCCGCGCCGCGTTCGTCTTCGCGCGCGAGGGCGTGTTCGGCTCGGTCGATCCGAGCCTGGTGCCCCCGCCGGGACAGCTCGCGCTGAAGCTGGCGCGCCTCGTCGAACGCCGCGGCACCAAGCACGGTCCCCGGATCGCTCGCGCGCTGACACGGATGGGCCCCGCCTATCTCAAGCTCGGACAGTTCCTGGCGACGCGCCCCGACGTCGTCGGCGTCATCATGGCCCGCGACCTCGAAAGCCTGCAGGATCGCCTGCCGCCGTTTCCGCAGGACGAAGCCGAGGCCGCGATCGCGACGTCGCTGGAGCGACCGCTGAAGGACGTGTTCGTGAGCTTCGGTCCGGCCGTCGCAGCCGCCTCGATCGCGCAGGTGCATCGCGGCGAAGTCCTGCACGACGGGATCCGCAAGTCGGTCGCGGTCAAGGTGCTCCGGCCGAATGTCGCCGCGCGTTTCCGCCGCGATCTCTCCGACTTCTTCTTCGTCGCACACAAGGCCGAGACCTACTCGGCGGAAGCGCGGCGGCTGCGCCTCATCGAAGTCATCAACACCATGTCGCGCTCGGTCGCCATGGAGATGGACCTGCGTCTCGAGGCAGCTGCGCTGTCGGAGATGGCGGAGAACACGCGCGACGATCCCGATTTCCGCGTGCCTGCAGTCGACTGGGACCGCACCACGCACAACGTGCTGACGATGGAGTGGATCGACGGCATCGCGCTGAACGATCACAAGCGCCTGGAAGAGGCGCAGGTCGATTTGCCAGATCTCGGCCGCAAGGTGATCCAGAGCTTCCTGCGCCACGCGCTGCGCGACGGCTTCTTCCATGCCGACATGCATCCGGGCAATCTGTTCCTCGACGACGCCGGCCGTCTCGTCGCGGTCGATTTCGGCATCATGGGCCGGCTCGGCATGAAGGAGCGGCGCTTCCTCGCCGAAATCCTGCTCGGCTTCATCACCCGCGACTATCGCCGCGTCGCCGAGGTGCATTTCGAGGCGGGCTACGTGCCCGCGCATCACTCGGTCGAGAATTTCGCGCAGGCCATCCGTGCCATCGGCGAGCCGATCCACAATCGCACGGCGGAAGAGATCTCGATGGCGCGGCTCTTGACCCTGCTGCTCGAGGTCACCGGCCTGTTCGACATGACGACGCGGCCCGAGCTGATCCTGCTGCAGAAGACCATGGTCGTGGTCGAAGGCGTGGCGCGCGGCTTCGATCCCCGGCTCGACATCTGGAAGGTCGCCGACCCCGTGGTGCGCGAATGGATCGAACGCAATCTCGGTCCGATCGGCCGGGTGCAGGGCGCGCTCGCCGGAACCGGCGACATCGCGCGGGTGCTGATGCGGCTGCCAGAGATCGCCGAGCGGTCGGTCAAGGTGCTCGAGCAGCTCGAAACCATGACGCGGGAGGGCATCAGGCTATCGCCGGAGAGCATCGCCGCGATGGGACGGACCGAAGGCCGCAAGAACCGCTGGCGCACCGTCGCGCTCTGGATCATCGCCGCGACCTTCATCGGAATCCTGATCGCCGTCCGGAATTTATGATTGCATTGCAATCATACGAGTGATAGCATCGCTATCATTCCGTGCTGGAGGGCGCCGTGGCAAGCCTCACCATCCGCAAGCTCGACGAACACGTTAAAACCTATTTGCGGCTGCGCTCGGCCAAAAACCACAGGTCGGTCGAGGAAGAGGTCCGGGTCATCCTGCGGCAGCTGATCGAGGGCCGCGAGGAGCCGCTGACGCCGTTTTCGGCGCCGCCCGCCGCATCCACCGCCCCGACGCCGCAGCGCACCGGCGCGGTCGCAGAGGCCGGCGTCACCCTGATCATCGGCGGCGGCATCGCGGCCTACAAATCGCTCGACCTGATCCGCAGGCTGAAGGAGCGCCGCATCGAGGTCCGCTGCGTGCTGACCAAGGCGGCCCAGCAATTCGTCACGCCGCTGGCGGTGAGCGCGCTGTCGCATGAGCGCGTCTACACCGACCTGTTCGACCCCCAGAGCGAGTTCGACGCCGGGCATATCCGCCTCGCGCGCGACTGCGACCTCATCGTGGTGGCGCCGGCCACCGCCGATCTGATGGCGAAGATGGCGAACGGCCATGCCGACGATCTCGCCAGCGCCATCCTGCTCGCAACCAACCGCAAGGTGCTGCTGGCACCGGCGATGAATCCGCTGATGTGGAGCAATGCGGCGACACGCCGCAACGTCACGCAGCTTCAGCGCGACGGCGTGGTGCTGTGTGGACCGAATTCCGGCGAGATGGCGGAGGCGGGCGAGGCGGGCGTCGGCCGCATGTCGGAGGCGATCGAGATCGCCAATGCCGCCGAGCGCCTGCTGCGGCCCCCGATGCCAAAGCCGCTCGCCGGCAAGCGCGTGCTGATCACTGCAGGTCCGACCCACGAGCCAATCGATCCGGTGCGCTACATCGCCAACCGCTCCTCCGGGAAGCAGGGCTTTGCCATTGCCGCGGCCGCGCAGGCCGCCGGTGCCGAGGTGATCCTGGTGAGCGGTCCGGTCGATCTCAGCGATCCCCCGGGCGTGACGGTGAAGCATGTCGAATCGGCCCGGCAGATGCTGGAGCAGGTGCAGGCCGCGCTGCCCGCCGACATCGCGATCTTCGCTGCCGCCGTCGCCGATTGGCGCGTCGCCAATGAAGGCGAGCAGAAGCTGAAGAAGACGTCCGCCGGCATGCCGCCGCTGCAGCTGGTCGAGAATCCCGACATCCTCGCCACGATTTCAAAACTGACCGACAAGCGCCCGCCGCTGGTGATCGGCTTTGCCGCCGAGACCGAGCACCTCATCGACAACGCCAAGTCCAAGCTGGAGCGCAAGGGCTGCGACTGGATCGTCGCCAACGACGTCTCCCCAGCCACCGGCGTGATGGGCGGCGACCGCAACACCGTGCATCTGATCAGCCGCAAGAATGGTGAGAAGAACGGCGAGATGGCAGTTGATTCCTGGCCGGTGATGACCAAGGAACAGGTCGCCATCGAACTGGTCGCGCACATCGCAAAGAGCGCGACCGACAAATCCCTGGAGTCGGCGCCTTGAGCACGAAAGTCACTGTCGAACTGCAGCAACTGGCGCATGCCGACGGCCTGCCATTGCCGGCCTATCAGACCAGTGAGGCCGCCGGGCTCGATTTGATGGCCGCGGTTGCGGACAGCGAGCCGCTGACGCTCGCGCCCGGCCAATATGTGCTGGTGCCGACCGGGCTTGCGATCGCCTTGCCGCCCGGCTTTGAGGCCCAGGTGCGGCCGCGCTCGGGACTCGCTGCCAAGCACGGCGTCACCGTGCTGAACTCGCCGGGCACGATCGACGCCGACTACCGCGGCGAGATCAAGGTGATCCTGATCAATCACGGCACGGCCCCGTTCGTGATCAAGCGCGGCGAACGCATCGCCCAGATGGTGATCGCGCCCGTGGTGCAGGCGGCGCTGGTTCCAGTGGCGACGTTGTCGACGACCGATCGCGGCACCGGCGGCTTCGGCTCGACCGGGCGCTAACGCACGGCAGATCCAGCCGAATCATCCCGAAGAACTACGTGAGCTGGAACACCGCGCCCCGCATTTTTTTGGGGCCGCCTTTGCGTTCACGATCTGGACTCTTACCGGCGGAGTCACGGTGAGGGTATTGTCTTTTGATTCGCGCGCGACGGGGGTCGCCGCGCGTAGATTCGTGCGGTCTTGGGGCAACTATGTCAGGCGTGATCGTGTCGATGCGTCGGACGCTGCTGTCGTGCACATCACTTGCGCGCAACGGCTTGTTGGGAGGCGCTCTTGCAGCGCTGCTGCCGGCTGCGCCGGCCGAGGCCGCCGACCTCATCGACACCCTCTCCATCATGCTGGATTTCAACCGGCAGGAACTCGCGGTGCTCGCCACCGCGCTGGCCCTGCTCGGCTTCTCGGTGATGGCCGCGATCCTGTTGATGCGCACGCGCGTGCGGACGGCGAAGAGCGAGGCGCGGCTGCGCGCCCGGATCGGGGAACTCCAGCTGCAGGCCGACCGCTTCGGCGCGCTGCTGTTCGCCGAGCCGCAGATCCTGATCTCCTGGCCCGCCGGCGACAATCGCGCGCAGATCTCCGGCGACGTCTCCATGGTGCTGCCGCGCGACTCCTCCCCGCAGCGCGTGCTCGCCTTCGGAACCTGGTTGCCGCCGGAACCCGCGCTGCAGATGGACCATGCGGTCGACGCCCTGCGTGACCGCGGCGACGGGTTCCAGCTGACGCTGGGCACCGCGCATGGCCATACGCTGGAAGCGATCGGCCGCGCCATCGGCGGCCAGGCCATCGTCCGGATTCGCGAACTCTCGGGCCTGCGCCGCGAGCTGGCCGAGACCCATCTGCGCTACAACGCGCTCTCCGACGAGACTGAGATGCTGCGCGGCTTTGCCGCCGCCGCACCCTGGCCGATCTGGGCCAAGAGCGAGAACGGTGCGCTGACCTACGCCAACCCGGCCTATGTCCGCGCGACCGAAGCGAACAGCGTCACCGACGCGCAGGAACGCAAGCTCGAGCTGCTGGACAGTGCCGACCGCACCGCGCTGGAGCGGGGCCTGAAGGACGCGGCCAGTTTCAACGCGCGGCTGCCGATCGTGATCGGCGGCGAGCGCCGCATCTACGACGTGCGCGCGGTCAATGTCGGCAGCGGCAGCGTCGGCGTCGCCATCGATGCCAGCGAGGCCGATGGCCTCAGCTCGGCGCTGGTGCGCATGGCCGAGGCGCATCGCCGCACCCTCGACCAGCTCTCCTCCGGCGTTGCCGTGTTCGACGGCCAGCGCCGCCTCGCCTTCTACAACGATTCCTACCGCCGGCTGTGGGACCTCGACCGCAGCTTCCTCGACGCCCATCCCGACGATTCCAGCGTGCTCGACCAGCTCCGCGCCGCGCGCAAGCTGCCGGAGCAGCCCGATTTCCGCGCCTGGAAAGCGAAACTGCACGAGGCCTACCGCGCGGTCGAGGCCGCGAAGGACACGTGGTATCTGCCCGACGGCCGCGCGCTCTCCGTCGTCACCACGCCGAACCCGGAAGGCGGCGTCACCTATCTGTTCGACGATGTCACCGAAAGCCTCGAGCTCGCCCGCCGCTTCGACGGCATGATCCGGGTCCAGCGCGAGACGCTGGACAGCCTCGCCGAGGGCGTCGCGGTGTTCGGCAGCAACGGCAAGGCGCAGCTGTTCAACCCCGCTTTCGTCCGGATGTGGAAGCTGTCGAGCGATGCCATGCGCGACGAGCCGCACATCCAGACGGTGGAGGGCTGGTGCCATCAGCTGTTCGACGACCCAGCGGTCTGGCGCCAGATCCGCGAGGCCGTCACCTCGATCGAGAGCCGCGCCGACGTGCCGCTGAAGCTCGAACGCAAGGACGGCAGCGTGCTCGACGGCATGATCCGCCCGCTGCACGACGGCGCGACCATGCTGACGTTCCAGGACATCACCGACACCGAGAACGTCGAGCGCGCGCTGCGCGAGCGCAACGAGGCGCTGGAGACCGCCGACCAGATGAAGGTGGATTTCGTCCACCACGTCTCCTACGAGCTGCGCTCGCCGCTCACCACCATCATCGGCTTCGCGCATTTCCTCAGCGATCCCTCGACCGGGCCGCTGACGCCGAAACAGGCCGAATATCTCGACTACGTCACCAAATCGACCAACGCGCTGCTGGCGCTGACCAACAACATCCTCGATCTCGCCACCATCGATGCCGGCGCGATGAAGCTGGAACTCGGGCCGGTCGACGTCAGCAAGACCATCGAGCTCGCCGCCGAGGGCATCCAGGACCGCCTCGCCACCGACCGCATCCGCCTCAAGGTCGAGATCGCGCCCGATGTCGGCAGCTTCGTCGGCGACGAGAAGCGCGTGGTGCAGGTGCTCTATAACCTCCTCGCCAACGCCGTCGGGTTTTCTCCACAGGATTCCACCGTCGGCATCAGCGCACGGCGCACCGAGCGCAGCGTGGTCTTCACCGTGACAGATTCCGGGCCTGGAATACCTGCCGACATGAAGGACAAGGTGTTCAACTGGTTCGAAAGCCGCTCGCAGGGCTCGCGTCACCGCGGCGCCGGGCTCGGCCTGTCGCTGGTGCGCTCCTTCGTCGAGCTGCATGGCGGCAAGGTGCGGGTGGATTCGATCGTCGGCCGCGGCACGGTCGTGATCTGCGATTTCCCGACCGACCAGGCGGCGCATCGCGACGCCGCCGAATGACAGAGCCCACCAAACTCTCCGTCGCGCTTCACAACGAGACGGCCACTGCGCAATTG
The DNA here is from genome assembly GCF_032144035.1 of Bradyrhizobium sp. WYCCWR 12699. Lineage (NCBI taxonomy): Bacteria > Pseudomonadati > Pseudomonadota > Alphaproteobacteria > Hyphomicrobiales > Nitrobacteraceae > Bradyrhizobium > Bradyrhizobium sp. WYCCWR 12699. Next base: position 660,097 of record NZ_JAVTJN010000030.1, read on the forward strand.
ATGGCCGACCTCGCGCTGCTGGTCGGTCCTGGCGACGTCATCACCCTGACCGGCGATCTCGGCGCCGGCAAGACCGCAGCAGCGCGCAGCCTGATCCGCTATCTCGCCGGCGACGAGGAGCTGGAGGTGCCCAGCCCGACCTTCACGCTGGTGCAGGGCTACGAGCTGCCGCCCTTCCCGGTGCTGCATGCCGATCTCTACCGCGTCGAGGACGAGAGCGAGCTCGAGGAGATCGGGCTGTCGCCACTGCCCGATGCCACGCTCGTCCTGATCGAATGGCCGGAGCGCGCGCCGTCGGCAATGCCGCAGGACCGCATCGACATCGCGCTGACGCATCGCCCGGCGCTGGGGTCGAATGCACGCGCAGCCGACATCACCGGGTATGGCAAGGGTGCTGCGACTGTGGCGCGATTGAAGGCGCTGCGCGAATTCCTCGATACCTCCGGATACATCGACGCGACGCGCAAGCGGATGGCCGGCGATGCTTCGACACGATCCTACGCGCGCCTGATCCGCGACGACGAGGTCGTGATCCTCATGAACTCGCCGCAGCGGCCGGACGGCGCGGCGCTCTACAACGGCAAGTCCTACAGCGCGGCGGTGCATCTCGCGGAAAACATCAAGCCGTTCGTTGCCCTCGACGAAGGCCTGTGCGAGGCAGGAATCTCCGCGCCGAAGATCCACTATTTCGATCTCGACCACGGTTTCCTGATCTCCGAGGATTTCGGCAGCGCAGGCGTCATCGAAGGCGATCCGCCGCGCCCGATCGCCGAGCGCTACGAGGCCGCGACCGATCTATTGGCCGCGCTGCACGGCAAGACGCTGCCGGAGACGTTGCCGCTGGACGGGCAGACCTATGCCATTCCCGTCTTCGACATCGAGGCGATGCTGATCGAAATCGGCTTGATGCCGGAATGGTATCTGCCCGACCGCAACGCGCCGTTGAGCAAGGCAGCGCGCGCAGAATTCTTCGCGATGTGGCGGGAGCTCTTGAAGAAGCCGCTGGCGGCACCGCGGACGTGGATCATCCGCGACTACCACTCGCCGAACTTGATCTGGCTCGCTGACCGCGACGGCATCCAACGCGTCGGCGTGATCGATTTCCAGGACACCGTGCTCGGTCCGCACTCCTACGACGTGGTGTCGCTGCTGCAGGACGCCCGCATCGACGTGCCCGAAAACATCGAGCTGACGCTGCTGTCGCGCTACATCAAGGCGCGGCGCGCGGCCGATGCCGGCTTCGAGGCGGCCGGCTTCGCCGAGCTCTACGCGATCATGTCGGCGCAGCGGAACACGCGGCTGCTCGGCACCTTCGCCCGCCTCAACCGCCGCGACGGCAAGCCGCATTATTTGCGTCACCAGCCGCGGATCTGGACCTATCTGCAGCGCTCGCTGGCCCATCCCGCGCTGAGTGCCTTGCGCGACTGGTATCTGGCCAACGTTCCGCCTCCTCAGGCCTGATTAATGGTCCGATTTACCGGCCGTTAGCCAAGATGTCGCTATTCTGGCGGCGAGGGAGCCGGATGATTACGGGGCTGGAGCGGGGCAGATGGCGGCGAAAGCGGATCAGCGCGGAAATAGCAGGGTCGTTTTCGAGCGTGGGATTCCGGCCCAGATGATGGGTATCGACGGGACCTGGCGGCGCGAATGCACCATGGAGGATGTCTCCGATAGCGGCGCCAAGCTGACCATCGACGGCTCGGTCGAAGGCCTGCATCTGAAAGAGTTCTTTCTGCTGCTGTCGTCCACCGGACTGGCCTACCGGCGCTGCGAGCTTGCCTGGGTCAATGGCGACCAGATCGGCGTCAATTTCCTCAAAGTGGGCGACAAGAAGAAAAAGGCGCGTTCCACAGCCGTCGGGGCATGACGGCAACACCCGTCGTACAACCGTCACGGCGGGTGGCTAAGGCGGTTGAGATGCGGTGCGGCCAGTCGTGGCTCATGCTAGGATTGCCGCGAAAGCGAAATCAAGGGATCTGAGAAAGCGAAGGATGTCCGTCAAGCCGACCAAAGCCATGGTGCTCGCCGCAGGGTTCGGCCTGCGCATGCGTCCGCTGACGGACAAGATGCCGAAGCCGATGGTGCCGGTCGCCGGCCAGCCGCTGCTCGACCACGTGCTCGATAAGCTCGGCCAGGCCGGCGTGAGCGAGGCCGTGGTCAACGTGCATTACCTGCCGGATCAGATCATCGATCACACGGCCTCGCGCCAGCATCCGCGCGTCACCATCTCCGACGAACGCGACCAGGTGCTGGGCACCGGAGGCGGCGTGGTCAAGGCGCTGCCGCTGCTCGGTGATGCACCGTTCTACCATGTCAATTCCGACACGCTCTGGATCGACGGCGTGCGCTCCAATCTGACGCGGCTCGCTGAAAATTTCGACCCCGCGCGCATGGACATCCTGCTGCTGATGGCGCCGACCGCAACCAGCATCGGCTATAGCGGCCGCGGCGATTACGGCATGCTGCCCGACGGCGCCCTGCGCAAGCGCAAGGAAAAAGAGGTCGTCCCGTTCGTCTATGCCGGCGCGGCGATCCTGTCGCCCGCGATCTTCGCAGGCGCGCCGCAGGGCGAGTTTTCGCTGACCAAGATGTTCGACCGCGCCAACGAGCAGGAGCGGCTGTTCGGTCTCCGCCTCGACGGCGTCTGGATGCATGTCGGCACGCCCGACGCGGTCCATGCCGCGGAAGAAGCGTTCCTGGAGAGCGTGGCGTAAGCGCGTCCGGGGCACGAGCGGTGGCTCGCACGAACAACGGGGACTATCTCCCCTCCACTCATGACCATTTGACCCCGCCTCCCTATATTGGCGCCTGATCCACCGAATCAGGCAGCTCATGCGCGTCTTCAGCGTTCCCCTCTCAGTTCCGTTCCTGCGCACGGTCGTCACGGCCCTGCTCGAGGGGCGGCTGGTCGAGGGATTCGAGGCGCGCAAGGAACCGGCGCGGCTGGCGGACGCCACGCTGTATTTACCGACCCGGCGCGCCATGCGCGTCGTGCGCGAGATCTTCCTCGACGAGATGAAGGCGGATGCGGTGGTGCTGCCGCGCATCGTCGCGCTCGGCGACATCGACGAGGACGAGCTGGCTTTCGCTGACGAGGGCGAGCAGTTCTCCGGCACGACGCCGCTCGAGATTCCGCCGCGGCTCGGCGAGCTCGAACGGCGGCTGACGCTGGCGCAGCTCGTCGCGGCCTGGGCCAAGGGCCCGGTGCTGGCGCCGTTGGTGGTCGGCGGACCCGCCTCGACGCTCGCGCTCGCCGGCGACCTCGCGCGCCTGATCGACGACATGGTCACGCGCGGCGTCGACTGGAACGCGCTCGACGGCCTCGTGCCTGACAACCTCGATCGCTATTGGCAGCACTCGCTCGAATTCTTGCGCATCGCGCGCATCGCCTGGCCCGCTCATCTCGCCGAGATCAACCGGATCGAGCCCGCGGCGCGGCGCGATCTCCTGATCGCGGCGGAAGCCAAACGGCTGACCGCGCATCCGAGCGGGCCGGTGATCGCGGCGGGATCGACCGGCTCGATGCCGGCCACCGCGAAATTCCTGCACGCGGTCGCGCAGCTAGCCCATGGCGCCGTGGTGCTGCCGGGCCTCGACACCGATCTCGACGACGACGCCTGGCGGACCATCGGTGGCGTGCGCGATGCGCTCGGCAAGTTCGTGGAGCACCCGGCCTCGAACCATCCGCAATATGCCATGCACGCGCTGTTGCAGCGCTTCGGCATCAAGCGCAGTGACGTCGAGATCCTGCAGCCGCCGACTGAGGGCTGCCGCGACCTGCTCGCATCGGAATCGATGCGCCCCTCGGCCAAGACGGAAGTCTGGCACGACCGGCTGAAGCAGCCTGATGTCGCGGCGAAGATCTCAGGCGGCATGAACAATCTTGCGGTCGTCGAGGCTCCCAATCCTGAAATGGAAGCGCTCGCCATTGCCATCGCGATGCGCGAGGCGCGACATCTCGACAAATCCGCCGCGCTGGTGACGCCCAACCGCGCGCTGGCGCGACGGGTGATGGCGGCGCTGACCCGGTGGGGGCTCAGTTTCGACGATTCCGGCGGCGATGTGCTGATGGAAACCTCGGCCGGAATCTTCGCGCGCCTTGCGGCAGAGGCGGCGACGAAGGGGTTGGAGCCACCGACGCTGCTGGCGCTGCTGAAGCATCCGCTGTGCCGGCTCGGACGCGCGGGCGGCGCATGGAAGGCGGCGATCGAAGACCTCGAACTCGCGGTCTTGCGTGGCACGCGTCCGCCTGCCGGCACCGCCGGCCTGCTGCGCGAATTCAACCGCTTTCGCGAGGAGCTTGCAAAACTGGGGCGCCGTGAGGTTTCCGCACTTCATAAATCCGAGCCCCGCGCGCGTCTCAAGGCCGAGGATCTCGATGGCATCCAGACGCTGATCGGTGTTTTGCAAAAGGTGCTGGCGCCGATCGAGAGCCTGGCCTCATCGAAACCATATGACTTTGCCGAACTGGCACACCGGCATCGCGAGATCATGATCGAGCTGTCGCGCGACGAGCAGGGCATCCCACTCGCTTTCGAGGACCGCGAGGGCCTCGCGCTCGCCAGCGCCTTCGACGATCTCCTACGCGGCGGCACGACCAGCGGATTGATGGTGCAGCTGCCCGACTATCCCGACGTCTTCCAGACCGCCTTCGGCGATCGCGCGGTGCGACGGCGCGACAAGCCCGGCGCGAGGCTGCAGATCTACGGCCCCCTGGAATCGCGCTTGATGCAGGCCGACCGCATCATCGTCGGCGGCCTGATCGAGGGCGTCTGGCCGCCGGCGCCGCGCATCGATCCCTGGCTGAGCCGGCCGATGCGGCACGAGCTCGGCCTCGATCTGCCGGAGCGCCGCATCGGCCTCTCCGCCCATGACTTCGCGCAACTGCTCGGCGGCGGCGAGGTGATCCTCACCCATTCCGCCAAGGCCGGCGGCGCGCCTGCGGTGGCCTCGCGCTTCCTGCACCGGCTCGAGGCGGTCGCAGGCGACGAGCTCTGGAAGGCCGCCATTCGCGCCGGTGAGGCGTATGTGCGATTTGCAAACAGGCTGGATCAGCCCGACAAGGTCGAGCCGATCAAGCAGCCCGAGCCGCGGCCGCCGCGCGCGACGCGGCCGCTGAGAATGTCGGTCACCGCGATCGAGGACTGGCTGCGCGATCCCTACACGATCTACGCAAAACACATCTTGCGGCTGGATGCGCTCGATCCCGTCGACATGCCGTTGTCGGCCGCCGACCGTGGCTCGGCGATCCACGAAGCGCTTGGTGAGTTCACCAAGTCCTATGCTTCGCGTCTGCCCGACGATCCCGCCCGTGTGCTGCGCGAGATCGGCGAAAAGCACTTCGCACCCTTGATGGAACGTCCCGAGGCGCGAGCACTGTGGTGGCCGCGCTTCCAGCGCATCGCGCGCTGGTTCGGTGAATGGGAGACGGCGCGCCGCGAGGCGATCGAGGCGGTGACTGCAGAAACCCGCGGCGAGATCTCGATCCCACTCGACAATGCGCGCACGTTCTATCTCTCCGCGCGCGCCGACCGCATCGAGCGGCGCCAGGGCGGCAGCTACGCCATCCTCGACTACAAGACCGGGCAGCCACCGACCGGCAAGCAGGTGCGCATGGGCCTGTCGCCGCAGCTGACGCTGGAGGCCGCGATCCTGCGCGAAGGAGGCTTCGCTGATATCGACGCGGGCTCGTCAGTGAGCCAGCTCGTCTATGTGCGCGTGAGCGGCAACAACCCGCCGGGCGAGGAGCGCATTCTCGAGCTCAGATATCGGCAGAGCGACGCACCGCAGCCGCCTGACACGGCGGCCGCGGAAGCGCGCGCCAAGCTGGAGGCGCTGATCCGCGCCTTCGAGGACGAGAACCAGCCCTACACCTCGCTGAACCTGCCGATGTGGACGAACCGCTACGGCGCCTATGACGACCTCGCCCGGATCAAGGAATGGTCGGCCGCCGGCGGATTGGGGATCGAGGAATGGTGAAGGCACCGCGTCCCATCCCCGACGAGGTGCGTGCGCGGCAGGCGCGCGCGTCGGATCCGACCGCCTCGGCCTTCGTGTCGGCCAACGCCGGCTCGGGCAAGACCCATGTGCTGGTGCAGCGCGTGATCCGCCTCTTGCTGTCGGGCGTGCCGCCGGAAAAGATCCTCTGCATCACCTTCACCAAGGCCGCCGCCGCCAACATGGCCGAGCGCGTGTTCACCACGCTCGGGCATTGGGTGACGCTGGACGACCCCGCGCTCGATGCGGCGATCCGCGCGGTCGGCATCCCGCATCCCAATGCGAAGCTGCGCCGTGACGCGCGAAAACTGTTCGCCTGCGCGCTGGAGACGCCGGGCGGCTTGAAGGTGCAGACCATCCACGCGCTGTGCACGCGCCTGCTGCAGCAATTCCCGTTCGAGGCCAACGTGCCTGCGCGCTTCTCCGTCATCGACGATCGCGACCAGAACGACATGATGGAGCGCGCCAATCTGAAGGTGCTGCTGGAGGCCGCGCGCGATCCCGAGAGCGTCACCGGCCGCGCCTTGCTGACCGCGATGGCGAGCGCCGCCGACGTCACCTTCAAGGAGGTCGTGCGCGAGGCCTGTCTCAGCCGCGATCGTTTCATGGCCTGGACCGACGGGGCTGGCAACGCGGAAGCTGCTGCCGCGCAGATGGCGGCGGCGCTGGGCGTCGACGCCGGGGACCGGATCGAGGACGTCGAGACGGAGATTCTCGATGGGCCCTATTTGCCGCGCTCGCGCTGGGACGACATCGCCTTTGCGCTGGAGGACGGCAGCAAGTCCGACAATGACCAGGCTGGCCGGCTCCGCGAAGCCAAGATATTTTCCGGCAGCGCGCAGGTTGACGCCTATCTCGGGGTCTTCCTCACAGACGAAAAGCTGCCGCGCAAGACGCTGCTGACCAAGAAATTTTGTGATCACAATCCCTCCGTCGCCCGCCTGTTCGAGGCGGAGGCGCAGCGCGTGAACGAATTGGTCGAGAAGCGCCGCGCCGTGACCATGCGCGACCGCACCGCGGCGCTGTTGCACATCGCGACCGCGGCCGCCGCGAACTATCGCCGCGAAAAGCAGGAGCGCGGCCTGCTCGACTACGACGATCTCATCGACAAGACGCTGGCAATGCTCGACCGCATCTCCTCGGGCTGGGTGCATTACAAGCTCGATCGCGGTGTCGACCACGTCCTGATCGACGAGGCCCAGGACACCAGCCCGCGGCAATGGGACATCGTCGCCCACATCATCTCCGAGTTCACCGCCGGCGAAGGCGCGCGCGAGGGACTGAACCGCACCATCTTCGCGGTCGGCGACGAGAAACAGTCGATCTTCTCGTTCCAGGGCGCCTCGCCGCACGAATTCGACGCGCGCCGGCGCGAGCTGCACCGCAAATTCACCGCCGCCGGACTGAAATTCGATCCCGTTGCTTTCACCTATTCGTTCCGCTCGGGCGCCACCATCCTGCACTCGGTCGACCACGTCTTCCGCGATCCCCAGATCTACAAGAGCATCCATTCGGTCGAGATCGGTCACCCCCTGCATAATGCACTCGCTGACGCCGGCCCCAGCGTGATCGAGCTGTGGGATCTTGCCGAGGCCGACGACCGGCAGGAGATCGAGGGCTGGCGCGCGCCGTTCGACGGCGTTGCCGCCACGAGCCCCGAGGTCAAGTTGGCGCGCCGCATCCAAGCCGAGATCAAGCGGCTGGTCGGGAGCGGCACGCTGACTGGACACGAAGGCGAGCGCCGGCCTCTGCGTTACGGTGACATGCTGATCCTGGTTCGTCGGCGCGGCAATGCGTTCGACGCGGTGATCCAGGCGCTGAAGCACGCGGGCGTGCCCGTCGCCGGCGCCGACCGGCTCAAGCTCACCGAGCATATCGCGATCATCGATTTGATGAACCTCGCGGACGCGCTGCTGCTGCCGCAGGACGATCTCGCGCTGGCGGTAGCGCTGAAGAGCCCGTTGTTCGGGCTCGACGACGAGGACCTGTTCCAGCTGGCCCATGACCGCAAGGGGTCGCTGCGCCGCGCGCTCGGCGAGCGCGCAGTCGGCAACGAGAAATTCGCGACCGTGCTGCGTCGCCTGGAAGCCTGCGAGATGTGGGCGCGCGAGGAGACGCCGTTCGCCTTCTATGCCTGGCTGCTCGGCGGCGACGGCGGCCGCGCGCGCATCCTGCGCCGGCTCGGTCACGAAGCCAACGACGCGCTCGACGAATTCCTGGAGCTGGCGCTGAACTACGAGCGCAAGGCGCCGGCCTCGCTGCAGGGATTCATGGCCTGGCTGCGCTCGGCCGACACCGAGGTGAAGCGCGACATGGAGATTTCGCGCGACGAGGTGCGGGTGATGACCGTGCACGGCGCCAAGGGTCTCGAAGCCTCCGTCGTGTTCATGGTCGACACCACGTCATCGCCGGCGGACTCGCAGCGGGTCCGGTTGATCCACGTGCCGCGCGGCAATGGCGGCGAGGTCGTGGTCTGGGCCGGGCGCAAGGCGGATGATCCCAAGCCGGTCGCGGACGCACGCAAGGCGATGATCGACGAGACCGAGGACGAATATCGCCGCCTGCTCTATGTCGCGATGACGCGCGCGGCAGACCGCCTGATTGTCGGCGGCTGCATGCCCGGCAACATGAAGACGGTCCGCAAGCTCAGCTGGTACGATTTGGTCGACACCGGGCTCGCCGGCTCCGGTCTGGACAAGCAGGTGATCGAGACGCCGCTCGGCAAGGTGACCCGATTCGCCCGGCCGGAGGATGTGGCGGCGCTCGGCACGCCGGCCATGTCCGTGGACCAGACCGTCGCCCTCCCCGATTGGCTGCGGGAGGCGGCGCCACGCGAGACCACCGACGATGACATGGTGCGCCCGTCGGGTCAGCCGGCCGAGGAAGGCCGCAGGGTGCGGTCCGGCGAATCGGTGCAGTCTCGCGCCCTCGCATTGCAACGCGGCACGCTGGTGCATCGGCTGCTGCAATCCCTCCCCGACATCGCCGTTGAGCGGCGTCGCGAGGGGGCACTCGGCTTCATGGCGCGCAATGCCGCGGACTGGACCGACGCCGATCGCACAGCACTGGCCGACAAGGTGCTCGCTTTGATCACTGAACCGCGCTTTGCGCCGGTCTTTGCCGCCGGCAGCCGGGCGGAAGTCGCCATCGCCGGCCGGCTGGAGCGGCCGGGCCGCCCGCCGGCCTTGGTGTCGGGGCAGATTGACCGCCTGGTCGTTCGCCCGGAGGAGGTTTTGATCGTCGATTTCAAGACCAATCAGGCGGCGCCTGCGAGCGCGGCTGAGGCGCCCGTCGCCTATGTCCGGCAACTTGCGCTGTACCGGGCGGTGCTGGCGCGGCTTTATCCCCAAAAGCCGATCCGGGCCGTTCTGCTCTGGACCGAGGCCCTTGAATATATGGAGATTTCAGCCCCCGCGCTGGACGCGGCGCTGGCATCCCTTCATCTCGGTGTGAGCGTCCTTGACCCGGCAAGAAGCCGTTCATAGGTTCACCCCATGATCCCGGGCGCGATTCCAGGTCGCGCCGATTCTTTCAACCCGTGAGGTACTCCCAATGGCCGTTAGCAAGGTTTCCGACGCCGATTTCGAAGCCGAAGTGCTCAAGGCGAACGGCCCCGTGGTCGTCGATTTCTGGGCCGAGTGGTGCGGCCCGTGCCGCATGATCGCACCCGCGCTCGACGAGATCGCCGGCGCGATGGGCGACAAGGTCAAGATCGTGAAGCTCAACGTCGACGAGAGCCCGAAGACCGCCTCGAAATACGGCGTGATGTCGATCCCCACCCTGATGATCTTCAAGGGCGGCGAGATGGCCTCCCGCCAGGTCGGCGCCGCGCCGAAGGCGAAGCTGCAGCAGTGGATCACCTCCGCGGTCTGATCAGTTTCGCGCAAGATTATTTTCGACAACGGCCGGCGAAAGCCGGCCGTTCTGCGTTGACGGGACGTGTTCAGCGTATGACGAGGCTCGCCCTTGCCAGCCCCTCCCCGAAAGCGCGCCCGAAGATCGACCTCGCTCGTCGCGATGGAGGCACGCTCGGTCGACGAGATCCCGCGCGGCAAGGAGTGGCAGTACGAGCCGAAATGGGATGGCTTTCGCTGTCTCCTCTCGCGCGACGGCAGCCAGGTCGATCTGCGCTCGAAGTCAGGTGAGGACCTCGCGCGCTATTTTCCGGAAGTGGTGGCCGCTGCCCTGAAGCTCAAAGCGGATCGTTTCACGCTCGACGGCGAGCTCGTCGTGCCGCACGGCAAGGGTTTTTCCTTCGACGCGCTGCTGCAACGGATCCATCCCGCCGCAAGCCGCGTGAAGAAGCTCTCGGAAGAAACCCCGGCGCTCTATCTCGCCTTCGATCTGCTCGCGACCGCCAGAGACGAGCAGCTTGCCAAAAAGATGCTGAGCGAACGGCGGCCGGTGCTGGAAGCATTTGCGAAAGCCAGTCTGAAAGGCGGCATCTTTCGTCTCTCGCCGTCCACGACCAGCTATGCCACGGCCAAAAAGTGGCTGGCGCAATCCGGCGGCGGCTCAGACGGCGTCATCGCCAAGCGGATCGACCTGCCCTATCAGGCCGGAAATCGCGACGGCATGCAGAAGATCAAGAAATTTCGCAGCGCCGATTGCGTGGTCGGCGGCTTTCGCTATGCCACCAACAAGATCGCTGGCCGCAAGGTGGTGGGATCGCTGCTGCTCGGGCTCTATGACGCGAAGGGACTGTTGCACCATGTCGGGTTCACCTCGGCGATCAAGGCGGGCGAGAAGCCCGATCTGACCGACCGGCTCGAGGCGCTGATTGGCGAGCCCGGCTTTACCGGCAACGCGCCGGGCGGCCCGAGCCGCTGGTCGACCGAGCGCTCAGCAAAGTGGTGTCCGCTCAAGCCGAAGCTGGTGATTGAAGTCTGCTACGACCATTTCAGCGGCGAGCGCTTTCGCCACGGCACCTCGATCCTGCGCTGGCGCCCCGACAAGGCCCCGCGGCAATGCAGCTTCGATCAGCTGAAGCAGAAGGTCGCCGATCCGATGAAGCTGCTGAAGTGAGCGTAGTCCGGACAGCTACTTGATCCACCCCGTCGCGAGTGCATTCGCGAGCTCCGGCTGATTGTTGCGGCGCGCCAGCGCGGCCATCGCCTCGTGATCATACGCCACGTGGCGAAACGTCACCTGCCACGCATCGCCAGCGAGTTCGAGGATCGCATAGCGCGCGTGCGGCGTGCCGGCTTCGACGACATGCGGATACGGATGCTTGTCGCGAAAACCGGGGCAACCGACGCTGCCGGGATTGACGATCAGCCGGCCGTCGCGCAGCCCCACGGCACGGGCGAGATGGGTGTGGGCGCAGAGGATCAGCGGTTGCGTGACGCCATGCGCGAATTGCTCGATCCGGTCCAGCGGCGACAGCGCCACCGCGCCGTCGGGATGCACAATGTCGAGCCAATAGATCTCGTCATTGCCGGGGGTCGCATGACAGAGAAACACCTGATCGCGAAATACAAGCGTCATCGGCTGCGCACGCAGCCAGTCGAGTTGCGCGGCATTCAGCGCGTCATGGGCGGGACGGTCCCACGAGCCCATCTTCTCAGGCGGACGGTCGAGCAGATAGCGGTCGTGATTGCCGAGCACGTGCACGGCGTCGAGCGGCATCAGCATTTCGATCGTGCGGCGGGCATCGAGCGGGCCGCTCAGCATGTCGCCGAGATTGACGATGTCGGTGACGCCAAGCGCGCGGATGTCGGCGAGCACCGCCTCCAGCGCGAGGTGGTTTCCGTGGACGTCGGCGATGGCCGCAAAGCGCAATGTCGTGATCCCCTACTCTCGTGCCCCGGACGCGGCGCATCACGCAGTGGCGCGCTGCTGAGCCGGGGCCCATGGTGCGGTATTCCGAGTCCCGGCTCGCGCTTCGCCCGTCCGCGACACGCAACCTCATGCAGGAGGCGTGCCGTTGATCGCCAGCACGTGACCGGCCAGATACAGCGAGCCCGTGATCAGGATGCGCGGCGGCACCTCATAAGCGAGCTTCGAGAGGGCCCGCAGCGCGGCCTCGACGTCGGGCGCGGGCTCCACGCGCATGCCGAGGCTGCGCGCGGCATCGGCGAGGCGGTCGGCCGGCATCGCGTTCTCGGTGTCGGGGATCGGCACCGCGATGATGTGGCGGGTGAGGCCGGCGAAATTGGCAAGGAAGCCTTGCGCGTCCTTGTTGGCCATCATGCCCGCAACGACCACCAGCGGCCGCGACACTCGCTCTTCGAGGTCGCCCAGCGCCGCGGCCGCGACACGCCCGCCTTCGGCATTGTGCCCGCCGTCGAGCCAGATCTCCGAGCCCTGCGGACCCCAGGACAACAGCTCGCCCGAGGTGATGCGCTGCATCCGCGCCGGCCATTCGGCACCCACGATGCCGGCCTCGAAGGCGGCCTGATTGATCTTGAAATCCGGAACCGCACGCAGTGTCGCGATCGCGAGCCCGGCATTGTCGAACTGATGGCGGCCGAACAGGCGCGGTGCCGGCAGATCCATCAGGCCACGATCGTCGGAATAGACCAGACGTCCGCGCTCGACATTGACGTGCCAGTTCTCGTTCGCGGCAAACAGCGGCGCACGCATGCGCCTCGCCTGCGCCTCGATCACCGCCATGGCGTCCGGCGATTGCTCCGCAGAGATCACGGGCACGCCGCGCTTGATGATCGCCGCCTTCTCGCCGGCAATCGATGTCAGGGTGTCCCCGAGGAAATCCATGTGGTCCATGCTGACGGGGGTGATCACGCAGGCCGCAGGAGTATCGACCACATTGGTCGAGTCGAGCCGGCCGCCGAGGCCGACTTCGAGCAACACGACGTCAGCCGGATTCTGCGCGAACAGATGAAAGGCGGCTGCCGTCTTCAGCTCGAACAAGGTCGCGGCCTCGCCCGCATTGACGCGCTCGACCTCTTCCAGCGCCGCGCGTAGTTCGTCGTCACCGACCAGCACGCCGCCGCCGGCGCGGCCGAGCCGGAAGCATTCGTTGATGCGGACGAGGTAGGGCGAGGTATAGGCGTGGACGCGCAAGCCTGCGGCCTCCAGCGTCGCGCGCAGATAAGCCAGCGTCGAGCCCTTGCCGTTGGTGCCGGCGATGTGGATCACCGGCGGCAGCTTGCGTTCGGGATGGCCGAGCCGCGCGAGCAGGCGGTGCATCCGCTCGAGGCCGAGATCGATGCGCTTCTGATGCAGGGCCGACAGCCGCCCGATCAACTCGCCGAGCGGCGTCTTCGTGCTGTCAGGGGACGCGTTCACGCGTGGGGCGCAGCCGGCGCCGTCTCAGCGGCCGATACGATCTGTGCCGGGCTCGTGACGGCCTGCGTCGGCTTCGATACGCCTTCCTGCGCCGGCGCCTTGGTCAGCAGGCGGCAGAGCCGCGCCAGGGTCGGGCGCAACTCATGACGATGCACGACCATGTCGACCATGCCGTGCTCCTTGAGATACTCGGCGCGCTGGAAGCCTTCGGGCAGCTTCTCGCGGATGGTCTGCTCGATCACGCGCGCGCCGGCAAAACCGATGAGCGCGCCGGGCTCGGCGATCTGCACGTCGCCCAGCATCGCGTAGGACGCCGTGACGCCGCCGGTGGTCGGATTGGTCAGCACGACGATGTAGGGCAGCTTGGCCTCGCGCAGCATCTGCACCGCGACCGTGGTCCGCGGCATCTGCATCAGCGACAGGATGCCTTCCTGCATGCGCGCACCGCCGGAGGCGGCGAACACGATGAACGGAGACTTCTTCTCGACCGCGAGCTCAAGCCCGCGCACGATGGCTTCGCCTGCGGCCATGCCGAGCGAGCCGCCCATGAAGTCGAAATCCTGCACGGCGACGACGACGGCGGCGCCTTCGAGCTTGCCGTAGCCGACCTTGATCGCGTCATTGAGGTTGGTTCGCGCGCGGGCATCCTTGATGCGGTCGACGTATTTCTTCTCGTCGCGGAACTTGAGCGGGTCGGGCGTCACGTCGGGCAGCGCCACGTCGTACCAGGTCTCGTTGTCGAAGATCGACTTCAAGCGCGCCACCGCGCCCATGCGCATGTGGTAGTTCGAGCCGGGGATGACGAACTGGTTGGCCTCGACGTCCTTGTAGAACACGAGCTGTCCGGAATCCGGGCACTTGATCCACAGATTCTCCGGGGTTTCCCGCCGCAGCATGTTGCGGATTTTCGGCCGGACCACATTGGTAAGCCAGTTCATGGTTTGCTCCGATGTGCGAGCCCCCGCTGGGGTTCGCCTGAAGGGATATATGGCCGCCGGACCTAGCCCCGGCAAGCCGTCGTCTCGGGCCTATTCGGCCGCCTGTTGCGCGCCCTTGACGCCCTGGGCCAGGGCTGCGGTCAACTCGGCGACGGCGTTAACGGTCTTGGCCGTCGCGCGCCCTTCCGCATCGAGGCTGTTCTTGAGCGCATCCACCAGCGCGGTGCCGACCACCGAGCCATCGGCCTTTTCGGCAATGGCGCGTGCCGCCTCCGGCGTGCGGATGCCGAAACCGACGCATATCGGCAGCTTGGTATGCCGCTTGATGCGCGCGACAGCGTCACCGACGACATTGGCGTCCGCCGCCGCTGCACCGGTGATGCCGGCGATCGAGACGTAATAGACAAAGCCAGACGTGTTCGCGAGCACCGCGGGCAGACGCTTGTCGTCGGTGGTCGGAGTCGCCAGGCGAATGAAGTTCAGGCCGGCCTTCAGCGCGGGAATGCAGAGCTCGTCGTCTTCCTCCGGCGGCAGATCGACGATGATGAGGCCGTCGACACCGACCGTCTTGGCATCGGCCAGGAACTTGTCGACGCCGTAAATGTAGATCGGATTGTAATAACCCATCAGCACCAGCGGCGTGACATTGTCGTCCCTGCGGAAGTCGCGCACCAATTCCAGCGTCTTCTTCAAGGTCATGCCAACCTTGAGCGCGCGCAGACCTGCAGCCTGAATCGAGGGACCATCCGCCATCGGATCGGTGAAGGGAATGCCGAGTTCGATGACGTCGGCGCCTGATTTCGAGAGCGCCTTGACGATCTCGAGCGACGTCGTCGGATCAGGGTCGCCGGCCATCACATAGGTAACGAAGGCCGCGCGGCCCTGCTTCTTCAGCTCGGCAAAACGGGTGTCGATACGCGTGGTCACTTCTTGCCCCTCAGGATGTCGCCGACCTGCGGGACGTCCTTGTCGCCGCGGCCGGAGAGATTGACGACCATCAGGTGGTCTTTCGGCCGCTTCGGTGCCAGCTCCATCACCTTGGCGATGGCGTGCGCGGGCTCAAGCGCGGGAATGATGCCCTCGAGCTTCGACAGCAGCTGGAACGCGGCGAGCGCCTCGTCATCGGTCGCCGAGAGATAGTTGACGCGGCCGACCTCGTGCAGCCAGGAATGCTCGGGCCCGATGCCGGGATAGTCGAGGCCGGCCGAGATCGAATGGGCGTCCTGGATCTGCCCGTCGGCGTCCATCAGGAGATAAGTGCGGTTGCCGTGGAGCACGCCGGGACGGCCGCCCGCGATCGAGGCCGCGTGCAGTTGCGTCAGGCCGTGGCCTGCGGCCTCGACGCCAAAGATTTCCACGGAGGGATCGTCGAGGAACGGATGGAACAGGCCCATCGCGTTGGAGCCGCCGCCGATGCAGGCAACCAGCGAATCCGGCAGGCGGCCCTCGATCTCCTGCATCTGCGCCTTGGTCTCGTTGCCGATGATCGACTGGAAGTCGCGCACCAGCATCGGATAGGGATGCGGGCCCGCCACCGTGCCGATGCAGTAGAAAGTATTGTGCACGTTGGTGACCCAATCGCGCAGCGCCTCGTTCATGGCGTCCTTCAGCGTGCGCGTGCCCGACTGCACCGGGACCACCGTCGCGCCCAGCATCTCCATGCGAATGACGTTGGGCTGCTGCCGCTCGACGTCGACCGCGCCCATATAGACCACGCATTCCAGGCCGAAGCGCGCACACAGCGTCGCGGTGGCGACACCGTGCTGGCCCGCGCCGGTCTCGGCAATGATGCGCTTCTTGCCCATGCGCCGCGCCAGCATGATCTGGCCGAGCACGTTGTTCACCTTGTGCGAGCCAGTGTGGTTCAGCTCTTCGCGCTTCAGGTAGATCTTTGCGCCGCCGAGATGCTCGGTCAGGCGTTCGGCGAAATACAGCGGCGAGGGCCGGCCGACATAGTTCTTGAGATAGCCGTTCATCTCGGCCTGGAACGCCGGATCGGCCTTGGCCGCTGTGTAGGCCTTCTCCAGGTCGAGGATCAGCGGCATCAGGGTTTCGGCGACGAAGCGTCCGCCGAAAATGCCGAAATGGCCGCGATCGTCGGGGCCGCTGCGGTAGGAATTGGGTTTGGCGACGTTCATCGAACACTCAACTCTTGGCTGGCGCGCGCGGCGCGAATGAAGGCTTTGATCATCTCCGGGTCCTTCACGCCGGGAGCGCTCTCGACACCGGAGGAAACATCGACGCCACCAGCGCGAGTGACGCGCAGGGCTTCGGCGACGTTCCCCGCATGCAGACCGCCCGAAACCATATACGGCAGCTTGAGCTCAAGGTTTCCGAGCAGGCGCCAGTCGAAGGGCATACCGAGGCCGCCGGGCCGCGTCGCGTCTTTCGGCGCTCGCGCGTCGAACAGGATGCGGTCGGCAACCGCCGCGTAGCCAGGCAGCACGGCAAGATCCGCAGCCACCTCGACCGGCACCACTTTCATCACCGGGCGGGCGAACCGCTGCTTGATGTCGCGCAGCCGCGCGACGCTTTCCTTGCCGTGGAGCTGGAAGATGTCCGGCGACAGCGCGTCCATGATGTTGTCGAACGTGGCATCGTCGGCATCGACGGTGAGCGCCACCTTGAGCGCGCGCCCCCTCACCTGGCGGCCGAGGTCCCGGCCGAGCTCCAGGGACAGGTGGCGCGGCGACGGCGGAAAGAACACGAACCCCACCATATCCGCACCCGCCTCGAGCGCCGTTTGAAGCGTCTCGGGCGTGGACAGGCCGCAGATCTTGACGAGCAGGGACATGGTCTCAATGCGAATGGAGGCCGCGGGTCCGCGGCCGGAAAACGGGGGCTTTCGGTTGCGGCCGCTTCTACAACGTCGCGCGCTGCTTGTCTCGCCCGATGGGCCCGTAAAGCCCGACCCCGGAGGGAACGGGAAGGCGCTGGGGCTGTGGCCTTGCTGCAGCCGCCTGGGCCCGCAGATCGGCCAGTTCGCCCTTGGCGGCCCGGGCATCCGCCTCATGCCGGCGCGCGGAGCGCCGCCAGTGCCGCTGGCCGAACCAGACGGCGCAGCCGCCGACGAAGACGCCGATAGCCGCCACCAGGATCAGCAGCAGGAACAGCGGCAAGGTGACCGACAAGGACGGGTCGTTCGCAATGAAGGGATCGAACGAGACCGTGACGAAATGCCGGTTGGCGACGGCGAAGGTCACCAGGATCAGGCCCAGCGGAATCACGATCAGCGCGGTCAGGAACTTTCGCATCTCGCTTTGCTCGCCTTGAATCAAGCTTGCGGCCGCATGCACGACCGCAAGACAAATCCCCATGCCAGCTCAGTCTGGGGCGCCCGGATCCGGATGATCGCGGTTCAGCCGCTCGCGCATTTCCTTGCCGGTCTTGAAGAACGGAACGCTCTTCTGATCGACGGGCACATGCGCGCCAGTCCGCGGATTGCGCCCTGCGCGTGCAGGGCGGTGCTTGACCGAGAAGGCACCGAAGCCGCGCAGCTCGACGCGGTCACCGCGTGCGAGGGCCGCTACGATCTCTTCGAGAATCGCATTCACAATGTTCTCGACATCCCGCTGGTACAGATGCGGGTTGTGCTCGGCGATACGCTGAACAAGTTCGGATTTGATCATCGAGAGATAGGACCCGGAAGCGTGCGGATGACCATTTCCGTGAAAATACCTTGATCTGTCAAGACGCTAAATGAAGGCTGAGCGTCGTGAAAATGCGTGACAAATGCCGAAAAAGCGGGCTGTCCCGATGCCCGCCAGACGGGAAAACCTTGGGAAGCTCGCCCGGCCCCTCAGTTTGAGGTGGCCGGTTGCCACAGAGCCAGCATTCCATCCATTCCAAACCGATCGACCGCCTGCGCGACGCCGGTTTGCCCGATTTGATGCGCAATCGAGCCTAAACCAAGCGCTTCCAGCGTGACGGCGGCCGCCGTCTTGAGGAACGGCAGATCGCCAAATCGCGGCTCGAGCTTGTAGTTGCGTACCGGCAGACCCTTCTTGACGCTCTTGTTCTCGACGAGCCAGGTCACCGCCGTCTTCTCGTCGCCGATCTGGTCGATCAGCTTGAGATCGATCGCCTGGCGTCCGGTGAAGACGCGGCCGTCGGCCACTTTCTCGAGCTGCGTGTCATCCATGCCACGCCGTTCCTTCACCAGTCCCCTGAACCAGGCGTAGGAATCCTTCACCAGCGCGTCGAGGGCGGCGCGCGCCTCGGGACTGGTCGGCTCGAAACCATTGGGTGCGGCCTTCAGAGGCGACGACTTCACCTCCTCGACCTTGACGCCGATCGTCTTCAAGAGCTCGGAGACGTTGGGATATTGGAACAGCACGCCGATCGAGCCGACCAGCGAGCTCTGCTGGGCGATGATGTGATCGCTCGCGATCGCCGTGATGTAGCCGCCGGAGGCCGCCAGGCCCTCGACCACAACCACCAGCGGCTTCTTCGCCTTCAGCCGGACCAGCGAATCGTAGAGCTGCTCGGAGCCGGCGGTGGTGCCGCCCGGCGAATTGATGTGAACGATGACGGCGGCGGCCTGCGAATTCTCGAGCCGCTCCAGCGCCTGCGTGCGATCGGAATCGCTGCGGATCAATCCCTCGATCTGGACCCGCGCGATCGAGCCGGCGGATGCGAAGGACCCCCGTGCGCCCGGTGTCGCAATCAACGCGACGCTTGCGATCGCCGCGATCGCGATCAGCGCGGCCATGACGCGCCAGAACGTCAGCTTGCGACGGATCCGCCGACGGTCGACGATGATGTCCGAATCGAGCGACATCGGAATATCTCCAAAATGAAAGACTGGACGCGTTGTGCCGTCACGAGATGACCGACGGCTTATCTCGATACATCAATTGCGGCGCAATTTGAAGAAAACAAGGCTGTGAGTGGTAGCTGCGTAGCCCGGATGGAGCGCAAGCGTAATCCGGGGCCGTCACCGCGCCGAAAGACCTTCCCGGATTACGCTTCGCTCCATCCGGGCTACGGGCAACAAGGCCAACAAAAAAGCCCCGGCTTGCGCCGGGGCTTCGATGTCAGCGAAAGCTGCGTTTCGCTTACTTGCTGTCGCGGTTCTTGAGCGCGGTGCCCAGGATGTCGCCGAGCGTCGCACCCGAATCGGAGGAGCCGTACTGCGCGATGGCTTCCTTCTCTTCGGCGACTTCGAGCGCCTTGATCGACACCTGGACCTTGCGGGCCTTCTTGTCGAACTGGATCACGCGGGCATCGACCTTCTCGCCGACGGCGAAGCGTTCGGCGCGCTGATCGTTGCGGTCACGGGCAAGCTCGGAGCGCTTGATGAAGGTCGAGAAGTCGGTCCCGGTGATCTTCACCTCGATACCGCTTTCCTTCACTTCGAGCACTTCGCAGGTCACGACCGCGCCCTTCTTGACATCGCCCGGCTCGGCGAAGGGGTCGCCTTCGAGCTGCTTGATGCCGAGCGAGATGCGCTCCTTCTCGACGTCCACATCGAGCACCACGGCCTTCACCATGTCGCCCTTCTTGTAGTTGTCGATCACCTGCTCGCCCGGAAGCTTCCAGTCGAGGTCGGAGAGATGGACCATGCCGTCGACGTCGCCCTCGAGGCCCAGGAACAGACCGAACTCGGTCTTGTTCTTGACTTCGCCCTCGACCACCGAACCGGTCGGGTGACCTTCGACGAAGACCTCCCACGGATTGCGCATGGTCTGCTTGAGGCCGAGCGAGATGCGGCGCTTGACGGAATCGACTTCCAGCACCTGCACTTCGACTTCCTGCGAGGTCGAAACGATCTTGCCGGGGTGCATGTTCTTCTTGGTCCACGACATCTCGGAGACGTGGATCAGGCCTTCGATGCCCGGCTCGAGCTCGACGAACGCACCGTAGTCGGTGATGTTGGTGACGCGGCCGGTGAAGCGAGCCTGCAGCGGGTACTTCGCCTCGATGCCCTGCCACGGATCGTCGAGCAGCTGCTTCATGCCCAGCGAGATGCGGTGCGTCTCGTGGTTGATCTTGATGATCTTGACCTTCACGGTCTGGCCGATCGAGAGCACCTCGGTCGGGTGGTTGACGCGACGCCACGCGATGTCGGTGACGTGCAGCAGGCCGTCGATGCCGCCGAGGTCAACGAACGCACCGTAATCGGTGATGTTCTTGACCACGCCGTCGATGACCTGACCCTCTTCGAGGTTCTGCACCAGTTCCTGGCGCTGCTCGGCGCGGGTCTCTTCGAGAACCGTGCGGCGGGACACCACGATGTTGCCGCGGCGGCGGTCCATCTTGAGGATCTGGAACGGCTGCGAGTTGTTCATCAGCGGCGCGACGTCGCGGATCGGACGGATGTCGACCTGCGAGCGCGGCAGGAAGGCCACGGCACCGTCGAGGTCGACGGTGAAGCCGCCCTTGACCTGGTTGAAGATGACGCCGTTGACCTTCTCGTTGTTCTGGAACGCCTTCTCGAGCTTGCCCCAGCTCTCTTCGCGGCGCGCCTTGTCGCGCGACAGCACGGCTTCGCCGAGGGCGTTCTCGATGCGGTCGAGGAACACTTCAACCTCGTCGCCGACCTTCAGTTCACTGTCACGGCCGGGGCCGGAAAATTCGCGCAGGGCGACGCGGCCCTCGGTCTTCAGGCCGACGTCGATGACGGCCATGTCCTTTTCAATTGCAACCACCTTGCCCTTGACGACGGAGCTTTCCTGCAGGTTGCCGCCTGCGAAGGACTCGTCGAGCATCGCGGCGAAATCGTCGCGCGACGGGCTATAGGTATCAGCAGAAGTCGAAGCCATTTGTTCTCCAGTTGCGGATGTCGTGCCGGCCGTTGGGTTCATGGGCGCATCGCACGCGCAGTGTCGGAAGGTCCGCAGAACCTTCGAGCGACCGCTCGCAGCCCCGGCTTGACACCGGAACGGCGGAAGCGGGCCGGCTGAGGCCCGCGCGTTCGATACGTGGAAATCTTGTGTCCGGAGCCTGGATCGCGCCGGTCCCGAAACAGGGACCTGACGTATCGACCTCAAAGAGCGGGAGCGGGCACTTCCTCCAATGACGGCGGCGGCTTAACCCCGCGACCGGCCCGCTCGGACGGCCTCGATAATGTCGATGGCGGCCCGGACGCCGCCCTCTATATCCAGTTGGGAGTTATCTAGCAAGTAAGCATCCGGGGCGGGCTTTAAAGGCGCAATCGGCCGGTTCTTGTCGCGTTCGTCGCGCTGGATGATATCGGCGAGCACGGCGGCCTCGTCGGCCTCCTCGCCCCTCGCTTTGGCTTCCATGGTCCGGCGGCGGGCGCGGACCTTGGGGTCGGCAACGACGAAGATCTTCACGTCGGCATCGGGGCAGATCACGGTTCCAATGTCCCGGCCATCAAGCACGGCGCCGGGCGGATCGGCGGCGAATTGCCGCTGGAAATTGACCAGGACCTCGCGAACCCTGGGGATCGCCGAGACGATCGAGGCGCCCTCGCCGGCCTTCTGGGTCTTCAGGGCAGGATTGCCGAACTTTTCGGGATCGAGCTCCAGGGCGGCCTGCACCGCGGCCGCCTCGTCCCGGAGATCATGACCTGATTGCATCAGGGCATAGGCCACCGCGCGGTAGATCACGCCGGTATCGAGATGACGATAGCCGTAATGGTGGGCAAGACGCTTGCCGAGCGTCCCCTTGCCCGAGGCCGCGGGCCCGTCGATGGCGATGATCATGAAAACTCGGCCCCTAAGGAACGCATCATCGGAATGAAGTCCGGGAAACTCGTGGCGATGAAGGCTGTGTCGTCGACGGTCACGGGCTGATCGGAGGCGCAGCCCATCACCAGCGCCGACATCGCGATGCGATGGTCCATGTGGGTGGCGACGGTGCCGCCGCCGGGAACGTGGCCGCGCCCCTCGACGATGAGATCGTCGCCGGAAATGGTGACCGTCACGCCGTTGACGCGCAGCATGGCGGCGGTGGCCTCCAGCCGGTCGGATTCCTTGACGCGCAGCTCCTGGAGGCCGCGCATGATCGTCGTGCCTTCGGCGAAGGATGCCGCCACGGCCAGCACCAGATATTCGTCGATCATCGATGGCGCGCGTTCGGGCGGCACCTCGACCCCGCGCAGTTTCGAGGCGCGCACGCGCAATTGCGCCATCGGCTCGCCGGCGTCACGACGGACCTCGCTTTCCTCGATCGAGGCGCCCATTTCGCGCAGCGTCGTGAAAAGGCCGGTGCGCAGCGGGTTGGTCATGACATCGGACAGGACGACATCCGAGCCCTCGACGATCAGCGCTGCGACGACCGGAAAGGCCGCCGAGGACGGATCGGCGGGCACCACGACGGTGGCGCCATGCAGCTCGGGCTGGCCCTTGAGCGTGATGCGGCGGCCGTGCTGGCCTTCCTGCGCCGAGGTGATGTCGGCGCCAAAATGCTTGAGCATCAGCTCGGTGTGGTCGCGGCTGGCCTCGCTCTCGATCACGGTCGTGGTGCCCGGTGCGGCAAGGCCCGCCAGCAGCACCGCCGACTTGATCTGGGCCGAGGCGACTGGGGTCGTGTAGGTGATCGGCAGCGGATCGCGCGCGCCCTGAAGGGTCAGGGGCAGGCGGCCGCCCTCGCCACCGGAGATGACCTTCGCGCCCATCTTTTCCAGGGGATCGAGGATCCGGCGCATGGGCCGGCTGCGCAGCGAGGCATCGCCGTCGAACACCGCCGAGATCGGGCAGCCGGCGACGGCGCCCATCACCAGCCGGCAACCGGTGCCGGAGTTGCCGAAATCAAGGGGGGCGTTGGGCGCGGCGAAGCCCGCGACGCCCACGCCGTTGACCTTCCAGGCAAAATCCCCGGTGCGCTCGACCCTGGCGCCCAGCGCCTGCATGGATTTGGCGGTGTTGAGGACGTCCTCACCCTCGAGCAGGCCCGATATCCTGGTCTCGCCGACCGCGAGCGCGCCCAGGATCAGCGCGCGGTGGGAGATCGACTTGTCGCCGGGCACCCGTACTTTCCCGGTCAGGGGACCGCTGGCGCGAGACTGAAGCGGCCTCGGTTGGTCGGAATGAGTCAAGATTGTGTCCTTGGATGAGCCCTGAGGGGACTGCGGCGCAGGTACCACATGGTCCGCGCCTCGTCACGGGCATGTCGTTCTCCTGTAATGCGCTATTGACAGCGGGCCGCCAACTAGCCAAGTGAAACACCGCTTTTCAGACATTCCCAGGATTCCTGCCGTGGCCAAGTCCGAACTCGGAACCAAACGTATTTGCCCGACCACGGGCAAGAAGTTCTATGACCTCAACAAGAATCCGGTGATCTCGCCCTATACCGGCGAAGTCGTGCCGATCGCCCCCGTGGCGCCGGCGCGTATGCCCCGTGGCGCCGAAGCCCGGCACGCGGCGACAGCGGATGCTGCGCCCGAGCCGGCTGAGGTCGAAGAGGTCTCGCTCGAGGAGGCCGACGCCGAGGAGAACACCGGCAAGGTCAAGGCCGTGGTGCCCGAATCCGAGGACGATATCGAGGTCGACGAGACCCTCGACGACGACGATGACGATGATTCGACCTTCATTGCCGACGAAGAAGAGGGCGATGAGGACGTTACCGACATCATTGGTGATGTCGGAGGTGATGAAGAGACTTGAGATCAGTCCTGATCTGTGAAAAAGGGTGCACCGCGCGAGTCGCCAGGACTCGCCGGTTGGGGTGATCCACCAGATTTCACCCCGTTAAGGACTAAGGGGCCATAGCTCAGCTGGGAGAGCGCTTGCATGGCATGCAAGAGGTCGGCGGTTCGATCCCGCCTGGCTCCACCAGCCTTCGCTCGCTTCGAAGGGCAAAGCCGGCTCTGGCGAAACGCTACTCCCCGATCACCGCATTCAGCCGATCCCTGAGCGCCACGATCTCGTCCTTCATCGCCACCAGCTCCGACACCGAGCAATCCGACGCCGCCAGGATCGATTGCGGCACGGCACGCGCCTTCTCCTTCAGGGCATGGCCTTGCGCCGTCAGCGCGATCAGGACCTGGCGCTCGTCCTCGCTGGAGCGGGTGCGCTTCACGAGATGCGCCGCTTCCAGCCGTTTCAGCAGCGGGGTCAGGGTGCCCGAATCCAGGAACAGCCGCTCGCCGATGTCCTTGACCGGCACGTCGTCGTGCTCCCACAGCACCAGCATCACCAGATATTGCGGATAGGTCAGGCCGAGCCGATCCAGCAGCGGCTTGTAGACGCGGTTGAAGGCATGCGCGGCCGAATAGACCGCGAAGCAGATCTGGTTGTCGAGCCGCAGCGGCGCGTCCGCTGCCGATGATTTTCGGGGCATGGGAATCTCTTTGGGACTTGTCTCATTCTGGCGCCGCGCGCCGGCACATTCAATTGC
Source organism: Bradyrhizobium sp. WYCCWR 12699 (assembly GCF_032144035.1). Lineage (NCBI taxonomy): Bacteria > Pseudomonadati > Pseudomonadota > Alphaproteobacteria > Hyphomicrobiales > Nitrobacteraceae > Bradyrhizobium > Bradyrhizobium sp. WYCCWR 12699. Next base: position 684,588 of record NZ_JAVTJN010000030.1, read on the forward strand.
GAACAATTAAATGTGAGACGGCAAAATTTCAATTGCGCACAATCTAATCGTCTGCGATATAGATCGCACCCCCACCCCAAGACCCCAGGGAGACGACAATGTCCGTGAACGTCCTCTACAAGACCAGCGCCAAGGCCACCGGCGGCCGCGACGGCCATGCTGCGACCCTCGACGGCGCCCTCGACGTCAAGCTCACCACGCCGAAGGAGCTCGGCGGCGGCGGCGGCGCCGGCAACAATCCCGAGCAGCTGTTTGCGGCCGGCTATGCCGCCTGCTTCATCGGCGCGATGAAGTTCGTGGCCTCGCAGGGCGGCCCGAAGGTTCCCGCCGACGCCTCCGTCACCTCGACCGTCGGTATCGGCCCGCGCTCCGAGGGCGGCTTCGGCCTCGATATCGACCTCGCGGTCTCGCTGCCGGGCCTCGCCCGCGCGGAGGCCGAAGCGCTGGTCGAAAAGGCCCACCAGGTGTGCCCCTATTCCAACGCCACGCGCGGCAATGTCGACGTTCGCCTGACGGTCGTCTGATCGGAACGGCGGATTGGCCGGCCCGAGATCCCCCTCGGGCCGGCCACTTGCGTTGATTTGCCACGCCGCGGGACTGACGCGCGGCGGCGCATACGGCCCTACGCGAGGGCCCATTGCTGGCGCAAACAAACCTCGCTAGGCCTGTGACCAAAGGTCGACACAGGGGAAGCGAAGGCAATGAGTTCTGAAGCCGCCACAGGTGCCATGAGCGGACTGCGCGTCATCGATCTCACGCGCGTGCTCGGCGGTCCCTATTGCACCCAGATCCTCGCCGACCATGGCGCCGACGTGATCAAGGTCGAGCCGCCCGCCGGCGACGAGGTGCGCGAATGGGGCCCTCCTTTCCACGAGGAGGACGCGGCTTATTTCGTCGGCATCAACCGCAACAAGCGCTCGATCGGCCTCGACCTCGCCTCCGAGGGCGGCCGCATCGTGCTGCTCAAGATGCTGGAGACGGCCGACGTCCTGATCGAGAATTTCAAGCCGGGCACGCTGGAGAAATGGGGCATCGGCAACGACGTCCTCAGTAGGAAATTCCCGCGTCTCGTGCATTGCCGGATCTGCGGCTTCGGCGCCGACGGTCCGCGCGGCGGCAATCCCGGCTATGACGCCATCATCCAGGCCATGACCGGCATGATCGCCGCGACCGGCTCGCCCGAGAGCGGGCCGATGCGGATCGGCGTGCCCTTGGTCGACATCACCACCGGCCTTTATGCGGCGATCGGCATCCTGATGGCGCTGTCGGAGCGGCAGCGTTCGGGCCAGGGCCAATTCCTCGAGACCACGCTGTACGAGACCGGCCTTGCCATAATGCATCCGCACACCGCGAATTATTTCATGCATGGCAAGCCGCCCTCGCTCACCGGCAACGAGCACCCGAACCTCGTGCCTTACGCGATCTTCCCGACGAAAACCGACAACATCTTCATCGGCGTCGGCAATGACGGCACCTTCCGCAAGCTCGCCAAGGAGATCGGCAAGCCCGAGCTGGGCACCGATCCGCGCTTTGCCCGCAACAAGGACCGCATCGCCAACCGCGAGGCGCTGCGCGCCGAGCTTGCTGCCGTGTTCCGCCAGCACGAGGCCGAGCCGCTGTGCAATCGCCTGCTCGCCGCGGGCCTGCCCGCGGGGCCCGTGCAGAAGATCGACCAGGCTCTGACCAATCCGCACACGATCGCGCGCGGCGATATCATCGAGAAGGACTGGTACAAGGGCGTCGCCTCCCCGATCCGGCTCGACCGCAGCAAGCCGAGCCTGCGCCGGCTGCCGCCGAAATTCAGCCAGCACGCAGCCGAGGTGCTGGGCGAGTTCGGCTACTCCAGGGCGGAGATCGACGCGATGGTCGAAAAGGGCACGGTCTGCGGCCCCGAGCGCAAGCGGTAGAGGCCACCTCCGTCCAACGAATGATGCCGCACTGCGGCGCGGGCACGATAGTGCACCGCGAACGGAGGAGGCTGGCTGTGGCGTCTTCGCCTATTTGACGACTTCCCATTTAGCAGCGCTTGCTGCTTTCGTTTCTCCCGCTTACACAGTCATGTGAACGTCATATGGCACTGCTAGCGCAAGCGCTTCTTTAGTGACGGGCAAGGGAGGTTTTCTTGATGGCTCTTCGACATTTTGGCACGGCTGCTGCTGTTGCACTCACGGTTGGTCTCGGCGCCTCGCCGGCATTGGCCGTGACCGAGATCCAGTGGTGGCACGCGATGACCGGCGCCAACAACGACGTCATCGTCAAGCTCGCCAACGACTTCAACGCGTCGCAGAGCGATTACAAGGTGATCCCGACCTACAAGGGCAACTACGCCGATACGATGAATGCCGGCATCGCGGCGTTCCGCGCCGGCAACGCGCCGCACATCATGCAGGTGTTCGAGGTCGGCACCGCCACCATGATGGCCGCGACCGGCGCCGTGAAGCCCGTCTACAAGCTGATGGCCGAGGCCGGCGAAAAGTTCGATCCCAAGATCTACCTGCCCGCCATCACCGGCTACTACTCCACCTCGAAGGGCGAGATGCTCTCGTTCCCCTTCAACTCGTCGTCGACCGTCATGTGGGTCAATCTCGACGAGCTGAAGAAGGCCAATGTCGCGATCCCAAAGACCTGGCCCGAAACGTTTGAGGCCGCCAAGAAGCTCCATGACAACGGTCATGCGACCTGCGGGTTCTCCAATTCCTGGGTCACCTGGGTCAATCTCGAGCAGCTCTCCGCCTGGCACAACGTGCCGCTGTCGAGCAAGGCCAACGGCCTCGACGGCTTCGACACCAAGCTCGAGTTCAATGGTCCGCTCCAGGTCAAGCATCTCGAGAAGCTGGTCGAGCTGCAGAAGGACAAGACCTACGATTATGCCGGCCGCACCAACACCGGCGAGGGCCGCTTCACCTCGGGCGAATGTCCGCTCTATCTGACCTCGTCGGCATTCTTCGGCAACGTCAAGGCGCAGGCCAAGTTCGCCTTCACCGCGGTGCCGATGCCCTATTACCCCGACGCGAAGGGCGCGCCGCAGAACTCCATCATCGGCGGCGCTTCGCTCTGGGTCATGGGCGGCAAGCCGGCCGAGGAGTACAAGGGCGTTGCAAAATTCCTGACCTTCCTCTCGGACACCGATCGCCAGGTCTATATCCACAAGGCCTCGGGCTACCTGCCGATCACCAAGGCGGCTTACGAGAAGGCCAAGGCGGAAGGGTTCTACAAGGACCAGCCCTATCTCGAGACCCCGCTGCTCGAGCTGACCAACAAGGAGCCGACCGAGAACTCCCGCGGCCTCCGCCTCGGCAACATGGTTCAGCTGCGTGACGTCTGGGCGGAAGAGATCGAGCAGGCGCTCGCCGGCAAGAAGACCGCCAAGCAGGCGCTGGACGCGGCCGTCGAGCGCGGCAACACCATGCTGCGTCAGTTCGAAAAGACCGCCGTCAAGTAAGGTCACGGATGGCAGGCCGGGCAACCCGGCCTGCCACTCCTGCGGGCATCATGCAAAAGCAAGCCATTTTCCAATCAAAGCTGTTGCCGTATGCGCTCGTTGCGCCGCAGCTCGCGATCGTCCTGATTTTCTTCTACTGGCCGGCCCTGCAGGCCGTGATCCAGTCCTTCCTGCAGCAGGACGCCTTCGGTCTGTCGACCACCTTCGTCTGGTTCGAAAATTACGTCGAGCTGTTCGGGGATTCCGCCTATTTCGAATCGATCCTCCGCACCTTCTTCTTCTCGTTCGCCATCGCGGTCTCGTCGCTGTCGTTCGCGCTGTTGCTCGCGGTCATGGCCGACAAGCCGCTGCGCGGCTCGATGCTGTACCGCACGCTGCTGATCTGGCCCTATGCGGTGGCACCGCCGGTCGTCGGCGTGCTCTGGATCTTCATGCTGCATCCCTCGCTCGGCGTGATCGCGCGTTATCTGCGCGCCCTGGGCATCGACTGGAATCCGCTGCTCGACGGCGACCAGGCCGCAACGCTGATCATCCTCGCCGCCGCCTGGAAGCAGATCTCCTACAATTTCCTGTTCTTCCTCGCCGGCCTGCAGAGCATCCCGCGCAGCGTGCTCGAAGCCGCCGCGATCGACGGTGCCCGCCCGATGCGAAGGTTCTGGACCGTGACCTTCCCGCTGCTGTCGCCGACCATCTTCTTCCTCCTGGTCGTCAACATCGTCTACGCCTTCTTCGACACCTTCGGCATCATCGACACCATGACCCGCGGCGGCCCCGGCAAGTCGACGGAAACGCTGGTCTACAAGGTCTATTCCGACGGCCTGCTCGGCGGCAATCTCGGCAGCTCCGCGGCGCAATCGGTGGTCCTGATGATCATGGTCATCGTGCTCACCGGCATCCAGTTCCGCTTCGTCGAACGCAAGGTGACGTACTGATGGTCGAGGAAGAGGGCTTTCGGCGCTATGTCGCCCACGTCATCCTCTGGATCGGGATCGCGATCGTCGCGTTCCCGGTCTACATCGCGATCATCGCCTCGACGCAGGAGAACGCGCTGATCGCGAACGGGCAGATGTCGCTGCTGCCCGGCGGTCATTTCTTCGATACTTACTACCAGACCATCTTCGTCGGCACGAGCGGCTCGACCCGCGAGCCGGTCGGCCACATGATGCTGAACTCGCTGGTAATGGCGCTGATGATCGCAATCGGCAAGATCGCGATCTCGATCATCTCGGCCTATGCGATCGTTTATTTCCGCTTTCCGCTCCGCATGCCGATCTTCTGGCTGATCTTCATCACCCTGATGCTGCCGGTCGAGGTGCGCATCTATCCGACCTACAAGATCGTCGCCGACTTGCACATGCTCGACAGCTATGCGGGCCTCGCGCTGCCGCTGATCGCCTCGGCCACGGCGACGCTGCTGTTCCGCCAGTTCTTCATGACCGTGCCGGACGAACTCCTGGAGGCCTCGCGCATCGACGGCGCCGGCCCCCTGCGCTTCTTCTGGGATACGCTGCTGCCGCTGTCGCGCACCAACATGGCGGCGCTGTTCGTGATCCTGTTCATCCTCGGCTGGAATCAATATCTCTGGCCGCTGCTCATCACCACCCGCGACGACATGCAGACCATCCAGGTCGGCATCCGCAAGATGATCACCACCACCGACGCGCTGACCGAATGGCCGATCGTGATGGCGACCGCCGTGCTGGCCATGCTGCCGCCGGTGTTCGTCGTCGTCGTAATGCAAAAATTGTTCGTGCGCGGGCTGGTCGAGACGGAAAAGTAAGAAGCGAGTTTTCATGGCTAACGTCACCCTGCGCAACGTCCGCAAGACCTATCCCGGCGGCTTCGAGGCCATCAAGGGCGTCAACGTCGATGTCGGCGACGGACAGTTCTGCGTGCTGGTCGGACCGAGCGGCTGCGGCAAGTCGACCTTGCTGCGCATGGTCGCGGGGCTGGAGACCGTCACCGGCGGTGAGATCGACATCGGCGGCAAGGTCGTCAACCAGGTCGAGCCCGCCGATCGCGACATCGCGATGGTGTTCCAGAACTACGCGCTCTATCCGCATATGAGCGTCTACAACAACATGGCCTACGGCCTGCGCAACCGCGGCATGGCGGAGGCCGAGATCAAGACCCGCGTCGAGGAAGCCGCGCGCGTGCTCGAGCTGTCGCCGATGCTGGAGCGCAAGCCGCGCCAGCTCTCCGGCGGCCAGCGTCAGCGCGTCGCCATGGGCCGCGCCATCGTGCGCCAGCCGAAGGTATTCCTGTTCGACGAGCCGCTGTCGAATCTCGACGCAAAACTGCGCATCGCGATGCGGGTGGAGATCCGCAAATTGCAGCGCCGGCTCAACACGACGTCGATCTACGTCACCCACGACCAGCTGGAGGCGATGACGCTCGCCGACATTCTCGTCGTGATGAATGGCGGCCAGGTCGAGCAGGTCGGCAATCCCCTGGCGATCTACGAGAAGCCGGCGACCACCTTCGTCGCCTCCTTCATCGGCGCGCCGCCGATGAATCTGATGTCGACGCGGCCCGAGGAAATCCGCGCGCAGCTCGCCGGCAGCAGTGCTGCCGATGCCGGCATTCTCGGCATCCGTCCGGAAGACTTCGTCATCACCGACCAGACCCCAGCCGGCGGCGTCGCCTTGCCGCTGACCGTGGAAGCGATCGAGCGCGTCGGCGCGGAAACTTTCGTCTATGGCTCCCGCGAGCAGGAAGAGCAGCACCTCGCCGCCACGCCCGGGGAGCTGCCGCCCGGCGAGATCATCGTCCGCATTCCCGGAACCGATGCCCCCGCCATCGGCGCGAAAATCCGAGTCGCTGCGGTACGCAGCAAGCTGCATTTGTTCAGCGGCGACGGCCGTACGCGGCTCGAGGCCTGAGGGTTCCGAGGCCCTCCCAAACCAAAATTGCGAAAACAACCCCATGCACAGTAGAGGGGGCTTTGTTTTCGTTGGGAAAAATCCGCGACGGAAAGCCATCACGCCCGGGCTTGTCGGCTCAGCCCGTACGACATCACTGAGAGGCGTTCGGAGACATGGCTGACACATGGGTGACAGCAGAATGGACGGGCGGCCGACATGCCCCCAATCCACAGCATCCCGGCTACCTGCTTGAACCAACACGGGAACGTGCCCATATTGCGTCTCAAGGGGCGCCTCTATGGGCCCCGACACACCAAAGTCGCTTCCGCGAGGACTTTGTAAACTATGTCTCGTGTTCCCACGTTATCCAGTCCGTTCCTTCTGGGCTTCGACGAGATTGAGCGCGTGCTCGATCGCGTCGTCAAAGGCGCCGACGGCTACCCTCCCTACAATATCGAGAGGTGCGACCGATCGGACGGCCAGCCCGAGCGCTTGCGCATCACGCTGGCGGTCGCCGGATTTACGCGCGACCAACTCGATGTAACCATTGAGGAAAACCAGCTCGTGATCCGCGGACGGCAGCAGGACGACAAGTCCCGGCAATACATCCATCGCGGCATCGCCGCGCGCCACTTCCAGCGCACCTTCGTGCTGGCGGAGGGGATGCTGGTGCTGGGTGCGGATCTGAAGAACGGGCTGTTGTCGATCGATCTGGCCCGGCCTGAACCGGAGAGGATCGTTAAGACAATCGCTATCAATGAGCACGAATAATGGAACGAGTAGCGGACTCGACCGCTTAGTGTTCCAGAGGAGTCGAGACCATGAGTGAAGGTCACGTTGCGTTCGAATACGAAGCCAAGAACGTCTCGCCCGAGACGCTGGCAACCCTCGGCGAAGGCCATATCGCCTATGTGAAGCAGATCCGCTCGGAAGACGTGCCGGGCCTGTTTCCCGAAGCGCCGAAAATCGCGCCGGGCCTCAAGCTCTTCGCGCTCCACGCCGCCGACGGCACGCCGATCATGCTGACCGACAGCCGCGAAGCCGCGGTCGCCAACGCCTGGAGCAACGAGCTGCAAGCGGTGAGCGTGCACTGAGCGCGCGAACGTCGCACGAAGATTAGGATTTTGAGCGGGCATGCCTTTTTGCGAAGGCGTGCCCGTTTTTATTTTGAGTCATGAAGTTTTCCGTTCGTCATTGCAAAGAACACTTGCGACGAAGCAATCCAGAATCCCTCCGCGGAAAGACTCTGGATTGCTTCTGCGCTCGCAATGACGGCGTATAAGGCTATCGCACGCTCAGCTCTCGTGCCCCGGACGCAGCGCAGCGTCCCTTCGACGGTGCGCTGCAGAGCCGGGGCCCATGCGGTTGACTGCAATCCGTGAGGCGCTGGGTCCCGGCTCTGCGCAGCAACGCTTAAGCGTTGCTGCTTGTCCGGGACACGCGCCACTCTCATTCACTTCAGAAGACCAAGCCCTTCGCGCGCGGTGTCGACCGCCCATTTGTCGTTCGGCGGCAGCGCGAGCACGTTGTTGAAATCGGCGCGCGCGTGCTTTGGATCCGACATCATCATGTAGAGGAGGCCGCGATTGGCCAGGGCGGCCTGGTTCTTCGGATCGAGCCGGACTGCGTCGTTGTAGTCGGCGAGCGCACGCGTGTGCTCTCCCATGTCGCGAAGCAAGGCGGCACGGTTATTGTAGGCCGCCGAATTTGCCGGCTCCAATCGAACCGCTTCGTCGCAATCGGCGAGGGCGCGCTTGTCGTCACCCTTCCTGTGCCAGGCGAGGGCACGAGCGAGATAGGCTCTCGCGAAAGCCGGGGTCATCCGCGTGACCTCGTCAAACTCCCGGATGGCCCCGTCGGCATCGTCCTTTTTCAGGAGGATGACCGCCCGGCAATAATGGCCGCCGGCTTTGCCCGGCTCGAGGCGAACGGCGCTGTTGCAATCGTCGAGCGCCGCGTCGATTTCGCCCTTCCCGACATGGATCGTGCTGCGCAGCTCGTAGGGCCAAGCGGCGGCGGGATTACGCCGCATCGCCTCGTTGTAATCGGCGACGGCGTGGTCGGTGTCGCCCTTCGCGGCGTAGGCTTCACCTCTCATGACGGTGGCAAAATAGGCCTGCTTGGGATTGCGTTCGATCGCCTCGGTGAAGCCGACGATCGCACCCTCGAAGTCGCGCTTGTTGAAATATTCCTGGGCACGCGAGGTGTAGGATGGCCCATAGCCGGGATCGAGACGAATGGCTTCGTTGTAGTCGGCCATGGCGTGATCACGATCGCCTTTGGCGGAATAAGCGCGGCCGCGGCAATTATAGGCCCGCCCGAAATTCGGATCGATCCGGATCGCGGCGCTGCAATCCTCGAAGGCGTGATTCCAATCGTGCTTGAGGTAGTAGGCTTCGCCACGCAGTTCGTAGGCGACCGCGTTGGACGGGTCGGCCGCGATGATCTCGGACTTCTCCGCGATGACGCGGTCGTTGGAGGCCTCGTCAGCATGCGCTGCGGCCGTGGTGATCACGGACACGGAGCAAAGCAGACCAAAAACCCGGCCGATCGAACCGCACATCATCTCTAAAAATTCCCGCGCCAAATCGGCGCCGGGACGCACAACGATCAGAGCTGACGGAGACATGTCATGGCGCCCGGCCTCGACATTAGGTCGCAGCCGGCGCGGCTCGGGTTCGAACCGGAAGACTTACGCCGCGGTCGCCGGCGGCAGGGCCAGCACCGAGTAGATCGCCTGGGCATCGCGCGAGGCGCGGAGTTTTTTGGCGATGTCCTGGTCGCGCAGGAGGCGGGCGATGCGGGCGAGGGCCTTGAGATGATCGGCGCCGGCGCCTTCGGGGGCGAGCAGCAGGAAGACGAGATCGACCGGCTGGCCGTCCATGGCCTCGAAATCGATCGGGCGGTCGAGCCGCGCGAACAGGCCAAAGATCTTTTCGAGCTTAGGCAGCTTGCCGTGCGGAATGGCGACGCCATAGCCGACAGCGGTGGTGCCAAGCTTCTCACGCTGCAGCAGAACCTCGAAGACCGAGCGCTCGTTCTGCCCGGTCAGCTCGGCGGCCTTGGCCGCGAGCTCCTGCAAGGCCTGCTTCTTGCTGTTGACCTTCAATGCCGGGAGAATCGCCTCGGGTGCGACCAGATCGGTAATCGGCATGGAGGCTTTCCGAGGTGAATTAAACCGTCAGGTTCCGAATTGGCCAGCTTGATAGACCAAGCCGAGCCAGCGTCAATAACGTGAAGCAGGAAGGGGACTTAGCCCAAAGTCCTGCCAAGTCCAGATGTGGGGGGCTTCTACTCCAACGCAATCCCGGTGCCAACTCCCGCGTGCGGCTTTGCCACGGTCATTGTTAAGGGCCGGGATCGTACGGAGCCCCGCCCCGCCTAACCGCCCGCCTTGCCATCGACCTTGCCGTCCACCTTGGCCCCCGGCGGATCGATCCAGCCGACATTGCCGTCCGCCCGGCGGTAAATGATGTTCACCCGGCCCGAAGAGCCATGCTGGAAGACCAGGCAAGGGGCACCGCTGAGGTCGAGTTCCATGACCGCCTCGCTGACCGAGAGCTGCTTCAACGATGTGGTCTGCTCCGCGATGATCACGGGACTGTAGCCGGTGACGTCCTCCTCGCCCTCGCCGGGCGCCTCCAGCACGTAGGCTGTCGCGTCGAGCGCAGCCATGGCCTCGGAGGCGACATGGGCCTTGCGGGCGGAGCGGTCCTTGAGCCGGTTCTTGTAGCGGCGCAGCCGCTTCTCGATCATCAGCAGCGCCTGGTCGGCGCTGGCATAGGCATCCGGCGCGTTCGAATCGGCCTCGAGCGTGATCCCCGAATCGAGGTGCAGGGCGCAATCGGTGCGGAAGCCGAAGCCGTCCTTGCTGAGCGTGATGTGGCCGGAATAATTGCCGTCGAAATATTTGCGCAGCACCTCGTCGGTGCGGTCGGCGACGCGGCCGCGCAGGGCCTCGCCGACGCTGATGCTCTTGCCCGAAATCCGAAGAGTCATGGGATGCCTCGCTTGATTTGCTCATCAGCCGCGACGACGCGTCATCGCGGCTGAAGTCGTTCCCTGCGCATGATCTCCCCACGAACCCGTTCCGCGTTGGTCGCGAGAGGAGACCGCTGTGCACTTTTTCGAATCATGCGCGTGCTTGGATCGGTTGCAAAGGGGAGCCGAGAGTAGCGCGATTTCGCGCCAGTGCAATCAGGCCGGTTCGGGATTGCGCGAGCGATCGGACAAGGCGGTGGAGAGGACGTTACCAAGGGCGCTCTGCTTGTCGCGGCGGCGTTGCACCGAGGAAGGAATGCGCATGGCTTCGCGGTACTTCGCGACCGTGCGGCGGGCAATATCAATGCCCGAAGCGCGCAAGCGTTCCACGATGGTGTCGTCCGACAGGATCGCGCTCGGCTCCTCCGAATCGATCAGCTGCTTGATGTGATGGCGCACCGCTTCGGCGGAATGCGCCTCGCCGCCGTCGGCCGAGGCGATCGAGGCCGTGAAGAAATATTTCAGCTCGAACGTGCCGCGGTTGGTCGCCATGTATTTGTTGGCGGTGACGCGGGACACCGTGGATTCATGCATCTGGATGGCGTCGGCGACGGCCTTCAGATTCAGCGGCCGCAGATGCGCCACGCCATGGGTGAAGAAGCCGTCCTGCTGGCGCACGATCTCGGTTGCTACTTTCAGGATGGTGCGGGCGCGCTGGTCGAGCGCGCGCACCAGCCAGGTCGCGTTCTGCAGCGCGTCGGTGAAATAGGACTTGTCGCCGTCCTTGCCGATCTTCTTCGACAGCTGCGAATAGTAGGTCTGGTTGACCAGCACGCGCGGCAAGGTGTCGCTGTTGAGCTCGACATGCCAGCCGCCGTCGGGACCCGGGCGGACATAGACGTCGGGCACCATGGTCTGCAGGCGCGCCGAACCGAACTTCATGCCGGGCTTGGGATTGAGGCGGCGGATCTCGCCGATCATGTCGGCGATGTCCTCGTCGTCGACGCCGCAGAGCTTGCGCAAGGCGGCGATGTCGCGTTTGGCGAGGAGATCGAGATGCTCGACCAGGGCCTGCATCGCGGGGTCGTAGCGGTCGAGCTCGCGGAGCTGGATCGCCAGGCATTCGCTCAAATTGCGCGCACAGACTCCGGGCGGATCGAACTTTTGCAGCACGGCAAGGACGCCCTCGACGTCGGCTTGCGATGCGCCGAGGCGCTCCGCGGCCTGGCCGAGATCGGGCGGCAGATAGCCGGCCTCGTCGACGAGGTCGATCAGGTACTGGCCGATCATGCGCTGCGCGGGCGCGGTGAAAGCCACCGAGAGCTGCTCGGCGAGGTGGTCGCCGAGTGTCATCTCGGCCGCGACGAAAGCTTCGAGATTGTAGTCTTCGTCACCGGAGGCGCCGCCACCCCATTCGGTATAGGTGGTCGGCGCGGCGTCCTGGGCGTTGCGTGCCGCGGCCTCGGCCGGCTCCTCTGAGAAGACGTTGTCCAGGCCCGTGTCCAGGGTCTGCTCGATCTCGGCGCGGGTGCCGAGATCCTTGCTCATCCATTCTTCCTGGCCCGGCTCGAACGCCTCGCCCGGACCGCCGCCGGGCTCGTCGGCGTTGCCGCCGCCGAAATCGTCGTTGTCGCTGAACTGGCCCGCATCCGTGGGGGTCTCACCCGCGGGGGCCTCGTCATTGGCCCGTTCCAGCAGGGGGTTCCGCTCGAGTTCCTCTTCCACGAAGGTCGTGAGATCGAGATTGGACAATTGCAGCAGCTTGATCGCCTGCATCAGCTGCGGCGTCATGACCAGCGACTGCGATTGCCGGAACTCTAATCTCTGCGTGAGCGCCATGAAGCTAGAACCGATCCCAAAAAGTTGGTCCGATTTTTGCTTATCCTAGTCCGGGCCCGATGTACACGTCTTGACGAAACGCAAAAACGGGCTAGAGGCGGAATTCCTCGCCAAGGTAAAGGCGGCGCACGTCCGGATCGGCCACGATCTCATCCGGGCTCCCCTCGGTCAGGATTTCCCCGGCATAGACGATATAGGCGCGATCGGTGAGGCCGAGCGTCTCGCGCACATTGTGGTCTGTGATGAGCACGCCGATGCCGCGATTGGTGAGATGGCGGACGAGGTCCTGGATGTCGCCGACCGCGATCGGGTCGATGCCGGCGAACGGCTCGTCGAGCAGCATATAGTTCGGCCGCGTCGCCAGCGCGCGCGCGATCTCGACGCGGCGGCGCTCGCCGCCGGACAGCGCGATCGACGGCGATTTGCGCAGCCGCGTGATGTTGAATTCGTCGAGCAGCGAGTCGAGCTGCTGCTCGCGCTTCTTGCGCGAGGGCTCGACCACTTCGAGCACGGCGCGGATGTTCTGCTCGACGGTGAGGCCGCGGAAGATCGAGGCTTCCTGCGGCAGATAGCCGATGCCGAGCCGCGCGCGCTGATACATCGGCAGTTTCGTGACGTCGTGGCCGTCCAGCTCGATCGCGCCGCGATCGGCCTTGATCAGGCCCGTGATCATGTAGAACACGGTGGTCTTGCCGGCGCCGTTCGGACCAAGCAGGCCGACGGCTTCGCCGCGGCGCACATAGATGCTGACGCCGCGCACCACCTGGCGGCTGCCGAAGGCCTTTTCCACGCTATGCACAGCCAGGAAACCCGGCCGCTTCAGGAGCTGAGGCGCGCCGGCGCCATTGGACCTGCCGGCAGCCCTGACCGGGTGAACCGCCTGCGGGCGGGGCTCGGCTTGATAATCGGCTTCGTAGCCGTCCTGATAGTCAGCCTGGAACTGATCGGGCGCACGCGCCGGGTCGCGGGCGAGCGGCGGCGCATCGCGGATCGGGCTGGCCACGAGCCCGCCGACACTGTCACCGAGCGCGGTGATGTCCTGGCGCGCAAATCCTGGCCGGCCGCGCTTGGCGGGGCGCCGACGGAACATGCTGAAGAGATCGACCATCCCCGCCTTCTAAGCCTTTCGCGACGATCCTGCGCGACGATCCCGCGCGAATTCGCGCGATCTGCCGCATCGGGCTTTCGATTCGCCGATGCAGCATGAGTGAAGGGATGTCTCATGCCCAGTGAAACACGCCCGAAAAGCGGCGGACCCCGCTTCGAAAGCCCTGGGCGCTAGATACAGTCTCGCCGGCCAAGCTTCAACCTCGGTTCGGCCGCATCCGAACCAAGCCATTGAATTTATTTCGGTTTACTTGCACCAGGCAATTGCAGAGGCGCTGCTCCGCCGCCCTTGCCCGAACCGCAATCATTGCCGGCGCCCTGGGGCAGCAAGACCTGAACCCTCCCGCTATCCGATTCCACCCGCGACACGCCGGTCGTCATGTCGACCTTCAGCCGATCGCCACGCATCACGTTCTTGCACTGCGTCATGACCACCTGCCCAGCGCCGCCGCCGAACATGGTGATGAGATTGGTCTTGGTGTCGAATATGGCGGTCTCGCCAGTCACCACCTGGTCTTTCTGGGTGACGACGACATTGCCGTGCGCCTCCAGCCGCTTGATCGAGGAACTGCCGCCCGGGCCTGGCTGCGCCGACTGCATCGGCGCCGTCGACTTCGCGCCCTTCGCGGGCTGCGGCGGCGTGGCCGGCTTGTCGCCGCCGCCCGATTCGTAAAACACCACCAGCGTCTTCGAGGTCATGGTGGTGTCGCCCTGGATGACCTTCACATTTCCGGCGAAGGTCGCCTCCTTCTTCTTGTCGCGCATCTCGAGCGAAGCGGCCTCGATCTGAATCGGCTGATCGCGGTTCTGCGAGAAGCCCTGCATCGCGTTGGGCACGCCCTGCATGGTGTTCTGCGCGATGGCCGCACCTGTGGCGACCAGAACGATGCCGACCGCAAGTGCAGCCGCGCTGATGATGGCGCGCCGCTGGTCGTCGCTGCGCGAAAAGATCTTGGTCATGAAAATCATCTTGAGTTGGCAGACTTGTTCTGAGGCGGACGTGTCTTTGCCGGCGGCGCGGGCTCGACCGGCGCAGGCTGTGCGGCGGCGGGGTCATCCAGCTTGTCCAGATGCATGACCACATTGCCTTCGAAACGGATGACGTCGCCGCCTTCCGTAATTCGCAGGCGATCCGCGGTCAGCGTGCCGTTGGTCAGCTTGACGTCGACACGCTCGTCCGAGGAGACCGTGCCCTTGTTCATGTCGACGAAGGCGGAGTTCAGCCGCGCCTCATAGCCGGTGGAGGTGCGCAGGAAGATGTCCTTGTGCAGATCGAGCTGCTGCTGCTTGTTGTCGAAGCGGCCGGTGCGGGCATCGAGGAACAGGGTGGATTGATCCTCCATCAGCACTTTCGCACGGAGGTCGTTGAGATCGACATGATCAGGATCGGTGATGTCCTGCGTCGCGGTCTTGGCCCAGAGCTCATAGGGCCGCTGATCCGGAGTGAAGCCGGACAGATGCGGCGATTCCATCGTGATCTTGGTGCCCGACACCACCATGTTCTCGACGGTGAGCGGCAGCTCTGGAATCCGGAATTTGTTGAAGAACGCGATGTAGATAATCACGGCCATGGCCACGACCACCGTCGCGGGGACCCAAACCCTGAGAATCCGCACCAGGCGGCTGTGGCGCGCCGCGCTGGCAAACTTCGCCGCAAGCGCGGCGTCGTAGGTGGGATTATGGGCCGATTTCACCTGAGCTCCTGGGGTGTCGCTCGCCAAGCCGGATCGAGGGTCGTCCCATTGTACCCCTCACCGCCCCAATATGCAGCCTTGGACGTCGCTGGCTGGCGTTGCAGGCTTGGCGTGGCCTGGACAGACCGCGCGAAAGTGTCCGAAACGGGGCGCGGTCCAGAGTCTAACCGGGGACCGGGGGCTCAGGAATGCGCGAAAATGTCCTCCTCCGCCCAGCCCTGGAGGTCGAGCAGGGCACGGGTCGGCAGGAAGTCGAAACAGGCCTTGGCGAGCGCCGTGCGGCCTTCCCGGACCAGCATGGCATCGAGCCGTTCGCGCAAGCCATGCAGATGCAGCACGTCCGAGGCGGCGTAGGCGAGCTGCGGCTCGGTCAGGCTGTCGGAACCCCAATCGCTGGACTGCTGCTGCTTGGAGAGGTCGACATTGAGCACCTCGCGCACGAGGTCTTTCAGGCCGTGGCGGTCGGTGTAGGTACGGGTCAGGCGCGAGGCAATCTTGGTGCAATAAATCGGCCCGGTCATGACGCCAAAGGTCTGGTACAGCACCGCGACGTCGAACCGCGCGAAGTGGA
The DNA here is from genome assembly GCF_032144035.1 of Bradyrhizobium sp. WYCCWR 12699. NCBI lineage: Bacteria > Pseudomonadati > Pseudomonadota > Alphaproteobacteria > Hyphomicrobiales > Nitrobacteraceae > Bradyrhizobium > Bradyrhizobium sp. WYCCWR 12699. The sequence goes on from NZ_JAVTJN010000030.1 coordinate 700,086, forward strand.
AGATCTTCGTGATGGCGGGATTGGCCAGCAGGGCCTTCAGGTTCGGCGCGTCGGTGTGCCCCTTCGGGATCTGCACCACGTCGGCGCTGCCGTCGCCGGGCGAGAGCTGCACCACGCATAGCCGGTCGCGGTGCGGGTTCAGCCCCATGGTCTCGGTGTCGATCGCCACCGCTGTGGTGTAGCGCGTGAGGTCGGGCAGGTCACCGCGATGCAGGCGTACGGTCATGGCGTTTCAAAACCTCGGGTCGAATCGGTTGCGTCGGGCACAATAGCTATTCGGATTGCCCGCGATGTAGCCATTGCCGGCGAGCCGCGCAAGCACGCGGTTCGGTCAGATCGCCGGCAGCATGATGCAGATCATCGCCGCGACAATGATGCGGCCGCGCCCGCGCAACCCCCTCAGGGCGCCTTCTTCGGCGCGGCGGGCTTGGCAGGCGTCACCTGGGCATGCGGCTGTGCCGATGCAGCTTCCGGCGTCGCGATCGCGATCGCGAACAGGCGCCATTGCCCGGCCACGATCTGAAACGTCAGATCGAACTGGATCTGCTGCGGCCGGGTCGGAATGTAACCTGCGAGGCGCAGCATCCCGCGCTGATCGAGCGCGGGCGCTTCGCTGAATTGCGGCGCCAGCAATGCCGCAGCATAGAGATCGAAATTGCGGCGCCGCAGGTCGAGAAAATTCAGGGCGAGGTCTGCGGCGGTGTTGCGCGCCTGGAAGTCGGGCGCCGCGAGGTCGCGCAGCACCGTATAATTGCCGGTGCGGTTGGCATCATTCAGCGTGAGCAGCGTCGAGCGGATCAGATAGAGCGCCTTCTCCAGCGTGACGGGCAGCGACGGCTGCGCCGGGGCCGGTCCGGGCGTCTTCTGCTGCGCCATCGCCCCGCTGCCGCAGGACAGCAGCAGCGCCAGTGCAATCACGGCTCGCACGATCAATCGCATGGCACGGCCCTTTGCATGCAATGGCCCTGCGGCCTTCACCAGCCGACGCGCATGCCGACGCGACCGCCCAAGCCGCCGCCGTTCGTGCCATAGGTCAGCCCGCCGCTGGCCTGCACGTGCTCGCTGACACGCAGCGCCGCACTCATGGAGAGCGCATTGGTGTTCTGGAACGTGCCCCAGTTCATGCTCATCGCGATCTTCTCGGACGGCATCAGCCAGGGCGAGCCGGACATCGCGAAGGCCATCGCGACACCGTTGACCGCCTTGCCGGTCCTGCCGTCGAGGTCGTTGAGCCGGGCATTGATGCCTGCGAGCTGGCTGTTGATGCCTGCGATATCCGCGGGGCTCGCAAACCCGAGCGCGCTGAGCGAGGTGGCGGCGAGATTGCCGGCAGCGTCAGTGGTGACGAGCTGCACGGGCCCTGATTGCGCGGCCGTGCTCGCGGCCGAGGTGACGCCTGACATCGTGTAGGTATTGCTCGCCGTCCCGTAAACCTGCTGGTTCGCGCGCGTCGCGGTGGCGCCGTTGCCGATCGCGGTCGAGTTCGCGAAAGTTGCCGATGCGCCATTGCCGAAGGCCGACGAGTTCGCGCCGGTGGCGTTGGCGCCGTTGCCCACGGCGGTGTTTGCGACACCGTTTCCGCTCGCATTGGCGCCGTTTCCGATGGCGGTGTTGAAGCTGCCGGTGCCGCTGGCATCAGATTGCGCACCGTTCGCGACGTTCCCCGAATTGGTGCCATGGGCATGCGCCAGATAGCCGGTCGCCGTGTTGAAGCTGTTGGTGCCGTAGGCGACGGCGGCGTTGCCGGTGGCGACGTTGTTGCTTCCGGACCCGCTCGCGTTGGTATTCACACCGGTCGCGATATTGAAGCTGTTGTCGCCGGTCGCGTTGGAGTTGGGGCCTGTCGCGATGTTGCCGCTGCCGTTGCCGTAGGCGTTGGCGTTGGTCCCCGTCGCGGTGTTGGCGCTGCCGTCCCCGTAAGCCCTGGCGACAAACCCGGTCGCAACATTTCTGCTGTTGTTGCCGGAGGCATTGGAACTGCGCCCGGTCGCAACGTTCCTGCTGTTGTCGCCGTTGGCCAGGGCGGTGAGCCCGGACGCGAGATTACCGCTGTTGTTGCCGCTGGCGTTGGCTCCGGCGCCGGCCGCGATATTGTTGCTGTTGTCACCGCCGGCCTGCGCGTTGTTTCCGGACGCCATGTTTTTGCTGCCGTCACCGCTGGCGATGGCTCCCGCTCCGGTCGCGCTGTTGAAGCTGTTGTTGCCGCTGGCGTTGGCATTGTTTCCCGTCGCAATATTGGAGCTGCTATGGCCGCTGGCATTGGCGGAACCGACGGCAATATTGCTGCTGGCATTTCCGTCAGCGTAAGCGCCGCTCCCGATCGCGGAGTTGTTGCTGCCCGCACCCGGAGCGGAGGCGGAGGGCCCGCAGGCAAAATTGCCCCCTGAGCCGGCCGCACTGGCGCCTTGATCGGACAAGGTACCATCCACGCAGATGAACTGGGCCCGGGCTTGCGGCGCGCCGGCACAGGCCGCGATCGCGGCAAGCAATGCCGTCGTGAGACAAGCGGCGATTCGCGCGCGCGATGAAATCATCATGTTGGTCCCCACCCCGTCCTCCAACCTTGCGACCGGCAAGTGGCGCACGAAGAACGAAGACCGCCGTCACTTCCAGCCCCAGGCCGCCACCGCGTCAAAACGATTGACGCTTGCGTGGCACGGCGACACTCAAAGCATGCAGTCCATGGCTTTGGAAGACGCCGGATGCGCGAGGGACCGCGCGGCATTGCGTCCTCCCATATTCATGGGGTGCGGGGCCGGCGCCCGGCTTCTCAGCCCGCGCACGCCTTTCGCGAAGCCGCCGGACGGTTGGCCGGATCGCGGGCTGTTGCACGGATCCCACAACCCGGCGCGAGCTTCGGATTCCGTCAGGAATGAGGGCCGTGCGCCCGTGAAAATCATGCGGGCCCACCCCATCTTCCGCTTTCTCTCCCCGCCCCCCGACGAAATCGAGATCCATGACCGAACAGACGCTCGCTGCGCCTATCGACGCCCCATCGGAACAGCCGCGCGGCTTTTCGCGCTACCAGGCGCTTCTCATCGCGCTGCTCGCGTTCACGCAGTTCACCATCATCCTCGACTTCATCATCATGTCGCCGCTCGGCGCCATCCTGATGCCCGCGCTCGACATCACGGCCACCCAATTCGGCGTCGCGGTGTCGGCCTACGCGTTCAGTGCGGGCATTTCGGGCGTGCTGGCCGCCGGCTTTGCCGATCGCTTCGACCGCAAGCGCCTGCTGCTGTTCTTCTATGTCGGCTTCACGCTCGGCACCGCGCTCTGCGCGGCGGCGCCGAACTACCACGTGCTGCTCATGGGCCGGATCGTGACCGGATTGTTCGGCGGCGTGATCGGCTCGGTGGTACTCGCCATCATCACCGACCTGTTCCCGCTGCAGATGCGCGGCCGCGTGATGGGGATCATCCAGACGGCGTTCGCGGCGAGCCAGGTGCTCGGCATTCCCGCCGGGCTGTTTCTCGCCAATCACTGGAGCTGGCATGTCTGCTTCATCGCGATCGTCGTGGTGTCGATCGCCGCGATCGCCATCATCGCCTTCGCCATGGAGCCGGTCGATGCGCATCTGAAGCTGAGGCAGGACAAAAACCCGTTCCACCATCTGATCGCGACGCTCGCGCAGCCGCGCTACACGCTGGCCTTCGCGGTCACGACGCTGCTGGCGACCGGCGGCTACATGCTGATGCCGTTCTCCAGCGCCTTCACCGTGCACAATCTCGGCATCGACATCACGCATCTGCCGACGATCTATCTCGTCTCCGGCCTGTTCAGCATCGTCACGGGGCCGCTGGTCGGCCGAGCCAGCGACGCGTTCGGCAAATACCCGACTTTCGTGTTCGGCTGCGTGATGACCGTGATCATGGTGCTGATCTACACCCATCTCGGCCACGTCTCGCTGGTGACCGCGATCGTCGTCAACGTGCTGATGTTCATCGGCATCTTCTCGCGCATGATCCCCTCGCAGGCGCTGATGTCGGCGATCCCCGATCCGACCCAGCGCGGCTCCTTCAGCGCGGTCAGCGCCTCGCTGCAGCAGCTCTCCGGCGGCCTCGGCTCGGTGCTCGCCGGTGCGATCATCGTGCAGGCGCCCGACGGGGCGCTGCTCCATTTCGACCGGATCGGCTACGTCGTCGTCGCCACGACGATCATCACGCTGGTGATGATGTATTTCGTGCAGAAGGCGGTGGCGGAGCGGACGGGGAAGCGGGTGGTGTGAGGGGAAAGCCGACGAGTTCGGTCCGGAACGGGCCCCTCATGGCCGGCGGTAGCGGGATCGCCGTCCGGCCAGCGCCTGCGATTGGAAGCAGCCCTATTTGGGGACCAAATCCCGCAAAATGGTGCCCAGGAAAGGACTCGAACCTTCACGGCCGTTAAGCCACTGGCACCTGAAGCCAGCGCGTCTACCAATTCCACCACCTGGGCATGCCGTTTGGGGCACGGAGGCGGTTACTACGGTTCGGTGACGCCGTTGTCAATTCATGCTTGCGGCCCGGTCGGGATGCCGATTGCGCATCGCAAACCGGCCCGATACAAGCCTGACAAGACGCACTCTTTTCCGCAGGATTGGCTCCCATGGCATCGAATCTGGAAACTCTCGTCACGGTTTTCGGCGGATCGGGGTTTTTGGGCCGGAATGTCGTCCGTGCCCTGTGCAAGCGCGATTATCGGGTCCGGGTCGCGGTGCGGCGGCCGGAACTGGCCGGGTATCTCCAGCCCTCCGGCAGGGTCGGGCAGGTCCACACCGTGCAGGCCAATCTGCGCTATCCGGCTTCGGTCGAAGCCGCGCTGCGTGATTCGCATGTCGTGATCAATCTGGTCGGCGTCCTCACTGAAGCCGGCGAGCAGACCTTCGACGCGGTCCAGGCCAGGGGTGCCGAGACGGTCGCCAAGGCGGCGGCCGCGGCAGGGGCCCGCCTGGTGCATGTCTCGGCAATCGGGGCCGACGCCGAATCGCCCTCGCGCTACGCCAGGGCCAAGGCGGCCGGCGAAGCCGCGGTCTTGGCCGCGGTGCCCTCGGCCACGATCTTCCGCCCGTCCGTGATGTTCGGCCCCGAGGACCAGTTCACCAACCGCTTTGCCGCGCTGGCCCGGATCTCGCCGGTGCTGCCGCTGATCGGCGGCGAGACCAAGATGCAGCCGGCCTATGTCGGCGACGTCGCCACCGCGATCGCGGACGCCGTCGACGGCAAGGCCAAGGCGGGCGCCACCTACGAGCTCGGCGGGCCTGAAGTGCTGACCATGCGCGAGATCATCGAGGCCATCCTCGCCATCACCGATCGCGAGCGGATGCTGGTGCCGCTGCCGTTCGGCCTCGCCCGCTTCAAGGCCGCCTTCCTGCAATTCGCGCCGGGCGCGTTCAAGCTGACGCCGGACCAGGTCACGCTGCTGGAGCGCGACAATGTCGTGTCCGACGCGGCGAAAGCCGCCGGGCTGACGCTGGAAGGCCTCGGCATCCAGGCCGATTCGCTGGAAGCGATCGCCCCGCAATATCTCTGGCGTTTCCGCGCCGCCGGCCAGTTCCAGCGCAAGAGCGCGTGAGGAGCCGCCAGGAACGTGGATGCCCGGCACAAGGCCGGGCATGACGAGCTTCGACGTCGCGACTGCTGTTACCTGAACTTCGCGCCTACCGGCCGAGCGCCAGCGCGATCAGGCCGAGCGTGCCGACGATGACGCGCCACCAGGCGAACACCACGAAGCCGTGCCGGGTGACGTATTCCAGGAACGTCTTGACCACGATGATCGCGGTGATGAACGACACCACGAAACCGATCGCGACGATGCCCATATGGTCCATCGTCATCTCGGAGCGGTTCTTGTAGAAATCGTAGGCGAACGCGCCGATCATGGTGGGGATGGCGAGGAAGAACGAGAACTCCGCCGCCGCGCGCTTGTCGGCACCCAGGAACATCGCGGCGACGATGCTGGCACCGGAACGCGACACGCCCGGGATCATCGCCACGCACTGCGCGATGCCGATATAGAGATACATCAGCAGCGGAAACCTCGTGGCGTCATGCTCGCGCGGCTTGAGATCGAGCTTGTCGACCCAGAGCAGGATGGCGCCGCCGACGATCAGCGTGAAGCAGACGACCCAGGGATTGAACAGCACGCTCTTGATGTATTTACCGGCGACGAGGCCGACGATCACAGCGGGCAGGAATGCCACCAGCACGCCGATCACGAAGCGGCGCGAATAGGTGTCGCCCGTGAAGAAGCCGATCACGACGTCCCAGAGCTTCTTGAAATAGAGGCCGACGATGGCGAGGATCGCGCCGAGCTGGATCAGAACCGTAAACGAATCCCAGAACGCGCCTTCGCCGAGATGGAAGAAGCGCTCCGCGAGCAGCAGATGGCCGGTCGAGGATACGGGAAGGAACTCGGTCACGCCCTCGATGATGCCGAGGATCACTGCCCGTATTGCGTCTGACATATTTACGGTCCATTTCGGCTTGAAAAGCGGGGCTCTTCTCGCCTATTCGCCCCTATGCCGCAATCGCAAAATGCGACATCACGCCCTTGCCTCGCGGTTTTGAAGGACTAGTGTGGCACCGCACAAACATTGATGGATTCTTAAGCACCATCAAATAGTCAAAGGCTTCATGTTTACGCTGTTTCATCATCCGTTCTGTCCGCATTCGCGCTTCATCCGCTTGATCGCGGGCGAGTACGGGCTCGACCTGAAGCTGGTCGAAGAGCGCAGCTGGGAACGGCGCGAGGCATTTCTGCTGCTCAATGCGGCGGGGACGACACCCGTCATGGTCGACGACGAGCAGCCACCGGTCCCGGGCGCGGCGATCATCGCGGAATATGTCGACGAAGCCTATGGCGCCGAGATGGGACCCAAGCGCCTGATGCCGGAGACGATTTCCGAGCGCGTCGAGGTGCGCCGGCTGATGGCCTGGTTCAACGAGAAGTTCTTCGAGGAGGTCTCGCATCCCCTCGTCACCGAGCGCATCTACAAGCGCTTCATGAGCGAGGAGAACGGCGGCGGTGCGCCTTCCGCCGACGTGATGCGCGCCGCCAAGGCCAATGTGCGCTATCATCTGGCCTATATCGGCTGGCTGGCGCAGACGCGCAATTTCCTCGCCGGCGACCGGCTCACTTACGCGGACCTCGCCGCCGCGGCGCATCTTTCGGCGATCGACTATCTGGGCGACGTGCCATGGAGCGAGGACGATTCAGCAAAGGCGTGGTACGCGCGGGTGAAGTCCCGCCCGTCGTTCCGTCCGCTGCTGAGCGAATGGCTGGCCGGCGTGCCGGCATCGCGGACCTACGTGGACCTGGATTTCTGAGTTCCGATCCGACTGAACTGAAAACGGCGCTCGCACGCGAAGCGCGTGCGCTCGGCTTCGACTGCATCGGCGTTACCGCACCCGGCACGATCGAGAACGCCGGAAGATACTTCCTCGAGTTCATCGCATCCGGCGGCCATGGCGACATGGACTGGCTGGCGGCACAGCCGGAGCGCCGCGTCGATCCACGCGGGCTGTGGAGCGACGTGCGCAGCGTGATCATGCTCGGCGTCAATTACGGCCCCGACTCCGATCCGCTCGCGGTTCTCACGCAGCGCACGCGCGCAGCGATCTCGGTCTATGCGCAAGGCGACGATTATCACGACCTCATCAAGAAACGGCTGAAAGCGCTGGCGCGCTGGCTGGTTGCGACCGCGCCGTCGGACGTGAAAGTGTTCGTCGACACCGCGGCGGTGATGGAGAAGCCGCTGGCGCAGACCGCGGGTCTCGGCTGGCAGGGCAAGCACACCAACCTCGTCTCGCGCGGGTTCGGCTCATGGCTGTTTCTCGGGGCGATCTACACAACGCTGGAGTTGCCGAGCGACGCCGCGGAGATCGATCATTGCGGCTCGTGCCAGGCCTGCCTCGACATCTGCCCGACCGCGGCATTCCCCGCGCCCTACAAGCTCGATGCGCGGCGCTGCATCTCCTATCTCACCATCGAGAACAAGGGGCCGATCCCGCGCGAATTCCGTAAAGCCATCGGCAATCGCATCTATGGCTGCGACGACTGTCTCGCCGCCTGTCCCTGGAACAAGTTCGCGCAGGAGGGACGCGAAGCGAAGCTCGCGGCGCGCGATGAGTTGCGCGCGCCGTCACTTTCCGAGCTGGCGCGGCTCGACGACGCCGCGTTTCGCGCGCTGTTCACAAAATCCCCGGTGAAACGCATCGGCCGCGACCGCTTCTTGCGCAACGTGCTGATTGCGATCGGCAACTCCGGGGAGGTCGCGCTGGCGGGCGAGGCGCGGCGATTGCTGGATGATGCCAGTCCGCTGGTGCGTGGGGCTGCGGTGTGGGCGTTGGGGCAGCTGGTGGAGCGGGAGGCGTTTGCGGCGCTGAGCCTGCATGCTCTCGATCGCGAGCCCGACGAGAGCGTTCGTGAGGAGTGGCAAGCCGCTTCCTAGCTCTCCGCTGTCATTCCCCGCGGAAGCGAGGAATCCAGTACGCCGCAGCTTCTCGATTCATCACGGCCGTCACGGAGTACTGGATCGCCCGCCCCAGTCGCAATTGCGCACAAGGCGGGCGATGACACCGTTGTTGAGGCCAATGTGTGCGCCTCCCACCCTTGATTTCTCCGCTCATTCCCGCAATCTCGCGCGCATGACAAACATGCCTTTCTTCACGCGCGACGGCGACACATTCCATCCGACGGAAGTCGCAAACGGTCCATGGGATCCGAAATCGCTGCATGGTCGCGTCATCGTCGGCCTGCTGGGCTTCGCCATCGAGGAGCGCCATTCCGGTCCCGACTTGGTGCCGGCGCGGCTCACCGTCGACATGTTTCGGCTGCCGACCATCGACAAGCCGATCGAGGTGACGACGCGCCTGGTGCGCGACGGGCTGCGCATCCGCGTGGTCGAGGCGGAATTCGTCTCCGGCGGAGTCAGCATGGCGCGCGCCTCCTGCCAGCTGCTGCGCAAGACGCAAAATCCGGACGGCAATGTCTGGTCGCCGCCGAACTGGGACGTGCCGAAGCCGTCAGACATTCCAAAACCCACCGATCCCAGGCTCGGCATGAACGGCAAATGGACGACGCGCCCGATCGTCGGCCACATGGGCTCACTCGGACCGCGCCGGCTCTGGATGAGCGAGGTGCGCGAGCTCGTCGCCGGCGTGCCGATGACGCCGTTCGTCCACGTCGCCACCGGCGCCGATTTCGCCAGCCCCTTTGCCAATGCCGGCGACAAAGGTCTCGGCTACATCAACAGCGACGTGACGATCTATCTGCATCGCCTGCCGGTGACGCAGTGGATCGGTTTCGAGGTGGTGAACCACCACGCCACGGATGGCGTCGCGATCGGCGAATGCTGGCTCTATGACGAAGCGGGCCCGATCGGCACCGCAACGGTCGCCGCGCTGGCGCAGCGCAAGCCGATGGCGAATCCGTCGAAGCGGTAGGGAGCGCGCGCCTTTCTCCGCTTGTCATTCCGGGTTCGCGCTTCGCGCGCCCCGGAATGACGGTCAGGCGAGATGCCGCTGCATCTCCGGCCGCTGCTTCAATTCCATGCCCTGCTTGGCGACGATCTTCGCGATTCTTGCCGGCGCGAACTTCAGATCGACGAACGCCGGCGCCGTGTTGGCGACCTCGTGATAGCTGACGATCTGCCCCTCACGAAGCGTCATGATCGCCACGCCCTCGAACATCGCACGCGCACCATTCGCCTCCGGCAGCGTCGAGCGATAGCTGAAAGTGTAGCGCGCATAGAGCGTGGTGCCGTCGGTGACGGGGTCATGCATGTCCCAGCGAAAATCGGTCGCCGTGCGATAGAACCAGTCGTCGATCATCGCGGCGATCTTTTCGCGGCCTGCGAAGGCGCCGTAGAAGACGTCGTGATAGACGCCGTCTTCGGTGAAGAGCTCGGCAAAGGCGCGGCCGTTGCGTTGCTCGACGGCGTCGCAGAAAGCGCGCAGCATGGCGATGGTGGTCATCGTGTTATCCTCCCGGCGCTCTTCTTTCCCTCTCCCCTTGTGGGACAGGGGGGAACAGTTTCACCCGATCTCGGCCACCGCGGCAAGAATCCGCGCGATGTCTTGCGGGCGGGAGAGGCGGTGGTCGCCGTCCTGGATCATGGTCAGCACGACGTCGTCGGCCGGCAGACGGTGCGTCAGCGCGAAGGCGTGCTGCCAGGGCACATCCGGGTCCTGGGCGCCCTGCAGGATGCGAACCGGGCAGCCGAGATCGATGGCGCTGCCGAGCACGAGATGGTTGCGCCCCTCCTCGATCAGCTTCCGCGTGATCGGATAGGGCGAGCCGTCGCCATAGTCCGACGGCCGCATCCAGACGCCCTTGGTCTCGATCTCCTGCTTCACAGCAGGCGAAAAATTCTTCCACATCAGCTCTTCGGTGAAATCGGGCGCCGGCGCGATCAGCACGAGCCCAGCAAGCGAGGCCTTGGCTTGTTGTTTCTCTTGTCGCTTCTTGATCTCGCGCGCGAGCAACAGCGCCATCCAGCCGCCCATGGAGGAGCCGATCAGAACCTGCGGCCCCTCGCAAAAGCGCTCGAACACCGCGACGCTGTCCTCGAGCCAGCTGCCGATGGTTCCATCGGCGAAATCGCCGCCGGATTCGCCGTGACCGGAATAGTCGAACCGGACGATGGCGCGGCCGTGATCCCGGGCCCAGGCGTCCAGCGCCAAGGCCTTGCCGCCCTGCATGTCCGACTTGAATCCGCCCAGCCAGACCAGGCCAGGCCCCGAGACATGGTCCTTCCCGGCACGGCGGCGCACCGCGATCCTGCGTGCGGACGGCCCCTCGCCAACGTTGATGAAGTCGGGCACGGCATCGGGAATTGCTGAAGTCATGGAACGTTTACTCTGGCTGTGCGGTTTGAGCTGTCCGGGGTGCCTCCTGCGACGCAACCGGGATGCGGCTGCGCCCTTTGGGACGCTTGCGGAACAGACGCAAGGTGTCTATGTCGGTCAGCGTGCCCGGGCGTGGCCAAAATACCTCGCATTTGAGGGTTTTTCGCGTCCCGCATGAGCGACTTGCTTGCCGGCAACCGCAACTTCCTTCAAGATAGCCGCTTCTTTCACAACTTTGGAGAACCACCCATTCGCCGTCCTAATAAAGCTCCGCCCGCTGCCAGCAAAGACGGGCCGCGCATCAATGATGATATCCGCAATGCGCAGATCCAGCTGATCGACGCGGCCGGTGACAACAAAGGCACCGTCGAGACAGTTATGGCAATCCGCATGGCTCAGGAAGCCGGCATGGATCTTGTCGAGATCTCGCCGAACGTCAGCCCTCCCGTCTGCAAAATTATGGACTACGGGAAGTACAAGTATTCGGCACAGAAGAAAGCCGCCGAAGCCCGCAAGCGGCAGAAGACCGTCGAGATCAAGGAGATCAAGCTCCGCCCGATGATCGACGATCACGATTACGACGTGAAGATGCGCGCGATGCAGCGGTTCTTCGAAGAGGGCGACAAGGTCAAGATCACGCTGCGCTATCGCGGCCGCGAAATGGCGCACCAGGAGATCGGCACCAAATTGCTGGACAAGATCAAGACCGACGTGGCCGAACTCGCCAAGGTCGAGCAGGACGCGCGCTTCGAGGGCCGCCAGGTCGTCATGGTGCTGGCGCCGCGCTGATTCCAGCACGTTAGGACGTTAAGAGGTTCAACGGCCCGTCCGGATTTCCGGCGGGCCGTTTTGTTTTGGCAAAGGTGCAACCCGCAAGCGCTGCTGCAACTCGCCCGCTTGCGGGAGAGAGAGCGCACCGAGCGCCTGGCGACAGTTACGTCCGTGTCGCCTGCCAGGTGCCGCTGCAGGCGTCGCCGGAAATGACGCCCTTCCACGAGCCGGCGCCGTTGACCCCAGCGAGCCGGCCGCCACCGTTGGCATGGGACGCGCCGACCGAGACCTGGACCGCGACCGCGCCGCCGCGCCTGACCGTGCCGGAGACCCGGCCGCCGCCGGCGGACGAGACCCGGCTACCCGTGACGGTGAAGGGCACGCTGTAGCCCGAGCTGCAATTGCCCCTTGTGGTGGCGAAGGTGACATTCCAGATGCCGTCATAGCCGCCGGCACGGGCATCGGCGGTCGATGGCAGCGCGGCCGTGGCCAGCACGGCGAACAGCGCCAGATGGCGCGGGCGGGCGAAACCGGTCAGAGACGAAAGCAATTGGGAAAAATCGGCCATTGTGGTCCTGCTCCAGGCGACAAACTTGGACATGAGGGCAGCAATTCCGGATAGTCGCGGGGCAGGTTCCGGTGGTTCATCGTTGCCAATTGGCTTGTCCTCTGCCATAAGCCCAGCCTTCATCGCCCGGCTGATTAAGGGCTGCCGTGGCGGTGTTTCGTGCGGGTTTCGCGCTTGTTCGTAAAACCTGAGCACAATCAACGCTCTAACGAGCATTTTTGACGGCCAGCCGCCTTCGCGGGCGGAACTCTGTGGCCATTAGGAGAGCCAAATGCCCAAGCTGAAGACCAAATCGGGCGCTAAAAAGCGCTTCAAGGTGACTGCCACCGGCAAAGTGATGCACGCCCAGCGCGGCAAGCGTCACGGCATGATCAAGCGGACGAAGAAGCAGATCCGTCAGCTCCGCGGCACCCGCGTGCTGTTCAAGACCGACGGCGACAACGTCAAGAAGTACTTCTTGCCGAACGCCTGATCGCGTCCCCGATCATTGCCAACCGTGCCGCGTCTTGCGCGGCAATCCGATAACCAAAGTCATCTCTGAAGGATTTCGTCATGTCTCGCGTCAAACGCGGTGTGACCGCCCACGCCAAGCACAAGAAAGTCTACAAGGCCGCCAAGGGCTTCTACGGCCGCCGCAAGAACACCATCCGCGCCGCCAAGCCGGCCGTCGAGAAGGCGATGCAGTACGCCTTCCGTGACCGCAAGCGCAAGAAGCGGACGTTCCGCGCGCTCTGGATCCAGCGCATCAACGCTGCCGTCCGTCCGTTCGGCATGACCTACAGCCGGTTTATCGACGGCATGGCCAAGTCCGGGATCACCGTGGACCGCAAGGTGCTGTCGGATCTGGCGGTCAACGAGCCCGCCGCGTTCCAGGCGATCGCCGAGAAGGCCAAAGCCGCGCTGGCGGCCTGATACGGCGCAAGCCGTCCTCCACTGTGCTCTGCGCAGCGTTCAGCTTGTGATGGCCCCTGGGGCAGAGGCGCTTCTTGCGCCTTGATGCCCCGGCCGTCTCTCGCGCAAACACTTCTCCGACGTGGAAGCCCGGCGCATTTTCGCGAAGACGCGCTTCGCGCTTCTGGGCCGGGCGTAACGGGCTAGGATCATCGGCTCAGCATCCTGGCCAAAAGGGATTGCCATGACCGATCTTGCCCAGCTCCAAGCCCAGATCATCGCCGACATCGCCGCCGCCGCCGACGAGGGCGCGCTCGAAGCCGTGCGCGTCGCAGCCCTCGGCAAGAAGGGTTCGATCTCCGCGCTGCTCGCAACGCTCGGCAAGATGTCGCCGGACGAGCGCAAGTCGCAAGGCGCCGCGATCAACCAGGCCAAGGACGAAGTCACCCAGGCGCTCGCGGCAAGGCGCGACGTCCTGAAGTCGGCGGCGCTCGATGCGCGGCTGGCGTCCGAGACCGTCGACGTCACGCTGCCGCTGCGCGAGGCTCAGGCCGAAGCCGGCCGCATCCATCCGCTGAGCCAGGTCTGGGACGAACTGACCACGATCTTCGCCGACATGGGATTCTCGGTGGCCGAAGGTCCCGACATCGAGACCGACGATTACAACTTCACCAAGCTGAACTTCCCGGAAGGCCATCCCGCGCGCGAGATGCACGACACGTTCTTCTTCCATCCGAAGGAGGACGGCTCGCGCATGCTGCTGCGGACGCACACCTCGCCGGTGCAGGTGCGCACCATGCTGAGCCAGAAGCCGCCGATCCGCGTGATCTGCCCGGGCCGTACCTACCGCATCGATTCGGACGCGACCCACACGCCGCAATTCCACCAGGTCGAAGGCCTCGTCATCGACAAGACCTCGCATCTCGGCCACCTCAAATGGATCCTGCACGAATTCTGCAAGGCGTTCTTCGAGGTCGACCACATCAACATGCGCTTCCGACCCTCGTTCTTCCCGTTCACCGAGCCGTCGCTGGAAGTCGACATCCAGTGCCGCCGCGACAAGGGCGAGATCCGCTTCGGCGAGGGCGAGGACTGGCTCGAGATCCTCGGCTGCGGCATGGTGCATCCGAACGTGCTGCGCGCCTGCGGCATCGATCCCGACGAGTACCAGGGCTTCGCCTGGGGCATGGGCATCGACCGCATCGCCATGCTGAAATACGGCATCGCCGATTTGCGCCAGCTGTTCGACAGCGACGTCCGCTGGCTGAGCCATTACGGCTTCAAGCCGCTCGAAGTACCAACGCTTGCCGGAGGGCTGAGCTCGTGAAATTCACCCTCTCCTGGCTGAAGGATCATCTCGAGACTGATGAGCCGCTCGACAGGCTTGCCGAGAAGCTCACCATGATCGGGCTCGAGGTCGAGAACATCGAGGACAAGGCGAAGGCGCTCAAGCCCTTCACCATTGCGAAGGTGATTTCCGCCGAGCAGCATCCGAATGCGGATCGTTTGCGCGTGTGCATGGTCGACACCGGCGACGGTGGCGCGCCGGTGCAGGTCGTGTGCGGCGCGCCGAATGCGCGTGCGGGTCTGGTCAGCGTGTTCTCGCCGCCCGGCACCTACATCCCCGGCAAGGACATCACGCTGGGCGTCGGCACCATCAGAGGCGTCGAGAGCCGCGGCATGCTGTGCTCGGCCGCCGAGCTGCAGATCTCTAACGATCATGACGGCATCATGGAATTGCCGGCGGATGCGCCGATCGGCGCAGGTTACGCCGAATGGGCGGCGCTCGGCGATCCCGTGGTCGAGATCAATTTGACGCCGAACCGGCAGGACTGCACCGGCGTGCACGGCATCGCGCGCGACCTCGCCGCCGCCGACATGGGCAAGTTCAAGGACCCGACCATCAAGCCGATCAAAGGCGAATTCCTCTGCCCGGTGAAGGTCACGGTCGAGGACACCTCGCTCTGTCCGGGCTTCGCGCTTCGCCTCGTGCGCGGGGTCAAAAACAGGCCGTCGCCGGAATGGCTGCAGAAGCGGCTGACCGCGATCGGCCTGCGCCCGATCAACGCGCTGGTCGACATCACCAACTTCATGACCTACGACCGCGCGCGCCCGCTGCACGTGTTCGACGCCAAGAAGGTGAAGGGCAATCTCGTCGTACGCCGTGCGCGCGACGGCGAGAGCCTGCTGGCGCTCGACGGCCGCACCTACAATCTCGATCCCGCGATTTGCGTGATCGCGGACGAGCATGGCGTCGAATCGCTCGCCGGCATCATGGGCGGCGAGGCCTCGGGCTGCGACGAGACCACCACCGACGTGCTGATCGAAGCGGCGCTGTGGAACGAGATCAACGTCGCCCAGACCGGCCGCAAGCTCGGCATCAATTCCGATGCGCGCTACCGTTTCGAGCGCGGCGTCGATCCGGCCTTCATGGTGCCCGGCCTGGAGCTTGCGACGAAACTCGTGATGGAGATGTGCGGCGGCGCGCCGTCCGAGACCGTCGTCGTCGGCAAATCCTTCGGCGACGACCGCGTGATCGATTTCCCGGTCACCGAAGTGAAGCGTCTCTCCGGCATCGACGTGCCGCAAGCAGAGATGAAGCGCATCCTGACCCATCTCGGCTTCATGATGGCTGGCCCGGGGCCGGTCGTGAAGGTCGCTGTGCCGTCCTGGCGCTCCGACGTGCACGGCAAGGCCGACATCGTCGAGGAGATCGTCCGCATCTTCGGCGTCGACAAGGTTCCGATGACGCCGTTCGAGCGCGGCGAGGACGCGCGCAAGCCGGTGCTGACGCCGCTCCAGCTGCGCACGCGCCGGGCCAAGCGCGCGCTCGCGGGCCGCGGCATGGTGGAGGCGGTGACCTGGTCCTTCATCACCAAGAGCGCGGCACAGTTGTTCGGCGGCGGCCAGCGCGAACTCGAAGTCGCCAACCCGATCGCGTCGGATCTCTCCGACATGCGTCCGACGCTGCTTGCGGGCCTGATCGCGGCGGCACAGGCGAACGCCAACCGCGGCGTGAACGATGTCGCGCTGTTCGAGGTTGGCCAGGTGTTCAAGGGCGATCGCCCGCAGGACCAGTTCATGGCCGCGAGCGGCGTCCGCCACGGCATTGCTTCGTCCGAAGGCCTGGGACGGCACTGGACCGGCTCGGCGCAGGCCGATGTTTTCGACGCCAAGGCTGATGCGCTGGCGGTCCTGGCAGCAAGCGGCGCGCCGATGCAGGCGCTGCAGATCGTGTCCGGTGGACCGTCCTGGCTGCATCCGGGCCGCTCCGGCACGATCCAGATCGGACCGCAGAACGTGCTCGGTTACTTCGGCGAGGTGCATCCGCGCGCGCTTGAAGCACTCGGCGCCGACGGCCCGCTTGTCGTATTCGAGGTGATCCTGGACCGTATCCCGGAGGCGAAGAAGAAGCCGACCCGCGCCAAGCCGCTGATCGAACTCTCGGCGTTCCAGCCCGTGTCGCGCGACTTCGCGTTCATCGTCGATCGCACCGTGAAGACGGGCGACATCGTGCGCGCCGCGCAAGGTGTCGACAAGAAGCTCATCACCGGCGTCAACGTCTTCGACGTCTATGAGGGCAAGGGCATCGACGAGGCCAAGAAATCGATCGCGATCGCGGTGACGCTCCAGCCGCGCGAGAAGACCCTGACCGATCAGGAGATCGACGCCGTCGCGGCGAAGATCGTCGCCGAGGTCACGAAGAAGACCGGCGGCATTCTTCGCGGATGACCCTCGCTGATTTCCTCCCCAAGGACGTCAGCCTCACCATCGCGATGGCGCTCTGCGCCGTCGCTTTCGTTTCGGGCACCGCCCGCGGCTTCTCCGGCTTCGGTTCGGCCCTGATCTTCATGCCGCTCGCGAGCAGCATCGCGGCGCCGCGACTCGTTGCGGCGCTCCTGCTCGTCATCGATTTCGTCTCGGCGGCGCCGCTGCTGCCGGACGCGTGGCGGAAGGCTGACCGCAAGGCCACCGCCGTGATCGTGCTGGGCGCGCTGGTCGGCGTCCCCGTCGGCACCTATTTCCTCAGCGTGCTCGAGCCCGTCACCACGCGCTGGATCATCTCCTGCTTCGTCACCGCGCTCCTGCTTCTGCTGCTGTCGGGCTGGCGCTATCGCGGCAAGGACCATTCCTGGCTCTCGGTCGGCATCGGCGGGCTCTCCGGCTTCTGCAGCGGCCTCGCGCAGACCGGCGGCCCGCCGATCGTCGGCTATTGGCTCGGCCGACCGATCGCGCCGATCGTCGCGCGCGCCAACATCGTGCTGTTCTTCGGCGCCTCTGATTTCTTCTCGATGATCAGTTACGCGACCACGGGCCTGATCAGCCGCGAATCGCTGGTGCTGTCGCTGATCGTTGGACCGGTCTATGCGATCGGCGTCGCCTTCGGCGCCTCGCTTTTCGGACGCGCGAGCGAAAAGGTGTTTCGCGGGATTTGCTACGGACTGATTGCGTTGGCGGTGATTTTTGGATTACCGGCGCTGGACGGGGTGTTGCGCCGATAATCTCCGCTGTTTTGAGGCGGAGTGCCCTACTGCCGCGGCACGCGCCGCTTCTTGGTCGATTGCGTCGGCACATCCGCTGGGTCGTCCTTGAGCGCGCCGATCTTGCGCAGGGCGGCATCCGCGGCCCGCTCGCCGCTTTCCCAGGCGCCGTCGACGGTGCCCCACAGCGTCTCATGGGTGGCTTCGCCGGCGAGGAACACATTGCCGATCGGCTCGGTCAGAATCTTTCGCGAGAGCTGACCGCCGGGTGACGCCGCCGACATCGCGCCCATCACGTAGGGCGAGGCGTTCCAGCGCGTGACGCTGGTCTTCTGCACGGCGGCCGCCGCCTCGCTGCCGAACAGCTTCGTAATCCATTCCCTGGCAAAGGCGACCATGGCCTTCTCGCCCTGCTCGGACAGTTCGCGGCCGAACGCGCCGCCGACATCGATGGAGCAGAGCGAGGATCCCCCGATATTGGCGAACATCAGCGCCGTACGCGTCGAATTGCTCTGCTCGATCAGGCTGTCGTCGCGCGACAGGCCGAGCGGATTGCCCGGCAATTGCAGCATGATGCGATCGTAGCTGCCGAGGCCGAGTTTCGACGCCGCGTCCAGCGTGCGCTTGGGAATGTCGGGCGTGAACTTGATCGCGCCAGATGTCAGCACGTTGGTCGAGACCGTGACGATGACGGCACGCGCGGCGATCTTGCCCCCTTGCGTCTCCACACCGACGTCGCGGCTGCTCCAGGCTATGCGGCTCACCGGGCTCGACAGCGCCACCGGCGCCTGCTCGCCGAGCTTGGTGATCAGCGTGCCCAAGCCCTGACGGCAGGCGATCGCCGCGTTGCGGTCCTGCGCGCGGCCCTTGTCGATCGCGGACAGCTCCTTCAGATCCTTGCCGGCGAAGCTCGCGCCCAGCATGAACTCGGCCGCGCCCGCCCAGTCGCCGAGATCCTTCGGCAGCACGGACGCGCAGGAGGTATCGAGCTTTCCCCGCGCCGCCTCGTCGATGGCGCGGTTGGCGCGCACCAGCGCCGCCAGGAACTGCTCGGTCTCGCCCGCTCGCGCGTTGCGGCGGCCGATACGCATCTTCTGGCCGGACGGCGCCGGCAGCACGTCGAGCCCGGCGGAGCGCGCCAGCCGGATCATCGGATTGGTGTCGGGATTGTGCATCCAGCGCGCACCGCGGTCGAACGGCGTGTCGAAGGTCGTGCTGTCGGTGATACAGCGGCCGCCAATTTGCGATGCCGCTTCCACCACGACGACCTTGCGGCCCGTCGCCATGATGCGCCGCGCCGCGGCGATGCCCGCAGCCCCCGCCCCGACCACGACGATGTCGGCCTCGCGCGGCAAGGGCGCGGCGCTTGCGCGCAGGACCGGCATCGCGGCAAGGCCCGCCGACGCGACAAGGAAACCGCGGCGCGTGATTGTCATGTCATGGTTTCCGAGGACTTGCGGCAAACGGGAACAGTTAGCGAACCTTGCCGCATCTGATGTTGCACGGCAACCATCATGGTGAATCAATCGTGCTTGACCTCACGGTTTGATGAACCGAATGGCAACACGTTTCGACCATGATAGAGAAGGGAAAAAGACGGCCGGAAAAGGCCGTGGGGGGAGTTTGAAATGGGGACGGTCCTAGATTCAGTCGGCAAGTTGATTGCCGCGTACCTCTCCAAGGAGGTGCCCGGCTACGAGCCGTTCACACCAAGCGACCCCGAGCACCTGCGCGGCGTCATCGAGCCCGGCGACGTGCTGCTGGTCGAGGGCAACAACCGCATCTCCGGCATCATCAAATATCTGACCCAGTCGACCTGGTCGCATGCCGCGCTCTATGTCGGTCCGGTCGAAGGCGCCGCTGAGCCCGATGGCGAGCCGCACGTGCTGATCGAGGCCAATATCGGCGAAGGCGTCACCTCGGCGCCGCTGTCGAAATATTTCCCGTATCACACCCGCGTTTGCCGCCCGGTCGGGCTGTCCTATGAGGATCGCACCACGGTCTGCCGCTATGCGATCAACCGCATCGGCTTCGGCTACGACACTAAGAACATCGTCGACCTCATGCGCTTCCTGTTTCCGCTGCCGGTGCCGCAGCGCTGGCGGCGACGCATGATCGCGATCGGCTCGGGCGATCCGACCAAGATCATCTGCTCGGCGCTGATCGCGCAGGCCTTCGACGCCGTGCGCTACCCGATCCTGCCGAAGATCACCAAGGCCGGCAGCCGCGCCGCCCGCCGCGAGATCCTGCACATCCGCGATTCCTCGCTCTACATGCCCCGCGACTTCGACATCTCGCCCTATTTCGAAGTCGTCAAACCCACCATCGTGCACGGGTTCGACTACACCGCTCTGCACTGGGCCGACAAGCAGAAGCCGCTCGAGGAGGTAGCGGGCACATTCAGTGTGTTTCCAGAAACGATCAGTGCGCCGCCGCTCGTTCCTGAAGCGGTTGACCAAGAGGCGCCGGATGAGATTCCGGCTGAGCAAGTGAGTGCGGATGTTGCAGTGGCCGGAAGCGTCACTGCTTCCGAGCATGTCCCGCTGCTGAAGAAGCTGGCGATGTACCGCCCGCGTCGGCGTGGCCGCGCAAGAGTGAAAGCGGCATAACCACTGCGGTCCCTCCGTTCGCAGGCACGACACCGAGTGTGTTGCGGGACTTCTCCTCACGAACCGTCATTGCGATCGGCGTAGCGGCGAAGCTGCGCTCGCGACAACGGTGAAAACCTACCGCTCCGCCCGTCCGATCACCGCCATCAGCTCCGCGATCTTCTCGCGCTGGTCGGCCTTGTCGCCGCTCGCGATGGCGTGCTCGACGCAATGGGCGACGTGATCCTTCAGGACTTCTTCCTCGACCCGGCGCAGCGCGGCACGCACCGCCGAGATCTGCGTCACGATGTCGATGCAGTAGCGGTCCTCCTCTACCATTTTCGAGAGGCCGCGAACCTGGCCCTCGATCCGGCCCAGGCGTTTTCCGACAGATGCCTTGATGTCCTTGCGCATGAGGTCTATATACCCCTACCGGGTATGGGTTGCAAGCCCGGATACGAGACCAGGCATAAGGGCCGGAGCATGGCAATGAACAACAACGAGCACGGGCATCATCACGACACGGACAAGCCTTCCGGATGCGGTTGTTCGAGCAAGGCGGCGCCGGCCGCCAAGCCCGCGACCTCCTCGTGCTGCGGGGGTCACGGCGATCATTCCGGCCATGCCCATCATCACACCCATGACCGCGGTGACGCCTTGACTGGGGTCAAGGACCCCGTCTGCGGCATGAGCGTCGATCCCGCGACCTCGAAGCACCGCTTTGACCATCACGGCGAGACCTTCCATTTCTGCTCGGCCGGCTGTCGCACCAAGTTCGCCGCCGATCCCGCCAAATATCTCGCCAAGGAGAAGGCGCCCGAACCCGAGATGCCCGCGGGCACGATCTACACCTGCCCGATGCACCCCGAGATCCGCCAGGTCGGTCCCGGCAGCTGCCCGATCTGCGGCATGGCGCTGGAGCCGGAAGTCGCGAGCCTGGAGAGCGGACCCAACCCCGAGCTCGCCGACATGACACGCCGGTTCTGGATCGGCGGCGCGCTGGCGCTGCCGGCCGTGGTGCTGGAGATGGGCGGCCATCTCGCGGGTCCCCACAACTGGATCGACGCGACGCTCTCGAACTGGATCCAGCTCGTTTTCGCCACGCCGGTGGTGCTGTGGGCCGGCTGGCCGTTCTTCGTCCGCGGCTGGCAATCGCTGCTGACGCGCAACCTCAACATGTTCACGCTGATCGCGATGGGCACGGGCGTTGCCTATGTCTACAGCGTCCTCGGCACCGTCACGCCGCAGATCTTCCCTGCCACTTTCCGTGGCCATGAAGGCGCGGTTGCCGTCTATTTCGAGGCGGCTGCCGTCATCACCGTGCTGGTGCTGCTCGGCCAGGTGCTGGAGCTGCGCGCGCGTGACGCGACCTCGGGCGCGATCAAGGCGCTGCTGCAGCTCGCGCCGAAGACCGCGCGCCGCGTCGATGCCGATGGCAGCGAGCACGAGGTCGAGATCGATACGCTTCATGCCGGCGACCGCTTGCGCGTTCGTCCCGGCGAGAAGGTGCCGGTCGACGGCATCATCCTGGAGGGGCGCTCCTCGCTCGACGAATCCCTAGTGACGGGCGAGTCCATGCCGGTCACCAAGGAAGCCGGCGCCAAGGTCATTGCCGGCACGCTGAACCAGTCGGGCAGCTTCGTGATGCGCGCCGACAAGGTCGGCCGCGAGACGCTGCTGTCGCAGATCGTGCAGATGGTCGCGGACGCGCAGCGCTCGCGCGCGCCGATCCAGCGCCTCGCCGATCAGGTCGCCGGCTGGTTCGTGCCCACCGTGATCGTCGTCGCTCTCGTCGCGTTCGGCGCATGGGCCTGGTTCGGACCGGAGCCGCGGCTGGCCTTCGGCCTCGTTGCCGCCGTCAGCGTGCTGATCATCGCCTGCCCCTGCGCGCTGGGCCTTGCGACGCCGATGTCGATCATGGTCGGCGTCGGCCGCGGTGCGCAGGGCGGCGTGCTGATCAAGAACGCCGAGGCACTGGAGCGGATGGAGAAGATCGACACGCTGGTGGTCGACAAGACGGGCACGCTGACCGAGGGCAAGCCCAAGGTGGTCGCGATCGTGCCGGCCGCCGGCTTTGCGGAAGATGACATCCTGCGGCTCGCGGCCAGCGTCGAGCGCGCCAGCGAGCATCCTTTGGCTGACGCGATCATGCGCGCGGCCAAGGAGAAGCAGCTCGCGCTCGGCCAGGTCGAGCACTTCGACTCGCCGACCGGCAAGGGCGCCACCGGCAAGGTCGAGGGCAAGACCATCGCGCTCGGCAACGCCAGATATCTCGCCTCGATCGGAATCGACACGACAGTGCTCGACGCCGAGGCCGAGCGGCTGCGCCAGGACGGCGCGACCGTGATCAACATGGCCGTCGACGGTGCGCTTGCCGGCCTGTTCGCGATCGCCGATCCGGTCAAGGCCTCGACCCCGGAGGCGCTGAAGGCGCTGGCAGACGAAGGCATCAAGGTGATCATGCTGACCGGCGACAACCGCACCACGGCGGAAGCGGTAGCGCGCCGGCTCGGCATCTCCGAGGTCGAGGCCGAGGTGCTGCCCGACCAGAAGAGCGCGGTGGTGAGCAAGCTGCAAAAGGCCGGCCGCATCGTCGCGATGGCCGGCGACGGCGTCAACGACGCGCCGGCGCTGGCCGCCGCCGAAGTCGGCATTGCTATGGGCACCGGCACGGATGTCGCGATGGAGAGCGCCGGCGTCACACTGCTCAAGGGCGATCTCACCGGCATCGTCCGCGCGCGAAAACTGTCGCAGGCGACCATGAGCAACATCCGGCAAAACCTGTTCTTCGCCTTCATCTACAATGCCGCCGGCATCCCGATCGCGGCCGGCATCCTCTATCCCGCCTTCGGCCTGTTGCTCTCGCCGATCATCGCCGCGGCGGCGATGGCGCTGTCCTCGGTGAGCGTGGTCGGCAATGCGCTGCGCCTGCGTGCGACGCGGCTGTAGGGATGGCTGCGTAGCCTGGATGGAGCGCAAGCGAAATCCGGGGGCCTGCCCTCATATTGGCACCGCCCCGGATTGCGCTTCGCTCCATCCGGGCTACGGTTCAGGGGACACAGGCGGGAGCATCTGATGCAGCGAATTACGATCACGATCGAGGACGATCTGCTGGCGGAGATCGACGCGGCGGCGGAGGCGCGCGGCTACCAGAATCGCTCCGAGATCATCCGCGACCTCGCCCGCGCCGGCCTGCAGCAGAGCACCGAGGACACCGCGCAAACAGGCCAATGCGTCGCCGGCCTCGTCTATGTCTACGACCACGCCGCCCGCGATCTGTCGAAACGCCTGGTGCAGGAATTCCACGGCCATCACGACCTCGCGCTGGCGACCCTGCATGTCCATCTCGACGACAACAATTGCATGGAGATGACGGCGCTGAAGGGCGCTGCCGACGAGGTCAAGCATTTCGCCGACCACATCATCGCCGAACGCGGCGTGCGCTATGGCCGCGTCGTGATGATTCCGACCGGGGAGCGGAAGGCTGCGAAGGCGCGGAAGCACGGGCACCGGCATGAATAGGCCGGAACGAGTGTGCGGGCAGTGCAAACCCTCTCCCACAAGGGGGAGAAGGGAAGACAGCCGCTCTCCCTTGCCGAAGCCGCAATCGGTGTCTACCTCTCGCGGGTGATTTCGTGAAAGGGTCTCCCATGCTGGATGCCGCCGTGAAGGCGCTGTCGCAAATGATGTCGCCGCCGATGCGCTCGATCCTGTGGCGGTCGATCGGGCTCGCGCTGGTGCTGATCATTGTGCTGGCGATCGGCCTGCAGCGGCTGCTCAGCTGGTTTGCGACCTCCGGCGAGGTCTGGCTGGAAGGCCTGCTCGGGCCGGGCTGGCATACGTCACTCGACGTCCTGTCCTGGATCGTCTCGATCGCGGCGGGCCTCGGCGTCGTGTTCGGCGGCATCTTCCTGATGCCCGCGATCACCTCGCTGGTGGCGAGCCTGTTCGTCGACGACGTCGCCGATGTCGTGGAGCGCGAGCATTATCCGGCCGAGCAGCCGGGCCTCGCGCTACCCTTCAACCAGGCGATCTTCGAAGGCATCAAGACCGCGCTGCTGACGATCTTGGTCTACCTGATCGCGCTGCCGCTGGTGCTGTTCGCCGGCGCCGGCTTTCTGATCTTCTTCCTCGCCGCGGCCTGGCTGCTCGGCCGCGAATATTTCGAGCTCGCGGCGATGCGCTTCCGCTCGCCGGAGGAAGCCAAGGCGATGCGGCGCGACAATGCCGCGACCATCCTCACCGCCGGCCTGTTCATCGCCGCCTTCGTCTCGATCCCGATCGTCAATCTGGCGACGCCGATCTTCGGCATGGCCTTCATGGTCCACATGCACAAGCGGCTGTCAGGCCCGCGGCCGGAGCTGATCGAACCGGCGCGGCAGATGCGCTAACGGCGCCGTCTCACACCGTCTTCTCCGGCCACCGGCACAGATCGTTGATCAGGCAGACCTCGCAGCGCGGCTTGCGCGCGAGGCAGGTATAGCGGCCGTGCAGGATCAGCCAATGATGGGCATGCAGCATGAACTCGGCCGGGATGACCTTCTGGAGACCGAGCTCGACCTCCAGCGGCGTCTTGCCGGGCGCCAGCGCCGTGCGGTTGCCGACGCGGAAGACATGCGTGTCGACCGCCATGGTGTGCTCGCCGAAGGCCATGTTGAGCACGACGTTGGCGGTCTTGCGGCCGGCGCCGGGCAGCGACTCGATCTCGGCGCGGGTGCGCGGCACTTCGCCGCCGAACTCGCTGAGCAGCTTTGCCGACAGCGCGATCACGTTTTTCGCCTTGGTGCGGTAGAGGCCGATGGTCTTGATGTAGTCGCGCAGGCGCTCCTCGCCGAGATCGAGCATCTTCTGCGGAGTGTCGGCGATTTCGAACAGAGCGCGCGTCGCCTTGTTGACGCCGGCATCGGTCGCCTGCGCCGACAGCACCACGGCGACCAGCAGCGTGAACGGATTGACGTGCTCGAGCTCGCCCTTCGGTTCCGGGTTGGCCTTGCGGAAACGGCTGAAGACCTCGCGGACCTCGGCGGGCGTCCAGGGTCTGATCGCTTTGAGTGATTTTTTCGCTGGAGCCGTTTTCTCGGCGGGCTTGGGCTTCGCGACAGCGGCCTTTGCCTTTTTCGGCGCGGCGGCCTTGCGCGGGACCGGCTTGCGGGTGATTTTCGCCATGATCGGGATATACTGACGGACGATGAGCACAGGCAACGAAATTGAGCGCAGCGATCCTGATCCGCGCGACGTGCAGATCTTTTCCGCGCTGCTGACGCCGCACCGCTCGCTGAACCGCACCGGCTTCCTCGCCGTGATGCTGTTCGTGAGCGCGGTCAGCTTCGTCACCGGCCTCGTCTTCCTGATGATGGGCGCCTGGCCGGTGTTCGGTTTCTTCGGCCTCGACGTGCTCGTGATCTGGTGGGCCTTCAAGGCCAATTTCCGCGCCGCGCGGG
Source organism: Bradyrhizobium sp. WYCCWR 12699 (assembly GCF_032144035.1). Lineage (NCBI taxonomy): Bacteria > Pseudomonadati > Pseudomonadota > Alphaproteobacteria > Hyphomicrobiales > Nitrobacteraceae > Bradyrhizobium > Bradyrhizobium sp. WYCCWR 12699. The sequence goes on from NZ_JAVTJN010000030.1 coordinate 725,652, forward strand.
CCAGCGAGGAGATCGTGATCACGCCCTCGGAGCTGCGCGTGCGCCGCGTCAGTCACCGCGGCCAGGTTGCCGAATGGACGTTCAACCCGCTCTGGGTCCGGCTCGACCAGGAGATCGACGAGGAATACGGCATCGAGCACCTTTATCTGATCTCTCGCGGCAGCCGGCTGCGCATTGCAGGCTTTCTCGGACCGGAGGAAAAGGCGAGTTTTTACAATGCCTTGGTCGGCGCTCTGAATGCTGCCCGACGCGGCCCGACCTACAATCCGGTGACCTGAACGCAGTCAGAAATCGGGTGGTTTCCGACCCGTCCCTCTCCTACATTTCCGGCCATGATGACACTCGCCATACATGACCAGCGCCTGACCAAGCCGGGCCCCCAGCACGCCGCGTTGCGCGACTATGATTCGGTGCGCCGGGCGATCGCCTTCATCTCGGAGAACTGGCGCGCGCAGCCCACCATCGAGGCGATGGCCGATGCGGCCGGCGTCACGCCGGATGAGCTGCACCATCTGTTCCGCCGCTGGGCCTCGATCACGCCAAAGGCCTTCATGCAGGCGCTGACGCTCGACCACGCCAAGGGCCTGCTGCGGGACTCCGCGAGCATTCTCGACGCCGCGCTCGATTCCGGCCTGTCGGGCCCCGGCCGGCTGCACGATCTCTTCGTCACGCACGAAGCCATGTCGCCGGGCGAGTGGAAGAACGGCGGCGCCGGCCTCACCCTGCGCTACGGCTTCCACCCCTCGCCGTTCGGCACGGCGATCGTGATCGCCACCGATCGCGGCCTGTCGGGCCTTGCCTTCGCCGACCACGGCGACGAGAAGATCGCGCTCGCCGACATGACGCGGCGCTGGCCAAATGCCACCTATGTCGAAGACCACGAAGGCACGGCGCCGCTCGCGGCGCGCATCTTCGACACCAGGCTGTGGCGGCCGGACCAGCCGCTGCGCGTGGTGATGATCGGCACCGATTTCGAGGTGCGGGTGTGGGAGACGCTCTTGAAGATCCCGATGGGCCGCGCGGTGTCGTATTCGGACATCGCGTGCAACATCAACAGCCCGAAGGCCTCGCGCGCCGTCGGTGCTGCGGTCGGCAAGAACCCGGTTTCGTTCGTCGTGCCCTGCCACCGCGCGCTCGGCAAGAGCGGCACGCTCACCGGCTATCATTGGGGCATCACGCGGAAACAGGCGATGCTGGGCTGGGAAGCCGGGCAGCTCGGGATGCAGTAGCGGAATTCATAGGGTGGGTTAGCCGTAGGCGTAACCCACCTCTTATGCTTCCGCGGCGGCAGAGATGGTCGGTTACGCCAGCGAATGCGCTTCGCGCAGCCACTGTCTAACCCACCCTACGGGACTGTTCTCAACCCGCCAGATCCAGCTTCGACGCCACGGTCGAATCCGCGTTGAGGCGATAGATGATCGGCACGCCGGTCGCGAGCTCGCGCTTCAAGATGCCTTCGGGCGACAGCTTCTCCAGCACCATGATCAGCGCGCGCAGCGAATTGCCGTGGGCGGCGACCAAAGTGCGCTTGCCGTTGAGCACGCCGGGCAGGATCTCCTGCACGTAATAGGGCAGCGCGCGCGCGAGCGTGTCCTTCAGGCTTTCGCCGCCGGGCGGCGGCACGTCGTAGGAGCGGCGCCAGATCAGCACCTGATCCTCACCCCATTTCTTGCGGGCGTCGTCCTTGTTGAGGCCGGAGAGATCGCCGTAGTCGCGCTCGTTCAGCGCGAGGTTCTTCGAAGTCGGCAAGCCCTTCTGGCCGAGCTCGCCGAGGATGATATCGAGCGTGTGTTGTGCGCGCGTCAGCACCGAGGTGAAGGCCACGTCGAACACGAGACCCTGTGCCTTCAGCTTGCGGCCGGCTTCGGTGGCTTCCTTCACGCCGAGCTCGGTGAGGTCAGGATCCTTCCAGCCGGTGAACAGGTTCTTGAGATTCCATTCGCTCTGGCCGTGGCGCACGAGCACGAGAAGACGTTCGCTCATTGACTGCTTTCCGTTGCTGATTGTCGACTAGATATCGGCAAGGCCGAGCACGTCGGCCATGGAGTAAAGCCCCGGCGCCTTGCCATGCGCCCACAGCGCCGCCTTCAGCGCGCCGTGGGCGAACAGCATGCGGTCCTCGGCCTGATGCGTCAGCGTCAGTCGCTCGAACGGACCGAGGAAGGTCACGCTGTGGTCGCCGGCGACGGTGCCGCCGCGCAACGAGGCGAAGCCGATATTGCCAGGCCTGCGCGCGCCGGTGATACCGTCGCGGCCCCGCTCGGAATGCTCATCGAGCGTGACGCCGCGGCCACTGGCGGCAGCCTGGCCCAGCATCAGCGCCGTGCCGGAGGGTGCATCGACTTTCATACGATGATGGGTCTCGACGATCTCGATGTCGAAACCCTGGTCGAGCGCCTTGGCGACGCGCTTGACCACGGCGGCGAGCAAATTGACGCCCAGGCTCATATTGCCCGACTGCACCACGACGGCGCGGTTGGTGACGCTCTTGATCACGGCGTTGTCGGAGCCCGACAGGCCGGTGGTGCCGACGACATGGACGATGCCGCGCTCGGCGGCGATCGCGACATTGGCGATGGTGGCGGCAGGGACGGTAAAATCGAGGATACCGTCGGCCTCCTTCGACATTGCCCAGAGATCGGCCGAGAGCTTGATGCCGTTGGCGGGCAGTCCTGCGAGCACCCCGGCATCCTTGCCGAGCAGCTCCGAGCCCGGGGCCTCCAGCGCGCCGGCCAGCACCGCGCCTTTGCTCTCGGCAATCGCCCGCACCAGCGCGCGGCCCATCCGGCCGCCGGCTCCAGCAACAATCAAGCGCATGTCGGACATGGTGTGATCCTCTTCGCCGCCGTTGTAGCGGGGGGAGGCAGTTCCGGCAACCGAGGGGCTTGGGAGGCACGCGCTCGCTTACCCTCCCCTGGAGGGGGAGGGTAAGTGAGATCGCGCCTCAGCCGTCCTGCGGCTGCGGGCCGTCATAGCCCTCGATGATGATGAGATCGGCGACCGAGTGCGGCTGGCGCACCTTGATGTTGGCCTGGTATTCCGGCGAATTGTAGCAGGCGATCGCGGTTTCGTAGTCCGGGAATTCGATCACGACGTTGCGGGTGCGGCTGGCGCCTTCGACGGTGGTGAACTTGCCGCCGCGGACGACGAAGCGACCGCCCCATTTCTTGAAGATCGGACCGTTGGCGACGGCGTAGGGCTTGTAGCCCTCGTCACTGCTCACGTCGACGCGCCCGATCCAGTAGCCCTTTGCCATTGTTCTTCTCCCTGTGTTGTTGATCAGCCCAGCGCCTGCGCGATCTCGGCCTGAATGGCGTCTGCGACGGCCCTGGGATCAGCGGCTTCCACGACCGGACGCCCGACGACGAGATAATCGGCGCCGGCGGCGATCGCGCGGCCCGGCGTCATGATGCGCTTCTGGTCGCCGGTCGACGAGCCGGCGGGCCGGATGCCCGGTGTGACGAGGCACATCTGGTGGCCGACGATCTTGCGGAGCGCTGCAGCTTCCTCCGGCGAGGACACCAGCCCGTCGACGCCAAGCACCTGCGCCTGCTGCGCGCGCGCCTCGACCAGCTCGGACACGCCGAGCCGGAAACCTGCCGCATGCAGATCGTCGTCGTTATAGGAGGTCAGCACCGTGACCGCGAGGATCTTCAGGCTCGAATTGCCGCGGCCTTCGACCGCGCCCTTCATGGTCTGCGGATAGGCGTGCACGGTCAGGAAGGTGGCGCCGAGCCTGGTGATGCTCTCGACGCCTTGCGTCACGGTGTTGCCGATGTCGTGCAGTTTGAGATCGAGAAAGACCTTCTTGCCCTTGTCGGCGAGCTTGCCGACCAGCGGCAATCCGCCGGCATAAGCGAGGCGATAGCCGATCTTGTAGAAGGTGACGCTGTCGCCGAGACGGTTGATCGTCGCCTCCGCGGCATCGACGCTGGGCAGATCGAGCGCGACGATCAGGCGGTCTTTTGGAGCGATCTCGGCTGGCGTCATGTCACCTCACATCATGCGTTGGGAAATGTCGATCAATTGCGCGACGAGCTCCTTCAACGCGGCGATGTCGCCCTCGTTCTTGAGCCTGTCCATATCGTCATAGGCCTGGTCGGCAAAGCCGAGCGTGAGCTGACTGGCAATCACATTGGCGTGGCAGGAGGTCAGGATCAGCCGCAGCGCCTGCAGTGCGCGCGCCGCACCGAGCCGGCTTTGTGACGCCCCGGCAAGCGCGAAGGCGCGGTTACGAAACACGTCGCCGCGCGCCTCATTCAGCTCGTGCACGCGGCTGACCCAGTCGATCGCGTTCTTGAGCAGCGGCGGCACCGAGGCGTTGTATTCGGGCGTGACGAACAGCACGCCATGATGCGCGCCGATCATGCGCTTGAGATTGATCGCGTGCTTGGGCACACCGGATTTGGCCTGGAGATCGCCGTCATAGATCGGCAGCGGAAAATCGGCGAGCGAGATGCGGGTGACGTCGACGCCGGCCCGGGCAAATTCATAGGCGATGACCGCCGCCAGCTTCGCATTGTGCGAGCCGGTGCGCAGCGAGCCGGGAATGACCAGGATTTTCGGTGCAGACATCCACTTCCATACGTTCGGCGAAACGAGCCCGCCGCGCATAGAAGGAAGCCGGCGGAATTAGTCCTTGCGATACACCCAGACGCGGGCCGGCGGAAGGTTCATCCAGATCCGTTCCGAAGCCTCTGTGGACACGCCGGGCAGCGATTTCGGGATCGGCGGCACCACCGCATAGGTGAACTGGACGAAGGGCGCGCCGGGCGCCAGCGCCGTGAAGGCATCGCGGATCAGCCGCAGCCGCGTCAGCATCGGCTTTGTCACGAGCGGCAGGCCGGAGACGACCGCGCTGGCCGGCGCGCTCAGCACGTTCCAGAGCGTGTCGCGCAGGCGATAGGCATCGCCCTGCACCACCTTGGCCTGCGGATAGCGGTCGCGCAGCAGCGCGCAGAAGCCGGGATTATATTCGACGAGAACGAGACGCTTCTGGTCGACGCCGCGCTCGACCAGCGCGGAGGTGATGGCACCGGTGCCGGGCCCGAGCTCGACCACGGGCGCGTCCGAATCGACATCGACGTAATGGGCCATGGTCCGGGCCAACAGCTTGCCCGACGGCATCACCGCACCCATGTGCAGCGGCTTTTCGATCCACGATCTGAGAAAGCGCACCTCGTCGTCGAGACGAGGCTTCTTCAACGCACGCGCGGACGATGGCAATGGCATGTCTGGACCGGACGGGACCGCAGGACCGCGGCGTGTCAGAAAATGGTCATAAAGACGTATAGGCCGAAGGCGGTACGGTCAAGCCGAGTCAACTCGCCCGATTACCGAAGAAATCCTTGACCTTGGCGAAGAAACCCTCGGATTCCGGCTGGGTGTTGCCGCTTGACAGCTTTTCGAACTCGGCCAGCAATTCCTGCTGTTTCTTGGTGAGGTTCTGCGGGGTCTCGACCACGACCTGAACATACATGTCGCCCATCTGGCGCGACCGCAGCACCGGCATGCCTTTTGATGCAATGCGGAATCGGCGGTTGGACTGGGTCCCGGCCGGCACCTTCACCTTGGCCTTGCTGTTCTCGATGGTCGGCACCTCGAATTCGCCGCCGAGGGCGGCCGTCACCATCGAGATCGGCACACGGCAATGCAGATCGGCGCCGTCGCGCTGGAAGAACTGGTGCTGGGCCAGCGACAGGAAGATGTAGAGGTCGCCGGGCGGACCGCCGCGGACCCCCGCCTCGCCTTCGCCGGCGAGCCTGATCCTGGTGCCGTCCTCGACACCGGGGGGAATGTTGACCGACAGATTGCGCTCGCGGGTGACTCGGCCCTGGCCCGAGCAGGACGGGCAGGCATCCTCGATCATCTGGCCGCGGCCCTGGCAGCCCGGACAGGTCCGCTCCAGCGTGAAGAAGCCCTGCGACTGCCGCACGCGGCCGGCGCCGCCGCAGGTCGAACAGGTCTTCGGCTTGGTTCCGGCCTTGGCGCCGATGCCCGAGCAGGCCTCGCAGGTGACCGAGACCGGAATCTCGATCTGCGCGGTCTTGCCGCCAAAGGCTTCCTCGAGCGTGATTTCCATGTTGTAGCGCAGGTCGGCGCCGCGCTCGCGGCCACCGCGGCCGCGCTGCCCGGCCATGCCGAACAAATCTTCGAAAATATCAGAGAAGGATGACGCGAAGCCCGCACCGAACCCGGCGCCGCCACCGCCCTGCTCGAAAGCGGCATGACCGTAGCGGTCATAGGCGGCGCGCTTGTCCTTGTCTTTCAGGACCTCGTAGGCCTCGTTGATTTCCTTGAACTTGACTTCGCTGGTGTCGTCCCCGGGATTACGGTCGGGGTGGAACTTCATCGCCAGCTTGCGGAACGACGATTTCAGCTTGCCTTCGTCGGCGTCACGTTCGACTTCGAGAGTCTCGTAGTAGCAGCGCTTGGTGGACGTGGACATGATGAGCTCGGTCTATCCAATCGCGAATCAAGTCGGAGCGAAACGATGCCGCTGCGCGACGACATAAGCGCCCTTCCGCCTCGCGACGGAAGCCGGCACGGCAACGTTCAGCATAACAGCTGGGAATTGATCGATCGTTGCGGGTATCGGTCCCGCTGAGCCCGACACCGTGGCCTCCCCCGCGAGGGAGGAGGCCTTTGGTGCGTGTGGGGTCCAAGCCGTCCGCATCATCACCCTCTTGGGGCTTAAGCGGACTTCTTGTTGTTCTTGTCGTCGTCGACCTCGGTGAATTCCGCGTCGACGACGTCGTCCTTGGCCGCGTCCTTCTTGGCGTCGGCCTCGGCCTGCTGCTTGTACATGGCCTCGCCGAGCTTCATCGAAGCCTGCGCCAGCGTCTGGGTCTTGGCCTTGATCGCCTCGGCATCGTCGCCCTTCAGCGCTTCCTTGAGGTCGCCGACGGCGTCCTCAATCGCGCGGCGCTCGGTCTCGCCGACCTTCGAGCCGTGCTCGGCCAAAGCCTTCTCGGTCGAATGCACCAGACCATCCGCCTCGTTCTTGGCAGTGACGGCCTCGCGGCGCTTCTTGTCCGCCTCGGCATTGGCCTCGGCGTCCTTGACCATCTTCTCGATGTCGGCTTCCGACAGGCCGCCGGAGGCCTGGATGCGGATCTGCTGCTCCTTGCCGGTGGCCTTGTCCTTGGCCGACACGTTGACGATGCCGTTGGCGTCGATGTCGAAGGTCACCTCGATCTGCGGCATGCCGCGCGGAGCCGGCGGAATGCCCATCAGATCGAACTGACCGAGCATCTTGTTGTCGGCCGCCATTTCACGTTCGCCCTGGAAGACGCGGATGGTGACCGCGTTCTGGTTGTCCTCGGCGGTCGAGAACACCTGGCTCTTCTTGGTCGGGATCGTGGTGTTGCGGTCGATGATGCGGGTGAACACGCCACCCAGCGTCTCGATGCCCAGGGACAGCGGGGTCACGTCGAGCAGCAGCACGTCCTTGACGTCGCCCTGAAGCACGCCGGCCTGGATCGCAGCGCCGATCGCCACGACTTCGTCCGGGTTGACGCCCTTGTGCGGCTCCTTGCCGAACAGCTGCTTGACGACTTCCTGGACCTTCGGCATGCGCGACATGCCGCCGACCAGAACGACTTCGCCGATCTCACCGGCAGTGACGCCGGCATCCTTCAGCGCCTTGCGGCAGGGCTCGACCGTCTTCTGGACGAGGTCGTCGACCAGCGCCTCGAACTTGGCGCGGGTGAGCTTCATCGTCAGATGCTTCGGACCGGTCTGGTCTGCGGTGATGAACGGCAGGTTGATCTCGGTCTGCGTCGTCGAGGACAGCTCGATCTTGGCCTTTTCAGCGGCTTCCTTCAGGCGCTGCAACGCGAGCTTGTCGTTGCGCAGGTTGATGCCCTGCTCCTTCTGGAATTCGTCGGCGAGATAGCCGACCAGGCGCATGTCGAAGTCTTCGCCGCCGAGGAAGGTGTCGCCGTTGGTCGACTTCACCTCGAACACGCCGTCGCCGATCTCGAGGATCGAGATATCGAACGTGCCGCCGCCGAGATCGTACACCGCGATCGTGCCGGTCTTGGTCTTGTCGAGACCGTAGGCGAGCGCGGCCGCAGTCGGCTCGTTGATGATGCGCAGCACTTCGAGGCCCGCGATCTTGCCGGCGTCCTTGGTCGCCTGACGCTGGGCGTCGTTGAAGTAGGCGGGAACGGTGATGACGGCCTGATCGACCTTCTGGCCGAGATGGGCTTCCGCGGTCTCCTTCATCTTCTGCAAGATGAACGCCGAGACCTGTGAGGGCGAGTAGGTCTGGCCGTCGGCCTCGACCCAGGCATCGCCGTTGGACGCCTTCACGATCTTGTAGGGGACGAGCTTCTTGTCCTTCTCGACCATCGGGTCGTCGTAGCGGCGGCCGATGAGGCGCTTCACTGCGAAGAAGGTGCGCTCGGGATTGGTGACGGCCTGGCGCTTGGCCGGCTGGCCGACGAGGCGCTCACCGTCGTCCGTGACGGCGACGATCGAAGGCGTCGTGCGCATGCCTTCGGAATTCTCGATGACTTTGGCGTTTTTGCCATCCATCACGGCGACGCACGAATTCGTGGTGCCGAGGTCGATCCCAATGACCTTTCCCATGGTCCTGATATCCTTCTTTTTGCGGCAGGTTGGCTGGGCCCAGAAGGCACCCGAACCGAAACCCCCTAAGATCAAACATTCGCGATATTGCGATGGTTGAGGCTCATATAGGAGGGGGGGAGGGGCCCGCAAGGACCGAACGCAAGTTTGAGCCGTGAAAACATTGGGTTTTGGAAGATCATATCCGGGCTCCACCGCCCTTGCGGGTGAGGAATTATTAACAGGTTCAGGCATCAGCAAGCCCCCGCTACCGCGAGCCCCGCCCGCCCTGTTGCCTCGGGCCCAAACCCGGTAAAAGGCGGGCCGGCCGGGCAGCCGCCACAGCTGCTCCGCGCGACAAAGCGGCCCGGTGGCCGACCATCGAACGGCCTCAATGTGAACCAATCAGAGTGCCCATGAAGCTGATCCGCCCCCTCGCCGCGCTCGCCCTTCTCGCCGCCTCCGCGCTTCCGGCCCTCGCCGCCGACGCCGTGTTTCCGCCCGGCCTGCGCCTCGGCATGGTGCCGCTGGTCGGCCTCAACACCGCAAAGACCTTTCCAGGCTTCGAGAGCGAGGATGGCAGCGTCAAGGTGCTGATCACCGAGCTGCCGCCGGCTGCCTATGGCGAGGTCGTGAGCGCCTTCAATTCCAATCCGGCTGGAACGAACGGCGTCAAGCAGGACAAGGTCGAGACCCCCGCGGGTCTGGCCTATTTCACCACCGAAAGCGGCAAGGCCGGCGACACCCCGGTGAAGCGCTATTCGATGATCGTGCCGGGCGCCGGCTTCTCCGGCTATGTCGCGGTGCAGGTCCCCGAGAACGCGACCAAGATCTACACCGACGAGGCAGTGCGCCAGATGTTCGCGAGCGCCACCACGCGCAAGCAGGTCTCGGCCGAAGAGCAGATCGCGCTGATGCCGTTCAAGATCACCGATCTCGCGGACTTCAAGGACATCCGCACGCTGGCGCCGGGCAGCAGCATCATCCTGGCCGACGGCGACGAGAGCACCGGCTATGAATCAAAGCCGTTCATGATCCTCGGCGTGATCGGCGCCACCCCGCAAGCCACTGACGATCGCGCCCGCTTCGCCCAGGAGGCCGCGCTCCAGATCCCCGGCGTGCGCGAATCCCGTGTCACGATGTCGGAGCCGATCCGCATCAACGGCCAGCAGGGCTTCGAGACCCGGATCGACGGCGTCAGCGGCAAGGACAAGACGCCGGTGACCGTGGTGCAGTGGATCCGCTTCTCGAGCGGCGGCGCTTCGCTGCGCATCATCGCCAGCGCTCCCCGCGACCAGTGGCAAGCAGCTTTCACCCGCTTCCGCGCCGTGCGCGACGGGATCCAGCCGAAGGGCTGAAGCGCGAAGGCCGCGCAAAACACTCGCTGTCATCCCCCGCATTCGCAGGGTCGACAGCGAGGTTCGGACTGGCAGCCCACCCCCTCACCAACACCGGCTGCATTTTCGGGCTTCTGTTCGCTGCCGCGCAGAACTAGGCTTCGCTCCGTTGGATCATCCTGAGGGGAGGCGAACAATGCTGGATCGACGACAAGTTTTGGCAATGCTTGGAACGACGGCGCTGGCGACTCTCGCGCCGACCGCACTGCTTGCAGCGGCATCGATCAAGCCGGACGATGGCTCCGCGCTGCTCGTGATCGACGTACAGAACTGCTTCCTGCCGGGCGGCAGCCTCGCCGTGAAGGAGGGCGAGCAGGTGGTGCCCGTCATCAACAAGATCTCGAAGGCGTTTGCGAACGTGGTGATGACGCAGGACTGGCACACGCCGGGCCACGTCTCGTTTGCCTCAGTCCACTCCGGCAAGAAGCCGTTCGAGACCGTCGACCTTCCCTACGGCAAGCAGGTGCTGTGGCCCGATCATTGCGTGCAGGGCACCGACGGCGCGGCGCTGTCCAAGGATCTCGCGATCCCGCACGCCGAGCTCATCATCCGCAAGGGCTTTCACAAGGACGTCGACAGCTATTCCGCCTTCCTCGAAGCCGACGGCAAGACCTCGACCGGCCTCGCCGGATATTTGAAGGGGCGCAAGATCAAACGCGTCTTCGTCGCTGGCCTGGCGACGGATTTCTGCGTGGCCTGGACGGCGCTCGACGCGCGCAAGGCGGGCTTCGAAGTCTATGTGGTGGAAGATGCCTGCCGCGGCATCGACACGCAGGGCTCGCTCGCGAAGGCCTGGGCCGACATGGCCAAGGCCGGCGTGAAGCGGATTCAGTCTGCGGATATCGCGATGGGAGCGTAGGCGTTTCGCGTCGTCATTCCGGGGCGGCTCGAAGAGCCGAACCCGGAATCTCGAGATCCTCCGGTGCGCAGTGCGCACCGGAGTTCTATGCTGCGCATCGCCCCGGAATGACAACCCAACTCAGTTCGGCGCGCCGCTCGATTCGTTGTTGTTCGCGGCGGGCGCGGGCTTCGCACCGCCCTTGGCGACGCCGACCAAGGCCGGACGCAGCACGCGATCGCCGATGGTGTAGCCGGCCTGCATGATCTGGACCACGGTGCCCGAAGGCACCGATGGATCGGGCACTTCATACATCGCCTGGTGGAAATTCGGATCGAACTTCAGGCCCTGCGGATCGAGCTTCTTCACGCCGTGCTTTTCCAGCGCGTTGAGCAGCGACCGCTCGGTGAGCTCAACGCCCTCGATCAGCGAGATCAGGCCGGGATCGGCGGCGGCGCGAGCCTCGGGTGGAACGGCATCGAGCGCGCGCTGGAGATTGTCGGCGATGTCGAGCACATCGCGGGCAAAGCCGGTAATGCCGTAGAGGCGGGCGTCGGCGACTTCCTTGGTGGTGCGCTTGCGCAAATTCTCCATCTCGGCCAGCGTCCGCAGCGTGCGATCGCGCGCCTCGGCGACTTCCTTCTGCAAGCTCTCGACCGAGCCTGGCTCGGGATCGTCGGGCATGATGTAGGGCTTCGACACCACGGGCTCGCCAGTCGGCGCGGCCGCGTCTTCGGGTTGCCGGTCTCGATCGGTCATCGGCTCTTATCTCGAACTCGTTTCCAGGGATTGTTGGCCCGGATATCGTGCTTTGAGCCGCGAAAATCAAGCGGCCGTGATCGGATCGAACCCGATCAGCCCCCCAATAGGCGGCTGACGATGCGAGCGGCGTAGTCCACGGTCGGGATCACGCGGGCATAATTCAGCCGCGTCGGCCCGATCACGCCCAGGACACCGACGATGTGGCCGGCGGCATCCCGATAGGGCGAGATGATGGTGGAAGACCCCGACAGCGAAAACAGCTTGTTCTCGCTGCCGATGAAGATGCGCACGCCCTCGGCCGTCTCGGCCCGGCCGAGCAGATCGATCACGCCGCGCTTGGTCTCGAGGTCGTCGAACAGCAGGCGGACCCGCTCCAGATCCTCCAGCGCGTGCAAATCCTCCAGCAGATTGGCGTGGCCGCGCACGATGAGCTGGCGGTCCTCGTTCTCACCGCCGGACCAGCTGGCGATCCCGGCGGAAATCACCTTCTGTGCCAGCTGATCGAGCTCGGCGCGGGCCTCGCCCAACGCCGTCTCGAGCTCGAGCCGCGCTTCCGCCAGGGTCCGGCCGCGGATTCGCGCATTGAGGAAATTGCCGGCTTCGGTGATCGCCGAGGAGGGAACTCCGGGGGGCAGCGTCAGCACCCGGTTCTCGACCTGGCCGTCCTCACCGACGAGGATGACCAGCGCTTTCTCCGGTTCCAGACGGACGAATTCGATGTGCTTCAGCCGCGCATTGGATTTTGGCGTCAGCACCACCGCGGCGGCCCGGGTCAAGCCCGACAGCCGCGTCAGCGCCTGGTCCAGCGCGGCCTCGACCGAATGCGCCTGACCGACGGACGTGAGCTGGCTCTGGATCGACTGCCGCTCGGCCTCGTTGAGGTCGCCGACCTGCATCAGGGCGTCGACGAAGAAGCGCAGGCCGAGTTCCGTCGGCAGCCGGCCGGCGGAGGTGTGCGGCGCATAGATCAAGCCGAGCTGTTCCAGGTCGGCCATGACGTTGCGGACCGAGGCCGGCGACAGCGGCATCGCGATCAGGCGCGAGATATTGCGCGAGCCGACGGGCTCACCGGTCGCGAGATAACTTTCGACAATTTGACGAAAAATGTCACGGGAACGCTCGTTGAGCTGGGCAAGGCCTGCGCGCGGCGCGATCAGATGGATCGGATCGTGATGGGCCACAGACTGTAACTCCTCTCAGATACTCATAATTTGTCTATCCCCGAGGCGTCTGACAAGCGTGGCGTTTGCGGACCCGGAATCAGGGCAGGAATCGAGAGAGGAATCGAGGGAGAAATCGGGGGATGAATAAGCCCTTGCCGCCCACCCTCACCCCCCCTACAAGCACCGCCAACAGCCTTATCCCGTGAGTTTTGGAGGATTTCCCATGCGGCCAAGCCGCCGTGCGCCCGACGAATTGCGCCCCGTGACGCTGGAGCGCGGCGTGGTCAAATATGCGGAAGGCTCGTGCCTGGTGAAGTTCGGCGACACCCATGTGCTCGTCACCGCCACGCTGGAAGACCGCCTGCCGCCGTGGCTGAAGGGCCAGGGCCGCGGCTGGGTCACCGCCGAATACGGCATGCTGCCGCGCGCAACCTCCGAACGCACCCGCCGCGAGGCCGCCGCCGGCAAGCAGAGCGGCCGTACCGTCGAGATCCAGCGCCTGATCGGCCGCTCGCTCCGCACCATCGTCGACCTCGAAGCACTCGGCGAGCGCCAGATCACGGTCGATTGCGACGTGCTGCAGGCCGACGGCGGCACGCGCACCGCCTCGATCACCGGCGCCTGGGTCGCACTGGCCGATTGCATCAACTGGATGAAGGCGCGCAACATGATCAAGGCCAATGTCATGCGCGACAACGTCGCCGCGATCTCCTGCGGTATCTATAACGGCACGCCGGTGCTCGATCTCGACTATGCCGAGGATTCGGAAGCCCAGACCGACGCCAATTTCGTCATGACCGGCGATGGCCGCATCATCGAGGTGCAGGGCACCGCGGAACGCGAACCGTTCACGCAGGACGAGTTCCTGAAGCTGATGGCCCTGGCGCAGAAAGGCATCGCGCGTCTGGTGGACTTGCAGAAACTGGCCGTGGCGTAGTCAATAAGCCATGCACCGCCGAATCACCGGAAAGCTGGTCATCGCCACCCACAATCCCGGCAAGCTTGCCGAGATGCGGGAGCTGCTCGCGCCCCACGGCGTCGAGGCGGTGTCGGCCGGTGAGCTCGGCCTCGCCGAGCCGGAGGAGACCGGCAACGATTTCCGCAGCAATGCCGCGATCAAGGCGATCGCGGCGGCGCAGGCGACCAGGCTTCCCGCTTTCGCCGACGATTCCGGCATCGTGGTCGACGCGCTCGACGGTGCGCCCGGCATCTACAGCGCGCGCTGGGCCGGTCCGTCCAAGGACTTCAACGCGGCGATGGCGCAGATCGAGCGCCTGCTGCAGGAGCGCGGCGCCACCACACCGGACAAGCGCAAGGCACATTTCGTCTCGGCACTCTGCGTGGCCTGGCCGGACGAGCATCTCGAAGAGGTCGAGGCGCGCGTCGACGGCACGCTGGTCTGGCCGCCGCGGGGCACCGCCGGCTTCGGCTACGATCCGATGTTCTTGCCCGACGGCCACGACCGCACCTTCGGCGAGATGGAGAGCATCGAGAAGCACGGCCTGCCGCCGCTCGGACTCGGCCTGTCGCACCGTGCCCGCGCCTTCGTGAAACTGGCGGAGATCTGCCTTGAGCCGCGCTAAAGAAGCTTTCGGCGTCTACGTGCACTGGCCGTTCTGCCTGTCGAAATGTCCTTATTGCGACTTCAACAGTCATGTCCGTCACGCCCCGATCGACGAAGCGCGCTTCGCTTCCGCCTTCGCGCGCGAAATCGCAGCGACCGCCGAGCGCGCGCCCGGCCGCGAGGTCACCTCGATCTTCCTTGGCGGCGGCACACCGTCGCTGATGCAGCCCGCGACCGTCGGCGCGGTGCTCGACGCGATCGGCCAGCACTGGAGCGTGGCAGGCGACGTCGAAGTCACGCTCGAAGCCAATCCCACCAGCGTCGAAGCGACGCGCTTTGCCGGCTATCGCACGGCCGGCGTGAACCGTGTTTCGCTCGGCGTGCAGGCGCTCGACGATGCCTCGCTCAAGGCGCTGGGCCGGCTGCACAGCGCGCGCGAGGCGCTCGATGCCGTCGCCATCGCGCGACGCTCGTTTGACCGTTACTCATTCGACCTGATCTATGCCCGCCCCGATCAGACGCCGGCGATGTGGGCCGACGAGCTCAGGCTCGCCATCGATGAAGCGGCCGAGCATCTGTCGCTCTATCAATTGACGATCGAGGAAGGCACGCCGTTCTTCGGCCTGCACCAGGCCGGCAAATTGAAGACGCCGGATGAAGCGGTCGCGCGCGCGCTCTACGACGTCACGCAGGAAACCTGCGACAAGCTCGGCCTGCCCGCCTACGAGATTTCAAATCACGCGCGGCGCGGCGCCGAGTGCCGGCACAATCTCGTGTATTGGCGCGGCGAGGAATATGCCGGCATCGGCCCCGGCGCGCACGGCCGCCTCGACATCGACGGTGTCAGGCATGCGACCGCCACCGAGAAGCGTCCCGAAGCCTGGCTGATGCGGGTCGAGACCAACGGCCATGGCGTCGTCACCGACGATCTCCTCAACAGCGAGGAGCGCGCCGACGAATTTTTGCTGATGGGATTGCGGCTTGCCGAAGGCATCGATCCCGAGCGCTACAGAACACTTTCCGGCCGCCAGCTCGATCCCAAACGCATCGCGCTGCTGCGCGAGGAAGGCGCGATCATTGTGGATCCGACGGGACGGCTGCGCGTGACCAGCAGCGGATTTCCGGTGCTCGATGCGGTGGTCGCGGATTTGGCGGCGTAGCGAGCTACGCCCCAAAGCTCTTCGGCGAACCCGCGACAGCAACGCCGCCGCCTTGCGTCACCTTCATCACCGCGAGCCCGCGCTCATTGGTGCCGTCGGCGCGGAACCGAAACAGGCCGTCGATGCCGGCGAAACCGGAGGGGTTGGTGAGCACGTCGGGCGAGAAGCGCGTGGTGCCCTGCGTGCGCGCGAGCGCGGCGACGAGGGCGACGGCGTCATAGGCCAGCGTCGCGGTGCGGATCGGCTCGGCGCCGTATTTGGTGCGGTAGCGGCCCGAAAAGGCGCGAAAACCGGCCGGATCGGGCGCGGCGTAGAGGCCGCCTTGCAGGCTCGCATTGGCATAGACCCGCGGATTGTCCCACAGGCCGGTGCCGAGCAGCTGGATGTTGCGCAGGTTCGCGCCCGCGGCGGTCATCGCATCGGCGACCGTCACCACGGCATCGCCGTCATCGGCGATGAACAACGCGTCCGCACTGCCGAGCTGCTGCGCCACGGTGCGCGCCGGCGTGGCGCGATCGGCGCCGTATTTCTCGAAGGCGACGATGCGCCCGCCGCGGCGCGGCACCGCCGCCTTCACCGCGGCCTCGACGACATTGCCATAGGCGTTGTCGGGCACCAGCACGGCGACGGAGCGCTTTCCGATGCCGGCGGAATATTCAACGATGCGGTTGACGTCGGATTCCGGCAGGAAGGAGAGCAGATAGACGCCGCGGCCGGCGATGCTGGAATCGGTCGAGAACGCGATCACCGAGATGCCGCGCGTGCGCGCGACCTGCGCCACCGCCGGCACCGACTGCGCAAACAGCGGTCCGAGGATGATCTCGGCGCCCTCGTCGACGGCCTGCTGCGCACTCGCCTGTGCGCCTTGCGGGCTGCCATTGTCGTCCTTGATCAGGAGCTGGATGTTCGGGTTCTGGAACTCGGCCAGCGCCATCTCGGCGGCGTTGCGCATGGATTGCGCGGCTAGGCCCGCATTGCCGGCCGCCGACAGCGGCAGGATCACGGCG
Source organism: Bradyrhizobium sp. WYCCWR 12699 (assembly GCF_032144035.1). Classification (NCBI taxonomy): domain Bacteria; kingdom Pseudomonadati; phylum Pseudomonadota; class Alphaproteobacteria; order Hyphomicrobiales; family Nitrobacteraceae; genus Bradyrhizobium; species Bradyrhizobium sp. WYCCWR 12699. The sequence continues at coordinate 742,117 of NZ_JAVTJN010000030.1, forward strand.
ACCTTCACGCCGCCGGTGCCGGCGGTGGTCGCCTGCTGCGGGGGACCTGCCGGCTGGGCGGGCGGCGCCGAGCTCGAGAACGGGTTGGAGAACTGGCTGAGGCTCTGCTGCACGCCGGCGCAGGCCGACAGCAGGGGCGCGCCAAGCAACAGGCCGAGCGCGCTCCGGCGGGTCGCCCCTGACATCGGGGGCCCCTGGACGGGAGACTTCAAATCGCGCGGGCCCACCATGGCAGCTTCTCTTCTGACCAGCGATCGCCAGCCGGTCACAACACTCGTCCCGCGACTAAGGCCGCGGATTCAGGCATATTGTCGGCAAATAGTTAACTAAAACAAAAGGATAATGATCGCTTAACGCGGCCGCACCCCAAAGTCCTGGCTAGCTGTCCACCGTCCGTCATCCAGCATCAAGGCGGCGTTTTCGCCGTGAATATGACGCTGATGCTTCATTCCCTTCGAATGTGATGCTTGTCGGATCACATTCCAGTCCTTCCTCACCCCTCACCTCGGCACGATCTTTTTCCAGGAGCTGGTTCCAAGCCCTGCGGATCGTGCCTAAGTTGACTTCATTATGCGCGCAAAGCCGGCCCCGATAAATACGCCTGAAGCCCAAGACGCCGCCTCGCGCGGCTTCTCCATTGACGCCCATCGGCTCCCGGCGCCGAAGGCCGCACCGGGCCTCCATCTGGTCGCAACCCCGATCGGCAATCTCGGCGACATCACGCTGCGGGCGCTGCAGACGCTGGCCGGCGTCGATGTCATCGCCTGCGAGGACACCCGCATCACCCGGCGCCTCACCGAGCGCTACGCCATCACCGCGCAGCTCAAGCAATATCACGAGCACAACGCCGAGGCCGCCCGTCCCAAAATCCTGGAGGCGCTTGCGGCCGGCGGCTCGGTCGCGCTGGTCTCGGACGCCGGCACGCCACTGATTTCGGATCCCGGCTTCAAGCTGGTGCGCGAGGTCTGCGCCGCGGGCCACGCCGTCTATGCGCTGCCCGGGCCGTCCTCGGTGCTGGCGGCGCTGTCGGTTGCGGCGCTGCCGACCGACCGGTTCTTCTTCGAGGGTTTTCTGCCGGCGAAATCCGCCGCGCGCCGCGCGCGCCTGACCGAGCTCGCCCGCATCGACGCGACGCTGGTGATGTTCGACTCCGGCAACCGCGTGCAGGACACGCTCGCCGAGCTCGCCGAGATCATGGGCACGCGCGAGGCCGCGATCTGCCGCGAGCTGACCAAGCTGCATGAGGAGATCTCGCGGGGAAAGCTGACCGAGCTGGCCCGCGATGCCGACGGGCTGGAGACGCGCGGCGAATTCGTGCTGGTGATCGCGCCGCCGGCTGATGACGCCGAGGTGCTGACACCGGATGCGCTGGACGAGCTCCTGCGCGAGCAGCTGGCCGCGCACAGCGTCAAGGACGCGGTGGCGCATGCGGTCGCGCTCTCGGGCCGGCCGCGCCGCGAGGTTTATGCCCGCGCGCTCGAGCTCGCAAAAGATTTGCGGGGCGGCGATGGCGAAGGCTGAAGTCCCCAGGGAACCGAAGGTCGCCTCGCCCGAGCGCGTCGCCGCGTTCCGCACCGGCATCTCCGCGGAGAGCCGCGCCGCCGCCTATCTCATGGCCAAGGGCTACCGCATCCTCGCCAAGCGCTACCGCACGCCGCATGGTGAGATCGACATCGTCGCGCGCCGCCGCAATTTGATCGCCTTCGTCGAGGTCAAGGCTCGCGCCAGCCTCGACGATGCCGCCTTCGCCGTGACGCCGCGCCAGCAGCAGCGCATCATCGACGCCGCGCAAGGCTGGCTCGTGGCGCATCCCGAGCATGCCGAATTCGAATTGCGATTCGACGCCATGCTGATTGCACCGCGCTCACTTCCGCGCCATGTGTTGGCAGCATTCGACGCCTCGACCTGAAAGGCAGACCATGAAACTGAACGTCGCCGTCCAGATGGACCCCATCGCCCGCATCAACATCAAGGGCGATTCCACCTTCGCGCTGCTCCTGGAGGCGCAGAAGCGCGGCCATGGCCTGTCCTATTACACGCCGGACAAGCTCTCGATGGTCGGCGAGGAGATCGTCGCTCCCGTTCAGCTCCTGACCGTGCGCGACGAGCCCGGCGATCATTTCACCCTCGGCGAGCCCCGGCGCGAAGCGCTCAACGGTTTCGACGTGGTACTGCTGCGCCAGGATCCGCCGTTCGACCTCGCCTACATCACCTCCACGCACATGCTCGAGCGCATCCATCCGAAGACGCTTGTCGTCAACGATCCCGCCTCGGTGCGCAACGCGCCGGAAAAGCTGTTCGTGATGAACTTCCCGCAGCTGATGCCGCCGACGCTGATCTCGCGCGACTTAGATGAGATCAACGCGTTTCGCGACAAGCATGGTGCCGTCGTGATGAAGCCGCTGCACGGCCATGGCGGCGCGGCGGTGTTCCGCGTGATGCCGCAGGACATGAATTTCGGCTCGCTGTTCGACATGTTCTCGGTGACGTTCAGGGAGCCGTGGGTGATCCAGCAGTTCATCCCCGAGGTGAAGCACGGCGACAAGCGCATCATCCTGGTCAATGGTGAATTCGCGGGCGCGGTGAACCGCGTGCCGGCCGCCGATGACCTCCGCTCCAACATGGTGCGCGGCGGCGCGGCGCAGGAGACCGAGCTCACCCCGCGCGAACGCGAGATCTGCGCCACGGTCGGCCCGGCCTTGCGCGAGCGCGGCCTGTTGTTCGTCGGCATCGACGTCATCAATGGCAACCTCACCGAGATCAACGTGACTTCGCCGACGGGTATCCGCGCGATTGCACGGCTCGGCGGCCCGGATGTCGCGGCGAAGATCTGGGACGTGATCGAAGAGAAGCGGAAGAAGTGATTCTTACTGGAGAGCCCGCACTCTCTCTCCACGCCGTCCCCTCACTAACCACCCGTTCACCATGACGCGCTCGGGCTCGTGCGAACGCACGAGCGCGCTTACGTGAATCTACGGGGCCGCCGGCCGACCGGCTAACGGGACGTTCACCATCTGCCGAAAGACCCCGGCGTGACCGGCGGGCGCGTTCGGCCTCGCAAGACCCCTTATACTTTTACTCCCTACTCATCGACACGGGGGGGCCCGCCAGGTGCGGTTCGAGTGCCCCGCGTATGAGTAAAGCGTATGAACACCGCACGCATTGTCGTTCTCGTCATCGCGTTGGCTGCAGGCGGCGTCGCTGCCTATCTGGCGAGCGGCTATCAGAATGCCCCAGCGCCCGTTGTGGCCGTCGCCGAGAAACTGCCGACGGTCGAAGTCCTCATCGCCAAGAACGACATCCAGCTCGGCCAGGCGCTCAAGCCCGACGATCTGCAATGGCAGACCTGGCCGGCGGCGACCGCGAGCAGCGCCTTCATCCGCCGTGACAGCAGGCCCGAGGCCGCGAGCCAGATCGCCGGCTCGATCGCGCGCGTCCCGCTGATGCAGGGCGAGCCGATCCGCGAGCAGAAGCTGGTCAAGGCCGAAGGCTCCGGCTTCATGGCCGCGATCCTGCCCTCCGGCATGCGCGCCGTTTCAACCGAGATTTCAGCCGAAACCGGCGCCGGCGGCTTCATCCTGCCGAACGACCGCGTCGACATCGTGCTGACCCGCCGCCTGAAGAATCCCGATACCAACGGCCCGACCGGCGGCAACGACCTCATCCTATCCGAGGTCATCCTGACCAATATCCGCGTGCTCGCGATCGACCAGGCGCCGAAGGAGAAGGACGGTCAGAACGCCGTGGTCGGCAAGACCGTCACGCTCGAGCTCAAGCCCGACCAGGTCGCCACGCTGTCGGCCGCGCGCCAGGGCGGCACGCTGCAGCTTGCGCTGCGGAGCATCGTCGATGCCAACGCGACGGAAGTCACGGTCGAGGACCAGGGAGCCAAGCGCTCCGGAGGCGTCAACGTCATCCGCTACGGCGTGCAGACGCGGCAACTGACGTCACAGAAGTGATGGGGACATAATGAAGTACGGGGACAATCGGACGGGCGCGCGCATTCGGGGGAAGCGCGCACGCTCGTTCTGGACTGGGGCGATGCTGATGCTGGGGCTGCTCGCAGCCTCCGACTGCGTCAGGGCAGCGGACGCGCCGGTCGGCGACCAGGCACCGATGCAGGCGCCGGATCTCGGCGTGTCGCCGGTCGCGACGATGGCGTCGGCGCGGACGCGTTTTCTCTCGCTCGGTATCGGCAAATCCGTCGTCATCGACCTGCCCCGCGAGGTCAAGGACGTGCTGGTGGCCGATCCCAAGATCGCCAACGCGGTCATCCGCTCGGCTCAGCGCGCCTATATCATCGGCGGTCAGGTCGGCCAGACCAACGTCGTGTTCTTCGCCGCCGACGGCCAGCAGGTCGCCTCCTACGACATCGCGGTGAAGCGCGATCTCAACGGCATGCGCGCGGCCCTGCGCCAGTCGCTGCCGGGCGTGCAGATCGAAGGTGTCGGCGACAGCGTGATGCTGACCGGTTCGGTGTCGAGCCCGGTCGAGGCGCAGCAGGCCGGCGACGTCGCCGCAAAGCTGGTCGGCGGATCGGACAAGGTCGTCAACAACATCGTCGTGCGCGGCCGCGACCAGGTGATGCTCAAGGTCGTCGTCGGCGAAGTGCGCCGCGACATCGTCAAGCAGCTCGGCGTCGATCTCAGCGCCAGCCTGAACGCCGGCACCGCGGTGGTGAACTTCAACAATTCCAACCCGTTCTCGGTCTCGGGCGGCCCGATCGTCGGCAGCAACGGGCTCGGCGTCGCCGGGCTCGCCAAGGGCATCGCCACCGTCAGCGCCACCATGCGCGCGATGGAAAGTGCCGGTGTCATGCGCACGCTGGCCGAACCGAGCCTGACGGCGATCTCGGGCGAATCCGCCACTTTCGTTGCCGGCGGCGAATTCCCGATTCCCGGAGGCTATGCCTGCGATCCGGTCACTCACGTCTGCACCACCCAGGTCACCTACAAGAAGTTCGGCATCTCGCTGAACTTCACCCCGGTCGTGCTCAGCGAAGGCCGTATCAGCCTGCGCGTGATGACCGAGGTCTCGGAGCTGTCGAACACCAACTCGATCACCTTGACCCAGGCGGTGTCCTCGACCTCGAGCAATTCGATCACCATTCCCTCGATCCAGACCCGCCGCGCCGAAACCACCCTGGAAATTCCCTCGGGCGGCTCGATGGCGATGGCCGGCCTGATCCAGCAGCAGACCAAGCAGGCAATCAACGGACTGCCTGGCGTCGACCAGGTACCGATCATCGGCGCGCTGTTCCGCAGCCAGGACTTCGTCAACAACGAGACCGAGCTGATGGTGATCGTGACGCCCTATGTGGTGCGCGCCGTCGCCCAGAAGGAATTGTCACGGCCCGACGACGGCTTTGCGCCTGCCTCGGACGCACAAAGGGCGCTGCTCGGCCGGGTCAATCGCCTCTACGGCGTCGCGGGCCCTGTCGATCCGGTCGCCGGCACGCCCGGAGATTTCGGGTTCATCATCGACTGAGACGAACGGTCTGGGGATCGGGGCAAGGAACGGGGCAAGAGGGGACCAGGCGATGACGACAACATCAGCCGATCGACGTCGCGGCTTTGGGATCGCGCTGGCACTGACGGGCCTGTCCGTCATGCTCGGTGCCTGCAACACCACCGGCGACATCGTCACCCAGACGGTCCCGACCGATTACCGCCAGCGTCACCCGATCGCGGTGCAGGAGGGCAAGAAGTCGATCGTGATCTTCGTCGGCAAGGCGCGGGGCGGCCTCTCTGCTGCGCAGCATTCGGATGTCGCGGGCGTTGCGCGGGACTGGGTGCGGGAAGGCACCGGCTCCGTCGTCGTCGACGTTCCCGTCGACAGCGCGAATTCGCGCGCGGCGGCCGCGACCTATCAGGAGATCCGCTCTGTGCTCGCATCCGGCGGCGTGCCGTCGCGTGCCATCGTGCAGCATCCTTATCGCCCTGAAGATCCCGGGCTGCTGCCCACGATTCGCCTGAGCTATTCCAGGATGGCCGCGGTGGCCGGCCCCTGCGGGCTGTGGCCGGAAGACGTCGGGCCCAACATCCTCGACCCCGGCTACAACGAGAACCGGCCCTTTTTCAATCTCGGCTGCGCCAGCCAGCGCAACCTCGCGGCAATGATCGACAACCCCGCCGATCTCGAGCAGCCACGATCCGAGACGCCAGCCTATACCGCGCGGCGCGACATCGCGTTCGAGCGCTATCGCAAGGGCACTGCGATCTCGACTCCCAATCCCGACGCCGACAAGGCAAAGCTGAGCGACACAGGCAAATGACGGGCATCCACGACGAAGAAGCGGACGATTCGCTACATCCCGAGGAACACATCGCGCCGGTTCCTCGCATCTCGGTGCAGGCCTTTTGCGAGACCGAGCAGACGCTCAAAGCGGTGACCGCGGCCGGTCAGGACCGCCGGCTTGCCAAGGCGCATCTCACCGCCAAGGACGGCGGCCTTGCCGCGGCGATCGAAGTCTATGAGTCGATGCCGACGCCGAACGTGATCGTGATCGAATCCGACGGCACGCGCGACATTCTCGAGGGATTGGACGACCTCGCCGGCGTCTGCGACCCCGGCACCCGCGTGGTGGTGATCGGCAATCCCAACGACACGGCGCCCTATCGCGAGCTGGTGCGCCGCGGCGTCAACGACTATGTGGTCGGACCGGTCGAGACCCTCGACGTCGTCCGCTCGATCTGCAGCCTGTTCTCGGCCTCCGAGACCATCATCACCGGCCGTGTCATCGCTGTGGTCGGCGCCAAGGGGGGCGTCGGCGCGTCCACCGTCGCGCATAACGTGGCCTGGACCATCGCCCGTGATTTGTCGCTCGATTCGGTCGTGATCGACCTCGATCTCGCCTTTGGCACCGCGGGCCTCGATTACAACCAGGATCCGGTACAGGGCATCGCCAATGCGGTGCTATCGCAGGACCGGCCGGATACGGCGCTGATGGAGCGCCTGCTCGCCAAATGCACCGAGCGCCTCAGCCTGCTCGCCGCGCCGGCGACCCTCGACCGCGTCTACGATTTCGGCGCCGAAGCCTTCGACGCCGTGTTCGACACGCTGCGCATGACCACACCCTGCATCGTGCTCGACGTCCCCCATCAATGGTCCGGCTGGACGCGGCGCGCGCTGGTGAACGCCGACGACATCGTCATCGTCGCCGAGCCCGATCTTGCGAACCTGCGCAACACCAAGAACATGCTGAGCGTGTTGAAAGCGGCGCGACCGAACGACCGGCCGCCGCTCTACTGCCTCAACCAGGTCGGCATGCACAAGCGCGCGGAGATCGACGTCAAGGCCTTCGCCAAGACCATGGAGAGCCAGCCGATCGCGGTGATCCCGTTCGATTCGAAGCTGTTCTCGACCGCGGCAAACAACGGCCAGATGATCGCGGAAGTCTCCAAGAACCACCGCACTACCGAGCTGTTTCAGAACATGGCGAACCGCCTCGCCGGCCGCGGCGAGGTGAGGAAGCCGAAGCGCTCGTTGCTCGAGCCGCTGCTGAAGAAGCTGAAGGGCCGGTCGGGCCGCCCATCGGCCCCGCATCGCAAGGCCTCGTAGGCAAGAAGGCCGGGCTACTTCTCGGCCCGTTGCTGCTGCTTCTTCGCCAGCAGCTGGCGCAGCGCCGTGACCTTTTCCGCCGCCTGATCCGGCGGCAAATCCGCCTTGACGAGGATTTCGGCCTCGGCCTGGCGTCCCTGCAATCCCAGCACGAGGGCGAGGTTGGCACGGATCCGCACGTCTTTCTGATTGCGCTGATGGGCGCGGCCGAGCACCTGTTCGGCCCGCGGCAACTTGTTCTGCAGCATGTAGGACAGGCCGAGATTGGACAGAACCTGCGGCTCATCAGGCACGATCTTCAGCGCGCTTGCGTAATATTGCTGCGCCTCTTCATTGCGGCCGAGCTGATCGAGCGCGGCGCCCTGCGCCGATAATATCCGCCAGTCGGGATCTTCAGGCGTATGCGCGCGGCTGAGGACGTCGAAGGCCTGCTGAAAATTGCCGCTGTCGGCAAGCGCACGGCCATAGCCGGCGAGCAGCGCCTTGTTGCTGGGATGGGCGAGCACGGCCTGCTCCAGCACCGCGACCGCCTGCGCGCGCTGGCCGGTCTCGCGCAGCGCCTTGCCGTATTCGAGCGCAATGGCGGGATCGCTGGGCTTGGCGCGGTAACGCTCGCGAAGCGCGTCCATCTCCGGCCTGGCGTCGGCTTTGGCGGCGGACTCCTGCTTGCCGCCGAGCGCCCCGGTGACATCCTCGATGCCAGTGGTCTGACAGCCGCCGAGGCCGAGCACCAGGAGGGCGGGAAGCAGCAATCTCGCCGGGGGGAAGGCGAGGGACGAACGCTTGGACATACTCTGATCACTCGGCAACTGATCAGAGATGCTTACCGATTAACGCTAAAGTCCCGTTAAGGACGAAGGGCCCTTGCGTCTCAATCGGTGAATTCAGCGCCGAACTCGCAACCGATGCGCCAGCGCAGGCGGCACTGCCGGGAATAGTCGGGCGCGAAGATGATGGTGAATTGCGGCGGCACTTCCAGAAACTCCGCCACGACCTTCACGCCGCCATCCGAGATATCCGTGATCGTGCAGTCCCGCGGCAGCGAGCCCGCGCCAAAATGGATCTTGGCGAGCCGGCTGCACACCCGACGTTCGCTTCTCCGGCGATTTGCAAGCATTTGAATTGTTCACCCGTTAGACCACGGCCCATCCCGCGGCCCTAGGAGTAACGGACATTCGTTGGAATGTGCTGAGGGGAGAAGCTCGCATTTGAGGCGGTGTGTCGGCTTGGCGTTTACGATCGGTTAGGGGTTGCTCGCCCTCCTCGAATGTTCCTGTATTGTTCTTGCGGAGAGGGCCAAGCTCTGCTACCCCTAATTGTGCGAGAGGGGGCAGGCTGGTTTGAGCATGGTTCAGCGGGTTTCCACCGTCGCCTTTGAGGGGATCGAGGCCCGCGCGGTCGACGTGCAGGTCCAGGTCGCGCCTGGATTGCCGGCCTTCGCCATCGTCGGCCTGCCGGACAAGGCGGTGTCGGAGGCGCGCGAGCGGGTGCGTTCGGCACTGATCGCCTCGGGGCTGGCGTTGCCGGCGCGGCGGATCATCGTCAATCTGGCGCCGGCCGACCTTCCCAAGGAAGGCAGCCATTACGACCTTCCGATCGCGCTCGGCCTGATGGCGGCGATCGGGGCGATCCCGCCGGATGCGCTGACGGGCTTCACCGTGCTCGGCGAGCTCGGCCTCGACGGCTCGATCGCACCCGTGGCCGGCGTTCTGCCCGCCGCGATCGGCGCCAATATGCGCGAGGAAGGGCTGATCTGTCCGGCCTCCTGCGGCTCCGAAGCGGCGTGGGCGAGCCCGGACATCCCGATCATCGCAGCCCACTCGCTGATCCAGATCGCCAACCATTTCAAAGGCACGCAGGTGCTGTCGCGGCCCTTGCCGAAGGTGCACGAGCCTGCTGCGTCCACGCTCGACCTGCGCGACATCAAGGGTCAGGAAAGCGCCAAGCGGGCGCTGGAGATCGCGGCGGCCGGCGGGCATCACCTGCTCATGATCGGCGCGCCCGGCGCCGGCAAGTCGATGCTGGCCGCGCGCCTGCCCTCGATCCTGCCGCCGCTGTCGCCGGGCGAGCTGCTCGAGGTCTCGATGATCGCCTCCGTTGCCGGCGAGATCGAAGGCGGCGCGCTGACGGCGCGGCGGCCGTTCCGCTCGCCGCATCATTCCGCCAGCATGGCCGCGCTTACCGGCGGCGGCATACGCGCCAAGCCCGGCGAGATCTCGCTGGCGCATCAGGGCGTGCTGTTCCTCGACGAGCTGCCCGAATTCGATCCGCGCGTGCTGGATTCGCTGCGCCAGCCGCTGGAGAACGGCGAGGTCGCGGTGTCGCGCGCCAATCACCGCGTCACCTACCCTGCCCGCTTCATGCTGGTCGCGGCGATGAATCCGTGCCGCTGCGGCAACGCGTTCGAGCCCGGCTATGCCTGCAAGCGCGGCCGCATCGACCGCTGCACCGGCGACTACCAGGCGCGCATCTCGGGCCCGCTGATGGACCGCATCGATCTGCGCATCGAAGTGCCGGCCGTGACCGCGGCCGATCTGATCCTGCCGCCGCCGGCGGAAGGCTCAGCCGAGGTCGCGGCGCGCGTGGCGGCGGCGCGCGACATCCAGCTCGCGCGTTACGCGGATGCCGGCCTGCCCAACGTCCGCACCAATGCCGAGGCGCCCGCCTCGGTGCTGGAGGAGATCGCCAAGCCGGATGCGCAAGGCGCAAAACTGCTACGCGACGCCGCCGAGACGATGCGGCTGTCGGCGCGCGGCTATCACCGCGTGCTGCGGGTGGCGCGCACGCTGGCCGACCTCGATCATGCCGACAAGGTCGGCCGGCTGCATCTCGCCGAAGCGCTGTCCTATCGCGCACTCGCGGAGGATGTGCGGCAGCTGGCTTGATCATTCCGCGCATCAACCCGGCGGTAACGAGTTTCCTTTACGCTCTGCAAACCATAAGGCCCGCTGATTTCGGTTTCGAGTTCCCCGAGGGCCCGGCGAGTAGAGTGTCATGTTGCGTTTCAAGATCCTGGCCTCGGTTGTTCCCCTGTTGGCGGCGGCGGTGTTTGCCCGCGCCGAGATCGGATCGGTCTCGCATCCCTGCATCGCCCTCGGCGACACCTCGGTCGAGCTGACGTCGCTGTTCTGGACCGCCGGCGTGCATGTCGCCTTCACCGATGATCCGGAACGGGCCACGGTCCGGGTGCAAGTCACCGACGATGCCGACGCGGCGGACTTCACCGTGGTGGACGACGGCCTCGGTTCCGAGCCGGATTCCTGCCAGGCCAATCCCTCCTCGCGCCTCGTCTCGATTGCCGCGCAGCCCGTCGATGGCGGCCAGGTGATCTATCTCTCCACCGAAGGGCCGGCGGACTACCGCATCTATGTGCGTTCGAAGTCGTTCACGCAGCGCGAGGCGGCGGCGCTGATCGTCGGCGCCCGCGGCAGCCATCGCCATCTCCAGGCCGCCTCGCTCTGAGGGGTTAACACCTCATCAACCCTGTTTGGAGGCAGCAGCAAAGCCTCAAACTGTTCGCAAGGTCGAGGCGACATCGTCGCACGCGGCGGCGGGTTTGAGACAAAGGTCGGTTGGCGATGGGTCGGACGTTCCGGATCAAGGTGCGCATGCGCCGTTTCAGGCGACAGCACCCCCGCATCGCCTTCGCGATCCGCTCCTTCATGATCTTCTCGGCGACCTTCGGCGGCGCCTATGGTTTCGTCTCCGGCAGCCGGTCGGAAAACTCCGGCTACGATCCCCATGCCTTCGCGATCGGCGCGAGCCTGCTGTTCGCGATCGCCTGCCTCGGCCTTGCGACGCTCAGCATGCGCCTGCGCTTCGTGGCCAAGCGGCTGCGGAGCCTCGCCGCCCACAACGAAACCCTGATCGACCGCAATTGGGAGCTGAAGGAAGCGGAAGAACGCGCCCGCAGCCTGTTCGAGCAGCAGGGCGATCTCATCGTGCTGCGCGCGACCGACGGCCGCATCACCTTTGCCAACGAGGCCTATTGCGCGCTCGCGGGACAAAAGCGCAGCGCGCTGGTCGGCACGCGTTTTGATTTCGACGTGCTGGAGCAGGGCGACAGCGCGCGCGAGAGCAACGGCACGCGTATTCACGACCAGAAGATCGCAACCCCGCTCGGCGCGCGCTGGATCGCCTGGCGCGAGGGTTATGTCCGCCTCGATGCCGGCCAGCCCGCCGAATTGCAGAGCGTGGGGCGCGACGTCACCGACCGCACCGAAACCGAGCGCGCCTTGTCCGACGCGCGCGACCAGGCCGACGCCGCCAACCGCGCCAAATCGCGCTTCCTCGCGATGGCCTCGCACGAGATCCGCACGCCGCTCAACGGCATCATCGGCATGGGCGGGCTCCTGCTCGACACCAATCTGACGCCGGAGCAGGCAACCTATGCCAAAGCGGTCAAGACCTCGGGCGAGGCCTTGATGGCGCTGATCGAGGAATTGCTCGACTATTCCAAGATCGAAGCGGGCAAGCTCGATCTCGAGCAGCGTCCCTTCGCGCTCTCGGTCCTGGTCGAGGAGATCACCGAGCTGCTGGCGCCGCGCGCGCAGGCAAAGTCGCTCGAGATCGCGGCCTATGTCGACGAGCGGCTGCCGCTGGAAGTGGTCGGCGACGCCGCGCGGCTGCGCCAGGTGCTGCTCAACCTCGCCGGCAACGCCATCAAGTTCACGGGCAGCGGCGGCGTCGCGCTGATCGTCGAGCCCGGCATCTGGCCGAACGAGATCAGCTTCCTGGTCCGCGACACCGGCATCGGCATTGCGCCGGCAGCGCAGCAGCGCATCTTCCGCGAATTCGAGCAGGCCGACGAGCGCATCGCCCGCACCTATGGCGGCACCGGGCTCGGGCTTGCCATCAGCGAACGCATCGTCAGGCGCATGGGCGGCCGGATCACGCTCGAAAGCGAGCCGGGCAAGGGCTCGACCTTCGAGATCGCGGTGCCGCTTCCGCCGTCGCAAGCCCGCGCGGGACAGACGGCCTTTCCGAGCCCCGACCTCGCCGGCAAGTCGATCCTGCTCGTCGCCGACGGCATCGAAGCCTCGCTGATTGCGCGGCGCCTGGAGCGCTGGGGCGGCCAGACCTGCATGGTTGCGGACGCCGCCGTCGCCGAAGCGCTGCTGCCCGAGCGCTCATGGCACGTCGTGCTGATCGATCGCGCGATCGGCCCTGAATTGGCCGACCAGCTGGGCGACATGGCCCGCGCGCATGCGCCGCAGCGCCTCGTCCTGCTGACGTCGAGCTCGCGCCATGAAAAGTTGTCGCCGGCCTTCACCGGCTTTCTGGTGAAGCCGCTGCGGGCGGCCTCGCTCGCCGCGCGCCTTTCGCTGACGCCGGAGGTCGCCTCGCCCGATCTCGCGCCGGAACCACCGGCTGAAGCTAAGGGCGGGCCACAAGCAAAGGGCCTGTCGATCCTCGTCGCAGAGGACAACGAGATCAACGCGCTGTTGATGCGCTCGCTGCTGACGAAGCTCGGCCATCGCGTCGTGATCGCCGTGCACGGCGAGGCCGCGCTGGAATCCTGGCTTGCAGCGTCATCGGCCGGTACCCCCTATGATCTCGTGCTGATGGATATCCAGATGCCGCAGCTCGACGGCATCGAGGCGACGAAGCGGATCCGCGCGCATGAGGCCGCCACGGGCAGCCACCACACGCCGATCCTCGCGCTCACCGCCAATACGCTGGTGGAGGATCGCTATGCCTGCTTCGAAGCCGGCATGACCGGCTTTCTGATCAAGCCGCTCGATCGCGACAAGCTCGACGAGGCGCTGGCAGGGCTCGCGGCCGCGCGGCGGCTGGCCGTCTGATCGGGAACCTCGCGGGAACCCGGGTCGGTCAGCATTCCATAATTGAAGTCGAGCGGTTTGCGCGTCACCATCCTCGGGGGGCATTTGCAATCGAGGATTTTGCGCATGAACGTGCTTTGCCGCCTCACATTGATTGTCCTGCTCGCCGGCTTCTCCCGACACGCCGCGGCCGATACGCCTGATCTCATCGCCTCGCTCAAGCAAGGCGGCTACGTGCTGATCTTCCGGCACACCGCCACCGACGACAGCCAAAAGGACGTCTATCCCTTCAAGTTCGACGATATGAGCGCGCAGCGCCAGCTCAGCGACAAGGGCAGGGACATGGCGCGCCAGATCGGGGCGGCAATCAAGGAGCTCGCGATCCCGATCGGCGATGTCTACACCAGCCGGCTGAACCGCGCGATCGAGGCCGGCAAGCTGATCTCCGGCCACGAGGTCAAGCCGGTCGATGCGCTGACGGACAGCAGCAATGCCAGCGCGTCGGGAATGGCAAACCCGACCGGTGCCAATGCCAAGGCGGGACAGGCCGTGCGTCAACTCGTCGATGCGCCGCCGAAAGCCGGCACCAACACGTTCCTGATCACCCACAAGACAAACATCGCCGATGCCTTCGGCAAGGAGGCCGGCGACGTGCAGGAAGGCGAAGCCTTCGTTTACAAGGCCGGTGGCTCCGGCCCCGCCACCTTTGCGGGGCGCATCAAGATCGCTGATTGGACCGCGAAGACCGGCAAGTGACAGGCCGCATCCATCCGGCCGGCGGCGCGACGGAGGCGGGGCGTGACTTGCGACCGTGACTTGCCGCTCCGCCTCGGTCCTGTGCTAGCAAAGTCCGGTAAGGTGCGACTGGAGGCCGGCGACACGTGAGAACATCGGAAGACCGCTCATTCCTCGTCTGGCTCGGCGCGATCACCCTCGTGTTCGGCTGGCTGCTTTGGCCGTTCTCCGGCGCGGTGTTGTGGGCCACGCTGCTGGCGATCATCTTCGCGCCGGTCTATCGACGCTGCCTGGAAATGTTTCCGGAATGGCGCAACCTTGCTGCGCTCTCCACCGTCATCGTGGTGGTCGTCATGGTCCTGATCCCCGTCGGGATCGTGATCGCGTCGCTCATCGACCAGGGCGGCGAGCTCTACCAGCGCGTTCAGACCGGCGAGATCAATCTGGCTCATCCCCTGCAGCAGCTGAAAGCCGCGCTGCCGGATTGGGCCGCCTCCATATCGGATCGCCTGGCCGGCATCGATCTGACCGCACTGAAGGAACGCCTGTCGAGCCTGGTGGTGCCGGCCGGCCAGCAGCTCGCCGGGCATGCGATCAACCTCGGCCAATTGACGCTGGAGTTCGTCGCGAGCCTGCTCGTGATGCTGTACCTGCTGTTCTTCTTCCTGCGCGACGGCGACGAGCTGAACCTGCGCATCCGCGACGCGCTGCCGCTGCGCGCGAGCCAAACCGTCGAGATCCTGGACGCGTTCACGCTGGCGGTTCGCGGGACGATCAAGGGCATCATCCTGGTTGCGATGATCCAGGGCGCCCTGGGCGGGCTGATCTTCTGGCTGCTCGGCCTGACCGCGCCGCTGCTGGCGGGCGCCATCATGGCGCTGCTTTCGCTTCTGCCCGTGCTCGGCTCCGCCCTCGTCTGGGCGCCAGCCGGACTCTATTTGCTTGTGGCCGGCTCGGTCACGAAGGGGCTCATCCTGCTCGCTTTCGGAACCTTCGTGATCGGTCTTGCCGACAATTTTCTGCGTCCTGTCCTGGTCGGCCAGTCGATCCGGATGCCCAGCTACGTCGTGCTGCTCGCCACGCTCGGCGGCCTTGCAACCTTTGGCGCGAACGGCTTCGTCATCGGCCCGCTTGTCGCCGCGATGTTCCTGACGGCATGGCAGATCTTCATCGGTTCAAGAGAGCGGCAGCAGATCCGCAAGTGACCCGTTACGCGGCGTGCGCCATAAAACGTGGCGCGGAGAGCCTCTCGGGCGGCCCCGGAGTTCCCTTGAAGACGGTGTCCGCCTGCGCGGCGCGCTTGCAATGCGGGCAGACGAAGAGGTGCGCGATGATCGGAACCGGCTCGTCCGCGAGCAGTTCGGATCGCCACCATCTCATCTCGATATGGCAATCCGGGCAGGTCGGTGCTTCCAGATGCTCGGCGGCGCTTCTGAGACGATCAACCATGGAGCCCTCGCATTTCGAAGGTCATAGCCGAATACCGCTTGCCGGTCTGCAACAAAAGACACTTTTTGCCCGAACAGACCAGCGCCTGCTCAACCGACGCGATCACAGCCGCCTGAGCGCCACGCTCTCCACCGTGTGGTCGGCGCCCTTCTTCAGGATCAGCGTCGCGCGGGGGCGGGTCGGCAGGATGTTGTCCTCGAGATTGGCGAGGTTGGTGCGCTCCCAGATCGCGATCGCGGTCGCGGTGGCTTCATCGTCCGACAGCAGCGCATAGCGGTTGAAGTACGACTTTGGATTGGTGAACGCGGTGTCGCGCAGCGCCAGGAAGCGCTTGATGTACCATTGCCGCAGCGCCGCCTCGTCGGCGTCGATATAGACCGAGAAATCGAAGAAGTCGGAGACCACGGGCACCGCCTTGCCGTCCCGCGGCAGCTTGCCGGTCTGCAGCACGTTGACGCCCTCGACGATCAGGATGTCGGGCTGGTCGATCTCGGCCCACTGGTTCGGCACGATGTCGTAGGTCAGATGCGAATAGACCGGCGCGCGCACATGACGCCGGCCGGACTTGATATCGGAGAGGAAGCTGAGCAGCAGCGGCAGGTCGTAGCTTTCAGGGAAACCCTTCTTCTGCATGATGCCCTGCCTATCGAGCACCGCGTTGGGATAGAGAAACCCGTCGGTGGTGATCAGCTCGACCTTCGGACGCGGTGACCAGCGCGCCAGCAGCGCCTGGAGCACGCGGGCCGTGGTGGATTTCCCGACGGCGACCGATCCGGCGACGCCGATGATGTAGGGTACCTTGCGGTCGCGGATGTTGAGGAACTGGCGCTCGGCGTAATACAGGCGCTGCATCGCATCGACGTAGATCGAGAGCAGGCGCGACAGTGGAAGGTAGATGTCCTCGACCTCCTGAAGGTCGAGGCGGTCGTGCAGTGAGCGCAGCCGGTCGAACTCGCCCGGCTCCAGCGTCATCGGCGTGTCGTCGCGCAGTCGCGACCACTCTTCGCGCGTATAAACGCGGTACGGATTATACTGCTGCTCGGGTGCGCGGATATCCATGACGCGACCTTTCCGTTGAGAGCCTGACTAGCTGCCGCTCTTGCGTGACGCTTTCTCTTCCAACCCAGACATATTCGTCCGCTTGTCCAGCGCCGCCTCGACGTCCTCCAGCTTTACGCCGCGGGCCTTGAGCAAGACAAGGAAGTGATAGAGCAGGTCGGCACTTTCAGCGATCAGATGCGCGCGATCGTTTTCGACTGCTGCGATTACGGTTTCGACTGCTTCCTCACCGAACTTCTTTGCGCAATGCTCGGCGCCCTTGTCGAGGAGCTTGCGGGTATAGGACGCCTCGCCGCCGGCCGCCGCGCGGGCGTCGATGGTCTCGGCCAGATCGTGGATCGTGAAACGCGGCATCGGACTTACTCGAAAACACGCTTGGCAGCAGACTTGGCTACGGAGGCCATCCCCGCTACCTCATGTAGCACTTTTACGAACGGGAGTCGTCAGGCATCGAGGCGCATCGCCAGTCCGCGGCGGGCCATGTGCTCCTTGGCTTCGCGGATGGTGAATTCCCCGAAATGGAAGATCGAGGCCGCCAGCACAGCCGTGGCGTGTCCATCGCGGATGCCGTCGACGAGATGGTCGAGATTGCCGACGCCGCCCGAGGCGATCACCGGGACGGGCACGCTGTCGGCGATCGCCCGGGTCAGCGGGATGTCGAATCCTTGCCTCGTGCCATCGCGGTCCATCGAGGTGAGCAGGATTTCGCCGGCGCCGAGCGAGACCACTTCCTGGGCATATTCGATCGCATCGATGCCGGTCGAGTTGCGGCCGCCATGGGTAAAGATCTCCCAGCGGTCACCGCCCGGGCGCTTGACCCGCTTGGCGTCGATCGCGACCACGACGCACTGCTCGCCGAATTTCTCGGCCGCTTCCTTGACGAACTCGCGCCGCGATACCGCGGCGCTGTTGATCGAGACCTTGTCGGCTCCCGCGCGCAGCAGCGTCTTGATGTCGTTGACCTCGCGCACGCCGCCACCGACGGTGACGGGCATGAAACAGGCTTCCGCGGTGCGGCGGACCACGTCGAGCATGATGCCGCGGTTTTCGTGAGTGGCGGTGATGTCGAGGAAGGTGAGCTCGTCGGCGCCGGCGGCGTCATAGGCAATGGCGGCCTCGACGGGATCGCCGGCATCGCGCAGGTCGACGAAGTTGACACCCTTGACGACGCGGCCGTCCTTGACGTCGAGGCAGGGGATCACGCGCACCTTGAACATGTGTCGGCTCCTAGGCGGTGCGCGCGTTGCGGATCAAGGTGAGGGCGGCCGCGGGATCGAGCCGGCCGTCGTAAAGCGCGCGGCCCGCAATCGCGCCGGCGAGCTTTTTCGCGCGCGGCGTCAGCATCGCCTTGACGTCCTCGATCGAGGCGAGGCCGCCCGAGGCGATCACGGGAATCGAGATGGCATCGGCAAGCGCAATGGTCGCATCGAGGTTCAGGCCCTTGAGCAGGCCGTCGCGCGCGATGTCGGTGAAGATGATCGCGGCGACGCCGGCATCCTCGAACCGCTTGGCGATCTCCAGCACCGTGACCTGCGAAGTCTCGGCCCAGCCTTCGACCGCGACCTTGCCGTCGCGCGCATCGAGCCCGACCGCGACGCGGCCGGGGAATGTCTTCGCGGCGGATTTCACCAATTCCGGATCGCGCACCGCCGCCGTGCCGATGATGACGCGGGTGATGCCCTTGTCGAGCCAGGCCTCGACGGTCTTGAGATCGCGAATGCCGCCGCCGAGCTGCACCGGAATCTTGATCGTCTTCAGCATCGCCTCGACGGCCTCGGCATTCACCGGCTTGCCGGCGAAGGCGCCGTCGAGGTCGACGACGTGCAGATACTCAAAGCCCTGCTCGACAAAGCTCTGCGCCTGCGCGGCCGGATTGAGGTTGAACACGGTCACGCGCGCCATGTCGCCTTGCTCGAGGCGCACGCATTGGCCGTTCTTGAGGTCGATCGCGGGAAAGAGAATCACGGCTTCCATCGCAAAAAGTTCGAGATCAGAGCGAGGCCGAAGCGCTGGCTCTTCTCGGGGTGAAACTGCGTGCCGATGGCGGTGTCCTTGCCGACGATCGCGGTGACAGGCCCACCGTAATCGGCGCGCGCGAGCACGTCCGCCTCGTTGGCGGCGTTGAGGTGATAGGAGTGCACGAAATAAGCGTGCTGGCCCTTGGGGCCGAGCGGCAGCTTGTTCAGCACCGGATGCTCCCTGAGCACCTCCAGCGTATTCCAGCCCATGTGCGGGATCTTCAGGCTCTCGTCGCGCGGCGTGATCTTCTCGACGTCGCCGCCGATCCAGTTCAAGCCTTCGGTGACGACATGCTCCTTGCCGCGGCTCGCCATCAGCTGCATGCCGACGCAGATGCCGAAGAACGGGCGCGCCTTGACGCGCACCGCTTCGGTGATCGCCTCGACCATGCCGTTGACGGCATCGAGCCCGCGGCGGCAATCGGCGAAGGCGCCGACGCCGGGCAGCACCAGGCGGTCGGCTTCGTAAGCTTGGTCCGGATCGCTGGTAACAAAGACCTTTTGCGGGTTCTCCAGGCTGCGCG
Source organism: Bradyrhizobium sp. WYCCWR 12699 (assembly GCF_032144035.1). Taxonomy (NCBI): domain Bacteria; kingdom Pseudomonadati; phylum Pseudomonadota; class Alphaproteobacteria; order Hyphomicrobiales; family Nitrobacteraceae; genus Bradyrhizobium; species Bradyrhizobium sp. WYCCWR 12699. Next base: position 761,245 of record NZ_JAVTJN010000030.1, read on the forward strand.
CGGCGCGCTCGAAGGCCTTCGCGGCGGAATGCAGATTGCCGGAACCGTAATCGATGATGGCGACGCTCATCTTGACCCTCCCGGTTCTGGAAACAATCCAATGATGCCGCCGGCCGGAATCGGCGGCGGGTTCGAGAATGGCTGACCCGGCACGCTGCGGGTCGGCGGCGGGCCGCCGCGATCGACGGCCCATTGATCATTGACGATGCCGTGCTGGGATTTGCTCCAGCGCTCGAAGAAGCGGCGCTCGGCCGTGTCCTCGTCGTCGGCAACCACCACGTCGAGCTGCCGCCAATTGCCGCGCGACAGCGTCCAGCGGCGCAGGCTCGCAGCCTCAAGACCCATCAAGAGGGCGACGATGAGGTCGGCGAAGAAGATCGACGAGCGTCCGACGCCGAGGCTCGACAGCCCCGCATTGAACGCGGCGACGAAGATCAGATAGCCGATCAGCGCCAGCCACAGCCTGTTCCACAGCAGCCAGAGCGGTCCGAAGATCATCGCCCAGAAATGAAAGCCGTCGCGCACGAACACGAATTTGTCGGTCGCGCGCAGATCGGCTCCGGCAGGGGAGGGAGCGTGAACTGTGTAGACAGGCATGGTGATGCCCCGTTCCTCGGAATTCAGTGATAGGCGGCGTGTGCCGCCGGCCCGAATGTCAGCCGCCGAGCGAGCCCTTGGTGGACGGGATCTCGCCCACAGCCTTCGGATCGATCGCGACCGCCGTGCGCAGCGCCCGCGCCAGACCCTTGAAGCAGGACTCGGCGATATGGTGGCTGTTATCGCCATATAGGGTCTCGACGTGGAGAGTCACGCCGGCGTTCATGGCGAAGGCCTGGAACCACTCGCGCACCAGCTCGGTGTCGAACTCACCGATCTTGTCGCGGGGGAAGTCGGCCTTGAACACCAGGAACGGACGGCCCGAGATGTCGATGACCACGCGCGACAGCGTCTCGTCCATGGGCATGTGCACGCCGGCATAGCGGGTGATGCCCGCCATGTTGCCGAGCGCCTGCCTGACCGCCTGGCCGAGCGCGATGCCGGTGTCTTCGGTGGTATGGTGATAATCAATGTGCAGGTCGCCCACCGCCTTGACCGTGAGGTCGATGCGGGAATGGCGGGCGAGGAGATCGAGCATATGGTCGAAAAAGCCGATGCCGGTCGCGATATTGGCCACGCCGGTGCCATCGAGGTTCACGGTGACCTCGATGTCGGTTTCCTTGGTCTTGCGCTTGATCGTCGCGGTGCGCATTGAAAACTGGCTTTCATCCTAGCTAGGGAGCCGAAAACGCCAGTCTAATAACAGCCAAATGCCCCCTTCGCTACTGCGGGAACGGCCGGCTGGCCCTCTACTTCTGCCTATGGTGAGCGAAATTCGGCCCGGAACGGCCCGTTGTGCCCCGGTTGTCGACCGCCTAAATCAGGCCGGACAACGAGGATCATTCATGCAGGATTCCCAGAACAGCTCCCCGGGCTGGCACGGCACCACGATTTTGACGGTCCGCAAGGGCGGCAAGGTGGTGGTCGGCGGCGACGGCCAGGTCTCGATCGGCCAGACCGTGATCAAGTCCAACGCCAAGAAGGTCCGAAAGCTCGGCAAGGGCGACGTGATCGGCGGCTTTGCCGGCGCGACCGCCGACGCCTTCACCCTGTTCGAGCGGCTGGAGGCCAAGCTCGAGCAATATCCGGGGCAGCTGACCCGGGCGGCGGTGGAACTGGCCAAGGACTGGCGCACCGACCGCTATCTGCGGCGGCTGGAGGCCATGATGATCGTGGCCGACAAGGACGTCTCCCTGGTGCTCACAGGCACCGGCGACGTGCTGGAGCCCGAAGCCGGCGTGATGGCGATCGGCTCCGGCGGCAATTACGCGCTGGCGGCGGCACGGGCCCTGCTCGACACCGACAAGGACGCCGAAACCATCGTCCGCCGCTCCATGGACATCGCCGCGGATATTTGCGTCTACACGAACCGCAATCTGACCATCGAGAGCCTGGCGACAGGGTAGGGCGGAGGGTCATTTGTCCGAAAGCCTATCCACATGCACGGTGCAACCTCTCCCGCTTGCGGCGGAGGTCGGCGCGAAGCGCCGGGTGGGGGCTTTCTCCCCTTGGGGGCTATCCCATTGTGGAGATACCCTCTCCCCAGCCCTCTCCCGCAAGCGGGAGAGGGAGCGCACCGCCATCGGCGCGGGATGACGCCCACCTACACCTTCCGCCCAATGACAGCGGCCGACCTGCCGCTGATCCGGCGGTGGCTGGGCGAGGCCCATGTGCGGGAATGGTGGGGCGATCCGGACGAGCAGTACGCGCTCGTCAGCGGCGACCTCGACGAGCCCGCGATGGACCAGTTCATCGTGTTGGCCGACGACAAGCCCTTCGGCTATCTTCAGTGCTACCGCCTGACCGCCTGGAATACGGGCTTCGGGCCGCAACCGGAGGGCACGCGTGGGATCGATCAGTTCATCGGCGAAAGCGACATGATCGGACGCGGTCACGGCTCGGCGTTGATCCGCCAGTTTGTCGATGAGCAGTCTCGCAGCGGCCTGCCGCGCATGGTCACCGATCCCGATCCGCTCAACGCGCGCGCCCTGCGCGCCTATGAGAAGGCCGGCTTCGTCCGCGACCGCTTGGTCGAGACGCCGGACGGAGCGGCGCTGCTGATGGTGCGCGAAGCATGACGCTGGTTCACGCACGCGCAAGCAAGACCGCGTTTTCACCACTTGCCTGGGCCGGCATCGCGCTATCGCTGCTGGCTCTGCAGGCCGCGATCCTGCTTGCGATGGGGCGGGTGCCGATCTGCACCTGCGGCACTGTCAAGCTGTGGCACGGCGTGGTGAACAGCTCGGAGAATTCCCAGCACATCGCCGACTGGTACACCTTCTCGCACGTGCTGCACGGCTTCCTGTTCTACGGCCTGACCTGGCTGCTGTTCGTGCGCCTGCCGTTCCTCAGCTTGTCCTGGCCTGCTCGGCTGATCATCGCGATGCTGATCGAAGGCGCCTGGGAGATCGTCGAGAACTCGCCCTTCATCATCGAGCGCTACCGCGCCGGCACGATCTCGCTGGATTATTTCGGCGACAGCATCGTCAACTCGGTCTCCGACAATCTGGCCATGGTGCTCGGGTTCCTCGTCGCGCGCGCACTGCCGGTCTCGATGACCGTCCTGATCGGCCTCGCCTTCGAGATCATGCTGGCGCTGCACATTCGCGACAATCTGACGCTCAACATCCTGATGCTGATCCATCCGATCGAGGCGTTGAAGCAATGGCAATCGGGCCCGCCGATCATCTGACGGCCGAAAAAAGCGGCTTGTCCTCCTCCGCAACTGACCCTAGCTAAGGTCCCATGACAGACTTCTCTCCGCGTGAAATCGTTTCCGAACTCGACCGTTTCATCGTCGGCCAGGCCGATGCCAAGCGCGCCGTCTCGATCGCGCTGCGCAATCGCTGGCGGCGACAGCAGCTCGAAGGCTCCTTGCGCGAGGAGGTGCTGCCGAAGAACATCCTGATGATCGGCCCCACCGGCGTCGGCAAGACCGAAATCGCGCGGCGACTGGCAAAACTCGCGAACGCGCCCTTCCTGAAGGTGGAAGCGACGAAGTTCACCGAGGTCGGCTATGTCGGCCGCGACGTCGAGCAGATCGTGCGCGACCTCGTCGAGGTCGCGATCGCCCAGGTCCGCGAGAAGAAGCGCAAGGACGTGCACGCCCGGGCCCAGCTCGCCGCCGAGGAGCGCGTGCTCGATGCGCTGGTCGGCGCCAATGCCTCTTCCACGACGCGGGAATCCTTTCGCAAGAAGCTGCGCGCCGGCGAGCTCAACGACAAGGACATCGAGATCGAGACGCAATCCTCCGGCGGCGGCATGCCGATGTTCGAGATCCCGGGCATGCCGGGCGCGCAGATGGGCGCGATCTCGATCGGCGACATCTTTGGCAAGCTAGGGGGCCGCAGCAAGACGCGGCGCCTGACCGTGGAAGGCTCGCACGAGATCCTCGTCAACGAGGAATCCGACAAGCTGCTGGATAATGATCAGCTGACGCTGGAGGCGATCAGCGCGGTCGAGAACAACGGCATCGTGTTCCTCGACGAGATCGACAAGATCTGCGCCCGTGACGGCCGCGTCGGCGGCGACGTCTCGCGCGAGGGCGTGCAGCGCGATCTCTTGCCGCTGATCGAAGGCACCACGGTCTCGACCAAGCATGGCGCGGTCAAGACCGACCACATCCTGTTCATCGCCTCCGGCGCCTTCCACGTCGCAAAGCCGTCCGACCTGTTGCCGGAATTGCAGGGCCGCCTGCCGATCCGCGTCGAATTGCAGGCGCTGACCCGCGACGACATGCGCCGCATCCTGACCGAGCCCGAGGCCTCGCTGATCAAGCAATATGTCGCCTTGATGCAGACCGAGGGCGTGACCCTCGACATCACCGACAGCGCCATCGACGCGCTCGCCGACGTCGCGGTCGCCGTGAACTCGACCGTCGAGAACATCGGCGCCCGGCGGCTGCAGACCGTGATGGAGCGGGTGCTGGACGAGATCTCCTTCACCGCCCCCGACCGTAGCGGCGAGACCGTCAAGGTCGATGCCGATTTCGTGCAGAAGCACGTCGGTGATCTCGCCAAGAACGCGGATCTGAGCCGGTTTATTTTGTAATTCGGGGCGGTCACGCTATGGATGCGGCGTGACCGTACGCATCTTGCAAAATCCCTGGCGCCTGCTGCTCGCGATCAACGCGGCGGTGATCGTCGGCGTGTTCGTGCACAAGATCCAGCTGCCGCCTTACGTCCCCTACATCCACCTCCTGGTCGACTACCATTTCGGCTTCATCAAGCGCGCGCTGATCGGGGCAGCCGTCGCGCTGTTCACCGACAAGGTGCCGGTCTGGCTGGTGTTCGCGCTGGGCGGGGTGACGTGGCTGGCGACGCTGGGGCTGTACGCAAAGCTGTTCCAGAAGACCTTCGGCTTCACCGCGAAGACGCTGCCGCTGTTCGTCTTCATCGCGGGCTCGCCGTTCTTCCTGAAGAATTTCATGCACACGCTCGGCCATTTCGACATCTATGGCTGTGCGCTGGCCATGATCCTGCTGCTGATGCCCGCGCGCTCGCTGCTGTTCGTCGCCACGGCAGCGCTGTTCTCGGTCATCCTCGTGCTGATCCACCACATTCATCTCTTGATGTATGTGCCGACGATCGTCACCATCGTCGTGATCAGGCACTATCTCGCTTACGGGCTTGATCGCGGCAATGTCGCGTTCGGTATCGTCGCCCTCGCGATCGTCTCCGCGCTGTTCTTCGCCGCGCAATTCTGGGGAACGATGCCGATCCCGGAGGCGGACTTCGTCGCCTATCTGAAAACGCGCATGGCCGATCCCTCGCGCACCGATCTCTTGCAATTCGCCTATATCTGGTACCAGCCGCTGGCGAAGGAAGTTTCCGACACTTGGGGCCGCCTGCCGCACAACAGCCTCGGCATACCTGTGTTCGCGTTGCTGATCTGGCTGCACACGCCGCTGTGGCGTTTCCTCGCGAAGCTGATCGGCACGCTCGCGAGCGAGATGCACCGTCGCCTCGTCATCGCGGCGTTGATCGGCATCAGCATCGCCTATCTCGTGATGTTCGTGATGGTGTTCGACTATTCGCGCTGGATCTCGAACTGGGCGGTCTGCATGTTCCTGATCCTGCATGCGGTGAAGATGCTGCCGGCGGCGCACGAGACGGCGCTGATTCCGCCTGACGACCGGAAGACAAACATCTTCGGCCTGATCATCACCCTGATCCCGCGCGTCGGAATCATCCGGCCGTTCTAGAGTCTGGCCCGCCTGATCCGCACATACAGCGCGCCCTCGCCGCCATGGCCGATATGCGCCGTCTCGAATCCCACGACGAAGGCGCGGAATTCCGGCAGGCTCAGCCATTCCGGCACCTGGCGGCGCAGCACGCCGCTTTCGCCGCCGCTGCGACCCTTGCCGGTGATGACGAGCACGAAGGTCAGGCCGTTATGATGGGCGCGGTGCAGGAATCCGGTCAGCGCGCGATGGGCGCGCGTCTGGGTCATGCCGTGCAGGTCGAGCCGTGCCTCGATCTCGCTGCGGCCGCGCGACAGCTTTGTGCGCTCGCGCTTGCCAAGCGGCGCCAAGGGCGGGACTTGCGGCTTCGCGATACGCGGCGCCGGGGCCTCAGCCACCGGCCTCGGCGGTGGCGAGGGCCGCAGCGCCGGGGCTACCAGTGAAGGTCCAGCGAGCGGCGCGACGTGCGCCTTGACCCCCGCCTTGACTACCGCCTTGGCCACGCGGTGCTTCCGCAGCGGCTTGACCTGTTTGGCGACCGTCTCCCACAGCTCGCGCTCCTCCTCGCTCAGCGCGCGACGACGCGGCGAGGGGCGAGGCTCCAGCACGGGCGGACGAGACGATCGCTTCATTGCTGCCGATGGGGACGCTTCTTCACCGGCCGCTGCGGTTCGGGAGCGGGCTCGATCGCTGGGCGCGGCACCGGTAGCGGGACCGGACCTGCGGTGGCAATTGTTTCGGTCTTGTTGTCCGCTGAAGCGGCCGCCGCTGCCGGCTTCGTCGTCCCCTTGCCCGGATCGGTCTGCGGAAACAGCTTTGCGATCTTCTCCGAGGGACGCGGATCAGGCACCGGCAGACGCGCGGCACGAACCGAGGGATCGAGGCCCTTCGGCACCAGCATCACGAAATGCATGGGATGGCGCAGCCGGCCGGAGACGCGGCCGGCCTCCTGGCCCGCACCGAAAAACAGATCGGCGCGCGCAGGCCCGATGATGGCCGAGCCGGTGTCCTGCGCGATCATCAGCCGATGAAATGGTGTCTTCGCGCGGTCGGATTCGATCGGCAGCTCGCCCTCGATGAAGAACGGCGTGCCGTAGACATGCAGCGATTTGTCGACCGCGATCGAGCGTCCCGCCGTCAGCGGAATGCCTTGCGCACCCACCGCCTCGTCCTTGTCGGACAAATTGACCTCGCGAAAGAAGATGTAGGCGCGGTTCGCCCGGCGCAGCTCCTTGGCGCCGTCAGGGCTTTGCGTCATCCACTCCCTGATCTTCTGCATCGACATCTCTTCCCTGGGGATGATGCCGCGCTCGATCAGGATGCGACCGACGGCGGTGTAGGGATAGCCGTTATAGGCGTCGTAGTTGAGGCGGACCGAGCTGCCGTCGTCGAACTTGATGCGCGCCGAACCCTGGATCTGCGCGAACAACAGATCGGTGGGATCCTTCAGCCAGGCGATCTCCAGTCCGCGGCCGGCGATCTTGCCGTCCTCGATCTCGCCGCGGTCGTAATAGGGCACCAGCTTGCGGCGGCCGATCTTGCGATAGACCGGGCCCTTGTTGGGCAGGCTCACCGAATCCTGCTTGTAGCCGCGCACGAACAGATTCGAAGGGCGGCGGTAGACAGGAACGTTGTAGATGTCGGTCTGGGTGCGCGATCCCTCCAGCACCGGCTCGTAATAGCCGGTGACGAAACCGTCGGGCTCGCCGAGCCGCGAGATGCGCAGCGGCGCAAAATTCTCCTCGAAGAAGGTCTTTGCTTTCGCGTCGTCGCTGAGCTCGAGCGTCTTCGCGACCTTGCAAGGCTCGTTCAGCGAACCTGCCAGCGCTTTCGGTTCAGTCGCGCCGGTCTGCGCATTGATCGACTTGCAGCTCGCACGGAATGTCTTGAACGCGGCGAGATGATTGTCGTCGCCCCAGCCCTTCACGTCCGCCCAGGCCAGCGGCATGTATTGCGCGCCTGATATTTCGAACGGCAGGGGGAGTTGCGGATAGGGCAAGGCCCGCGGCGGAGCAGCGGGCAAGTGCGGGAGATGATGGTGATGGTTGCGGTAGTGGCGCCGCGCCGCCTCGGCGCCGAGCGAAAACGACGACAGCACGACGACGCCTGCGCAAAGCGCGGTCGCGCTGTTCTTCAATAGGATCTTAATTCGCGGTTCCGGTGCCAACCAGCTTCCAGTTCGGATCGCGAGAGGTGATGTCGCGGGCGAAAGTCCAGATGTCGGTGATGTCGGCAACCGTGTCGGCACTGCCGTCGACGATGTTGCCGGCCTTGTCCCGGGTGGCCGAGATCATCTGCGAGACGAAACGGATCGTGAGCTGGGCGGTCCGGTCGCGCAGCTCGGCGCCGACCAGCTCGGCCTTGTCGATCGAGACGAAGCGGGTCTCGGTCTTCTGCTCGTTCTTCTCGCGTTCCTTGATCGCCGCGTCGAAGCTGTCATAGACGTCCGGCGACAACAGGTCGCGCAGCGCGCGGCGGTCGCCGTTGGCGAAGGCCAGCACGATCATCTCATAGGCGCCGCGGGCGCCCGAGATGAAATGACGCGGGTCAAAGGTGGAATCCTTCTCGACGATGGCATCCAGGCCCTGCGCCAGCGTGGTCCCGGGTTCGGCGAGGCCCTTCCAGCGGTCGGAGGGCGGGGTTGGGTCGGCGGTCGGCGCCAGCGGGGCCTGGTCGATCACCTTGCCCGGCATGGTCACGACGTTGTTGTCCTGGGCACCCCCCAGCGCATTGCGGGCGGCGGTCCGATCGAAAGGCGGCCGTTCGTTGCCGGTGCGCTGCCCCAGCACGCTGCGCAGCCGCAGAAAGATGAAGACCGCCAGCGCCAGGAAGATGATGGTGTAGATGTCCACGTCGTATTCGCTTTCTGGCCGATGCCTGGGTCTTCGCTTTTGGGGTCGTCGCCGGGAAAATCAATCCGGCCAGTAGACCGTTCCACACGGGAACGGCAAGTCTACATCACCATTTTAGGTCCACGTCAGGTCCTGGGGATGTAGGCACGAAATCTTGCCCGGCCAATGGCGCCTTTTGGCACAGCACCGAGTGTAGCGCGTTTTATGCTTAAGGGGAAACCCGATCCTGCCCGGAAATCGCGCATCTTCAATCGTTTAAGGCGCTATTTTGCGGAAAAGGCCGGATGACCGCCGCAAGGCTTGGCGCGGCCGGAAATCCCACCCCGGGACCGTTCGTCCTTGTGGAACGAGGCAGCCCTATGTTAGCCAACCGCCGCGAAATTCAGCCCAAATCGGGTAAGGAGAGACTCTCATGACCAACGGTAACGGCACCCCTCCCGAGGCGGCCCAGGCTCCCCAGCTCAACGTGCTGGCGCAATATACCAAGGACCTGTCGTTCGAAAATCCGAACGCGCCGAGCTCGCTCCAGCAGCAGAGCCAGCCGCCCCAGATCAACATCCAGATCAACGTCAGCGCCAACAATCTCAGCGAACAGGAGTTCGAGGTGACGCTGTCGGTCGAGGGCAAGGCCGAGACCGCGGGCAAGATCATGTTCTCGTTCGAGCTCGCCTATGCCGGCGTGTTCCGCATCGCCAACGTGCCCAAGGAGAATCTGCATCCGCTGGTCATGATCGAGTGCCCGCGCCTGCTGTTCCCGTTCGCACGCGAGATCATTGCCACCGCAGTGCGCGACGGCGGGTTCCCGCCCTTGATGCTGGATCCGGTCGACTTCGTCGGTCTCTATCGCCAGAACATGGAGCGGCAAATGGCCTCCCAGGGCGGCGGCCAGACCGGTCAGGCCTAACTCACAACCTTAACCAGCCGGAGAGGCGACTGGAGCAACGAGATACTCGTTCCAGATCGCCTTTTCGCCCATCGTTGCGATGAAGGCCCGGTGGGCCTCCCGCTCGGCATCAGAAACCCGCGGCGCAAGCGGCACCAGGCGCTGCCGCCGCGGCGTATCGCCCGCAGCATTGATGCGAATCTCTTCGCTCTCCGACGCCAGAAGCAGCTGCGACTGACGCGCCCCGACCAGATCGACATAGACCTCGGCCAGCAGCTCGGCATCCAGCAGCGCGCCGTGCTTGGTGCGGTGTGAATTGTCGATCGCATAGCGCGAGCAGAGATCGTCGAGCCGGTTCGACACGCCGGGATGCTTGCGTCGCGCAAGCAGCAGCGTGTCGACCAGCCGCTCACGCGGGATCGCTGCGCGCTTGATCCTGTCGAGCTCGGCGTTGATGAAGCCGATGTCGAACGAGGCATTGTGGATCACCAGCGGCGCATCGCCGATGAACTCGAGAAACGCATCGGCGACTTCGTGGAACAGCGGCTTGGTCGACAGGAATTCGGCCGACAGCCCGTGCACCGCGAAGGCTTCCGCCGGCATGTCCCGCTCAGGATTGATATAGACGTGATAGGTCTGGCCAGTCGGCATGCGGTTGAAGATCTCGACGCAGCCGATTTCGACCAGACGATCGCCGCGGAGCGGATCGAGGCCGGTGGTTTCGGTGTCGAGGACGATTTCGCGCATGACTTGAGATCAGTAAGTTGAGATCGGAGTGCTGAACGCCGGAGAGGCGGCGAATCAGGCTCGCCGCTGCGGCATCTTAACGACCTCGGCGAGGATGTGCGCGATTTGCGCCCGCACCGGCTCGAGTCCGTGCGAGGTATCCACCACGAAATCGGCCCGCTTGCGCTTCTCGGCATCGGGCGTCTGCTTGGCGATGATGGCGTCCAGCTTGGCCTCGTCCATCGTGCCGCGCGCCAGCACCCGCTCGCGCTGGAGTTCCGGCGAGGTCGAGACCACGACCACGGCATCGACCCGCTTCTCGCCGCCGGTTTCGAACAGCAGCGGGATGTCCAGCACTACGACCGGCGCCTTGGCAGCCTCGGCCTCGGCAAAGAACTTTTGCCGGGAGGCGCCGAGCATCGGATGCACGATCTGCTCGAGCTGCTTGATGGCGGCGGGATCGTGCACCACGCGCGCCGACAATTTTGGCCGGTCCACCTTGCCGTTCACGGTGGTGCCGGGAAAGGCGGCCTCGATCGCCGGCGCCGCTTCACCTTCATAGAGCTGATGCACGGCTGCATCGGCGTCGTAGACGGGCACGCCGGCCTCCGCGAACAGCTTTGCGGTGGTCGATTTGCCCATCCCGATCGAGCCGGTCAGTCCGAGGATCCGCATCAGCCTACAGCCATGTCTGTCATTCACACGGCAACTAGCCGTTCGCTTCGCAGGAACGCAAGCAGCGGCAGCAACGGCAGACCGAGAATGGTGAAATGATCGCCCTCGATGCGCTCGAACAGATGGATGCCCAACCCCTCCAGCTGATAGGCGCCGACGCTGGTCGTAACGGCGTCGCCGGCAACATCCAGATACGCTGAAAGCTCGCCCTCGGTCATCTCACGCATCGTCATGCGGGCGATCGAGACGTCTTCGAAAACAATCTTGCCGTCATGCGCCACGGCGACTGCGGAGTTCAGCTCATGGCTGTTGCCGGCAAGCTCGCTCAATTGCGCCAACGCCTGCGGGCGGCCCGCGGGCTTGTTGAAGAGGCGGTTGCCAAGAGCCAGCGTCTGATCGGCGCCGATCACGTAGCTCCCGGGATAACGGGCGCAGACCGCCTTGGCCTTTTCGCGCGCCAGCAGCAAAGCGATCTCGCGCGGATTTGAAAGCTCTGAAGCGCCTTGAATACCGCGTTCGTCGATATCAGCGGTCACAGCCCTGAACTCCAGCCCGGCATTGGCCAGCAGCATTTTTCGCGCGCTGCTCTGCGACGCCAGGATCAACGGAGATGTGCCGAGCCACAGACCCATCGCGAAAACTATTCGGAAGGCCGGTTGCGTTGGCGATCGCTGTAGAGCTTCATGATCGCCGCCGCGGTTTCCTCGATCGAGCGGCGCGTGACGTCCAGCAGCGGCCAATCGTGCTTGGCGCTGAGCTTGCGCGCAAATGCGACCTCCTCGGTGACCGATTGCTTGTCGGTGTAAGTGTCGCTGCCGGATTCGGCTCCCATGGAGAGCAGGCGATTCTGGCGGATCTGGATCAGCCGTTCCGGCGTCGCGTGCAGGCTGACCACCAATGGCCGCGTCAGCGTCTCCAATTGCGAGGGCACCGGAATGCCCGGAACCAACGGCACGTTGGCGGTCCGGATGCCGCGGTTCGCCAGATAAATCGACGTCGGTGTTTTCGAGGTGCGGGACACGCCGACCAGGACGACGTCGGCATCGTCGAGGCCTTCGACATGCTGGCCGTCGTCGTGGATCATCGTGTAGTTCAGCGCGTCGATGCGCTTGAAATATTCCGCGTTGAGGACGTGCTGGGCGCCGACGCGGCCGGTGGTTGCTGCGCCAAGATAGGCTTCGAACAGCTGCATCACCGGGCCGATGATCGACAGGCTCGGAACGTTGATCCCCTTGCACTTGTCCTCGAGCCTGGAGACGAGATCCTTCTCGAGCAGCGTGAACAGCACGATTCCCGGCGCCTCCTCGATCTCATCGAGGACCCGATCGAGCTGCTTCTGGCTGCGCACCAGCGGATAGACGTGCTCGACCGGCGTCACATTGGCGTATTGAGCCGCAACCGCGCGGGCCACGGTGATCAGCGTCTCACCGGTGGAGTCGGAGACGAGGTGCAGATGGAAATAATTGTTCGAGGTCGGCACAAAAACTCTTTGTATGAGGGCGGTGTGGTTTGTGGATTTCTGTGGACCTTAACCCCTCGGAAAGGGTTGCGCGACACCAGGGGCGGGACAAGTGCCAATTTTCTTCACACCGCTGCCCGTCTGAACAAGTTCGCCGGCCTGCCGGGCGGGAAACGGGATTATGCGGACAACCCCCTTGATAAGCTGCTGACAGAAAGGCGCAAGCCTTTGAGGCTGGCCGACTTATCGCAGAGCGCCAGGAACGATAGGGGATATGTTGATGGGTGTGAACAAGCGCGCGCGAACCCGCGGATGGAATTGCATGAGTCCAATCCACGGTCACATAGACTCAAACCTTAAGAATCTAAGATTCTAGATTTGAGGAAGGCACACCGGACGGATATGTGTGCACGGTGAGACCTTAACGAGTTCTTACTATCCCCAGTTCCATTCGCTGGGCAGCAATCCGGGGCCGAAAATGTTCGAAAACGTCTATCTCTGGATCAAGGCCCTGCACGTGATCGCCGTCATCGCCTGGATGGCGGGCATGCTCTATCTGCCGCGGCTGTTCGTCTATCATTCCGAGGCCGAGATCGGCTCGAAGCAGTCGGAAACGTTCAAGGTGATGGAGCGTCGGCTGCTCAAGGCCATCATCAATCCCGCCATGATGGTCACCTGGCTCGCCGGCCTCTATCTCGCATGGTCGGGCCATTGGTTCTCGTTCGGCTGGCTGCACGTAAAACTGGCACTGGTCCTGGCGATGTCGGCGGTCCACGGCTTTTTTTCCCGCTGGCTGAAGGATTTCGCTGCCGACCGGCGCCCGCGCACCCAGAAATTCTATCGCATTATCAATGAGGTGCCGACTGTCCTGATGATTGTCATCGTCATCATGGTGATCGTGAAGCCGTTCTAGGCAAGGCCTCTCGCGAATAGCTCAGCGCTTCTTCTTGCGGAGCTGGAAGCGATTTTCTATATTGTCGACATCCCACCCAACGCAGGCGGATGTGGTTGTGTCTGAGCTTTCCAGAGGCCGGACACCGCATCAGGTTTGAAGCCTCATCGGCACTTAACCTTGCCAGACCTGCGGACCTTCTCTTCTCACGTCCGCATTTCAGAGCCTCCTCGCACCCCCCTCCCCAGGTTACCCCACAGGACCACCCCAATGCGGGAAATTAAACTCGAAGACCTCAAGTCCAAAACGCCGGCCGAGCTCGTCTCGTTTGCGGAGGAGAATGGGGTCGAGAACGCCAGCACGATGCGAAAGCAGGAGCTGCTGTTCGCCATCCTCAAGCAGCTCGCACTCGCCGAGACCGACATCGTCGGCCAGGGCGTCGTCGAAGTGCTTTCCGATGGCTTCGGCTTCCTCCGTTCGCCCGATGCTAACTATCTGCCGGGCCCCGACGACATCTACGTTTCGCCGTCGCAGATCCGCCGTTTCGGCCTGCGCACCGGCGACACCATCGAAGGCCACATCCGCAGCCCGAAAGAGGGCGAGCGCTATTTCGCGCTGCTGAAGGTCAACACGCTCAACTTCGAGGATCCGGAGAAGGCCAAGCACAAGGTCAATTTCGACAACCTCACGCCGCTGTTTCCGAATCAGCGCTTTCGCATGGAAATCGACGATCCGACGCGGAAAGACCTGTCTGCACGCGTGATCGACATCGTCGCTCCCATCGGCAAGGGCCAGCGCGCATTGATCGTTGCGCCGCCGCGCACGGGTAAGACCGTGCTGATGCAGAACATCGCGCACTCGATCACGCACAATCATCCCGAATGCTACCTGATCGTGCTCTTGATCGACGAGCGTCCGGAAGAAGTCACGGACATGCAGCGTTCGGTGAAGGGCGAGGTCGTCTCTTCGACCTTCGACGAGCCGGCGGTGCGTCACGTCCAGGTCGCCGAGATGGTGATCGAGAAGGCCAAGCGTCTCGTCGAGCATGGCCGCGACGTCGTCATCCTGCTCGACTCGATCACGCGCCTCGGCCGCGCCTACAACACCGTCGTGCCGTCATCCGGCAAGGTGCTGACCGGCGGTGTCGACGCCAACGCGCTGCAGCGCCCGAAGCGCTTCTTCGGTGCCGCCCGCAACATCGAGGAGGGCGGCTCGCTGACCATCATCGCGACCGCGCTGGTCGATACCGGCAGCCGCATGGACGAAGTCATCTTCGAAGAGTTCAAGGGCACCGGTAACTCGGAACTGATCCTGGACCGCAAGGTCTCGGACAAGCGCACCTTCCCGGCGATCGACATCTCGCGCTCCGGCACCCGCAAGGAAGAGCTCATCACCGACCCGCAGGTGCTCAAGAAGATGTACGTGCTCCGCCGCATCCTCAATCCGATGGGGACGATGGACGCGATCGACTTCCTGCTCGACAAGCTGCGTTCGACCAAGAGCAATTCGGAGTTCTTCGACTCCATGAATACTTGAGTGCAGTGCAGCATTAGATTAGAGGGCGCCTTCGGGCGCCCTTTTCGTTGTGCGCTGTTGCTGCGGAAGAGCTGCAGCATGACAGAGGTCGGGACGACCGATCCCCATCTTCAATTAATCTGTTGATATATCTAGGTAATGCTTGAATTCGGCGGGGTGGAACCGCTGCCCGAGAAAGTGTTTCTGCAGCAAAATCTGGCGGATATATTGCAGTGCAATAGGAAATTGCTGCGGGATTTTTGCAGCAAAATGCGCCCCGGACGGAGTTGAAGCTGACATTTGCTTTTTCGCCGGCAGCCGGACAAATGGGCCATGCATCCGCGAGACCAGACCATTTTTGCGCTGTCATCCGGCCGGGCGCCCAGCGCGATCGCGGTGGTGCGGGTGTCGGGCTCGCAGGCTGGCCAGGTGCTGACGATGCTTGCCGGCAAGTTGCCGGCCCCGCGGCAGGCCAGCCGCCGCGTGCTCCGGGATAGGGCCGGCGAGCCGATCGACGATGCGGTGGTGCTCTGGTTTCCAGGACCTGCCAGTGCGACCGGCGAGGACATCGCCGAGTTCCATACTCATGGCGGCCGCGCCGTGCTGGCGACGCTGCTCACCTCTATTTCTTTTATTCCGAATACACGGGCGGCCGAACCGGGTGAGTTCACGCGGCGGGCATTCGAGAACGGCAAGCTCGACCTCACTGAGGCCGAGGGTCTCGACGATCTCATTCACGCCGATACCGACCGGCAGCGGCGCCAGGCGCTGCGCCAGTTGCGGGGCCTGCTCGGCGACCGCGCGCGCGATTGGCGCGAGCGCATCATTGAGGCGTCGGCGCTGATCGAAGCCGGCATCGATTTTTCCGATGAAGGCGACGTGCCCGCGGAATTGATGGCGCCGGCGATCAGCGCCATCAAGGCGCTGCATGACGAAATTGCAAAAGTCCTTGCGGCACAGGGACATTCTGAACGTCTGCGCGACGGGCTGGTGGTAGCGATCGCCGGCGAGCCGAATGTCGGCAAGTCGACGCTGATGAATCAGCTCGCACGCCGCGAGGTCGCGATCGTCTCGCCGCATGCCGGCACGACGCGCGACGTGATCGAGGTACAGCTCGATCTCGACGGCTATCCGGTCACGGTGATCGACACCGCCGGCATTCGCGAGACCGACGATCCGGTCGAGCAGGAGGGCGTGCGCCGCGCCCGCGCGCGGGCCGAGGACGCCGACCTCGTGTTATGGCTGGTCGAACCCGAGCAAGCCGTTGATCCGGTGCCGTTGCAGTCGCTTCAAATTTCCGGGACGGAGAGCGATCGGTCCGGCGGCCCGGTGTGGATCGTCCGAAACAAGATTGACCTCGGTAGAGCCGGAGGCTCCGCCGCGCCGGGCGAGTTTGCGATCTCGGCGCGAAAGGGCGATGGCGTCCCCGAACTGGTCGAGGCCCTCGTCAAATTCGCAGCCGAGTTCTTCGGAGCCAGCGAGGGCGCCGTTCTGACCCGGGCGCGCCAACGCGACTTGTTGAGCCGTGCGTCGGACAGCTTGCGCCGGAGCCTCGAGCTTGTAGAAGAAGGCGAAGAGCTGGCCGCCGAGGAATTGCGTGCCGCCGCTTATGCCTTGGGCCGGTTGCTGGGTCGGGTGGACGTCGAGGACGTCCTGGGCGCCATTTTTCAGAAATTCTGCATCGGAAAGTAGCGCTGGTTCTTCATTGTAGAACTAGCGCTTGTTCCATTTCTTGTGTTTCACGTGAAACGAGTTCGCTCTTAAGAGTTCCGGCCTCATAGCCCGGATGGTGCGAAGCGCAATCCGGGGCGGTCATAACCGGGCCAGTGAGTGGGCGCTTCATTCAGTGGGGTTCCGGCCGTTTCACGTGAAACAGGTGACCGCCGGACCGGTCTCGTCTCCCCATGCCGCTAGCCAGCCAGCCGGAAAGCGCAACCGTCGAGATGATCGGTGTGCTTCCGATCCCCTCATTAAGAGGCGCTCATAAAACGAAGCGATCCAGACCGCCTCCAGGGAGACAGGGGCTGGCTTGCTTCTGCGCTCCCAACGACCGGGCCTGCCGCCGCCAGGCTTTGGCCCCGGCGCTTCAGACATGGGCATTCCGTTTCACGTGAAACAGCACCCCTCCCAAGGTTTCCTACTTTGCATGGGGTTGGTTTCGCAAAATCGTTTTTACCGTCCCCGCTCGGCACATGTTTCACGTGAACCACCGCGCGCCCCAGTTTC
The DNA here is from genome assembly GCF_032144035.1 of Bradyrhizobium sp. WYCCWR 12699. Lineage (NCBI taxonomy): Bacteria > Pseudomonadati > Pseudomonadota > Alphaproteobacteria > Hyphomicrobiales > Nitrobacteraceae > Bradyrhizobium > Bradyrhizobium sp. WYCCWR 12699. The sequence continues at coordinate 778,252 of NZ_JAVTJN010000030.1, forward strand.
CACTTCCGGCTTTCCCGCCTCTGAGCTAGAAGTCCGCCCATGCGAACAGAGCGAGAGAGCTTCGACGTCATCGTGATTGGCGGCGGCCACGCCGGCTGTGAAGCCGCGGCTGCGTCTGCCCGGATGGGCGCCGCGACCGCCCTGGTCACGCACCGTTTCTCGACCGTCGGCGCAATGTCCTGCAATCCCGCTATCGGGGGTCTCGGCAAGGGCCATCTCGTCCGAGAAGTCGACGCTCTCGATGGTCTGATGGGCCGGGTCGGCGATGCTGGCGGGATCCAGTTTCGCGTCCTCAATCGCCGCAAGGGTCCTGCTGTCCGCGGTCCCCGGGCCCAGGCGGACCGAAAGCTTTATGCCGCTGCGATGCAGGCCGCGATCCGCGAGACCGAGGGCCTTTTCATCATTGAAGGCGAAGCCGACGAGCTAATCGTGACCGATGGCCGAGTGACTGGATTGCGCCTGGCTGACGGCCGGGAGCTCCGGGCAGGGGCCGTTGTCGTCACCACCGGCACCTTTCTCCGTGGTCTGATCCATCTCGGTGAGAAGAATTGGCCGGCCGGCCGGGTCGGCGAGGCCCCCGCGATGGGTCTGTCGGCCTCCTTCGAGCGAGCCGGCTTCACCTTGGGACGGCTCAAGACCGGCACTCCGCCGCGTTTGGATGGCACCACGATCGACTGGTCCGCGGTCGAGATGCAGCCCGGTGACGAACCGCCGGAGCCCTTCTCGGTCATGACCGAGCGGATCACAACCCCGCAGATTCAGTGCGGGATCACCCGGACCACCGCGGCAACGCATGAAGTGATCCGGGCCAATGTCCATCGCTCCCCGATGTACTCCGGCCAGATCAAGAGCTCCGGACCGCGCTATTGTCCCTCGATCGAGGACAAGATCGTCCGCTTCGGCGACCGTGACGGTCACCAGATCTTCCTGGAGCCGGAAGGGCTCGACGACAGCACGGTCTATCCCAACGGCATCTCGACGTCGCTGCCCGAGGAGGTCCAGCTCGCGATCCTCGCCACCATCCCGGGCCTGGAGCGGGTGAAGATGGTCCGTCCCGGCTACGCCATCGAATACGACCATATCGATCCCCGGGAGCTCGATCCGACCCTGCAGACCAAGCGTCTGCGCGGGCTGTTCCTGGCCGGGCAGATCAACGGCACCACCGGGTACGAAGAAGCGGCCGGGCAGGGCATCGTGGCCGGTCTGAATGCGGCGCTTGCTGCGAGCGGAGCGGCACTGACGGTGTTCGATCGTGCCGATGGCTATCTCGGGGTGATGATCGACGACCTCGTCACCCGCGGCATCAGCGAACCCTATCGGATGTTCACCTCGCGGGCCGAGTACCGGCTGACGCTGCGGGCGGACAATGCCGATCAGCGTCTGACGGAGAAGGGCATCGCCCTGGGGTGTGTTGGAAGCGGCCGAACCCTGCACCATCGCGCCAAGATGGACGCCCTGAACGCAGCCCGGACGCTCTCGAAGTCGCTGACCATCACCCCGAACGAGGCGATCAGGCACGGATTGTCCCTCAACCGGGACGGCCAGCGCCGGTCGGCCTTCGAGCTAATGGCTTATCCGGAGATCGGCTGGAGCCAGGTCCGGGCGATCTGGCCGGAGCTATCAGCCATCGATCCCGTCATCGCGATCCATCTCGAGATCGACGCCAAATACGATGTCTATCTCGAGCGCCAGAGCGCCGACGTCGAGGCTTTCCGGCGCGACGAGGGGATGGTGCTGTCGGAGGTCGACTACAGCCTCGTGCCCGGTCTTTCCAACGAGGTCCGCGCCAAGCTGGAGAAGGCGCGGCCGTTCACGGTCGGCCAGGCCGGCCGGATCGACGGCATGACACCAGCGGCGCTCGGCATCCTCGCGGCCTATCTTCGTCGCGAGGCACGGAAGACTTCCAAGGCAATCGCATAAGCCAATTGCAATAGGCGTTTCACGTGAAACAGCGCGGACCGGGCGGAGACAGACCGCTATCGCGACGACCCGGCACAGGTGAGGGCGCGGGCCATCGATCTGATCCGGGGCCCGCCAAGCCAAAGATCGACAAAGCCAGCGCGAACGATCCCGCACTCGATTCCATCATCGCTGCCGACAAGCGGGCGGCGTTGAAGCTCGCGCCCGTTTCACGTGAAACCGAGGAGCGGCTCGATCGCTATATCGCGCTGCTCCGGGAGTGGCAGGCCAAGACCAATCTGGTCGCACCTTCGACCCTGCCACAGCTTTGGACCCGGCACATTGCCGACTCGCTCCAGCTGGTCGAGCTCGCGCCTACGGCAAAACGCTGGGCCGACCTCGGCAGTGGCGGCGGCTTTCCCGGCGTGGTGCTCGCCTGCGCCATGGCCGGCACGCCGGATGCGAGGGTCCATCTCGTCGAGCGAATCGCCAAGAAGGCCGCCTTTTTGCGCGAAGCGATTCGCGTCACCACATCTCCGGGAGTCGTACATCTCGCTGAGATCGGGGATAATGTGGATAGAATCACCGGCCCCGTCGATTGCGTCACCGCGCGTGCGCTGGCTCCGCTACATCAACTCATCGGCTTTGCGGAGCCGCTTATGCGCCAGGGCGCAAAGGCGTTGTTTCTCAAGGGTCAAGATGTAGAGGCTGAATTGACCGAAGCCGCTAAATATTGGAATATTGCGCCTCAGCTCCACCAAAGCCGCACGGGTGACGGCTGGATCGTGGAGTTGAATGCGGCCGAACGGCGCGGGTGAGGCGTTCAGGGGACTGGGGAATTTTCGATGACCGTGATTGACGAGCCGCAGCAGACGCAAGAACCGACCAGCGAGGTCCCGCACGGCCACCCGCGCATCCTGGCGCTGGCGAATCAAAAGGGCGGTGTGGGAAAAACAACCACAGCGATCAATCTCGGCACGGCGCTCGCCGCGATTGGCGAACGCGTCCTGATCGTTGATCTCGATCCCCAGGGCAACGCCTCGACCGGCCTCGGGATCGACCGCCGCAGCCGCTCCTGCTCGACCTACGACGTGCTGATCGGTGAAGCGCCCCTGCGCGAAGCCGTGGTCTCCACCGCGGTGCCGCGGCTGCACATCGCGCCGTCGACCATGGATCTCTCCGGTCTCGAGCTCGAGCTCGGCACCACGCCCGGCCGCGCCTTCAAGCTGCGCGACGCCATCGGTGCGCTCAACAACAACGTCTCGCCGGATGCCGACTACACCTATGTGCTGATCGACTGTCCGCCCTCGCTCAACCTGCTGACGGTGAACGCGATGGCGGCTTCCGACGCGATCCTGGTCCCGTTGCAGTGCGAGTTCTTCGCGCTCGAAGGTCTGTCGCAATTGCTGCAGACGGTGGAGCAGGTGCGCTCGACGCTCAATCCGAACCTGTCGATCCACGGCATCGTGCTGACCATGTTCGACTCGCGCAACAACTTGTCGAACCAGGTCGTCGCGGACGTCCGGCAGTTCATGGGCGAGAAGGTCTACAAGACCATGATCCCGCGCAACGTGCGCATCTCGGAGGCGCCGTCCTACGGCAAGCCGGTGCTGGTCTACGATCTCAAATGCGTCGGCAGCGAAGCCTATTTGCGGCTCGCCACCGAGGTGATCCAGCGTGAGCGCGAGCTGCGCGTTACGCATTGACGTGAGATCCGCAGGGCGGGTTGGCGCAGCGCAACCCGCCGATCTCTCGCCGCGAACGAACCTGTTGCGGATTACGCTGCGCTGATCCGCCCTACGACCTACGATTTGAAATTCAGTTCTGGAGTGCTGCACCGTGAATCCAAGGGAGCTGGCGATGGCCGATGAAGCGCGTTCGCGACTGGGCCGGGGACTTGCAAGTCTGATCGGTGATGTCGGCGGCGAGGCTCAGCACGTCGACCGTCCGCGCGCGCAGCGCAAGGTGCCGATCGAATTCATCAAGGCCAATCCGCGCAATCCGCGCCGCACCTTTTCCGACACCGAGCTGAAGGAGCTCAGCGAGTCCATCAAGCAGCATGGCGTGATCCAGCCGATCGTGGTGCGTCCCGTGAAGGGCGCGCAGGATCGCTTCGAGATCATCGCCGGCGAGCGGCGCTGGCGCGCTTCGCAGATGGCCGGCCTGCACGAAGTGCCGATCGTGCCGGTCGACATCAGCGACAGCGATGCGCTGGAGTTCGCGATCGTCGAGAACGTGCAGCGCGAAGACCTCAATCCGATGGAAGAGGCGCAGGGCTATCACGCGCTGGCCAACGAGTTCAAACGCAGCCAGGACGACATCGCGAAGGTCGTCGGCAAGAGCCGCAGCCACGTCGCCAACATGATGCGGCTGACCAAGCTGCCGGCGGAGGTGCAGGCCTTCATCGCAACCGGCGAGCTGACGGCCGGTCACGCCCGCGCACTGATCGGCGTGCCGGATCCGCTCGCCGCCGCCAAGCGCATCGTCGAGGAGGGACTCAACGTCCGGCAGGCCGAAGCGCTCGCGCATGAAGAGGGCGTGCCGGAGCGCAAGCCGCAAAAGGCGCGCAGCACGGGGGGCAAGGAAAAGGACCCCGACACGATCGATCTGGAGAAGCGCGTCAGCGATGCGCTCGGCCTCAAGGTCACCGTCAATCACCGCGACCCCGGCGGCTCGGTGCAGATCAACTACCGCAACCTCGATCAGCTCGACGAGGTCATGAAGCGCCTGGCCAAGGGCGCGCTGTAGGCCTCGACCTGCCCTGGCGTTGCGAGCCGGGCGATTGGCCACACCTTCAGTCTCGCCCTGGCGATGGCCAGGACGACGTTGGGAAGGCCGTGTGCGTCAACATCGTCATCGCGAGGAGCACTTGCGACGAAGCAATCCAGAATCTTTCCGCGGAGGGATTCTGGATTGCTTCGCTGCGCTCGCAATGACGGAGAGAGTTCGGGCTCAGCCCCGCCGCTTCGCATTTGCGGCGATCGCCATCAGCGTGCGCTGGGCGATGGCGGCGGCGAGGGTGGATTGCTTGCGGGTGTCGAGCGCCGCCGCCGCGAGCTGCTCGATCACGGCGGCGAGCTTCGCCACGCTGAAATTGCGCAGCGCGGTTTCGACCGCGGGCTTTCGTGAGAAATGCAGGCGCGGATAGCCGCCGTCGAGCACGGCGGAGGCAGGCTGGCCGTCGGCGATGGCGAGCGCGGATTTGTGCAGCCACGCCGCCTGGCGCTGCGCGGCGGAGATGATCACGCCGGGATAGGTGCCGGCGATCATGGCTTTTGCGAATTCGGTCTCGACGATATCGGGCCGCCCGGCAAAGGCGCCGTCGACGATCGGGTCGAGCTTCAGCTCGGACGCGTCCGCGACCACAGCCATCACGTCGTCCAGCGTGACCTCGCCCTTGCCGTGGGAATAGAGCGTCAGCTTGCGCAGCTCGTTGCGCGAGGCCTGGCGGTCGCCGCCGAGGAACGACATCAGCGCGGCACGGGCGTCCTGTGCGATGCGCAGATTCGCGATACGCAGCTCGTCGTCCATCAGCTTGGCGAGATCGCGCTCGGTGTCGGGATAGCAGCCGATCGCCACCGCCGTCTTGGCTTTCTCGCACGCCTTGCGCAGCGGCGATTCCGGGCGGAGTTCGCCGGCCTCGATCACGATGCGGCAATCCCTGACGTTCATCTCGGCCAGGGTGTCGACCCCGCTGGCAAAGCTGCGCGAGCCTGCGCGGATGCGGATGGCGCGGCGGCCGCCGAACAGCGGCACCGTCATGGCCTCGTCGACCAGCCGCGATGGCTCGGCGGACAGCTCGTCGCCGTCGAGCTTCACCATTGCAAAGGGATCGTTGGGATCATCGACGGCGGAGGCGATCAACGCATCGGCGCGCTCGCGCACGAGACCGGCGTCGGGACCGTAAAGCAGGATGATCGGACGCCCCGCATCGGGGCGGGCGAGGAAGCTGTCGATCTCTTTTCCACGCAGCGCGACCATGGCCTAGATCGTCATTCCGGTGCGCGCGATGCGCCAACTACGGTGCGCATTGCGCACCTGAGAATCCAGAGATTGTTGATCGCGATTCCGGGTTCACGCTGTGCGTGCCCCGGAATGACGGGAGTGGTTCAGGTCCCCGCGGTAAAGAACGAGGCGAGCCGGGTCGTGATGTTGTCGGCAATCTCGCTGGCGGCACGATCCTCCGCGTCACGCACGGCGCGGTTGCGGGAGAAGCGCTGATAGGACCCCGGCATGTCGTAGGACACGCGCGAGAAGGTCGAGCCGGACATGACTGATTTGCCGGTCGCGACGTCGATCAGATTGTACTGGGCGTCGATGCCGAGATTTTCGTTGGTCGGCAGTCCCGTCGCGGTACTGACGATCAACGAGGAACGGTTGGTGGTGAAGCGGATGTCCAGCCGGTGGGTTGGCGGCATGCCCGTCGCCGAGCCGTAAAGCTTGAAGGCGAGGGCGTTGCGGATCTCGACGCCGACGCGAGCCTCGCGGGAGGCGTTGGGCTTGCTGATCGGGGGCAGCTCGACCCCCATCAGCTTCTCGCGCAGGCCGGGGGTGCCGTCGTTTCGCTCGGCATACATCGGCTGGAAGCAGCCGGCGGTCAACGCGGCCAGGGCGGCGACCGCCAGCAAGCGGGCTGCGATGCGGATCCTAGCCGACAACATTTACGATCCTCTTGGGGACGATGATCACCTTGCGGACGGGCTTGCCGTCCAGGGCCAGCTTTACCGCATCGAGGGCCAAAACGGCAGCCTCGATTTCCGGATTCTGGGCCGCTGTTGCAACTGTGACCTCACCCCGCTTCTTGCCATTGACCTGGACCACCAGGGTCACGCTGTCTTCGACCAGCAAATCGCGTTCGATTTGGGGCCAGTTGGCCTCGGAAACCAGCCCGCTCTGGCCCATAGCCTGCCAGCACTCCTCGGCGAGGTGCGGCATCATCGGGGAGAACAGCTGGACCAGGATCTGGCTGGCCTCCCGGATCGCCCAAGCCAAATCTGGAGCGAGATCGGACGACGGCTGGCCGGGGCGCTGCAGGATTTCCGAGAAGCTGTTGGCGAATTCGCGGATATGGGCGAGGCAGACGTTGAAGTGCAGCCGCTCGATCCCGGTGGTCACCTTGTCCAGCGCGCCATGGGCGGCCTTGCGCAGGGCGGTGGCGTCGGGGCCGAAGCTGGCCGGCCGGGCCGCGGGCGCTGCCTTGCCGAGCTCCACGGAATCGTTCACCAGCCGCCACAGCCGCTGCACGAAGCGCGAGGCGCCCTGGACGCGCTCGTCGCTCCAGATCACGTCGCGGTCGGGCGGGGAGTCCGACAGCATGAACCAGCGGGCGACGTCGGCGCCGTAGGTCTCGATGATGTCGTCGGGGTCGACGGTGTTCTTCTTCGACTTCGACATCTTCTCGATCGGGCCGATCTGGATGTCTTCGCCCGTGCTGAGCAGCGTCGCGCGGCGCCCGTTGCCGCCAACCTCGACCTTGACCTCGGCCGGCTGCACATAGGTACCGTCGGCCCGCTGGTAGGTCTCGTGTACCACCATGCCTTGCGTGAACATGCCGGCGAACGGCTCGTCCAGCGCAATGTGCCCGGTCGCCTTCATCGCGCGGGTGAAGAAGCGGCTGTAGAGCAGATGCAGGATCGCGTGCTCGACGCCGCCGATATACTGGTCGACCGGCAGCATCCGGTTGGCGACCGCGGGCGTCGTCGGGGCGGTCTCATTCCAGGGATCGGTGAAGCGCGCAAAATACCAGGACGAATCCACGAAGGTGTCCATGGTGTCGGTTTCGCGGTTGGCGCTGCCACCGCATTTGGGGCAGGTGACATGCTTCCACGTCGGATGATGGTCCAGCGCGTTGCCCGGCTTGTCGAAGCTCACATCCTCCGGCAGCACCACCGGCAAGTCGGCGTCCGGCACCGGGACCACGTCGCATTTCGGACAATGGATGACCGGGATCGGGCAGCCCCAATAGCGCTGGCGCGAAATGCCCCAATCGCGCAGGCGGAAATTGACCTGCCGCTCGCCGACCGGCGCGTTGCCGCGCAGCTCGATCTCCAGGCGCTTTGCGACCTCGTCCTTGGCCTGATCGATCGTCATGCCGTCGAGGAAACGCGAATTGATCATGCGGCCGTCACCATCGTAGGCGGTGTCGGTGATCACGAACGTCTTCGGATCCTGGCCCTCCGGGCACACGACGGGCGTATTGCCGAGATTGTACTTGTTGACGAAGTCGAGGTCGCGCTGGTCGTGCGCCGGACAGCCGAAGATGGCGCCGGTGCCGTATTCCATCAGCACGAAGTTGGCGACATAGACCGGCAGTTTCCAGCTCGGGTCGAACGGATGCACCGCGCGGATGCCGGTGTCGAAACCCTGCTTCTCCGCGGTGTCGATGATCGACTGTGCGGTGCCGATCTTCTTGATGTCGGCGATGAATTCCGCGAGCTTCGGGTTCTTCGCGGCTGCTGCCTGCGCCAGCGGATGATCCGCCGAGATCGCCATGAACTTCGCGCCGAACAACGTGTCGGGGCGCGTCGTGAAGATCTTCAGCTCGTTCTCGCCAGCCGGCGTCGTCGCCGCATCCAGCGCGAAACGGATCAACAGGCCCTCGGAGCGCCCGATCCAGTTGCGCTGCATCAGGCGCACCTTGTCGGGCCAGCGGTCCAGACCATCCAGCGCCGACAGCAATTCCTGCGAGTACTTCGTGATCTTGAAGACCCACTGGCTCATTTCCCGTTGTTCGACAATTGCGCCGGAGCGCCAGCCGCGGCCGTCGATGACCTGCTCGTTGGCGAGCACGGTCATGTCGACCGGGTCCCAGTTCAGCTTGCGCTTCTCGCGCTCGGCGAGACCTGCGGCGAGCATGTCCAGGAACATCTTCTGCTGGTGCTTGTAGTAGCTGGGATCGCAGGTCGCGAATTCGCGGCTCCAGTCCAGCGACAGCCCGATCGAGCGGAGCTGCTTCTTCATCGCGGCGATGTTGTCGTAGGTCCAGGCCTTCGGCGCGACCTTGCGCTCGATCGCGGCATTCTCGGCCGGCAGGCCGAACGCGTCCCAGCCCATCGGGTGCAGCACGTTGAACCCCTTGGCGCGCATGAAGCGGGCCAGCACGTCGCCGAGCGTGTAATTCCTGACGTGACCGATATGGATGCGCCCGGACGGATAGGGGAACATCTCGAGTACATAGTATTTCGGCCGCGAATCGTTGTTCTTGGAGACGAAGATCGCCTGTTCGTCCCAGAGGCGTTGCCACCGCGGTTCGGCGTCGCGGGCGTTATAGCGTTCGGAGGTCATGGAATCGTTGGGGTTTTCATGGGTTCGGCCGTCTCAAGACGGCGGACTAGGCCATAGAAGTCCTCAAGGGGTCAATGGGTTGCCGCGATTTGGAACTTTGCGCGCGCCTCCGCATAACTACGAGGGCCTGCGTTGGCGTGTGATTAAGGGGTCGATGCCAATTTGCGGCCCAATAAGACCGCATGAGCGCAATGGATTCCAGCTTCGACGATCCCGATTATGATTATGCCGCCTCCATCGCCGGACGGGCGATGCGCAGCATGGCCGAACAGCGGATTGCGCCGACGCCGGCCAATTTCGCGGTCTGGTACCAATATTTCGCGGGCAGCCACGACGATTTGCGCAACGCGATCGATCTCTTGATCGACCATAATCGTCCGTTCGACGCCCGTACCAATCAGGATCTGTTCGAGACCTATGTCGCGCCCCAGGTCAGCGCCATCGTGGTCGACACGTCCGAGCGGCTGCAGGCCCTGATGGGTGCGGCCAAGGAATTTCTGGCGACCGCGATCGCTGACAACCATTCGCAGATGCAGGCCATCAGCCAGGTGGCCGACCAGAGCAAGGCCGGCGTCGATCCGAAGGCGCTGGTCGCCCAGCTCATGAACGAGCTGGCCCGGGCCGCCACACGCGCCACGCGGCTGGAAGCGGGCTTTGCGGAAAAGACCCGCGAGCTGGATGTCATCCGGGATTCGCTCTCGCGGTCCGAGGAGCGCGCGCGGACCGACACCCTGACGGGCCTTGCAAACCGGCGGGCGCTCGACGAATTCCTGCGCAAGGCGCAGGGGACTGCGGATTGGGGCGAGCCGCTCAGCGTGCTGATGCTCGACATCGACCACTTCAAGACCTTCAACGACAATTTCGGCCACGGCGTCGGCGACCAGGTGCTGCGCCTGATGGCGAAGGTGCTGCGGGAAAAGGTCCGGACGCAGGATCTGCCGGCCCGCTATGGCGGGGAGGAGCTGATCGCGGTGCTGCCGGACGCCGATCTCGCCACTTGCGCCGAGATTGCCGAACGCATCAGGCGTGCGCTCGCCGAATGCACGATCACGCGCCGCTCGACCGGCGAGACCCTGCCTAATATCAGCGTGTCGATCGGCGTGGCACAGTACCGGCCCGGCGAAGCGATCACCGATCTCATCGAGCGCTGCGATCGCGCGCTCTATCTCGCCAAGGGCAGCGGCCGCAATCGCGTGGTGACGGAGATCGAGCTCGATCGTCGCAGGGCTGCGGACTAAGTTTCGCGCGGGAAGAGGGAAAGGCAGCGGCTCCTGACTAGGCGCTGGCCGCCATCATCATATCAGCCGCGCCGCTCTCGATCGCCTGGATGCCGTGCTCGACGACATTGTTGCGGCCGCGGTGCTTGGCGGCGTAGAGCGCGGCGTCGGCGGCTTCGATCAAATCGCCGGGACGCAAGGCCTCGTTGGGCTTCGTCGCGGCAACGCCGATCGAGACGGTGACGATCATATGGGCCGAGGTGATGTGCGGCAGGCACAGCTTCAGCACCGCCGCGCGCACCTGTTCGCCGATTTTCACGGCGCTGTTCACATCGGTGTTCGGCAGCAGCAGGCAGAACTCCTCACCGCCATAGCGCGCCGCAAAGCCCATCGTGTCGGCGGCGATGCCGGACAGCGATTCGCCGAGCCTGGTCAGGCAGGAATCGCCTTCGAGATGACCATAGGTGTCGTTGAACAGCTTGAAATGGTCGACGTCGATCATCAGCAGCGCGAGGTCGCTGCCATATTGCTGCGCGCGCATCCATTCGAAGTCGAGCCGGCTCTGGAAGCCGCGGCGGTTGGCAAGGCCCGAGAGCATGTCGATCGAGGCCATCACCGTCAGCCGGTCGTTGCTCGCGATCAGCTCGCGTTCGCGCTGGCTCAGTTGCGCGGCCATCGCATTGAACGCGCGGGCCAGCGGCACGAACTCGGCCGGCAGGCGATTGCGCGCCGCGCGGGCCGACAGATCGCCCTCGCCGAGGCGCTTGGCCATGTCGACCAGCATCTCGATCGGCTTGATGACGAGCTTCTCGGCAGCGATCAGCGCGCCGAGCAGGACGAACACCACGACGAAAGCGAGCTGGAGATAGGCGGTGCGGATGTCGCGGCTGACCGCCGCGGACACCTTGTCCTCGTCGATGCTGGCGATCAGGCGGGCATTGGTGCCCGCGATGCGGATGTAGCTGACCGCGCGGCGCGAGCCGTCGGCGGCGAGGAAAGACAGCGCGCCCTCGTCCTGGTCGGAGCGCAGCGCCCGGTCGGCGATAGCGGACATCAGCGGCATGTTGTCGAGCGGACGGCCGACCGCGCTATGCTGATCGGCCGGCGCGGCCAGCACGGTGCCTGCGCTGTCGACCAGCACGGCGGTGATGCCGGCGCGGCCGCCCAGATTGCTCATCACCTTCGACATCCAGTCAAGGTTGACCGTGGCGAGCACGACGGCATCGGCGACGCCGCTGAAGGCGGATACCGGGTAGACCGCCATGACGGTCGGCGTCTGCACCGGGCGCGACAGGATGAAATCGCTCAGCACGAAGCGGCCGGTTTCCTGGGCCTGCCGAAAATACGGCCGGTCGCTGAGGTCGAGGCCGACATACATGTTGTTGGTGGCGCATTGGATGCGTCCGTCCTGGCCTGCGATCAGAAGCGTACGGATCCAGGGCAGGTTCGACGGCAGGCTCGCGCGCAGCACGTCGCAGCTCTTGCTGACGCCGCCGGCGGAGGCGCGGATGAAAGCTTCCGACTTCAGGATGGTCTCGACCGAGGAGATCACCTCGCGCTGCGCATCGGCGCTGTGCCTTGCGACGGTGGTGAATTCAATCGTGGCCTGCGCGATCTGCCGGGCGCGGGTGTCTTCGAGCGAACGAATGCGCTCGAGCATCAAGGGCGCCACCAGAATCACCGCGAGCAACGCAAGCCGCGCCCGGATCCCGAGAACCTGCTTGAGTTTCGCTCGCTTGCGGTTGAGACTGATGCTTGCCATCTTCGCTACCCACCCCGATGGGCGAAGGTAAAGCGAAGGGTTCAAAAACTCTTTCTTGAACTCGGTAAAATTGGACTTACCCCAGTTACGTCCTTAATCAGTCGACGTCATGACAGATGAAAACGCCGCGCCGGTAACCGGCCATTCACCAAACGCGCTTGCCGCGGTCGAAGCCGAAATTGCACGCGCCTGCAAGGATGCGCGGCGCGATCGCGCCTCCGTGACGCTGATCGCGGTGTCCAAGACGTTCGCCGCGGACGCCATTATCCCGATCATCGACGCCGGACAGCGCGTATTCGGCGAGAATCGGGTGCAGGAGGCCAAAGGCAAGTGGCCCGCGTTAACGTCTGTTTACCCCGGCATCGCGCTGCATCTGATCGGACCGTTGCAATCCAACAAGGCGAAAGAGGCGGTCGCGCTGTTCGATGCCATCCACTCGGTGGACCGTCCGAGCATTTGCCAAGCGTTAGCCAAGGAAATCGAATCCCAGAACAAGCACCCGCAGCTCTTCGTCCAGATCAACACCGGCGAAGAGCCGCAGAAGGCCGGCATCGCGCCCGGAGAGGCGGACGCCTTCCTCGCCAGCTGCCGCGACACCTATGGGCTGACGATATCGGGCTTGATGTGCATCCCGCCGGTGGACGAACCGCCGGCGGCGCATTTCGCGCTGACCGCCAAGATCGCCGCGCGCAATGGATTGACCAATCTCTCGATGGGCATGAGCGCGGATTTCGCCACCGCAATCATGCTGGGTGCCACCCATGTACGCGTGGGCAGTGCGATCTTCGGGCACAGGTGATTGCTGTCGTCCCTGCGAAGGCAGGGACGACAGGAGAGCGTGAATTGCCTACACGAACCCCACCGCCACCGTCCCCAACACCCCAAAGTCCACCGTCATGTGATCGCCGGACTGGATCGGCAGCGGCGGATGGCACGTGCCTGTCGTCACCACCTGCCCTGCCCGCAAGGTGATGCCGAGCCCGGAGAGCTCATTGGCAAGCCAGGCGAGCGCGACGCGGGGATCGCCGAGCACGTTCTTGCCGTGGCCGACATAACGCTCGCCGCGCAGCGTGATCTGCGGCCGCTCCTCGACGAGATCCATCGCACGCCAGTTCGCAGCCGTCGCCTCGCCCAGCACGAACAGATGCGCGCAGGCATTGTCGGCGATGAGCTGCGCCTCGCCGGCGCTGGCGAAATCGCGAAAGCGCGAATCGGGAATCTCGATCGCGGGATGGAAGCTGTCGACGGCGGACAGCACCTCGTCGATGGTGTACGACACTGCGCGCGGCGGCAGGTCGCGTCCCATGCGGAAGGCGAATTCAGGCTCGCCCACGCGCATCTCGTTGCCCTTCATCGACGCAGTCCCTCCGTCGGCGATGACCGTGTCGCTCATGATGCGACCGGCCAGCGGTCCGGTGACATTGATGTGCTGCTGTCCTGATACGCTCGTGGCTGCGATCTTCCAGCCGAACAATTCTCCCAGCGACTGGGTTTCGAGCGCAGCCTGGATGGCGTAGCCCTCGATGCGGCTCTGCGGCCGCACCGGAGCCTCCAGCGCGTCAAGCTTGGAGCCGTCGCGCCAATGTTGAACGAGCACGCGCGATGCGGCCGCGATCTGATCCTTGTCGAGCATTGATCTCACCCGATGACAATTCTTGTTCGTGGGCCCAGGCGCCGCAGCAATTGCAGCATCGCAGATTTCGTCATCGAGACGCAGCCCGCGGTCGGGCCGAAATTGTCGCGGGCCAGGTGCAAAAATACCGCGCTGCCGCGGCCGGCAATCCGCGGCCTGGTATTGTGGTCGATCTCGATGATGAAGTCATAGAGATGATCTGTGCGCTTGAGGCGGTCGCCGCCCTGCCCCTCGCTCAGCCGGATTCCCTGGTTGTAATGGCGGTCCTTGGGATCCTCGCACCAGGCGTCGGCTGCGGTGATGGTCCGGGCCGGCACGAAGGTCTGCGGACGGCTGTGCCGATCGCCCCGCCACCACAATCGCCGGGGACGGAAGCTGCCTCTGGGGGTGCCGCCGTCGCCCTCGCGCTTGTTGGCCAGGATGCCGCCCCGCCCCAGCGCGACCGGAATGGTCAGCGAGCCCGCGATCAGCCAGCCTCGCCGCGGATTGCCGGCGGCAGGCTTAACGCGGATCGTTCGAAGCGGTCCGGCACTTCGATTCATGGTGTAACCGACTGAAGCAGCTCTATTTTTCATGTGAACGTGCAATGTCGAATTCATTACAGGACATTCATCGAAACGCCCTGCTATTCTGAGTTAGAGTGGTTCTGGCTTGTGAATCGGTGACAGCCCACTACTTCAACACGAACAACAATAACAACAGCGACCCCTAAACTTCCCCTCACGGCTGGGTGCGGCATTGGATGCGCGCCGAGCCGGACCCCAAAAGGATGACCCCCTATGGCCAATGCCCGCAAGATCCTGATCGTGGATGACGATACCGATCTGCGCGATACGTTGGTGGAGCAATTATCGCTACACGAAGAATTTGAGGCCTCTGCCGTCGATACCGGCGCCAAGGGCGCAAGCGCCGCCAAGGCCAATGCCCCCGATCTCGTTCTGATGGATGTCGGCCTGCCCGACACCGACGGCCGTGAGGTGGTCCGCTCCCTGCGCAAGGGTGGCTTCAAGGCTCCGATCATCATGCTGACCGGTCACGACACCGATTCCGATACGATTTTGGGGCTGGAATCCGGCGCCAACGACTATGTGGCGAAGCCCTTCCGCTTTGCCGTCCTGCTGGCCCGCATCCGCGCCCAGCTCCGCCAGCACGAGGCCAGCGAGGACGCGGTGTTCTCGGTCGGCCCCTACTCCTTCCGTCCCGGCTCGAAAATGCTCACCGCGGCCAATGCCCGCAAGGTGCGCCTGACGGAGAAGGAAACCGCCATCCTCCGCTTCCTCTACCGGGCCGGCCAGATGCCGGTCTCGCGCGAGACCCTGCTCCAGGAGGTCTGGGGCTATAATTCCGGGGTCACCACCCACACGCTGGAAACCCACATCTACCGCCTGCGCCAGAAGATCGAGAAGGACGCCGCCAACCCGGAAATCCTGGTCACGGAAGCCGGTGGCTACAAGCTGGTGCCGTGATACGCTTGAAGGGCGTGCGAATCGTTTTAGATCGCATGCCCTTGAGCCTCGGATCTGAATGTCAATCGACGACGACGTAGCGCTTCTCGAGCGAGTCCCGACACTGCGCCTGTTGGGCGACGCCTCGTTGCGCATGCTGGCGATCGGGTCTGAGCAGCGTGACTTTGTCCGCGGCGACACCCTGTTCAATCTCGGCGACGACGCCGATGCCGGCTTCGTGGTCCAGCGCGGCGCGTTCCGGGTCGACGACGGCGCCGGCGCCGAGATGATCGCCGGTCCCGGCGCGCTGATCGGCGAGCTCGCGCTGGTGGTGCCGATGAAGCGTCCGTCGAGCGCGATCGCGCTGGAGCACTCCTCCGTCATCCGCGTCGCCCGCAGCCTGTTCCAGCGCGTGCTCGAAAGCGACCCTGCCGCCGCAGTCCGTCTTCGTGACGAATTCGCGGTGCGCTCGAGCCAGATCGCGAGCGACATCTTGATGGCGGGTGCGAAGCTGACGTCCTGATTACCGCTCCATCCGGGCTACGAACTTATACGTCCAGCGTCACCGTCACGGGCACATGGTCCGACGGCCGCTCCCAGCTCCGCGCATCGCGCAGGATTTTGAAATCGCTGACGGCATCCTTCAATGCGCGCGACACCCAGATGTGGTCGAGCCTGCGGCCGCGATCGCCGACGGTCCAGTCGGCGGAGCGATAGCTCCACCACGTGTAGACCTTCTCGGACATCGGAATGCGGTCGCGTGCGACGTCGACCCATTCGCCGGCCTCGAGCGCGGCTTGCAGCTTTTCCGCTTCGACCGGCGTGTGCGAGACGACCTTCAGCAGCTGCTTGTGCGACCACACGTCGTTCTCGTGCGGGGCGACGTTGAGATCGCCGACCAGGATGTGGCGATCCTCTCCGCGCGGATGCAGCGGCTCGCACGCCTTCATCTCGTCGAGGAAGCGAAGCTTGTGGTCGAACTTCTCGTTCACCGCGGGATCAGGAATGTCGCCGCCGGCGGGCACGTAGAAATTATGCAGCACCAGCGGCTTTGCGATGTTGGCCTTCTCGCCGAACGACACGGAGATGTGGCGCGAATCCACCTTGTCGCAGAAGGTACGGATGTCCTTTGACTCGAACGGAATCTTCGAGACGATGGCGACGCCGTGATAGCCCTTCTGCCCGTTCAGCGCGACGTGCTCATAGCCGAGCCGCTTGAAGCGCTTCAGCGGGAAGGCGTCGTCGATGCACTTGGTCTCCTGCAGGCACAGCACGTCCGGCCGCGCGCTTTTGAGGAATTTCGCGACCAGATCGATGCGCAGCCGCACCGAATTGATGTTCCAGGTTGTCAGGGAAAAACGCATGGGAAATGCGTCTTAGCATGGATTGGCGCGGGGAAAGCACCCGTGCGCGATAGACCGACTATGGCCATCCACGACAATCTCTCGTGCCCCGGACGCTGCGCGCCACGAGTGACGCGCTGCTGAGCCGGGGCCCACTGCGCTGCATTCTGGGTCCCGGCTGTGCGCCGCACCGCTACGCGCTGCGTCGCGTCCGGGACACGAGACGGGACTAGCCCGGCGCCGGGCCGTAATTGGTGAAATCGATCTTGAACATGCCGGGATCGAGCTTCTTGCTCGAATCCAGATTGTAGACCGCGATCGTGGTGTCGTAGCCCTGCGGATCGGTGACGGTCCACTGCTTGAGCTGGCCGTCCTTGGCGCCGAACATCAAGAGCAGGCGGCTGGTGCCGACCAGCGCCTGCTTCTCCTCGATGGTGACGCTGACGAAGACGTCGTCGGCCGAGACGCCAACGACATTGGTGTCCTTCATCAGGTCGATGCGGTCGGACAACAGGAAGCGCAGCGGCGTCTGCGACAGCGGATAGACGTCCTGGGTCGCGAGCTTGCGGTCGCGCACCACCAGCGACGATCCGTCGGCGACGATGTCGATCGGGCTCGGCGCGTCATATTCGAAGCGTACCTTGCCCGGCTTCTGGATGTAGAAATCGCCCTGCGTCTTGCTGCCGTCGGGGCCGACCTGGACGAAATTCCCGACCAGCGTCGAAAGCGACGAGAGGTAGGCGCTGACCTTGGCCGCCTGCGCCTTCTGGTTGGCATCGAAGGTCTGGAAGATGCTGCTCGGCACGTTGCGGCGCGGATCGGGGATCACCGGATTCGGCGGCGTCTGCGTCGCGCCGGTGACAGCGGGTCCACCACCTCCGGTTTGAGCGCCATCACGGCCCTTCGGCGCGGGTTTCGGCACCGGCACGGTCTGCGCGAACGACGTCGCGGTCACCATCGCGGCAGTGACGAGCAGCACGCCGGCCACGCGCGCGCTTCGCGCAGCGATATTGGCAGCGAATCGAATGTCCGGATGTCTGATCAACGCGTCGTCCTGTATGTCTAGGCGCCTTTTAGCGTGATTTCGGGCAAAAGCAGATATCGATTTTGCGTGAAATGATGTCTCGTCGAGGCTCCTCGCCTCACATATGGCTGTCTTCTTCCTCGACCAGAATCTCGCGCTTGCCGGCGTGGTTGGCGGGTCCGACGATGCCTTCCAGTTCCATGCGTTCCATCAGCGATGCGGCGCGGTTATAGCCGATTTGCAGGCGGCGCTGGATATAGCTGGTCGAAGCCTTGCGGTCGCGTTTGACGATCGCAACGGCCTGCTGGAAGAGATCGCCGCCGCCGTCCGCGCCCATGCCGCTGGCGTCGAACACGGCGCCGCCATCCTCGTCCTCGGTCGGCTCTTCGGCGGTCACCGCCTCGAGATATTCCGGCTGTCCCTGCGTCTTGAGGTGACGCACCACCTTCTCGACTTCGTCGTCGGAGGCAAAAGGCCCGTGCACGCGGCTGATGCGGCCGCCGCCGGCCATGTAGAGCATGTCGCCCTGGCCGAGCAATTGCTCGGCGCCCATCTCGCCGAGAATGGTGCGGCTGTCGATCTTGGACGTCACCTGGAAGGCGATGCGGGTCGGGAAGTTCGCCTTGATGGTGCCGGTGATGACGTCGACCGACGGACGCTGCGTCGCCAGGATCACATGCAGGCCGGCGGCGCGCGCCATCTGCGCGAGGCGCTGCACCGCGCCTTCGATGTCCTTGCCGGCGACCATCATCAGGTCGGCCATTTCGTCGACGATGATGACGATGTAGGGCAGCGGGTCGAGCGAGAGCTTCTCTTCCTCGTAGATCGCCTTGCCGGTCTCCTTGTCGAAGCCGGTATGCACCGTGCGCGTCGGCTCCTCGCCCTTGGCCTTCAATTCGAGCAGGCGCGTGTTGTAGCCGTCGATGTTGCGCACACCGAGCTTGGCCATGTTCTTGTAGCGCTCTTCCATCTCGCGCACGGCCCATTTCAGCGCGACCACCGCCTTCTTCGGGTCGGTCACGACGGGCGTGAGCAGATGGGGAATGCCGTCATAGACGGAGAGTTCGAGCATCTTCGGATCGACCATGATCAGGCGGCACTGGTCCGGGCGCAGCCGGTAGACCAGGCTGAGGATCATGGTGTTGATGGCGACCGATTTGCCGGAGCCGGTGGTGCCGGCGATCAGCATGTGCGGCGTGCGCGCGAGGTCGATGATGACGGGGTCGCCGCCGATGGTCTTGCCGAGGCAGAGCGGCAGCTTGGCCACCGTGTCGGTTGCTTCCTTGGCGATCAGCAATTCGCGCAAATAGACCTTTTCGCGATGCGCGTTCGGCAGCTCGATGCCGATGGCGTTGCGGCCCGGCACGACGGCGACGCGCGCCGACAGCGCGCTCATCGAGCGGGCGATGTCGTCTGCAAGCCCGATCACGCGCGAGGATTTGATGCCGGGCGCAGGCTCCAGCTCGTACAGCGTGACCACGGGGCCTGGATTGGCCTTCACGATCTCGCCGCGGACGCCGAAATCCTGCAACACGCCTTCGAGCGAGCGCGAATTGGCTTCCAGCTCGGCCTTGCTGAGCGGCTGGCGATCGCCGGCCTTGGGCGCGGCCAGCACGGACACGGACGGAAGCTCGAATTTGTCGGAGGATTTCTTGGCGGGGGCCTTCGGCGAAGCCTTCTTGCGCGGTGCGCGCGCGACGGGCTCCTCCTCTTCTTCCTCCTCGTCTTCCTCTTCCTCGTGCTGATCCTCGTCGTCTTCGTCTTCCGACTGCGGCGAGATCGACGGCGCGGAGCGCCCGCCCCCGAGATTCGGCTCCTGCCGGCTGAACGCCACGGCCTTGGTCTTCGGTCCGCTCGAGACCAGCGAACGGTAGGCGGCGCCACACAGCCAGATCAGCCGCGCCTTCGTGCTCATCAGCGCATGGAACAGCCAGCCCAGCGACACCGACCCGCGATCGCTCTCATCGTCTTCGTCGAGCGGCTTGTCGTCATCCTCGATCTCCGCGAGCTCGTCGTCATGCTCGCGGGCGCCAAGGCCGCAGGCGATCAGGAAGGTCGCGGCCATTGCGGCGAACAGGATCGTGCCGAGCACGATGCGATAGATCGTGCCCGGCGGTCCGAAAATCACCGCGGGCGCGCGCACCAGGGCATCGCCGACGACGCCGCCGAGGCCGGTTGGCAGTGGCCATGCGCCGCCATGCGGCCAGCAGCTGACGAAGCCCGCCGCGATGACCGTGCAGAGAATCCAGGAGCCGAGCCGCAGCGCTTCGCGGTCGAACGGGCGATGCGTCATCATGCGCCAGCCCCAGACCGCGACGGTCAGGACCAGCATGATCGCGCCGAGCCCGAGGATCTGCATCGCAAGATCGGCGCCGATCGCGCCGGCATAGCCGAGGATATTGCGGATCGGCCGCGAGGTGGCGTGGCTGAGGCTGGGATCCTGCACCGACCAGGTCATCAGCGCGGCCGAGGCGACGCCCGCCAGCCCGATCAGGCCGAGGCCGGAGAGCTCGCGCATGCGCCGCGCCAGACCCTCACGGATCGATGGCGGCAGATGGCCGACCAGTGGAATGACACGTTCGATTGCCGACATGCTCACGGGCCCGCCTAACCCAGAGTCTCGACCAGGCGATGCAATGCCTGCGCCGTGGTCTCACCATCCTGCACCAGCGCGAGACGAATGTAGCCCGCGCCGGGATTGAATCCGTCAGGTTGCTGCCGCGCCAGGAAGCTGCCGGGCACCACGCGCACGCCTGCTTCCCTGAAGAGCTTGAGCGTTACGGACACGTCGTCGCCGATCCCCGACGTATTGAGCCAGACGCAGAAGCCGGCATCGGGCCGGCGATAGCCGTAACGGTTGCCGATGATCTGGTCGGCGAGGTCGAACTTGATCCGGTAGAGCCTGCGGTTCTCCTCGACATGCGCTTCGTCGCCGTAGGCGAAGGTCGCGACATGCTGCAGCGGCACCGGCACCTGGGGCGCTGCGATGTTGCGCAGCTCCAGGAACATGCCGATGAATGTCTTGTCGCCGGCGGCGAAGCCGACGCGCAGGCCCGGCAGATTCGAGCGCTTCGACAGCGACTGGAACGCGGCCACGCGGGTGAAATCCCCGCCCGCGCATTCGAGCGCGCTGCCCGGCGCTTCGCGGGTGTAGATCTCCGAATAGCATTCGTCGCTGAGGATCATGAAGCCGTAGCGATCGGCGAGGCGCTTCAGGCGCGTGAAGTAATCGCGCGAGGCGACCGAGCCTTGCGGGTTGGCAGGCGAGGCCAGATAGAACGCCACGGTGCGCGCCAGCGTCGCCTCGTCGATGGCGTCGAGATCAGGCAGGAAGCCGTTTTCGACCGTGGTCGGCAGATAGACCGGCTCGCAGGCGGCAGCGAGAGCGCCGGCGCCATAGACCGGATAGAACGGGTTCGGCATCAGGATGGCGGGCTTGCCGGGGCGCGGGCCGACATAGCGCGCCGCTGCGATCGCGGCGAGGAACAGGCCCTCCCGGCTGCCATTGAGCACGAGAATCTCGCCCTTGGGGTCGAGCGCCCGCGGCAGCTTGAAGCGCGACGACATCCAGGCGCTTGCGGCCTGGCGGAACGGGTCGGTGCCCTGGTTCATCGGGTAACGCCCGAAATCGGCGATGTGCTTGGCCAGCACCGGGCCGACGAAATCGGGCACGGGATGCTGCGGTTCGCCGACCGCGAGGGAAATCAATGGCTTGCCAGGCTGATGCGGCGCCAGCAGCTCGTTCAGCCGGACGAAGGGCGAGCGTTCGTTGTTGGAGCTTCCACCGGCCTGCGGCGCACGGGATGAAGCGGTCATGACCATTCTGGGCGCCAGTACTCTTGGAACAGCCGGTCGCAGCACGGCGCCGGCGGGAAGCGGTTCAGTTCACCATAGATAGGGCGAGGTTAAGACGCGATTAACCATCGGTCGGCAGGTGCGTCCAGAGCTGGAATATTGAGGCCGGATAACAACGGGATGCGGGCGTGTTCGGGGGCTGCGTCATGGCCGGGCTTGTCCCGGCCATCCACGCCTTTCGGGCAGCACTCAAGAAACTGGATGCCCAGGACAAGCCCGGCATGACGAGCTTGGCAAGCCTCCCGGCCTCAGCGCCCCGGCAGTTTCTCGAACGTCTTCATGCCCGCGGGGATCGCATGGAATTCCTGGATGTCGCAGGTGTAGATCGCCATCTGCGGATGGAACTGGGTCGGATCGTCCAGCGTGCCAACCTTCACCACCACGGCGGGCAGGCCCGGAACCTTGGTCGCCAGATGGGTGCCGCATTCGGCGCAGAACTCACGCGTGACGGCGCGTTCGAGATCCTTGCGGGTGAACTGCTTGGGCTGACCCTTGGTGTAGCTGAAGCCGGCCACCGGCATCGCGATGAAGGTGTTGGGCGCGCCGCCCGAGATGTACTGGCACTCGCGGCAATGACACTGGGCCTGCATCATCGGGTCGCCCTCGGCCTGGTAGCGCACTTCGCCGCAATAGCATCCGCCTTCCAAACGCATGACGACCTCCCGCTTGTTGTTTCTTATGGGCGACATTTCTGCGCCGCCGGTGCGGAATGGCAATCCCTTTCTTCGCTGCGAAATCAAAAACAGCCGCGCAAAAAGAAAGGGGCTCCAGCTTGCGCTGGAGCCCCTCAACGGTCAGGGCATTGCCGGGTATGTGCCCGGACCGTAGTTTTGGACGCGGTCTCCGGGGAGACCGCGTCCGGGAGGAGCCTTACATGTTGTAGGCGCGCTCGGTGTGCTCGGTGATGTCGAGGCCTTCACGCTCGCTCTCGACATTGGTGCGCAGACCGACGATCACGTCGACGACCTTGTAGAGGATCGCCGAGCCGACGCCCGACCACACCAGCGTGGTGCCGACGCCCCAGATCTGGGACATCATCTGCGCCGCGAAGTCGTAGTCGGCGACCTTCGGCGGGATCGCGGTGTAGTCGATGATGCCGGCGCCGCCGAGGGCGGGGTTGACGAGAATGCCGGTGCCGAGGGCGCCGACGATGCCGCCGACGCAGTGCACGCCGAACACATCGAGGGAGTCGTCATAGCCGAGCGCGTTCTTCACGACGGTGCAGAAGAACAGGCAGACCACGCCGACGATGAGGCCGAGGACGATCGCGCCCATCACGCCGGAGAAGCCGGCGGCGGGGGTGACAGCCACGAGACCCGCGACAGCGCCGGAGATGACGCCGAGCACCGACGGATGGCCCTTGATGATCCACTCCGCGAACATCCACGACAGCGCGGCGGCCGCGGTGGCGACGAAGGAGTTGGTCATGGCGAGCGCTGCGCCGCCGTTGGCTTCGAGGTTGGAGCCCGCGTTGAAGCCGAACCAGCCGACCCAGAGCAGCGAGGCGCCGATCATCGACATGGTCAGCGAGTGCGGAGCCATCAGCTCCTTGCCGTAACCGACGCGCTTGCCGATCAAGAGAGCGCCGACGAGGCCTGCGATGCCGGCGTTGATGTGCACCACGGTGCCGCCCGCGAAGTCGATCGCGCCCTTCTTGAAGATCCAGCCGGCGTCGGCGTTGATCTCGTCGAGCTTGGCCTGCGCCGCGGTCTTCGCCGCCGCGTCAGTGGCCGCGGCAAGAGCCTTGGCAGCGTCCTGGATCATGTCCGGGCCCGGCCAGTACCAGACCATGTGCGCGATCGGGAAGTAGATCAGCGTGACCCAGAGCGGGATGAACAGCGCGATCGCCGAGAACTTCATGCGCTCGGCGAAGGCGCCGACGATGAGGGCGGGGGTGATCGCCGCGAAGGTCATCTGGAAGCACATGTAGATGAGCTCCGAGATGTTGGCGTCGACCGAGAAGGTCGCGGCCTTCGAGTCGGTGGTGACGCCCATCATGAAGGCCTTGGAGAAGCCGCCGATGAAGTCGGAGCCGCCGGTAAAGGCCAGGCTGTAGCCGTACACGGCCCAGATCACGGTGACGATGCAGACGGTGTAGAACACCTGCATCAGGACGGAGAGCATGTTCTTGGAACGGACAAGACCGCCGTAGAACAGCGCGAGGCCGGGGATCGTCATCAACAGCACGAGCACTGTCGATGTCAGCATCCAGGCGTTGTCTCCCTTGTTGACCGTTGGCTCGGCGTAGGCTGCGGTCGCAGCGAACAGGCCGACTGCGAGAGCCGCCAATCCCGCGCCATAGGGACGCTTGAACGTCATATTATTCACTCCTGATTGGATAATGGTTGAGCGCGAAATCAAAGGGCCGCGGCATCGGCCTCGCCGGTGCGGATGCGCACCGCGTGGTCGAGGTTGATGACGAAGATCTTGCCGTCGCCGATCTGTCCGGTCTTGGCGGCGGACGTGATGGCGTCGATGGTCTTGTCGACCTGGTCGGAGGCGACAGCGACCTCGATCTTGATCTTGGGCAGGAAGCTCACGGCATATTCGGCACCGCGATAGATTTCCGTATGGCCCTTCTGGCGGCCATACCCCTTGACTTCCGTCACCGTGAGACCGTGAACGCCGATGGCGGTCAGGGCGTCACGGACTTCTTCCAGCTTGAATGGCTTGATAATCGCCATAACAATTTTCATGGGTCCTATCCCCGCTTGGGCCCGGTCCGGACATGGCCGGGCGTTCTCGACTGGTTCGCCACGAGGGAGAAGTTCACTACGCGGGCACAGCCGGACCCATAGAATCAAATGCCGTGCCAGATCGGGCGCGTTGCCTAATGGACTATGAAAACGGGGGTTTTCGCGTTTGGCGGGTATTGCAGTGCGGTGCGCTATTCCGTCGCGCCCAAAACGTGGTCATGCCTGCTCAAATGGAGTGCAAGACAGGCTGCCGACACAATGTTGCTCATGTGTCGGGCAGCAAAAAGGTAATTACGTAGCGTCAGCTTTATTGCAAGGCTTCGCCGTGCTGCGAAATATCCAGCCCTTCGAGCTCGTGCTCACGGGATACACGCAGCGGCACGAACAGGCCGACCAGCTTGAGCAGGACGAAGCTCACGCCGGCCGACCAGACGAAGGTGACGGCGATCCCGTACAACTGGATCAGCATCTGCTGCGGATGGCCCTCGAACAGGCCGGCGGTGCCGCCGATGGCGCTGGTTGCGAACACGCCGGCGAGCAGGGTCCCGGTCAGGCCGCCGATGCCGTGGACGCCGAACACGTCGAGCGAATCGTCATAGTTGAAGCGGTGCTTCAGCCAGGTGCAGGCCCAATAGCAGACCGCACCGGCGACGATGCCGATGACGATGCCGTGCCAGGGCACCACGAAGCCGGAGGCCGGCGTGATGGTGCCAAGCCCGGCCACCGCGCCGGAGATCATGCCGAGCACGGAGGGCTTGCGCCGCGTCGACCATTCGATCGCACCCCAGGTCAACGCGCCTGAGCAGGCCGCAAGATGCGTGGCGATGATCGCCATCACCGCGCGTGAATTGGCCGCGCCGGCCGAGCCGCCGTTGAAGCCGAACCAGCCGACCCACAGCAAGCCGGTGCCCATCACCGCGAGCGACAGATCGAACGGCGAGAGATTTTCGGAGCCGTAGCCTTGGCGACGCCCCATCACCTTCGCCGCAATGAGGCCGGAGGTGCCGGCCGACAGGTGCACCACGAGGCCGCCGGCGAAATCCAGCACGCCCATGCTGTTGAGAAAGCCGCCGCCCCACACCCAATGCGCCAGCGGAATGTAGACGAAGATGAACCAGGCCACGGAGAACAGGAGATAGGCGGAGAACCGCATCCGGTCGGCGACCGAGCCCGCGACCAGCGCCACCGTGATGATGGCAAACGTCATCTGGTACAGCATGAACAGCGCTTCGGGGATGGTCTTCGCCGCCGGATTGACGCTGTCCATGGTCATGCCGGCGAGAAACCAGCGGTCGAGCGTGCCGATCCACGGGCCATCGCCGACGAAGCACAGCGAATAGCCGAACGCGACCCAGAGGATGGAGATCAGCGCGACCGCGGCGAGGCTCTGCGCCATGGTGGCGAGCACGTTCTTCTTGCGCACCATGCCGGAATAGAACAGCGCGAGGCCCGGGATCGTCATCATCAGCACCAGCGCGGTGGCGACGATCATCCAGGCGGTATCGGCGGCGTTGATCTCACTTGTCGCGGCTTGCGCCGGCGCGGCCATGACCAACGCAATTCCGATCGGCGCAGCCATGGCAGCTGCGCGGCGCAACAATCCCGCCATATCGTTCCCCCCGGCATCAATTGGCGTCGCACAAGCTAGCGTCGTTGCTGGTGCGATCGAAAAATGAGTTTTTGTTAGAGCGCGTCGCTGTCGGTTTCGCCGGTGCGGATGCGCAGCGCGTGGTCGATCGGCGTGACGAAGATCTTGCCGTCGCCGATCTGCCCGGTGCGGGCGGAGGCCGTGATCACACCGACGGCCTTGTCGGCGATGTCGGAGGCCACCGCGATCTCGATGCGCAGCTTGGGCAGGAAGTTCACGACATATTCGGCGCCGCGATAGATCTCGGTATGGCCCTTCTGCCGGCCATAACCCTTCACCTCGGTCACAGTCATGCCGTGGACGCCGATCGCCGTCAGGGCCTGGCGGACCTCATCGAGCTTGAAGGGTTTGATGATCGCGACGACGAGTTTCATGGTCAGGCCTATTCCCCGGGATGCGCCGCGCCGTATGTCCCCGGCGCTGCGTCAATCTGGCATCTTTCCGGGCAAATGGCACAAAAAACTTGCAGATTGAAGCGCAAAAACGTTTGGCCAAGGGCGGTCATGTGAACGGCCGCCTCTGTACAGGGCAACCGTTCATCATTCACAATGCATTTTTGGCATGGATACGGTGAACCCGGGCCGGCCGAGCGGTACATAAGTATTTTGAGGGGACGCTTCATGGCGAGTTGGTTCTACGCATCCGAGGGCAAGCAGCAGGGGCCCTTTCCGGAAGGGCAATTCCGCGACCTCGTTGCCCAGGGTGTGGTGCGCCCGGATACGCTGGTGTGGACCGAGGGCACGGCCGGCTGGCAGAAGGCCGCCGAAATCCCCGGCCTGGTCGGGGGCGGCGGCGCGCCGCCGATGATCCCGGCGGGCGGCCCGCCGATGATGGGCTCCCGTGGTTATGCTGGTGACGCCGGCGGCGGATCGCTGGCCGTCGATTTCGGCATCCTCGAGTTCACCTGGCGCACGCTCGTCTTCGTGATCGGCTCGTGCTTCATCATCCCGGTGCCGTGGCTGTTCGTCTGGTACCTGAACTGGATCGTGCCTTGCGTGAAGGTCCCCGGACGGCCGAATCTCAGCTTCACCGGCACCGCGATGACGCTGGTGCCATGGTTCTTCGGCTTCATCGTTCTGGCGATCGCGATCGGTTTCGTCGGCAGCCAGCTGCTGAGCAATCTGCTGTTCATCGTCCAGATCGTGCTCTACTGGCTGCTGGTCAAATGGATGATCGCCAACCTCGCCTCCAACGGGCAGCCGCTGGGCTTGAGCTTCACCGGCTCGGTCTGGGCCTATATCGGCTGGAATTTGCTGTTTGCGATTTCCATCATCACCATCATCGGCTGGGCCTGGGTCGCCGCAGCCCAGATGCGCTGGTTCTGCCGCAGCATCGAGGGCACGCGGCGCGAGATCGTGTTCAAGGGCTCCGGCCTCGACATCCTCTGGCGCGGCATTGTCGCTGCGATCCTGAGCAGCCTGATCATCCCGATTCCGTGGGTGTATCGCTGGATCATGAACTGGTTCGCGTCGCAGACCGAGCTCGCTCCGCGCGGGTCTCTTGGTGCATGAGCTCAAAAGCCTCGAACGCGAGACCTCGCGTTCGAGGTGATCATCCCTTGCGCTCGCGCACGGAGCCTTCCTGCGCAACGGAGGCGACCAATGTGCCGTCGGGCTTGAAGATCGAGCCGCGGGTCAAGCCGCGGCCGCCGCGCGCATTCGGCGAATCCTGGGCGTAGAGCAGCCATTCGTCGGCGCGGAACGGGCGGTGAAACCACATGGCGTGATCGAGGCTCGCCGGCATCATGCGCTTGTCGAACAGCGTGCGGCCATAGCGCGCCATGATCGCATCCAGCAGCGAGAAGTCCGAGGCATAGGCGAGCGCGCACATGTGCAGCGCCGGGTCGTCAGGCAGCTTCGCGGCGGTCTTGATCCAGACATGGATGCGGCCGTCGTCGATCTTCTGGCCGAAATAGCGGCCGAGTTCGACCGGACGCAGCTCGATCGGCCGGTCCGATTCATAATAGCGGCGGATGAACTCCGGCATCTCCTTGAACATCGGCTGCTTCGCCACCTCCTCTGCCGTGAGCTTCTCCGGCGGCGGCACGTCGGGCATCTTGTCCTGGTGATCGAAGGCGCTTTCCTCCTCGGCATGGAACGAGACCATGATCGAGAAGATCGCGTTGCCGTGCTGGATCGCGGTGACCCGGCGGGTCGAATAGCTCTTGCCGTCGCGCAGACGTTCGACCTGGTAGATGATCGGGATCTGCGGATCGCCGGGCAGGATGAAATAGCAATGCAGCGAATGCGGCAGCCGCCCCTCGACGGTGCGGCAGGCCGCGACCATCGCCTGCCCGATCACCTGGCCGCCGAACACGCGCTGCCAGCTCGTCTTCGGGCTGTTGCCGCGGAACAGGTTCACCTCGAGCTGTTCGAGGTCGAGGATCGAAATGAGGTCGATCAGGCTCTTGGACATCGGGTGCTTTCAATTGTCTCGTCATTCCGGGACATCGCGCCAGCGATGAACCCGGAATCCCGAGCTGATAACCTCGATATTCCGGGCTCGCGCATTGCGCGCCCCGGAATGACGGGAACGAAGGGCTCGCCGCCCTTGTTTCACCGCACTGTTTCGCCCAGCTCAAGTCTGCTAGCAAGACCGAGAATTGACCGGGAATTTGGGTATGTCGGTACAGGGAAGCATTGTCATTGGCGGCGGCGCGTTTGCCGGCCTAGCGCTGGCCTTGGCGTTACGCCAGGGGCTCGGCCCCGAGATCCCCGTCATCGTCGCCGATCCCGCGCTCGGCACGCGGCCAAGCCGCGACCCCCGCGCGACCGCGATCGTGGCCGCCTGCCGCCGCCTGTTCGAGGTGATCGGCGCCTGGGACGACGTCAGGGCCGAGGCGCAGCCGATCCTCGACATGGTCGTCACTGACTCCAAGCTGGAGGACGCTACCCGTCTGGTCTTCCTCAATTTCGCGGGCGACGTCGCGCCGGGCGAGCCCTTTGCGCATATGGTCGAGAACCGCCGGCTGATCGATGCGCTGACGGCGCGAGCGGAAGCCGAGGGCATTGATCTCCGTGCCACCACCGTGGCGTCCTACGATGCGCGGCCCGAAGGCATCGACGTGACGCTGGGCGACGGCAGCGTGATCGCCGCCAGTCTTCTGGTTGCCGCCGATGGCGCGCGCTCAAAGCTGCGCGAGCGCGCGGGCATCGCGACCCATGGCTGGGAGTACGATCAATCCGGCATCGTCGTCACGGTCGGCCACGAGCGCGATCATGAGGGCCGCGCCGAGGAGCATTTCTTGCCGGCTGGTCCCTTCGCGATCCTGCCGCTCTCCGGCAAGCGCTCCTCGCTGGTGTGGACCGAGCGCCGGGCCGAGGCCGCGCGCATCGTTGCGCTCAGCGACGAGGAATTTCACGCTGAGCTCGAGCAGCGCTTCGGCCTGCATCTCGGCGAGGTCAAGGCGCTCGACAAGCCGCGCGCGTTTCCGCTGTCCTATTTCGTCGCGCGCTCCTTCATCGCCACCCGCCTCGCGCTGGTCGGCGATGCCGCCCATGTCATCCACCCCATCGCGGGCCAGGGCCTCAACATGGGCTTGAAGGATGTCGCGGCTTTGGCCGAAGTCGTCGTCGATGCGGCGCGGCTCGGCATGGATCTCGGCGGGACCGACGTGCTTGAGCGCTACCAGCGCTGGCGCCGCTTCGACACCATGGCAATGGGCGTTGCCACCAACTCGCTGAACTTCCTGTTCTCGAACCAGTCGACGCTGCTGCGCACCGTCCGCGACATCGGCCTCGGACTCGTCGACCGCGCCCCGCCGCTGAAGAACCTCTTTATCCGCCAGGCCGCCGGGCTCACGGGCGAGGTGCCACGGCTGTTGAAGGGCGAGGCGTTGTAGGATTTTCGTAGCCCGGATGGAGCGCAGCGCAATCCGCGGTCGCTGCACCGTCAGCGCAAGGATTCCCGGATTGCGCTGCGCTCCATCCGGACCACGAGAAACTCAATCGATCTTCCGCGCCTCTTCCGGCAGCATGATCGGGATGCCGTCGCGGATCGGATAGGCGAGCTTGGCGCTGCGCGAGATCAGCTCCTGCTTGGCGGAATCGAACTCCAGCGGGCCCTTGGTCAGCGGGCAGACGAGAATCTCCAGCAATTTGGGATCGACGCTGGCTTCGGGACGTTCGGTGGGCGTATTCATTTTGGTCTCCGGCGTTCGGCTGCCTCTAGCACAGAAATTCGCCACCGCCCATCGCGGGCTCAAGCGGAGACCATCGTTAAGACCTCGTCGAGCATGGGCTGCAGCCGTGCCGCCGGCACCGGCGCGCCCGAAAGCGCGAAGCCGAGAAACGTCCAATAGAGAATCTGTGCGCGGGCCTGCGCCGTCGCCGCCCCGAGCCCGCGTTTCGTCAGCAGCCCTTCGATATAGTCGAGCCTGCGGCGGTCGATCGCGCGCACGGCACCCTGTGCCGCCGCATCGAAGGCCGCCCAGTTGCGCACCGCGCGTTCGAGATCGAGCCGCGCGCCGAACGTCCTGCGCAGCAGCGCCTTCAACGGCTCGTCGCCGGCGGCCTCGACGTCGGCGATGATCTGCTCCGCCGCGATCTCGCGCCAGCGCCTCAACACGGCGGCGTGGAACGCGCCGAGATCAGCGAAATGCCAGTAGAAGCTGCCGCGCGACACTCCCATGGCCTTTGCCAGGGGATCGGCCTTGAGCGCGGTGAAGCCGCTGCTGGCGAGCGCCTTGAGGCCTGCCTTGATCCAGTCGTCGGCGGAAAGCTGGTCGGTCATGTCGGGTTCCCGAGATTTGACCATACACTAGTGTATTGACAGGACGCCGACCAGCGCCTATCTCTCCATACAGCACTGTATGGATGGAGGAGGCGAGGTCTTCCGATGTGTGATCTGCTGCTGCAATGTGCCGGCGTCGCGGGAATCGTGGTCGCCCTGATCCATGGCGTGCTGGGCGAAACCAAGGTGTTCGCCAGGGCGACCATCACCCCGGAAAGCCTGCGCATGCTGATCCGCCTGGTCTGGCAGGCCGGGACGGTCGCCTGGATCGGCGGCGGCGTGCTGCTGCTTGCGGCGCCGATGTTGGGATCGGACAGCGCACGGCACTGGATCGTTGCGACCATCGTCGCCGTCTACGGCTTTGCGGCCGTCGCCAACGCGTGGTGGTCGCGCGGACGCGGCTTCGGCTGGAAGGCTCTCGCGGCCGTGGTCGCGCTGGCGGTCGCCGGATATTGAGGCCGCCGGTCCGCGCCAAAGGAGGAGCACGATGACTGATCGCGTCCGTGTGACTGTCGTGGATGACGTGGCCCACGTCCGCCTGAACCGTCCGGACAAGATGAATGCGCTCGATCCCGCGATGTTCGCGGCGCTCATCGAAGCCGGCGCAGACCTGCGCGACAGCCCGGAGATTCGGGCCGTCGTGCTCTCCGGCGAGGGACGCGCATTCTGCGCGGGCCTCGACCTGGAGCGCCTTGTCGCGACGACGCGAGGCGAGCCGCTGCTTCCGCCCGTGGACCTCACGCAGCGAACCCACGGCGTCGCGAATTATGCCCAGCACCTCGTCTGGCTGTGGCGCGAGCTGCCGGTGCCCGTGATCGCAGCGGTGCACGGCATTGCCTTCGGCGGCGGCTTCCAGCTCGCGCTCGGCGCGGACCTGCGCTACGTCGCGCCCGATACGAAGCTCGCTGTGATCGAGACGAAATGGGGTCTGGTGCCGGACATGTGCGGCACGCAATTGATGCGCCATCTCGCGCGCGAGGATATCGTGCGTGAGCTGACCTATACCGGGCGCGTTTTTTCGGCCGACGAAGCGGTTACCTACGGCTTTGCA
Source organism: Bradyrhizobium sp. WYCCWR 12699 (assembly GCF_032144035.1). NCBI lineage: Bacteria > Pseudomonadati > Pseudomonadota > Alphaproteobacteria > Hyphomicrobiales > Nitrobacteraceae > Bradyrhizobium > Bradyrhizobium sp. WYCCWR 12699. The sequence continues at coordinate 809,840 of NZ_JAVTJN010000030.1, forward strand.
ACGCGGCTCGTCGATGATCCCGTGGCCGCCGCACTGGCAACGGCGCGTGAGATTGCTGGCCGCAGCCCTGATGCGATCCGTGCCGCCAAGCGGCTGCTCAAACTGTCCGCAACTTGCCAGGTGGCAACCGGTCTCGCCGCGGAGACTGCCGAACAGGCGGCGCTGCTCGGCTCCGTTAATCATGTCGGGGCGGTCAGGAGCAACCTCGAAGGCCGCACCCCACGATGGAGCCGCGCATGAGCATGCCGCACGGATTCGACCTGCCAGCGCTCGAGGCGGTCAACGCGTCCGCGGCGTTCAACCGCGCCGCGGGCTTCGACGTTGTTGCGGCCGGCAAGGGCGAGGCGACCATTCGCATGAATTGGCGCGACGAGCTCACCCAGTATTCCGGGCATCTCCACGCCGGCCTGATCGCGGCCCTGCTCGACACGGCCTGCGGGTTCGCCGCAGCAACGCTCGTGGGCGCGGTCACCGCATCGCATTTCTCGATGAGCTGCCTGAGGCCGGCCATCGGTCGTTCCTTCCTCGCCAAGGGAACGACGCTCCGCGCAGGGCGCAGGCAGGTGTTCGCCCGCGCCGAACTGTTCGCGGCCGATGAGCAAGATGCGTTGACCCTCGTCGCGACAGGCGAGACCGTGCTCGTCCCCACTGGCGAGCCGTCGCGCAAGATCGACGGGAGTTGAATCATGGCGCTGACGCTCGTCACCGGAGGTACAGGGCATCTCGGTCGGGATATCGTCGATCGCCTGGTTCGCGACGGACGTCGCGTTCGGGTGTTTGCACGATCGCCCGGCCTACGGACGGACGTCGAATGGGCCACAGGCGATCTCGCCACAGGCGCGGGGTTGCGGCACGCCCTGCATGACGTCGATACGGTGATCAATGCGGCGACCTATTCGCCGATCGCACGGCGCGGCGGCGTTCGTCCGATCGATTTCTTCAGATCGCCTTCCGCCGTGGACGTCGAGGGAACGGAGCGGCTGCTGTCGCTCTGCAGGGAGGCCGATGCACGGCATTTTCTGCATGTTTCGATCGTCGGGCTCGAGCAGGCAACCCTGCCCTACGCACGGGTCAAGCTCGCCGGCGAACAGCTGGTGCGTGCCTCGGCCTTGTCCTGGTCCATCGTTCGCGCGATGCCGTTCTATTACCTGCTCGACAAATTGCTCTCGAGCCTCGCTTGGCTCCCGGTATGGCCGGTGCCAACCACGCTGTTCAATCCTGTCGATACATCGGATGTCGCCGATCACGTCATGACCTGCGCGTTCGACGGGAAGCGCGGCGTGCGTGCGGAGATTGGTGGCCCCGAAGCTCTCGATCTCGTTGCCTTCGCCCGCCAATACCGGGATGCAAGGCAACTGCACCGGAAAATCCTGCCAATCGGCCTGTCCGAGGCGAAGGCGCGCGACATGGGCTTCGTCGTCAGCCAGGGTGTGCGCGGACGTCTCCGTTGGGCGGACTGGCTGCAGCACAATTATCCGGGAATGCGAAGCGCGGCGTAACGCGGCTGGTGAGGCCGGCCGTTTATCCGGACCGTGAGGCGTAAGGCCGCACTGGTCGGCCGAATCCGCATTCTCCTCAGAGCGCGCTCACGTTTTCGTCCATGTTAGAACCAGTCTAAACTCAACAATAGAACTTATCTAAAGCGCGGCGTGCCCGTACCGGATTGACTTCATCATCCCCTTTGCTTCCTTCACTTCCGCTTCGCACCTCGCGTAGCGCGCACGACAGAGGAGGAGATGTTCGTGAAGGTCATTCGTGTTGTTGCCATTGCACTGACGGTCGGGATCGGCATGGGGTCGGCGGCCATGGCCGATGGTTTCAAGGACTGCACCAAGCTCGACAAGGCGTCGTGGAAGCCGGCCAGCGAGGCCGAAGCCAAGGCCAAGGCGCTCGGCTATGAAGTGCGCCGCTCCAAGATCGAAGGCTCGTGCTACGAGGTCTATGGCGTCAAGGAAGGCAAGCTTTACGAGCTGTTCTACAGCCCCGAAGATCTCAGCCTGAAGCACACGATCGCCAAGTAAATAGCCAAGCAAATAGCCAAGTAAATCGGCTGCGCGAATTGATCTGCGCAAAGCAGGGCTCGAGGATGGTCTTTGCTTGATTGAAGAAGCGATGCCAGAAGCGCGCGGGGCGTCCGACAGGACCCCCGCGGACCGAACCGCTTCGCGGACGGTTGCAGTCTGGGACCTCCCACTGCGCCTCTGGCACTGGGCTTTCGCGGCCTGCGTCCTGGCCGCGTGGTTCACGCCCACCGTCTATGATCGGCTGCACCGCATCGTCGGCTATGCGGTGCTCGGCCTTCTCGCCTTCCGCTTCGTCTGGGGCTTCTGGGGAAGCCGCTATTCGCGCTTCCGCATGATCAGGGCCCGGCTCCGCGCCGCGCCGGGCTATCTCTGGAATCTGCGCCGCGGCATCACCGGCCGCTATATTGGACTCAATCCCGCCGGCACGTTGATGCTGGTGGCGCTGTTGGTCTCGCTCACCGTCTCGGCGGTCACCGGCGCGATGTCGGTCACCGTCACCTTCTTCGGCGTCTGGTGGGTCGAAGACACCCACCATTATTCATCAGACGCGGCCATCGTCCTGGTCGTGCTGCATGTGCTCGGCGTGCTGCTGATGGGGATTCTCCAGCGCGAGAATCTGATCCGCGCGATGATCACGGGACGCAAGCGCATTCGCAATCGCCTCTAGATATTCGTTGCCGATTGTTGCACGCCCTTCGCCCAGTTTGGGCGGGATTGCGACAGGAGGCATAGGAATGCCAGGCAAATTCGAATCGAATCCGAAGCATTAACGTGCCGGTAAGCATGCAACCGGACATTGCACGGGATTAACGCAAAGGACGCTTAGCCGGCCCACGATCGACCATATTGACGATGGAGCGGTACTGGATGTTCCGCATTTTCTCCTGTCTTACCGTTGAGCACGATTGGCGGCTGGTCCTGCTCGCTGGTCTGGTCTGCTTCGTCGCGAGCATCGTCGCGGTCAGTATTTTCCACCGTGCGATCGCGGCGCGCGCAAGAACGCGCCTGATCTGGATCGCGATCGCCGGCGCTGCGATCGGATACGGAATCTGGGCGACGCATTTCGTCGCCATGCTCGCCTACGAGCCCGGAGTCGCGACCGGCTACGGCATCGTGCTGACATCGCTTTCGCTGGCGACCGCAATGCTGCTGACGTCGGTGGGCTTCGGCGTTGCGGCCGGCGATTCCGGCCGGTGGCGCCCGGAGACAGGCGGCGTCATCATCGGTGGCGGCATTGCCAGCATGCACTATCTCGGCATGTGGGCCCTTGAAGTGCCGGGCCGCGTCGCGTGGTCGCTGGATCTCGTGCTGGTCTCGATCACACTCGGCGTGTGCTTCGGCTATGCCGCCCTGGCCGTCGCGATCAAGTATCGGCACTACCAGGGAACGCTCGCGGCGGCAGTCCTGCTGACGCTAGCCATCATCTCGCATCATTTCACTGCGATGGGTGCCGTGCACATCACGCCGGATCCGACGCGTGCGACGGGCGCCTTGTCGTTGTCCCCGGCCGTGCTCGCGCTTGCGATCGCCGGTGTCGCGCTGTCGGTGCTCGGCATGAGCCTGATCGGCGTGCTGGCCGACCGGCGCCTGGCAAGCAGAACCGCCAAGTTCGAGGGGATCATCAGCCAGCTCTCGGACGCCCGGCAGCAGCTCGAGGATTCGCAGCACGAATTGCGGGAGCAGACGCTGAGGCTGGATACGGCGATCAACCATATGGTCGAGGGCCTTTGCATGTTCGATGCCGCGAAGCGGCTCGTGATCTGCAACGAGCGTTACGCCAATTTGTACCGTCTGCCGCCGGAGCTGCTGCGCGCGGGAACGCCGCATAGCGATATCATCAGGCATCGCATCATCAGCGGCACACTCAAGGGCGATACCAGCGCCGCCGCCGCCGAGCAGCAAATCTCGAAGCTCGATGCCCTGCCCGTCAATGCGGTGTCGAGCCGGATCGACGAGTTCGCCGATGGCCGGTTGATCTGCGTGACACGGCAGCCGATGGCCGGCGGCGGCTGGGTGGCAACCCATCTCGATGTCACGGAGCAACGCCGGTCCGAAGCCAAGATCGCCTATATGGCGCAGCACGACGCGCTGACGGAATTGCCAAATCGCGTGCTGATGAGGGCGCGTTTGGACCAGGCCTCTGCCATCACGCGCAATGGAGACCTCCATCTGGCGGTCCTCATGCTCGATCTCGACCGCTTCAAGGAGGTCAACGACACGCTTGGACATCCGGCGGGCGATTTGCTGTTGCGCGCGGTGGCGACGCGCTTGCGCCAGTGCAGCAGGGAAACGACGTTGATCGCCCGGCTCGGCGGCGACGAGTTCGCCGTCGTTGACTACGTGACCAATCCGGCCGAAGAGGCCGCCACTCTTGCCGAGAGGATCAAGACGGCGCTCTGCGAACCCTTTGACCTCGGCGACCATCAAGTCACTGTGGGAGCCAGCATCGGGATCGCCATTGCGCCCCGCGATGGCGCCGATTCCGATGTCATTCTCAAGAGCGCCGATCTCGCTCTCTACGCGGCGAAGGCCGCCGGACGCGGCGCATTCCGCTTCTTCGAGCCGGAGCTGGACCAGCTCATCCACGTCCGGCGCAACCTGGAAAAAGATATGCGGAAAGCGCTGGCGCGGGGCGAATTCGAGCTCCATTACCAGCCGTTTGTGAGCGTGGAGAGCGGACGGATCTGCGGCTATGAGGCGTTGTTGCGGTGGCATCACCCCGAGCGCGGTCTGGTCCTTCCTGGCGAGTTCATTCCGCTCGCGGAGGAAACCGGCCTGATCCTGCCTATCGGCGAATGGGTCTTGAGGGCGGCCTGCACTGAAGCCGCCAACTGGCCTTCCGATCTCACGATCGCAATCAACCTGTCTCCCGCCCAGTTCAGGAGCAAGGAGCTCGTCTCCATCATCGTCGGCGCCCTCGCGGCCTCGGGGATTGCTCCGCAAAGGCTCGAGCTCGAGATCACCGAGACGGTCATCATGCATGACAGCGAAGCGGTGTTCGCAGCCCTCGAACAGTTGCGTGAGCTCGGCGTGCGAATTGCCCTCGACGATTTCGGCACGGGCTATTCGTCGCTCAGCTTCCTGCAGAAATTTCCGTTCGACAAGGTCAAGATCGACCGCAGCTTCGTCAGCGAGCTCGCCAGCGAGGGCGAAGAGGCGCATCGGATCGCCCGCGCCGTGGTTGCATTCGCCGTCAGCCTCGGCAAGACGACGACCGCCGAGGGCGTCGAAACCCAGGAGCAGCTGGCCATTCTGCGCGAGGAGGGCTGTGCAGAGGCGCAGGGCTATTATTTCAGCCGGCCCATGCAGGCCTTAGGGATCGCGCAACCGGCGCAGCGGGAGGCCGAAGCGGCCATCTGCGCAGCCTGAGGCGCGATGCGATCAGGCTGAATCGCCGTCCCTCACTGCAGCGGCGGATCGCCGCTGGTACGCTTCTTGGCGAGGTCCATCTCGGTGACCGCGATCAGGATCTCGGCGCGGGTCTTCAGGTCGGGCGCCTCCAGCATGGCCTGCTTCTCCGCGGGGCCATAGGGCGACATCATCGCCAGCGCATTGACGAGCGCTTCGTTGGGCGCGCTCTCGACGCCCTCCCAGTCGACCTTGAGATTGTTGGCCTTCAGGAAGTCCGCGAGTACCGAAAGCAGCGCCTCGCGGTCGACCTCTTCCTCGCCCATGCGCGCGGTGAAGTCATTGGCGTAGGCGAAGAAATCCACCTTGCACTGCCGGTAGGCCGTGAGCACCTCGAGCTCCTCGACCACCTTGAAGCGCGAGACGCCGGTGAGCTCGAGGATGTAGCGGCCGTCGCCGGATTCGGCGAGCTGGGTGATGCGGCCGACGCAGCCGACCCGGAACAGGGTCGGCTTGTCGGAATCCTTCGGGGAATGCGCGACGTCAGGCTGGATCATGCCGATCAGCCGATGGCCGTCGCGGAAGCTGTCGTCGACCATCGCAAGGTAGCGCGGCTCGAAGATGTTGAGCGGCATCTGGCCGCGGGGCAGCAGCAGCGCGCCCGGCAGCGGAAACACCGGAATGATCTCCGGGAGGTCGGCGGGCCCGCGATATTCGATGTTGATCGGCATCTGCCCGGTCCCCCTGGCCTTGCCAGCGCGCCTTACGAAAACAGGATCGTCGACAAACGCTTGCGTCCCTCGACGGTTGCATCATCCGTGCCGCCCCAGGCCTCGAAGAACTGCACCAGCTGCTTGCGGGCGCCGTCGTCGTTCCATTTGCGGTCGCGCCTGACGATCTCGAGCAGCTGCGCGGTGGCAGCCGTGCGGTCGCCTTTCGCGTTGAGCGCGGTCGCCAGGTCGAATCGGGCCTGATGATCGAGCGGGTTTGCGGCGACTTTCTGTTCCAGCTCCGCGACCGGCCCGAGCGATTGCGCCTGCTCGGCGAGATCGATCGTGGTCTGCACGGCCTTCACCGCGGGGTCGTTGCGCTTGGATTCCGGCACCATGGCCAGCGTCTGCTTGGCCTGCTCCATCGCGCCGGAGGTGGCGTAGCATTTTGCGAGGCCCGCGAGCGCGGCGATGTTGGTCGAATCGTACTGGAGCACCTCGGCATAGATCTGCGCGGCAGCCGCGGCGTCGCCCTCCGCGAGGACGGCTTCGGCCTCCTGCAGGATTTCGGCGATATTAGGCTCGCCAGGCGCGGTCACGCCCTTGGTCAGCTTCTCGATGAAGGCGTTGAGCTGGCTCTCGGGCACCGCGCCCATGAAGCCGTCGGCCGGCTGGCCGTTGACGAAGGCGATCACGGCGGGGATCGACTGGATGCCCATCTGGCCCGGAATCGCCGGGTGCTGGTCGATGTTCATCTTGACCAGCTTGACCTTGCCCTTGGCCGCCCTGACCGCCTTTTCCAGCACGGGGGTGAGCTGCTTGCAGGGGCCGCACCACTCCGCCCAGAAATCGATCAGCACCGGCTGGCGCTTCGATTCCTCGATGACGTCCTTCACGAAGGTCTGGGTGGTGGTGTCCTTGATCAGATCGGCGGCGGCCGGGTTTGCGGCTCCGTTACCCTGGTCGATGATCGTCACGGGATCCCCTCGTCTGATGTCCGGAATGGCGGCTCTTTAGCACGTCGCCGCTTCCTGTGCTTTGCTGTCGGCTCCTAAATTGGGCCGAATGGGCCGAATTTCAATCCACCGCGGCCGATTCGGCGGTTCCGGGACCTTTTCGGGCCGTTTGGCCGCAGGAGGGGCCCAAATAGCGCCCTCGAATGCCAATTGATGCCGCCGGTAGCTGTTGCATTCCCCTCCCGCTTTTGGCATACGACAGCCGTTGCCGGCGCGTCACGCGACCGACACAGGATGCGGGTGTAGCTCAGTGGTAGAGCACGACCTTGCCAAGGTCGGGGTCGAGGGTTCGAGCCCCTTCGCCCGCTCCAATTTTTCCCAGAGCATCCAGCCAAACCGTACGGAATCGTGGTTCTCCACGCGGCTGGCGGCTGTCTTGGGGGCGCAATGACAATCCTGGTCACCGGCAGCGCCGGCCATCTCGGTGAAGCCATCATCCGCACCCTGCGTGGGCGCGGCTCGCCTGTGCGCGGGATCGACCTGAAGTCCTCGCCGTTCACCGATGCCGTCGGCTCGATCGTCGATCCCGGCTTCGTGAGGGGCCAGATGGCCGACGTTACCGCGGTGATCCACACCGCGACGCTGCACAAGCCGCATGTGGCGACTCACACCAAGCGGGACTTCGTCGACACCAACGTCACCGGCACGCTCAATCTGCTCGAGGCGGCGGCTTCGGCCGGTGTGAAGAGCTTCGTCTTCACCAGCACCACCAGCGCGTTCGGCTCGCAGCTTCGGCCCGAGGCCGGACTGGCTGCGGTCTGGGTCACCGAGGATCTGCCGCCGGTCCCGAAGAACATCTACGGCACCACCAAATTGATGGCGGAGACGCTGTGCGAGCTGTTCTTTCGCGAGCGCGGCCTGCCGGTGGTCGTGTTGCGGACCTCGCGCTTCTTTCCGGAGGACGACGATGATCCCGCGATGCGGTCGGCTTACGCGCTGGACAACGCGCAGGCCAATGAGCTGCTCTATCGCCGGCTGGATATCGCGGACGCGGTAAGCGCTCATCTGCTCGCCGTCGAGCGCGCGGCAAAGATCGGGTTTGGCCGTTACATCGTCTCGGCCACCAGTCCGTTCGAGCCGCGTCATCTCGCGGCACTGGCGCGCGATGCGGCTGGTGTCGTGCGTGAGCTCTATCCGGATTGCGCGGAGCTCTATGCGGCGCGGGGCTGGAACCTGTTCCGCGAGATCGACCGTGTCTATGTCAACGAACGCGCGCGTCGCGAGCTGGGCTGGCGGCCGGAGTATGATTTCGCGCATGTGCTGCGCAGCCTGCGCGAGGGCCGCGATTTTCGCAGTAGGCTGGCGCGCGAGATCGGCGCGAAAGGCTATCACGACATGGTGTTCGACGACGGACCCTACCCCGTCGCCGGGTAAGCACAGCGATTGCTGTTTTGCCCGACGAGTCAACTGCCTGCGGGGCTCGCCCCGCGCGGCGCGAGCTGCGCCGTTCTACTGTGCATGGGGTTGTTTTCGCGTTTTTTGTTTTCCGGCTCTCGGCCTTGATTCCGCGTTGCAGCGAGAGCGCTGTCGTCACGCCGTTCGCTTGTTGACACTCCGTCTCAATTTTTATGCGGCGCAACTGCGGTGCGTGCGCCGCGCTTCTCAGCGCTCGCAGATGTGCTAACCTTTTTGCGTCTGTCGTCCCGACGGACCCAAAACTTCGCCTCTCGACTAGTAAAATAAAATAAATCGCAGCCCTGACGGCTGCCTTAGGGGAGTGACGCGATGACATCGGTGTTCCATCGATCCGTGTTGGCGCTTGCAGCCGTGGCCCTTCTTGCCGGGACCAGTGCTGCCAGCGCGCAAGACAAGAGCAAGCCACTCAAGAAATACGAATCCGGCACCAAGGAATTCTGGACCCATCCGCCGGATGACTGGTTCCTGGGCGACGAGACCGAGGCGCAGAAGGGCCTAGCGCCGCCGTCCGGCCCGCCGACCGGCGCTTCCGACGCCGAGCTCGCCAACATCATCAAGAAGGTCAAGCTGCCGCCGGGCTTCAAGATGGAGGTCTATGCCTCCGGTGTGCTGGCTGCGCGGCAAATGGCCTGGGGTGACAAGGGCACGCTGTTCGTCGGCTCGTTCGGCCTCGGCAACGTCTATGCCATCAAGGACAATGGCGGGAAGAAAGAGGTCAAGACCATCCTCAAGGGGCTGAACATGCCCACCGGCCTCGCCGTCAAGGACGGCGCGCTCTACGTCATCGCGGTCGACAAATTGATCCGCTACGACGACATCGAGAACAAGCTCGACAATCCCGGCGAGGGCAAGGTCGTCTATGACGACATGCCGTCCTACGCCGCGCATGGCTGGAAGTACATCGCGGTCGACAAAGAAGGTTGGTTCTACATTCCGTTCGGACCGCCCTTCAACATCGGCATCCCGCCGACCAGCGTCTCGCAGATCCGGCGCGTCGATCCCAAGACCGGCAACGCGGAGATCTATGCGCTCGGCGTGCGCAACTCGGTCGGCGGCGACGTCGATCCGCGCACCGGCAAGTACTGGTTCACCGAGAATGCCCGCGACTGGATCAGCGATGATCTGCCCTCAGACAAGCTGAACATGATCAACAAGATCGGCGAGCATTTCGGCTATCCCTACTGTCACCAGGGCAATCTGCCGGACGACAAGTTCGCGATGGGCCACAAGTGCTCCGAGTTCACGCCGCCCGTGCTGAATCTCGGCGCCCATGTCGCTCCGCTCGGCATGAAGTTCTACACCGGCGACCAGTTCCCCGCCGAGTACAAGAACAACATCCTGATCGCCGAGCACGGCTCCTGGAATCGGCACAAATATCAGGGCGGCCGCATCATGCGCGTGATCGTCGGGCCTGATGGCAAGAACCCCAAGCAGGAGGTGTTCGCCTCCGGCTGGATCGAGGGCGACCAGGGTTATCTCGGCCGTCCTGACGACATCATCCTTGCCAAGGATGGATCGATCCTGGTTGCCGACGACTGGGCCGGCGCGATCTATCGCATCAGCTACAGCAAGAAGTAAGCGCGACGTTGCGAAGAGGCTGCGACCGGGTGACGGCCGCAGCCTCTTTCATGACAAGGTCTTTCACTGTCGTTCCGGACCGCGCGCCAGCGCAAGCCCGGAACCCATAACCCCGACTGGTGGTTATGGATTCTCGGATGCGCAATCGCGCATCGGAGCTCGTCCTCCGCACGCCCCGGAATGACGGACTCGATAGATCGGAATCCTCATCATGCGCCGTCAGTTTTTGTCGTACGCTATCGGTGCGCTATCGCTCGCAGTGCCGGCCTTCATCCCGGCCCAGGCCGCCGATAATTCCGCGATCAAGGAGAAGGCCTCGGTCTGCTCCGGCTGTCACGGCGAGAACGGCATTTCGCAGACCGAGAACATCCCCTCGCTGGCCGGGCAGCCCGATCAATTCATCCAGTGGCAGCTGGTGTTCTTCCGCGCCGGCTCGCGCAAGAACGACCAGATGAAGCCGATTGTCGAGGAGATCACCAACGAGGACATTCGCAGCTTCGGCGCCTATTTCTCCCAGATGACGCCGCCGAAGGCAGCGGACGACGGCGATCCGGACCTGTCGAAGAAGGGCGCGCAAGTTGCCGCCGGCCGCCGCTGCGCCTCATGTCACACCGATAGCTTCGCCGGCACCAAGGCGGTCGCGCGGCTCGCGGGTCAACGCGAGGAATATCTGGTCAAGGCGCTGCATGACTACAAGGCGGGCCAGCGCGTCGGCGGCGGCGTCGCCGCGATGGCCGATGTCGCCTATCACATGAGCGACGAGGAAATCACCGCCGTCTCGCACTATCTCGCGCATTTGAAATAGTTGCCGCAAACGCCACACCGAGTGTGTGGCCGGCCACTACTCCGCCCGCTGCTTTTCGTACGCCTTCAAATGCGTATACGCGATGCGCAGCTTCGGCACCGGCACCTTGGCGGCGTCGGCGCGCGCGATGAGGTCGCCGATGACGTGATCGGCTTCGACCGGCAGGCCGGCCTTGATGTCGCGGAACATCGAGGCCGTCATCGGCGAGCCCTCCGCGGTGAGATTGCCTTTCACCCGTTCGAAGAACGGCCCGCCTGGCGGATAGCCCGACGCAGTGGCGATCGCACTGGTCTCATCCAGCATGCCGAGCAGGAAGTCCCGGCCGCCGGGCGCTGCGAGGATGTTGCCGACGGAGGTCCGCATCAGGCTGGTGGACGCTGCGAGCGAGGAGAGGAACACCCACTTCTCCCACATGTCCTGCATGATGTTCTGGCTGGCGGCGGCGCCGGTGATGCCGCTCTTGAAGGCGTCATCGATCGCCTTGACGCGATCCGACAGCTTGCCGTCGCGCTCGCCGTAACTGATCGCCTGCATCGGCTGGAGCTGCACCACCTCACGCCTCTCGTTCAAGGTCGCCGCGATGGCGCAGAGGCCGCCGAGCACGCGCTCCTTGCCGAACTTGCCGTCGAGGATGTCGAGATGGCGCATGCCGTTCAGCATCGGGATGATCGCGGTGTTCGGCCCGACGGCCGCGGCAAACGATGTGATGGCGTCGTCGAGATCGAACGCCTTGCAGCTCAGGAGCACGACGTCGAACTTGTCCTTGAGCGCGTCGGCCTGCACGGTCGGCGGATTCGCCAAGGTCACATCGCCATTGGGGCTCTTGATGACGAGCCCGGCGCTCGCGAGCTCGCTGGCCCGGCGCGGCCGGACCAGGAAGGTGACGTCGCGGCCGGCCTGCAACAGCCTGCCACCAAAATAGCCGCCGATGGCGCCGGCGCCGACCACGAGGATACGCATGGGATGCTCCGTTCTTTTCTTGGCGAATGGCGAATAGGGAGTAGCGAATAGCAGGCGCGATTTCCACTCGCTATTCGCTACTTGCCATTCGCGCGCTTCACTTTCCCGACACCATCTCCTCGACCTCGCGGAGCTGCTCCTTGCCGAAGAACATCTCGTTGCCGACGAAGAAAGTCGGCGAGCCGAACGCGCCGCGAGCCACGGCTTCCTCGGTATTCTTGATCAGCTTGCCCTTCACGTCGGGCTCCTGCGCGCGGGCGAACAGCTTCTGGGCATCGAGCCCCGAGGACGCCAGCGCCTTCGCGACGACTTCAGGATCGTCCATCTTCTTCGGCTCGCGCCACATGTGGTGGAAAGCGGCCTCGACGTATTTCTCGAACACGCCCTCCGCTTGCGCCGCGATCGCCATGCGCATCAGGTTCAGCGTGTTGACGGGAAAGTGCGGATTCCAGACATAGGGCTTAACCTTGAAGCGCTTGATGAAGCGCTCGGTCTCGACCTGCAGGAACTCACGCTTGTTCTTGACGCCGGCGAGCGTTTCGGCCGGCGACTTGTTGTTGGTCGACTTGAAGATGCCGCCGAGCAGGATCGGGACGTATTCGAACTTGACCCCGATGCGCTGCTCGATCGCGGGAATCGCGAGATGACTGAGATAGGCGTTCGGGCTGCCGAAATCGAACAGGAATTGCGGCTCTTTGCGGGTCAAACTCATTCTCCCTGACCTAACTTTTTGATCTGGCTTTGATCCATTGTGGCGCAGGGCGGTCCACAGGTCCACCGTTTAATGATGATCATAATACTCTGGGCATCAGACCAGGCGCTGGATCGCCCGCTGGCGCCACACCAGCAAGTAATAGCCCATCTGCAAAACAAGCATGGCGCAGAACACGATGGGATAAGCGGCCCATACGCCCTGAAGGCCGATGATGCGGCTCAGGACGATCGCAGCGGGCAGCTCGATCGCAACGATCGCGAGGATCGAGAGCAGCATCGGCGTCAGCGCGACGCCGGCCGCGCGCATCGCCCCGGAAAACACCGTGGCGAGGCCGAACGGCACCGAGCTCCACAAGGCGATGTCGAGCAGGCCCTTCGCCAGTTCGAGCACGGCGGCGTCGGTGATGAAGATGCCGAGGATGGCTCGCGGCGTGAGATAGATCAGTGTCACGAGCCCGCCGGTCAGGACGAAGTTGAAAGCGAGGCCGGTCCGCACGATGCCGTCGAGCCGGTCTCTATTGCCGCTGCCGACCGCCTGTGCGCCCAGGATCGAGACCGCGATCGAAATCGACATGGCCGTGAACTGCGTGTAGCCCATCACCTGGTTGACGGCGCCATAGGCTGCGGTGGCGTCCGATCCAAAGCCGTTGACGAGGCCGAGCAGAACCAGCTCCGCGATCGCCATCACGACCATGCCGACGGCGCTCGGCAATCCGATGCCGAGAATCTTGCCGAGCATGGCGCGGTTGAGTCGCAGCTGGCGCAGCAGGGCCGCGTCGGGCGCGAGCGGGTGCTTCTTCCGCCGCAGATAGGCGGCCAGTGCGATCAAGGTGAGTGCGTTCGCGATCGCCGCCGCCCAGGCCGGGCTGGTGATGCCGGCCGCCGGCAGTCCGAACGATCCGCGGATCAGCATCGGGGTCAGGATCAGGCCGATCGCCGTCGACAACGCCAGGGCCAGCAGCGGCGTGAGCGCATCGCCGAGGCCGCGGATCATCGCCGTCATCAGCAGGAAGACGAAGCCGAGCGGCAGGGTGAACAGCATGATCCGCGCATAGGCGCTGGCGGGAGCGAGAATGTCCGCTGGCGTGGCGAGCGCCATCATCAATTTACGGCTGAAGAGCCCGCCGATCAACGCCACCGAAATGGACAGCAGCAGGCCGATCGCAAGCGTCGTGCCGACAACGCTTCTGATCTTGTCGTGCTCGCCCGCGCCGAAGGCCTGACCGATCAAGACGGTTGCGCCGGTGCTGAGGCCCATGACGAAGGCGAACAGGAAGAACATCACGGGGAAGAACACCGAGACCGCCGCCAGCGCATCGACGCCGATCATCTGGCCGAGATAGACGTTGCTGACGGTGCCGAACAGCGATTGAAGCGCGTTGCTCAGCATCAATGGCGCGAGAAAGCGCAGGAACGTTTTCCAGAGCGGCGTGGCGACGGACATGGGTGCCTTTCATCAGGGCGTGCGACGCCGTTGCCGCGCAGGGCGCGCGGCTCGGCCGTCGATGGGGTTATGAAGAGCGGTGCGCGGCTTACGCGCGGTCGCTGTAGGCGAGCTTGACGATGTGGTCGCGGATGTCGGTCGGCCAGTCCGCGATCAGTGCGGTGAAGCGGCGCCGGTCATCTGCGAACAGCGCGCGCGAAGCTTCCTCGAACTGCGGCAGATTGCCGGCCATGGTCGACATGAAGTGATAGGCCGCATCGCGTGCCTGCCGCTCGCGATCCTTGTCGCCGCTCGCGCGCCTGGCTTCGTCGACCAGCTTGCGCAGCGCGACCGAGGCGCCGCCTGCTTGCGCGCCGAGCCACTCCCAGTGCCGCGGCAGCAGCGTCACCTCGCGCGCGACCACGCCGAGCTTCGGCCGGCCGCGGCCGCGCGGCTCGCTCGGTGGCGTGCTCTCCTCGACCGGAGGCGGGACAAGCTTGGCCAATCGCGCCAAGACCTCGCGATCGCCGCCGCGCAGATCGAAGTCGATCGGTCGGCCTGTGGCGTCCTCGAAGATGATGATCGGCTCGTCCGGCCGGGCCGCCACCCGCTTGACGACCAGTGCGACCTCGCCGGCCGGCCCGCATACCAGGCGGCGCGGCCCTTGGAAGGCGGTGAAAATCTTCTGCATTGGAATAATTGCCATATTGACGATGTTATCCGCCTTAATACCCGGGTAAATTTGCGAGGTCAATATACCCGGGTGAAAATATCTGCCTGGACGGCTCGACATTGTGTTCCCAGGCTGGCACGAACAGCGCCGCCGACCGACCACGCCTAGCCACCACGCCTAAGCCTTGGGGATCTACCGATGCTGACCGTTCACCACCTCAACAATTCCCGCTCGCAGCGCGTGCTGTGGCTGCTCGAGGAGTTGGGCGTGCCTTACGAGATCGTGCGCTACCAGCGCCAGCCGGACATGCGCGCGCCGAAGGAGCTCCGCGCCATCCACCCGCTCGGCAAGTCGCCTGTCATCACCGACGACGGCAACACCATCGCCGAATCAGGCGCGATCATCGAATATCTCGTCGCGACCTACGGCAACGGCCGGCTGATCCCGCCGCCTGATACACCGGAGCGGCTGCGCTTCACCTATTGGCTGCATTATGCCGAGGGCTCTGCGATGCAGCCGCTGCTGCTGAAGCTTTTGTTCACGCTGATGCCGAAGCGCGCGCCCGCGCTGCTTCGTCCGCTGGTGCGCAAGGTCTCGAACCAGGCGCTGACCACGCTGGTCAATCCGCAGCTCAAGCAGCACATGGATTACTGGGAAGGCGAGCTCGGCAAAAGCGAGTGGTTCGCCGGCAACGAGTTTACCGCAGCCGACATCCAGATGAGCTTTCCGCTGGAAGCGGCGCAAGCGCGCGGCGGGCTCGAGCAGGGCCATCCCAAGGCGATGGCCTTTTTGGAGCGCATCCACGCGCGGCCGGCCTATGCGCGTGCGCTGGAGAAGGGCGGGCCGTACCAGGTGGGACGATAGTTATAGGGCCGTCATTCCGGGGCGGTGCGCAGCACCGAACCCGTATGCTCGAGGTTCTCAGGTGCACAATTGCGCACCACAGTTCACGCTTCGCGTGCCCCGGAACGACATCTCTCCGTTAATGCGCGTGCAGCACACGTCCGCGTGTCTCCGGCAGCGCAAAGGCGGCGATGAAGAACACCGCGTAGGCCGCCACCGCGAAGATCGCGATCGCATTCGCAAGCGATGTCGTCGCCGACAGCGCGCCGACGAGGAAGGGAAACAGCGCGCCGATGCCGCGGCCGAAATTGTAGCAGAAGCCCTGGCCGGAGCCGCGCAGCCGCGTTGGATAAAGCTCGGTCAGGAACGCACCGACGCCGGAGAAATAGCCCGAGGCGAAGAAGCCGAGCGGGAAACCGAGCACCCACAGGATCTCGTTGGTGAGCGGCATCTGCGTATAAAGCAGCACCACCGCGATGGCGCCGATCGAGAAGATCAGGAACAGATTGCGCCGCCCGATCCGGTCGGCGAGCCAGGCTCCCGTGAGATAGCCGATGAAGGAGCCGATGATCAGCGTCGACAGGTATCCGGTCGAGCCGACGATCGACAGGTGCCGCTCCTTGGTCAGGAATTGCGGCACCCAGAAGGTGACGGCGTAGTAGCCGCCCTGGCAGCCCGTCGCCATCAGCGAGGCCAGGATCGTGGTCTTCAGGATCGGGCCGGAGAAGATTTCCCAGAGCGCCGGGCGATCGCCGCTCGCAGCCTGCCTGGCGCGGGCCTGTGCCGAGATCTCTGGCTCGGTGACCGAGCGGCGGATGTAGAACACCAGAAGTGCCGGCAGCGCGCCGATCACGAACATCCAGCGCCATGCCGTCTCCGGCGGCAAGACCGAGAACAGGATCGCCTGCGACAGCACCGCGAGGCCCCAGCCGACTGCCCAGCCCGACTGCACCGAGCCGACCGCGCGCCCACGATATTGCGGCCGGATCGCTTCACCCATGAGCACGGCACCTGCGGCCCACTCGCCGCCGAAGCCGAGGCCGAGCACGGCACGCGCGATCAGGAGCTGGTCGAAATTTTGCACGACCGCGCAGACCAGCGAGAAGAACGAGAACCAGATGATGGTGATCTGGAGCGTTCGCACCCGCCCGATATGGTCGGAGAGATAGCCGCCGAGCCAGCCGCCGATCGCGGACGCCAGCAGCGTCACCGTGCCGGCAAGGCCGGCCGAGGCGGCATCGACCTTCCACAGCGCGATGATGGTGCCGATCACCAGCGGATAGATCATGAAATCCATGCCGTCGAGCGCCCAGCCCGCCGCGCAGGCCCAGAACGTCCGGCGCTCCGGCGCGTTCATGTCGCGATAGAACGCCAGAAGGCTGGTGTCCTCGATCTCGGCGCGCTCGATGTTCTGGAGCGGATCGGTCGTGGTCATGGCGTTTCCCCGGCAGTTTTTTTGGCTGCCCTTTGGTAGCACGCGTGGCCGCGAGAGCTAGCGGGCCGGCGCTCCCGTGCCATGCAAACGGCGTGGCTAGTGCCCCGCCGCCTCTGCGCCCCGTGTGCGGGGGTCGGGTGCGCCGAGCGGCCCGTTCGGCGTCACGAGAATCGAATTCGCCGATGTCTGCCCCATCGGCTCGACGATCGTGTGGCCCATCGCTTTCAGCCCCTGCAACACGTCCTCGGGAAAGCCGCGCTCGACACGCACCTCGTCGGGCAGCCATTGATGATGCAGCCGTGGCGCCGCGACGGCGGCCGCAACGTCCATCCTGTAATCGAGCACGTTGACGATCACCTGCAGCACGCTGGAGATGATGCGGCTGCCGCCGGGCGAGCCGGTCACCAGCACCGGCTTGCCGTTCCGGAGAACGATGGTCGGCGACATCGAGGAGAGTGGACGTTTGCCGGGGCCGGGCAGATTGGCCTCGAAGCCGACGAGGCCATAGGCGTTCGAGGCGCCGACCGCGGCGGTGAAGTCGTCGAGCTCGTTGTTGAGCAGCACGCCGGTGCCTTCGGCGACGAGGCCGACACCGTAGCTGAAGTTCAGCGTATACGTATTGCTGACCGCGTTGCCGCGGGTATCCACCACGGAGAAATGCGTGGTGTTGCTGCCTTCGCGCGGCGAGGGGGCCGCGGATGCGAGCTCTTTCGACGGCGTAGCGCGTTCGGCAGAGATGCCGGAGCGCAGCTTGGCGGCGTAGTCCTTCGCGGTGAGCGTCTCGATCGGCGCGTTGACGAAAGCGGGATCGCCGAGATAGTGCGCGCGGTCCGCATAAGCGCGTTTCATCGCCTCGACGAGTAGATGCAGCGATGCCGGCGATCCCTGCTTCAAATCGGCAAGCTGGAAGCCTTCGAGAATGTTGAGGGTTTCCACCAGCACGATGCCGCCGGACGAAGGCAGCGGCATCGAGACGATGTCATAGCCGCGATAGCTGCCGCGCACCGGCGCGCGGATCACGGCTTGATATGCTTTCAAATCGGCCGGCGTCATGATGCCGCCCGCATCAGCCACCGCCTTGGCCAGCTTTTCCGCAACCACGCCCTCATAGAAGCCGCGTGGCCCCTGTGCGGCGACGGCCGAGAGCGTTTCGGCGAGATCGCCCTGCACCAGCCTGTCGCCTTCACGAAGCGGCGAGCCATCGGGCCGCGAGAAGATCTTGGCCGACGAAGGCCAGCGTGCCAGTCGCCGGTACCAGGTCGGCAGCGTATCGGCCATGTCGTCGCTGATCACGAAGCCGTCGCGCGCGAGCGCAATCGCAGGCTCGAGCAATTGCGCCAGCGTGAACTGGCCGGAGCCGTATTTTTCCAGTGCCAGGGAAAGACCGGCAATCGTGCCGGGCACGCCGACACCGAGCGCGGAATCTCGTGACTTCGCCGTATCGGGCTTGCCGTCGGCGTCGAGGAATATCTGCGGTGTGGTCGCCGCCGGCGCCGTCTCGCGGTAGTCGATCGTGATGTCTTCATTGCGGTCAGCGGAATGGATCACCATGAAGCCGCCGCCGCCGATATTGCCGGCGCGCGGATAGGTCACGGCCATCGCAAAGCCGGTCGCGACCGCTGCGTCGACCGCATTGCCGCCACGCCGCAGGATCTCGGCGCCAACTTGCGCGGAGATCTTCTCCTGCGCGACCACCATGCCATGCTCGGCCGCGACGGCGCGCACGGCGTCGCGAGCGGGTGGGACGTAGCCCTGCCGTGCGTCCTGGGCGGCTGCGGGTGCAAGACCAAACGTCAGAACGGCTAGGAAGGCGAAAAACGTCCGCCGGGTCGAATATGACGACATGATCAAGTTTCCGCAGGGGCTTCGGACTGGTTCACACGCCTCGCTGCAATGCTATACGGTTTGCCCCAACAGAGGCAAAACTGTTCGTGATGAGGACTGCGTGATGACGACGATCGCCCCGGATGTGCGCATGGCCGATGCGCAGCGGACCTATCCGCCACGCGCCGCCGTCGTCAGCTGGATCTTCTTCGATTGGGCCGCGCAGCCCTATTTCACGTTGATCACGACCTTCGTGTTCGCGCCGTATTTCGCAACCAGCATTGCGCCGAATCCCGCCACAGGCCAATCGCTGTGGGGATTTGCGATGGCGGCTGCGGGACTTGCGATCGCGCTGCTGTCGCCGGTGCTGGGGGCGATCGCGGATGCTTCCGGCCGAAGGAAGCCGTGGATTGCGGGATTCGGCGCGGTGCTTGTGCTGGCATCGTGCACGCTATGGATCGGCAAGCCCGGTGATCCCTCGGTCATTCCGCCCCTGCTCACCGCGGTTGCGCTCGCCAGCGTCGGCGCGGAATTCGCCACCGTCTTCAACAATGCGATGATGCCGACGCTGGTGCCGCCGGAGCGGATCGGCCGGCTTTCCGGCACCGGCTGGGCGACCGGCTATATCGGCGGCATCGTCAGCCTGATCATCGTGCTCGGCCTGCTCGCCGCCAATCCCGAGACGGGCCGCACATTACTGGGCCTGACGCCGTTGTTCGGGCTCGATCCGGTCAGCCATCAGGGCGATCGCATCGTCGGACCGCTGACCGGGCTGTGGTTCGTGATCTTCGTGACGCCGCTGTTCCTGTTCACGCCGGATTACCCGGCGAAGCGCCCGCTGCGCGAAGCGCTGCACGAAGGTTTGGCGGCGCTGAAGAAATCGATCAAGAGCCTGCCGACGCAGAAGTCGCTCGCGGCATTCCTGCTCGCCAACATGATCTACACCGACGGCCTGGTGTCGCTGTTCGCCTTCGGCGGCATCTATGCAGCGGGCACGTTCGGCTGGCACACCATCCAGATCGGCACCTTCGGAATCATGCTCGCGATAACAGGCACGTTCGGCGCATGGCTCGGCGGCAAGCTCGACGATCATCTCGGGCCGAAGCGCGTCATCGCCGGCAGCTTGCTGTTGCTGCTGCTGTCGGTGGCGGCGATCCTCCTCGTCGACAAGGATAGCGTGTTGTTCGTCAAGGTCGCGCCGCCGCAAGCAGGCGCCGCCATGTTCTCGAGCGCCGCGGAACGCGCCTATCTGGTGCTGGGCTGTCTCATCGGCGCGGCCGGTGGTCCACTGCAGGCGGCGTCACGCACGCTTCTGATCCGCCTCGCGCCGAGAGATCGCATCGCGCAATATTTCGGTCTGTTCGCGCTGACCGGGAAGGTGACGTCCTTCATCGGACCGCTGCTGATCGGCATGATCACCGCTGCGACGGCGAGCCAGAAGGCCGGCATGGCGGTGCTGGTGGTGTTCTTCGTCGCGGGATTGGGGCTGTTGATGCGGGTGCGGGAGTAGCACCCCATCGTCATTCCGGGGCATCGCGGAGCGATGAACCCGGATCCAGAAGTTGTGGCGCGAGACTCTCAGGTGCGCAATTGCGCACCAGGGTTCGCGCTGCGCGCCCCGGAAGGACGGCGAACTCAGTGCCGGAAGTGCCGCGTCCCGGTGAACACCATGGCGATGCCGTGCTCGTCGGCGGCCTTGATCACCTCGTCGTCGCGCATCGAGCCGCCGGGCTGCACCACGGCGGTGGCGCCGGCTTCGATGCAGGCGAGCATGCCGTCGGCGAACGGGAAGAACGCATCCGAGGCCACCACCGAACCCTTGGTGAGCGGTTCGGGAAGCTTCAGCTCGTTCGCCGCGTCCTGCGCCTTGCGCGCCGCGATCCGCGCTGAGTCTACCCGGCTCATCTGGCCTGCGCCGATGCCGACGGTGGCGAGATCCTTGGCGTAGGTGATGGTGTTGGACTTGACGTGTTTTGCCACCCGGAACGCGAATTTGAGGTCGCGCATTTCGGCCTCTGTCGGCGCACGCTTGGTCACGACCTTGAAGGTCATGTCGTCAACCACGGCGTTGTCGCGGCTCTGCACGAGCAGGCCGCCGGCAACCGTCTTGGCGGTGAGGCCGGGCGCGCGCGGGTCGGGCAGGCTGCCGGCGAGCAAGAGGCGCAGGTTCTTCTTGCCGCCGATGATGGCGATCGCTTCCTCGGTGGCGTCGGGCGCGATGATCACCTCGGTGAAGATCTTGGTGATCTCGCGTGCGGTGTCGGCGTCGAGCGCGCGGTTCATCGCGATGATGCCGCCGAAGGCCGAAGTGGAATCGCAGGCCAGCGCCTTGCGATAGGCCTCGACGAGGTTCGCGCCTTCCGCGACGCCGCAGGGATTGGCGTGCTTGACGATGACGCAGGCCGCGGTGCGCTTGGTGTCGAACTCGCCGATGCATTCATAGGCGGCATCGGTATCGTTGATGTTGTTGTAGGAGAGCTCCTTGCCCTGGAGCTGCCGCGCGGTCGAGACGCCCGGGCGCTTGTCCGGCGTCGCGTAGAACGAAGCGGTCTGATGCGGGTTTTCGCCGTAGCGCAGCGACTGGATCAGCCTGCCGCCGAAGGCACGGAAGTCCGGCGCTTCGATCTCGAGTTGGCGGTTGAACCAGTTCGAGATCGCGGCGTCATAGGCGCCGGTGCGCGCATAGGCCTTTGCGGCAAGCCGCCGGCGCAGCTTCAGCGTGGTCGCGCCCTTGTTGGCGGCAAGCTCGTCGAGCACGGCCTTGTAGTCCTCGGCTTCCACCACGACGGCGACGTCGTCATGGTTCTTGGCGGCGGCGCGGATCATCGCGGGGCCGCCGATGTCGATATTCTCGATGCAATCCTCGAAGCCCGCGCCTTTGTCGACGGTCGCTTCGAACGGATAGAGATTGACGACGAGCAGGTCGATCGGCGCGATGCCGTGCGCCTTCATCGCCTCCGCATGCTCCTTGTTGTCGCGGATCGCGAGCAGCCCGCCGTGGACCTTCGGATGCAGCGTCTTGACGCGGCCGTCCATCATTTCGGGGAAGCCGGTGAGGTCGGAGACGTCCTTCACCGCGAGGCCGGCCGCGGCAATCGCTTTCGCGGTGCCGCCGGTCGAGACCAGCTCGACACCATGCGCGGCCAGCGCTTTGGCGAAATCGATCAGGCCGGTCTTGTCGGAGACGGAGAGCAGAGCGCGGGTGACGCGGCGGGGGTGGTCAGTCATGAGCAAGATCCTCTGTTCAGGGAGTGTCTATGCCCAGGCGCGCGGCAGATATGTGTCGCGCTTCCCGATGGTGCTCCATCCAAGGTCGCCAGTCGCGCGAGCGAGGGCTCGATAGCAGCTTTTGGCCGTTTTCACAACGACGAGATGGGCCAAATCGCGTGCGTTTACAGCGGCAGTTCCGGCTCCCGCCGCGCGTTACGGCGGGCATTGGTCACCGCCGGCGAGGCCGTGGAACGCACGAAGCTCCAGCGGATCGAGGGCGCCTGGCGAGCATCCTGCCGGATCACAATCTGCGCGGTGCGGCGCGGGCCGTCATTGCCGGCCAGGAACACGCTGTCCTCGAGGTCGACCTTGTCGTCCAATGCTTCGAAGGTCCAGACGTCGCGGTTCGGCAGCACCAGCATGACGCCGCGGGCATCCGACAACCGGCTCGCCTTCACGGCCGGATGCAGATGGAAGCGCAGCGCGAAATCGGCATCCGCGCCCTTGAAGCGTCCGCCCTGCGGCGGCGACAGCGTGTCCTCGCCGTCGATGCGCGCGCCGTCATTGGCGATCATCAGCACGCGGCGATGGATCGCGCCGAACTTGGAGAGATAGCCGTCATGCGAGGCCGTGAGCAGCGTGCCGTTCTGCACGATCTCGCGGTAGCTCTCGACCTCGACGGGCCCGCTGGTGACGGGCGAGCCGTGCAGCAGCCGCTTCATCGCCGACATCTCGACGAACTGACAGGACGAGGTGTCGTGATAGGTCAGCGTCGAATGCGCCGCCGTGCCGCGTGCGAACGGCCGCCAGTTGTCGCGGCCCGTGGTCGGCATGCCGCAATTGGTGACGATGCGGCTGATGCCTGAGGACAGCTCGAACGACAGGCAGCCGGCATGGGCATCGTGGCTGACGCCGGCCGGCGGCGGCGGTCCCGTGTCGATGATCACGGTGGTCTGGCCGGCATCGAGGCGCTGGAAGCCGGTATGCGGCATGTTCGCCATCGGCGCGCCGTGGGTGTCGTCATAGGCGAGCAGCGTGGCGAGCAGATCCGAGGATGTCGCGCTCATGCCGTTGAACAGCGCGAAATTGCCGTCGCCGTGCCGGAAGAAGCGCAGCATCGGCATCATGCGGTCGATCGCGTTGAGCAGCGCCGGCGGCGGCGCGATGTTGCGCGCGGCGAAGGTCTGCCGCAGCGGCAAGAGGTCGATCAGGAGCTCGATCAGCGCGCCGGGGTTGCGGGAGATGTGTCCGCCATCGGGCAGGATCTGCCGCTGCAATTCGTCCGACAGCTTTTTCGATGCGCTGCGGATGTGGCGCGCCTGGTTGGCAAGGCACAGCGCCGCATAGCACAGCGCGATCAGCACCTGCAGCTTCGGCACCCCATCCGGAATGTCGACCATGGCGAAGCGCAGGAAGCGGATCTCGCGTGCGAGGGCGCGCAGGTAACGGCGGTAGAATTTGTTGTCGGTCTCGTTCAGCACCAGCGGCGCCTGCGACAGCAGCGAGATCACGCGCCTCGCCAGCACGTCGGCGCGGCGCGCGACGGGACGGCGCTTGTTGGCGGGATTGGCGATCCAGTCCTCGATCAGGGCGCGCGCATTCGCGCGTGTCAGCGCGGTGTCGGCGGCGCGCAGATGGCGCAGCCAGCCGAAGCCGAGCAGCGCGACCTCCCAGTCCTCCGACGGCGGCTCGAGATCGAAGATCGAGCGGCCGTGGCAATTGACGATCTTGCCGGCGAAGACGAAGCGGCCGGCATAGATTTCGGCGGCGCGGGTCGCATCCGCGGTGCGCAGATCGTGCGGCGCGATGATCAGGCGGTCGGTGCGGCCGGGCCAGACCCGCGACAGCGCAACGGAACCGCCGCTCGCGCGCGCGAGCATGTTCCGCGCGAAGCGGTTCATGACGAGCGTCGAGATACGTCTGCGTTGAGCGACCGACACGCCTTGCCTTGAAGGGGGAGAGGGATTCCGACGAATCCCTATTAATCCCAAAATCGGACGCCTGACACCACCTTGAACGTGTGCGAATCAGCGCCGTGGTCGCAAAATCCAGTGCAAAATCAGGATTTAACGAGCCGGGCCGCGAAAAATCCGTCGAGACCGCCGAGCTTGGGATCGGCGTTCGGCAGATGGCTGGGCAGGGTGCGCAGATCGCCCTCCGGCGTGAGGATTTCGTCCAGGCCCGCGACCTCCGACGCCGTGATCGGGACGCGGCGAAGCGCAGGCTCGGCCGCCAGCAGCGTTGCCACGGCCTGCTCGCCCTCTTCGGGTTCCAGCGAGCATGTGCAGTAGATCAGCGTCCCGCCCGGCTTGAGCAGCGACACCGATTTTCGCAGCAGTTTTTGCTGGAGCGCGGTCAGGGCGGCGATGTCGGATTCCTGCCGCAGCCAGGCCACGTCCGGATGGCGGCGGATCGTGCCGGTCGAGGTGCAGGGCGCATCGATCAGGATACCGTCGAAGCCCTCGGCTGGACCGGCCCATTCGACGGCGTCAGCGACGACGGTCTCGGCCTGGAGCGACAGCCGCGCCAGGTTTTCGCGCAGTCGCGCCACCCGGGCCGGCGAACGGTCGATCGCCGTGACATGCGCGCCTGCCAGCGCCAGTTGCGCGGTCTTGCCGCCGGGGGCGGCGCAGAGATCCGCGATGGACTTGCCCTTGACGTCGCCGAACAGCCGGGCCGGCAGCGCGGCGGCGGCGTCCTGCACCCACCATTGTCCCTCGGTGAAGCCTGGCAGCATGGTCACCGCGCCGTGCAGCAGCATCCGCACCGTCCCGGTCGGCAGCGTCTCGCCGTGCAGGCGGCTCGCCCATTGCGCGGGATCCGACTTCACGGTGAGATCGAGCGAGGGCTCGTGGCCGAGCGCCAGCGCCATCTCGCGCGCGGTCGCCTCGCCATAATGCGCGCTCCAGCGCGCGAGCAACCACGGCGGAAGGTCGAGCGATTGTGTGGCGACCTCCTCGACCAGCGCCTTGCCCTCGCGCGCGCAGCGGCGCAGCACGGCGTTGACGAGGCCGGCATAGCGCGCGGCGCGCCGGTCGGATTGCACCAGGCGAACGGAGAGGTCGACGGCCGCGTGATCCGGCACGTCCATCCAGAGGATCTGCGCCGCACCGATCAGCAGCGCGCTCTGTGCGCGCGGCGCTTCGGAGGGAATGCCCTTGTCGAGCAGGCGCGACAACACGTGGCCGAGCGTGCCGAGCCGGCGCAGCACGGTGGCGACCAGACGCCGCATCAGTGCGCGGTCGCGGTCGGCCAGCGTCTTCAGTCCGGGATGGGCGCCGCCGCCGTCGAGCTGATCGTCGAGCGTGCGGTGCTTGTGCAGCACGCCGTCGACGATATCGGCGGCGATCCGACGTGCCGCAAGGCCTGGCACTTCGGACGGAGGGGCAAAACGTTGAGATGGCATGCGGAAGCAAGGTTCTGAGCGAGCGGCAGTTCCGCCGCAATGGGCGCATGCCTTGAGAAAGCGACCTCTGGCACGCGAATATGCCAAATGTAAGAATCACTTCCGGCTTTTTCAGCCATCCGGGCCTGATTTCAGGAATGCGTTATTGCACGTCGCAATGGGGCGCGTCCTGCGCTAGAAGACCGGACGATGAGTGACCAGCCTCCCGTCCCCGATCGCAAGCAGCTGTCGCCGGCCGCCCAGCGCGCGCTGGCCGAAGCCGAGGCACGCCGGCAGGCTGCCGCCGCGGAGGCCAACGGCGAGGCCAAGGCGAAGGAGCTGCAGGGACCGAAGGGACCCGAGCCGACCCGCTACGGCGACTGGGAGCGCAAGGGCATCGCCTCCGACTTCTGAGCCGTTGCCGATCCCGCCCCGATCGTGCCTGCCTCCGGACGCTACAGATAGTGATTGTCGCGGAGGTAACGGATGATGCGATCGCAGGCCGCGTCGGTCGACAGCTCCGAGGTGTCGATGGTGATCTCCGGCGCTTGCGGCCTCTCATAGGGATCGTCGATGCCGGTGAACGCCGGTATCTCGCCTGTCCGTGCCTTGCGATAGAGTCCCTTGGGATCGCGGCGTTCGCATTCGGCGAGCGGGGTCGCGACGTGGATCTCGATGAATTCGCCCGCCTCGACCCGCTGGCGTGCCAGCTCGCGCTCGCTGCGGAACGGCGAGATCAACGCGACCAGCGCGATCATGCCGGCGTCGACGAACAGCGCGGCGATCTCCGCAGCGCGCCGGACGTTCTCCGCCCTGTCCGCGCTGGAGAAGCCGAGATCGCGGTTGATGCCGTGGCGAAGGTTGTCGCCGTCGAGCAGCGCGGCGTGGCGGCCGAGCTCGGCAAGCCTGCGGTCGACGAGATCGGCGATCGTCGATTTGCCGGCACCGCTCAGCCCCGTGAACCAGAGCACGCAGGGCCGTTGCTGCTTCAGCCGCGCCCGCACCGATTTGTCCACGGCCAGCCGCTGCCAATGAATGTTGGTGGCGCGGCGGAGCGAAAGGTCGATCATTCCCGCGGCGGCCGTGCGGTGGCTGATCGGATCGATGAGAATGAAGCTGCCCATGTCGCGGTCGTCGCGATAGGCCTCGAACACCAATGGACGGTCGAGGTTGAGATGGGCGTAGCCGATTTCGTTGGCACCGAGCGTCTCGGCGCTTTCCTGCGCCATGGTTTCGATGGCGATGCGGTGCTTGAGCGTCGTGATCACCGCGCCGGTCGAGGCTGCGCCGCATTTCAGCAAATAGCGCCGGCCCGCGACCATGGCCTCGTCGTCGAACCAGACGAGATGGGCGGCCAACTGGTCCGAGACCTGCGGAGCGGCTCCCGCCGTCAGCACGTCGCCGCGGCTGACGTCGATCTCGTCGGCCAATGTGAGCGTGACCGATTCGCCCGCCGCCGCGCGCTCGCGCTCGCCGCCGGGCGTAAGGATATGCGCGACGCGCGTCTGACGGCCCGAGGGCTGCACCGCGATCGTCTCGCCGGTCGCGATCGTTCCGCTGGCGATCCGCCCGCAGAAGCCGCGGAATTCGGCGTTCGGCCGGTTGACCCATTGCACCGGCAGCCGGAACGGTTGCTGCGAGACGTCGCCGGAAACGTCAACCGATTCCAGATAAGCCGTGACGGTCGGGCCGCTGTACCAGGGCATCCGCGCGCTCGGCGCGACGATGTTGTCCCCGTCGGGCGCGACGATCGGAATGCACTGGACCTGCGAGATTCCGAGCTGTCCGGCCATGGTGAGATATTCGGCGGTGATGGCCGCAAAGCGATCCCCGTCGAATCCGATCAGGTCCATCTTGTTCACGGCGAGCACGACGTGACGGATGCCCAGCAGCGACAGGATGTGGCTATGGCGCCGCGTCTGCGTGATCACGCCCTTGCGGGCGTCGACCAGCACCACGGCGAGCTCGGCGTTGGATGCACCGGTGGCCATATTGCGCGTGTACTGCGCATGGCCTGGCGTGTCGGCGACGATGAAGCGGCGCAGCTTGGTGGCAAAGAAGCGGTAGGCGACGTCGATGGTGATGCCCTGCTCGCGTTCGGCCTGCAAGCCGTCGACCAGCAGCGCGAAATCGAGATCGCCGCCGGTGGTGCCGACGGTCTTGCTCTCGGATGCCAGCGCGTCGAGCTGATCGTCCAGCAGCGTCTTGGAATCGTAGAGCAGCCGGCCGACCAGCGTGCTCTTGCCGTCGTCGACGCTGCCGCAAGTGACGAAACGCAGCGTCGGACGGTCGTCCTGATCCAGCCGCGGCGCATCGGAGGCGGCGATCGTGGGGGCCTCGTGATAGGACATCAGAAATAGCCTTCCGCTTTCTTGCGCTCCATCGATGCCGGGCTGTCCCGGTCGATCATGCGTCCTTGCCGCTCGGAGGTGCGTGAGGCCGTCATCTCCCGCACGATCTCGGGCAGGGTTGCCGCCGTCGAGATCGTGGCACCGCTGAGCGGATAGCAGCCCAGGGTCCGAAACCGGACCGAGCGCCATTGCGGCTGTTCGCCTGCACGCAGCGGCATCCGTTCGTCGTCCACCATGATCAACGCGCCGTCGCGCTCGACCACCGGACGCGAGGCCGCCAGATAGAGCGGAACGATCGGGATGTCTTCGAGCAGGATGTAGTCCCAGACGTCGAGCTCGGTCCAGTTCGACAGCGGAAACACCCGCATGCTCTCGCCGGGCGCTAGCATCGTGTTGTACAGGCTCCACAGCTCGGGCCGCTGGTTCTTCGGATCCCAGCGATGCGCCGCGCTCCGGTGCGAGAACACGCGCTCCTTGGCGCGCGACTTCTCCTCGTCGCGCCGTGCACCCCCAATCGCGGCGTCGAAGCCGTGAAAGTCGAGCGCCTGCCGCAACGCCTGCGTCTTCATGACGTCGGTGTAGCGGGCCGAGCCGTGGGTGAAGGGGTCGATCCCCTCCCGCAATCCGTCGTTGTTGGTATGGACGATCAGATCGACGCCGAGCTCGCGCGCGCGGCGGTCGCGGAACGCGATCATCTCGCGAAACTTCCAGGTCGTGTCGACGTGCAGCAGCGGAAACGGCGGCTTGCCGGGATGAAACGCCTTCATCGCCAGATGCAGCAGCACCGACGAGTCCTTGCCGATGGAATACAGCATGACCGGCTTGCGGAACTCCGCCGCTGTCTCCCGGAGGATATGGATGCTCTCCGCCTCCAGACGGCGGAGATGGCTGGCAGCGTGACGCTGCTCGCCGCCCGTTCTTTCAGCGAAGGCGAGTTCGGCGGTCGTGGGACACTCCAGCATGCTGATCACGCGGCCTCAGCGAACCAGTCGCCGAACAGGTCCGCGGAAATTGCGGCATTGAGGCCGAGATCGCGAACGCATGCCGCGACCGAGGCTCGATAGGCGTCATTGACCCCGCAGCGCTCCAGAATTTCCAGCTGGGCTTCGCTCACCGAGGCCGTCGCGCGGCGCTGATAGCGATAGGCGCTGTCGGACGTGTGCAGATTGGGCACCTTGTAGATCGTCGCTTCGCTCGGGAAGATGACGCGTGCGTTGTTGGCTTGAACGTCCCCCGGTTCCCGCCATGACGTCACGGCATTCTCGGTGAAGCTGCTCGAAAGGCCGAGGCGATCGAACAAGACGCGCACCGAGGATAGAGCCTCCTTGCTCACCTCGTAGACGTAGTGGGTGACGGGAACGCCCTGTTGCCGGGCGTAGTTTGCGACGCGGGCCGCGCTGAGCGCGGCGACGACGTAGTGCCGCAGCAACGTATCTGCGGGCGCGCGCGAGATCAGCTTCTCGAGCCATGACGCCAGCGAACTCGCAGGCTCGCGATCGAGCATGATGAGATGCAGACGGTGCCGCGGGTAACCCGCGTCGATCAGGAGCTGCAACGGATTGAATAAGCTCTCGGCGAGCACGTAGGGCCCGATCGTTTCCTTGCTGAAGATGTGCGGCTCGTCGGTCGCCGAGGGGATGACCCAGGGCGTCAGCGGACGGCCGACCAGCGCCTCGCGCAGGATCGCCTTCAGCGGTTGATAATATGAGGGCATGCCGGTCATCCCGAACAGATTGCTGAGAGCAGTCGATCCGACCCTGGCCTTGCCGCATGCGAAATAGAGCATCGGAAAATCTTGCGCGGGACGATGCTGGAAATTTCCGGCGAGGCAGTCCGTCACTTCGCGCATCAATGTCGCGAGGGTGACGTTTCTGGTCTGGAATTCGCCCACTGGCGACAACGGCATGGTGTCGAGGGAATGATGCTGCTGCCGAACGAGATCGGCCATTCGTTCGAGCGAATCAGCTGTTGCGTCGATGTTCATGTTGGGGGACCCACACGGCTGGGAGTTCCACGAGCAATTGCTCGTGGGTTCTTATCCAACCTACAGTTGCTGAAGGTGCCTAACAATTCCGGGCAATCCCGGAGGCGCGATCTCTATGCGATGAGCATCGGAGATATGTTGCCGCTTTGCGGATTCATGCCGCGCGCACCGTGTTGAGGAACTTCTCCACCTCGGTCTTCAACAGGGCACTTTCGCTGGAGAGCGAACGCGCCGATGTCAACACCTGTCCCGACGCCGCGCCGGTGGCGCTCGCGCCGTGACTGACCTGGGCGATCTTGTCTGCGACCTCCACGGTTCCCTTGGCGGCTTCGCTGACGTTTCGCGCAATCTCGGCCGTGGCCGCACCCTGCTCCTCGATCGTCGCAGCAATGGTCGTCGAAATATCGGAGATGCGGGCGATGGTCGCGCCGATCTCCTTGATTGCGCCGACGGAGTCCTCCGTAGCCGATTGCATGCCGGCGATCTGCGCGCTGATTTCCTCGGTCGCTCGCGCCGTCTGCGCCGCAAGCGCTTTGACCTCGCTCGCCACGACTGCAAAGCCGCGGCCGGATTCGCCGGCGCGCGCCGCCTCGATCGTTGCGTTCAGCGCGAGGAGATTGGTCTGCTCGGCGATCGCCGTAATCAATTTGACGACGTCGCCAATTCGGCCGGCCGCCTTGAGCAGTTCATTGATCCGGATGTCGGTGCGCTCGGCCTGCTTGACCGCTTCGCCGGCGATGCGGCTGGAATCGTGGACCTGGCGGCTGATCTCGACGACCGACGTGCTCATTTCTTCGGCGGCCGACGCTACGGCTCCGACATTGGTCGACGCTTCCTCCGAAGCGGCCGCGACCATCCCGGAGAGCTGCTGAGTCTCTTCCGCGGTTCCCGACAGCGTGCCGGCGGCAGCCTCGAGCTGTTGGGAGGCTGCCGACACGGAGCCGATGATGCCACCCACGGCGGCTTCGAACACGCCGGCCAGCTTGGTCATCTCTTCCTTACGCTGAGCAGCGGCCGCAGCTTCCAGATTCTTCTGCTCGGCCTCCATCTGCTCGATGCGAATCAGATTTTCCTTGAAGGTCTGAGCCGCGCGAGCGTTGTCGCCGACTTCATCGCCTCGGCGCGTGTAGGGGATCTCGACCGCCTTGTTGCCGCTGGCGAGCTGGAGGAGCACGTCGCCGACACGCCGGATCGGCCGGGCGATGTTCAACACGGAGAACACTGCAGACCCGATCAACGTGAGAACGACGAATACGCCGACGATCAATGCGAAATTGGCGACGCGATCCAGTTCGGCGAGCATCTCGCCCTTGCGGCGCGCGGCGAATTCGTTGGCAACGCCAACCAGATCGTCGATACGTTTGCCGACTTCGAGCGCTGCCGGACGCATACGCTCGGCGAGAATGCTTGCCCTCGCCGCTTCGGCTGCAGTCCTGGCGCTGCCGGCGGCGCTGATGACGGTCTTTTGCGCGACGGCCAGTTCAATGCCGCTGGCCAGATACGCATCGACAAATTTCTTGGTCTCACGATAGGCGTCCTGGGTGACCTTCCGGGTCGCCCGCTCCGTCGCGGCATCGATTTCCGCACCGGCTTCGCTTGCTCGTGCGCGGAGATTCTCCAGGAGCTTGTCGACCTCTCCGGCCGTCGCAGCGGAACCGATCTCGAGAGCTGCGAGCTGCGCCCGCGCCATCGCGGTCTGCGTCGCCTGGGCATTGCCCTTGTTGAGATAGTTGATCGTGACCAGGCGATTGGATTCAGCAATCGACCGGTTCCCAAGCATCTGGTTGGTCAGCATGCCGCAGACCAGCACGATGCTCACGCCCGTCACGATGCCGAGCTTCGTTCCAATGCGAAATCTGAAAGACCTCACCGCAATCTCCCTCGCGTTACCCGTAACACGTATTCGCAACCAATGATTGAGATTTGGGTAATATTCGCGGATCTCCAGTAGAACTACGGCCGACGTAGTGGAGACCGGAACTTTCTTGCATAGGCTGTGGCCGGTTCCGGCCTGCTGCGGCCCCGCTTGTGAGTTCCCCGACTCAGTCTTAGCGTGAGTTGATGCGTTTCCCCGATCGTCCCAGTTCCTATCGGCCACAGTTCAGCGGTTCGCCGTTCGGTCGGCACTTCTCCGGATTGTTGCCGTGGATGTTCGTGGTGGGCATCGTGTTGGCCGTCGTGCTGACGTTCCGCCATGGAACGGACTGGCTTGTTCCGCGGAGCGATGGCGACCGCACCGGGGATGCCGAGATCGTTCTCCGGCAGGCGGGCCATCCCGATGTCCGCGAGCCCGTAGACGTCGTTCGCACCATCGACGGCGATACGTTTCTGGCGCGTGTTCGTCAGCGCGACGGCCGCGATCTCGTCGTGCGCGTCCGGCTGCGCGGCATTGATGCGCCCGAGTTGAAGGCGTCTTGCCAGAAGGAGCTGGACAAGGCGGAAGCAGCGGCCCGTGCGTTGCGCGATCTGCTTGGCCAGGGCGGCGTGACCATCACCAATCTCGGCCCCGACAAATACGGCCGCGTGCTCGCCGACGTCGCGACCCGGCGGACTGCAAATGTTTCGGCGGCGCTGCTCGCCGGCGGTTTTGCGCGAAGCTACAATGGCGGACATCGCGACGGCTGGTGCGCACGCGGCTGGCGCTTCTGGTAACAAAAAGGCCGCGTCCGGAGACGCGGCCCTTTGCTGTCGCGGCTGATCGCGGGATCAGCGCGTCACGATCACCGTCGTGCCGACGGAGACGCGGCCGTAGAGATCGGTGATGTCGTCGTTGAGCATGCGGATGCAGCCATAGGACACGAAGCCGCCGATCGAACCCGGCACGTTTGTGCCATGGATGGCATATTCGCCGCCGGCGAGAGTCATCGCCGCGACGCCCATCGGGTTGCGCGGCGAGCCGCCCGGAATCATGTCGGGAATGTTGGGCTTGTCACGCTTGACCTCGGCCGGCGGTGCCCAGGCTGGGTTGCGATACTTCCCGTCGATCTTCGTCGTACCGGCCCACTGCTTGCCGGCCTTGCCAACGCCGACCGGATAACGCACGGCTTGGCCGTTACCGACGATGAGATAAAGCCGTCGCTCGCTGGTTTTGACCACAATGGTGCCGGGCGAATAGTCAGCCAGATGCGTCCCCACCATTTCCGGCCGCGCCTCTGCTGCATTCGACATCAAGACGCCAGCCCCGATGGTGGCGGCCATCGCCACCGCAATCCTCATCGACATCGATCTCCCCCTTGCCCCAAACGGATCGTCCAAAATGACGCAGAACCCGGCAATCGCCGCCGCGCCAAGTCCTTGTGAGGGACATTCTTAACCGCGCCCGTTAACCGGATGGTTTCCACGCGCGGCCACCGAAGGCCGGCCAGCAGGGGGAACAAAGGAAATGTTCGAAATAAAGTAAATGACCTGAAAACAACACTCGGCGGGAAAGATGCGGGCGTCGTGCGGCCCGCGCTGACAAGCACGTGAGGATGTGAACGGCTGTTGTTTTGGGGAGCTCGTTGGCGCGTGATGCACTCTCGTGTCCCGGACGCGCTGCAGCGCCAAGGCGCTGCTGCGCGGAGCCGGCAACTGTTATGTTGGTCTGGTGTACAGGTACGGCTTTCGATCGCGCATGATGGCGTTGAGGACCGTCAACAGCTTCCTGGCAACGGCAATGAGAGCGAGCTTGGCAGGTTTACCGGCCTGTC
>NZ_JAVTJN010000031.1:0-1117 GCF_032144035.1 Bradyrhizobium sp. WYCCWR 12699
TGGGTCCCTGTGTATCGAAATTCTGTCATGGTGGAGTGGGCGGGAAGCCGTTGGGTCCTTGGCGCTTGACGCCGTGAGCCGGCTCGGTCTCCCGCCCGTTCCATCTATCAACCTGAACAGTTGCACGAGGCTGCGCCAACAGACCTCGCATCACAGGGACAGGCACCATGATCATACGCCCTCGTTACGTCGGAATCGACGTCTCCAAACGATATCTCGATATCTTCGATGAGAGCCTGGGCGTGCCGGAGCGCATCGCCAACGCGCCGCAGGCCATCACACAGATCGCGGCGCGTTGGCGATGCGATGTGCTGGTCGTCTTTGAAGCCACGGGCGTCTATGACCTTGAGCTTCGTGAGGCGCTCAACCAGGCTGGCATCCGCTTTGCCCGGATCAACCCGGCCCGGGCCCGGGACTTTGCGCGCGCCAGCGGCCAGCTCGCTAAGACCGACCCGATCGATGCCCGGATGCTGGCGAGCTTTGCCCGGGCCATGCAGCCTGCCGCTGAGCAGGCTGCCAATCCTGCCCGCAATGCCCTGGCGGGGCTTGCAAAACGGCGGGATCAACTGGTTCTCATGCGTGCCCAGGAGAAGAACAGGCGCAGCGAGGCCGAGGACCGCGCCATGGCCGATCGCATCGGTCGGCTCATTGAAGTCCTCGACACTGAGATCGCCGAAATCGAGGCCGATATTAGCGCACTGATCAAGACTGAGCCGGAGGTCTCCGACGATGCGCAGTTGATGCGGTCACTTCCCGGCGTGGGCCCCGTAACCTGCATGCAGCTGATCGCGCAGATGCCGGAACTCGGAAAAGTGGGACCGAAGCAGGTGGCCGCGCTCGCCGGCCTGGCTCCCTTCAACGTCGACAGCGGCGCTTACCGCGGCAAGCGGAAGATCGTCGGGGGCCGAAAGCGCGTCCGCGATGCCCTCTACATGGCCGCTCTCAATGCGGTCCGCCGGGCCGATCCATTCAAGGCCTTCTACGCTCGACTGCGACAGGCCGGTAAACCTGCCAAGCTCGCTCTCATTGCCGTTGCCAGGAAGCTGTTGACGGTCCTCAACGCCATCATGCGCGATCGAAAGCCGTACCTGTACACCAGACCAACATAACAGTTGCC
>NZ_JAVTJN010000032.1:0-487500 GCF_032144035.1 Bradyrhizobium sp. WYCCWR 12699
GATCGACTGGTTGGCGATGCGGTCGCCTTCGGAGGCGCCCTCGTCGGCCATCGACTTCTTCGGGGCGGCCTTCTCCTTGGCGGGCTTGGCCGCTTCCTTCGCAGCGGGCGCAGGAGCCGGGGCTTCAGCGGCCGGCGCCGGCGCAGCCTCGGCCTTGGCAACAGGCGCGGGCGCTTCGATCGCGGTCTCGCGGAAGGCGCGCTCGAGCTCGTCGAGCGAGACTTCGCCGGGGCGCAGCGGACGCTCCAGGGTCTGGTCGATCAGCGTGCCCGTGGTCATGTCTTTGGCGGGCGCGGCAGCCGCAACAGGTGCCTCCGGCGCGAGCGGCGGGGCCTCGGTGACAGGAGCAGCAGCACCCGCCGCCATTGCGGCCATGCCCTGCTCGACCATCGCTTCCAGCTTGTCGATGAGATCGCGGTCGTTCCCCTCGGGCTCGGCCTCGGTTGCCTCCAGGCCTGCCAAAATCTCCTTGATGCGGTCGATCGAGGACAGGATCACCGTGACCGCCTGGCCCGTCACCGGCATGCCGTCGCGGAATTTGCCCATCAAGGTCTCGCCGGCATGCGCCAGCGCTTCGAGCCGGGGCAGTCCGAGGAAGCCGCACGTGCCCTTGATGGTGTGGACCAGGCGGAAGATGTTATCCAGGATCTTGGCGTTGTTCGGCTCCTGCTCGAACTTCACCAACTGATTGTCCACGGTGTCCAGGCTCTCGCTGGTCTCCGTCAGAAACTCCCGCAACAGATCATCCATGAAAACAGGCCTTCATACAGCGAGGGCGCGCACGAGGCGTGGTGCGCCATTTCGGAATGAGGCCAGCTTCACCGCAAAGCGTTTAATATTGGTTGAGTATGTGCAAAAGAACGGAACCAACAAAGACATAAGGCGCTCCGGACAAGCCGAAGCGCCTCGTAAAGATTCGATTAAGAGGCCGGACGCGACGCGCCGTTTACGAAGCGGTAACGGTGATGGCTTCGCCTTCCGGCGCAAGCTTCACGGTGAGCCCGCAGGCCTGGGCCAGCAGACGCGTATAATAAGGCTGGATCGCGTGCGCATCCGCGGCGGGGCCGCGCTCGCCGCTCAGCAGCTCGGAGATGTTCTGCGGCAGGCGCGCATTGTGGCCGGTCGCGGTGATGCGAAAGCTCATCGTCTCGCCCTCGCCGATCGGGTCGATCGTCAGCATGCCGCCGCGCGGGATCGTGTGCTGGGCGACGACCAGCATGTTGAGCAGCAGCTTGACGCGGTTCTTCGGCAGGAGGAGCCGCGGCAGATTCCAGGTGATCGAGCACTTGCCGTCCTCGATGTGGCCTTTCGCCATGGTCTGGGCATCGCCGAGATCGATCTGCGCACCGGAGGAGCCGGCTGCGCCGAAGGCGAGACGGCAGAACTGCAGCCGGGCGGAGGCGGTCTTGGCGCTCTTGCGGATCAGGTCGAGCGCGAACTCGCGGTCTTCGGGCTTGGGATCGTCGTCGAGCACTTCGAGGCCGTTGACGATGGCGCCGACAGGGCTGATGAGATCGTGGCAGACCCGCGAGCACAACAGCGCGGCGAGTTCGAGCATATCGGGAGCAGTGGCGGTCGCGGGCGACGAGGCGTCAGACATATAAAGGGGTCCTGGAGGGTTCCTGGAATTGCACGGCGCTGGACGCCGCGAATCACGCATGCTTGACGGATGCTGCGGGTTCTAACATTCGCCAGCCCGCGGCAGCTAGCTTGCGATCACGTCCGGGCGGTCATAAGCCCAATCGAATCGTTCGGGGGCGAATCAGTCGAGAAGGAACGAATTGCCGATGATTGAGGCATCCAGGTGAAGCGGATCATCGACAGCGCGGCCGCATCCGGCCTGATGGAGCCGCTGACGGCCCTGGTGGTGAAGGCGGGCGAGGCGATCCTTGCCGTCAACCGCGCGGCGATGCGGGTCGACGGCAAGCAGGACGGCTCGCCGGTAACCGAGGCCGACCTTGCCGCCGACCGCATCATCGCGGAGGGCCTGGCGCAGCTCGCAGGCGACGTGCCGACGCTCTCGGAAGAGCGGACCGAGCTCGCTTCTGCGCCGTTCGAGGGCAGCTTCTTCCTGATCGATCCGCTCGACGGCACCAAGGAGTTCGTCGCCGGCCGCGACGAGTTCACCGTCAATCTCGCCCTCGTGACATCGGGCATGCCGCTGCTGGGCATCGTCAGTGCGCCCGCGCTCGGGGTGCTCTGGCGCGGCATCGTTGGTCGCGGCGCCGAGCGCGTGAGGTTTGACGGCGCGACCATCGGCCCGGCCGAGCCGATCCGCACCCGCAAGCTGCCGGCGCGGGGCGAGCCCTGGATCGCAGCAGTGAGCCGCTCGCATGGCGATTCCAAAAGCGAGGCGTTCATCGATAACAGGCCCAATGCCGTGAGAAAGACCTGCGGCTCGGCCGTGAA
The DNA here is from genome assembly GCF_032144035.1 of Bradyrhizobium sp. WYCCWR 12699. Classification (NCBI taxonomy): domain Bacteria; kingdom Pseudomonadati; phylum Pseudomonadota; class Alphaproteobacteria; order Hyphomicrobiales; family Nitrobacteraceae; genus Bradyrhizobium; species Bradyrhizobium sp. WYCCWR 12699. The sequence goes on from NZ_JAVTJN010000032.1 coordinate 2,410, forward strand.
ATTCGGCCGGATCGCCGAGGGCAGCGCCGACATCTACCCCCGCTTCGGGCCGACCTGTGAATGGGACGTCGGGGCCGGTTCTGCGGTCGTGACCGCGGCCGGCGGCAGGGTGACCGACGGCAAGGGCGGCGAACTCCGCTTCGGCCAGCGGCCCGCCAGTGGCTTCATCATCCCGGAGTTCATCGCCTGGGGAGATCCGCAGGCGGCAGAACTCTGAGGTAAGCCGCTACTGACCGAGCTGCTCCAGAAGCGCCGGCCAGCGCTTGCCCACCTCATAGAGGAACCGTTCGGGGTCGGCGGCGAAGGCGTCACGATTGGCTTCCCGGCTGAACAAATAAAGCCGCTGCGCCGCGATCACGAAGAAACGGGGATTGCCGGCGACGGTGACGCCGCGGGCGATATCGGCGGGATCGTAGCCGCCGAACTGCGGCCCATAGACCTCGGGATGCGCCAGGAAGGAGGCCCGGTTGCCCTCGTTGCGGAAGCGCCAGACCGCGCCCCAGAGGTTCGCCTCGAATTCCGCCGTCCCCTGCACCGCCTCGCCATCGACGAAATAGGCAACGGGGTCGAAGCCCTGGATGGCGACGCCGGTGAAGCGGTTGACGACAACCCGCTCGGTGGTGGCAGCCTCGGCCGGCAACCCCGAGCCCGCGATCCATATACCCGCCAGCAGGCAGACGAGGAGGCGGATCAAGGCAATTCCGGGGCGCAAAGGGCTATCTTCCTGCCGTTGTGCCGTCATAGTTGCTGCGGATAACATCCGAGTCGAGGGGACATCCGGCGCAACCTAGAGCCATGCCTGTTGGCGTCAGGTTAAGGAAGCGACCGGATTCGGTACCAGGGGTTCTTTCATGACTTTCGCATCACGCCTTGCTGCGCTCGCGCTTGCCGCGATGGTCGGCTGGATCGTGCCGGCTTCAGCGCAGACCGCGCCGCCGCCGGACCTGCCGCCGCCGCAGCGGACCCCAACGCCCAACACCTACGGGCCGGACGAACTCGTCGGTGCCGGACACCGCTTCTTCGGCAACGTCTCGCGCGGGCTTGCCTCCATCATCGAGAAGGCGATCAGCCAATGGGGCCTGCCCAATGGCTACATCCTGGGTGAGGAAGGTTCCGGCGCGTTCGTTGCCGGCCTGCGTTACGGCGAAGGCACGCTCTACACCAAGAACGCCGGCGATCTCAGGGTCTACTGGCAGGGCCCCTCGCTCGGCTTCGACTGGGGCGGCGACGGCGCGCGCACCATGACGCTGGTTTACAATTTGCCCGCCACCAACGCGATCTACCAGCGCTTCGCCGGCCTCGACGGCTCGGCCTACATCATCGGCGGCTTCGGCATGACGGCGCTCACCGCCAACAACATCGTGCTGGTGCCGATCCGCTCGGGCTTGGGCTTACGGCTGGGCGCCAATATCGGCTATCTCAAATACACGCCGCGCGCGACCTGGAACCCGTTCTAGGTCTCCTCCTCCCATCCTGTTAGGGATCAAGGTTAACGACAGGCCGGGGCTGGCTTTTTGCCGGCCCGCCATGGCATGGTCGTTGGTGAATTTTTCCTTAAGCTTGGGAGTTCTGCCCCATGGTCGAACCGATCATGTACCTGGCGATCGGTTTCCTGCTCTCGATGCTGTGCGGGCTCGCCATCGTGCCGCTGGTGCATAACCGCGCCGTGCGCCTGACCACGCGCCGGCTCGAAGCCGCAACGCCGCTGTCCATGGCGGAGATCCAGGCCGACAAGGATCAGCTCCGCGCCGAATTCGCCATGTCGGCGCGGCGGCTCGAGATGAGCGTCGATCAGCTCAAGAACAAGACCACGAGCCAGCTCGCCGAGCTCGGCAAGAAGAGCGACGCCATCAACCGCATGAAGATCGAGCTCGGCGAGAAGAACGCCACGATCTTCGCGCTCGAGGCGCGCGAGAAGGCGGTGAAGGAGCAGCTCCGCGCCACCGAAGAGGAATTCAACGCCAAGACCCAAGCCTTGCGCGAAGCCGAGATCGCGCTGACCGACAAGCAGGCCGAGCTCGCCAAGATCAATTCCGAACTGTCCGACCGCTCGATGATGGCGGAGAGCCGCCAGGTCGAGCTGGTCGCCGTGCGCGCGCAGATCGAGGAATTGAAGAATCGCGTCGGCGATGCCGAGAAGGAATTTGCGGCGACGCAGGCGCGCCTCGCGCAGGAGCGTCTGGAATCGGAGACCGCCTCGCGCGAGCTCGGCGATGCCCGCGGCCGGGTCGAGAATCTGAGCCAGCGCGTCACCGAGCTCGATCGCCAGCTGCTGCTGCAGGTCAAGGAAGCCGAGATGCTGTCGGGCCGCGTCGCCGACCTCGAAGGACGCCTCGCCACACAGGGCAAGCTGCTTGCCGAGCGCGACTATGAGAACAACCAGCTTCGCCAGGCCAATGAGGCCAATGAGCGCACCGTGAAGGAGCTGCGTGTCGAGATCGCGGGCCTCAGCGGCGGCAAATCGTCGGCGGCTGCGGAGGCGCTGCGCGCGGAAAAGACCGCGCTGGAAGAGCAGCTGCGCACCGCGCGCGACGAGCGCGCAAAACTGCAGCGTGACCTCAACGCGATCCAGCAGCAGGCCGAGAGCTCATGGGCGACCGAACGCATGGAGAATGCGCTGTTGCGCGAGCGCATCAACGACATTGCCGCCGAGGTGGCCAAGCTCGCGATGCAGCTCGAAGGTCCGAACTCGCCGATCGAGGCACTGCTGGCGGCCGAGGCCGGCCAGCCGCCGAAGCCGGCGCCGCGCCCGGCCAACGACGCCGCCACCAACGGCACGCCGAGCCTGCCCGAAGGCGGCGGAACGCTGGCCGAGCGGATCCGGGCGCTGCAGGCCCACGCCTCCCGCGCCCGCCAGCAGGGCGCGTAAGCGGCCCGAAACCGCCCTTTCCGCCGCGCATGGCGCGGTTGCCGCAAGCTTTTCCAGCTTCGAGCCACCTGGAAACTTGACACCTCAAGCCCGCACTTCTAAATCGCGGGCTCCGATGCGCCGGCCGGCCCACAAGGTCCGGCCGTTGGCATGATGGTCCCGGGCGCATAGCTCAGCGGGAGAGCGTTCCCTTCACACGGGAGAGGTCCAAGGTTCGATCCCTTGTGCGCCCACCATCCATCGTCCTGCTTGATCTGCCAGTTGCCGACGATCTCGCCTGACGGCTGTCGGCGACCGCCCGAACAAGAATCTCGAAAACAACCCCATGCACAGTAGCCGACGTCAGTCGGATCAACGGGTTACGGCTTTGCCGAAGTCATCGGACTCAGGGCCGGCCCATCATTGACGCGCGGCCTAATCCTCGGCCGGTTCGCTCCTCCGCCGGCGCAATCGTCGCGCGACGACTTCGCCCAGGGGACGGTCCGGCGATTTGCGAAAGGCGCTGAGCTTCTTGATCCGGCCTGTGCGCAAGACATCCGACTGCGCTTCGTCGGCGACTTCGTCCCGAACATCGCCCTGCGCAGGGATCAAGGCCTGGCGCACTGCCCGGCGCTCGTCCTGGTGCGAGAGCTGCTTGCTGCGCGGAATGTTCTTCCGGCTGCTTTTCTGATTCTCTCCATAGGTATTGCGCCGGTCGTGCTCATAGCTCAAGCGCTTCTTGTCCTGTGGAGTTTTGACCTTGCTCACACATGCCTCCAGATTGACCTGCCGCTGCGGGCGTTTCGCGGAACGCAGCTCAAGACTAAGTGTTGAGCGCGGTGACCTTGGTTCGATCGCCCAAGGATCGGAAGAGAAAAGCGGCACCAGAGAGCGCGTGCCGAGACATTCGCAAGGAGCAGCCCATGGCGACCATCTTCATCACCGGCAGCACGGATGGGCTCGGCCGGGCGGCGGCGCAATCGCTGCTTGATCAGGGACACCGCGTGGTGCTGCACGCGCGCTCGGCCGATCGTGCCAACGCGCTCGGCGAGCTGAGGTCACGAGCCCAGGGGATCGTGGTCGGCGATCTCAAGAGCGCGGCCGAGACCAAGGACATCGCCGACCAGGTCAACGCGATCGGACGCATGGACGCGATCATCCACAACGCCGGCGTCTACACGCGGCCCGGCCGCGGCACAACGCCGGAGGGCCATGCCGAGACGCTCGCCATCAACACGCTTGCACCGTACATGCTGACGGCGCTGATCGAGCGTCCCGGCCGGCTGGTGTATCTCAGCAGCGGATTGCACAGGGGTGGTGAGGGCTCGCTCGACGATCTCGACTGGACCAGGCGTCCCTGGGATGCCGCCAAGGCCTACGCCGAAAGCAAGCTGCACGTCGTCGCGCTGGCCTTCGCGCTGGCACGGCGCTGGCCCAACGTCCTCTGCAACGCCGTCGATCCCGGATGGGTGCGCACCAGGATGGGCGGCGCGGGCGCACCGGTCGATATCGACACCGGGCAACGGACGCAAACCTGGCTGGCCGCGAGCGAGGAGCCCGCCGCCCTGGTGACGGGGCGCTACTGGCATCATCTCGCGCAGCAGCAGCCGGCGCGTGAAGCGACCGATCCGACATTTCAGGAGGCGCTCATCGGTCAATTGAGCAAGCTGACGGGCGTTGAGCTGCCGGAGGCGTAAGGGCCGATGACGAAGCTTCACACCGCCCGCTGTGGCCGCCAGGCCGCGTAAAGACCGACCAACGTTCCAATGGCGACCAGTGCTGCCGCGAGCAGCACCTGCAATTCGCCGTCATCGGTGGGGCCGACGGACGAGACAAGCCTGGTCACGATGACGAACAGGATGCCGACGGCGGCCGCCGCACCCACGCAGAGATAAGCGAGCTCCCGCGTCAGATTGCGGCCGAGCAGTCCGAGCGCCGTGAAATACATCGCGCAGGCGTTGGGATGCACGAACAAGGCAATGCGCGCGTAAGGGCCGTAGGCGTCGAACAGGGACTCGCATCGGCGCAAGGCCGCCTTCGAGGCGACACGCTGCAGGAACGGCCTGAAGAAACGCGCCTGTCCGTAGCTGAGAACGGCGCCGAGGATGATGGCGAGCCACGCCACGGTGAAGACGGAGCCATCCACCGCCTTCGGATTGAGCGCCACCGACATCAGGATCAGGGCGGTGCCGGGAAAATAGCCGAAATACGGGAACACCGCTTCCAGCAGCACGCAGACGAACATGAAGGCCGGAAACCACGATGAACCGGTCGCGCCCTGAACGATCGCGTTCAGGTCGAACAGGCTCGTCCTGTAGAGAACGAGGTACATGCACATGGCAAGTCCCGCCAGCGCGTAGAACGGCAGCGCTCCCGACAGAAATCGTTTCATTCAACCATCGGGCTTTGTTCGGCGGAGACGACGGCCTCGCGCTGCTGCGGATCATGCTTTAGGCGAATGAGATTGCTCCTGTCGATAGCGCCCTTTGCCACGCGATCCTCGATGCGGCCCTGCGCCTTGCTACGCGATCGACAGGATCTCGATCTCCTGCGCGCCCGCCCCGACGACATCGCCGACCGCCTTGCCCATCAGCGATTTCGCGACCGGCGCGACGAACGAGATCGTCCCCGCCTTCGGGTCGGCTTCGTCCTCGCCGACGATGCGATAGGTCTGCACGCGGCCGTCAGCGCGGCTGAATGTTACCGTGCTGCCGAAGGCGACGACATCATTTGAGGCCGGATCGGGAACGAGCTGCGCGGTGCGCAAGCGCTCCGTCAGATAGCGGGCGTCGCGCAAGGGCACGGCCGATTGCCGGCGCTTCTCGTTGACGTCCTCGATGGCTTGCGCGGCTTCATAGGCCTTGCGGGCCTCCGCAAGCTGCGTTTGCAGCGCCTGCAGGCCGGCTTCCGTCACGAGGTTGGGATGCGGCGAGATCGGGCGATCCGGCAACAGCGTCTCGGACGCGGTCTCGGCGCTTTCTTCCTTGGTAAAGGCGACGCTCAATGCAGAAATCCTGTCGAACTGTTCCGGTTGGCGACGCCAGGCGCCGCCGCTTGTCCCGGATTATATCTCAAGTTCGACGAAACGACGGAGCTTGAAGACAATATCCGGCAGGGCCTGGCGGAACCGCGTTGCGTTCTGGAAATTGGTCGAGAACGGCGCGAAGGTGATCATCGCGTTCCAATGCCGGTAGCCATAGACCGTGACCGAGACGCCGGTTGCCGGAAAATCCTCCCGCTTGCGCAGCTCACCCAGCACGAGATCGGCAATCGCTTCGGCCGGCAGCAGCTGTTTGCCGTCCCGCGTGGTGACGATCTTTGCGGGCTGCTCGACCGGCTCCACGGCGGCCGGTGCAGCGTCGGACGCATCCTCCTGCTCTTGCCTGATCGGCGCTGCCTCGGCGGTCGGCGCCGAAACCGCATCCGCTCCGTTCGAGGGCACTGTCGGCGGCCCCTCGGTGAGCGGCGGTGGGACAACATTCTCTGCGCGCTTGTTGCCACCGAGGATGCTGCTGATCATGGCCACGAGGCCAGCATCCTTCACGTCGTCACTCATCATTCCCCCCACGCTTCGGCCTACTCTAGCATTGCGCTGGCAGACCGCCACCGGGGATCTCTGGCCGGACTCCGTCCGGCAGAGACGGTTCGTCGCAGGCGTTGGACGGAGGCCGCTTCGAGAGCCCGCTCCTCGAAAGCAGCAGCGGCGCGAAGCGGGGCGTCCCGCGCCGCCATGCGATCCGTCACTGCTTATCGAACGGAATATATTGCTGGTACTGCTTGGGCACCGAGCTGCGATAGCGCGCGGGCACGGTGCCGGTGTCGACGGAGTGATCGATTTCCTGCTGCCGCGTCATCTTCTTCTTCGCCGGCTTCTTCGAGGCACTCTTCTTGGAGTCGGTCGGCTGACTGGAACCGTCGGTGGTCGCAGCCGGCGCCGCCGTCGTTGCCGGCGCGGTGGTTGTCGCCGCAGGCGCAGCAGTTCCGCCGGCAGCGGGCGCGGTCTGGGCCAGCGCGAGCGGTGTTTGCATGATGAACGCCAGCGCCGCTGTCGCGGCCAGCAAGTATGACTTTTGCATCAGAACCTCCAAAATTGCCTGATCCGAACGAGGCCAACCTAGGCCCGCGGCATCGACGCGTGCAAGTCTGTCGACGTTAGGTCCGATCCCACGCGAGAACTGTGGCCGAGATCACATTGCTCGCCACCGGCTGCGTCACGATGTACCTCGCCTCGAACGCATCCGGTATCGCGAAAGACCAACACAACATGACCATGCGTCAGACAGGCCACGGGAACGCCAAGGCCCGGCGTTCCACCCCACAATCGAAGGAGACTGAAATGCGTCGCACCATCCTCACGCTTGCATCATTCGCAACCTTGATCGCCGCGTCGTTGTCGGCCGCCCCGGCCCAGGCGGGCAGCGACCGGTACTGCCTGCAAGGCCGCAGCTGGGGCTATCCCGGCAATTGCCAATTCGCCAGCTACCAGCAATGTGCGGCGACGGCCTCCGGCACCTCGGCCTATTGCGGCATCAACCCGCGCTACGCGTATTCGCAGCCGTACTCCTACTGACGACATCGCGGCTGAAGGTATGGCGGCGTGCGCAACGATCGCGCACGCCGCACAGCTCTAGACGGGGCTTCCGAGGCCGATCTCCTCGAGCCGCGACGAGAACCAGCGCGACAGCGCGTCGTCGACGGCGCCGCTGACATAGACCTCCGACATCGTCACCCGCTCCTTGTCCAGCACCAGCAGAACGCCGAGCCAGTAGGGAAACCAGACGTGGACGTCGGTCAGCGCTCGCAGCTTGTGCTGGTCGTGCTCCAGCGGCGTGTGATTGCTCGCCTTGCGGATTTCCACACTGAGCAGATTGTTCGGGATCTCGCGCTGATGCACGACGACATCGGGATAGATCGACTTCCCCAGATGATCGTCGGTCGAGATGATGGTGCCGTGCGGCAGATGCAGCGTGCGCTCGCCGAGCCGGTCGTAATTGCAGTCGACCGACCAGCCGGAGAACTGCTTTTCCAGATGCACGGCGAAGCGGTGCGTGACCGCGCGCTCGCCGATGTCCCTCTCGAACAGGAAGCCTTCGTGGGCGTAGAAGTCCCGGAGCGCCGCAATCACCTTGTTCAGCTCGGTCTGCATCGTGCCTCCGGGCTCTCGGCGCTCCGCGTTGCGTAAACCCTTACATCACGACTTCGATCAGCCGCGGGCCGGGCTCGGCGACGGCTTCGGCCAGCGCCTTGTTGAACTCGTCGGCATTGGTGACGGCGCGGCCGGGCACGCCCATGCCCTTGGCCAGCGCCACGAAATCCAGCGTCGGTCGGTCGAGCCTGAGCATGTCGTTGGCGCGCTGGCCGGGCTCGCCAGCGCCGACATTGTCGAACTCGCCGCGCAGGATCTGGTAGATGCGGTTGGCGAACACAATGGTGACGATGTTGAGGTTCTCGCGCGCCTGAGTCCACAGCGACTGGATCGTGTACATCGCGCTGCCGTCGCCGACCATGGTGATCACCTTGCGGTCCGGACAGGCGATCGCGGCGCCGATCGACAGCGGCGTCGAGAAGCCGATCGAGCCGCCCATGTTCTGCAGCCAGTCGTGCGGCGCGGCGGCCGCCGTCGGCGGGAAGAAGCCGCGGCCGGTGGTCAGCGACTCGTCGACCATGATCGCATTCTCGGGGATCGCACAGGCGATCGCCTGTGCGATCGAGGCGAAGGTGAGCGCGCCGGTCGGCTTGACCAGTTCCTGCAAAGCCTGCGGCTTGACGTCCTTGGCGCTGGCCTTCACCGCGCCGGCGAGCGCTTCCAGCGCTGCGACCGAGTTCTCGCCCCAGGAGGTCATGCGATGGACGTCGCAGCCCTCGGGCTTGAGCATGCTCGGCTTGTTCGGATAGGCGAAGAACGCCACGGGATCGTCAGACTCGACCAGCACGATGTGACGGAACTTGGCCAGCATCGGCAGCGCGTTCTCGATCACGTAATGGATGCGGTCGATCGAGAAGCGGCCGCGGCCGCGCGCCATCCTGGGGCGGAAGGTCGGGCCCATCACGGTGCAGCCGGTCTTGGCGGCGATGCGCTCGGCCAGCGCCAGGCCCTGCTCGCTGAGGGCGCTGCCGGTCATCAGGAGAAGCGTGCCCTCGCCGTCGCCATGCAGGATTTTTGCGGCCTGCTCGACCGCCTGCGGCGAATAGCTCGCGCGCTGCTGCTCGGCCGGAACCTCGGCGATGCCGTCGGCCTCGTTCCAGGCGGTGTCGGCAGGCAGGATCAGGGTCGCGATCTGCCCCGGTGCACTTTTGGCGGCGGCGATCGCCGCGGCGCCGTCAGCGGCAACCGACTTGGAATTCGGTGAGGTCCGGACCCAGGACGACATCGGCCGGGCCAGGCCCTCGATGTCGGAGGTCAGCGGCGCGTTGTAGTCGATGTGGTAGACGGCATGCTGGCCGACGATGTTGACGATGCCGGAATTGGCCTTCTTGGCGTTGTGCAGGTTGGCGAGGCCATTGGCGAGGCCGGGACCGAGATGCAGCAGGGTCGAGGCCGGCGTGCCCTTCATACGGTAATAGCCGTCGGCGGCACCGGTCACCACGCCCTCGAACAGGCCGAGCACGCAGCGCATGCCGGGGACGCGGTCGAGCGCTGCGACAAAATGCATCTCGGAGGTGCCCGGGTTGGAGAAGCAGATGTCCACCCCGCCCTTGACCATCGTCCGCACCAGGCTTTCCGCACCGTTCATCCCAAGCTCCCGCAGCATATCCAGAGTTCCGACCGATCAATCATTGTTCGCGCGTCCGGTCAAAGCAATAGCCGCCATCGCGGCCCTGCCCCGCGCGATGATGCGCCGATTTGGCTAACGCTTTTCGGCAAGCCGGCATGGTTGCCGATTTGATAACGCCTGTGCGGGATGATGTCCCTCACGGGCCCGTGGCTTGCGAAAAGCCCGCAAATATGGCCTGTGGCCTGTGTTGAAGCGATTTTTTGCTGGGGGAAACAATGATCCGGTTTTTTGCCGCGCCGATTGCCGCCATCGCATTGCTGTCGGCCGTTGCGGGCGGCGCGCTCGCCGAAGAGTTCGACTCGCGCGACATCATGGGCGGCGGCCCGAACTTCTTCCGTTCCGGCGCCAATCCCGTCCCCCGCACCACCGTCATGTATAACGGCAATTACGCCCCCGGCACGATCGTGGTGAACACCTCGGAGCGGCGGCTGTATCTGGTGCTCCAGAACGGCCAGGCGCTGCGCTACGGCATCGGCGTCGGCCGCGACGGTTTCCGTTGGGGCGGGGTGCACAGGATCACCGCCAAGAAGGAATGGCCGGACTGGACGCCGCCCTCGCAAATGCTGGCCCGCCGTCCCGATTTGCCGCGCCACATGAAGGGCGGCGTCGACAATCCGCTCGGCGCGCGCGCGATGTATCTCGGCTCGACGCTCTACCGCATCCACGGCTCCAACGAGCCGGAGACGATCGGCCAGGCGGTCTCCTCGGGCTGCTTCCGCATGACCAATGACGACGTCACGGACCTCTATAGCCGCGTTGCGGTCGGTACCACTGTGGTGGTGCTGAACAACTAGGGCGCGACTGCCGTAAGGTGGGCAAAGCCGGAGGATCGCGCGAAGGCGCGGTCCGCAGGCGTGGCCACGATCTTGAGATGGTGGGCACGCTCCGCTTTGCCTACCCTACGATACTGTCGCTCTCCTGCGACAGACAACGCAGGAACCCGCACGCCGCGTGAATCTGCGGCCTTGTGCGCGCCACGTGAATACGGCAGCGTCGCACGACGATGAGCGCATTGAATCCGTCCTCGACTGCCCTTCGCTCCGCCTTGCTGGCGCTCGCCGCGCTCACATGCGTGCCTGACACCGCACCCATCGCCGCCGCGGGCGAACTGCCCGCGATCTCCTCGCGCCAGCGCGCCGAGAAGAAGAGCTTTACCGACGGCGAGATCGTCGACGGCTTCCTGAAGACGGCGTTCGGCGCCGAATATCACCTTGCCGGCCGCGTCGACCGCATCCGCAAGTTCGACGGACCCGTGCGCGTGTACGCCGAGAGCGACCGCGCCGATCGCAAGGCGCAGCTCTCCAAGGTCGTGGCCGACATCGGCAAGCGCGTGCAGCATCTCGACATCGCCATGATCGACAGCAACGAGGCGGCGAATGTGCGCGTCAAGCTGGTGCGCGACCGCGATCTGTTCCGCACCATCTCGAGCTTCTACGGCGCGGAGAAGGCGCGCGAGATCCGCACCTCGCTCGACCCGCAATGCCTGTCCGGCTTCCGCAAGAACGACAATTTCGAGATCGAGCATTCCGACGTGATCCTCACCGTCGACAACGGCGATTTCACGTTCCTCGACTGCGCCTATGAGGAGCTCTTGCAATCGCTCGGGCCCATCAACGACACCGCGAGCGTGCCGTGGACCATGTTCAACGACAACGTCTCGATGGGCTATTTCGACGTCTACGACCAGTACATCCTCAACCTGCTGTACGATCCCCGCATCAGGGCCGGCATGACCGTCCAAGAGGTCAAGGCGGTGCTGCCCGAAGTGCTCGCCGACGTGCGGGCGTGGGTGAAGCAGGTGAATGATCTGAAGGAGTGAAGGCCTTCCTTCTCCCCTTGTGGAAGAAGGAAGAAGCAGTGGCGATTATGCCTTCCTCGCCTTCGTCATCAGGAATTGCTGGCGCATCACGTTGTTGCTTCCGTCTAAATATTCGGAGATCAGCGCCTCGAGCTCACTGCGAAGACTCCGCAGTCTGTCCGGTTCGTCCTTGTACTGGGCGACGAGCTTGATCAAAGGCCCGATCGTGGTTTCCATGGTGCGACGGAAATGCTGCGGGCTGAGCGCGGACGGCGTCATGATGTCCATCTCGAAGGAGATGTCCTTCGCCTTCCCTGCGAGACGTTCGGCGACGATCTTCGGATCGCCCCACGACACTGGCGATGCCACGCCCTCGGGCGGCGGCAGATGGCGGCCGATCAACGCGAACATCCGTCCGACATAGAGATGCGGCGGCCAGGTGGAGAAGGCGATGGTGCCGCCGGGCTTCAGCACGCGCAGCATCTCGCCGATGGCGACCTCCGGACGCGGCGCGAACATGTGGCCGAACTGGCTGAGCACCAGGTCGAACTCGTTGTCGCCATAGGGCAGGCTTTCGGCGTCGCCTTCGGCGAAGTCGACATCGAGGCTCGCCAACTGCGCGTGCTCGCGGGCTCGTTCGATCAAAACCGGAGACAGGTCGAGACCTCTGACCTTCGCACCACGGCGCGCCGCCGTGATCGCAGCGACGCCGGTACCGCATCCGACGTCGAGCAGCGCTTGGCCGGTTGCGACCCCGGCGAAACTTACGAGCTTGGCGGCCGAGGGTGTCGTGAACACCTCCATCGGCGTGAACAGCGACCAGGCTTCCTTCTGGACTGCCTTGAAACCAGCAAACGGGTCCTGCAACGGGGCTTGCGCGGTCATGGAACTCTCCCTTCGCTCGACGTCAGTTTTCATGAGGCTGACGACGAATGCCAAAGGTTCAACGCGGGCTCACGACGGCCACGGCAGCTTCGCAATCCTTGCGGCCCTACTGCACGAGATCGGCCACCGTGGTCGCCGCCTTCAGGCCCGTGCCGGTGAGAACCGCGACCGTGGTCTCATTTGCCTTGATCGCACCGGTCGCGGAGAGCTTGTCCAGCGCCGCGGCCGCGCTGGCGCTGGTCGGCTCGGCGAACAGGCCCTGGCGCGCAAGACGGCGCAAGGCAGTGACGATCTCATCCTCGGTGAGCGCGACCGTGCCGCCGCCGCTCTCGCGCAATGCGGCGATGATCTCGCGCAGACGCAGCGGATGCTTGATCGCGGTGCCTTCGGCGATGGTCTTGCTCACCTCGCGCGCGACGGGCGTGTCGACGCCGGCCTGAAAACTCGCATCGATCGGCGAACAGTTCAGCGGCTGCGCCGCGAACAGGCGCGGCAGCTTCGATATCTGACCGGCTCTCAACAACTCGCGGAAGCCGAAGGCACAGCCGAGCAGGCTCGAGCCGGCGCCGACGGGAACGATGACGTTGTCGGGCGCGCGGAAGCCGAAATCCTCCCAGATCTCATAGGCCAGCGATTTTGTCCCCTCGAGGAAGAACGGCTGCCAATTGTGGCTGGCATAGAAGATCTGGCTCGACTGCCGGATAGCCTCGGCCTCCGATTCCTCGCGCGGGCCTTCGACGAGCTGCACCTCGGCGCCGTAAGCGCGCACCTGTGCGATCTTGGCCGGCGAAGTCGAGGCAGGCGCCAGGATCTTCACGCGCATGCCGCCGGCAGCACCGAGCCCCGCCATCGACGAGCCGCCATTGCCGGAGGAGTCTTCGAGAATGGCGTCGACCCCGATCTGGCGCAGGAAGGACAGCATCACGGCCGAGCCGCGGTCCTTGAAGCTGCCGGTCGGGTTGAACCATTCGAGCTTGAACAACGGGCGCAGCTCGCCCCAGTCCTGCTGGACCAGCGGCGTGCAACCTTCCCCGAGCGTGATCGGATCCTTGATCTCCACGGGCAGCGCGGCCTTGTAACGCCACAGCGAGCGCGTGCGCGCATCGATATCGTCGCGCGAGATCCCCGCCCCCGGCGTCACCAGCAGCGGCGTGCGCTCGTCCGAGCACCAGCGCGGCTGGTCGAGGGGATAGAGCTGTCCGTTGCGGGGATCGATGTAGCTGGCGGGCATGGGGGTCTCCGGGGCGGGCCGATCCGGTCGATATGTCCGAATATGCAGGTTTTATCCAGTCACCGTTGTGAGGGTGTGAACGCGGCCAATTTGTGCAAGATGGACATCTCTTCGCAGGGAGTGTGCGGGCAGCCGATGACGGTTCAATGGATCGAGGGCTACAGTCGGGATGAGCTGGACCGTGCCCAGGAGCGATTCGGCCTGATCTTCCCACCCGACCTGGTCGCTCTCCTGAGAGAGAAACGTCCCGTCGAAGGACATGACTGGAATGACGACGTTGCAATCAGGCACGCCCTCGACCTTCCTCTCGCTCGGCTGCTCTCCTCCATCGAGCACAATCCGCACTGGTGGCCGGAGTGGGGAGAGAGGCCTTCCGACATAGACGCGCGCAAGGAAGTCGTGCGAGATGTTGTCTTGCGCGCCCCCAAACTGATCCCCTTGATCGGCCATCGATACCTGCCCGAAGAGCCGCACGAGGCGGGCAACCCGGTATTTTCCGTTTTCGGCTTCGACACGATCTACTACGGGACGGACCTCGATGACTATTTCGAGCGAGAAAATGCTCCATCCGATTTCCGGGAGCCGCTGAGCCAGTTCAAGCATATCCGCTTCTGGTCTGACCTCGTCGCGCGATATGGATGCAGCCTGGAAGAACTTCAGAAGAAATTGGACCGCTGACCATGCTCCGTCTCGACCACATCACCGTCGCCGCCAACGACCTCGCCGAGGGGGTGGCCTATGTCGAAGAGGCACTCGGCATTGCGCCGCCGGCCGGCGGCGCGCATCCGCTGATGGGGACGCATAATCATCTGCTGCGGCTGAGCGAGACGTCGTTTCTCGAAGTCATCGCCCCGGACCCGTCGGCGCCCGGGCCGGCCCGGCCGCGCTGGTTCGGGCTCGACGATCCGCGCACGCATGCGACGCTTGCGGCCTCGCCGAGGCTCATGACGTGGGTCGTGAACACCTCCGACATCACCTCGGCGCTCGCGAAGATTCCGCAGGCGGCGCGGCCAGCGATCACGGTGACGCGCGGCCATCTTGAATGGCTCATCTCGGTTCTACCCGACGGCTCGATGCCGTTCGATGGCGCGTTCCCGACTATAATCGAGTGGCCGAAGGGCCCGCATCCGGCTTCGCGCATGGCCGATTTCGGCTGTTCGCTGGTGGCGTTCGAGATCTTGCATCCCGAGGCGGACGCGATCCGCGCGGCGCTGATGGGCTTTCTGAACGACCCGCGGATCGGTTTCAGGCTCGCTTCTGAGCCCGCGTTTCGCGCAGTGATCCGGACGCCGCGGGGTGACCGGCAACTGGCCTAGCTTGAACGCCGCTGTCGCCTCTTCAAAAATACGAATGATTACATAGATATAAGTCCCACTCCGGGGCTGCGATCCGGTCAGGACGGGGCAGCGACTGCCCACGTGACCGGCACGATTAACTTGTCTGTCGCTGACGGCCGCTACAATATGTTGGATTGAGCTTGCGTCGCCTGTGTTCCGAAACGGTGCCGCAAGCGAGCCAGGCCCGTCCGAGCGGCGGGCCGTTGGCGTTTTGGGAGCCTGGACATGAGCCGCGCGAACCGTACCGACCACATCCGCCTCACCTCGCATCCGGAGCCGGGCAAGAAGTCCGCTTTCCCGATCCATTGGGGCGCGGCCGATGCGCGCGCGCGCGGGCCGATCATCGGCACGGTGTCGCGCGCGGGCGATCGCAACGTGATCGGCAGCCACGGCGGTTCCTACGCGATGTACCGCGCGCTCGCGGTGTCCGCCGGCGCGCTCGACCCGATTCGCAGGCCCGACCTCACCAACACGTTTCCGGCCGCGACCATCGGCCCGTTCGAGCAGTGGACCGATCCCACCAAGATCGTCGCGCTCGATCCCTGGGGGCATCTGGTCGCCGAGAACTTTGGCAAGGACATCGCCGAAGGCGTCGACATCCGCCCAAGCATCGCGGTGACGCGGGCGCGGCTCGACCTGCCGGAGATCCGCGAGGCGCTGGCGGCAAAGCGGCTGCGCGCCGACGGCGAGGTCGTGCACGCCAATGGCAGCGTGTCCGTGGTGAAGATCGCGATCGATCCGGTCTGGTACCTGCCCGGTCTTGCGGCGCGCTTCGGCACCGGCGAGACCGAGCTGCGCCGCACGCTGTTCGAGCAGACCGCCGGCATGTTCCCCGAGCTGGTCACGCGTCCGGACATGAAAGTGTTCCTGCCGCCGATCGGCGGCACCACCGTCTACATGTTCGGCGATGTGACGAAGCTGCCTGATCATCGCACCAGGATCACCTGCCGCGTCCATGACGAGTGCAACGGCTCCGACGTGTTCGGCTCCGATATCTGCACCTGCCGCCCCTATCTGATCCACGGCATCGAAGAATCCGCGCGCGGCGCGCAGGAGGGCGGGCTCGGGCTCGTGGTCTACAACCGGAAAGAGGGCCGCGCGCTCGGCGAGGTCACCAAATTCCTGGTCTACAATGCGCGCAAGCGCCAGGAGGACGGCGACGCGGCCGCGGCCTATTTCGAGCGCACCGAATGCGTCGCCGGCGTGCAGGATGCCCGCTTCCAGCAATTGATGCCGGATACGATCCACTGGCTCGGCCTCAAGCGGATCGACCGCTTCCTGTCGATGAGCGACATGAAATACGACGCACTGACTTCGCAGGGCATCGACATCGTCGAGCGCGTGCCGATCCCGCCGGAACTTATCCCGGCCGACGCCTATGTCGAGATCGCCGCCAAGAAGGCCGCCGGCTATTATTCGACCGACATCGCGCCCGAGAAGGACGTCGACGGCGTGGTCGGCCGCTCGCTGGAAAAATACTGATCGCGCGATGGCGGACGCTCTGGAACAACAGGCCCGCTCCCTGCTCAGCGCAGGAGCGGTTCGCGCGCGGGCCGGCAAGATGCTCGAACTCGGCCTTGCCGGCGGCTTGAGCCACTTCACTGTCGATCTCGACCGCATGGATGGCGTCGCCGAGGCCGTGCTCGCGGTCACGCGAAAAGCCTATCCGACGCTGGAGATTCCCTTCCATGCGCGCTGGCGGCATTTTGTGATCGGCGGCGTCGACCGCTGGGCGCGGCTTGCAGACGCGACATCATGGCCGGATCGCGCGGCACGGGCGCGCGCCGAGTTCGACCTCGCCATCGTCAGCGTGCTGCTCGATGCCGGCGCCGGCGCTGCGTGGCGATATCGGGACGCGGCGACGGGCGAAAGCATCGGTCGGTCCGAAGGACTTGCGATCGCGAGCCTCGACATGTTCGCGAGCGGGCTGTTCTCGGGCGACGCACACGCGCCGTTCAGGGCCGATGCCGAGGTTCTGGCAAAATTGTCGCTCGCCGCGCTTACATCGGCGTTCCAGGTGAACGATGGCAATCCGCTGCTCGGACTTGAGGGGCGCACCGATCTGCTGCGGCGCCTGGGCCAACTGGTTGCCGGACGTGCGGAGGTTTTCGGCCTGCGTGACACGCCGCGGCCGGGCGGCCTGTTCGATCATATCGCGGCGCAGGCGAAGGGCGGCGCTGTCGCTGCGCCCGTCATCCTGTCGGCGGTGCTGAACCAGCTCGGACCGATCTGGCCCTCGCGGCTCGAGCTTGCCGGCGTCCCGCTCGGCGATTGCTGGCGCCATCCCGCGCTCAAGACGGACGACGCAACGACAGGCCTCGTGCCGCTGCACAAGCTGTCGCAATGGCTGAGCTATTCGCTGATCGAGCCGCTGCAGCGCGCCGGCATCGATGTCACCGACATCGACGGCCTCACGGGCCTTGCCGAATATCGCAATGGCGGCCTGTTCGTCGATCACGAGGTGCTGCGCCTGCGCGATCCCGTCGATGGCGAGCGCGCGCATGCGGTGGATTCGCTGCTGGTCGTGGAATGGCGCGCGCTGACGGTGGCGCTGCTGGACCGGCTCGCCGAACTGGTTCGTGTCAAGCTCGGCCGCACGCCGAAGTCGCTCCCGCTCGCCAGCATTCTGGAAGGCGGCACCTGGGCCGCGGGCCGGGCCATCGCGTTTGCGCGCCGTCCCGACGGCTCGCCGCCGCTCAAGGTGATCAGCGACGGCACGGTGTTCTAACCCTCTCCCCTTGTGGGAGAGGGTGGCTTCGCGAAAGCGAAGCCGGGTGAGGGGTTGCTTCCGCGGGAGCATCTCTCACTGGAGTTCGCGGAAAGATACCCCTCATCCGGCGCTTCGCGCCACCTTCTCCCACAAGGGGAGAAGGAAGAAAGGCATCCCATGGAAGGCGTCACGATCGTCGATCATCCGCTGGTGCAGCACAAGCTGACGCTGGTGCGGGACAAGTCCATCTCGACAAAGTCGTTCCGCGAGCTGATCAAGGAGATCGGCATGCTGCTCTGTTACGAGGTGACGCGCGATCTGCCGCTCGCCGACACCGTGATCGAGACGCCGCTGGCGACGATGCATTCGGCCAAGATCGCCGGCAAGAAGCTGGTGTTCGTGCCGATGCTGCGCGCCGGCACCACCTTCGTCGACGGCATGATGGATCTGGTGCCGACCGCGCGCGTCGCCCATATCGGGCTCTACCGCGAGCCGCACAGCTTTGCCGCGGTCGAGTATTTCTTCAAATCGCCGTCCGATCTCAGCGAGCGCCTCGCCATCGTGGTGACGCCTGTGGTCGCGACCGCCAACACGGCGGTGGCCGCCATCGACCGGCTGAAGGAGCGCGGCGCGAAGGACATCCGCCTCGCCTGCCTGATCGCGGCGCCGGAAGGATTGGAACGGCTGCGCGGCTTGCACCCGGACGTGCCGATCTGGACCGCGGCGGTGGACGAAGGTCTCGACGACAACGGCTTCATCCTGCCTGGCCTCGGCGATGCCGGCGACCGCGCCTACGGGACGCGGTAATTCAAAGCATGATGCAGCAACAGAGAAGGTGCCCCCCCCTCTCCCGCTTGCGGGGGAGGGCTGGGGTGGGGGTGCCTCCGCTCGCGAGCCCCCAAGAGGCAAGAGCCCTCACCCGGCGCGCGGGACGATGCTTCGCATCGCCCGGACGCGCCGACCTCCCCCGCAAGCGGGAGAGGTTAGAGCGAGCCCGCGGCCGATAGCTTCGACTCAAAGCTCATCCCACCTCAAATCTTCCCGCTGCCGCAAATGCCCTTCAGCGACTGCCACTCCTTGTCAGTCAGCAGCGGCGGGCCGCTCACCGGGCGATCTTCCCGGGTCATGCGGGCGAGGCGGTCTTCGGTCAGCGGGTGGCTGGCGAGGATCGTCGTGAGCTTCGAGCCGCCCTCCTTGCCGGTGATGCGGAACATCAGCTCGAAAGCGGGCTTCGGCGAGCGGCCGAGCTTGTGCATGACCTCGATCGCGAACGTGTCGGCGGCGGTCTCCGCCTCGCGCGAATAGGAGGCTTCGACAACGCTGCGCGAGGCGAAGATCACCGCGGATGAGCCGGTGACGTCGCCGAACAACAGGCCGATCAGGAACGAGGTGCCGCCGTTGTAGATCAGCCCGCGCATGCTGTCGTAATGCTTGAGGTGGCCGAGCTCGTGCGCGAGGATGCCGGCGAGCTCGTCGGGACTTTCGGCCTTGTCGAGCAGGCCCTTCAGCACGAACACCTTGCCGCCCGGCAGTGCAAAGGCGTTCGGCACCGAGGTCGGCAGCACGCCCGCCATCATGGAATCGTCGTCGAGACCGGCGGCATCGCGCAGGCGGTTGACGAGCTTGGTGAAGGCGGCCTTGCCCGCGGGATCTTCGCACACATTGCGGCCGAAGATTGTCTTCATCTGCACTTCGGCGGCGTCGCCGATGCGCCGTTCGACGGGTTTCGGCACCAGCGGCGCGAGACGGTCGGCGGCGAGCGGCACACCGAACAGCACGACGCAAACGATGGAGATTGCGGCCGCCGCCGACCAGCCGACGATTTTTGCGACACCGCGGCGCGAAGTCCGGTGCTCGTCGAGCCGCAGGCAACGGGCGGTCACGTCGGCCGCAAGCGCCGCGTCGCGGATTTCCAGCCGCGCCAATGGCGGTGCGGTGATGCTCGAAAGGCGCAGGATCCCTGGCGGACTGTCGGCGCGGCGGATATCGGCATAGGACCAGCGAACCGGCGCCCCGCCCTCCTCCGCGATCTCGAGCGCATCACCGAGCGTCAGCATGACCTGCCGCCGGCGGCTTGAGGTGCCGTCGAAGAAGATGGTCGGCTTCGCGGACTGCGCCGGCGCCTCGGCAGATATGTCACTCACAGCTTAGAATCCCGCGACATCGAGCCCATCGGCAAAACCTTCGCCGAGCGCGCTGGCAAGCTGGCCGCTGCCGCGCACATCCGCCGCGGCCGCGATGTCGTGCACCTCGACGGTTTCCAGCACCTTGGCCCAGAGATCGCGCTGAAGATAGACGCGCATCACGATATTGATCGCGAGCGCCAGGGCGAGATAGCCGATGACCATCATCACCACCATCGGGATGCTCGTGACGGCATTGTCGGAGCCGAGCATCTGCTCCGCCGGAACGCCGCTCAGCTGGACCAGCAACAGGGCGCCGCCGCCCATATAGGCCGAGAAGGCCATCGTGAGCAGCATCCACCAGCCGATCATCTTCCAGTACAGGCCATAGAACGCGTCATGAGGCAGGTTCGAGGACAGGCTGACGCCGCCGATGCGGATGCCGTCGAGCCACCAGCGCCATTCGCGCGCCTTGAACTCGGCATAGAAGAACGGCGCGAGCGGAAAGATGAAAAGCGCGATCGGGCTGAGCAGCCACAGCCACCAGGCGCGCTTGAAGAAGGTCCAGCCGTCGCCCTCGAAATCGCCGCGGAGATCGCCGTAATGGCTGTGCTGCATCTTGTAGCGCTCGAGCGCGGCCTCGCGCCACGGCAGCGCCAGGCCGAGCGTCAGCAACACCAGCAAGCCCCACGCCATGGCGCGGAACGAATAGGCCCAGCCGGAGCCGTCCATCCAGAACCGCACGCCGCGCCAGACCGTGCGCGTCAGCCGATAGCGCCGCGCGCGAAAGATCGCGAACTGGCCGAAGGCGTAGAAGCCGATGAACAGCGGCGTCGAGGCAAAGCCCTGCCAGCGCTCGAACTCGATACCAACAAGGAAGTAGGCGAGGTAGATCGGCACCAGGATCGCGAGCGCGAACAGGAAGCCGACCAGAAGCTCCTTGGCCCGGCCGGTATATTCGGCGGCATCGCCGTCGATCGCAGTGTTCGCCCACAGATGGCGGCGGATGTCGGTGACGAGCCAGAACCGGTAGAAGCCGAAGGTGACGAGCTCCAACATGGCACCCTTGGTGACCATTCTCCGGAACTCGGAGCGATTGCCGGAAAAATCGACGCGCGTGGGCGGCAGCGGCGGCGGAAGCGGCTCGGAGCCGATCGGGGTCCATTGCATGTCGTTCACGGCGGCAACCTCGGGATGTCGGTCTGTTGCAATCAAACTATAGATCAGAGGCTTGGTCGACCCCCGGGACGGCCGGGTTCGATTTACCTCGATTCCAGTCGGTTTCTGTCACGATTCCACGACAAGCGATGTGCGGGGGATCACGCTCGCGGACGGCCCGCAGCGCTCTCGCGAAAGTTGGATGTGGCAAAACTCTCCCTTGCTCCGGCGCAGACAACCGGCTGTAATTGCAAATCAAATACCGCAGCGCAGAATTCAACGAGAACGCGCGGTTCATGCCAGGGAGAACGGTCATGCATGGGACCATCGAGAGCGCGGCCAAGCTCGACGCACTGCGCGAGCGCGCCAAGTCACTGCCGCTGGAGCAGTTCGATCCGGGTGACCCCGAGCTGTTCAGGACCGATACGTTCTGGCCGTATTTCGATCGGCTGCGCCGGGAAGACCCCGTGCATTATTGCAAGGACTCGATGTTCGGGCCGTATTGGTCGGTGACGCGCTACAACGACATCATGGAGATCGAGACCAACCACGCGGTGTTCTCCTCGGCCTCCTCGCTCGGCGGCATCACCATCCGCGATATCGACCCGGACCTGCGCCGCGAGAGCTTCATCTCGATGGACCCGCCGCGCCATGCGGCGCAGCGCAAGACCGTGGCGCCGATGTTCACGCCGACGCACCTGGACAATCTCGCGCTCAACATCCGCAAGCGCTCGGCCGAGTGCCTCGACAATCTGCCCCGCGGCGAGGTGTTCGACTGGGTCGACCGCGTCTCGATCGAGCTGACCACGCAGATGCTGGCGGTGCTGTTCGACTTCCCCTGGGAAGACCGCCGCAAGCTGACACGCTGGTCCGACATCGCCACCACGATTCCCGGGCCCGACGGCCTCGTCGCCACCGAGGACGAGCGGCAGGCCGAGCTGACAGAATGCGCGGCCTATTTCTCCCGCCTCTGGAAGGAGCGCATCGAACAGCCGCCGAAGAGCGACCTGCTCTCGATGATGGCGCATGGCGCCGCGACGCGCGACATGGATGCGAAGAACTTCCTCGGCAATCTCGTGCTTTTGATCGTCGGCGGCAACGACACCACGCGCAACACCATGTCGGGCTCGCTGCACGCGCTGAGCCAGCATCCGGAGCAATATCGCAAGCTGCGCGAGAACCCGGCGCTGCTCGACAGTTTCGTCCCCGAAGTGATCCGCTGGCAGACGCCGCTGGCGCATATGCGCCGCACCGCGCTCTCTGATTTCGAGTTCCGCGGCAAGCAGATCAAGAAGGGTGACAAGGTCGTGATGTGGTACGTCTCGGGCAACCGCGACGAGGAGGCGATCGACAAGCCCTACGATTTCATCATCGACCGCGCCCGCCCGCGCACCCACCTGTCCTTCGGCTTCGGCATCCACCGCTGCGTGGGCTTGCGCCTTGCCGAACTCCAGCTCAAGATTATCTGGGAAGAGATCTTGAAGCGGTTCGACCATATCGACGTGGTGGGCGAGCCGAAGCGGGTGTATTCGAGTTTCGTGAAGGGTCTCGAAGAGCTGCCGGTGAAGATTGCGGCGTGAGTTACTTCGCCTTTCCCCGCAAGCGGGCAGAGGCGAAGAAAGAACAAACGGAGCCACGACGATGAACATCCAAGCGCCGGTTAAGGTGGACAAGGCCGAACGCATCCGTCGGGCCCGCGAAGAGGCCTATGCGACGCCGCTGTCGCAATTCCACCCCGGCGCGCCCCGGCTGTTCCAGGACGACACGCTGTGGCCGTGGTTCGAGCGACTGCGCAAGGAAGAGCCGGTGCATTACTGCACCAACGCGCCGATCGAGCCCTATTGGTCGGTGGTGAAGTACAACGACATCATGCATGTCGACACCAATCACGGCATCTTCTCCTCGGATTCCACGCTCGGCGGCATCTCGATCCGCGACGTGCCTGAGGGTTACGACTGGCCGAGCTTCATCGCGATGGACCAGCCCAAGCACTCGTCACAGCGCAAGACGGTGTCGCCGATGTTCACGCCGACACATCTGGACGAGCTGGCGAAACTGATCCGCGAGCGCTCGCAGACCGTGCTGGACAATCTGCCGCGCAACGAGACCTTCAACTTCGTCGAGCGCGTCTCGATCGAGCTGACGACGCAGATGCTGGCAACCCTGTTCGACTTCCCCTGGGAGGAGCGGCGCAAGCTGACGCGCTGGTCGGACGTCTCGACCGCGCTGCCCAAGAGCGGCATCGTCGCCTCGGCCGAAGAGCGCCGCCGCGAGATGGACGAATGCTACGCCTACATGTCCAAGCTGTGGAACGAACGCGTTAACTCGGCGCCGCGCAACGATCTGCTGTCGCTGATGGCCCATAACGACGCCACGCGCCACATGGACCCCGACAATCTCATGGGCAACATCATCCTGCTCATCGTCGGCGGCAACGACACCACGCGGAACACCATGACCGGCTCGGTGCTGGCGCTGAACGAGAACCCGGAGCAATACGACAAGCTCCGCACCAATCCGGAGTTGATCGATTCCATGGTGCCGGAGGTGATCCGCTGGCAGACCCCGCTGGCGCATATGCGGCGCACCGCGCTGCAGGACACCGAGATCGGCGGCAAGCAGATCAAGAAGGGCGACCGCGTCGTGATGTGGTACGTCTCGGGCAATCGCGACGATGAGATGTTCGACAGGCCGAACGAGTTCATCATCGACCGCCCCCGGCCGCGCACGCATCTTTCCTTCGGCTTCGGCATCCACCGCTGCGTCGGCATGCGCCTTGCCGAGCTGCAGCTCAAGATCGTCTGGGAGGAGATGCTGAAGCGCTTCGACCGCATCGAGGTGGTCGGCGAGCCCAAGCGGATCTATTCGAGCTTCATCAAGGGCTACGAGACGCTGCCGGTGCGGATACCGGGCTGAGCTCTCATTGCCGGCGACAGCATCTTGTTCGCTCGTGTCGCGGACGCGTCGCAGCGCGTAGCGGTGCGGCGCAGAGCCGAGACCCAGCAAGCATCGGCCTCGCAGCGACATGGGCCCCGGATCTGCCGGGGCACGAGAGCGGTAGGGCACCGACCCAGCTATAAAATTCCGGCATGTCAGCTCGCGCCAGATGCGAAGGCAAGTCGGCGCCCGACTGTTCTACCACACCACATCTAACTCAACTTGATGTCCCAGACGCCGTCCTTGCGGCAGGCGGCGACCTCCTCGCGCAGGAGGGTCGTGACGGCCAGGGACGCCGTCGAGACCGGGCGGTCGATCGGAGAAGCGAAAATGAGCTCGCGCGTCATCGGCTTCGAGACGGCCGTCGTCTCCAGCCGCCCCTCCGCGACCTCGCCATGGACCGACGAGGGCGGCAGCAGCGCAAAGCCGAGGCCTTCCTCGACGAGACTGGTGAGCACGCGGAACGAATCCGCCTCGAGCTGGACGTTGAGCTTGATCTTGCGCTGGGCGGCCGCGTGCTCGATCAGCGCGCGGAGGCCGTGGGAATGAGAGGGCAGCACCAGCCGCTGCCGCAGCAGCCAGCCGATATCGACGCTCTTCTTGCGCGCGAGGCCGCAGCCGCGCGGACCGACGGCGACGATGTTGTCGCGACCGAGGCTCTCGACGTTGAGATGCAGATCGGCGGAACGCCCGTAGAGTATGGCAAGGTCCATCTCGCCGCGATGCAGCCATTCGACGAGATGGCCGCTGTAGCTCTCGACGATGCGCAGCGAGATGCCGGGAAATTTTTCGACGCAGCGCCGCGCAAAGCGCGCCGACAGCACGCAGCTCACTGTTGGAACGAGGCCGAGCACGACCTGGCCGGACGGCGGCCCCTGGGACGACTGGATGTCGTCGCGGATCTGGTCGATCTGCCGCACGATGCCGGAGGTGCGCGCCAGCAGCAGCCGGCCGGCTTCGGTCAGCACCATGCCGCGGCCGTTGCGGGTGAAGAGTTCGGTGCGCAGCTCGTGTTCCAGCAGCTTGATCTGCCTGGAGAGCGCGGGCTGCGCCACGCGCAACGTGTCGGACGCCTTGGACAGGCTGCCGAGCTCCGCCACGCAACTGAAGGTCCTGAGCTGCCGGAAATCCATGCTTGCCAATCCTGGAAGGCTACTTCATACGCTATAACAAATGAGCATAGGGGGCTGGCGTTGTTTTCACAACGCCGGAGGATTGACCGGCGTTATCTTAACTGCCGACCAGAACTGGAAACGCCATGAGTCAAGAACACCACACCGAAGATTTCGCCGACATCCGCGACGCCGTCGCAAAACTCTGCGCGCAGTTCCCCGGCGAATATTGGCGCAAGCTTGATCGCGAGATGGCCTACCCCAAGGCCTTCGTCGACGCATTGACCCAGGCCGGCTATCTCTCGGTGCTGATCCCCGAGGAATATGGCGGTGCGGGCCTGAAGCTGTCGGCCGCGGCGGCGATCCTGGAAGAGATCCAGCGTGCGGGCTGCAACGGCGGCGGCTGTCATGCCCAGATGTACACGATGGGCACCGTGCTCAGGCACGGCAATGCCGAGCAGAAGGCAAAATACCTGCCGAAGATCGCGAGCGGCGAATTGCGCCTGCAGGCCTTCGGCGTCACCGAGCCGACCAGTGGCACCGACACCTCCTCGCTGAAGACCTTTGCGCGCAAGGAAGGCAACGACAGCTACATCGTCAACGGCCAGAAGATCTGGACCAGCCGCGCCGAGCATTCCGATTTGATGGTGCTGCTGGCACGCACCACGCCGAAGGAGCAGGCCAAGAAGCGCACCGATGGCCTGTCGGTGTTCATCGTCGACATGCGCGAGGCCAAGAACAATGGCCTCGAGATCCGCCCGATCCGCACCATGATGAATCACGCCACCACCGAAGTGTTCTTCACCGACATGAAGGTCCCGGCGGAGAATTTGATCGGCGAGGAAGGCAAGGGTTTCCGCTACATCCTCTCCGGCATGAATGCCGAGCGCATCCTGATTGCCGCCGAATGCGTCGGCGACGCCAAATGGTTCATCGCCAAGGCCACCAATTACGCCAAGGACCGCACCGTGTTCGGCCGACCGATCGGCCAGAATCAAGGCATCCAGTTCCCGATCGCGAAGGCCTACGCCTCGATGCGCGCAGCCGAGCTGATGGTGAAGGAAGCCACGCGCAAATACGAGGCCGGGCTCGATTGCGGCGCAGAGGCCAACATGGCCAAGATGCTGGCGGCGGACGCATCCTGGGAGGCGGCGAATGCCTGCATTCAGACCCATGGCGGCTTCGGCTTTGCCGAGGAATACGACGTCGAGCGCAAATTCCGCGAGACGCGGCTCTATCAGGTGGCGCCGATCTCGACCAACCTCGTGCTGTCCTACGTCGCCGAGCACGTGCTCGGCATGCCCCGCTCATACTGAGGCCACGTCATGGGAGCACTGGACGGGATCAGGGTGATTGCGGTCGAGCAGGCGGTGGCGGCGCCGTTCTGCTCCTCGCGGCTGGCGGACGCCGGCGCAGAGGTGATCAAGATCGAGCGGCCCGAGGGCGATTTCGCCCGCGGCTATGACGCGGCGGCCAAGGGCCAGAGCAGCTATTTCGTCTGGCTCAACCGCGGCAAGCAATCCGCCGTGGTCGATCTCACGACCAAGGAAGGCCGCGACGAGCTGGAAACGCTGATCGCAAATGCCGACGTGCTGATCCAGAACCTGAAGCCGGGCTCGATGGACAAGCTGGGATTCTCGCGCGAGCGGCTTTTGAAGGACTATCCGAAGCTGATCTCCTGCACCATCACCGGCTATGGCGACGAAGGCCCCTACGCGCACCGCAAGGCCTATGATCTGCTGATCCAGGCCGAGAGCGGGCTTGCCTCGATCACCGGCAACCCTGATGGCGCCTCGCGTGTCGGCATGTCGATCGTGGACGTCGCGACCGGCGCCACCGCGCATGCAGCGATCCTGGAAGCGCTGATCGCCCGCGGACGCACCGGCAAGGGCGCCGACATCCGCATCTCCATGTTCGACGTGATGGCGGACTGGTGCACCGTGCCGCTGCTCAACTCCGAGGCCGGCAACCCGCCCAAGCGCATGGGCCTGCGCCATCCCTCGATCGCACCCTATGGCGTGTTCACCTCCAGGGACGGCAAGGACATCCTGATCTCGATCCAGAGCGAGCGCGAGTGGAAGACGCTCTGTGCCAAGGTGCTGGATCAGCCGGATCTGCCCGCCGATCCCCGTGTCGCCAACATGGTCGAGCGCGTGCGTAACCGCGACTTCACCGACACGACGGTCGCAAATATCTTCGGCAAGATGACGCGCGACGAGCTCTTGAAGCGGCTGTCGGACGCCGACATCGCCTTTGCCGAGGTCAACACCATGGCCGATCTCACCAACCATCCGCATCTGCGCCGCATCGAGGTCGACACGCCGAACGGGCGCGTCAGCTATCCTGCGCCGGCGCCGATCATCGTCGGCGAGACGCGCAGCTATGGCGCCGTGCCGGCGATCGGCGAGAAGCCAAAGTCGAAGAAGTAACAGAGCGAGGCGTCATGACCGAGAAGCTCGATATCGATCACTTGCGGCAATGGATCGGCCGCAGCACGGAGGCGACCGACATCGTCACCGCGCAGCTCGTCATGGGTTTGCGCGCGACGCTGTTCCAGGACGTCGGCGAACCCCGGAAGGGCGATGCCGCCCCGTTCACCGTGCATTGGTGCCTGGCCCAGCCGGTGTTTCCGATGTCGATGCTCGGGCCCGACGGCCACCCCACCCGCGGCGGCTTCCTGCCGCCGGTGCCGCTGCCGCGCCGGATGTGGGCCGGCGGCGAGATCGAGTTCCTGCAGCCGCTGCAGGTCGGCGATGAATCGACACGGACCTCGCGTATCGCCGATGTGCAGGTGAAGACGGGCTCGACCGGCACGCTGTGCTTCGTCTCGGTCGAGCACAGCATTTCCTCGCCGCGCGGCATCGCGATCCGCGAACGGCAGGACATCGTCTATCGCGAGATGACGAGCAGCGCACCCGCGAGCGGCAAGGCTCCACCTCCGCCGCCGCGGGCGCAGCACCGCGAGACCCATGTCTCCGATCCCGTGCTGCTGTTTCGTTACTCCGCGCTGACCTTCAACGGCCACCGCATTCATTACGACCGCGACTACGTCACCAAGGTCGAGGGCTATCCGGGCCTGATCTTCCACGGACCGTTGCAGGCCGCGCTGATCATCGAGATGGCGGCAAAACTGCGCGGCGGCAAGGCGCCGAAGAAGTTCACCTATCGCGGGCTGCAGCCGCTGTTCGAGGGCGGCGAGTTCTCGGTGAATGCCAACGAGACCGAGGCTGGCATGGAGCTGTGGACTGCGAACGCGGAAGGGCAGCCGACGATGAAGGGGACGGCGGTTTGGTGATAAATACACCGTCATTCGGGGGCGATGCGAAGCATCGCGCCGGAATGACGGCTCAATAAAAGCATTCGGGGACGGAAACCATGGCCAAGAACGGCAAGACCGGCAGCAAGTCCGTCACCGTCAAGCAGGCGACGCTCGACCTGCTGCGTGCCTTCGGCATCACAAAAGTGTTCGGCAATCCCGGCTCGACCGAGCTGCCGTTCCTGTCCGACTGGCCCGACGACATCGACTATGTGCTGGCGCTGCAGGAAGCGTCCGCCGTCGGCATGGCCGACGGCTACGCGCAGGCGACGCGCAATGCGGGCTTCGTCAATCTGCATTCGGCGGCCGGCGTCGGCAACGCGCTCGGCAACATCTACACCGCGCATCGCAACCAGACCCCGCTCGTGATCACCGCGGGCCAGCAGGCGCGCTCGATCCTGCCGCTGCAGGCGTTCCTCTATGCCGAGCGCGCCTCCGAGTTTCCGCGACCTTATGTCAAATACAGCGTCGAGCCGGCGCGGCCCGAGGACGTGCCGGCCGCGATCGCGCGGGCCTATTACACCGCGATGCAGCCACCGTGCGGACCGACCTTCGTGTCGATCCCGATCGACGACTGGGCGCATGCGACCGCGCCGGTGGAAGCGCGCAAGGTCAGCCGCGAGATCGGGCCCGAGCCTGACGCCATGAAGGCGCTGGTCGCGGCGCTCGCCGGCGCAAAGCACCCTGCCCTCGTCGTCGGCCCCGGCGTGGATCGCGCCGGCGCGGTGGACCTGATGGTGCGCGTCGCCGAGAAGGCCAAGGCCAGCGTCTGGGTCAGCCCGTTCTCGGCGCGCTGCTCGTTCCCCGAGCGGCATCCGCAGTTCGCAGGGTTCCTGCACGCCTCGCCCGCGCAGCTCTCCGACGCGCTGCGCGAACACGATCTCGTCGTCGTGATCGGCGCGCCGGTGTTCACCTTCCATGTCGAGGGCCATGCCGCGATCTTCGACGGCGGCGCGACCATCTTCCAGATCACAGATGATGCGGATGCCGCCGCGGTGACCCCGGTCGGCACCAGCATCATCGCCACGATGAAGCCGGCGCTGAGCCAGCTGCTCGAGCTGCTGCCCGAGAGCAAGCGCGCGGCGCCCAAGGGCCGCACGCTGCCGCCGGCGCCGCAAGCGGCCGATCCGCTGCCAGTCGAGTTCCTGCTGCACTCGCTGTTGCAGGCGATGCCGGAGAATACGTCGGTCGTCGAGGAGGTTCCCTCGCATCGGCCGGCGATGCAAAAATTCATGCCGATGCCGGGCCAGGATTCCTTCTACACGATGGCCAGCGGTGGCCTCGGCTATTCGCTGCCCGCCGCGGTCGGCATGGCGCTCGGCAAGCCGAAGCAGCGCACAGTCTGTCTGATCGGCGACGGCTCGGCGATGTATTCGATCCAGGCGCTGTGGACCGCCGCGCAGCGCAAGCTGCCGCTCACCATCGTCGTCATCAACAATTCCGGCTACGGCGCGATGCGCTCGTTCAGCCAGGTAATGCAGGTGCGCAACGTGCCCGGGCTGGAGCTGCCGGGGATCGATTTCGTGCGGCTCGCCGAGGGCATGGGCTGCCATGCCGTGCGGGTGACAAAGGCTGCGGAGCTCGGCGAAGCCCTCGAGCGCGGCTTGGCGCATGAAGGGACGAGCCTCGTCGAGGTCGTCGTGGATTCGGCGGTGCCGGTGCTGTACGGGCAGAAGCATTGATCATGTTGTCGCGCTACGACGCCAGGAATCCCCCGTCCGCCGCCAGCACGTGCCCGACCACATAGGATGACGCATCCGAGGACAGCCACACCACGGCTTCCGCCACCTCCTCCGGGCTGCCCATGCGCCGTAGCGGCAATCCCGCGCTGACCGTTGCGACGTCGCCGACGCCGGCGCGCAGCATCATGTCGGTGACGACGCGGCCGGGCGCGATGGCGTTGATGCGGATGCCGCGCGGGGCGTTCTCCAGCGCGGCCGAGCGCGTCAGCGAGATCGC
This sequence comes from Bradyrhizobium sp. WYCCWR 12699, assembly GCF_032144035.1. Classification (NCBI taxonomy): domain Bacteria; kingdom Pseudomonadati; phylum Pseudomonadota; class Alphaproteobacteria; order Hyphomicrobiales; family Nitrobacteraceae; genus Bradyrhizobium; species Bradyrhizobium sp. WYCCWR 12699. The sequence goes on from NZ_JAVTJN010000032.1 coordinate 32,600, forward strand.
GGCCGCCTTCGAGGCCGAATAGAGCGAGAAGCCGGGATTGGGATTGCGCACGCCGCTCACCGAGGCATTGACCACGATGCTGCCGCGCCCCTGCGCGAGCATGACCGGCAATTGGTGGCGCAGACACAGGAACAGCGCGCGGACATTGGTGTCGAACACGCTGTCGTAGATATCCGTGCCCTGCTCCTCCAGCGGTGCGCGGCGCTCCTGGAAGCCGGCATTGTTGAAGGCGACGTCGAGACGACCGCAACGTTCGATAGCGGTGCCGACGAGGCGTACGACCTCGTCCTCTCGGGTGATGTCAGTCCGACACGCGATTGCCTCCGCGCCAAGCTCGCGGCACGCTGCGGCGGTCGCCTCGATCTCGGCCTCGCGCCGGCCGGCGACGATGATCGCCGCGGCGCCCTCGGATGCCATCCGCAGCGCGGTGGCGCGGCCGATGCCGCTGCCGCCGCCGGTGACCAGGCAGACCTTGCCCGTCATCCGCATCCCCGTCGGCAAGGCTCCGCTCATGGTCCACTCCAAAAACACTTGCGCGCACCGTTGCGCACATATAGTTGTATGATACAACTATATGCCGGGAGTCAAGGGATGGCCGAGCTTGCGCTGATCGACGACATTCGCGCCGCCTCGCGCCTGATGGTGCGCGAGCTCGGCTTCATGGATGCGACGGTGGCGGCATCGGACTATCCGCCGTCGGCCGTGCACACCATTTTGGAGATCGGCATCCGCGGCCCCATGACCTCGGGAGAGCTCGGCGATTTCCTGCGTCTGGAGAAGTCGAGCGTCAGCCGCCTGGTGCGCAAGCTGATCGACTGCGGCGAGCTGCGCGAGACGCCGGATCAGAATGATGCCCGCAGCAAGCGGCTGTCGCTGACGGCGAAAGGCCAGCGCACGCTGGAGGCGCTGCACGCCTTCGGCCGCCAGCAGGTGCGCGGCGCGCTCGCGGCGCTGACGGAGGCCGAGCAGCGCAAGGTGCGCGAGGGGATGATGCTCTATGCGCGGGCGCTGCGGGCGAGCCGGGAGGAGGATGAGGCGATCGCCTAACCACCGGTGTCGTCCCCGCGAACGCGGGGACCCATACCGCGTGATCTATCGATAAGCGGAGGTGTGTGTACCGCGGGAAGTCACACTACCAGTCTTCGCCCAACTTCTCCCTGGGGTTATGGGTCCCCGCGTTCGCGGGGACGGACACCTGTTATGGGGCGACAGCGTGCCGGCAACTCCCCTATGCTACTTCCCGAACTCTTCCCGCATCCGGGCCTGGATCTTGGCCATGCCGCCGATCCAGCGATCGTAATTCTCGGTCTTCTTGCGCATGTAGCCGAGCACCTGGGGGTGCGGCAGGATCAGGAAGGTCTCCTGCTCGAGACCGGCGAGCACGTCCCTGGCGACCTGCTCGGGGGTGAGGTCGCCGTCGCCGGATTGCGGGCCCTTCGGGATCGAGCGCAGCATGTTGGTGTCGACGCCCTGCGGGCAGAGGATCGAGACCTTGATGTTGTCCGCCTTGTGCGAGATCGCGAGATTCTCGGCAAAGCCGACCGCTGCGTGCTTGGTCGTCGAATAAGCGGGGCTGCCGACCTGCGACAGCAGGCCCGCGGCCGAGATGGTGTTGAGGAAATAGCCGCCGCCGCGCGCCTTCATGCGCGGGACGAGATGCCGCGCCGCATAGACATGCGCCATGACGTGGATCGCCCAGCTGCGCTGCCACGGCTCGTCGGAGGCGCCGCCGGCATTGACCGACATCGGATCGAAGCCGCCGCCGATGCCGGCGTTCGAACAAAACAGATCAATGGGCCCGAACTGCCGCTCGGTCTCCTCGATGACGTGCGCAATGTCCTTTTCCTGCGCGACGTCGCATTTGAAGGCCGCGCCATTCACCATGGCCGCGACCGCCCGCGCATTGGCGGCGTCCATGTCCGCGACGACGACCTTGGCCGCGCCCGCATTGTAAAACGCCTCGCACAGCGCCTTGCCGATGCCGTTTGCGCCGCCCGTGACGACCACGACCTTGCCGGTCACCTGCATGCGACGTCTCCTCTCGTCTTATACCGCTTGAGACCGCGGCCGCTTATTCCGCGGCGCGGAGCCTGCTCAGCTCAACACGAGGTCGAGCACCGCGGTATAATGGCACGCCGCGCCGGCCAAGACAAAGCCGTGCCAGATCGCGTTCTGGAAGCGCAGCCGCCGCCAGGCGTGGAAGATCACGCCAAAACTGTAGAGCAGCCCGCCAGCCAGGATGAGGCCCAGCACCACCGCGGGCAACGCCTGGACCACGGCGTCGTAGAGCATCACGCCGCTCCAACCCATCGCAAGGTAAATGCCGACCGAGACGCGGTCGAACCGGCCGGGATAGAACAGCTTCAGCACGATGCCTGTCATGGCGACGCACCAGACGCCGGCGAGCAGCACCAGCGCGAACCCGCTGTCCTTCACTTCCAGGATGAACGGCGTGTAGGTCGCGGCGATCAACAGATAGATCGCGGAATGATCGAACCGCCGCAGCAGCCATTTGGCCGGCGACACCGGCCAGAGATTATAGGTCGCCGACAGCACCAGCATCGAGAGCAGGCCGGCGACGTAGATCGAGACACCGACGATGTCGGTCGCATCGGCGTAGATCGCCGTCAGCACCACCAGCACCGTCGCGGCAATGAGGCCGGAGAGCACGCCGATCGCGTGAATGATGCCGTCGGCAATGAGCTCGGCGCGGTCGTAGTGCCAGCCGATCACGTCGGCCGCGGCGTGGACAGAATTGGACGCAAGCTCTTTCAGTTGGAAGACGGTCATGGCAATCCGCAAAATGAGGTAATGCCCTCTTCTATGGGTGTTTCGGGACCGGCGCGTCGTTCAAACGGCTGATTTTCCGATAAAGACGGTGGAAGTATGGAGCTTGATTTTCCTCACGCAATTGCCACTTTTGTGATCGGTCTCACACATTTCCGCCCGCCTACGGTCCTTCAACGTTCACATGGCATTCAGTTTCCAGGATATGGTCGAAGAAGCGCGCTTGTCCGCGCAGGCGCTGATCGACTATGGCGAGCACTTCTTCAACCCGACGGTGCGGCTCGGGGTGACCGGCCTGTCGCGCGCCGGCAAGACCGTGTTCATCACTGCGCTGATCCACGGCCTCACACGCGGCGGCCGATTTCCGGTGTTCGAGGCCTATGCCTCGGGCCGGATTGCGCGAGCGCATCTGGCGCCGCAGCCCGACGATGCCGTGCCGCGCTTTGCCTATGAGAGCCATCTGCGCGCGCTGGTCGAGGAACGGCGCTGGCCGAACTCGACCGTCGACATCAGCGAGCTCCGCCTCGTCATCGACTATCAGCGCCCGAACGGCGCCGACCGCACGCTGACGCTCGACATCGTCGACTATCCCGGCGAATGGCTACTCGACCTGCCGCTGCTGCAGAAGAGTTTCGAGCAATGGTCGGCGGAAAGTCTTGCGCTGTCGCGCGAGGCGCCGCGCGCGCATCTTGCGGGCGAATGGCACGCGCATCTCGCAACGCTCAAGCCCGACGCGCGCGAGGACGAGCAGGCGACGCTCACCGCGGCGAAGCTGTTCACCGATTATCTGCGCGCCTGCCGCGACGAGCGCTTCGCGATGAGCCTGCTGCCGCCCGGCCGCTTCCTGATGCCCGGCAATCTCGCAGGCTCCCCCGCGCTGACCTTTGCGCCGCTCGACGTGCCCATCGGCGGGCAGGCTGGCGAGGGATCGCTGTGGGCGATGATGGTGCGCCGCTTCGAGGCCTACAAGGACGTCGTGGTGCGGCCGTTCTTCCGCGATCATTTTGCCCGGCTCGATCGCCAGATCGTGCTGGCAGACGCGCTGTCCGCGTTCAACTCCGGTCCCGAAGCGCTGCATGATCTCGAAGCCGCGCTCGCCGGCATTCTCGATTGCTTCAACATCGGCCGCAGCACGATCCTCTCCAGCCTGTTCCGGCCGCGCATCGACCGCATCCTGTTCGCGGCAACCAAGGCGGACCATCTGCATCATTCCAGCCACGACCGGCTGGAGGCGGTGCTGCGCCGCGCCGTCTCGGGTGCCGTCGCGCGCGCGGAGACGACCGGCGCTTCCATCGACGTGGTGGCGCTGGCCGCGGTGCGTGCCACGCGGGAGGCGCAGGTCGCGCGCGGCCGCGACAAACTACCGTCGATCCTGGGAACGCCGGCCGCGGGCGAAAGTGCCGGCGGCGAGTTCTTCGACGGCAATACGGAAGTGGCGACCTTTCCGGGCGACCTGCCGCTCGATCCCGAGCCGCTGTTCAACGGCCGTGATGCGTTCCGCGGCCTCTCCACCGAGACTGCCGGCAAGAGCGATTTCCGCTTCCTGCGCTTCCGTCCGCCAAGGCTCGAGCCCGAGGGACATAGCGAGCCCGCGCTGCCACACATCCGCCTCGACCGCGCCTTGCAGTTCCTGATCGGAGACAAGCTCGCATGAACGACCGATCCCAACCGCGGCGGCCGGCGACGTTCCGGCTCGACGATCCCGGCGTCGTCGTCACCGAAGCCGACGAGACCAGCCGGCTCAGCCGCGCCACCATCCAGATCACGGCGGAGCACGATCCGCAGGCGCTGCCCGTGCCGATCGCGGCCGCGCTGCCGGCGCGGCGTGGCTTTCCCTGGGGCACGCTGTTCTGGTCTGGACTTGCCGGTCTGACGCTGCTCGGCACCGGGCTCGGCGTGGTCCATCTGGTCGAGGATCTGTTCGCCCGCAGCGAGACGCTTGGCTTCGTCGGCCTCGCCTTCGCCTCCGTCACCGCGCTGGCGCTGGCCGTCGTGATCGGGCGCGAGGCGTTCGGCCTTGCGCGCCTCGCAACGATCGAGAAGCTGCATGCGCGCGCAGCGGCCGTGCTTGCCAACGACGACCGCAAGGAGAGCCGCGTCATCGTGCATGATCTGCTCAAGATTGCGCACCAGAACCCGCAACTGGCGCGCGCCCGCGCCACGCTTGAGAGCCACACCGGCGAGATCATCGACGGCGCCGACATGATCCGGCTCGCCGAGCGCGAGCTGATGTCGCCGCTGGATGCAGAGGCGCGGCGTCTGGTGTCGTCTGCCGCGCAAAAAGTTTCGATCGTCACCGCCGTGAGCCCGCGTGCGGCGATCGACGTGCTGTTCGTGTTCGTCGCCGCGCTGCGCCTGATCCGCCAGCTCGCCTATCTCTACGGCGGCCGTCCCGGCGCGCTCGGCATGATCCGCCTGCTGCGTCATGTCATCGCCCATCTCGCCATCACCGGCGGCATGGCCGCGAGCGACAGCCTGGTGCAGCAGATGCTCGGCCATGGCATCGCGGCGAAGCTGTCGCAACGGCTCGGCGAAGGCGTGCTGAATGGATTGCTGACGGCGCGGCTGGGGCTGGCCGCGATCGACGTCACGAGGCCGCTACCGTTTGCGGCGCTGCCGCCGCCGAAGCTGTCGGATCTGGCGAGCGATCTGCTGCGGAAGAAGGATGGGGAGGAGTAGCATCTCGCCACGCGCTCGCTGTCCCCTTTCCCCTTGTGGGAGAAGGGAAAGCGGAGTGTGCCGCTCTATCCGAGCGAACGCTCTTCGAACTCGCCCGCCAGCACCTTCCACTGGAACAGCGGCGAATCCTTTGGTGGTGACAAGTCCGGGGTCCAGCCGGAAAGCTTTTCAATCGCGTAGGTGTCCATCACGAGGCCGCGCCAGCGCCGTTCGACCTTACCGAGCTGTTCGCGTTTCGCCGGGATGTTCTCCCACAGCGACGACCGGTTGTCCGGCTCACGGCCGACATAGATGCCGGCGTGCCCCCTGATCCTGTCCATGCCGGGATCGGCAAAGTCCTGGAAGCGGCCGCGCTCGTTGATCTCGATGACGGGCACGCGCCCCCTGAACAGCCAGCGCATCATGGCATAGGTGCGATAATCCGTGGTGGCGATCCAGGTCGCGCCGGTTTCGTCGAGCGCCGCCTGCGCGCGCGCGGCGACCTGCTCATAGCCGGCCTCAGCGCCAATCGGATCCATCTTGCCGAGCAGATTCCACGGCGCGACGACGTAATAGATTAACACGATGACGACGAAGGCGATGCCGGTGGTGACGGCCGTCCTCGCCCAGAACAGCGACGATCTCAGCATGCGCGACGACCAATCCTCCTTCATCATCGCTGCGAGGTTCACGGCGGCAGCGGCGAAGCCGACCGGCCACATGAACATCGGCCAGGTATCGCCGACCCGCAGCGTGGTCGACTTGAAGAGGAAATAGAGGAATGGCACCAGCACCGCCGTCGACAGCAGGATCGCGGCCGGCTCGCGCGTGCGGGCGCCGCGCCATGCCGTCAGCACCAGTCCGGTCAGCACCACCGGCAACATGACGAAACCGACCAGGCCGAATTGCAGGCCGATGTAGTCGCCAATCGTCCGCAGAGAGATTCCGTAATTGGCGGTGGCGCGCACGCCCTGGAAACGGAACGAGGCCCAATCGTGCTGCACGTTCCAGATCAGCACGGGCGAGAACACCAGGATTGCGACCAGCACGGCGAGATAAGGATACGGACTGCGCAACCAGCGCCAGCGCCAACCCGGTACCAGCAGAAAGGCGGCAACCGCCGGCGCGAACATGATCGCCGTGAATTTCGACAGCATCGAGAGGCCGGCGAACAGGCCGGCCGCCAGCCACCAGCGTCCGTCGCCGCTCTGCGCCAGCCGTACCAGCGACCACATCATCGCCACCGCAAATGGGATCATGGCGACATCGGGCGCGACCTTGGCCATCAGCAGGCCGTAATAGAGCGCGGCCTCCGGCATCAGCACCGCGAGCACGATCGCGCGCACATCGTGGGTGAGGCGGCGGACGATGTCGGCCAGCAGCAGCTGCGTCAGCAGCATCGCGACGATCCCGCCGAAGCGGACCCCGAGCGGCGTGTCGCCGAAGATCGCGGTGCCGAAGCGGATCAGCCAGGCAATGCCCGGGGGGTGATCGAGGAAGCTGAGCGCGCCCTCCTTGGACCAGGTCCAGTAATAGGCTTCGTCGGTGCGCAACTCGATCGCGGAGGCGTAGACGATGCGCAGCAGCGTCATCGCGGCGATGACGAGCACGGCCATCAGGATGAGACGGCGGTCGGAGCCGCCGGGCTTCACGGAGATATCGGGAGCGATCGTCACGGCCGCGCTTTTCGCCAACCTGGGAGGGGGAGTCAATGCGGGGGCAGCACAGCGGTGGGTGTGGCGGGCGCCTTCACCCCCTACGGTTTCGTAACCTTGCGCGCATGTGATCCCGCCAGCTGTCCACCCCGGGAATTTAGCGCTACGCTGGCTGTTCTCCTTGGTGAACAGATACAACCGAATCATGGCCGCCACCGCATCTTCACGATTTTCCGAGCTTTCCCGCGCGACCAGCGTGCGGCAGGTGCGGCTCGTCTGCGGCTTGGTCCTGTTCTCTTATGTGATCAGCCATTTCCTCAACCATGCGCTCGGCAACATCTCGGTCGAGGCCATGGAGGCCGGGGTCTATTACCACACCGCCTTCTGGCAATTCCTGCCCGTTTCGATCGTGTTCTACTCCGCGGCGCTCACGCATATGGGCCTCGGCATCTACGCGCTGTACCAGCGCCGCCAGTTCCGCTGGCGGACGGTCGAGCCGCTGCAGCTCGTACTGGGCTTGAGCATCCCCGCGCTGGTCATGGCGCACGTGGTCGGGGTGCGGCTCGGCTACACGCTGTACGATCACCAGAAGCTCTATCCGCAGGAGCTGTATCTGTTCTTCGTCGCCGCGCCCGGCCGGCTCTGGCAGATGACGATCCTGCTGCTCGTTGCCTGGGTGCACGGCTGCATCGGCATTTTCTTCTGGCTGCGCCTCAAGCCGTTCTTCACGCGCGCGGCGCCCTATCTGCTCGCCGCCGCCGTGCTGATCCCGACGCTGTCGCTGCTCGGCATCTATCAGGGCGGCCGCAACGTCGCGTACGAAGCCGATGACGGGGAATGGCGCACGCACAATCTCACGCGCCGCCAGGTCGGCACCACGGCCGAGGCCGCGACGCTCGATCGCATCACCGGCGCCTTCACCATGACCTATTTCGGGCTGCTGGGCCTGGCGCTGGCGGCGCGCGGCGTGCGCGCCTGGCGCGAGCGGCGCGGCGGCATGATCGCGCTGTCCTACGGCAACGGCAAGACCGTGCGGGTCCCCAAGGGCCTTTCCGTGCTGGAAGCAAGCCTGCGCCACAATATGCCCCATGCCAGCGTCTGCGGCGGCCGCGCCCGCTGCTCGACCTGCCGCATCCGCGTCATCGGCGATCATGCCACCCTGCCCGAGCCGTCGCAGCGCGAGGCCTTCGTGCTGACCCGCGTCGGCACCAACGATCCCTCGATCCGGCTGGCCTGCCAATTGCGGCCGACGTCGGATCTCTCCTTCTTCCAGCTCTTCACCCCGCAGACATCGTCGGCGAGCGCGCACGCCTCGGCCCCGGCGAGCATCGGCCAGGAGCGCTATCTCGTCAGCCTGTTCGTGGACATGCGCGGCTCGACGCAGCTTGCCGAAAAGCGGTTGCCGTTCGACACCGTGTTCATCGTCAACCGCTTCCTCGGCGCGGTGTCGCAGGCCGTGATCGAGAATGGCGGCCAGCCGAACCAGTTCGTCGGCGACGGCATGCTGGCGCTGTTCGGGCTGACGGCCGATCCGCAAACCGCCTGCCGGCAGGCCCTGAAGGCGGCAAGCGGCATCGCCACCCATATCGACGAGCTGAACCAGCTCCTGAGCCATGACCTGCGCCAGCCGATCCGCTTCGGCATCGGCATTCACGGCGGCGAGGTCATCATCGGCGACATCGGCTATCGCGATCACATCGTCTTCACCGCGCTCGGCGATGCCGTCAACGTCGCCGCCCGCCTGCAGGACATGACCAAGACGCTGGCCTGCGAGGCGATCGTCTCGGACGAAATCCGAAGCACGGCGGGCCTCGCCGACGATGCGTTGCCGCACCAGGAGGTCGCGATCCGCGGCCGCGACGAGCCGATGGCGGTGCGCGTGGTGGCGGATGCGCGGGAGCTGGCAGCGCTGGTCGACCGCAGCGAGCGCGTCGCGGCGTGATGTTGGCCTCTCCCCGCAAGCGGGGCGAGGGAGCACACCGCCGTCGCGGCTATGCTTTCGTTCTGTCTCGGCACGGGCGTAACACCGGCCTGCTGCAACGCAGCGGCATGGGCCTGCTGCGAAAGCACGAATTGACTTCGCCGGGATCGTTGCGACAGATGAGCGCGGGTCCGCGGTGATGACCGCAGGCCGAAGAAAAGCTCCGGGAGGGGACGAGAATGTTCGACCGACGCGACCTGCTCAAAGGAGCGGGGCTTGCCGCCATGGCGGCCACACTGAATTCCACCAAGGCATTGGCCCTCGACACCGTCACGTTGCCCTTTGCCAATGGCGAACGACCGCTGGTGAAATATCCGCAGAAGCGGCCGATGATCGGCCTGACCAGCCGGCCGCCGCAGCTCGAGACGCCGTTTGCGATCTTCAACGACGGCCCGATCACGCCGAATAATGCGTTCTTCGTGCGCTATCACCTCTCCGACCTGCCCTACAATCTCGATCCCGACAAGTTCGCGCTCGAGGTCAAGGGCAAGGTCGACAAGCCGCTCAAGCTGTCGCTGAAGGACATCCGGAAGATGAAGGCGACGGAGATCGTCGCCGTCGCGCAGTGCTCCGGCAACAGCCGCGGCTTCTTCGAGCCGCGCGTCGCCGGCGGCCAGCTCGCCAACGGCGCCATGGGCTGCGCGCGCTGGCGCGGTGTGCCGCTGAAGGCGGTGCTGGAGATGGCCGGCGTGCAGAGCGGCGCCAAGCAGGTCACGTTCAACGGCATGGACGGCCCGGTCAGCGACAAGACGCCCGACTTCATCAAGGCGCTCGACGTCGACCACGCCCGGGACGGCGAGGTGATGCTGGCCTACGGCATGAACGGCGAGGACTTACCGTTCCTCAACGGCTTTCCGCTGCGCCTGATCGTGCCCGGCTATTACGGCACCTACTGGGTCAAGCATCTCAACGAGATCAACGTCGTCGACAACGTCTATGACGGCTTCTGGATGAAGTCGGCCTATCGCATTCCCGATACACCTGACAATTCGATCGAACCCGGCACCGCGCCGAAGGCGACGATCCCGATCAATCGCTTCACCATCCGCTCCTTCATCACCAGCGTGCCTGACGGCGCCAAGCTGAAGGCCGGCGCTGTGACCCTGCGCGGCATCGCCTTCGACGGCGGCAAGGGCATCAAGGAGGTCCAGGTCTCCACCGACGGCGGCAAGAGCTGGGTGAACGCCAAGCTCGGCAAAGATCTCGGCAAATACGCCTTCCGCGAATGGAAGCTGCCGGTGAAGCTCGCGGCGGGCAGCGTTGAGCTCAAGGTGCGCGCCACCGGCAATGGCGGCGAGACGCAGCCGGACACGCCACGCTGGAACCCGGCGGGTTATCTACGCAACGTCGTCGAAACCACCCGCGTGACCGTGGCCTGAGGGAGAATGATCATGCAGCGCACCGTTCTCCTCGCCGTCTCACTCGGCCTCGCCGCTTGGGTGGGTTCGGCACTGGCCGCGCCGGTCAATTACAAGACCCCTGACGAGGTTGCGGCGTTCAAGCCGGGCCCCGATCTCGAAGTCGTCAAAGGTAATTGCAGCGCCTGCCACTCGGCGGACTACATCAAGACGCAGCCGCCGATGAAGGACAAGAAGGGCTTCTGGCAGGCCGAGGTGACCAAGATGATCAAGGTCTACGGCGCGCCGATCGACGATGCCGATGTCGGCAAGATCGTCGATTACCTGGCCGCGACGTATTGACCGACGGCGCGCGGCCCTCCGGCCAATTGACCGCGAAACGGGCAAAACCGGCAAAAGCGCCGCGAAGTTGAGCGGAATTCGGCAAAATGCCGATGTGGTTTGAGCTACCAAGCCCGCCACATTCCGCGTATCCTGTTAGGACCGAACCGGCCGGTTGGCGGGGACTGGCGGTTCGCGATCTCGGAGGAAGACCCGCGGAGAAGTCGTGATGGCTAAAGGTACGGTCAAGTGGTTCAACCCGACGAAGGGTTATGGATTTATCCAGCCTGCGTCGGGTGGCAAGGATGTGTTCGTGCATATCTCGGCAGTGCAGAAAGCCGGTCTGTCGACCCTGAACGAGGGACAGACGGTGGAATACGAAGAGATCGCAAACCGGGGCAAGACTTCCGCAGAGAACCTCAAAGTATAAGCCCGCCAGCCTTTGCTGCCTCCCGGAGCACCTTCCGGGAGCGGGCCAAGAAAATTTCAGAAGACGGCAAGTGCATTCGACGACAGGCGTTGCGATTGCACGAGGATAGCTATTTTTCCTGAGAAGACCGCTTGTTCAACGCCCGCAGCAATGACAATCGCGACGACATGTCGTCAGCCCACCGGCAACGGTGCGTCGCGCTTGATCTCTTCCATCACCGCATAGGTCCGCGTCTCGCGCACGCCCGGCATCGACAGCAGGGTCTCGCCGAGAAAGCGTCGATACGCCGCCATGTCGGCAAGCCGCGCCTTCACAAGATAGTCGAAGCCGCCGGCAACCATGTGACACTCCAACACCTCGGGCGCGAGCTTCACCGCACGCGCAAACCGCTCGAAATTGTCGGGCGTGGTCTTGTCCAGCAGCACTTCGACGAACACGAGGAGGCCAAGGCCCAGGCGATGCGGGTTGAGCCGCGCGCCATAGCCTTCGACAAAACCCTCGCGCTGCAGGCGCTTCAGTCGCTCGCCGATCGAGGTCGGCGACAGCCCGATGCGCTCGGCGAGCTCGACATTGGCGATCCGCCCATCCTCCTGCAAAATCGAGAGGATTTTCCGGTCGATTCGATCGAGTTCCATATCTTATGAGGCCAATAGGTACTTGAACTTCATTTTTTAAGGTAAATTTGCTAGATTGTCTATCGAACTGCGGTAACGCGGGCTTTATCCTGGATTTCAGCCACAGGACACGCCATGCCGAACATCCCGCCTGCCTTCACTGCCCCCTACGCGCCAGACGATGCCGAGATCGCAGCCAAGCTGTTGCCGGCATCGCATCTCGGTCCGCCGCAGGAGGCGCGGATCGACCGCACCGCGACGCGGCTGATCGAGGCGGTCCGCAAGCGCGACGACCGGCTCGGTGGGGTCGAGGACATGCTGCGGGAGTTCGCGCTATCGACCAAGGAGGGCCTCGCCTTGATGGTGCTGGCCGAGGCGCTGCTGCGCGTGCCCGATGCGCACACCGCCGACCAGTTCATCGAAGACAAGCTCGGCGAGGGCGATTTCATCCACCACGAGACCAAGTCAACCGCGTTCCTGGTCAATGCCTCGGCCTGGGCGCTCGGCCTGTCGGCGCGGGTGATCCAGCCCGGCGAGACGCCCGACGGCACCATCGGCCGCCTCGTCAAGCGGCTCGGCGCGCCGGCGGTGCGCACCGCGACGCGCCAGGCGATGCGGCTGATGGGCAACCATTTCGTGCTGGGCGAGACCATCGAGCAGGCGCTGGAGCGGGGCCGGCCCCGCTCCGGCCAGAAGCCGCGCTATTCCTTCGACATGCTCGGCGAAGGCGCGCGCACGGCGGCGGACGCGAAGCGCTATTTCGACACCTATGCCAGCGCGATCGAGACCATCGGCAAGGCGGCCGGCGATCGCCCCCTGCCCGACCGGCCCGGCATCTCCGTCAAACTCTCGGCGCTACATCCGCGCTTCGAAGCGATTAGCCGCGACCGCGTGATGGCCGAACTGGTGCCGCTGCTGCTGGACCTTGCGCAACGCGCCAAGGCCCACGACCTCAACTTCACCGTCGACGCCGAGGAAGCCGACCGGCTGGAGCTGTCGCTCGACGTGATCGCGGCAACGCTCGCCGATCCCTCGCTTCAGGGGTGGGACGGATTTGGCCTTGCGATCCAGGCCTATCAGAAGCGCGCCAGCGCGGTGATCGACTATGTCGATGCACTCGCGCGCGCGCATGACCGCAAGCTGATGGTACGCCTCGTCAAGGGCGCCTATTGGGACACCGAGATCAAGCGCGCGCAGGAACGCGGGCTCATTGGCTATCCCGTGTTCACGCGCAAGGCGATGACGGATCTGAACTACGTCGCCTGCGCGGCGAAGCTCTTGGCCTTGCGGCCGCGCATCTTCCCGCAATTCGCCACCCACAACGCGCTGACCGTCGCGACCGTGCTGGAGCTCGCGAAAGACGGCGGCGGCTTCGAATTCCAGCGCCTGCACGGCATGGGCGAAGCGCTCTACGAGCAGCTCGCCAAGGATCATCCCGAGATCGCCTACCGCACCTATGCGCCTGTCGGCAGCCATCGCGACCTGCTCGCCTATCTGGTGCGGCGGCTGCTGGAGAACGGCGCGAACTCGTCGTTCGTGGCGCAGGCCGCCGATTATCGGGTGCCCGTGACGGCGCTGCTGCAACGTCCGGCGGATGCTGTTCTCCGGCCGCAAGCGGCGGCCCATCCCAAGATTCCGCTGCCCGGCGATCTCTTTGCGCCGGAGCGGCGCAATTCACGCGGCGTCGAATTCGGCGCACGCTTAGCGCTCGACCAATTGCTGGCAAGTGTCAGAGCCGAGCCGGCCGACCTCAAGCCGATCACCGACGCCACGCCGGATCAGGCCAACGCAGCGGTCGCCGCGGCACGCGCCGGCTTTGCCGCGTGGAGCCGGACGCCCGCAGGCACACGCGCGGCGGCGCTGGAGCAGGCCGCGCATCTTATGGAGAGCCGCAGCGCCCATTTCATCGCGCTCTTGCAACGAGAAGGCGGCAAAACGCTCGACGATGCGCTGTCGGAGCTGCGCGAAGCGGCCGATTTCTGCCGCTATTATGCTGCGCAGGGGCGAAAACTGTTCGGCGCTGATACCGCGATGCCCGGCCCGACCGGCGAGAGCAATGCGCTCGCGATGCGCGGCCGCGGAATCTTCGTCGCGATCTCGCCGTGGAATTTTCCGCTCGCGATCTTCCTCGGCCAGGTCACGGCCGCCCTGATGGCCGGCAACGGTGTGGTGGCAAAGCCGGCCGAGCAGACGCCGCGCATCGCGCGCGAAGCCGTCGCCCTGCTGCACGAAGCCGGCATTCCCAGGAGCGCGCTGCACCTCGTCACGGGCGACGGCAAGATCGGTGCGCTGCTGACGGCACACCCTGACATCGCCGGCGTCGTCTTCACCGGCTCGACCGAGGTCGCACGCCTGATCAACCGGACCCTCGCCGCCAAGGATGGACCGATCGTGCCGCTGATCGCCGAGACCGGCGGCATCAACGCCATGATCGCGGATGCCACTGCGCTGCCCGAGCAGGTCGCCGACGACGTCGTGACCTCCGCCTTCCGCTCCGCCGGTCAGCGTTGCTCGGCGCTGCGGCTGTTGTTCGTGCAGGAGGACGTCGCCGACCGCATGATCGAGATGATCGCGGGCGCCGCGCGCGAATTGAAGATCGGCGATCCCTCCGACATCGCGACCCATGTCGGCCCTGTCATCGACATGGAAGCCAAGCAGCGCCTCGAGGCGCATGTCGCGCGAATGAAGAGCGAGGCAAAGCTGCACTTTGCAGGCCACGCGCCGGACGGCTGCTTCGTCGCGCCGCACATCTTCGAGCTCCGAGAGGCCGGCGAGCTCACCGAGGAGGTCTTCGGTCCGATCCTGCACGTCGTGCGCTATCGTGCGGAGAACCTCGAGCGTGTGTTGCAGGCCATCGAACGCACCGGTTACGGCTTGACCCTCGGCATTCACTCCCGCATCGACGACACGATCGAAGCCATCATCGACCGTGCCCAGATCGGCAACATCTACGTCAACCGCAACATGATCGGTGCCGTGGTCGGCGTGCAGCCGTTCGGCGGCAACGGCCTGTCCGGAACCGGCCCCAAGGCCGGCGGCCCGCACTACCTCGCCCGCTTCGCGACCGAGCAGACGGTGACGATCAACACGGCGGCCGCTGGCGGCAATGCGGCCCTGCTTGCGGGGGAGGAGTGAGGCCCTGCGCCAGGCGCCGTTGCATCCCGGCAAAACATCGGTCTAATGCTCCCAACACCAGCCCCGCGGCAATTCCAGCGCGCGGGAAACGACCGAAGCCAAGGGAGCGACGCTGCGATGGATAAGGGCATTTTTGCCGGCCTGAAGGTTCTGGACTGCGCGAGCTTCATCGCAGCGCCCGCGGCCGCGACCGTGCTGTCGGATTTCGGCGCCGATGTCATCAAGATCGAGCCGCCCGGCTCCGGCGACCCCTATCGCAACCTGCCGAACCTGCCGGGCTATCCCACCGGCGAGCACAATTTCGCCTGGCTGCTGGAAGCCCGCAACAAGAAGAGCATCGCGCTCGACCTCGCCAAGCCAGAGGCACAGGCGGTCCTCTACAAGCTGGTGGCAGAAGCCGACGTCTTCATCACCAACATGCCGCCGCCGGTGCGCGCCAAGCTCGGCATCACCTATGACCATCTCGCCCATCTCAACGACCGGCTGATCTACGCCTCCTTCACCGGCTACGGCGAAAAGGGCGAGGAGGCCAACAAGCCCGGCTTCGACAGCAACGCCTATTGGGCGCGCTCCGGCCTGATGGATTTGGTCCGGGCCGACACCGACACCACGCCGGCCCGCTCGGTCGCGGGCATGGGCGATCATCCCTGCGCCATGGCGTTCTATGGCGCCATCGTCACCGCGCTGTATCAGCGCGAGAAGACCGGCAAGGGCTCGCATGTCGCCTCCAATCTGATGGCGAACGGCGTGTGGGCCGCGAGCGTGCTGGCCCAGGCAAAGCTCTGCGGCGCCAAGTTCGGCGAGCGGCGCCCGCGCGAGCGCGCGCTCAACGCGGTTGCCAATCACTACCAGTGCAAAGACGGCCGCTGGCTGATCCTGTCGCTGCTGAGCGAGGAGAAGCAGTTTCCGACGCTGGCCAAGTGCCTGGGGCGCGAGGACCTGGTCAACGACCCGCGTTTCGCCACCAAGGCCGACCGCCACGCGCGTTCGGTCGAGCTGATCAAGATTTTGGACGAGACGTTTGCCACCAGGGATCTTTCCGAATGGCGAAAGATCCTCGACGGCAATGGCCTCGTGTTCGGCGTCGTCGCCATTCTCGACGACATCCCGAACGACAAGCAGATGCTCGACAACGAGGTGCTGGTGCCGTTCGAGAACGACACCATGCTGACCATCAACAGCCCGATCTGGATCGACGGCGCTAAGAAGGTGCAGCCGCGCAAGCCGCCGGCGGTCGGCGAGCACAGTGACGAGATCTTGCGCGGGGCTGGATACGACGAAGCGGCGATCAGGAAGCTGAGGGGGTCAGGGGCGGTCGGCTAGCGCCGTCGCTTCGGCAAACCTTGTCAGCAACGATACGTCTTGCGAGTTCCATGCCCGTCTACCGCCTGCACTACTTCCCCGAATCCGGCAACAGCTACAAGCTGGCGCTGATGCTGACGCTGTGCGGCGAGAGGTTCGAGCCGATGTGGACCGATTTTGCCGGCGGCGTCACGCGCACGGCGGAGTGGCGCAAGGCGGTCAACGAGATGGGCGAGATTCCCGTGCTCGAGATCGACGGCGTGAAGATGACGCAGACCGCACCGCTGCTGCTCAAGCTCGCCGAGCAATATGGCCGCTTCGGCGCCGAGACCGAGGAAGAGAAGTTCGAGCTGCTGCGCTGGCTGTTCTGGGACAACCACAAGCTCACCGGCTACATGGCGACCTACCGCTTCATGCGGGCCTTCACCGAGAACAGCGACCCGCAGGTGCTGAAGCATTTCCGCCGCCGGCTCGAGGACTTCCTCGGCATTCTCGACGGGCATCTCCAACACAACGCCTTCGCGATCGGCGCAAAGCCGACGGTCGCCGATATCTCGATGATGGCCTATCTGCATTATCCGAGCGACGAGCACGGCTTTGACTTCGCCGTGAGCCATCCCGCCATCCACGCTTGGCTCGGCCGCATGGCCGCGCTGCCCGGCTGGAAGCCGGCGTACGAGTTGCTGCCGGGCAAGCGGATGACGAATTACGCGAAGTGAAAGCTACCGGAGCGACAGCCAGCCCAGCGTGAACAGGACACCGCCGACGATGACGGCCATCGCGATCGCCCAGATGCTGACGCGGGCGCTGCCGGTGACCTGCTTGGCTTCCTCATTCTGCGCGATCTCGCGATTGCGCGCTTTGTTGGCGTTGCCCGTGTCCGTCATGGATCATCCAAATGTTGGTTAGGTCTAACGCGTCTTGATGAAGCACATGCCGATGCGGCGCGAGGCCGCGGCGGCCTGACAGGTGAGACCGTTAGCACAGGTCCATGACGTAAAACTCACATCTCGCGTTCCCGATCCCGCATCGGCCAAAGAACAATGCGCGCCCCAGCCATCCTGATACTCGCTTCCGGCGAGCTCGCTGCTGCCGCGGGTCTGCGGCCGGCTGGCAAATCCGCGTGAGAAATCAGGGCGTTTGCCCGTGGCGAAGGCGGCCAGGATGTCGCGGCGGCGGAGCTGATCGCCCAGGAAATGCGGCGACGCCGGCACGATGGTCGAATTGGACGGCTTGTCCGCCAGCCAGTCGACACCAGGGAAATGGAAGCCGCCGATGCCGCGGGTCTGGTGGCAGCCTGAGCAGGTGACATCGTTAAGACGGCGCTGGAAGCCTGCGACCGAGCGAATGTTCTGGAAGTCCCCGCGCGCGAAGGCCTGCTTCAGCGCGCCGACCACGTCGTTGTCGGCGAAGACGGAATCGTTGCTGCCCTCGCCTTTTCCCTCTCCCTGCATCATGCCGAACTCCGGCTGCAGCGCGGAGGCATCGAGGCCGGCGGGCGTCGGCACCACCGCGGCCCTGGCCAGGAATCTTTCCGGGATCAGCACCGTGCCGCGATCGAATTCGCGCAGATTCTCGGGTGCGAGCAGCCAATCCCTAAAATCGCGCCGCAGCGCTTCGCTGGCGAGGATGCGATCGCGGTCGATCTGATTTTCCAACGTCCCTTCCGCGAACGTCTTCGTCGCGGCGTCGTATTTGAACACCTTGAGCAGATAGTCGGAGCGGAAATCGTGCAGCGGCGATTTCGGCGCGATCGAGATCTGGATGTTGGTCTC
Source organism: Bradyrhizobium sp. WYCCWR 12699 (assembly GCF_032144035.1). Taxonomy (NCBI): domain Bacteria; kingdom Pseudomonadati; phylum Pseudomonadota; class Alphaproteobacteria; order Hyphomicrobiales; family Nitrobacteraceae; genus Bradyrhizobium; species Bradyrhizobium sp. WYCCWR 12699. The sequence goes on from NZ_JAVTJN010000032.1 coordinate 50,616, forward strand.
GATGCGATCGAGCGTGGCATCGTCCTGGCCGCCGATCAGCTCCTGCCATTTGCCGTTGTCGAGCCAGCGCCGCGCGATCTCGGCGCAGCTGATCGGCTTGCCGTTCCCATCCCTCTGGCGCGGATCGCGCGCCCTCATCACCAGGTTGAGCGTCATCGGCAGCCGCGTTGCGGTCTTGCCGCCGTCCGGCTTGTTGTCGAAACGCGCCAGGCGATAGATCAGCCGGATCTCGCCGCAGGCTTCTTCGGCCGCGTAGGCACGGTCCATGCGGTTGACGATGCCGACCAGCACGAAACGCGCGTCGGGGGAATTCAGGTTGGCTCGATCGAACAGCTGCACGTCAAAGCCTTCGCCGACGCCGATGGTCTCGGTCGGCCAGGCCGCCTTCTGCTTGCCGACATAGCGCTCGAACTCCGCCTCGATCGCCGGCGGAATGTCCTTGAGCTGCGACAGCTCCGAAAACAACAGGTCCGTCGTCAGCGGACGATCCGCCTTGCGCTCCGGCGCAACCAGGCGCGAGATTGTGAGGACGTCGCTCTCATCGAGCCGGCGCAGCAGATCGGGATCGGTGATCGCCGTGCCGCGCATCAGCTGCGTCGTCTCCGCGGCCCGAAGCGAAGGAGCACCGCCGAACAACACGGCGGCAGCAACGAGAATTCGCAACGCGCGGCTCATGCCTTAGGTAACACCGCGCCGGCATGCCTATTCAAGCAAAAAGGCGCCTCACATCGTGGTGAAGCGCCTCTTCGAAAGTCGGATATCGAACGCTCAGCGCGAGACGATCAGCCCCTTGCTGGTGACGACGACCCAGCGGCCGTCCTGGCGACGGATCGCATCGACGCGACCGACGCCGGGGATGGGATCGCCGGGATAGACCTCGTAGAGCCCGTCGCGGCCCTCGATCAGCGCACCGCCATTGGCGGCGTTGCGCAGCCGCCAGCCTTCGACTGTCGGCAGACGGCCGACCTCGGTCTTGGGCGCGGCGGCCACCGGGGCCGGTGCGGCGGCAGCGGTCGCAACCTGGGTCGGCGCGATCGAGCCGGTGGTTTCCTTCGCGGGCGCAGCAGCGGCCTGCGCGGGAGCGGCGGGCGGCGTGGCGCGGAGCTTGTCGACGGCCTCCGACAGCTTTGCGATCTTGGCGAGCGGCTCGCCTTGCGCCTTCTCGAGCTTGTCGAGGCGGTCATTGGCCCGGTTGAACTGGCTGACGCCCGTCTTGGCGCTGTGCTCGACATTGGCCTTGAGCGCGACGAGATCGGCGTCGATCCGCGCGACCGACACATCGAGCGCGCTGGTGTCGGCGACCTGGACCGGCGCCTGCGCCGGGCTTGCGAAATGCATCATGCCGGCGGTTGCGAGCGCGCCGCTGATGGCGCCGACGCTGGCGGCGATCGCCACCACCGCGGCCATCGCCGACAGACGCCGCTTGCCAGCGGCTTCGCGCGGCTCGTCCGCCTTCACATGCGGGGCGAAATTCTCGCGGTCCCAGTTGCGCTCCGAGGGCGCCATGACGATGAGCTTGCCGGGCTTCGGCTCGGGCTGGGTTTCAACCTTGGGCTCAACCCTGGCTTCGATCTTCGGCGGCTCGACCTTCACCGGGTCGGGCTTTGGCGGCGCCTCGTGGTCGGGCGCGATCGAGGGGGCGTCGATCCCGGCAGCCTCGACAGCCTGCGGCGCGGTCGTCTCGGCTTCGACGACGCTCTTGTCCTGGGCAGCCTGCTCAGCCATTGGTTCGCTCACAGTTCAAATACTCCGCTCTGGATTGACCTTTTGGTAACTTTCATTGCTTGCGAAATCCTTACCTTGGGACCCGCTTACCGAAATTTTAGGAAGTCATCCGGGGCCGAATTGAGCCGGGAAGATGGAACCGGTGTGGCGGGCGTGAAACAATTTGTAATCGGGGCAAGATGAACGGCGGCGGAATGCGAGCCAGACGCCGTTACACATCACACTCCGTCACATCACGACCGGCGCATCCGGCAGCTCGTTCGGATGCGACGTGCTCGGCGGAAAGTGCCGCGCCAGCTCGCGCGACACTGCCTCAATGCCGGTGATGACGCCGCGCTCGAACTGGCCGGCAGCGAACTCGGCCTCCATGGCGCGGCAGATGCTTTCCCAGCCCGCAGCGCCGACCTTCGCGTCGATGCCGCGATCGGCGACGATCTCGACATCGCGGTCGGCGAGCAGGAGATAGATCAGGACGCCATTGTTGTGCGTGGTGTCCCAGATGCGCAAATGCGAGAACACATCGAGCGCACGCGCGCGCGCCGGCTGGTTGCGGAACAGGGGGCGGCCGTCGAGCGCGCCTTCGACGACGAAGCGAACCTGGCCGGAATGGGTGGCTTCGCCAAGCTCGATCGCCTGCTCGATGCGGGCGAGCACGGCTGGCGGAAAGATCTGTTTGGCCCGCCAATGATGCTGCACGAGATGCTTGGCGATGCGTTTGATGCTCATGACCGCTACCAGCTCCCCGAGGCGCCGCCGCCGCCAAAACTGCCTCCGCCACCGCTGAAGCTGCCGCTGTCACTGCTGCTCGACGAACCGCTGCTCCAGCCGCCTCCCGAGCTGCCGCTCGACCAGGCGCCGCCGCGCGAGCGGCCCGTGCCCGGCGTGATCGCCGAAAACAGATCGGCGATGAAGCCGATGATGAAGCCGAGACCGCCCAGCGCGAGGGCCAGACCGAAAGATCCGAGAATGAACCAGGTCAGCGTCGCAATGATGCCCCCGGTCACCAGCGATCCGAGCAGCCGTCCCAGCATGGCGCGGAAAGCGCCGCCGATGCCTACCGAGACGAACAGCGTGACGATAGCGAGCGGTGCGAGATCGTCGAGGTTGCCGAAGTTCACGGTCGGCGAGGGAACCGGCAAGGGTTCACCGTCGATCACCCGGATCATCCGCTCGACGCCATCCGAGATGCCGCCGGTGAAATCGCCGTTCCTGAATTTCGGCGTGATGATCTCGTCGATGATCCGCCGCGAGGTGACGTCGGTGAGCGCACCTTCCAGGCCGTAGCCGACCTCGATGCGCAAATGCCGGTCGTTCTTGGCGACGACGAGGATGGCGCCGTCGTCGATTTTCTTGCGGCCGATCTTCCAGGCCTCCGCGACGCGGATCGAGAACTGCTCGATCGTCTCCGGCTGAGTGGTCGGCACAATCAGGACCGCGATCTGGCTGCCCTTGCGCGTCTCGAAGTCGCGCAGCTTTTGCGACAGCAAGGCGATGTCGCCGCTGGAGAGCGTGCCGGTCTGGTCGACGACGCGGCCGGTGAGCTGGGGAACGGCGACGTCGGCGAAGACGGGGAACGCGAGGGCGAGGAGGAGTGCGAGGGTGAGGACGCACGAGGCGAGCACCGAATACGCCCGCCACAATCTCGCTGTCATCGCCCGGCTTGACCGTGCGATCCAGTGTTCCAGAGACGCCAGCGGGATATGGAGAAGCCGCGGCGTACTGGATTCCCCGCCTTCGCGGGGAATGACTGCGGTGGGTGAGGCCTGGCGCATTCGTGAAGCGGCGCGCTTACTTCGACGGCGCTGGCGCCGGATTGAAATCCACCTTCGGCGCGGTCGAGATCTCCTTCTCGTTCGCCACCGAAAAATTCGGCTTCTCCTTGTAGCCGAACATCATCGCGGTGAGGTTGCTCGGGAACGAGCGGATGGTGACGTTATAGTCCTGGACCGACTTGATGTAGCGGTTGCGCGCCACCGTGATGCGGTTCTCGGTGCCTTCGAGCTGCGACATCAAATCCTTGAACAGCGCGTCGGACTTGAGCTGCGGATAGTTCTCGGTGACGACCAGCAGCCGCGACAGCGCACTGGAGAGCTCGCCCTGGGCAGCCTGGAACTTCTGGAAGGCGGCGGGGTCGTTAAGCACCTCGGGCGTTGCCTGGATGCTGCCGACCTTGGCGCGCGCATTGGTGACGCCGAGCAGCACGTCCTTTTCCTGCTGCGCAAAGCCCTTCACCGAATTGACGAGGTTGGGCACGAGGTCGGCGCGGCGCTGATACTGGTTCACGACCTCGGACCAGTTGGCCTTGATCTGCTCGTCCTCGCTCTGGATCGCGTTGTAGCCGCAATTGGTGAGGCTCAGCGAGGCCAGCGCCGCCAGCACGGTCAGGATCTTGCGCATCAAATTTCTCCCGGTGGAATCCGGCGCAAACTACCAGATGCGACCCGCAAGGCGCCAGACATCTTGCATCCTTCCCAAGGCGCGAAAAGCAGCCGACTGACGCAAGCCTCTTGCCTATCCCTGACCGACATAGTCAACTTGGCGAAACAATTAAGACAGAACTGGGGGAAGCGCGATGACCTCGTTCGAGACCATCCTCGTGGAGCGGCCCGAGCCCGCTATCACAAGGGTCGTGATGAACCGGCCCGAGGCGCGCAATGCGCAGAACCTGCAAATGACCTACGACCTCAACGCCGCCTTCGACGCGGCGGTGCAGGATGATGCGGTCAAGGTGATCATTCTCGCCGGCAGCGGTCCGCACTTCTCCTCCGGCCACGATCTGCGTCCCGGGGGCAAGAACACCGCCGGGGTCGATTTCCCGCCGATCGGAAATTGGGGCGGCTTTGCCGAGCCGAATGCCCATGGCCGCTTCGCGCGCGAGCAGGAAATTTATCTCCAGATCACGCGGCGCTGGCGTAACCTCGCCAAGCCCACCGTCGCCGAGGTCCACGGCAAGTGTATCGCCGGCGGGCTGATGCTGGCATGGGCCTGTGACCTCATCGTCGCCAGCGACGACGCGCAGTTCTGCGACCCTGTCGTCACCATGGGCGTCTGCGGCGTCGAATGGTTCGTGCATCCCTGGGAGCTCGGCCCGCGCAAGGCCAAGGAGTTCCTGTTCACCGCCGACAGCTGGAGCGCTCAGGAGGCGCACCAGCTCGGCATGGTCAACCAGGTCGTGCCGCGCGCGGAGCTGTCGGCACGCGTGCTGGACCTGGCGCGCCGGATCGCGGCAAAGCCATCCTTTGCGCTGAAGATGACCAAGGAGGCAGTGAATCGCTCGGTCGACGTGATGGGCCAGCCGGCCGCGATCGACCAGGCCTTTGCGCTGCATCAGCTCTGTCACGCACATAATCTTCAGGAGTTCGGCATGATCGTCGATCCTTCCGGCCTGCATCCCTCAGTGCGCAAGCCGCCGGCGGCGGAGTAAGAACATGGACCTCAATCTCAGTGACGAGCAGAAGCTGCTGCGCGACAGCGCGGAGCGCTTCATAGCCGGCAGCTACCATGCCGATCACCGCCGCAAGATGGCGAGCGATCCGCTCGGCTTCAGCCCTGCGGTGTGGAAGCAGTTCGCCGAGCTCGGCTGGCTGGCGCTGCCGATCCCCGAGGAGTTTGACGGGCTCGGCGGCGGCGCGGTCGAGATCGGCATCCTGATGGAAGCGTTCGGCCGCGGGCTGGTGTCGGAGCCCTATGTCGCGACGGTGGTGCTGGGAGCCGGGCTGCTCGAAAGATGCGGTACGGCCGAGCAGAAGCAGGCGAGCCTGCCCAAGGTCGCCGACGGATCGCTGAAGCTTGCGTTCGCGCATTCCGAGCGCGCCGCACGGTTCGATCTCGCTGAGGTCGCGACATCAGCGACCAAGACCGCGCAAGGCTGGCGCCTGTCCGGCAGCAAGATCGCGGTGCTCGACGGCCATGCCGCCGACGAGATCATCGTCTCGGCGCTCGTCCACGACCATCACGGTCCTTCGGGGCGGATCGGCCTGTTCGTGCTGCCGGCGACGGCGCCGGACCTTGCGATCTCCGACTACGCGCGCCTCGGCGGCGGACGGGCCTGCAACATCGAATTGTCGGACGTGCACCTGCCGGAAGACGCGCTGCTCGGCGACGGTCACGATGCGCTGCCGGCGATCGAATGGGCGGTCGATCGCGGCATGGCCGCGCTGGGCGCGGAAGCCGTCGGCATCATGCAGACGCTGCTCGAGACCACGCTCGACTACACCAAGATCCGAAAACAGTTTGGCCGGCCGCTCTCCGCCAATCAGGTCATCCGCCACCGCCTCGCCGATATGGCGATACAGGTCGACGAGGCGCGCTCGATGGCGTTGCGGGCCGCGCTAAAGGTGGATGCTGCGCCGACCGAGCGCGCCCGCGCGGCTTCCGGCGCGAAGGCGAAGATCGGCAAATGCGCGCGCTTCGTCGGCGAGCAATCGATCCAGCTTCACGGTGGCATGGGCGTCACCGAAGAGCTCGAGGTCGGCGCTTATTTCAAGCGCCTCGTCGCCTTCGACACGCTGTTCGGCGGCAGCGCGCACCACTATGCGCGCCACGCCGAGCTTGGCCGCAGAACCTGACCCTGGGAGCGCCTCATGGACCTCACCTTCAATGCCGACGAGCGCGCCTTCCAGAGCGAAGTGCGCGGCTTCATCGCCAAGAATCTCACCGAGGAGATGAAGCGCGCGACCGCGCTGACGCCGTCGGTGTTCTCCGACCCCGATATTGGCATGGCCTGGCAGCGCGCGTTGCACGCCAACGGGTGGGGCGCGCCGGGCTGGCCGGTCGAATACGGCGGGCCGGCCTGGACCCCGGCGCAGCGCTGGATCTTCGAGACCGAATGCGCGCGCGCCGGCGTGCCCAATGTCAACGTGATGGGCGTGAAGATGGTCGGGCCCGTCATCATCGGCTTCGGCTCGCCGGAGCAGAAGAACTTTTACCTGCCACGAATCCTCTCCGGCGAAGACTACTGGTGCCAGGGTTATTCCGAGCCGGGCTCCGGCTCCGACCTCTCCTCGCTGAAGACGCGCGCGGTGCGCGACGGCGACGACTACATCATCAACGGCACCAAGATCTGGACCACGCATGCCCACCACGCCAACCGCATGTTCGCGCTGGTGCGCACCAGCGACGGCGAGCGTCAGCAGGACGGCATCAGCTTCATCCTGATCGACATGAAGAGCCCGGGCATCACCACGCGGCCCATTCTCACCATCGGCGGCGACCACGAGGTCAACCAGGTGTTCTTCGACGACGTCCGCGTGCCCGTGGCCAACCGCGTCGGCGACGAGGGCAAGGGCTGGACCTACGGCAAATACCTGCTCGAATTCGAGCGCGGCTCGGGCATCGCATCGGCGAAGCTGCGCGAGGGGTTGAAGGCGATCGCGGACCTTGCCGAGTCGGACCTGACCGGCCGCGCCATCGACAGTCCCGATATCGCCAGCCGCATCTCCGAGGTCGAAATCGACATCGACGCGCTGGAGATGACCGAGCTGCGCGTGCTCTCGGCGTTGCAGACCGGGCAAAATCCCGGCGCTGTGTCGTCGATCCTGAAGCTGCGCAACAGCGAGATCCGCCAGGCCGTAACGCGTTTAGGCGTCGATGTGATCGGCCACGACGCGCTCGCGGTCGAGCCGATGCGTCCGCTCTACAGGCTCAATCACGAGCCGGCGACGCCTGAGGAGATGCTGACGGTGGTGCCCGAATATCTCAACGGCCGCGCCTACACCATCTTCGGCGGCACCTCGGAGATCCAGCGCGACATCATTGCGAAGATGATGCTGGGGATTTGAGGGCTGCTGCCTGGCCCGCATTAGCGCGGCACCCTCCGCTGTCGTCCCGGACAAGCGAAGCGCAGATCCGGGACCCATAACCACGGGCGGACGTGGCTACGAGGACTTGGAGTTATCAGCTTCGCACCACAACACTCCCTGTGGCTATGGGTCCCGGGCTCGCGCTTCGCGCGCCCCGGGACGACAGTTGGGTGTGTGGCGCAGCGGGTCGCGGAGCAACGCGCTACCCCGCCGCCTTCGCGTCCCTGATCGCCTGCCACACCTTCTGCGGCGTCAGCGGCGTGTTCAGCTGGGTGATGCCGAGCTCGGCGAGCGCGTCCATTACGCCGTTGGTGACGCAAGGCGGGCCACCGATGGCGCCGGATTCGCCGCAGCCCTTGGCGCCGAGCGGATTGGTGCGGCAGGGCGCGGTGTCGTCGAGCGTCACCACGATCGGCGGCACGTCGTCGGCGCGCGGTATGCAGTAGTCCTGGTAGCTCGCGGTCAGCAGCTGGCCGTCGGCATCGTAGGAGACGCCTTCGTACAGCGCCTGGCCGATGCCCTGCGCGACGCCGCCATGGATCTGCCCCGTCACCAGCATCGGGTTCACCGCAACGCCGACGTCGTCGACCGTGATGTAGCGCACGACCTTGGAGACGCCGGTCTCCGGGTCGATTTCGACCTCGCAGATATGCGTGCCGTTCGGCCAGCTCGGGCCATCGACCTCGCCCTCGGAATCGACGCTGAGCTTGGCGCCGCTTTCCTTCTCGGCGAGATCGAACAAGCTGATGCGGCGGTCGGTGCCGACCACGGTGAGCATGCCGCCCTGATACTCGATGTCCTCGATCGAAGTCTCCAACACGTTGGCAGCCTTCTCGCGCGCCTTCTGGATCAGATCGTTGGAGGACACCGCGACCGCCGTGCCGCCGACGAACAGCGAGCGCGAGCCGACGCTGCCGAAGCCCATGGCGAGATCCGTGTCGCCTTGCACGACATCAATCTTGTCCATGGCGATGCCGAGCGTGTCGGAGATCATCTGGGTGTAGGTGGTCTGCAGCCCCTGCCCCATCGCCATGGTGCCGGAATGCAGCACGACGCGCCCCTGAGAGGTCGCGTGCAGGCTGACCTTCTCGGTGTGGGCGCGGCCGCCGGTCCATTCGATATAGGAAGTGAGCCCGCGCCCGTAGAGCAGGCCCTTCTTCTTCGCCGCCTTCTTGCGCGCGGCAAAGCCGTCCCAGTCCGCCAGCTTCACGGCGCGGTCGAGCATGTGCGCGAAGGCGCCGGAATCGTAGACCTGGCCGGCCGCATTGGTGTAGGGCAGCTGCGCCGGCTTGATGTAATTGGCCTTGCGGATCGCACGCGGATCCATGCCGATCTTTCGCGCGGCGGCGTCGAACAGCCGCTCGACGATGAAGACGGCCTCCGGGCGGCCCGCACCGCGATAGGCCCCGACCGGCGCGGTGTGGGTCATCACCGACTGCACCTCGAAATGCACCAGCGGCAAATCATAGACGCCGGTCTGGACGAACGGCCCGAGCACCAGCGGGATGATGTTGGCCGCGCCCGAGGAATAGGCGCCGGTGCAGCCGATCGACTTGACGCGATAGGCCAGCACCTTGCCCTTTTCGTCGAGCGCGAAGGAGGCGGTCGAGGTCAGATCGCGGCCATGGGTGCCGCCGACGAATTCGTCTGTGCGATCGCCGCGCCAGCGGATTTTCTTGTTCAGCTTGGTCGCGGCATAGGCGACGATGCCGTCCTCGGGATAGAGATTGGTCTTCTGGCCGAAGCCGCCGCCGATGTCGCCGACCAGCACGCGCACGCTGTCCTTGGGGCGCTTGAGCACGGCCTCCGCCAGCACGTCGCGGGTCGAGGCCGGCGTCTGCGACTGCACGTGCAGCAGGAGACGACCGCTCTTCTTGTCGATCTCGGCAATGGTCGAGCGCGGCTCCATCGCGGAGGGCACCAGGCGCTGGCTGACGAGATCGAGCTCGACCGTGTGCGCGGCCTTGGCGAAGGCCTCGTCGACCTTGGCGGCATCGCCGTAGGACATCGCGCCGACGATGTTGTCGGGCGCCTCAGGCCACACCACGGGCGCGCCGGGCTTGACGGCCTCGACCGGATCGACCACCGCGGGCTGCACGTCGTATTCGACCACGATCGCTTCGGCAGCGGTCTGCGCTTCGGCGCGCGAGGACGCCACCACCGCGGCGACAGCCTCACCGGCGTAGCGCACGACCTCGTGGGCGAGCAGCCGGCGCGGCGGCACCGTCATCGGCTTGCCGTCGGGGCGCTTGAAGATGCTCAAGGTCGGGATGCTGCCGACATCGTCCTTGACGAGGTCGGCGCCGGTGTAGATCGCGGCAACGCCCGGCATCGACGCTGCGGCGCTGGTGTCGATCGAGACGATCCTGGCGTGGGCATGCGGCGAGCGCAGCACATACAGCCACAGCGCACCCTCCTCTGGCTTGTCGTCGATGAACTGTCCCTTCCCGGTCAGCAGCCGCTGGTCTTCCAAACGCTTGACGGGCTGGCCCGCTCCGAAACGCAAATTGCCGGGAAGAATATTCATTCCGTGGGGTCCTCAGGGTCTTTTCGAAACTGCGGGCAGCCTTTTAGCGGATCGATCAAAGGCATGCCAGCCGCGGTTTTGGGCGGCGAACCCACGGATTTGTCATGCCGGGGTAGCGGCTATGCCAGCTCCTTCAACGCCGCCTCGACGACCTTGCGCGCCTCTGATGTCAGCGGGGCCTGCGGCGGGACGGGATCGCCGACGTCGTAGCCCTGGATCGCAAGTCCGGCCTTGATGCAGGCGGCGAGGTTGAAGCGGGCGAAGGCTTCGTTGATGCGCCACAGCCGCCGCTGCAGCGCCATGGCCTCGTCCCAGCGGCCGGCCTTGCCGAGCTCGTAGAGCTTGACGCTCTGGCGCGGGATGATGCAGGCCGGGCCCGCCATCCAGCCGAGCCCGCCGATCAGCATCACCGCGGCCGGGATATGGGCGGAGGCCGAGAACACCCGCAAGGCATCGCCGCAGCGATTCATGATCGAGAGCAGCCGGCCGGTGTTGGTCGAGGCGTCCTTGATGTAGCCGATGCGCGGATGCTCGGCGAGGCGCGCGATGACATCGAGGGTCAGATCTGAACGCTGGAATTGCGGGTTGGTGTAGATGACGACGGGAATGTCGACGGCATCCGCAATGGCTCGGAAGTAGGATTCGACCTGGGCATCGGCAAGCGGGAAATACGCCTCCAGGATCGCCAGAATGCCGTCGGCGCCGAGCTTCTGATAGGCCTTCGCCTGCGCGACCGCGTCCGCCGTCGAGGTCGAGGCGACGCCGGCGATGACAGGCACCCGGCCTTTCGCGGCCTCGATCGTGGTCTGCACGACGGCCATCCGCTGCGCGGCACCGAGGTAGGCGAATTCGCCGGTCGAGCCCAGCGGCGTCAAGCCGTGCACGCCGGCGCCGATCAGATCGTCGCAGAGCTTGGCGAGCACTTCGGTGCGCACGCTGCCGTCGGCATCGACGGGAGAAACGAGATAGGGGAAGACGCCGTGGAATTCGGACATGTCGGGGGCTCCGGAAGCTGGACCCGACGGCTATTAGCAATGCCCGCCCCGGCGATCAAACCTTGAGCAAGCGCACTCGCGTGCCCCAGGGATCGACGGCCTCGAGGCCGCCCGCCAGCACCGTGACCTTGACGCCGCCCTTGCGCAGGCGCTCTTCCTGGGCGGCGAGCAGCTCCTGCTTCGCCATCACCAGCGAGAACCAGGCGAGGCCGGTCGTGGACTCGTCGCGCTGGCCGGCACCCTGGCTCTGCCAGACATTCATGCCGAGGTGATGGTGATAGCGGCCCGACGACAGGAACGCCGCCCCGCTGCGGCTGCGGGTCGGATCGAGGCCAATCGTACCATGATAGAAATTGCCGGCCCGCGCGAGATCGCCGACCCGCAGATGCATGTGGCCGATGCGCAAGCCCTCCGGCGCCCCGGCATAATCGGACACGCGCGTATTGGTCAGCGACAGCAGGTCGGGGATGTTGAGCTCGTCGGTCGCCATCTTGACGCTGCCCTCGCTCCATTGCCATTGCGAGGGATCGCGGTCGGCATAGACCTCGATGCCGTTGCCTTCGGGGTCGTCGAGATAGACGGACTCAGAGACGAGGTGATCGGCGAAGCCCGACAGCTTCACACGGTGCGAGGCGGCATGGACCAGCCAGCGCGCGAGATCCTTGCGGGTCGGCATCAGGAAGGCGGTATGGTAGAGGCCGGCGGCGTTGCGCGGCTCGATGGCCGCATCGGGACGGGCCTCCAGTACCAGCAGCGTGATGCCAGATGTGCCGAGCTTCGCCGCGGTCGCCGAGCGCTCCATCACGGTGAGACCGATGACGTCGCGATAGTAGTCCGCGACCGCATCGAGATTCTTGACCCGCAGCGTCACCATGCCGACCCGCATCGGCGTGCGGCTGGCATAGGTCGGCCCGCCCTGCGGCGTGCCCTCGGCGCGCGCCGCCGCCGCGGCCGCCATGGCAAGCGAGGTGGCGCCGGCGAGTTGCAGCAGGGTGCGGCGGGTGAGGTCGACGGTCATGAGGGCTCGCTGAAAACGTTTGAGGCCATGGGCGCAATTTTCGGATTGCTACACGTTCCCGTGAGGCGCTCCCAATCACATATTCGTCGGCAATGGTCTTGAAGAGGCCCGTCCGGTCCTGGCCACCCGGCCAGTTTCGCAATCGCCCGCGAGATCCCAGATTGAGGACAACTTACAGGAGCCCACCATGACTGATCCTAGTCCCCTGTCCTCGCTATCGTCCGCCCTCGTGGACCTCGTGGCGCGCACTGCGCCCTCGATCGTCTCCGTGCATTCGCACCGCTCCCGCGCCACCGGCTTTGTCTGGAAGAGCGGCCTGATCATCACCGCCGACGAGGCGCTCGCCGACGAGGGCGAGGTCGAGATCGGCCTTGCCGACGGCAGCCGGGTCGCCGCCACCATCGTCGGGCGCGACCACACCACAGATATCGCGCTGCTCCGCGCCGACGTCGCGACGGTCCCGGTCAAGCTCGCCGCAACCGTCCCGCCGCTGGGCGCGTTGGCGGTCGTGGTCGCCACCAACCGCGAGACGCCGAGCGCGGCGCTGGCGATGGTGTCGGCGTCCGGCAATGGCTGGCGCTCCTTGCGCGGTGGCGAGATCGATGCGCGGATCGAGCTCGACGTTCGCCTGCGTCCAGCCCAGCAGGGCGGCCTGGCGCTCGATGCATCGGGGCAAGTCTTCGGCATGGCCGTGCTCGGCCCGCGGCGCGTGCTGGTGATCCCGACCGCGACGATCGAGCGCGTCGCGGCCCAGCTCGAGACACGCGGCCGTATCGCGCGCGGCTATCTCGGCCTCGGGCTGCAGCCGGTGCGGCTCGAGGACGGCGTCGGCGCGATGGTGATGAATGTCGACAAGGCCGGGCCTTCCGCCGCAGCCGGCATCCGCCAGGGCGACGTCATCGTCGCCGTCAACGACCAGAAACTATCGGGCGTGCGCGCACTGTCGCGAACCCTCGGTCCTGCGAGCGTCGGCGCGGTGGTCGATGTCGCGGCGCGCCGCGGCGGCGAGCCGGTCAGCTTCAAGGTCACGGTCGGCGAGAGGCCGGAGGCGTGAGCGAGGACAAGACGCCGGAGATCGTGCTCGCCCTGGAGATCGACGACCCCGCCCTCGCCGATCGCCTGGCGGCCTTGCTCGGCAATGTCGCCGGGCTGCGCCTTGCCGTGCCCGGTGAGCAGGCCGCGGCAACGATCCTCGCGCGCGATCCCCGCCTCATGCCCGACGACATCGCGCTGACGCAGCGCGAGCTCGACGTGCTGGCGCTGATGGCCGAGGGCGCCTCCAACAAGATGATCGCGCGCCGGCTCGGCATCTCCGTGCACACCGTCAAATTCCATGTCGGCTCGCTGCTCGACAAGCTCGATGCCACCGGCCGCACCGATGCGGTGGCGCATGCGGCGCGCCGCGGCGTGATCGAGCTGTGACGGACTCTATGGTGCTGATGCCTTGGGGAAGCCGAGCTCGACAGCGAGCCCCGGTGCATTGTCGCGCAAGGCGATTTCGGCGCCATGAAGACGCGCGACCGCGGCGACGAGGCTGAGGCCGAGCCCGTTGCCCGGCGTGTAGCGGCTTTGTTCGAGCCGGTAGAAGCGCTTGAAGACGTGATCGCGCTGCTCGGCGGGAATGCCCGGGCCATCGTCGGCGATGGCGATCATCGCGCCGCCGCCGGTGCTCCGGCAGGTCACGGTCACCTGCCCGCCTTTGCAGCCATGCTTGATCGCATTGTCGACGAGATTGGCGATGGCATCGAACAGCAGGTCGCGATCGCCGGTGATCGGTACCTGGCGGTCTCCGGCCAGGCTGAGCTTGGTCGCAACCTGCTCGGCGGCGGCATCGTAGAGCTCGACCACCTCGCCTGCGATCTCGGCGAGGTCGAGCGCGCGGAAAGCCCCTCGGCGGGCGCGGGTCTCGATCTCGGAGATCCGGGTGATGGACGCGAACATGCCGAGCACGGCATCGAGATCGGCGATGGTGTCGCCGATCAGCGCGGCGTCAGCTTCGCTGTTGCGCGGCCCGTGATAAGCCTTTTCCAGCCGGCCGCGCATCCGCGTCAGCGGCGTGCGCAGATCGTGGGCGACGTTGTCGCTGACCTGCTTGACCTCGCCCATCAGCGTCTCGATGCGGTCCAGCATCTGGTTGAGGTTCTCGGCGACGCGGTCCCATTCATCGTTACTGCCGCGCAAGGGGATGCGCTGGTCGAGGCCGGACAGCATGATGGCGCGGCTGGTGGCATTGATCTGTTCGATCCGCCCCACCGTGCGCCGTGTCACCAGCACGGCCGCGAGACCCGCGAGCACCAGCAGCAGCACGGCAACAGCCGCCATTGCGAGCTCGATCATCCCGGTGAAGCCGTCATGATCGACGGCGTGGCCGATCCGGCCCTCCACATAGGCGAGCGTGCCGAAATAGACATAGGCCATGATCGCCGCGACGATCAGCCCGAACGCCGCGATCGCGATCAGCGCCAGACGGAAGGTCGAGGAGCGGAGCGTCTTAGCCAGGAGCACGGAGGCAATATCCGATGCCGCGGATGGTGTGGATCAACGGATAGGCCTGGGCATCGTCGACCTTGCGGCGGACGCGTCCGACATAGACGTCGATGATGTTGGTGGAGGGATCGAAATGCAGGTCCCAGACGTGCTGGAGCAGCATCGCGCGGGAGATCACCCTGCCCTCGTTGCGCGCGAGATATTCGAGCAGCTGGAATTCGCGCGGCAGCAGCGAGATCCTGCGGCCACGGCGGCTCGCGCTGCGCGCGATCAGGTCGATGGCGAGATCGCCGACCCGCAGCAGCGTCTCCTTGGCGATGGTCTCGCTGCGGCGGCCGAGCGCCTCGAGCCGCGCCAGCAATTCGGTGAAGGAGAACGGCTTGACGAGATAGTCGTCGCCGCCGGCGCGCAAGCCCCGCACGCGGTCGTCGACCTCGCCGAGCGCCGAAATGATCAGGAACGGCGCCGCGACGCCGTCATCGCGTAATTGCCGCATCACGCTGATGCCGTCGATGTCGGGCAGCATCCGGTCGATCGTGATCACGGCATAATCGCGTGCGGCGCCGTGGCTCAGGGCTTCGCGCCCCGTCGCTGCAAGATCGACGTCGTAGCCCGAGGTCGTCAATTCCTCGACGAGCTGGCCTGCGGTTTCCGGATCGTCCTCGACGACCAGGATGCGACGGTGACCTCCGGTCATGCAAAACTCCGCGCGACGATCGCCACCAGACTATTCCGTTCCGGGGCTGGACGGAACCGCCCGGTGGCGACCGCGACAATGGTGCGGTACGGCAATGCGACTACCAATAGTCTCCGCACACATTGACCCATTGCCATCCATAGGGCGTCCAGCTCCGGCGCCAGCAACCATCATTATAGCCGGCGTAGAAATAGGGAGCGCCGAAGACGGCGAAACGGCGGAAATGATGATGGCGAAAGAAGCCGTGGTGGCCGTGCCAGCCGGCGCCAGCGAAGCGCGGCCCGATCGCGGCATGCGCAAAGCGTGCGCCGCCGAAGGCCGGACCGCCGGCATGAGCGAAGCGCGCGCCGCCCATCCCGCCGACATGCATGCCGCCGGCGAAATGGCCACCGCCACCGAAATGTCCGCCGCCGAAGCCGCCATGCCCGCCGCGTGCGAACACGGGTGAAGCAACCGCCATCACCGCGGCGATCGCCGCCGCCGTGAGACCCGTGAGAAGCCTGTTGTTCATCGAAGCGTCCTCCTTGCGGTGCGGCGGTCTTGACGCCGCACGAGGACGATCAGATGAGAGGAAGGGACTGGCCGCTTCAACTTACAAACGCGCCAGATTCTGACGCGGATGTCAGGGAGGGGCGCGCTCCGACCTCTTCCCGCAGAAGGGCGGGGAGAGTTAAGAAGCTACACCCTCTTCCCGCCGTTCTTCTCGGCTGCGCGGCGCAGCGCTTCGGCGAGGGCGCCGCCACCACCGGACGACTCCTGCTTGCGCGGCGCAGACGAACTCATCCGGCTCGCATTTCGCGAGCTGTTGTCGCGCTGCATGCCGGGGGCGTCCTTCTTGGCGCCGACTTCGTCGTCGAGGCGCAGCGTCAGCGAGATGCGCTTGCGGGCGACCTCGAAGTCCAGCACCTTCACCTTGACGATGTCGCCGGGCTTCACCACCTCGCGCGGATCCTTGATGTAGGTCTTGGACATCGCCGAGATGTGCACGAGGCCGTCCTGGTGCACGCCGATGTCGACGAAGGCGCCGAACGCGGCGACGTTGGTCACGGTGCCCTCGAGGATCATGCCCTTCTTGAGGTCCTTGATCTCCTCGACGCCCTCCTTGAACACGGCCGCCTTGAACGCGGGACGCGGATCGCGGCCCGGCTTTTCCAATTCCTTCAAGATGTCGGTGACGGTCGGCAGGCCGAAGGTCTCGTCGACGAAATCCTTCGGCTTCAAGGTGCGCACGATCTCGCTGGAGCCGATCAGCGCCTTGATGTCGCTCTTGGTGGCCGCGAGGATGCGGCGCACCACCGGATAAGCCTCCGGATGCACGCCCGAGGCATCGAGCGGGTCCTCGCCGCCGAGGATGCGCAGGAAGCCCGCGCACTGCTCGAACGCCTTCGGCCCAAGCCGCGGCACCTCCTTCAGCGCCTTGCGCGACTTGAACGGGCCGTTGGCGTCGCGGTGCGCCACGATGCTCTGGGCCAGACCTGAGCCGACGCCCGACACGCGCGCCAGCAGCGGGGCGGAGGCGGTGTTGACGTCGACGCCGACGGCGTTCACGCAGTCTTCGACGACGGCATCGAGCGACTTGGCGAGCTTGGCCTGGCCGAGGTCGTGCTGGTACTGGCCAACGCCGATCGCCTTGGGCTCGATCTTGACGAGCTCGGCCAGCGGATCCTGGAGCCGGCGCGCAATCGAGACCGCACCGCGCAGGGTGACGTCGAGGCCAGGCAACTCTTCCGAGGCGAAGGCTGAGGCCGAATAGACCGACGCACCGGCTTCCGACACCACGATCTTGGTCATCTTCAGCTCAGCGAGGCCCTTGACGAGATCGCCTGCGAGCTTGTCGGTCTCGCGCGAGGCGGTGCCGTTGCCGATCGCGATCAGCTCGACTTTATGCTTCATCGCGAGTCGCCCAAGCGTCGCGAGCGACTCGTTCCATTGCCGCTGCGGCTCGTGCGGATAGATCACGGCGGTATCGACCACCTTGCCGGTCGCGTCGGTGACGGCGACCTTGACGCCGGTGCGGTAGCCGGGATCGAGCCCCATGGTGACGCGGGTGCCGGCCGGCGCGGCCAGCAGGAGGTCGCGCAGATTGGAGGCGAACACCCGCACCGCCTCGGTCTCGGCGGCGTTCCACAGCCGCATGCGCAAATCGATGTTGAGATGCACCTGGATCTTGGTGCGCCAGGCCCAGCGCACGGTGTCGATCAGCCAGCGATCCCCGGCGCGCTTGAGGTCGGCGATGCCGAACCGCTTCATGATCTTGAGTTCATAGGCGCTGGGCACGCCCGGCGGCGGCGCCTCGGCCTCGGCCTGAATTTGCAGGTCGAGGATCTCTTCCTTCTCGCCGCGGAACATTGCGAGGATGCGGTGCGAGGGGAGCTTCGTGAGCGGCTCGGAGAAGTCGAAATAATCGGCGAACTTCTCGCCCTCGGTCTTCTTGCCGTCGCGCACCTTGGAGGCCATGCGCGCATTGGTCCACATCTCCTCGCGAAGCGCGCCGATCAAATCGGCGTCCTCGTCGAAGCGCTCGACCAGGATGGCGCGGGCGCCGTCGAGCGCAGCGGCGGCATCGGCCACGCCCTTCTCGGCATTGATGAAGCCTTCGGCCACGACCTTCGGATCCTTGCCGGGTTCAGCGAGGAGCTGGTTGGCGAGCGGCTCGAGCCCGGCTTCCTTGGCGATCTCCGCCTTGGTGCGGCGCTTCGGCTTGAACGGCAGATAGATGTCCTCGAGGCGCGCCTTGCTGTCGGCGGCCATGATCGAGGCTTCCAGCGCGGCATCGAGCTTGCCCTGCTCGCGGACTGATTCGAGGATGGCCTTGCGGCGGTCTTCGAGCTCGCGCAGGTAACCCAGGCGCTCCTCCAGGGTGCGCAATTGCGCATCGTCGAGCGCACCGGTCGCTTCCTTGCGGTAGCGCGCGATGAAGGGAACCGTGGCGCCGCCGTCGAGCAGCGTCACCGTCGCCTCGACCTGCTCCGCCCGAACCCCAAGCTCCTGCGCAATTTTCTGGTTGATATTTGCCACGCGAGAATCCCTCTATCCAAGCCCCCCGTGCGGCGGCGAACCACCGGCCACGGGACGCCGCTTATGGACCAACCAGGGTTGATTCATCAAGGTACGGCGAAGGGCCGTCGACAAGGGATTTTTTGTCGAGATGATGCGATCTCGCCACATTCTTGGGGACGGCGGCGCAAGCGTTGCTGTGCTCGCGTGTCTCGGACGCGCTGCAACGCCCTTGGCGTTGCGGCGCAGAGCCGGGATCCAGAAAGCGGCCCGGCACGCAGCGACATGGGCCCCGGCTCTGCAGCGCACCGCACCGGACGATGCTTCACATCGCCGGCACGCTGCGCTGCGTCCGGGGCACGAGAGAGGGTCTGGCACTCGCTCTCTCCACGCCGTCATTGCGAGCGCAGCGAAGCAATCCTGAGTCTTTCCACGGAGGGATTCTGGATTGCGGCGTCGCATCAGCGCAAAAATGCTACTCTTGCGCCGTGCCCACGATTTTCTTCCGTCGTGAAAGATCGTAGGCAGCCTTGCGCTTTGCCACCCTGCGATGCCCGCGGTTGTGACACGCAGACACGGCCTCCTCATGGCCCTACCGCCGCCGGCCAGGTTGCAACGATCGCACCACTGCCGGATCGAGACGCAGCCTCGCGACCCCTCCGCCCCGCGCAACCCTGCCCCTCGCGCCCGCTCAGTTGATTCAGGCGGTCCCTTGCGAAGAAGGTGGCGCCGCACCTTGAGGAGATCAGGACTTCATGACCTTGCCGATGAGCTGGACGGAATGGGCACAGCACGATGGCGTCGCGCTGGCGGGGCGCGTCCGCAAGGGTGAGCTGACGGCGCAGGAGCTGGCGCGCCAGGCCGCCGCGGGGGTCGCCAAGGTCAATCCGGCGCTGTCGGGCGTGGTCGAGCTGTTCGAGGACGTGATCGCCGATCCCGCGAAGGACGGCGCCAATCTCGCAGGTCCCTTCGCCGGCCTGCCCTTCCTGATGAAGGACCTCGGGCCGACCATGAAGGGCCGGCTGCAGGAAATGGGCTCGCTGTTGATGCGCGGCAATCGCGCCAGCGCCGACACGTTCCTGACCGGTAAATTCCGCCAGGCCGGCCTCAACCTGATCGGCCGCACCACCACGCCGGAATTCGGCGTGTGCTCTTCCGCCGATAATCCCGCCGTCTACGTCACGCGCAATCCCTGGAATACCGATTACACCACCTGCGGCTCGTCGGCGGGCAGCGCGGCGATGGTTGCCGCCGGCGTGGTGCCGATTGCGCATGCGACCGACGGCGGCGGCTCGATCCGCATTCCCGCTGGCGTCAACGGCAATATCGGATTGAAGGTCTCGCGCGGCGTGTTCTCGCTCGCGCCGCACATGTCCGATCTCACCGGCCTCGTCTCGATCCAGGGCTGCCAGTCGCGTTCTGTGCGCGACACCGCCGCCTTCGTCGATCACGCGCGAGGACCCGCGCCCGGCGAGTTCATGCCGTTCTGGACCACGGCGCAGCCTTATACCGAGATGATCAAGCGCGATCCGTCGAAGCTGCGCATCGCGCTGTCGCACACCTGGGGCGATTACACCGCGACCCCGGAGCTCGCGGCCGAGCTGGAGAAAGCCGGCCGCTTCCTCGAAGGCCTCGGCCATCACGTCGACTATGCGCTGCCGGAGATCGACCTTCCCGCCGCCTTCGCCGCGCAGACCACCTGCTACATCAGCAATTTCGCCGTGGTGATCTCCAACATGCTGGCCGCACGCGGGCTGGAGAAGCCGCCGGAAGATCTGATCGAGCCCATGAACATCCGGATCTGGGAAGCCGGCCGGCACACGACCTTCGCCGAGCGCGCGAAGATGCAGGGCGTGTTCAACACGACCTCGCGCGGCTTCGGCGCCTTCTTCGAGCAGTGGGACGTGATCCTGACGCCGATCACCGCGCTGCCGACGCCGAAGGTCGGCACGAAGGAATATCTCACCATCTCCGACAATCCCGATGTGCGCGACTGGTTCGACAATCTCTGGCGCTTCTTCGCCTTCACCCCGCTCGCCAATCTCTGCGGCATGCCGGCGATCTCGATGCCGATGGCAGCCCAGGAGCACGGCCTGCCGCTCGGCATCCAGGCCATCGCCAAGCAGGCCAATGACGGCCTGCTGCTGCAGCTCGCCGCCCAGATCGAGCGCGCACTCGACGGCAAGTGGAACGGCGGCAAGAAGCCGAAGGTGCATGTGGGCTGAGGCGGAGCCGGTCCACCTCGCGTCGTAGCCCTGATGGAGCATGCTCCATCAGGGCTACGCGCCCCATCGTCAAAAACGCTGATCTCAGTTCTTGACCGCCGGAATCTCCTCCGCTGCCGGCTGCTGCTGGCCCTGCTTGTACATCGCCAGCGCTTTTTCGAGGGCCTCACGCAGCGCCAGCGCCGCGGCGACGCTGCAACGCAAGTGAGCGGTCTGGACCACGTCGACCCTGACGGCCGCGCCGACCGGCATCAGGAGGTTTGCGGCGAGCTCGATCTGGATCGCGCCGTTGTGATGGCCGAAGCAGGACGCGCCGTCGAAATAGATGATCGGCGCCCGCTCCGAGCTGGAGCTCGAAATGGTGACGGGCCCCTGATTGGCGGCGGGCGTTTCGGGGTCGGCCATGGGCACTCCTTGCAGCTAACGACGAACGAAGCACCCACCATCGGCGCTTCGGTCCGCTCTGTCGAGGCCCATTCGGGGTTTTGCGCGGCGGCCGACACTGGTCTAGAACGTTCCCATGAGCACCATATCGACCACGCTCCCATTCGAGGAACTCGCCGAGGCGATCAAGGGCCGCCGCTCCGATTACGGCCATATCAGCGGGCTGCAGCTCGACCGCTTCGCGCCCGCCGAGGCCTGGTCCAGCCTGCCCTATCGTCCCGTCTTCGTCGGCGACACCGAGACCGGCGTGCTGCACGGAGGCGTCGTCACCGCGATGCTGGATGAGAGCTGCGGCATGGCGGTGCAGCTCGCGCTCGACGGCACGCGCGCGATCGCGACGCTCGATCTGCGCATCGACTACCAGAAGCCGGCGACACCCGGCCTCGACATCAAGGCGCATTCGGTCTGCTACCGCACCACGCGCTCGATCGCCTTCGTGCGCTCCACCGCCTATCAGGAATCGGAAGACGATCCGGTGGCGACCGCGACCGCCTGCTTCATGATCGGCGCCAACCGCACCAACATGCTCGCCGATCGCAGGATGAATGCGCTGGACATACCGGCGCTGGAGACGCCGGAGGATCCGGACGGGCCGTTCGCGCGCAGCCCGTTCGCGCGTTGGCTCGGCATCCGCGTCAACGACGACGGTACGCTGACGATGCCGTTCTCGCCAAAGATCATCGGCAACCCGATCCTGCCCGCGATCCATGGCGGCATGACCGGCGCCTTTCTCGAGACCACGGCCGTCATCGGCGTCGGGCGCGAGCTCGGCACCGCCTCGCCGCCCAAGCCGATCGGGCTCACCGTCAATTACCTGCGCTCCGGCCGCGCGCTCGATACGTTCGCCAACGTCTCGATCGTGAAGCAGGGCCGTCGCATCGTCGCCTTCGAGGCGCGCGCCTGGCAGGACGATGCGGACAAGCCGATCGCCACCGCCTTCGGTCATTTCATGCTGCGCCCGACGCCGGGAAGTGACGAGGAATAAGCGCTTTTGACTTGACGTCTGCGGCTGCGGCCACAACGATAGCGCGTCCCCGCGAGAGGTATTGAATTGCGGCATCCGCTCGACATCGTCGCCATGTTCGCCGCACTTTGGCTGCTGGCCTCGATGATGCTCGACGCGTTGACGCCGAAGGAGCTGACCGCGATCATGATTGCCGTCGCGATCGGCCCCGCGATCATCATCACCGCCGTATTCTACTACTTGCGCTGCCCGCGAACCGACTTCGCGGTGATGTTCGCCGCGCTCTGGCTGATCTCGGACATCGCCATCGCCTTCATCTCGCCGAAGGAGCTGCCGCATCTCCTGATCGTGCTCGGCTTCGTGCCGGCCGTGCTGATCGGCAGCGTGCTGCATTGGCAGCGCTTCCAGCGCCGCCACGAGCAGCTGCCCGCGCCGTCGGTGAAGCGGGGCTAGCGCGGCAAGAGGTTCGTCTTCGCAAGATCAAGCACCTCGTCGCCGCGGCCGTTCATCACCGCGCGCAGCACCCAGAGGCTGAAGCCCTTGATCTGCTCGGTGGTGATGGTCGGCGGCATCGACAGCTCCTGCTTGGCGGTGACGACGTCGAGCAGGGCCGGCCCGTCATGCGCCAGCATCTCCTTGACGGCGCCGGGAAGCTCGCCCGGGTCCTCGACGCGTTTGGCAAAAATGCCCATCGCGCGCGCCATCGCGGCGAAGTCCGGATTCTTCAGATCGACATTGGTGTCGACGAAGCCCGCCGCCTTCATCTCCAGCGCGACGAAGCCGAGCACGCCGTTGTTGAAGACGACCACCTTCACCGGCAGTTTCTCCTGCGTCAGCGTGATCAGATCGCCCATCAGCATGGTGAAGCCGCCGTCGCCGGAGAGCGAGATCACCTGCCGGCCGGGCTGCGCCGCCTGCGCGCCGATCGCCTGCGGCATCGCGTTGGCCATCGAACCGTGCACGAACGAGCCGATCAGCCGGCGACGGCCGTTCATGCCGAGATAGCGCGCTGCCCATACCGTCGGCGTGCCGACATCGGCGGTGAACACGGCGTCGTCGCTCGCGTGGTCGCTGACGACCTTGGCGAGATATTGCGGATGGATCGGCTTGCTTCCCGGCGTGCCCCTGGCGAGCGAGTCCAGCCCCTCGCGCGCCTTCTTGTAATGGGCGACGGCATCGTCGAGATGCTTGCGCAGCGTCTTTGATGTCAGCAGCGGCAGCAGCGCCTCGATGGTGAGCTTGACGTCGCCGACGAGGCCGAGATCGATCCTGCAGCGTCGCCCCAGATTTTCCGGGCGGATGTCGATCTGCGCGACCTTTGCATCATCGGGGAAGAACTGCTTATAGGGAAAATCGGTGCCGAGCATCACCAGCGCGTCGCAGGCGTGCATGGCGGCATAGCCCGAGGAGAAGCCGATGAAGCCGGTCATGCCGACGTCGTAGGGGTTGTCGTATTCGACATGCTCCTTACCGCCAAGCGCATGCACGATCGGGCTCTTCAGCGTCTCGGCGAGCTGCATCAAGGGCGCATGCGCGCCGGCGCAACCGCGGCCGCAGAACAGGGTGACGCGCTCGGCGCCGTTGAGGAGATCAGCCAGCGCCTGCAGCTCATCCGCCTGCGGCACCACTTTCGGCGCCGCCACGCTGAGGCCGCGCGTCGTCGACATCGCACGCTTGGGCGGGCTGCGGAACGCAACGTCGCCGGGCATGGCAACGACGGCGACACCGCGCAGGCCCACCGCCGCGCGGATCGCATTCTCCAGCACGAAAGGAAGCTGGCTGGGATCGGAGACCAGCTCGCAATAATGGCTGCATTCGCGGAACAGGTTTTGCGGATGGGTCTCCTGGAAATAGCCGCCGCCGATTTCGGCCGTCGGGATCTGCGCCGCGATCGCCAGCACGGGAACGCGGCTGCGGTGCGCGTCGAACAGCCCGTTGATCAGATGCAGATTGCCGGGACCGCAGGAGCCCGCGCACACCGCAAGGCTCCCGGTCACCTCGGCTTCGCCGGCGGCGGCGAACGCTGCGACCTCCTCGTGGCGGACGTGGATCCATTCGATGGTGCCGCGGCGGCGCAGCGCCTCGGTCAGGGCGTTCAGGCTGTCGCCGACGATGCCGTAGATGCGCTTGACGCCGGCCTGTTCGAGCGTTGCCACGAACAGATCGGCTACGTTGTTGATCGCCATGTCGGTCTCCTGCTTCGGCCGGTCACATACCACGACGCGCGAATGTCAGCATCGCGGCACGATGTGGCACAATAGGCCATGTCAGGATCACAGCTAGTTTATTGCCGGCTCAGTCTTTCGCAATCGCCCGATCGTAGGCTTCGATCGTCGCCTTCGCGCGGGCAGCGACTTCGGCTACCGTCATGCCGGGCTTGTAGAGGCTGGAGCCGAGCCCGAACGCGGTCACCCCGCCCTTGATGTACTCAGCGAAATTCTGGTCTGACACTCCGCCGACGGCGGCGATCATCACGCCTGACGGCAATACAGCGCGGATCGCGGCGATGCCGGCGGCCCCTAGCACGCTCGCCGGAAAGAATTTCAGGCCCGATGCGCCGGAGCGCGCGGCCACCAGAGCCTCGGTCGGCGAGAACACGCCCGGCAGCGTCACCATGGCGTATTGATGTGCACGTGCGAGAACCTGCGTGTCGACATTCGGCGAGACCATCAGCCGGCCGCCGACATCGTTGAGGCGATCGACATCCGCGGTGGTCAGCACCGTGCCGGCGCCGATCAACACGCCTGACGGCGCCTGCTTCACGGCCGTTGCGATGGAGCGGAACGGATCGGGTGAATTCAGGGGGATTTCGATCGCGGTCATGCCGGCTTCGATCAGCACGCCGACGATGGCCTCGGTCTCCCCGGGCTTGACGCCGCGCAGGATCGCGACCAGAGGCCGCTGCATCGGCGGAAAGGGAATGGTCATCTCAAAATCCTTCTACCTGGTCCAGATCGTGCCAGCCGCCATCGACAGTCCGCGGCGGACCGCTTCATCCGCATCGACCGGCTGCACGGTGACCGACAAGGCGTCGAAGGCGTGCCGATACAGCGTCGCGAGCCGGCCCGACGCAATCAACGCAACACCCGCCTGCGGCATGGCGCCGGAGAGCCCTGCCGCGAGCTCGACGCCGATCAACGTGCCCGACAGCGTCTCGCGCGCGGCCGCCGGCGTGCCGCCGAACAGCAGCTGACGCGAGCGCGCGCCGAACAACAGATTAGCGGCGAAGGCCGGCGCCGCATACGCGGCCTTGACCGCCGCCTTGAAGCTCGCGACATCCTCGGCCTCATCGGCACCCGCGACCGCGAACGACAGGATGGTCTCGCGCGAGACCACGCTGAAGAGCTCGCCGGTCATGAAGGTGGAGAAGCGTTCGACGGTGCCGCCCCTGACACGCACCCATTTCGAATGCGTGCCGGGCATGCAGACCAGCGCCTCGCCGGCGGCTTCGAAGCCGAGCGCGCCGAGCAGCTGCGTCTCCTCGCCGCGCATCACGTCCGGCGCGCTGGCGTCGCGCTGCGCGATGCCCGGCAGGATCCGGATGTCGCGCGCCTCGCCGGGGACGCGCACGGCCTGTTTCAGGACGGCCGCGAGCGGCGCCGGCGTGTCGACATAGCCGGCTTCGACCCAGCCGGTCTTGGCGCCGGCCATGCCGCAGACGAGAACCGGCAGATGATCCGGCGCCTCGACCGCCGCGAGATGCGATTGCAGCACCGCGGGAAAGCCGGTCTTCGTCGCGGCCAACATGCCTTCATCGCTGCGGCGCTCAGCCAGCACCTGGCCGGCATGATCGACCAGCCACAGCCGAAAGCTGCTGGTGCCCCAGTCCACCGCGACATAAGCGGGTTCGGTCATGCGAAACTGTCCTCGTCTCACGGCCAAGTTCACGTCTCACCTGCAAGACGCCGTCTCGCGACAATGAGACGGTCTCCTGCGGGTGTTCGTCGAGATACCGGCTATTGCGCGGGCAAACCAGCCCTTTCTCAGCAATTTCAGGCTTCCTTGGCGCTGGCACAGCGCTTGCTGAACCCTTTCCCACTCAACGCCCTCAACGCGCACCAAGACGCGTCAACATCAGATGAGGAAACCCATGGAGATCGGCTATTTCACGATGCCTTCGCATCCGCCGGAGTGCGGCCTGAAGGAAGGGAACGACTGGGACCTGCAGGTCATGCGCTGGCTCGACGAGCTCGGCTATCAGGAGGCCTGGGTCGGCGAGCACCACACCGCGCCGTGGGAACCCAATCCCACGCCGGACCTGTTGATCGCGCAGGCCTTGATGCAGACCAAGAGACTTCGCATCGGACCGGGCGGCTTCCTCTTGCCCTATCACCACCCGGCCGAGCTCGCCAACCGCGTCGCGATGCTGGACCATCTCTCCGAGGGCCGGCTCAATTTCGGCGTGGCCGCGTCGGGACTGCCGAGCGACTGGGCGATGTTCAACGTCGACGGCATGAGCGGACAGAACCGCGACATGACCCGCGAGGCGCTGGAGATCATCCTGAAGATGTGGAGCGATCCCGCGCCCTGGACCTACAAGGGCAAGTTCTGGACGGTGACCAAGCCGGACACGATGTTCGACTTCCTCAAGCCGCACATCAAGCCGCTGCAGGCACCGCATCCGCCGATCGGTGTCGCGGGCCTCTCGAAGAACTCGGACACGCTGAAGCTCGCCGGCGAACGCGGCTTCATCCCGATGAGCCTCAACCTCAACCCGGCCTATGTGGGCAGCCACTGGGATTCGGTCGAGATCGGCGCGGCCAAGACCGGACGCAAGCCGAACCGGGCGGACTGGCGCCTCGTGCGCGAGGTGTTCGTCGCCGACACCGACGAGGAGGCCTGGAGGCTCTCGACCGGCGACATGATGGGCCGGATGATGGGCGAGTACTTCCTGCCGCTGCTCGGTCATTTCGGCTTCAAGGATTATCTGAAGCACGCGCCCGACGTGCCCGATAGCGACGTCACCGTCGAATATTGCGCCAAGCGGAACTGGATCGTCGGCTCGCCGACGACGGTCGCCGAGAAGATCGAGAAAATCTATGACGAGGTCGGCGGCTTCGGCGTGCTCTGCGTGTTCGGCTTCGACTACAAGCACAAGGCCGAAGCCTGGCACCACTCGCTCTCGCTCTTGAAGAACGAGGTGATGCCGCGTCTTGCGCATCTCGGCTCCGCGAAGAAGGCGGCTTGACGCATCGCGGGTGCGGCGCAATCGTGCCGCACCCGCATTCATTTCGGAGATTTCCGCGTGACGGTGGACGCCAAACCTCTCGACGCCAAGGATTTCAAGCAGGCGATGCGCCAGTGCGCCGGCGCCGTGGCGCTGGTGACGGTGGGGGCCGAGCACGGCAAGCGCACCGGCCTGACGGTGACCTCGGCCTGCTCGCTGTCGGACAGCCCGCCCTCGCTGATCGTCTGCGTCAACCGCAACGCCAGCGCCCATGCGCGCATCCGCGAGGAGGGCGCGTTCGCGATCAACTTCCTGCACGAGGATCACGCCCTGCTCGCGCTCACCTTCAGCGGCCAGAAGGGCGTCAACGGCGACGACCGCTTTGCCTTCGGGCAGTGGACGCGCGGGGTCACAGGCGCGCCGGTGCTGACGGACGCAGTCGCCGCGTTCGAATGCGTGCTGACGCGGGAGTTCGAGACGACGACACATTCGATCTTCATCGGCGAGGTCCGCGGGGTGTCGCATTCCGACCGAGCCGCGCCGCTGGTGTATCTGCGCAGCAGCTTCCACGCGCCGCGCGAGATCCGCGGCACCGTGACAGTCGGCGACCTTGATTCACGGCATCTGAGCTGGAGTGATTTTTCGTAAGGGCGCTGTCCTCTCCCCTTCCCCGTTGTGGAAGAAGGTGGCGCGAAGCGCCGGATGAGGGGTATCTATCCGCGTATTGAAACGAGAATTGGACTCGCGGAGAGAGACCCCTCACCCGTCTCGCCGCTGCGCGGCGAGCCACCCTCTCCCACAAGGGGAGAGGGGAAGAAAGAGCGCCGCGTCGTGAACTGTTAACCGCCTACTGCGCCGTCTCGATCTTCAGCTGCTTGATCTTGCGATACAGCGTTGCACGGCTCAGCTTCAACGCACGCGCCGCCTCCGTGACACGGCCGCCATGGTTGCGCAGCGCCTCGACGATCGTGGCGCGCTCGGCCGCTTCGAGATCAGGCTCCGCGCATCCCCCGAACGGCGGTAGATCGAGATCGGCATCGGTGATCACGCCATCCTCCGCCGTGCAGCCGGCGAGCCGCAATACATGACGGAGCTGGCGCATGTTGCCGGGATACGAATAGGCGGAGAGTCGCGCCCAGGCTTCATCCGACAAGCGGCAATTCGGCGCCTCATCGCGCGCGATCTGGCGGATGATGTCGTCCCGATCCGCCCGCTCGCGCAAGGGCGGCAGCCGCACCTCCATGCCGCGCAGGCGGAAGTAGAGATCGGCGCGGAAGGCGCCCTCTTCCGCCCGGCGGCCGAGATCGCGGTGGGTGGCGCTGATCAGGCGGATGTCGACGGCGACGGGCTTGAGCGCGCCGAGCGGCCAGACCTCGCGGTTCTCCAGGACGCGGAGCAGTCGCGTCTGCAGCGCGATCGGCATGTCGCCGATCTCGTCGAGGAACAGCGTGCCGCCGTCGGCCTGCACGATCAGGCCCTTCGAGCCGTCGCGGCGCGCGCCCGTGAAGGCGCCGGCCTCGTAGCCGAACAGCTCGGCGTCGATCAGGCTCTCGGGCATCGCCGCGCAATTCAGCGCGACATAATTGTTGCGTGCCCGGTGGCTCGCCGCATGAATGGCGCGCGCGAACACATCCTTACCGACGCCGGTCTCGCCCTGCAGCAGCACCGGCAGGTCGTGATCGACGACGGCCCCGAGCCGCTTCACGCTTCTGATCAGCCCGGGATCGCGCCCCGCGAGCCGATGCAGCGCATCGAAACGATCGACGGGCGGATCGCGGCGCCTGATGAGCGGCCGCGCGCGCTGCGGCGGCGCGATCCGGCCCTGCCCCAACGGACTGCCGTCGGCGCGGCGCAGCTGGACGATGTCGTCCGCACCGCGCACAGCGTGGTGATCGAACTTGACGTAGCGCGACAGGTCGATGCCGGACGCGATCAAACCGTCGGTGAGGCCCAGCAGGGCGCGCGCGGACCGGCATGCGCCGACAACGCGACGATCATCGTCATAGGCGACGAGGCCGCTGCCGCCATCGCCCGGCACGGTGGCGATCCAGGCATTGCGGAAATGCTCGCGAAAGATCGCGCCTTCGATGCGGCGCGTGGCCTGCATCGCGACCGCAAGCGCAAGCTGGTGCGCGGCGCGGCTGAGGTCATCACGACACGAGGTGATGTTGACGGCGCCGGCGATGCGGCCGGCAGGATCGAACAGCGGCGTCACCGCACAGGAGAAGATGCCCCACTGCTCACGAAAGTGCTCGTCGCGATGAACCAGGATCGGCTTTTGCTCGGCAAGGCAGGTGCCGAGCCCGTTGGTGCCTTCCTGGGCCTCCGAAAAATTCGAGCCGGTATAGACCTTCCAGCGCAGGAAGATCTCGGTGTCGGCCTCGCCCGGCAAGCGGCTGAACAGCATGGTCGCGTTGGCATCAGCGAGATTGACGCAATAGCCGGCGTCCCGCAACACGCGCGCGAGATCCTCGAGCTCGGACGTGGCGAGCCGGATCGTCTCCTCCATCGGTTCGGCGACATGCCGAACCTCGGCTTCGGTGAGCGTCTGCGGCGGTCCCCGGCGGGCGGGATCGAGCTTGTGGCTGATCAGGGAGCGCCGCCAGGAATTGGCAATGCGCGAGGAGGCGTCGACGTCGGCCACATGATTGGCGACGGACAAGACACGGGCGACATGGTTCGAGGCCGAAAGGCTGGCCATCGCGGACGTCTCCACCCTGTATTATTGTGCAAAGTCTGGCACCACAGGCGGGGATGTCAATCGGGAACCGGGAAGGAGCTATTGCTGCACCGCCCTCACCACGTGTCGATACACGGCCGCTTTTTCCCCGCCCTGGCCGGCGGCTTCGGCACCGAACGGAGCCCTGCCATGATCCAGCGCCGCGTCTCGGCGGGGTCGATGACGTTGTCGATCTCGAACACCGAGGCGATCGAGACGGCCTTGCCGTTGGCATAGAGCTCGGCGACCTTGTTGCGGTAATACGTCTCGCGCTCTTCGGGATCGGCAATCGCCTCCATCTCCTTGCGGAAGCCGAGGCGGACATAGCCCTCCAGGCCCATGCCGCCGAACTCGCCGGTCGGCCAGGCCGCGGTGAAGAACGAGGCGTGGAAACCGCCGCCGATCATCGACTGCGCGCCGAGACCATAGCCCTTGCGCAGCACGATGCCGAACAGCGGCACGGTGAGGCTCGCGCCTGTCACGAACATGCGCGAGACGTGGCGGACGATCGCGGTCTTTTCGGCCTCGGGGCCGACCATGAAGCCGGGCGTATCGCAGAGCGAGACGATGGGGAGATCGAAGGCGTCGCAAAGCTGCAGGAAGCGCGCGGCCTTGTCGCCGGCATCGGCGTCGATTGCGCCACCGAGATGGCGCGGATTGTTGGCGATCAAACCAAACGGCTTGCCCTCGATGCGGATCAGCGCGGTGATCATGCCGACGCCATAGTCGCGGCGCAGCTCCAGCACGCTGTCCTTGTCGGCGACCAAATCGATCACGCTGCGGATATCGTAGACGCGTAAGCGATTCTCGGGGATCGCGCGGCGCAGCAGACGCTGGTCGGCCGCTTCCCAATCCGTCACCGCGCCCTGGAAATAGGACAGGTATTTTTGCGCAACGCGCGTTGCCTCTTCCTCGTCCTCGACCAGGATATCGATGACGCCGTTCGGCGATTGGAACGAGACCGGGCCGACCTCGGCCGGATGATAGACGCCGAGCCCGCCGCCTTCGATCATGGCGGGACCGCCCATGCCGATCGAGGCGTTCCTGGTCGCAATGATGACGTCGCAGCAGCCGAGCATCGCAGCGTTGCCGGCGAAACAATAGCCGGAGACCACGCCCACGACCGGGACGAGGCCGGACAGCCTTGCGAATTGCACGAAGGACGGGCCGTCGAGCCCGGTCATGCCGAGCCGGTCGGTGTCGCCGGGTCGGCCGCCGCCGCCCTCGGCGTAGAACACCAGCGGCACGCGCCAGTCTTCCGCCAGCGTCAGCATGCGGTCGATCTTCTTGTGGTTCATGTGGCCCTGCGTGCCCGCGAGCACGGTATAGTCGTAGGCCACGACGATGCAGCGCGCGTCTTCGGGCCCGAACTTCTCGCCATTCACTGTGGCGACACCCATGACGAGGCCGTCGGCCGGTGTGTTCTTGATGAGGTCGTCGAGCTTGCGCCGGCGCCGCTGCGCCGCGATCGCGAGGCTGCCATACTCCATGAACGAGCCTTCGTCGACGAGTTGCGCGACGTTCTCGCGCGCGGTGCGCTGGTTGGTGTTGCGGCGACGCTCGACCGAGGCCGGGCGATTTTCGTCAAGCGTGTTGGCCTGACGCGCGATCAGCTCGGCGAGGTCAGGACGGATGTGGTCGAGATCGACGTCGGCTTCCGCAGCCGAGTGGTCGGCCGCAACGTCGAGCGGCTCCAGATACATGATGGCTTCGCCATGCAGCAGCGTGACGCCGTCGCCGGCCACGAGCTTCATGACACGGCCGCCCTGCTCGGCCATGACGAGATGTTCCATCTTCATGGATTCGATCACGGCGAGCTGCTGGCCCGGGCGCACGATCTCGCCTTCCTTCACCTGGATGGTGACGATGGTGCCCTGCAGGGGAGCTGCGACCATCACCGTGCCTTCGGGCACGACCTGTGCGACATGCGCTTCGATACCGTGACCGCCGCTTTGCTCGGTCGCGGCGAAGTAAAGCGGCTTGGCCGCCCCATCGGCGGCATCGACGAGCTTTGCGATGTTGCGATCGATGAAGTCGGTCGCAATGCGGTTGGTCTTGAAATCTGGATGCGCCAGCACCGCCTGGAGGAAGGCGATGTTGGTGACGACGCCGTCGATCCGGAATTCGCGCAGGGCGCGCGACGCCTTGGCGACGACGTCGTGCCAGGCTTCGCCCGGCGTATGCACGATGACTTTTGCCAGCAGCGAGTCGAAGGCCGCGCTGGTCTTGTAGCCGGCGTAACCAAAACTATCGACGCGCACCCCGGGCCCGGAGGGCGGCTCGAACACGGCGAGCACGCCGCCAGTCGGATGCGTCGCGCCGCCGGCGTCCAGCGTCTCCATGTTGACGCGGAGCTGCATGGCATGGCCGCGCGGCTTCGGGATCGACCCTTGCGCGAGGCCGAGCGAAGCCAGCGTCGCGCCCGCGGCGACCGCGAGCTGGGCGCGGACAAGATCGACGCCGAGAACCTCTTCGGTCACGGTGTGCTCGACCTGCAGCCGGGGATTGGCCTCGATGAAGGCAAAACTGTCCTCGGCGGTGCCGTCGACCAGGAATTCGAACGTGCCGAGATTGTCGTAAGAGGCCGCCGTCGCAAGCTGCCTCGCCGCCTCGATGATGCGGCCACGCAGGGAATCGCTCAGCGAGGGGCTCGGGGCGACTTCGACCAGCTTCTGGTGCCGGCGCTGGATGGTGCATTCACGCTCCCAGAGATGCGAGATCGCGCCATGCTTGTCGCCGATGATCTGCACCTCGATATGGCGCGCTTGCCGGATCAGGCGCTCGGCATAGACGCCGTCGAAGCCGAAGGCGGCCTTGGCTTCCGACTGGCAGCGCGCATGGGCCTCCGCGAGATCGACCGCGCTCTCCACCACGCGCATGCCGCGCCCACCGCCGCCGGCCATCGCCTTGATGACAATGGCCGCGTTGCTGCCGAGCGAGGTGAAGAACGCCGTGATCTCCTCGAGGCTCGACGGCCCGCTGGTGCCGGCGATGATGGGGACGCCGCAGCGTTTTGCGAGTTGCCGTGCCGCAACCTTGTCGCCGAACAATTCGAGTGCAGCCGGTTTCGGTCCGACGAAAGTGAGGCCCGCGTCGGCGCAGGCCTTAGCAAACGCCGCGTTCTCGCTGAGGAAGCCATAGCCGGGATGGACGGCATCGCAGCCGGCGCTCTTCGCCGCCGTCACCACCGCCTCGATGTCGAGATAGGCCCGGGCGCCGCGGCCGGGGATTTCGATCGCGTCATCGGCAACACGCACGTGCAGCGACAGCGCGTCGTCGGCGGGATGGATCGCGACCGTCGCGATGCCGGCATCGGCGGCGGCACGCGCGATGCGGATGGCGATCTCGCCGCGATTGGCGATCAGGAGCTTCTTGAACGACATCGTCTCTCTCACTCAGGCAGCAGGAGGCACATTGGGATTGAGATCCTGCTTCTTCACCTTGCCCGTCGCCGTCAGCGGCAGGGCATCTATCATACGCACTTCCGGAACCTTGTAGACGGCCATGCGCTCGGCGCACCAGGCGCGCAGGTCTTCCGCGGAGATGGTGCCGACCGCCTCCGGCTTGAGCTGGATATAGGCGACCGGCACTTGGCCCTTGTCGGGATCGTCGCGCCCGACCACGCCCGAGCCCAACACCTTCGGATGCTGGCCGAGCAGCGCCTCGATCTCCGGCGGAAACACGCTCATGCCCTTGACCTTCAGCATTTCCTTGCGGCGGCCGAGGAAGTGCAGAAAGCCGTCCTTGTCGATGGCGCCGATATCGCCGGTGCGCAGCCAGCCGTCGACGAGCGACTCGGCGGTCGCCTCCGGCTTGTTCCAGTAGCTCTTGAGCAGCGAGGGCGTCCGCACGCGGATCTCGCCTTCGGCGCCGAGCGGCAGCAGCGCGCCGGTCTCGAAATCCGTGATCTTGAACTCTGCGCCGGGAACCGGCAGGCCGACGAAGATCGGCTGGTTGTTGAGATCGAAATCGTCGTCCTGGAAGCCTGCCGTGAAGGTGTTGGAGGTGTGGGTCTCCGTCATGCCCCAGGCCGCCTCCATCAGGATCGTGCCGGTGAGATCCTTCCAGCGCTTGCGGTAGTCGGCATTGAGCTTCTTGACGAAGGAGACGACGCGGACCTGCTTCAAGGACGACAGATCGAACTCGTGCCAGCGCGGATGGTCCATCAGTTCGACCGCGCCATCCACGGGCATGGCGGTGATGGTGACCTGGTACTTGTCGATCGCCGCCATCGCACCGACGGCGTCCCAGCGCGCGAGCAGAACCAGTGTGCCGCCGGAGAACAGCGGAAAGATCAGGCCGAAATTTTCGCCCGCGATCCAGAACTCAGGGAAGAACGACAGGAACACACTGCTCTCGTCCGACAGCACCGAGATGCCGTAATTGGCGGCCGCCGTATAGACCATGTCGCGATGGGTATGGACGCAGCCCTTGGGCATGCCGGTGGTGCCGCCGGTGTAATTGAGCGCGGCCACATCGTCGAGCCCGGGCGCCGGCAGCGGCGATGGCGCAGGTAGCGCCGCGAGCGCCGGCAGCAGATCAGTCGCGTTTGCGACCGCAACGCGTGGCCCTCGGATCGAGTCCGGCGCGGGAAAGGAAGGCATTGCCGGAACGACGTCGGCGAAGCTGGTGACGATGATTTCGCGCAGGCGCACCTCGCCGCGGACTTGATCGACGACGGGGACGAGCTGGTCGAGCGCGACGATCACCTCGGCCCCGGTGTCGTTGAGCTCGTAGGACAGTTCGAACGCGCGCGACAGCGGGCTGACCGGAACGTGGATCGCACCGAGCTTCAAAATGCCGAAGAACACGATGTGAAATTGCGGACAGTTCGGCAAGAACACGGCGACGCGGTCGCCCTTGCGCACGCCCTTGGCCGCCAGCAGCGCCGCGAAGCGGTCGCTCTGCCGGTCGAGATCCGCATAGGTCGTGACGTGGCCGTAGAAGATCACCGCGGGACGTTCGGGACTGCGCTTCGCCCAGGCGCGCAGATATTCCGTCAAGGGAACTTCGCCGTGCAGATAGTTCGGCGAACGCGGCAGGCCCTTCGGCCAGGCCTTGTCCCACAGGCCGCGCAAGGTGGCGAGGTAGTCCTGTTCGTTGAGGCCTGCGCTCATGACGTCTTCCCGTGCTGCTTTTTTTCTTCGCGCAGGCACGCACGTGCCGTCGCTCGACGTCACTACACGTCGAGCACGGCAGAGGTCATGTCAAGGAAAACAGCATCCGCGCCGCGACCGATGCCGCGACGCGGAAATACCAGGAAGGTGCAGCGCGTTTCGTTACGCCGCGCGGACGCCCGCGACGAAGACGCTGACCTCGTTCTCGAGGGTTTGCAGTTTCTGGGTCAGGCGGCCGCTCGACTGCAGCACGAGCCCGGCGGCCTGCCCTGTCTCTGCGGTCGCATCGGTCACGCCGGAGATGTTTTGCGAGACCTGGTCGGTGCCGGATGCCGCCTCCTGTACGCTGTGGGCGATCGCCTGCGTCGCGGCGCCCTGCTCCTCGACCGCCGCGGCGATCGACGAGGAGATCTCGTTGACCTCCATGATGGTGGCGCGGATGCTCTCGATGTTGCCGACGACCTGATTGGTCTCGGCCTGGATCGCGGTGATCTGCGCGCCGATCTCGTCGGTCGCCTTCGCGGTCTGGCTCGCCAGCGACTTGACTTCGCTCGCGACCACCGCAAAGCCCTTGCCGGCTTCGCCGGCCCGCGCCGCCTCGATGGTGGCGTTGAGCGCGAGCAGATTGGTCTGCGAGGCGATCTGGTTGATGAGGTCGATGACCTCGCCGATCTTGTGCGCAGCCGCAGCCAGCCCCTGCACGGTGTCGTTGGTGCGCTGACCGTCGGCGGCGGCCTTGTCGGCCACGGTCGCGGCCTGCGCGACGCGCTGGCTGATCTCCGAGATCGATGACGACAGTTCGCCGGCCGCGGAAGCGACCGTCTGCACGTTGCTCGAAGCCTGCTGGCAGGCCGTGGCGACGAAGCTCGCGCGGTCGCTCGCCTTGTTCGCGGTCTCCGACATGCCCTGCGCGGCCTGCTGCATCGCGCGCGCCTCGTTGAAGACGTCGCGGACGACGGCCTGGACGCTCGCCTCGAACTTGCCGGCGAGATCGGCCATCGCCTTGCGCTTCTCGTCGTCGGCCTTGTGCTTCATCTCTTCCTGCTCGGCATGCATCCGGCCCACCGCCGACGCATTGTCCTTGAACACGGCCAGTGCCTTGGCAAGCGCACCGACTTCGTTGCTGCGGTCGGTGTAGGGCACCTCGAAAGCGCTGTCGCCGGCGGCGAGGCGCTCGGTCAGCGCCGTGATCGTGGCCAGCGGCCGGGTGACGCTGCGTCCGATCAGGAACGAGGCGCCGAGAACCAGAACAAGCACGGCGAGGCAGACGTAGCCGAACGTCATCGCGTTCTGGCGGAACACGGCGTCGACGTCGTCGAGATAGATACCGGTGCCGATGATCCAGCCCCAGGGCGCAAAGCCCTTCACATAGGAGATTTTCCCGACCGGCTGGTCGAAGCCGGGCTTGGGCCAGAGATAGCCATAGAAGCCGGCGCCCTGCTTCTTGACGACGTCAACGAAGCCCATGAACAACGCGTTGCCGGCGGGATCCTTCATGCCGGACAGATCCTTGCCGTCGAGTTCCGGCTTGATCGGATGCATGACCATCTTGGGGGTCATGTCATTGATCCAGAAATACTCGACCTTGTCGTAGCGCAGGCTCTTGATCTCGGCCATGGCGGCGGCCTGGGCCTGCTCGCGCGGCAGTTTCCCCTCGCTCTCGAGCTTCTGATAGTGGGCGAGAATGCCGTAGCCGACATCGACCATGTGCTGAGTCTTGGCCTGACGGTCGGCGACCATCTGGCTGCGCACGGTCGACAGGGCGATCGGCGCCAGCGCGATCATGCCGAGCAGGCTGATGCCGACAATGAGGACCAGCTTGAAACTGATGCGGGAGAAAATCATCGGGGCTCGCAAAATTGGCGGTACAGACATGCCAATTTATCCCGATCCCCTTAGCAAAGCCTTAAGCATTCCGGTTCCCGGAATTCAGGCCTCCCTCAGGCCGCGCGGACAGAGGTGAGGAAGGAGCTGACCTTCTGCTTCAGGCTTGCGCTGTCGGCGGCGAGCGAGCGTGCCGCGGACAGAACCTGGGACGATGCCGCCCCGGTCTCGGACGCCCCACGCTGCACGTCGGCGACGCCCGTGGACACCTGTTGCGTTCCGTGCGCGGCCTGCTGGACGTTGCGCGAAATCTCCTGCGTCGCCGTGCCCTGCTCCTCCACCGCCGCGGCGATCGCGGAGGCGATTTCCGAAAGGCCGCCGATGGTGTCGCCGATTTCCTTGATTGCCGCGACGGACTCGCCGGTCGCCGCCTGCATCCCGCTGACCTGCTCGCTGATCTCGCCGGTGGCCTTGGCGGTCTGCTCCGCCAGCAGCTTCACCTCCGAGGCGACCACGGCGAAGCCGCGGCCGGCTTCGCCGGCGCGCGCCGCCTCGATGGTGGCGTTGAGCGCGAGGAGATTGGTCTGTGCCGCGATGCCGTTGATGAGCGCGACGATGTCGCCGATGCTGCTGGCAGCCCGCGCCAGCTCATTGACCCGCTCGTTGGTCTTGTGCGCCTGCGCGACGGCATCGCCGGCCATGCGGGCCGACGTCTGCACCTGCCGGCTGATCTCCGTGATCGAGGAGCTGAGCTCCTCGGTCGCCGCCGCGACCGACTGGACGTTGGTCGAAGCTTCGCCGGAGGCGGCGGTCACCGTCCTGGCAAGGTCCTGCGACCTGTCGGCGGTCGAGGTCAGGGTGCCCGCGGAGCTCTCGAGGTTGCCGGCGGCCTGCGACACCGTCTCGATGATCGCGCCGACCGCGTGCTCGAAATCGTCGGCGAGACGATACATGTCCTGCTTGCGCTGGGCTGCGGTGTCCAAGCGCAATCTCTCCTGCTCGGTGCGCAATTTTTCGCTCTCCGCCATCCGGTCGCGGAAATATGTCGTCGCGCGCGCCATCTGCCCGACTTCGTCGGCCCGCTTCGCTTCGGGCAGGTCGATCGACAGATCGCCGTCGGCGAGCGCCTGCATCGCGGCGCTGACGCCGCGGATGCTGCGGCTGACGGCAAAGCCGACGAGGCCGACGAGCCCGATCGCCGGAAGCGCGAGCAGCGCGATGATGCCGACGATCTTCCAGACCATCGCCATGAAGTCGGTCCAGATGTCGTTCACGAACACGCCCGTTCCGATGAAGACCTTCCAGGGCGCGAAACCCTTGACGTAGGACAGCTTCACCGCCGTCTTCGGATCGTCCTGCCGCAACGGCCAGTCATAGGCGTAGGTGCCTTCGTTCTGCTTGCGCACGATGTCGAGCAGAGCCGGGATGACGGGAACACCGTTGCTGTCCTTGATGCCGGAGACGTCCTTGCCCATCAGCTTGGGGCTTGGATGAGCGAAGCCGACCTGATCGTAGGTATGGGCAAACAGATATTCGTCGCCGGAATAGCGAATCTTCAGCAACGCGTCCTTGAAGCGCGCCTGCGCGTCCTCGCGGGTCAGCTGGCCCGCCACGGCCGCGGCCTCGAACTTTTCCGCAAGGCTGTAGCCGGCATCGACCATGGCCTTCAGGACGTTCACCCTGTCCTGGTACATCCGCTGGTACATCGACCACAGTGCAATACCGGTCACGCAGCAGATCGCCACCGCCATCGCCAGGACGGCACTCAAGAGCTTGGTACGGATCGAGATCTGGTTCAGCACAGTCGTTCTCTCTGGAGACGGGGCGCAGCAACACGCGAGCGCCGCATGAAATCAATGTCTGAGGCAATTCGACCATCGCCCGAATAGGCCCGGTATGACTTGATCGGCTTAAGGCGTCGTAAATCGAATCCCGCGCCGCGCCTTTCCATGGCATCTGCGGCAACATGGTACGGTTCGAAGGATTCAAGATTGGATTCGTTCAACGTGTTTTTACGGGCGTTCGCCACTCGGCTCTGATGCGAAATCCCGATTGCAATTCTAGAACACCTCGATATCGCGCCCGCGAGCGTTGACTTGCGAGACGCTCTGGCGGAACGATCGCGCAGATCAAAGGCGGCGTGCGCGCTGCAGACGCCAGAGGCTCCATGCATCAATCGATACAACACCGGTCGTTGGACCTGCCGGCGCTGAGCGCGGCCGAACGGCTCTTCATCTGGGGCTTCCGCGCCAAGGCCCGCAGCGGAGGCCCGGTTCCTACCGCAGCCGACATCAAAGAGGTGTACGACCATTTTCGCGTGGGCGATGCCGTGCTCTCGCTGGAATCCATCATCGAGATCTTCGCCTGCACGGCCCACACCGCCATCGAGGTGCACTGCCCGACCTGTCCGCGCGTGTCGGACAGCGAGCACGGAATCTTGCACGCCATCGCCGCAGCACAACAGGATCGCATCGACATCGTACGCGAACAATTCGAGAGCTGGCTGCCGCCGGTCGGCGCCGATTGGGCGCTCGCGCCCGTGCGCGGGCTCGCGACGATCTTCCGCATGGCGGGTCTCATCCTGCCCGACCGGCAGCTGCGGTCTTTCGACCACGACCGGACCATGGCGATGAAGAGCTGGCTGGTCGGAAGCCCGACATTGCACTGACGAGATCGTTCATGCCCCCGGATATTTGCGGTTCTGTCACGATCCCGAACGCCGGCCAGCCACGGCTCTGTCCGCTTCAGGCCGCGCTTGCGGCGCGTCCCTGCGTCGAAAGCTACGATGACTTCTGCCGCGTCGCGCTGTCGTTGTTCCGGTTCATCGGGGCGGCCTATACCACCGGCGCGTCGGATTGCTGGGAAGCGGCCTATCGCTTTGCCGACGAGGCGCCGGGCATCTCCGACAGTCCGTTGCTGGTAGCGCGGGCTGCCGCGCTCGTCAGAATCCTGCGCAGTGGCCGGCCGTGCGAGCTGTGCTTCATGCCGCCGTCCTGCCGGCGCCTGTCGAAGGACGAGACCGAATTGATGCAGCTGCTGGCGGCCGCGCGCCGCAAGCAGCCGGGCGAGCTCGAATCCATCGTCGGCCAGCTGGTCGGCTCCGGCAAGGAAGATGCCGCGACACGCGCGGTCAACGCGCTTGCACTGTGCTGAGGCTTAGGCGCCCTTCCTGCCCAGCACGAGATCGATCGTGTGCGCGGCGATCTTGCGCAGCTGCGGCTCGTCGCCGAAGGCACGTTCGAGCACGGCGAGGCCGCGCGTCACGGTGATGATGTGCAGCGCCGCGGCCGCGGGATCGCCGTTGAACTCGCCCCGCGCCGCGCCTGCCGACAACGTGTCCTCAACCAGTGCGGTGATACGCGCAATGAGGCTCGCAAGGGCCTGGCGCGCTTCTTCGTCGAGCCCTTCGCCTTCGGCCGAGCCGAGCTCCATCAAGCCGCGCGTGGTCGGACATCCCCGCGACGGCTTGCCTGCGCGAAAATTGCTGATGGTCAGATCGAAGAACGCGGTGAGGCGCTTGCGCAACGAGCCCGTCGCGAGCGCCTTCCGCAGCGCCGCAAGATAATCCCCGGCATAGCGTTCATACGCCTGCAGAAACAACGCCTCCTTGCTGCCGAAAGCATTGTAGAGGCTGCCGCGCTGGACGCCGGCATCGCGCGCGATGTCCGACAGCGAAGTGCCGCGCACGCCGTTGCGCCAGAACTGGTCGAACGCGATGCGCAGGACCTCGTCATGATCGAATTCCCGTGGCCGCAAACTCTGCTCCTGCAGTATTTGACACGATGTCAAGAATGTGCTTTCTAGACATCGTGTCAAAAACTGATCGGAATTGATAGCCCATATCAATGGGGCCGAACCCGCGGCGCACATTCGCCTTGCCGGATCGGCCCGCATGCAAAGGGACCAGCTCATGCCTCTGCTTCATATCGCCATGCGCGCCGGCAAGTCCGAAGCCTACCGGCAGGCGATTCTCGACGGGCTTTATGGCGCCATGCGGGAAGCGCTTGACGTGCCCGACGGCGACGCCTTCATGGCCATCACCGAGCATGAGCGCGCGAACTTCCGCTGCGGCAACGCCTACGGCGTCGTGCGCAGCGACGATGCGGTGCTGATCCAGATCACCGTATTCGCTTCGCGGACCGCCGAGCAGAAGAAGGCGCTGTATCGCTGCGTCGCGGATCGTCTCGGCGAAAGCCCCGGCATCCGGCCCGAGGACGTGTTCGTGAACGTGCTCGATGCGCCCAAGGAGAACTGGTCGGTCGGCCACGGGCTGGCGCAATTCGCGTGAGCTGGCTCCGGTTTCAATCCGCAACGCACGCCGCCATGATGCCGTCGAGCTCGGCGCGCGAGAGCACCCCGAGCTCGGCGATGAAGACGATCCGCGCGCGTGGCACGCCCGGTGCGGGCGCATCGCCCGGGGCGAGCGTGGCGCGGCCGGCGGCAAATTGAAACACCATCTGGCGGCCCGGTTGCTCGACCGTCTCGAACAGGCCTTTTGCACGCGCCAGCTTCGGCGCCAGCTTGCCGATCGCCTGCTGCAAGCGCGGTAGCGAGAGCGGGCGCTCCGAGGTCCAGCTCAGCGTCTCGAAGCGGTCCTCTGCCGGCCGTTTCGGGCCGGGCTCGCGCGGCGCCGGCGCGCGAGCGACATGCGCGGGGAACAGCAGCGCGGACGGAATCTCGCCATGCTTCGCATCGACCACCACGGCGGGAACGCGCTGGGCGCGAATGGCCGCGCGCATTCGCGCACCCGCGCCCTCGTCCGCCAGATCGAGCTTGCTGAGCGCCACGATGTCGGCGACGCGGAGCTGCGAGCGCTGGAGCGCGTCGTCCAGAGCTGACGGCGGCGTGCCAGCGTCCAGCACGCAGAGCACCGTCTCCAGCGGCGCCTCGCGCAGGATCACGGGGTCCATGAGATTGCGGACGATATCGGAGGGGTCGGCGACACCGCTGGTCTCGATCACGATATAGTCGGGCCTCGGATCGCGGCGCAGCAGCGTCGAGAGCGTGCGCAGGAGATCGCCTTCGAGCGAGCAGCAGATGCAGCCATTGGCGAGGCTGACCACGCCGTCGCTCGCGCCCGCGATCAACTCCGCATCGATGTTGATGGCGCCGAAATCGTTGACGATTGCGGCGATGCGCCGTCCCTCCGCATGCGCCAGCAGATGATTGACGACCGTGGTCTTGCCCGCCCCCAGAAAGCCCGTGACCAGGAGAATGGGGACCGGCATGGCTCAGCTCTCGACGACGGGGCGGCGCACGGGTTTTCCCGGCCGCGCGTCGACATCGAGGATGCCGTCGCGGATCAGCGGCTGGCCGCTGACGATCAGATGCTGCACGCCTTCAGACGGGCGGTTCATCGCCGTGAAGGTGGCGCGGTCCGAGAGCTTTTCGTAATCGAACACCACGATGTCGGCGTCCGCGTCTTTCGCGAGCCTGCCCTTGGCGCGCATCGCGGGCGTGCTCTGCGACAGGATTTCCGCCGGGATCAGCGCGCATTTGCGCACGCCTTCCAGCAGCGAGACGGTCTTGCGCTCGCGCACCCATTCGCGAATGAATTTCGTGAAGCAGCCCGCCGAGCGCGGATGCGAGGTGGCATCGTCGGGCAGCGGCCAGGCGTCGCCGGTGTAGGTCTTGCCGTCCGACGTCGTCCACGGCATGGCGTCGGAGGCGATCGCGCCGCCGGGATACAGCACCGACATGTCGAGGAGGTCGCGGTGATGCGCGTTATGCTCGGTGTCGAGGATGTGCCAAAGCACTAGCGAGGACGGCTCTTCCGCCTGCGCCTTCAACAGCTCCTCGCGGTCGTGGAAGCGATAGCCGTCGGTGACGCGCTGCACGGAATCGTAAC
Source organism: Bradyrhizobium sp. WYCCWR 12699 (assembly GCF_032144035.1). Lineage (NCBI taxonomy): Bacteria > Pseudomonadati > Pseudomonadota > Alphaproteobacteria > Hyphomicrobiales > Nitrobacteraceae > Bradyrhizobium > Bradyrhizobium sp. WYCCWR 12699. Next base: position 93,171 of record NZ_JAVTJN010000032.1, read on the forward strand.
CGGTGCCGTTGCGCTCGACGAATTCGGGGTCGCTGAAAAAGGCGGCGGCCAGCACGGTCGAGCCGGTGCCGTAGGGGTAGGCTTCGACCGTGATCGGCAGGCCCTGTGCTTGCGCTTTCGCGATCAGCACGCGGCAGCGTTCGACATCGGTCTTGCTCGACGAGTTGAAATGGCAGATGTGCATGTGCGCGCCGGTCGCGCCGGCATAGCCAATCAGGCGGATATAGGCTTCCACCGCGCTTTCGGGGTCGATCCGCGACATGAAGGCGACATGGGTGAAGGTCGGCACGTCCTTGGCTGCGGCGAGCTGGCAGACCGCGGTCAGCTCCTGCACGCCGGCACCCGGCGCGTAAGCATTGAGGATGCCGATGCCGATACCGCCTTCGTTGAGCCCGCGCGAAAGACGTTCGAGAATGCCCGAGACCTCGGCGTCGGTCGCGACATTGTCCATCCAGCGGCGGTCGCGCATGGCGTTGCCGAACGCCTCCAGCGAGCTCTCGGCGTTGGAGCCCGTCATCGCGCCGATGCGCGCGAACGCCCAGTTGGTGGCGGCGCCGTAATTCAGCACGCGGCCTTTTCTCGCCTGGCGCTCGTACCAGGACCCGACCGGCAGCACGCCGGCCTCGAGATCGAGTGTGGTCGTGACGCCGTCGAACGCCTGCATGCGGTCGGCGGGGATCGACTGGCCGTGCGCGTGCAGATCGATGAAGCCGGGGGCGACCACGAGCCCGGTGGCGTCGATCACCCGCTCGGCGCCGCCCAGCGACGAGCCGACCGCGGCAATCTTGCCATCCACCACCGCCACGTCGCCGATCGCATCCATCCCGCTCGCGGGATCCACCACCCGGCCGCGAGAGATCACCAAGCCGCTCATATCGTCACTCCCTCCACCTCGGAATCGCATCAAGGCAGATTCCGGAAGCGACCACCACCTCCACTGAAGCCGACGCAGCATGCTCATAGGGAAGATCATCCGGCGGGCAGATCGCGGACAAGCGCGCGCATCCTCGCGGCATGATTTACCCGAGTGATGCTTTTCTCCTCACCCTCTCGAAGGAAAGGGCGCAGGGAAGGCGGGGCGCCGGCTGGCACCCGTAAAGACCCCCGTGCTGAACAGATGCGCACGCAATGCACAGGGGGAGACACAGGGCAGCCGAAACCAGGCCTTCCCTGCGCGGTGGTTTGACGGCCTATGCCGCGCTCTCCCGGGAGCCGACCTTTCCTTTGGCCTCCCTCGCCCCGCGAATTGGATGATGCAGTCTGCCCGGTCGGGCTCGCTGGCATCTCCGCAAGAGGCTTGACCGTAGCAACGACGGCCAGGACCACACAGTTTCGCCGTACGCGAGAGGCGCCGTTCGTCTTTGCGGGTCACGATGCTCACGAGGTGATCCCCTGCACGCGCAGGCTCCGCCTTTAACGCCGCCCGCGTCCATCGCAACTCCCAGCCCGCGCTCGAAACGACGTACGACCGCCCCTTTGGTGGGCTGGGATGGCCGACACGTACGACAAATCCGAATTTCGGTAAAGTGGAATATTTTTGGGTAGAGGGGTTGACAGTGGATCAGGGTGTCTTGCCCGACGGGCGGCACTTCGTCCCAAACTGTGCTTGTATTTTATTTGGCCGCTTCCCCGTATGCTCGCCGTGATGGAGCCGATCATGCCAGCTCGCTTTGGAGACATCCTTCAGGCTTTCGAGTTCGCCGACGCCAGTGGCGGCATGAGTGAGTGCCGCACCTTCGTCTGCAGGCAGACAGGAAAGATCTACTATCAGTTCGACGATAACACCCTGCAGGAGCTCGAAGACGACGAACTGCCTGACGATATCGACGACGAGACCAAATACCTGCCGATGCCGAACTCGCGAGATCTCAGCCTCGGCAAGCCGCTTGTGCTGGATTTCGTCCGCAAGCACCTGCCGAGCGACCTGGACGACGTTCGCGACATCTTCAGCAAGCGCGGCGCCTATCAGAAATTCAAGACCCTCCTCTCTCAACGGAGAGCGATCGATGCTTGGCATGACTATCGGAACAAGGCGACAAAGCGGGCATTGCGGGGTTGGTGCGAGGTCCATTCCATCGAGATCGTCGACTGACCGGGCAATCACCCGAACACCATGATGTGCGCGAGGAGGCTCCGCCGTCTTCTCGCCCCCATTGTCATTCAGGGGATAGACGGGGCGGCGTTACGGTGGGCAAGTTCCCGAGGGTTCCGTGTGATCGTCCGACATCTTCTGCAACGAGACTCCCGTCATTCCATGTCGCGCCGCGCTGTGCTCGGCGGACTCATGTCGGGGGGCAGTGCGCTCGCGCTCGGCGGATGCGCCGGGCTCGGTGCGACCGGCGCGCGCTACGATGCCTCGTCGCTCTCCGTCGACTCCACAGTGCTCGTCGCCACCACGCGCAAGCCCGTGAATGGTGCTCGCGCCAAACCCTGGTTCGGTCCGGAGCGCGCGACGAGCATGACGGTCGCGCGGGCCAAGCTGGTGGCGCCCGACGAGAGCCGCCTGTCGCTCGCCTCGGTTGGACTTGGCGGCTGGCGTCTCGATCGGATCGAGACCGCGCCAACCGACGCCGGCGATCTCGCCGTGCAGGCCGGCGGCGGGGACGTGCTGATCTATGTGCACGGCTTCAAGCAGACGTTCGAGACGGCGGTGCTGGATGGCGCCTATCTCTCCGATGCGATCAGGTTCCGTGGCCGGACCATGGTGTTCGCCTGGCCCTCCAAGGCCGGACTGTTCGACTATGCCTATGACCGCGACAGCGCGATGTGGTCGCGCGACGATTTCGAGCGCGTGCTTTCGGCGCTGGTGTCCTCGCCCGGCGCTGGCCGCGTCCACATCGTCGCGCACAGCATGGGAACCATGCTGACGCTCGAAAGCCTGCGCCAGCTCCATGCGCGATACGGCGAGACGGTCACCGGCAAGATCGGCGCGGTGGTGTTTGCTTCGCCCGATATCGACATGGACGTGTTCTCGTCGGCGATCCAGCGCATTGGCCCGCTCGCCGGCAAGATCACCGTGATCGCCTCGACGAACGATCGCGCACTGGCGCTGTCGGGACAGCTCGCAGGCGGAATGACCCGGGTCGGCGCCGCCGAGAAAGCCGCGATCGCGCGGCTCGGCGTGCGCGTGATCGATGCGTCAGCGGAAGGCTGGGGCATCGTCAACCACGACCTGTTCCTGTCGAACGCGGAGGTGCAGGGAGTGATCCGCCGGTCGATCGACGGGACGACGGCGTGAGGGAGCGCTCGCAAGGCATGATACATTGCGATCATTGGCGAAGGACGACGATCAGCTAAGATGGTAATTTGCGCTCGGCGATAATCCGCACCGGCGGAAAGGCGACGCAATCCACGACGTCGAACAGCACTTGAAATCTGCGATCAAACGCCCGCGCAAAGGCAATCGCATCATCGCGCCGTTCGTCGGCAATGGCAGTGCCGAGCGAGCAATGGGGCGTCCAGGCACCGGGCCGGTAATGAGGACGACAATGGGCTGGATCGATGGCCGCGCTGATCGCGCGGTGGATGCGAGCCAAGGTTTCATCGGCCTCCGGCTCCGCCCAGAGGACGAGCGGAGAACCTTCGAACCAGCGAATTTGGTTGAATGCGATCCGCAACTGCGTCTCACCGGCGACAGCTGCCAGCATGATGTCCCACACGGCCTTCTCGTCGACCGCAGGCTCGTCGTAGATCGCGAATGTGAAATGTGGCCGATAGCCGAGGGCGCGCATCGAAGGTTCGGCCTCGAACACGGCAACCTGATCCCACAGCCGCTCGATCTCGCCTGCTGACTCGTTGTCGGCCCGGATATTGATCGCCAATGCCATTGGTCGGACTCTATGTGGAACAACCAGGTAGAGATCGCGGTCGCGGCGTTGGTCTACGCGATCAAACGCTGCACCAACGCCGTTTCACTCGAATAGGTCAGCAGCGCCTCGTGCGTCGCCCGGGTCACGCCGACATAGGTCAGTCGCACGCATTCCTCGACGGTCTCGCCGTGGCGGCCGAGCAGGCCCAGGCCGGCAATGGCGACACAGGGAAACTCGAGGCCCTTCGCGGAATGCATGCTCAAGAATCGCACGGCCACGCGCTTGACCGAGACCCGGTTGCGATTGTCCTTGGCCATGTCGATCGGCACGCCGTGCTTGGCCAGGATCTGTGCGACTTTCCCACCGATCCAGTGCTCGGGGTAGAGGCACGCCATCTGCGACCACTCGTACCCGGCCTTTTTCCGGTCCAGGAACCACTCGGCGACGCAGTGAGCTTCCGCATCGACGCTCACGCACCGCCGCACGTCCGGCTCCAGCCCCTGCCGGCCGGCGTCTTCGGGCAACAGGATGGCGTGCTCGTCGTCGGCCGTCGTGCCGGGAGCGCCAATGACATCCGCAGCGAAGCGTCTCGCGAAGGCGACGATTTGCGCAGCGTTGCGATAGTTGACCTTCAACACGGTGGTTCTGCCTTTGGCTTCGATTCCGAGCTGACTCCACACCGGGCGTTCACGCCCTTTGTAGATGGCCTGGATGTCGTCGTAGACGACCATCAGCGCCCTGGTGCGCGGGTTCACCATCTTGGCTGCAAGCGCGAGCCAACGCGGCTCGAAATCGTGTGCCTCGTCGATCAGGACGGCGTCATATTGCTCCGGCGGGATGTGGCCCTGATCGACCGCGTCCACGACCGCGGCAACGCTGGCGGCCAACCGCTGCGCATAGTCCGGGTAGTCGCGCTCCGAGGGCGCGGGGATTCCGTAGGTTCGCAGCATCCGGTAACACCAGGAGTGAAAGGTGAGAACCTGAACGCGGTCCTCCACGCCCCTGCTCTGCATGGCATCTTCGAGTCGCCCTGCGATGCCATTGGCGTAACACAGGATCAGCACCGGCTTTGCCGCCGCGCGCGCCAGATACTCGGCCCGGAACGCCAGGATCAGGGTCTTGCCCGATCCGGCGACGCCGCGGATGATTCGATGTCCCTCCCCAAGGCTGCGCGCGAACTGCTCCTGATGCAGATCCATGACCGCAAGCGTGCGGTCCGAAGGATCCGCCCTCGGCGCATCCTCCAAAGGCAGGGCGATCTGCCGTATCCGGATCTCGGGAAACAGCAGCGCTCGCAGCCGGTCGAATTGCGGCATAGACAGCAGCTCTCCGAGACGCGGATAGACCATGCGCCATAACCTCGACCGGAATTCCTCGGGATCGGCGCCTTCCGTCATCTCGTCCTTGAACACACAGAGTTGCTCGGGGAACACCTCCTTGAGGTCGGTCTGATCGAACTGCTTGCGCGTGATGTTGGTGAACACGGCGCCGTGGCCGAACGGCACAAGCGTGCGGCCCGCGAAGCGATGACCGGGGGGAAAGAGCAGCTGCCCGTCGCGCTCCAGCGTGCGCAAGACCTCGAACGTGTATTTGCGCGCCTGCTCGAGCGGATTGCTCTCCCGCACGACGCCACGCTGTGTCAGCAGTTCGACCTGCGTCTTGTCCGCCGAGACGATCGTCTCCAGACGCCAGTCTTTCACCTCGAGCACGAGCAGGCCGCTCGCGGGATGGACGATGATGAAGTCCGGATGGCGGTTGAGGGGGCCGACGGGAAGGTTGTGCCAAACGACGGCGTTCTCTTCGAGGAAATCCTTGAGACGTTCGGCGAGTCGAAGCTCCCCACGGCTGTCGAAGCGCGCGAAGCCAAGGCTCGGGATCAGGACTGCCATTGCACAACCAATGCGGACCGCTTCCTGGGCTACGCAAGTAGCAGGCGGTTTTCCAGGCTCACATGGTTGCCCAGAGTGTGCAGGTTTTCAATGGCTTAGGATTTGACTGGCGCTCCCTAGGGGAATCGAACCCCTGTTTCAGCCTTGAGAGGGCCGCGTCCTAACCGCTAGACGAAGGGAGCGTGAGGGCTAGCCAATAACCTCGAAATTTGTCCGCCGCAAGGACCCCGACGGGCCTTTTAGGGCTCATTGGCGAATTTCAGCCGTCCGGCGGGCTTCAGGGTGTGGGCGTCGAATGTGCGGATCTCGGTGACCCCGCCCAGGTCCAGGGTGATCACGAGGCGGTCGCCGGCGACCCCGGTCGAGACGATCCTGGCGCCCTTGGGCAGGGTGGCGGTGACGTCGCCGGCGGGTTCGGCCGCCCTTCCCTCCGACTTGAAAAGGCGGTAGCCCACCGCGATCAGCACGGCGCAGATCGCCAGCGCCGTGGTCAACCCCGCGATCAGCATCATCCGCCGCACCCGCGCGAACAGCGCGGCCTGCTCGGGGCTCGGTTCGGGAACAGCGGTATCAGACGTCGTCATGGAAAATTCTGGCTCTGCGCAAAGGTTGGAGGTTGTCGTCGCCGGTGACGAAGGCTCGGCCCGGCTCGACCGCGTGCTGGCGGCGCGCCTCACCGAGCTGTCACGATCGCGGCTGAAAGCCCTGATCCTGGCGGGCGCAGTCCAGCTGAAGGCCTCCGCGGTCCGCGACCCCGCTTATCATGTAAGTCCCGGCGATACGATCACAATCGACGTCCCGGAGGCAGCGCCCGCCGAGCCCAAGGGCGAGGAGATCGCCCTCAACATCGTGTTCGAGGACGACGACATCGTGGTCCTCAACAAGCCGAAGGGGCTGGTGGTCCACCCCGCAGCCGGCCACGAGACCGGCACGCTGGTGAATGCGCTGATCGCCCATTGCGGCGCTTCGCTGTCGGGCATCGGCGGGGTGCGCCGGCCCGGCATCGTGCACCGGCTCGACAAGGACACCACAGGGTTGATGGTGGTCGCCAAGAACGACATGGCCCACGCGTCGCTGTCGGCCCAGTTCGCCGATCACGGCCGCACCGGCGAGATGCGGCGCGGCTACATGGCCTTTGCTTGGGGCGTGCCCGGCCGGCACCGCGGCACCGTCGATGCGCCGATCGACCGCCATCCGCATGCGCGCGAGAAGATGGCGGTGCGCCAGGGCGGCCGCGAAGCGGTGACGCATTGGGAGATCCTGGAGAGTTTCAACGGCCGCGACGGCAAGCCGATCGCGACGCTGCTCGCCTGCGAGCTCGAGACCGGGCGCACCCACCAGATCCGCGTCCATCTCGCCCATATCGGCCATCCCCTGATGGGGGATGCCGTCTATGGCCCGCATTTCAAGACCAAGGCGAACCAGCTCGGCCCCGAGTCGCAAGCCGCCCTGACCGCGCTTGGGCGGCAGGCCCTGCATGCCTATTTGCTGGTATTGGAGCACCCGAGGACGGGAGAATTACTGCACTGGGAGGCGCCCTTGCCGGAGGATTTGCTTCTCCTTCAAAGTGCCCTGAAAGCGGCGCTATGACGCAGAGGCTTTAAGAAAAGCGTTACATTACAAAAGATTATAGCTGCCACACGGGGACGTGACGTCAGCAATCCTTCCCTTTTTGCCCCCCCATGGGGTATATTGCGCCTGCGTTGGAAATGACCGACGCGGAACATCGCAGCCCGGCCGGCTTTGACACAGCGGTCGTCTGCCTGGCCCGCCGCTATCGGGGGCCTGAACCTTTGGAGGGCGCACTATGGCCCGTACCGCTGCTTTGCCGGTCCTCAATGGAGAATCCGGCCTATCTCGCTACCTCGCCGAGATCCGCAAGTTCCCGATGCTGGAACCCCAGCAGGAATACATGCTCGCCAAGCGTTGGCGCGAGCATGACGATCGCGACGCGGCGCACCAACTCGTCACCAGCCATCTCCGGCTCGTCGCCAAGATCGCCATGGGCTATCGCGGCTACGGCTTGCCGATCTCCGAGGTCGTCTCGGAAGGCAATGTCGGCCTGATGCAGGCGGTGAAGCGTTTCGAACCCGAGAAGGGATTCCGTCTCGCCACCTACGCCATGTGGTGGATCAAGGCGTCGATTCAAGAGTACATCCTGCGTTCCTGGTCGCTCGTGAAAATGGGCACCACCGCGAACCAGAAGAAGCTGTTCTTCAACCTGCGCAAGGCGAAGAGCAAGATCAACGCACTGGACGAAGGCGATCTGCGCCCCGACCAGGTGAAGATCATTGCCAAGCGCCTCGGCGTCACCGATCAGGACGTGATCGACATGAACCGCCGCCTCGGTGGCGACGCGTCGCTCAACGCACCGATCCGCGACGACGGCGAGGCCGGCGAATGGCAGGACTGGCTGGTCGACAACACGCCCAACCAGGAAGCCATGATGGCGGAGCACGAGGAGTATGATCATCGCCGTGACGCGCTGAACGGCGCCATGGGCGTGCTCAACCCGCGCGAACGCCGCATCTTCGAGGCGCGCCGCCTCGCCGATGAGCCGATGACGCTGGAAGACCTTGCCGCCGAGTTCGGCGTGTCGCGCGAGCGCGTCCGCCAGATCGAGGTCCGCGCCTTCGAGAAGGTGCAGTCCGCGGTCAAGGGCACGATCGCAAGGGCCGAACAGGCCGCGCTGGAGGCCGCGCACTAAGCGGGGCTTCGCCGCGAAGAGAGATTGGCGGATCGAAAGAGACAGAAAGCCGGCGGCGACGCCGGCTTTTTGTTTGTCTGGTGCAAAGCGCAACCCGACGTCCGCGACCATAGCGGTGATTGTGGCGGGAGTGCAGGACATCACAGTCGCCTCCCCTCGTCCGACGTAGCATCAAACCCGGACTTGACCCGCGCTGCCGGTCGACCGGCCGACAGCATCGCTAGGACGGACGCCATGTCGATCATTCTGCAATCCACCGTCGGCGGCTTCTCAGCCCTGTTCATGCGCAAGCTGCCGCTGGTCGAGCAGGCGATGCGCGAGCACGGATTGGAGCCGTCCGAGTTCGTGATCTCCAAGGACTATGCAAGCACGGCGACGATCCCCATCATGGGCCCGTTCTTCTATGGCTACAGCGTGTTCTTCGGCGAGGAGACATTCACCGTCACCGAGCCGAACGACATGGTGTTCCTGGACTATTTCTACAAACGCGTGCTGGCCGCGGACGAGCCGCCGGAATTGCCGGGGCGGCCGGGACTTATGCAACGGTTCTTCCGCTGGATGTCGCAGCCGGTGTGACGCCGGCCGTCTACTCTCCCCACATCCGCGCCAGGGTTGCGAGCCAGCAGCCTTCGCAATAGCGCGCGTCCTTGTAGTCGATCCAATTGTGCGCATAGACGTGATCAAGCGGGATGTCGTAGCGCGTGCGCAGCACCTTGACGAGGATCTGCCACGCCGCGACCTGCGCCTCGGTCGGGCCCGTCGTCACGTCGGGATAATTGCCGGCGAACTCGACGCCGATCGAATTGTCGCGCACGACCTGGCGGTAGGTCGCGCGATTGTCGATGTACTTGTTGTCGTTGCGGTTGGCGCCGTCACCATGGGTCGGCACCAGGTTCTCCGCGACCGCCCAATAGACGGTGCCGTCGGTCTCGACCCACACCGTGACGCCACGGCGCGTCGGCGCCTTTGCCTGCGCCTGCGCGCCGCCTCGCGCCGAGCCTGCGGGTCCTTCAGTCTGGTGCACGATGATGTTGCGCCACGGCCTTGCGTTGGCGACGTCGCCCCATGGCGCGAGCCAAACGATCTTCAGCCCAGGCATCTCGGGCGTGCCGGAGGCGCGCGCCAGCTTGGCCAGCTCGGCATCCTCGGCGATGGCGGGGACGATCAACACGAGAGCGGCCAGGGCGGCTGCGAGCAGGCGGGCAATCATCAGGCGGGATCCAATCACGGACCCCCGATGTAGCACGGCCTTACGCGAATGTGCGCTGGCTGTGGTCCGGGCCGATCGCTGCGGGCGACAGCGGCGGCACCGGGTCGTAGACGGCAAAGTCGTTCTTGCCGTTCTTCTTGGCGGCATAGAGGGCGTGGTCGGCATTGGCCATCAGGCGGTCCGGGAATGCGCCGATGCCGCGATCCCATTGCGCGACGCCGATCGAGATCGCGATCGGGATGTCGCTGCCGGTGCAGGCCTCGGCATCCTGGCGGCAGACCTCGAGCACGCGGCGGGCGATCGCGGCGGCCTCGCGCAAGGACGAGGACGGCAGCACGACGCAGAACTCGTCGCCGCCGGTGCGGGCGAGCATGTCGCCGGGCCGCAGGCGCGTCTGCGCCATCAGCGTGAAGTGCTTCAGGCAGGCATCGCCGGCGGCATGGCCGTGGGTGTCGTTGATGGTCTTGAAGCCGTCGAGATCGATCACCAGCAGCGAGAACGGCGCGCCGCTGCGCTCGGAGCGGGCGCATTCCTCGGTCAGCCGCTGCAACAGATGCCGCCGGTTGGCGACGCCGGTGAGATCGTCGAGCAGCGCGAGGTCGGCGACCTCGCCCCGGAGCCGGTCCATCGCCATCAGCAGGAAGCCGAAATTGAGCGTCATCGACAGGAACAGCAGCCCCAGCACCATGACGGCATGGGTCTGGCCGCCGGCCTTCGCCGACAGATCGTGGCCGAGCAGGTTGCCCACCGTGCGGGCCACGAGAATCGCGATGATGGTGAGAATGACGATGCCGGACAGCCGTGCGCCCGGGCTGGCGCGGCCTTCGGGCGGCCACAGCAGCAGGCGCAGCGCCAGCACCAGCGGCAAGGCTTGACCCAGCGTGTAGCTGAGCATGCGCAGCTGCATGTGCTCGAAGCCCACCATGAAGACCACGACACCGGCAAGGCTCAGGCATCCCGCGACCGTCATGAGGCGCCAAGAGACCGGCCGGTCATAGAAGCGCTGAATGCCCATGGCGGCGAAGCAGCTCGCGGCGATGACGCCGGCGGCGCCGAGCAGCAGCGGCAAGGGCGAGGCGACGAACAGGCGGACCAGCGCCGTCATCGCACCGGTGGCGCCGACGAAGGACGATGCCATCCAGAACCGCGCGGCGGCGAATTTCGGATAGGACCGCGTCACGTAGGCCCAGATCACGCCGAGCGCCAGGAAGTTGACGACGAAGACGGTCCACAATGTCGGGACGTTCAGCATGACGCGTGCAGCACGCGCAGCGTCCCGCCTCCCGTCTCTGGCAACCGTCCGTCCATGACCCATCCCCGTTTTCTTGCGGTGATCATGCGCGCGACGCGCTTAATGGAGTCTCACTGCGACCTTCGAAAGTTCCGCCTTTGGTTTTGGATTCATGAATGCCGGGGCCGTTGGCGGATCGTTAAGTCTGTCGCGGGCGATGGCATCGCCGACAGGGCGATGCGGATTCGCGGACCAAAATCACCTGAAAATGCATCTGAGCTGTGGATAACGCGATGACACGTATGTGACAGTGCGGGGCAGAGCGCTGCGAATCTGCTGAGTTTGTCGTCGAGGATGTTGCGAGGCTGGCCCTCCGCCTAGCATCCCTCGTGTCGCGTTTCACCATTAACCCTGAAGAGGATCCTATGGCTAAGAAAGCGAAGAAGGCGACGAAGAAGAAGGCGAAAAAGGCCAAGAAGGCGAAGAAGAAGTAACGAGGCTTGTTCTTTGCCCGGGTGGAGCCTCGCTCCGCCCGGGCGTCGGGTAAGAGGTGGCGGGCGCGAGGCCCGCTTTTTTATTGCCCGGAGAGGACTACCGCTCCGCAAACGCCAGCTTGGCGCCGAGCGCGGCGAAGCCGGCCGCAAAGCTGCGGCGCAACCAGGCCATGGCGCGCGGGCGGGAGATGACGTGCTCGCGCACCGAGGCGGCGCACAGGCCGTAGACGGCGAACACCGCGAAGGTCATCGCCATGAAGGTGCCGCTCAATTCCAGCATGCGCGCCAGCACATGGGCTTCGTCCACGGCGATGAACTGCGGCAGGAAGGCGAGGAAGAAGATCGACAGCTTCGGATTGAGGATGTTGATCAGGAAGCCTGTCACGATGACGCGGCCGCTCGAGCGCTCGCTGATGTCACCCTCGACCGAAAGCGCCCCGCTCTCGCGCAGCGCCTGCCAGGACATGTAGAGCAGATAGGCGACCCCGCCCCATTTCAGCGCGGCAAAGGCGAGCGCGCTGGTGTGGAGCACCGCGGCGAGCCCAAGCATCGCGGCACACATATGCGGCACGATCCCGAGCGTGCAGCCGAAGGCGGCGGCGAGGCTGGCGCGCGAGCCGCGCGTGAGCGCGGCGGCCAGCGTATAGAGCACGCCGGTGCCGGGCGAGGCGACGACGATGAGCGAGGTGAGCAGGAAGGACCAGGACATGGGCGGACGCTATCACCGCCCATCGCGGCAGGGAAGTCACGCCCCAGGGCCTTCAGTCTCTCTACATCACCCCCGCGCAACGGCGAAGCGAGGCCTCACGACAGCTGTGCGATCTCGGCTTCGCGCAGCACGTCGAGCGGCGCCCAGGGCTTGGCCCAGAATTTTGCGCCCTCGGGCAGCGGCTGCATCAACGGGCGGCCGGAGGTGACCACGACGTCGAGGCCGGGATTGCGATCCTTGGCGACATGAGCGAGCTCGACGCCGTTCATGCGGCCGGCCAATTGCACGTCGGTCAGCATCAGGCAAAGCGCGCCGGCGCTCTTCTCAAGCACGAGCTCGGCGGCCTCGGCGCTTTCGCACTGGATGACCTGGTAACCGCTCTCTTCGAGCAGGAGACACAACATCTCACGCTGCATGACATCGTCTTCCACGATCAGCGCGGTGGCACGAAATGGTTGCGCTTGTCCCATCTGCGTCTCCAATGCTCGCTTGCGTAACGTACGTTAAGGAGCAAATTCCCATGTGGTTCGGTTCCATTCTGAAAAAATGTAAAGCATAGTTCCATCGATCGGGCCTTGACGGGGGACATCATGACAGCGATTCGCGGCGCCGCCGCCATCACGGGAGCCGCCAGCGGCATCGGCCGGGCGCTGGCCATCGAGCTGGCGGGGCGAGGCTGCGATCTCGCGCTCGCCGATCGCGACGAGGCCGGGCTGAAGACGCTCGCGGCCGAGATCGGACGAGGCCGCAAGGTCAGCGTGCATCGCGTCGACGTCGGCGAGCCCACCGACATCGCGCGGTTCGCGAGCGAGGCGACCGCCGCGCATCCGGAGCTCGGCATCGTCGTCAACAATGCGGGCGTGGCGCTGATGGGCTCGTTCGAGGAGATCGACCAAGCGCAGATGGACTGGCTGTTCGACATCAATTTCTGGGGCGTGGTGCACGGCACACGCGCCTTCCTGCCGCATCTGAAGACGAGGCCCGAGGCGCATATCGTCAACCTCTCCTCGATCTTCGGCATCATCGCGCCGCCGGGACAGTCGGCCTATGCGGCGGCGAAGTTCGCGGTGCGTGGCTTTTCAGAGAGCGTGCGGCATGAGCTGGTGGTGGCAGGAAGCCCCGTGAAGCTGTCGGTCGTGCATCCCGGCGGGGTCGCCACCGCGATCGCGCGCAACTCGCGCACCGGTGTCGGCGTCACCGACAATGCCCGCCGCGCGCAGTCGATCGAGCGGTTCGAGAACGCGGCCAAGACCACGCCGAAGGACGCTGCGCTGCGCATCATCAAGGGCATCGAGAAGAACGAGCCGCGCATCCTGATCGGCAACGACGCCCGCTTCATGGACCTGCTGCAGCGCTTTCGCCCGGGCACCTATTGGGCGCCGTTGCAACGGAAGCTGGAGCAGATGGCGAAGGGGGCGTGACGGCATCACTGCCCCGCCAGCCGATCGGCGAAATAGCCGATGGTCTTGCGGTAGATCACCGCCCTGTTCCACTCGCGCATCGCTTCGAAATTGGCGGTGCCTTCGCCATAGGGCTGGCCCATCTTGAAGCCGTTGGTGTGGAGCAAATTGGCGGTCGAGGCCAGCACGTCGGGGACGCTGTGGCGGAGGTCGACATGGCCGTCGCCGTCGAAATCGACGCCATATTTGATGTAGGACGACGGCAGGAACTGGGTCTGGCCGATCTCGCCGGCAAAGGCGCCGATGAGGTCGCGCAGCGGCAGGTCGCCACGCTGCACGATCTTCAAGGCGGCGAGCAGCTCGCCCTGGAACAGATCGGTGCGGCGGCAATCATGCGCAAGCGTCGCCAGCGTGCGGACCACCGGCATCTTGCCGATGTCGCCCTTGCCGAAATCGCTCTCCAGGCCCCAGATCGCGACCAGGATATACCGTGGCACGCCGAACTGCTGCTCGATGCGCGAGAGCAGCGCGGCGTGGCGCTGCAGCAGCGCGCGGCCGCCATTGATGCGGCCCGGGCCGACGCGGGTCGAGACGTACTGCTCAAAGCTCTTGTTGAAGGTGTGGCGCTGGCGGCGGTCGAAGGCGAGCACCGCGCCATCGGGGGTCACGCCGCTGAGCGCCGCGTTGGTCACGCTCGCCGAGACGCCGGCGGCCTGTGCCTCTTGCGCCATGGTGGCGACGAAGCTGTTGAAGTCGCCGCCGCAGCGCGCGGCCTGCGCCGAGCCGCCGGCCAGACACAGGACGGACGCGGCGGCGAGAAGCAGTCTCAGCATATGGAAAAACCCCTTGGAGAAAAGCGCGAAGCAACGCGCGGATCATGCCCGGGAAAGCCGCAAGGGTCAAAGCATCAGGCTTGATCCGCATCAAACTGTCTCACGTAACGCTCCCTAGATTGCAGGCGACCAGGAAAGCCTCCGAGGAGACGCGTTCATGACCGGAATTACCTTGACCGCCGAGCAGATCTGCAATTCGCCCGCAGCGGTGCGGCAATGGATCGAGCAGGAGGTGATCTCTTCGCTCGGCCTCAGCCCGCGCGCGCCCGTGACGATGCCGCCGCAGGCCTCTCATCTTGTCGCCTGCAGCGTGGAGGACGTCGCCGGCGTGCTCGAGCACATCAGGGGCGTGCTGCCGGCGGTCAACGTGCTGCTCGAGCTCGGCCGCCCCGGCATCAGCTTCGGCCAGCCCGCGGTGATGACGTTCCGCCTGATGGACATCCTTCATCACACCCGCCTGCCTGACATCAACGCGGTCATCACCTGCCTCGAGATGATCAACCAGGCGCTGATCGAGGTGAAGAAGGATCCTCTCGTGCGGTTCTGCGGCTTCGACAATGAAGGCCATTGCCTGATCGCGCCGCAGACGCAAGTGAGCATCGCAGCGCTGTGGCAGACCATGACGGAGCGCCAGCAGGCCGCGCAGGAGCGCGCGGCCGCCGGCCGGGCCGCGCCGGCCGCGTAAGGCAGACGGCAAGTTCCGGCGCAATGGAAGCGGAAACGGTCCGTCGGTTAGAACCGGCAGGGCGGCGCGCGAGACTAACGTCTTGCGCCCCAGCCCCCACAACCGACAGAGAGTGCCCATGCCCGCACCGCAAACCGTCCCGGGAATGCTCGTCCTTGCCGCCCTGCTCTGCCTGTACACCATCCCCGCCTCCGCGCAGACGCGCGACGTGGCGGGCGCGCGCGACTATCCCGGCATCGGCCGGTTCGCCGGCAGCGTCGTCACCGGCTATGTGGTGAAGGATTTCGATGCGACGCGGATCCAGGCGGCCGCCTTCAGGGACGGCCAGCCGACCGACGCGCGGCGGCTCGAGGGCCGCATCGTCCGCATCGCCTATCGCACCAATCCCGGTCCCTCGATCCTTGAAGTGTCGCGCAATTTCGAGACGCAGCTTGCCAAAGCGGGCTTCGAGACCCTGCTGGCCTGCGACACCGAAGCCTGCGGCGCCATTCCCTTCACCGAAAGCATCGACACGCTGCCGGTGCCGCAGATGTGGGTCGACGGCTTCAACTATCGCTATTTCGCCGGCCGCAAGGTCGAAGGCGGACGCGAGACCTATGCCAGCGTCATCGTCAGCCAGAACAACCAGGACATCACGGCGCAGGTCACCGTCGCCGAGCTCGGCGCCATCGCGAACAAGATGGTCGACGCCGCCGCGATGGCGAAGGGCCTTGGCGAGACCGGCCACATCGCGCTCTACGGCATCTATTTCGACACCGACAAGGCCGTGCTGAGACCGGAAAGCCGTCCGACGCTGGAGCAGATCGCAAAGCTGCTGGCGAGCCAGCCGCAGCTCAATGTCTTCATCGTCGGCCACACCGACAGCCAGGGCGCCTATGACTACAATCTCGATCTGTCGAAGCGCCGCGCGGAAGCGGTCGCGGCCGAGCTTACGAAGAGCTTCCGGATCGCCCCGCAACGCCTGCGCACCGCCGGTGTCGGCCTGCTGGCGCCGGTCGGCCCGAACGCGACGGATGCCGGCCGCGCGCTGAACCGACGGGTAGAGCTGGTGGCGCCGTAAAGCATTGCGTGCGAGTTTGATGCGGGTCAATATCGCGGCACGAACGACGTGAGAGGGGTGGACGCACACATCCTCTCTCGGCGTTATTCCGGGCTCGACAAAGTCTGAGGCAACAGGCCATGCCCGACCATCAGCACAAGCCAACGCGCGCCCTCCTCCGCATCCCCCTGCTTCGCCTGCTCGCCATCAACCTCGCGATCGGCGCCTGCGCCGCCGCGCTTCTCGTCGGCGGGCTGCTCTGGCTCAATCCAGGACATCTGCGCGAGCTGATCTTCGCCGACAGCTCTCCCGGCATCGCGCTCGCGCTGCTGCTGGCCTCCTTCCTCATCACCTTCGGCTCGGCCGCGATGGGCAGCGCGATCATGGCGCAGGGGCGCAAGGAGAACAACGACAAGGGCGGCGGGCACGGATCGCGGCTCGCCGTGCAGGAGGTGGCGCAGCGGCCGCGCATGCAATGAGAACCGCGCGGCGATGGAACTCGCCTCACACGCTGATCACATCATCTGCACGCACGCGGGAGCATGTGCAGGCCGGCGCACCCTTCCGGCAATGGCGCGCTCCACATGCGCTGCATCGCGCGCCCGCGAAGATGAACAAAGTGGTTTGCCAATCCGAATAATTGCTTCGATGTGGCGACACACCACAGATCGTAGCCAACGCATATGTGATGCGCTCGCTGCGACATCGGCATCATCTGATTTGCCTTGCCATCGCAGCGCGCCTTCTATAACATTCTATTTTAGGTTGTCGCCCCGCCAGCCCCGGGCGACACTGAAGACCAAAAATAGACGGCGGGCTTCGGCCCGCCGTTTATTGAGGCGAGCGCCTCTCGATGCCAGGGTTTGTGACACGGCGGGTCCGCGGCCACGGCTTCCCACCGCCCCCGGGGCCCTGCGCAAAGTCATTTGACTAAGGCGCCTCTATCGACGAAAAGCCGCCATGGCCAAGAAACCCGGAACCAATCCCAAAGGCGAATTCGCCTTCTTCAACGTCTTCTATGAAGACGATTCCCAACGCTCCAACCGCCGCGTGCCCTCCGAGCTGCTCGGCGGCCTCGACGGCGACGAACCCGCGCGCGGCTTCATCATGGAGCAGGACCGCGAGATCGCGGAGAAGAGCGGCCGGCCCGCGCTGGAGATCAAGCGGATCGAGCGGGTGGGGGTGAAGAAGAAGTGAGGCCGATACAGGCAGGCGCTCACCAGCGCCCGCACCACTTGTTCCAGGCAAACAGCAGATCAGCAAATCGGTCGTAGCCGAACCGCGTGGCCGGCAGCGCCAAGCGATTGCCGAACAGCGCCGCAAGCCACCCCTCCCCCGGCTTTATCCGCCACAACGCAACAGCGACATCCGCACCGACAATGAGCCGGCCGTCCTCATCGGTCGCGTGCAGGCGGCGCCTGATGTCGTCGAGCGAAGCGCCGAAATGCGCCAGCGCATCAGGCTGCTCGTTGATGTCCCTGAATTCGACAGTCCCCGCGCGCACCAGCGCCAGCAGCTTGTTGCGCTGCCAGTCGATGCCAGCGTCTCGATGAATGGGGCCTCATCCAGGGCTTTGCCAAGGCCAGGTTCTCGGGGTCGAAAATGCTTCGGGTCGATTTCGGTAAAACCGATCTTTCCTATGCGCAGTTGATCGGCATCAAGGCGGGCGACTACCTGAATCCCTCCTGGGATAAGACAATCGGCGATCACCTTCACAAGGGGGACGAGGGAGACAATAGGGAAGGCACCGACAACGGAGACGTGAGGCGGAAATTCGTCACTCACTCATCGACGCAAACCTGGAAGGGGCAAACTTCAGCGACGCCGGGCTTCAGGGCGCCGATTTCTCCGGCGCCATATTGAAGGATGCCAACTTCGCGCGAGCCGTCATCTCCCGCACCAGCTTCAAGGGGGCGCAGCAGCTAACTGCAAAGCAGCTTAAGACGGCGTGCGTCGGCGACCGTCACAAAACCAACGTGACTCCTGAGGAACTCAAGTCCGAGCAGCCCTACTTTTCGCCGGCCCTTCGCAAGGAGATAGAGAATAATACCGTTCTAAAGGGAAACATCCCGTGGTGTAAGTGAAGAGCGTCAGGAAGTGCGACGAAGAAGGCGCTTTGCTCAGCCGCCTAATGGAAACGGCGGGCTTACGCCCGCCGTTTTCGGTTTGGATGGATGCCCCGATCAAGCCCCGGCCACTCCGTTCCCAATCAATTATCCAAGAAGCTCCGCAGCTTCCTCGACCGCGACGGATGCTTCAGCTTCCGCAGCGCCTTGGCTTCGATCTGGCGGATACGCTCGCGCGTCACCGAGAACTGCTGGCCGACTTCTTCCAGCGTGTGGTCGGTGTTCATGCCGATGCCGAAGCGCATGCGCAGGACGCGTTCTTCGCGCGGGGTGAGCGAGGCGAGCACGCGCGTCGTGGTCTCGCGCAGGTTCGACTGGATCGCGGCGTCGATCGGCAGGATCGCGTTCTTGTCCTCGATGAAATCGCCAAGATGCGAATCCTCCTCGTCACCGACCGGCGTCTCCAGCGACAGCGGCTCCTTGGCGATCTTGAGAACTTTTCGCACTTTCTCCAAGGGCATGCCGAGCTTCTCGGCGAGCTCTTCCGGGGTCGGCTCGCGGCCGATCTCGTTGAGCATCTGGCGCGAGGTGCGCACGATCTTGTTGATCGTCTCGATCATGTGCACGGGGATGCGGATGGTGCGCGCCTGATCGGCGATCGAACGCGTGATCGCCTGGCGGATCCACCACGTGGCGTAGGTCGAGAACTTGTAACCGCGACGATACTCGAACTTGTCGACCGCCTTCATCAGGCCGATGTTGCCTTCCTGAATCAGGTCGAGGAACTGCAGGCCGCGGTTGGTGTACTTCTTGGCGATCGAGATCACGAGACGGAGGTTGGCTTCCACCATCTCCTTCTTGGCCTGGCGGGCTTCGCGCTCGCCCTTCTGCACGGAGTGCACGATCTTGCGGAATTCGACGATCTCGAGCCCGGTGAGGGCGGCGAGCTGGTGCACCTCGTGGCGAAGGTCCTTGATGCGATCCTTCTCGTGATGGACGAAGTTCTTCCAGCCCTTGGCCGAGAGTTTTGACACCCGGTTGAGCCAACGCGGGTCCAATTCAGAACCGGTATAGTTGCGCAGGAAGTCTTCGCGCGCGACGCCGTGGCTGTCGGCAAGGCGCATCAGGCGGCCCTCATGCGAGACGAGGCGCTTGTTGATGTCGTAGAGCTGCTCGACCAGTGAATCGATGCGCGCCTGGTTGAGGCGCAGCGACTTCACCTCGACGATGATCTCGTCCTTGAGCTTGCGGTATTTGCGCTCCTGGTGCGGCGAGAGCGAGGGCCCATGCGAGGTGCTCTCGAGCTGGTTCTGGATGTCCTGCTCTTGCAGCTTGCGCAGCTTCTTGTAGCTCTCGGCGATCTTGTCGAAGATCTCGACGACCTTCGGCTTGAGCTCGGCCTCGATCGCCGCCAGCGACATCTGGTTCTCGAACTCGTCGTCCTCGTCCATGTCGGCTTCGGCGGCCGATTCGCCGGGATCCTTGCCTTCGCCGACATTGCCGGCGGCGGGCGCGGCGCGGAACGGGGTCGGCGACGGCGGCGCGGCGGGCGGGGCGACATGCGCGGGCGCGCCGACGGCCGCGGCGGCCTGGCCGCCCTCGGCGGGAGCTTCGCCGTTCTCGCCGGTGGGACCGGCGATCATCGCGTTGTTCATGCCGCCCTTGGCGTCGGGGCCGGCATAGGTGGCTTCGAGATCGATGATGTCGCGGAGGAAGATCTTGCCTTCGTTGAGCTCGTCGCGCCAGATGATGATGGCCTGGAAGGTCAGCGGGCTTTCGCAGAGCCCTGCGATCATCGCCTCGCGGCCGGCCTCGATGCGCTTAGCGATGGCGATTTCGCCTTCGCGGGAGAGCAGCTCGACCGTGCCCATCTCGCGCAGATACATGCGCACGGGATCGTCGGTGCGCTCGCCCGGCTCGCTCTTCTTGACCTCGGTGACGGCCTTCTGGGTGACTTCGACGAGCTCGTTGTCGGTCTCGTCCTCGCCGCCCTCGTCCTTCTCTTCCTCGCCTTCGCTATCGTCGGCTTCGGTGACGTTGATGCCCATGTCCGAGAGCATCGACATGATGTCCTCGATCTGTTCGGGCGAGGTCTGGTCGGACGGCAAGACTTCGTTGAGCTGATCGAAGGTCACGAAGCCGCGCTTCTTGGCCTGCTTGATCATCTTCTTCACGGCGGCGTCGGACAGGTCGAGCAAGGGCGAGGGCGCGTCCTGGGAATCCTTCTCCGGCGCGTCCGCTGCCTTGTCGTCTTTTTCCTTGTCCTTCGCCTGCAGCGTCTTTGCCTTGGTGGCCATCCATTGCTCCTAAACGCGCTTCATGCAGGACGCTGCGCCGCGTCCGCGTGAATTCACATGAACCTGTTGCCCGACGCTCTCGCTTCGGCAGCTCTCGACACGGAAAGGGCGGCGCGCATGTCTATCGCCACCCCCAACCTTCTCTCGCCGGAATTGCCTAACGCTTCGTCAGCCTCTTTGTCGCAGCGGATGCAGGTGAAGTGCCAACAGCGATTGCGCGGATTCATTCCTGACGCGTCTGTTCTGCCTGCGGCCGCCTGATGGCCAAAGTGCTACAAGACCGTTAAGCCTCGATTAACCCTGTTTTTGCCGCCAAACCCAAGATTTGGCGAGTCTTTTAGCGGTTCCGGCCCCGGCCGTCCGCATGATTCTTTTCATCACACGCTCTTCTGGAACCGGCCCGACAGCTCGCCAAAACCCTCGATCAGGGCTTCGGTGCCGTCGACCTCGGCCATCCGGGCCTTGACGTCACGCAGCCACGCCAAATTGGCCTCGCTGGGGTCCTCCCCCAAGGCCAGCTCGGCGTCCTTCAACTCCCTAAGTAGTGAATGCCATTGCCGATGCAAGGCAACGAGCTGATGCCAGGTGGAGAGAACGTCGTCCCGTGCTGCGCCCTCGCGCGCGCCCCACACCGCCGCGGTGGTGATACCGCTCTCAACCCTTTGAAGAACTTGCGAAAATCCGCCCTTTTCGAGATCGGACCGCATCTTCTCGGCCTGCTCCTCGGGGTCGGGCGAATGATGATGGTCGTTGGCGAAGGCGGCGATGATGCCGGCCCGGAGCTTGTGGACCTCGGGATGGGCGAGCTCCAGGGCCGCGACTTCCTCGAGGTGGTCGTGCAGCAGCCAGGGGTGGTTGATCAGAATTTGCAGGATCAGGGCCTCCCGGCGCGAGATGGCACTGCGCTGTCCCCTCATGATCGGGCTGGCCGCCAGCTGGGGGCTGGCCGCCTGATAGGGGCCTGACGGTAGCGGGGTGGGGCCGGTCGGCCCACGGCGCCCCCCACCGAATCCCTGGCCGCCGAATCGATTCGCGCCGCCACCCCTTGGCTGGAATGGCCGGCCGCCGCCGCCTTGGCCTTGGCGGAAATTGCCCCGGCCGCCGAAGCCGCCGCGCCCGCCTTCGGGGGCAAAGGCGCGTTGCAGCCGCTCGACGAATTCGTCGCGGTAATAGCGCCGCACCACCTCGTCGCGGATGCCGTTGGTCAGCTCCTTGATGCGCGCTTCCAGCGCGGCGCGGCGTTCAGGGGTAGCGAAATTGCCGCCTTCGAGCTCGCGCGACCAGATCATGTCGGCGAGCGGACGGGCCGCTCCAATCACCTCCTCGATCGCACCGCGCCCGCCGGAGCGTGCAAGATCGTCGGGGTCCTGCCCTTCCGGCAGCAGCGCGAAACGAAGGCTCTTGCCGGGCGCGAGATAGGGCAAGGCAAGATCCGCAGCGCGATACGCCGCCTTCTGGCCGGCGCGGTCGCCGTCGAAGCAGAGGATCGGCTCGTCCGCCATCTTCCAGAGCAGCGCGAGCTGGCTTTCGGTGAGCGCGGTGCCGAGCGGCGCGACGGCGCCGGGAAAACCGGTGGTGACCATCGCGATGACGTCGACATAGCCTTCGACCACGATCAGCGATGCGCCGTCATGGGTCGCCTTGCGTGCGGTCTGATGGTTGTAGAGATTGTCGCCCTTGTGGAAGAGCGGCGTCTCCGGTGAATTCAGGTATTTTGCCGGAACGTCCTTCTCCAGCGCGCGCCCGCCGAAGGCGATGACGCGGCCGCGCAAATCCGTGATCGGAAACATCACGCGATCGCGGAAGCGGTCGTAAGGCACGGGGATGTCGTCGCCGGCGACCAGCAAGCCGGTCTCGACCATGTCGTCGACGGACACGCCGAGCTTGCCGAGATGCTCCTTCAGCGCGAAGCGATCCGGCGGGGCATAGCCGAGGCGGAACTGCAATTGCGTCGCCGGCGAGATGGCGCGGTCGGCGAGATAGCCGCGCGCCTTGGCACCCACGCGCGAAGCCAGCGTCTCCGCGAAATAGGTCGCGGCGAGGTCCATGACGTCATGCAGCGTGCGGCGCCGCTGCTCCTGCCGCGCCGCATCCGGCGTCACCGCCGGCAGCGCCAGGCCCGCCATATTGGCGAGCCGCTCCACGGCTTCGGCGAACGGCACGCCGTCGGTCTCCATCACGAAGGAGATGATGTCGCCGTGCTTGCCGGAGGAGAAGTCGTGGTAAAAGCCCTTCTGGTCGTTGACGTAGAAGGACGGCGTCTTTTCCTGCTGGAACGGCGACAGCCCCTTCCACTCCCGCCCCGCCTTCTTCAGCTTCACGCGCTTGCCCACGACTTCGGAGACCGAAAGCCGGGCACGAAGCTCGTCGAGGAATTGGGGCGTGAAGCGCATTATGCTGATTTCTGGGCTGAGTCGGACGTTATGGCCAACCGGATAGGCATATAGGGACGGCCCCGGGAAATACGAAGCATGTGTGGCTTCTCCCGGCTATTCACAGGTGAAAGTTTCGACGGAAAGCTTGAACCGCGCCCGGTTCCACGCTTCCATGGGCCATGTTCAGGACGTTTCGCGGCGGCCAGAGCGGGGGCTGGCGGGTGACCTCGGTTGCAGCAGTGACGGGCGAGCCCCTGCCCTTCGTACCGGCGCTGTCGGTCACCGACAGCGAGGCGGTCTCGTTGCCGCTGGTGCCCTCGCGCAATGCCTGGCGCCTGGTCGGCGTCGCCAGCAGCCTGCGCTACACCGAAAGGCCTGAGAAGCAGCAGCTCGTGGCCGTGCAGGCCGGGCTCGGCCGGCTGGAGGCCACCAGCGCGGCGCTGATCCCGATCCGCAAGTCGCAGGCCTGGTGGGATCTGACGCAGGAAGAGCGGCGCCAGATCTTCGAGGACAGATCGCACCACATCGCGAGCAGTCTTCGTTTCCTGCCCGCCATCGCGCGCCAGCTCTATCATTGCCGCGACCTCGGCGGCCCCTTCGACTTCCTCACATGGTTCGAATTCGCCCCGGCGCACGCCTCGCTGTTCGAGGAGCTGGTCGCGATGCTCAGGCAGACCGAGGAGTGGCGCTATGTCGAGCACGAGGTCGACGTGCGCTTGGTGAAGGAAGTGCTGTCGGCTTAATGCTCCAGGAATCGCCCGGACTCGATGCGCGGCAGATCGGTGACCGGCCAGTTGTAGACGTAGGTCCAGGCCTTCTCCGTGGCACCATCCGGCAGCGTCACGTCGATCAGCCGGCGCAGATATTCGGTCGGCTCGGGAAAGCCCTCGCCGCAGGCCTCGTACATGTCGAGCTCGGCCAGCAGCTCGTCAGGCACGCGCATCCGGAAGAGCTCGCCATGGACGATGTCGGTGGCCGTCTCCGACAGCAGCAATCCCGGATAGTGCTTCACCAGAACCAGCCGGCCGCGGCAGGTCGCCTCGCCCAGGAAATCCGCGTGCCCCGCCAGCAGCCGCGCCATCGGATGGTCGAAGCCGCGCATCAGGGTGCCGTAGACGAAGAGGCGATCGGAGGTCATGCTGTTCTAACGTTGCGACGTCGGTGCAATATCGTTACTCGTTTTCAACACGTAATCGTTTCATAGGCAATCAGGATGGACCTGCATACGGCCGAGGCGACCGATCAACTGCTCGGCGAGGGCGACATTGCGCCCGTGCATGAGGCGAATGCGGGAGGACGATCGCCCTTCCTGCTCACCTCGGATCATTACGGTCGGGCGCTGCCTCGCGCGCTCGGCGACCTCGGCATCGCGGAAAGCGAGCTCGTCAGGCACATCGGCTGGGACATCGGCATTGCCGGCGTCGCCGACGGGCTTGCCAAATTGCTCGACGCCCATCTGATCGCGCAGCGCTATTCGCGGCTCGTGATCGACTGCAACCGCCCTCCTGCCGCGGCAAGCTCGATCCCGGTCATCTCCGAGGCGACGGCGATCCCGCGCAACGAAGGCATCCCGGACGACGAGCGCGAGGCGCGGCGGCGCGAGATCTTCGAGCCCTATCATGATCGCATCGATGCCGCGATCGACGCCCGCCTGCACGCCAAGCGGCCGACCGTGCTGGTGTCGCTGCACAGCTTCACGCCTGTCTATGCCGGCGTCGCGCGGCCCTGGCACATCGCCGCGCTCTACAATCGCGACACCGTGCTGCCGCAGCTCCTGCTCAGGCATCTGCGCGCGGAAGGCGATCTCGTCGTCGGCGACAACGAGCCCTATGCGGTCAGCGAACTCACCGACTACACCATCCCGGTCCACGGCGAAGGACGCGGCCTCGTCAACACCGGCATCGAGATTCGGCAGGATCTGATCACGGACCCCTCCGGCCAGCGGCAATGGGCCGAACGGCTGGCGCGGATCCTTGGCGAGATCGAGAGGGAGCTGCGGCCGGAACTGCTGGTCGGTTAGCCGCCGCGCGTTGCGACGAACAGCGCGAGCGCGGCGAAGATCGCGGCGATGCCCCACAGCGGCCAGGCGATGCGGCTCGCGCCGTTTGCATCGAGCGTTGCCTCGACCGGGTTGTCGGGATTGACGCGGACCTCGACGGTCGCGCCGTCCTGGTAGCGCGCCATGAGCTTCTTTAACATCTTCTCGGACCCCGACGGGGTGCCGGCCGCAACGCGCGCGCATTCATTGGTGTAGCTGACGTTCTGGTAGCGATACGTGTAGGTCACGCGCCTGCCGAACATCTCGGTACCGCGGCGCTCGCCCGGCTCGCTGGCCTCGTAATAATGCTCGGGCGCCGACAGCTTGATAGTGCCCTGCACGACCGGCCAGCGTGCGGCCATCGACGCCTGACGTCGCACCCCATATCCCATCAGCGCGATAACGAGGCCGAACGCGCCGAGGCCGACGACGAGGCCCGCGAGATCGGGCCGGGCGATGTGGTGCGCGAGGTATGCATAAGTCTGGTTGAGCCCGAACGCCGAGCCGAACACGATGCCAAGCACGATCGCCGTGCCGATGCCGAGGCAGCCCCACAGTCCCTTGGGCAGGTCGCGCTCCAGCACGGCCTGCTCGGGATGGCGCGGATTGTAGTAGACAGTGACGATGCTTCCGGCGGGATACTTTGCGAGCTTCTCGGCGACCTCGAAATTACCGAGATCCTCGCCGATCGAGATGCGGCCACCGCGCAGCTTGCGGCCGCCGACCGCATATTCGTAAGTCACGTTCGCAAAATTGCGTTTCTCGAGGCGATAGCCGTCCTCGCGGTCGCTGTCGGAGATCCTGACCTCGCGCACCTCGGCGACCGAGACAACGACCTTACCCGGCGCCAATAGCCAGCTTCGCGCCTCGCGCACCTGCCAGGTCTTGACGATGGCGGCAGCCAGGAGGAGTCCAAGTGGCGCGAGCAGCATCGCATAGACGGTCCAGGGCAGATCGGGCACGGCAAAAACCTTCGTCAGCGGCAATGTCCGATTGGACGCATCGCCACTGCAAATGGTTCAAGCCGAGACGTGTCCGCGGAGGTTATTTCGCCCGGGTCAGCGCCAGCCAGATGCCGCCGCCGATCATGAAGCCGCCGGAGATGCGCGACATCATCCGCGTGCGGCGCGCCGAGAAGAATTTTCGCGCGCGGCCGGCGGCGATGGCGTAGAGCGCATCCGTCATCACGGCGGTGACCATGAAGGTCGCACCCAGGAGCGCGACTTGCGGAAAGTGCGGCTGGTTCATGTCCATGAACTGCGGGATGAAGGCGCCGAAGAACACCAGCACTTTCGGGTTCGACAGCAGCACCAGAAACCCTTGCAGGAAGAAGCCGCCGCGCGGCGGCGGAGGCGGCGTGTCGACATCAACGCCCTCGACCGGCGCCCAGATCAGCTTGATGCCGAGCCAGACGAGGTAAGCGGCGCCGGCAAAGCGCACCCAGTCGAACCAATAGCCCATGGTCGCCATCAGCGAGGTCAGGCCGATCGCGACGATGCCGATGACGATGGCAAGCCCGGCTTGCGCACCGGCCACGTTGGTGAGCGCGGCACGCGTGCCGTGGCGCAGGCCGTTGGCGATGACGAGAGTGACGATCGGCCCCGGCAGCAGCGCCAGCGCAATGCAGGCGGCGAGGAAGGCGAGATAGGCTTGCATGGACATCATGGGAGGGACTCGGCTGAAAGCGGTTTGAAGGTATTAATGCATGGGACGAGCGGGAACGGAAGCTCGCTCATCCATTCTTCGCCAAGCCGGCAGCCGCGCGCGCCGCTCCGGTCAGCTCGAGGATGTGCAGGCCGGTATTGGCGCGGTCGACGATGTAGATGTAGCCGCGGTCGTCGGTCTCGACATTGTTGGTCTGGATCGCCACCTTGCAGCGCTCGCCGCCTTCGATGGGAATGCAGCGCTTGTCGGTCGCAGCCGTGATCGCGGGAATGAAATAGCCGACCTCCCGGGGATGATAGGGATCGCGGATGTCGAGAGCGCGCACGCCAGCATTGAAGAAGGCGATGAAGGCCATCTTCTTGTAGTAGACCGGCGCCATGCTCTCGTTCGAGGAATGCGCGCCGAACCGGCCGCCGCGCTGGCAGAACTGCCCGCTCGCCTCCGGCACGGTGTAGCTCGAGATCATCATCGGCCGCGTCTCGGTGGTGACGTCGGCGAACCACACCATCTGCCTGGCTTCACCGCATTCGTTGAGGATCGCCTCGTCCACGATCATGACGATGTCGCGGGTCTTGCCGTCCTTGTCCTCGGAAAATTCGGCGATGGGCATGTCGAGCATCGGAAATGTCGTGTGCGCGCCGTTGAAGGCCGACATCGGCAGGCGCGAAATCTCGGGATAGCGCAGATTGTCCGGCGTCGGCTGCTTCGGCCCGCTCAGCAGCTTGTCGCGGTCGACGATCTGCAAGATGCCGCCCTTGTTGGTGCCGTAGCCGAAATAGACGCGGTTGCCATCGGGACCGGTCGAGATCGGCCCGTGCAGCTCGGTCGGCACCGCGCCGGTCGAGCCCGGCTCCTGACCCGGCAGGCCGAAGTCGCGGATTTTCTGCGGACGCGCGGGATCGGAGAGATCGTAGACTTGCGTCATGCGCCGGGTGCGCCAGTCGGGCGCGCCCGAGACGAGATAGGCGATGCCGGTGTCGCACTCCCACCAGCTCTTGTGCGTATCCTTCAGGCCGCCAATGCGCGTGATGAGCACCGGACTGGCGGGATCGCTGACGTTCCAGATCTCATGCGCCTCGCTGCCGAAGGTCCTGAGCATGTAGACCGCGTTGGGATCGCCCTTCGGCAACGCCTTGCCGTCGCAGACCCGCACCATCTGTGCGCCGCCGGATTCGTACTTGCCCTCCTGCCCCGGCAGATGCCGCAGATATCTCGGGCGCGCGGGATCGGTGACGTCGACGATCGAGGTGCCGTTCGGCTCGGCCTTGCCCGTCATCGGATTGACGGGAGCGGGCACGTCGTCGGTGCCGCCGTGATGGCCGATATAAGCGATCCAGCGATCGCCCTGATGATGGATGGTCGGCTGATAGGCGCTGCGCGCCTGCAGGTCGCTGGTGCCCACGAGCTTCATGTTGGACGCTTCGGGCGGCGCGCCGATGGTTTGCTTCTGGGCATGGACCGCCGTGCTGCAAGCAAAAAGGACGAGGCTTGCAGCAGTCAGGACGCAACGAAACATCAAAGTCCTCCCGGAACCAATCTGTGCTGGCTGAGCTTCAACGCTAACATAGCCGAATGCGGGCGACCAAAACACGATTTCGCGGCTCGCGCTTGACATGCAACCATTTGGTTGCGTATTGTCGTCGCCATGGATGAGGTGTTCAAAGCGCTCGCCGATGCATCACGACGCTCGCTCTTGGACCGGCTTCACGCCAGGAACGGCCAGACCCTGAACGAGCTCTGCGAGGGCCTCGCGATGACGCGGCAGGCCGTGACCAAGCACCTTGGGATTCTGGAGGAGGCCAGTCTCGTCACGACCATCAGGCATGGCCGCGAGAAGCTGCACTACCTCAACCCGGTGCCGATCCATCAGATCGGCGAACGCTGGATCAAGAAATTCGAGCGCGGCAAGTTAGCTGCGCTCAGCGAGTTGAAACGCCAGTTGGAGAAGCGCGATGAATAAGCCGGAATTCGTCTACGTGACCTATATCGAGACCACGCCGGAGAAGCTGTGGGAGGCGCTGACGTCGAGCGCGTTCACGCGCCAGTACTGGTTCGACACCGAAGTCAGATCCGACTGGAAGGTCGGCTCGCCCTTTGCCCTCGTGATGGGCGGCAAGGTCACGGACACCGGCGAGATCCTCGAGGCCGACCGGCCGCGGCGACTGTCCTACACGTTCAAGCACGAATTGATGGAGGAGATGCGGAACGAAGCGGCGACGAGGGTCGTCTTCACTCTGGCGCCCTTTGGCAATCTCGTGAAGCTGACGGTGACGCACGAAGGATTCGCCGCGGGCAGCAAGCTGCTCGACGGCATCTCCAAAGGCTGGCCGGCCATCCTGTCCGGGCTCAAGAGCCTGCTGGAAACCGGCAAGGCGCCGACGATCCCGCCCGCCGCGCTCGGCATCGAAGGATTTGCGTGATGAATATCGAGCAATTCAAGCCGCTGACCGTCTACACCATCTACATCGCCTCCACGCCGGAGAAGGTGTGGGAGGCGCTGACCTCGGCGGAGTTCAGCCGAAAGTATTTCTCCGGCTTTGCGGTCGAGATGGAGCCGAAGCTCGGCGGCCGTTTCATCGTGCGCGCACCCGACGGCTCCGAGCACATCAGCGGCGAAGTGTTCGAATACGATCCGCCGAGGAAGCTCACGGTGAGCTGGAACGTCAATTGGCCGGACCTCGTCGCCAAGCTCGGCTCCACGCTCGTCACCTACGAGATCGAGGCAGCCGGTGAAGCCGTCCGTCTCGCCATGAGCGAGCGCCACGACCGCGAACTCAGCGCCGACATCCTGTCCGGCGGCCGCACCGGCTGGCCCGCGATCCTCTCCGGATTGAAGAGCCTGCTGGAAACAGGCAAGGCGCCGCATATCAAGATGTCCCCGCCGGCGAAGATGCTGGACGCGCTGAAGGCGATGGGGATCAAGACGCCGTAGGTGCGGAGGGACAAGCAGCGGCCGCTTCTTCCCCTCTCCCCCTTGCGGGAGAGGGTGGCTCGCCGCGATAGCGGCGAGACGGGTGAGGGGTATTTATCAACGAGCACTGCTCTCGCATCAGTGCATGCGGATAGGGACCCCTCATCCGGCGCTGCGCGCCACCTTCTCCCACAAGGGGAGAAGGAAGAAGGGCAGCGGAACGACACTACCCGACCGGCGCCACCAGCCGCCGATAGAGATGCCAGGTCGCATGCCCCAGCACCGGAAGCGTCACGATCAGCCCGAGAAAGTAAGGCAGCGCCGAGACGATCAGCAGCATCACGATCACGGCGGCCCAGGAGATCATCGGCAACGGGCTCGTCACCACCGCGCGCACGCTCGTCACCATCGCCGTGACGAAATCGACCTCACGGTCGAGCAGCAGCGGAAACGACACCACGGTCAGCGAGAACAGGATCAGCGACAGCACGGCGCCGACCGCATTGCCGATGCCGAGGAACAGCAGGCCCTCATTGGTCGTCAGCACCACCGTCATGAATTCCTGAAGGCTGGAGAACGAGGCGTGCAGGCCGAGCAGCAGCGCGATCAGGAGCCGCACCTGGTACATCCAGACCACGAACACGAACAGCGTGACGAACGCCATCCAGCCGATCTCGCTGCGCGAGCGCACGGCGGACCAGACCGCGCCGAAGGAGACCGGCTCGCCGCGCTCGCGGCGGCGGCTGACCTCGTAGAGGCCGATGGCCACGAACGGTCCGATCAGCGCGAAACCTGCCGCCAGGGGATAGACCAGATAGACCATGCCGAAGGCGGTGAAGCACAGCATGATGGCGATGCCGCCGGCCGCGTAAAGGACGCCGAAGCAGAGACCGTACAGCGGCAGCGCCTGGAAATCGCGCAGGCCCTCGACCAGCGCCTCGGCGATGTCGGTCACCGCGACGGGACGGACCACCGGATCGACCTTGCCCGAGATGGACATCAGCATTCCTCCCCACATCGGCGCGATCTTTCGTCGCGCGCAGATTGAACGCGATATTAGCGTTGCCGCCCGCGGGCGCAACTTGACGGCCGATGACGGGGCGAGAACGGCGCCGGCCCACGAAGGCGACAAGGCGGCGGCTCGAATTCTTTAGTCTTCTGTGCGATTTTCGAGCAGATTCCTATGGACTGCACAGACAATCGTCCGCAAATTTTACCTTCAAGCCGCGCGCGTGACGATCAGAACGGACCGCCCAACAGATGAGCCTGCGTACCCGGTTACTGATCCTCGTCATCGCGGCCATGCTCGTGCCGGCGATCCTGGTCGGGCTGCGGTTCATGCAGAACCGGGCCAGCGAGATCGACGCCGCGCTGGCCAATCTGGCCGCATCCGCCGACGACATCGCAAGTGATCTCGGCGAGAAGATCCAGGGCACCGCCCAGCTCCATTATGGGCTCGCCCGGGCCCGCGACCTCGACACGCGCGACAAGGCGGCGTGCTCGGCATTTCTGTCGGATGTCCGCGAGGAATATCCGCAGTTCACGGGTATCCTGACCATCGATCCCGACGGCCACCTGTTCTGCGACTCGCTGCGGACCAACCGCACGCTCGACCTGAACGACCGCGGCTATTTCAAAGAGGTCAAGACCCTTCAAGGCGTCGTCGCAGTCGAGCCGGTGTTCGGCCGCCTCACTGGCCTGTCCGTGCTCCAGATCGCCTATCCCGTGCGATCGGAGACAGGCGCGCTGAAGTTCGTGCTGCTCGCGTCCTTCAACCTGAACAAGTTCGCCGAGTTTCACGACAAGCGGCTGCTCGCGGAGAAGGACATCCTGTTCGTCGACGCCAAGGGAACGGTGCTGGCCGCCCCCAAGGGCGGCGGCTGGAGCGTGCCCGTCGGCGGATCGATCGCCGGCTCCGACCTGTTCCGCTTCGCCGCAGCGCCCGATGGCGAGCCATTTCGAGAGGTCACCGACGGCGGGGGCTGGGGCGTTGCCCGCTCGCCGGCGATCCGCAAGGCCGGCCTCTACATCCTGGTCGGGCGATCCAAGGACGTCCTGGTCGCGGCCGCGAACCGCCGACTTTACGAGGACATGGCAATTCTCGCGGTGGCCTCGCTGCTGCTCCTCGGCGGCCTCTGGATCCTCACGACCGTGAGCATCGGACGTCAGGTCGGGCGGCTCGCTGCCATGGCGAAGCGCCTCGGGCGCGGTGATCTCAGCGCGCGCATTCCAGAGCCTCACCCGGGCGGAGAGCTCGGCGGATTGATGACCCTGCTCAACAG
Organism: Bradyrhizobium sp. WYCCWR 12699; assembly: GCF_032144035.1. Taxonomy (NCBI): domain Bacteria; kingdom Pseudomonadati; phylum Pseudomonadota; class Alphaproteobacteria; order Hyphomicrobiales; family Nitrobacteraceae; genus Bradyrhizobium; species Bradyrhizobium sp. WYCCWR 12699. Next base: position 124,811 of record NZ_JAVTJN010000032.1, read on the forward strand.
CACGGCGGAATCGCTCGAGCAGCAGCGTGCCGCGATCGCCGATCTCAGCCACAAGCTAAGCCAATCCCAGAAGATGGAAGCGATGGGCCAGCTCACCGGCGGCGTGGCGCATGATTTCAACAATCTCCTGACCGTCATTCTCGGCAATTCGGAACATCTCGCCGACAGGCTGGCGGGCAACAAGGAATTGCACCGGATCGCCAACGACATTGCGACCGCCGCAGAGCGCGGCTCCGACCTGACACGAAGCCTTCTTGCCTTCGCGCGCAAGCAGCCGCTGAGACCGCGAGAGATCGACATCGCCGAGCAGGTCACCGGCATGAAGCAGCTTCTTCGGAGGACGCTGGGCGAGCACATCGAATCGAGCTTCACATTCGCGCCCGATCTGTGGCTCGCCAGCGTCGATCCCGGCCAATTGGCCACCGCCGTGCTCAACCTCGTGCTCAACGCGCGCGATGCGATGCCTGACGGCGGCAAGCTGATGGTCGAGGTGAGCAACGCATCGCTCGGTGAGACCGACATCGACGTCAACGGCGAAGCGCGTCCGGGCGATTACGTCATGCTGTCCGTGAAGGATACCGGAAGCGGCATGAGCAGCGAAGTGTTGGGACGCGCATTCGAGCCGTTCTTCACGACCAAGGAGGTCGGCAAGGGGACCGGCCTCGGCCTGAGCATGGTCTACGGGTTTGCACGACAATCCGGCGGACTCGTGCAGATGCAGTCCGAGCCGGGACAAGGCAGCGTCGTCAGGCTGTTCTTTCCCCGTCTCGCAACACCGCCGAGCGAAGATCCGCCTCCCGCGGAGCAGACCGTCACGCAAGCGGACCACGAGACCATTCTCCTCGTCGAAGACGACGACATGGTGCGCGCCTATATCGAGAACGAGCTCAGGACGCTCGGCTACCGCGTCATCACGGCGTCGAACGGGCCCGCGGCGCTGGAATTGCTGCGGCAGAGCGACGACGTCCGGTTGCTGTTCACCGACGTGGTGATGCCCGGCGGCATGTTCGGGCCGGAGCTCGCAAGACAAGCCACCGTGCTGCGGCCCGATCTCAAGGTGCTCTTCACCTCGGGCTACAGCCAGGATCCCGTCAAGACGCCGGACGGGATCGACGCCCGCATTCTGACAAAGCCGTTCCGACGACAGGATCTTGCCGCGATGCTGCGGTCCGCCCTGGCGGCGGCGCCGCGATAGTCAGGAGCGCGACGCGAGCAGAATCCCCACGGCGAGATTGGCCGCAAACAGACCCGCGTCGATGACGAAGATCCGCAGCATCGGACCCTTCAGCACCGGCCAGTAGGCCACCCCGACGCGGCCGCCGCGCATCAGCACCGGAACGTTGTAGACGAACTGGCTGAAATGGCAGGCGGCAAAGAACAGGAACAGCACGATCTGCGCCTCGACCGGCTGGAAGAAGGACGGACGCGCCGCCAGAAGGTAGAACGACAGCAGACCGATCGGCAGGTTCATGCCGCCGAGGAACGCAACGCTGGCCGCCAGGGTCGGCGCGATCGGATTGCCGCGCTCCTCCCGCGGCAGCAGGATCTTCAGCGTGTTGGTTTGCGCGATGCTGAACTGAACGAAGGCACCGACGAACCAGAGCGTGTTGAGGAGCAGGACGATATCGGAAAGACGCATGGTTATTTCCCGTAAAAGGCTTCGCTGCGTACGACGCGGCCGGCATCGTCGAAATCCATGAACTCGCTGGCGCGGGTGTCGCCGAGCTGCCACCAGACGACCAACCGCGCGATCGTATCGTCCCAGCTCCAGCTCAATATCCTGAGGTCGGCGCTTTCGATGTGGCCATAGGCTTTCCGCCAATAGGCGCGGATGTTTTCGGCACCGCTCACGACCGGCGAGCCGGTCAGCGTCAACGCCAGAGGACTGCGCATCTGCGCGTCCTCGGCGAAATGCGCGACGACGGCGTCGATATCGACCTTGCGCCAGCTCGCGCACCATGCCGCGACAAAGGGTTCGGCGGCCGCGCGATTCATCGTCTGTCCGCTCATGACGCGGCCCTCCCCTCGCTCGATGGCGCGGAGAATGGCAAAGCACGATCTTCATGTCAACTACGTTGACTTGAGACTGTCAGTTATGGTCGGCAATTGCCTCCATGACGGCCATCCATGCCGCCGTACTGGACGACCCGGCGCGATCGAACGCCTTGCGCATGACGTTGCGCTCGTGGTCGGAGGCGCGCTGCTCGATGCGCTGGCCGGCGGCCGTCAGGCGCAGCAGCTTCGAGCGATGCTGCTCGGGCGAGCGCTTCGACGTCACGAGCTTGCGCTCCAAGAGCAGATTGAGCGGCCGGTTGAGGGCCTGCTTGGAAATGCCGAGGACCTCGAGCAGCGAGCCGATCGCGATGTCGGGCCGGCGCGCCACCACATAGAGGATGCGATGGTGCGGACGCGACAGGCCCTGCTTCGCGAGGTATTCGTCGGCTTCCAGCGTCATGCCGCGCCAGCCGTAATACATGAGCTCGAGCGCCGCATCGAGATCGTGCAGCTCGTCGAGCGAGGCGCGATGAAGTCCCGCGGCTTGAGAAGTCTTTGCCATCGTGGACGTCAGCCCTTGGCTCGCAGCTCGCGCCGCAGTACCTTGCCCGTCGCCGTCATCGGCAGCGTCTCGGCGAATGCGACGAAGCGCGGATATTCGTGTGCGGCAAGCTGCACCTTGACGAACTCCTGGATCTCGCGCGCCAGCGCGTCGCCGGCGCTGAAGCCGGGCCGCAAGACGATCCACGCCTTGATCGATTCGGTGCGGATCGGATCGGGGATGCCGACCACGGCGGCCATGGCCACCGATGGATGCTTCATCAGCGTGTGCTCGATCTCGGACGGGCCGACGCGATAGCCCGCGGTGGTGATGACGTCGTCCTCGCGGCTGACGTACCAGAAATAGCCGTCCTCGTCCTGCACGCCGAGATCGCCGGTGAGCAGGAACGCGCCGGCATATTTCTTTGCCGTCGCATCCGGATTGCGCCAGTATTCGAGCATGGTGACGGGGCACGGCTGGCGCACGCCGATGATGCCGCGCTGGCCGCGCGGCAATTCCTCGCCCTTGTCGTTGAAGATGCGGACGTCGAAGCCCGGCGTCGCCTTGCCCATCGCGCCGGGGCGGATCGGAAACAGATTTGAGTTGCTGCCGATCACGAGATTGCACTCGGTCTGGCCGAACACCTCATGCGCGTCGATCCCGAAGGTCTCGCGCACCCAGCCGAGCAGTTCCCCGCCGAGCGATTCCCCGCCGGTGAAGATGCTGCGCAGCTTGACGCCCGGATGCTTCACGCCGGCCTGCCGCATCAGCTTGAGTGCCGTCGGCGGCATGAAGACGTTGCGGACGCCGAGATCGGCCATCATCTGCATCGCCGCCTGCGGCTCGAACTTCCGTGCACGATGGCCGACGAGGGGGATGCCGTGGTACCAGAACGCGAGCAGGCCGTTGACGAGGCCACCGATCCACGCCCAATCCGCCGGCGTCCACATGAGATCGCCGGGCCTGGGCAGGAAGTTGTGACACATCTCGACGTTCGGGAGATGACCGAGCACGACGCGGTGCGCGTGCAGCGCGCCCTTCGGATTGCCCGTCGTGCCCGAGGTGTAGATGATCAGCGCGGGATCATCCGCTGAGGTATCGACCCGCGCGAAGTCGGGCGAAGCGGCCTTGATTGCACCCCAGAACGACGTCGTGCCCGCAGGTGCACGCTCGCCGACGACATAGACGGTCTTCAATTGCGGCAGGCGATCGCGGATCTTCGCGAGCTTCTCCCAGCCGCCCTCGTCGGTGACGATAGCCTTTGCCTCGGAATTCGACAGGCGAAACTCGAGCGCATCCTCACCGAACAGCGCGAACAGCGGGATCGAGATCAGGCCGGAGCGGAATGCCGCCATATGCGCGACCGGCAATTCCAGCGACTGCGACAGGAACACCGCGACGCGATCGCCGCGCATAAGCCCGTCCGCTTTCAGCACATTGGCAAAGCGGCGCGACATCTCGGCGACCTCGTCGAAGGAGGTGCGGCTGGTTGCGCCATTGTCGTCGACATAGACCAGCGCGAGGCGGCCCGAGCCGTCAGCATGGCGATCGCAGCACGCCTCCGCCATGTTGAAGCGCTCAGGGATGTCCCAGCGGAAATTGCGGACGAGTTCGTCGTAGGTTGCGGCTTCGGTCAGCATGGGCCGGATCGTTTCCCGATGTCTTGTTGGTGTGTAGTGTAGAGCCACAGGGGCGCGGAACAAAGTCCCGTCATTCCGGGCGCCCGCGGGGCGAGCCCGGAATCCATCAAGCCACAGGAAACGCCGCCTGATGGATTCCGGGTTCGACGCTAGCGCGTCGCCCCGGGATGACGTTACCGCACCGACGCGAAAAACTTCCTGACATCCCGTACGAACAGCTCCGGCTGCTCGAACGCGGCGAAATGGCCACCCTTCTCCATCTCGCTCCAATGCGTGATGTCAGGAAAATTCGGCTCCATCCAGCGCCGCACCGGCGTGATGATCTCCTTGGGGAAGGCGGCCACGCCCGTCGGCACCTTGACGACGGGCGTGGTGCGCCGCTTGCCAAAACTTTCCCAATAGAGCCGCGCCGAGGAGGTCGCCGTCTCCGTCGTCCAATAGAGCATGACGTTGTCGAGCAGCTCGTCCTTGGTGAAGATGTTCTCGGGGTGGCCGTTGCAATCGGTCCAGGCCCAGAATTTTTCCAGGATCCAGGCCGCCTGCCCGCTCGGCGAATCCGTCAGGCCATAGCCGAGTGTCTGCGGGCGCGTCGATTGCTGCTTGGAATAGCCGGAGTCGAGATCGACATAATGCTTGAGGCCGGCGAGCGCCCGCTTCTCCTCCGCCGTCGGCTCGCCCTCGATGCGCGGTGGCGAGTTGAAGGACAGCGTAATGTGGATGCCGGCGCAATGCGCCGCGTCCTGCGCGCCGAGCGACGTCGTCACCGCCGAGCCCCAGTCGCCGCCTTGCGCGCCGTAGCGCGCATAGCCCAACCGCTCCATCAGCCTGGCCCAGGTCGCGGCGATGCGGTCGACGCCCCAGCCGGTCTCTTTGGGTTTGGCCGAGAAGCCGAAACCCGGCAGCGAGGGACAGATCACGTGAAACGCATCGGCGGGATCGCCGCCATGCGAGGCGGGATCGGTCAGCGGCGCGATCACCTTCTGGAATTCCACGATCGAGCCGGGCCAGCCATGAGTGATGATCAGCGGCAGCGCGGCCGGCTCCTTGGAGCGTGCGTGAATGAAATGGATGTCGAGCCCGTCGATCTCGGTGGTGAACTGCTCGAAGCGGTTGAGCTTGGCCTCACGCGCCCGCCAGTCATAGTCATTCGCCCAATAGGTGCAGATCTCCCGGATCCATTTCAGCGGCGCGCCCTGGCTCCAGTCGTCGACCAGCTCCGCCTCCGGCCAGCGCGTACGTGCGAGGCGCGATTTGAGATCGGTGAGGATGTCGTCGCTGATGGCGATGCGGAACGGTTTGATCGCGGTCATCGTGCCTCCCAGTTTCTTTTTGTCATTCCGGGGCGTGCGAAGCACGAACCCGGAATCCATTGAGCAACAGGGCTGGCGGCCTGATGGAGTCCGGGCTCGACGCTTCGCGTCGCCCCGGAATGACGGCCTAGCCCGACAACGCCGCCTTCACCAAACCGCTGGCCTTCCCAAAATCCATCTGGCCGGCGTATTTCGCGCGCAGCACGGCAATCACCTTGCCCATGTCTTTCATGCCGGCTGCGCCCGTTTCGGCGATCGCATCCGCGATCGCCTTCTTCACCTCGTCGTCGGCCATCTGCTTCGGCAGGTATGCCGAGATCACCGCGATCTCCTCGCGCTCCTGGGCTGCGAGCTCGGCACGGCCGCCCTTGTCGTAGAGCTCGACCGATTCCTGGCGCTGCTTGATCATCTTCTGAAAGACACCGAGCAGATCGGCGTCGGACAGCGGCGGCTTGCCCTGGCCGCGCGCCTCGATGTCGGCATTCTTTATGGTCGAGTTGACCATGCGCAGCGTGGACAGCTTGCGCTCGTCCTTGGCCTTCATGGCCTCCTTGACCGCATTGTTGATGTCGTCGCGCAGCATGATCGTGATCCCTTCGAATATCTGAGGCCTGATCTAGGCCGTTCGTGGCGCCTAGACAACCTCGGTTCCGAGCCATTCGGTGAGCGCACGCACTGTCGCGTCCGGCTGCTCGGCTTGCGGCAGGTGTCCGCAGCGCTCGAGAACCTTGAGCCTTGCGCCGGCGATGCCCTCGGCCATCTCTATCGAGAACGCGTTGGGAATGGTGTTGTCGGCATCGCCCGTCAGCACCAATGTCGGACAGCTGATGGCGGAAAGCGTCGGGCGCGAATCCACCCGCGCGATGATCGCGGCCTGCTGCCGCAGATATCCCGCGACGCCGACATCCTCGTCCTGCGCATGGACCAGCTCGAGGATCTCGGCATCGTCGCGTCGCGACGGATGCACAAGCTCCGGAAAGCTCTCCTCGCGGATGGCGCGGAGCTCGCCGCGCCTGGCGCGCTCCATCAGGCCGCGGCGGCGTGCGGTCGCCTCGGCGGTGTCGGGCCGGGCCTGGGTGTTGATCAGTGCGAGTTTCACAACCCGCTCGGGTGCCTGACGCATGATCTCGAGCGCGATGTAGCCGCCCATGGAATGGCCGGCGAGCGCGAAGCGCGGCGGCGCCTCGCTCAGCACCCGGGCCGCGATCGCCGCCATGCTGTCATCGCGGATATGGTTGGCGATCATCACCGGGCCGAACCGCCACAGCGCCGGGACGACGGGGGCATAGATCCGGGCCGAGGAGGCCAGCCCCGGAACCAGCACGATCGGGGTGGTCTGGTCCATTATTGCCTCGCAAGCCCCTCAAATTGCCGGAAATTATGCGACCGAGCTTAAGCGGCCGAGGAGGCCTGTCAAATATGCAAAAACGCATGTGAATCGGGCCTCTCCCGCTTTGACGGCGGCGCCCGCGCAGACTATGAAACGCGCTCATGACACAACATGACAACGATCCCGCCTGGCCGGACCACAAACCGACCGCGCTGTTGGTGCTTGCCGACGGCACGGTGCTCGAAGGCTTTGGTCTCGGCGCCGAAGGCCACGCCGTCGGTGAAGTCTGCTTCAACACCGCGATGACCGGCTATGAGGAGATCCTCACCGATCCCTCCTATGCCGGCCAGCTCATCACCTTCACCTTCCCGCATATCGGCAATGTCGGTACCAACGAGGAAGACATCGAGACGGTGAACATGGCGGCAACGCCGGGCGCGCGCGGCGTGATCCTGCGCACCGCGATCACCGATCCCTCGAACTACCGCGCCACCAAGCATCTCGACCAGTGGCTGAAGGCACGCGGCATCATCGGCCTCTCCGGCATCGACACCCGCGCGCTGACCGCACTGATCCGCAGCAAGGGCATGCCCAACGCCGTGATCGCGCACGCCAAGAACGGCGAGTTCGACCTGCATGGCCTCAAGGAAGAGGCGCGCGAATGGCCCGGCCTCGAAGGCATGGACCTCGTGCCGATGGTCACGAGCGGCCAGCGTTTCACCTGGGACGAGACGCCCTGGCTGTGGGACAAGGGCTTTGGCCGCCAGGACAAGCCGGAGTTCAACGTCGTCGCCATCGACTACGGCATCAAGCGCAACATCCTGCGCCTGCTCGCCGGCGTCGGCTGCAAGGTGACGGTGGTGCCGGCGACGACCTCGTCCGCCGACATCCTGGCGATGAATCCGGACGGCGTGTTCCTGTCCAACGGTCCGGGCGATCCGGCTGCGACCGGCAAATATGCCGTGCCTGTCATCCAGGACGTCATCAAGTCGGGCACGCCGACCTTCGGCATCTGTCTCGGCCACCAGATGCTGGGCCTGGCCGTCGGCGCCAAGACCAAGAAGATGCATCAGGGCCATCACGGCGCCAACCACCCCGTGAAGGACGAGACCACCGGCAAGGTCGAGATCACCTCGATGAACCACGGCTTTGCGGTGGACGAGGCCACGCTGCCGAAGGGTGCGACGCAGACCCACATCTCGCTGTTCGATGGGTCCAACTGCGGCATCCAGCTCGACGGCAAGCCGGTGTTCTCGGTGCAGTACCACCCCGAGGCCTCACCGGGTCCACGCGACTCGCACTATCTGTTCCAGCGCTTTGCGGACCTGATGCGGCAGAAGAAGAGCGCGTAGGGCGCGCTCTTCCGCAGCTGCTTTGACGACATCGAGCCCGGGCCTTGTCCCGGGCTCTTGTCATTCCGGGCTCACGCGTCGCCCCGGATTGACGGAGGAGCGAGGAACGCCGCCTCACGCCCCTCGTTGATCCCTGCTAGATTCGCGCAGGAGCCCCGCCATGTCCGTCGTCCGCGACAACGCCGAGCCACTCGCCATCGTGTTCGAGGACGACGGCCTTACGCCGAACAACATCCGTCCGTTCCTGGTCTACCAAGCCGCGGTGAAGCTTGATCCGAAGCAGCCGGAAGCGACCATCGAAGATCTGTTCGAGGCGAACGGCTGGGGCGGCACCTGGCGCAACGGCGTCTACGATTATCTGCATTATCACGCGACGGTGCACGAGGTGCTCGGCGTCGCGCGCGGCAGCGCCCGCGTCCGCTTCGGCGGCGACCACGGCCAGGAGCTGAACATCAAGGCCGGCGACGTCGCGATCCTGCCTGCCGGCACCGGGCATCAATGCATCAAGGCGAGCAACGATTTCTGCGTGATCGGCGCCTATCCGCCAGGCGCGAAGATGGAGATCACGAGGGCAACGCCGGAGAACCACGCCAAGGCGCTGAAGACGATTCCGCAAGTCGCACTGCCGCCGGCGGATCCCGTCACGGGGAAGGATGGCGCGTTGATGAGGCTGTGGCGATAGCCGGGAGAAGGGTGCCGTAGGGCGGGCAGAGCGGCTCGTCCGCCGTAGCTCGAAGAGCGAAGGCGGAACCGTGCCCACGCATTTTTGCGATCGAGAGCGATGGTGGGCACGGCGCGCGAAGAGCGTGCCTTTGCCCACCCTCCGACAGCTCGGCCTACGCCTCGTTGCCACCTTCCTGCCGCGTCGCCTCGAACAGGAACCACGTCCGCCGCTCGGTCTCGTCGATGAAGACTTCGAGGATGCTGGCGCTGGCGACGTCGCCGGCATCGTCGCAGACCTCATGGGCTTTGCGCATCGCGGCTGCGACGTGCTTGTTGTCCTGCATCAGCTCGCGCAGCATCTCGCGCGGCGGGACGTAGTCCTCGTTGTTGTCCTTGATGGTCTGGAGCTTTGCGACCTGGCCGATCGACTTCAGCGTGGTGCCGCCGATCTTGCGGACGCGCTCGGCAAGCTGGTCGGTGGTGGCGAAGATCTGGTCCGACTGCTCGTCGAGCAGCAGATGGTAGTCGTGGAAATGCCGACCGCTGATGTGCCAGTGGAAGTTCTTGGTCTTCAGATACAGCGCGAAGGCGTCGGCCAGAAGCACGTTGAGCGCCTCCGAGACCTTCTTGACCCCGTCGGGCGACAGATCGGTGGGGGTATCGAGATCGGGCGAGACCTTGTTGGTTTTGCTCACGGGAGACCTTCCTGTTAGGACGCGGACATTGACGGCGCGCCGTCGCACCCCTAACGCAAGGCGGGCAGCGCGGTTCCCAGACAGGAACCGCTGGGCGGGATACCATGGACGATTGGATCGATTATTACGACTCGACGCATACGATCTATGTCAGCAAGCTGCATCGCGACTTGCACTTCCAGATCATCGCGCGGGACATTATCGGCTACATCGCCTCGCCCGAGGCGACCGTGCTCGACTACGCCTGCGGCGAGGCGTTGTCGGCGAACCAGGTGGCGGCCGCGTGCGGCAAGCTGATCCTGGCCGAGCCAGCGCCCGGCGTGCGCGGCCGGCTGATCGCGCGCTTTGCCCCGAACACCAAGATCCGCGTCCGCTCGCTCGACGACGTCCGCAATATGCAGGACCAATCCATCGACCTCGTGGTGATGAACTCGGTCGCGCAATACATGGCGTCGGAAGAGCTCGATGCCGCGCTCCTCAACATCCGCAGGATCCTGCGGCCCTCCGGCAAGCTGGTGCTGGGGGACATCCTGCAGCCCAATGTCGGCATGTTCAGGGATGTCATGGCGCTGCTCGGCTTCGGCCTGCGCCACGGCTTTCTGAAGGACGCGCTGATCGGGCTGATCAGCACCGCGCTGTCGGATTACCGTCAACTGCGCACGCGCATCGGGCTGCAGCGCTACAGCGAGGACGAGATCACCGCCAAGCTGAGCGCAGCCGGCTTCGCGGTCCAGCGCGCCCACACCAATATCGGCCATAATCGCTGGCGCATGACCTTCATCGCGCGGCCGCCCCTGGTTCGTTAAGCATAACAATTAGCCGTTGTGGCTTGTCGCACTGCAATCGGACATGATCGCTGTGGCCCGGTGGCGGAAGCGTCTACGCGAGGGCGGTGCAACGCTCTTCATCCTGGTTCAAATCCAGGCCGGGTCTCCACGCTTCGCCCCTGCGTGGCTACGCGTGGCGTAGCCACGCGAGTCCCGAAGAGACGAAGCGTGTCCGGCGTAGTCGGAGCGAAGCGCAAGCGAAGACGGACTGTCCGCTCGAACCTCAATCCGCCTCGACCACATCCCCCTCCGACAACAAGTGCAGCCGCTCGGCATCCTTCGCCGCGGAGCCGATCACCGCGTCCAGCAGGCCCGGAAAGCGTGCATCCAGATCCTCGCGGCGCAATCTTATGAAGCGGTTGGTGCCGGCCACGCGCGTCTGCATCAGGCCGCATTCGCGCAGTTTGGCGAAGTGATAGGCCAGGTTCGACTTGCCCCCGAGCCCACTGAAATCGCCGCAGCAGAGTTCGCTGCTGACACTTTCCTGCGCTGCGAGCTGGTACACGATCGCCAACCGGATCGGATCGCTGAGGCAATCCAGAACCATCGGCAGCTCGATCTGCTCGCGGGTGGGGTGGAGAGGCGTGCGGCTCATGACCCGGAAATCATAGCGATGCGGCCGCAATGTTCAATAGTTCTTGAACCGATTGACATCGCCACCTTTGTGCATTCAATTGTTCAATAAGCGTTGAACATAGGGTGTGGACCAATGAGCGTGTTCTGGCTGGCCTTGGGAGCCTTTGCGATCGGTACTGAAGGCTTTGTGATTGCTGGGCTTTTGCCTGCAATCGCAGGTGATCTGTCGATTTCGGTCCCGGCCGCCGGCCAGCTCGTCACCGCCTACGCCCTCACCTATGCCGTGGGCTCCCCGATCCTGGCGGTGGCGCTGAACAATATCGACCGCCGAACCGTGCTGGCCCTCGCGCTGACGACCTTCATCGCCGGAAACCTCGCAGCGATGGTGGCTTCGAATTACGCCCTGCTGCTCGCCTCCCGGATGCTGATGGCGCTGGGTTCGGGCCTGTGCATGCCGACGGCCCTCGCCGTGTCGATCGCCATCGCATCGCCCGAACGGCGGGGCCGCGCGGTGGCGCTGGTCACCTCCGGACTCACGGTCGCGACTGTCATTGGCGTTCCCCTCGGCAATCTCGTCGGCAGCCTGCTCGGCTGGCGCGCGACCTTTGCCATGGTCGCCCTGATCGGCGCCGTCGCGCTGGCGGGCCTCCTGCTCGGCCTGCCCCGCGGCCTGCCGCGCAACACGGCTTCGCTCAGCGAGCGGCTCGCGGTGGCGCGCCACGGCAATGTCGTGGTCGCGCTTTTGATCACGATATTATGGGCGCTCGGCGGTTTCACCGTATTCACCTATTTCGCGGTTCCACTGCGCAATCTCGGCTTCGACGCCTCGCAGATCAGCCTGGCGCTGCTGGTGTTTGGCGGCGCGGCGGCGATCGGCAACATGCTCGGTGGCGTCCTGGCCGACCGGCTCGGCACGCTCACCACCGCAGCGCTCGGGCTTGCCGGCATGGCGAGCGCCCTCATCCTGCATTCGCTGGTCCTGAAGCTGATGCCCAGTCAGGCCCATTACGCCGTGCTGGGCGCGATCTTCCTCTGGGGCATCTCGGGCTGGGCGTTCTATCCGGCCCAGATCGCCAGCATCATCCGGATCGAGCCGCAGGCCTCGATGATCGCCCTCTCGCTCAACGCCTCCGCCATGTATCTCGGCTTCGCCATCGGCGGGGCCCTCGGCGGCGCGGTGCTGGCCACCCTGTCGCCCAACGACCTCGGCTGGATCGGCGGTGTGAGCGTAACGGCCTCGCTTCTGGTGCATCTCGCCCGCGGCTGGCAGGCCCGGCCAAAACCAGTCAAAATTGCCGGTTGATGGGCGTTTTTCGGGGTTTCGCCGCCCCAAAAACTGGTCTAAGACCCACCCGCGCGCGAGGGAGACCACCGCGCTCTCGGCCACAGGGACGCGCAGCAGCGCGCCCTTTTTTTGTGCCCAAATTCCAGTCCGGCGAGAGTTGATGCCCAAACGTACAGACATCACCACCATCCTGATCATCGGCGCCGGTCCCATCGTGATCGGCCAGGCCTGCGAGTTCGACTATTCGGGCACCCAGGCGGTGAAGACGCTGAAGGAGGAGGGCTATCGCATCGTCCTCGTCAATTCCAACCCGGCCACCATCATGACCGACCCGGAATTGGCCGATGCGACCTATATCGAGCCGATCACGCCCGAGATCGTCGCCAAGATCATCGAGAAGGAACGTCACGTCATCCCCGGCGGCTTCGCCCTGCTGCCGACCATGGGCGGACAGACCGCGCTGAACTGCGCGCTGTCGCTGCGCCGGCAAGGCACGCTGGAGAAGTTCGACGTCGAGATGATCGGCGCCACCGCCGACGCCATCGACAAGGCCGAGGACCGCCAGCTGTTCCGCGAGGCCATGACCAAGATCGGGCTGGAGACGCCGAAGTCGCGGCTCGCCAATGCTTCCGACCTGAAGAAGTCTTTCCGCGACAAGTACCAGGCGGCGCGCGAGAAGGCGTCCGGCGCAGCGCTCGAAGAGCTCGAGCGGCAATGGACGCTGGGCGAAGGCGACCGTCGCAAGCGCTATCAGGAATATGCGATGGGACAGGCGATGATGGCGCTGTCCGAGATCGGCCTGCCCGCGATCATCCGCCCCTCCTTCACCATGGGCGGCACCGGCGGCGGCATCGCCTACAACAAGGAAGAGTTCCTCGACATCATCGAGCGCGGCCTCGATGCGTCTCCCACCAACGAAGTGCTGATCGAAGAATCCGTGCTCGGCTGGAAAGAGTACGAGATGGAGGTGGTGCGCGACAAGAATGACAATTGCATCATCGTCTGCTCGATCGAGAACCTCGATCCGATGGGCGTGCACACCGGCGATTCCATCACGGTGGCGCCGGCGCTGACGCTGACCGACAAGGAATACCAGATCATGCGCGACGCCTCGTTGGCGGTGCTGCGCGAGATCGGCGTCGAGACCGGCGGCTCCAACGTGCAGTTCGGCGTCAATCCCGAAGACGGCCGCATGGTCGTCATCGAGATGAATCCGCGCGTGTCGCGCTCCTCCGCGCTGGCGTCCAAGGCCACCGGCTTTCCGATCGCCAAGGTCGCCGCCAAGCTCGCGGTCGGCTACACCCTGGACGAGATCGCCAACGACATCACCGGCGGCGCCACGCCGGCCTCGTTCGAGCCGACCATCGACTACGTCGTCACCAAGGTGCCGCGCTTCGCCTTCGAGAAATTCCCGGGCGCCTCGACCACGTTGACCACGTCGATGAAATCGGTCGGCGAGGTCATGGCGATCGGCCGCACCTTCCAGGAAAGCCTGCAAAAGGCCCTGCGCGGGCTCGAGACCGGTCTCACGGGCCTCGACGAGATCGAGATCGAGGGTCTCGGCCGCGACGACGACAAGAACGCGATCCGTGCCGCACTGGGCACGCCGACGCCGAACCGGCTGCTCCAGGTCGCCCAGGCCATGCGGCTCGGCTGGTCGAACGAGGACATCTTCAACTCCTGCAAGATCGACCCGTGGTTCCTCAGCGAGATGCGCGGCATCGTCGACATGGAGGAGAAAGTCCGGAAGAACGGACTGCCCGGCAACGCCTTCGGCATGCGCACACTGAAGAGCATGGGCTTCTCCGACGCGCGGCTCGCGGTGCTCGCCCAGACGACGGAGGCCGAGGTCACCGCGAAGCGCCATGCGCTTGGCGTTCGACCCGTCTACAAGCGCATCGACACTTGCGCGGCCGAATTCGCCTCGCCCACCGCCTACATGTATTCGACCTATGAGGCGTTCTTTGCAGGTGCGCCGGCGGACGAGAGCACCCCGTCAGACAAGAAGAAGGTCATCATTCTCGGCGGCGGGCCCAACCGTATCGGCCAGGGCATCGAGTTCGATTATTGCTGCTGTCACGCCTGCTTCGCGCTGCATGATGCCGGCTACGAATCCATCATGGTCAACTGCAATCCGGAGACGGTGTCGACCGACTACGACACGGCCGACCGGCTCTATTTCGAGCCGCTCACCGCCGAGGACGTGCTGGAGATCATCGCCAAGGAGCGCAGCAACGGCACGCTGCACGGCGTGATCGTGCAGTTCGGCGGCCAGACGCCGCTGAAGCTGGCACGCGCGCTGGAAGCCGCCGAAGTGCCGATCCTCGGCACCTCGCCCGACGCCATCGACCTTGCCGAGGACCGCGACCGCTTCAAGCGCGTGCTCGACAAGCTTCGCCTCAAGCAGCCGAAGAACGGCATCGCCTATTCGGTCGAGCAGGCAAGGCTCGTCTCCGCCGATCTCGGCCTGCCGCTGGTGGTGCGCCCGTCCTACGTGCTCGGCGGCCGCGCGATGCAGATCATCCGCGAGGAGAATCAGCTCAACGACTATCTGCTCGGCACACTGCCGGAGCTGGTGCCGGCGGACGTCAAGGCGCGCTATCCGAACGACAAGACCGGGCAGATCAACACCGTGCTCGGCAAGAACCCGCTGCTGTTCGACCGCTATCTGTCCGACGCCACCGAGATCGATGTCGATTGCCTCTGCGACGGCAAGGACACCTTCATCGTCGGCATCATGGAGCACATCGAGGAAGCCGGCATCCATTCCGGCGACAGCGCCTGCTCGCTGCCGCCGCACTCGCTCGATGGGAAGATGATCGAGGAGCTGGAGCGGCAGACCCGCGAGCTCGCGCTCGGCCTCGACGTCGTCGGCCTGATGAACGTGCAATATGCCATCAAGGACGGCGAGATCTACGTGCTCGAGGTCAACCCGCGCGCCTCGCGCACCGTGCCCTTCGTCGCCAAGGTGGTCGGCACGCCGGTCGCCAAGATCGCCGCGCGCGTCATGGCCGGTGAGAAGCTCGCCGATTTCAAGCTGAAGAAGGCGAAGCTCAAGCACGTCGGCGTCAAGGAATCGGTCTTCCCCTTCGCGCGCTTCCCCGGCGTCGACACGGTGCTCGGCCCCGAGATGCGCTCGACCGGCGAGGTCATGGGCATCGACCGCAACTTCGAGGTGGCCTTCGCCAAGAGCCAGCTCGGAGGCGGCACGCGAGTACCGCGCAAGGGCACGGTGTTCGTCTCGGTGCGTGAAAGCGACAAGACGCGTATCGCGGAAGCCGTGCGCGAACTGCATTCGCTCGGCTTCAAGGTGCTGGCGACCTCCGGCACGCAGCGCTTCCTGACCGATCAGGGCATCCCGACCGAGAAGGTGAACAAGGTGCTGGAAGGACGGCCGCACATCGTCGACGCCATCACCAATGGCGACGTCCAGCTCGTCTTCAACACCACGGAAGGCCCGCAGGCGCTGGCCGACAGCCGTTCGCTGCGGCGCGCGGCCCTCTTGCATAAAGTGCCGTATTACACCACTCTTTCCGGGGCCGTGGCGGCCGCGCAGGGCATCCGCGCCTATCTGGGCGGGGACCTTGAGGTTCGTACCCTGCAGAGCTACTTTTCGGAAACCTGATCGCTAGCGGCGGTGAAACCGCCGCTAAGTGATTGGCAATGAAGCCACAATGGCCGGAGGAACTGATCCGGCCATGCGGTTGTTCTGTTCCGGCGCCAGACCCACATAAACTCCCGGCGGGCGCGTGTTCAGCCCCGGGAATATCGACGAATCAAGGTTGCCGCGCCCCGCGGTCTTTGTGAGGCGCGCAGCTGAAGGACGAGAGAAGAGATGGAAAAGGTTCCGATGACCCAGGCCGGCTTTGTCGCGCTCGGGGAAGAATTGAAGAAGCGCCAGTCGGAAGATCGTCCGCGGATCATCGAGCATATCGCGGAAGCGCGCTCGCACGGAGACCTGTCGGAGAACGCGGAATATCATGCCGCGAAGGAAGAGCAGTCCCACAATGAGGGCCGCATCGCCGAGCTCGAGGACAAGCTTGCGCGCGCCGACATCATCGACATCTCGAAGCTCTCCGGCGACACCATCAAGTTCGGCGCCACCGTGACTTTGGTCGACGAGGACACCGAGAAGAAGGCGGTGTGGCAGATCGTCGGCGAGGTCGAGGCCGACGCCAAGAAAGGCCGCATCTCCATCACCTCGCCGCTGGCCCGCGCGCTGATCGGCAAGAAGAAGGGCTCGACCGTCGAGGTCAACGCCCCCGGCGGCGCCAAGGCCTATGAGATCACCAAGGTGGAGTGGCGGTAAGGATTTGCCGCTGCAAACGACGCCGTTCCGAGAAGGCCGCGCGATGCGCGGCCTTTTTGTTTCGGCGTGTTGTTGAGTGAGCCGAGCCTCGCTGTAACTTGTCGTCATTGCGAGGCGCAACGCGACGAAGCAATCCAGACTGCTGCTGCGGAAAGACTCTGGATTGCTTCGCTACGCTCGCATTGACGGAGTGCGCAGCAGCGACACCCACCACCCTCGTGTCCCGGACAAGCTGCAACGCTTCAGCGTTGCAGCGCAGAGCCGGGATCCAGGAGGCGACACGGGAAGTCGCCGCGACATGGGCCCCGGCTCTGCAGCGCGCACCGCCGAAGTGGCACTGCGCTGCGTCCGGGGCACGAGAGCGGCGCTCTACCTCCGCCCCTTCACCTCGAGCGGCACGGCGGCCTCGTATTTCGAATTATGCAGCACCAGCGAGGTCCGCACATTCCGCACATGCGGCGCGGCGGTGAGATGGGTGACGAAATCCTGAAAGGTCGCCATGTCGGGGGCGACACATTTGAGGATGAAATCAACCTCGCCCGACAGCATCCAGCATTCGCGAACCAGCGGCTCGGCGCGGACGAATTCCTCAAAGGCGCGCAAATCGGCCTCGGCTTGGCTGGACAGGTGCACGGCGGCAAACACGGTCACGTCGAAGCCAAGCTTGCGGGCGTCGAGCAGGCCGCGATAGCCGTGGATATAGCCCTCTTCCTCCAGCGCCCGGACGCGGCGCAGGCAGGGCGGCGGCGAGATGCCGACGCGCTTGGCCAGCTCGACATTCGTGATTCGACCGTCGGCCTGAATCTCGGTCAGAATTTTCAGGTCGATCTCGTCTAGGTTCCGCGACACGTGATTGGAACTCCTGGCCTTTAACGGCGGTATTGGTGGGCTTATCGCAATCCTCATACCCAGTCTGCACGGCCAGCGCAATTTTATTGCGCGTGCACCGCAATCGACTTTTGTTCCCTGTTGGAAAAATCCGCCGACAGGGAATGC
This sequence comes from Bradyrhizobium sp. WYCCWR 12699, assembly GCF_032144035.1. NCBI lineage: Bacteria > Pseudomonadati > Pseudomonadota > Alphaproteobacteria > Hyphomicrobiales > Nitrobacteraceae > Bradyrhizobium > Bradyrhizobium sp. WYCCWR 12699. Next base: position 142,330 of record NZ_JAVTJN010000032.1, read on the forward strand.
AATTCTTGCATAGCTCACCAGAACGCTTAGATTAGCTCTGATATTTCAGCGCCTCCGCGACGCCTCCCGGCATGTTCCGCGCCCGCGCTGCAGATCCCCCGTGAAAGGCGTCCATCGAAATGTCCGCTCCTGTTCATGCAAAGGTCGTCATTATCGGCTCCGGCCCCGCCGGTTACACCGCCGCGATCTACGCCGCGCGCGCGATGCTCGAGCCGATCCTGATCCAGGGCATCCAGCCTGGCGGCCAGCTCACCATCACGACCGATGTCGAGAACTATCCGGGCTTTGCCGACGTGATCCAGGGCCCCTGGCTGATGGAGCAGATGGAGAAGCAGGCAGTCCATGTCGGCACCAAGATCGTCACCGACCTTGTCATCAAGCTGGATACGGCGCAGCGGCCGTTCCGCCTCACCTGCGATTCCGGCGACGTCTATCTCGCCGACGCCGTCATTCTCGCCACCGGCGCGCAGGCGCGCTGGCTCGGGCTTCCGTCGGAAGTAAAATTCCAGGGCGGCGGTGTGTCGGCCTGCGCCACCTGCGACGGCTTCTTCTACCGCAACAAGGAGGTCGTGGTGGTCGGCGGCGGCAATACCGCGGTCGAGGAAGCCCTGTACCTCACCAACCATGCCTCGCAGGTCACCATCGTGCATCGCCGCGATCATTTCCGCGCCGAGCGGATCCTGCAGGAGCGCCTGTTCAAGCATCCGAAGATCAGGGTGATCTGGGACTCGGCCGTGGACGAGATCTGCGGCACCGAGAACCCGAACAAGGTCACCCATGTGCGCCTCAAGAACGTCAAGACCGGCGCGCTGACGGACGTGAAGACCGACGGCGTCTTCATCGCCATCGGCCATGCGCCGGCGACCGAGCTCGTGAAAGACCAGATCAAGCTGAAACCGTCGGGTTACGTCGAGACCGCCCCGAACTCGACCGCCACCTCGGTGCCCGGCCTGTTCGCCGCCGGCGACGTCGCCGACGAGACTTATCGCCAGGCCGTGACGGCCGCAGGCCTCGGATGCATGGCAGCGCTCGAGGCCGAACGTTTCTTGGCCCTGCGCGCCAGCGAGCGCGCGGCAGCGGAATAACGATCATGCCTCGAACACGCGACGGATTTACGGATATGGACTGGGACAAGCTGAAGGTGTTTCACGCAGCGGCGGAAGCGGGCAGCTTCACGCATGCCGGCGAGCAGCTCGGCCTGTCGCAATCGGCGGTGTCACGCCAGGTCTCGGCGCTGGAGCAGGAGCTTTCGGTCTCGCTGTTCCACCGCCACGCCCGCGGCCTGATCCTCACCGAGCAGGGTGATTTGTTGTTCCGCACCGCGCATGACGTGTTCATGCAGCTGCAGGCGGCGCGCGCAAAGCTCACCGACAGCCGCGAGCGGCCGAGCGGCGACCTCAAGATCACCACCACGCCCGGCGTCGGCATCAACTGGCTGATCCCGCGGCTCGGCGAATTCACCGCGCTCTATCCCGAGATCCGGATCTCCCTGATCGTCACCGACGAGGAGCTCGACCTGTCGATGCGCGAGGCGGATGTCGCGATCCGCACCCGCAAGCCGACGCAGCCGGATCTGATCCAGCGCAAGCTGTTCGCGATGGGCTTCCATGCCTATTGCTCGCCGGAATACATCAAGCGCTTCGGCACGCCGCGCACGCTGGAGGAGCTCGACTCCCACCGCATCATCACGCTCTCGGACGGCAACTTCGCGCCGCACCTGCAGAACCGCAACTGGCTGGTCGAAGCCGGCCGCAACGGCTCCGGTCCGCGCGAAGCCTATTTCCGAGTGAACAACATCCTCGGTCTCGTGCGCGCCTGTCAGCAGGGTCTCGGCATCGCCGCGCTGCCCGACTACCTCGTCGAGGAACAGAGCAAACTCGTGCAGCTGTTCGGCGAGTCCGACTCGATCCAGCTCGACACCTACTTCGTCTATCCCGAGGAATTGAAGACCGTCGCGCGCGTGCAGGTGTTCCGCGACTTCGTGGTCAGCAAGGCGCAGCGCTGGCCGTCCTGATTTCCGCATGACTGACATGCGGCCTCGGCTGTTGCTGCAGGCCGCTCGTCAAGCCCATACTGTTTGCACGCTGAGCCTTCGCGTTGCGCATTTGTCCCCCTCCTCCAGTGGCGCGGGAGTTCAGTAATCCCTCTTGGAAGGTGATTGTGTCGGCCTCACGTGGCCAATACCTTAAGCCGGGCTCTTTGGGCCCGGCTTTTTTTCTGCCAAATCGGCCTTCGCCCTCCGCGTGTATTGACAGTTCCGCGCATACCCCGCATCATTTGCAAATGATCACGAAGTCGTGCGCAATCTCGTTCAAGGCGATCGCCTCGAAAAAAGGCCCCCATCCCGGGGCCTCGGATGTTTGCGCGCGCTAGCTAAGCTTCGTCATCGCTGCAAATCTTCGAAAACCCCGCCGCCTGGACGGGGTTTTTTCATGTGCCCTCCGTCTCAGGTTTTTCCCGAGAAGGAGATGGAAACATGACTGGTCTACAGGAACAATTGCACGGGCTGTGGCTGCCGCTGGTGACGCCGTTTCGCGATGGGGCGCTCGACGAGCGCTCGCTGCGGCGGCTGACGCGGCACTACGCCGCGCAAGGCATCGACGGCTTTATTTTGGGGGCGACCTCCGGCGAAGGCATGACGCTGCGCGAGGCCGAGCTCGAACGTCTCGTCGGCATCGTGCGCGACGAGATGGCGGCCGGCCGGCGCACGTTGCCGATCTGCCTCGGACTGTCGGGCGCCGACACCGCGCGGCTGCAGGAGCGTCTCGACGAGACCGCGGACTGGCCGATCGACGGCTATCTGATCGCGAGCCCCTATTATGTGCGGCCCTCGCAGCGCGGCCTCCTGGCGCATTTCGAGACGCTCGCCGATCACGCCGCCTGGCCGCTCGCGCTCTACAACATTCCCTATCGCACCTCGGTGAACATCACCAACCAGACCATGCTGCGGCTCGCCGAGCACAGGAACATCGTCGGCCTGAAGGATTGCGGCGCGAGCCGCGAGCAATCCATCGCGCTGCTGCGCGATCGCCCGAAGGGGTTTCGCGTGCTCACCGGCGAGGACGCGAGCTATTTCGAGGCGCTCACCGACGGCGCCGACGGCGGCATCGTGCTGTCCGCCCATGTCGAGACCGCGACCTTTGCGGCCGTCCATGCCGAACTGAAGCGCGGCCATCACGACGCGGCACTGGCACGCTGGCAGGAGGTCGCCGAGCTGACGCGCCTGTTGTTCACCGAGCCGAGCCCGGCGCCGGCGAAGTACTGGCTGTGGCGCTGCGGCCTGATCGACAGCCCCGAAGTGCGCCTGCCGATGGTGGAGGTCAGCAGCGAGCTCGCGGCGACGATCGATCGTGAGATCGAGCGGCGGACGAAGGTCGCGGCGTAGCGGCTCGTCACTGCTTCCGCATGTCATTCCGGGCGCGACGAGATCGCGAACCCGGAATGACCGTGGTGAGAGACCGCCCCGTGGTTAACATCGCGCGAACAGCCTTCGCGTCCGCGGCATTGCGCATCCACGCCTCGTTTACGCTCTGGTGCCTATCGTTGGCCTCGAAAGGCTTATCACAGGGGGAATGACCATGGGGCATCGCACACGGCCGACGGCCGCGAGCCAGTTCGCGCCGGCCGATCTTTTGCAGGGAATTCTCGTCGTATCGTCGTTCGGGTTCTGGGCGGTGATGCTCGGCCTGATGCCGGCGCTGCTGTTTCGGGTCTGGCTGGTCGGCTGACGCAAACGAGCCCGGATGGTTAATCCGAAGGGCAGAGCTGTGTTCAAATACGTGGCAGCCTGCAAGCCGGAATTTTAAAACATCCCGGGTATCGTCCACGCCCATAAGCGAAGAAATCGCGGGGGCGTTTGTGAATAGTCATAATGAAATGGCGTCGCATTTCGACGCTGATTACGAGAAGCTGTCCACCGAGCAGGGCTTTACCACCGAGGACATTCTCTGGGCCGTCGGCATCTGGTCGGTGATCCTGACGCTGTCGCCGGTCATCGTGTTCTACATGCTGATGGTGGCGTAAGCTTCGGCTTGCAGGTCAGCTCTCCTTCCTCGTCGCCATGGCCGGGCTTGTCCCGGCATGACGGACCATCATCCGGAAACGCAAAACGCGCGGGCGTCCGCGCGTTTGTCGTCCGGGGAATGATTTATGAAAAATTAGGCTGCCTGCTTGTGCATTGCGCCGGATGCCGACGCCGTGCCGCGAATGGCCTTCACTGAACGCTCGATTGCCGCCCACAGCCTTGCGATTTCCTGAGCCGCACGGCTCTCGGCCTGATACTCCCGTGCGCCCTCGCCATGGCTCAACGCCATCAGGAGATCCGAACGGTTGGTGATCTGGCCGCCCCACACCGGCGCACGGAATTTCGCCAGGGCTTCGCGGGCGATGGTGACGATCGGGCTTTCGGCTTCGTCGCGCTTGGCAGGCGCACCGTTGAGCACGACCGCATAGGGCTTGCGCGCGGCGCGGCACATCTGGATGGTCTCCTGCACCGCGTTGACGTCGAACACGCCGGGACGGGCGGGAATCACCACCATGGTGGCGTTCTTGATCGCGTCGTCGACGACGGCCGACAGGTTCGGCGGCGTGTCGATCAACACCCATTCATAACCGTCGCGCCTGGCGGCGGAGACGATGCCGCTGACGGAGTTCACGGCCGCCTTGATCGGCGGCTCGTTGGTGCCGCGCAGCTTGTGCCACAGCGTCAGCGAGCCCTGCGGGTCCGCGTCCACGAGCATGACCTGCTTGCTCGCCTTGATCTGTGCGGCAAGATGTGCGGCGAGGGTACTCTTGCCCGAGCCGCCTTTACGCGATGCAAAAACAATGACGTTCATACCTTCGGCCTCCAGATTGACCCCAGGCTACGAAAATGAATCACCGCGCTGATTCGTGAAAGATAAATTTATCGGGAGCAGCGCGGCGGTCACGAAATAACAAGGCGTGCTGGCTTTTGAGTCACACTACGATGTGCAAGGCGCAACACGAACTGCAATGAAACGCAGTGCATCCAGGCTCGTGTGCGTTTTTTGAGCAGTCGTTCGGCAGAATACCGGATGCAACCTCGCCGCGCAGAGTGGCACCCGACTCTTTTCCGTTGCGCCTGTCCGTCAACGCCGCAAGCCTCGCGCCAGTCTGCGCGAACAAAAGGAGTCCGTTACCTTACGAGGTTTCGAAAGAGGAACGCAGGCCCCCGCGCTCAGCCGTCGCTGGTCTTCTTCTTCTTGCTCGCCGGCTTGGTGGTCTTCTTCGCCGTTTTGGGCGCGATGTTGGTCGGCCTGCCGGCACGCTGCTCGCCCGGCTCCGGTCCGCGGCGGAAGAACACCGCGCATTGCGGCGAGAGCTGCGCCTTCTTCTTGATCATGCAGGCGGTGATGGCATCGACGTTCGGCACGAACTCGCCGCACAGTCGCATCGCATCCGGCGTGCAGGCCTGCTGCTCCTCCTGGGTGTAGGCGAAGCCGGCGCCGGGCCGGACCAGCACGGCCAGGGCCATCCCGAGGGTTGCAGCAGCCAAGGATGTCTTGAAGCAAAGCGCCGGCATCTCGTCCCCCACAGGTCGAACAGGAAGCGGATAGTGGGTGAACCGCGGTTCGTTGGCAACCGATGGGAGATGCGAAAGGTCGGAGCTGTGCGGTCTCGGCAACAGGCGGACAGCCTGGTACCAGCGATCGACAGTTCCTGAAGGCCAACCCCAAAAATCGCGAAAACAACCCCATGCACAGTAGCCAAGTCCCGGTAATCCCTCAGCAATTTTTAGGATTAAACGAAGCCACGTTTGACTTGCCGGGCAAAGCAGGGGCATCATGTCACATCCAAGAAGATGCGCGTGGGGTGGCCGGCTTGTCTCCTGCGCCGGTCGACAAGCGCACGTGAGGAGAAGTCACATGGAGAGGAATGAGGCGGAGCTGCCGCTTTCGGGCGTCACGGTGGTCTCGCTCGAGCAGGCGATCGCAGCGCCGCTGGCCAGCCGTCATCTGGCGGACTGGGGCGCGCGGGTCATCAAGATCGAGCGGCCGGGCGCGGGCGATTTCTGCCGGGACTACGACCATGTGATGAACGGGATGTCGAGCCAGTTCGTCTGGACCAACCGCTCCAAGGAGAGCCTCGCCATCGACATCAAGAGCGAGGACGGCCGCAAGGTGCTCGACGCCCTGCTGCCGCAGGCCGACGTATTCATCCAGAACCTCGCGCCGGGCGCGGCTGAAAGACTCGGCCTCGATGCGGCTTCGCTCCTCAAAAAGCATCCGCGCATCATCGCCTGCGACGTCTCGGGCTATGGCACCGGCGGTCCCTACAGCGACAAGAAGGCCTATGACCTCCTGGTGCAGTGCGAGGCCGGCGTACTCGCGATCAACGGCACCGAGGCGGAGCCGGCCAAGGTGGGGCTGTCCGTGGTCGACATTGCCACCGGCATGTACATCCTCAACGGCGTGTTGATGGCGCTGTACCGCCGCGAGCGGACCGGCAAGGGCACGGCGTTCCAGGCCTCGCTGTTCGATTCCATCACGGACTGGATGAGCTACCCCGCCTTCTATACGCAGAGTACCGGCCGGCCGCTGCCGCGCACCGGCGCAAGGCACGCCACGATCGCGCCCTACGGCCCGTTCCGGGTCGGCGACGGCGCGACCGTCTTCTTCGGCATCCAGAACGACCGGGAATGGCGCTCGCTCTGCCGCATCGTGCTCGGCGATGCCGCATTTGCCGACGACCCGCGCTTCCGCACCAATCCGCTGCGCATGCAGAACCGCGACGAGCTGCAGGCCCATATCGAGCAGCGCTTTGCGTCCATGACCGGCGAAGCGGTGCTGCGGCTGCTGGATGAGGCCGGGGTCGCCAACGCGCATCTGAACTCGGTCGAGGCGTTCCTGGCGCATGAGCAACTCCATGCGCGCTCGCGCGTGCAAAGCGTGGGATCGCCCTGCGGACCGGTGATGAGCTTCCTGCCCGCGCTGACCATTCCGGGCCTCACGCCGCGGATGGATCCGGTGCCCGATGTGGGGCAGCACAACGAGGCCATCATCAGCGAACTTGGCCTTGAGAAGGACGCGTGACGATGGCGCATCAGCAGCCCGTGCGGGCCACCCTCGCCGTCCCCGCGCATCGCGCCCGTCTCGTCGCCAAGGCAGCCAGCTCCATGGCGGATGCGGTGTTCATGGACCTCGAGGACGCGGTGCCGCCGTCCGAGAAGAGCCTTGCCCTGGGCGAAGCCGTGCAATCGCTCGCCGCGCTCGACTGGGGCAGCAAGCGCGTGACTGTCAGGATCAACGCCGTCGACAGCCCGTTCATCGGCGATGAGCTCCGCACGCTGGCGGCGCTGCCGCGGCTCGATGCCTTGATCGTGCCGAAGGCCGAGAACCCGAGCGACATCGTGGCGATCGCCGATCAGCTGCGCGCGGCCGCGCCCGATCGCGCCGCACCGGTCGCGCTGGACTTGCTGATCGAGACCGCGCTCGGCCTCGTCAATGTCGACGCGCTCGCCGCGTGCCACGCCAGCGTCGCCGCGCTGCACCTCGGCGTCGGCGATTTCGCCGCTTCCATCGGCGCGCGCTCCTCCGACATCGGCGTGTCGCCGGACGGCTACCGCCATGTCGGTTCAGTGCAGACCGGCTATGCCTCAGCGCCGCTCGATCTGTTCGCCTATCCCATGATGCGCCTGCTGGTGGCCGCCCGCGCGCGCGGCCTGATCGCCATCGACGGCCCCTGCGGCGCGTTCCGCGACGCGAGGCTGACGGAAAGCAGCGCGCAGAAGGCCGCGGCGATGGGCTTCGACGGCAAGCAGGTCATCCACCCCGACCAGATCGAGCCGACGCTGCGGGCCTTCATGCCGACGGCCGCGGAGCTGGCGCAGGCGCGGCGCATCGTCGAGGCCATGGAGCAGGCGGAGGCGAACGGCGAGGGCGCGGTGACGCTGGACGGCAAGATGATCGACTATGCCAATGTCCGCATGGCGCGCCGCATCATCGGACTGGGATCGTAGCGGCGATTGAAAGCCGTTCCCGACGCCGATCCTCCAAAGGCCGGCGGTTCAGGGCCCGCGCAACACGAGCCGGCCAAGCAGCGCTGCGAGTTCGCTCTGCCTGGATATGCCGAGCTTCTGAAATACGCGCTTCAGCACATTGCGCGCCGTCTCTTCGGCAATCCCAAGCCGCCCCGCAGCTTGTTTCGGCGGAACGCCCGACCCCACCAGCGAGGCGATCCTGGCCTCCCCGAGCGTCAAGCCCAGGATGTCCCGCACGATGGCGGGATCCGGCGGCTCGGCAGATTTCAACTCGATCGCGAGCACGATCGCTCGCGTGCGGGTCAGAAAATGACTCTCCGGGTGTGCGCCGGCGGTGATCGGCAGGAGGTAGATGACGAAACGCCGGCCAGTTGCGCTCGCCTCGACGAGAATGGGTCTCGGCTCGGCCAGCAGATCGCGCGCCTCGGCGCGAAGCGTTTGCGTCATCGCGGTCTCGAACGGCGCCCGGCTCGCTGCCATGCGAACACGCAGACGATCGTTCACGAGGTCGAACACCTCGCCGAGAAGGCTCTCCCCGACCGGATTGGCGAACAGCACACGGGCCGACGAGTCCAGCGCAAACACGCCAATGCCGATCCGCGCGAGGGCGTCGCCAAGGCCCAGATTGGCCAGTTCGGTATCGAGCAGCCGGATCGACAGCCGCAACGATTTCTCGGCATGGCGCCCGAGCGTCGCTATCAGGTCCAGTTCGGCGTCGGAGAACTGCGACTTGGCGAAGGCTCGCTGCACGCTGAGCGCCACGAGGATCCGTGCGTCGGGTGACACCCCGATCGATCCGAACCAGCCCAAACCATGCCTAGCAAGGAATTCCTTGCTGAAGGGATGGTTGAGGTAGGCGTCGTCGATCGGGCCGATGTGTCGATCGGTGAAGGGCTCGCCGCTGACGTAAAGGCCGGACGAAACGCAACGTTCGGCCTTGAAATCATGCTGCGCCCAACGCGCCCCATAGTCGGCGAGCGCAGGCGCGAGGCGTTCGGAGGCGATGGCTCCGAACGCCCCATCGTCCCTTCGCCACTGCAGGATCGCGCCGGTGTCATCGAAGCAGTCGGCGATCTTGCCAAGAGCGGATGGCCAAAGTGATGGGCTCGCCGCGGCATCGTAGATCGCTTCGATGGCAGGGAGGAGACGGTCGGCGGCAAGGGCCATGGGTTCCCAATCGATCAGAGAATACATTAGGTTAAATGAAGCTGCAGGTTACACGAGATTGCCCTTCGGCAATTGCAATCCGGCCGCCCTCCCAAGACTTCCACCAGATTTCTGAGTATGAAATCGATTACGGTGGCCGTGCACAAAATTGTCTTTAGTCAGCCTTGCCGCTATTTTGCACTCGCGTTGCGGGAATTCCTGTCAACTCTCTCCATCATCGAGCCCTATGATCGTCATCAGCGGCGGAGACGCTGGAAGGCAGGAATGATTGGCTACTCCCAATGTGCAGATCGCGCGCGGGATCATCGAACTGGGATCGTAGGCGCGCATGGCCACACTGCTGATCGTCGCTCCGGTGTTTGCGCTGATCGCCGCCGGCTATGCCGCGGTGCTGTTTCGCTTCGTCTCGGAAAGCGCGCACAAGGGCATCAGCGAATTCGCCTTCAGCATCGCGATCCCCGCCCTGCTGTTCCGCACCATCGTCGTCTCGGAATTCCCCGATGTCAGCCCCTACAGGATGTGGGGCGCCTATTACGGCGCGCTCGCCCTGACCTGGATCGCGGCGCTTCTGATCTCCGCGCTGATCCGCGCGCGGCGTGAGGACCGCGAGGACGGCGTCGTGTTCGCGATCGGCTCGGTGTACGGCAACATCGTGATGCTCGGCATTCCCCTCGTGCTCTCCGCGCTCGGCAACGAGGCGGCGGGGCCGATGGCGCTGATCCTGTCGGTGAACACGCCGCTGCTCTGGCTCTGCGGCATCCTGCAGATGGAGCTGGTGAGCCAGAAACGCACCGGCTCGGCGCTGTCGGTGATCCGCCCCGTGCTCACCGACCTCGCCCGCAACCCCCTGATGCTGGCGATCGGCTTCGGCGTCATCTGGCGTTTCACCGGCCTCGGCCTCACCCCCGTCGTCGACCGCACCATCGAGTTGCTCGCGCAAGCGGGCTCGCCGACGGCGCTGATCGCGCTCGGCATCAATTTGTTCCGCTTCGAGGTGAAGGGCGAGAAGCTGAGCATCCTGGTGATGTGCGCGCTGAAGCTCGCCGCCATGCCGGCCGCCGCCTTCGTGCTGACACGACTGCTCGGCCTGCCCCCAATCGCCGCCGGCGTCGTCGTGCTGTTCGCGGCCATGCCGACCGGCGCCAACGCCTACATCTTCGCGGTGCAGTATCAGCGGCTGGTGAACCCGGTCTCGGGCGCGGTGGCGCTGGGCACGTTGCTGGCGGCGGTGACATTGCCGGTGGTGGTGTGGGTGGTGAAGGGGTGAGCCCCTGCACCATCGTAGCGCTGATTTTGCCTTTACACGCAAAGGTCGTTAAGATGCCCTGATACGTCTTGCAGGGAGGCTGACATGGCACAGCGCGAAGAGATGCTCGCATTGATGACAGCGGCAACACCGATAGCTTGGTGGCGGCTTTTCACCCCGAGGGCGCATTCACCTTGATGGGCAACAAGGGCGCGCTCGAACTGGCAGGAAGCATGCAAGGCCACCCGACCCTGCACGCAGGTTTCGCTCAATTGACCGCCGGCTTCGGCTTCGAAGGCCGCGAGATCCTGGCCGAGCTGGTCGACGGCGATCGCGTCGCCGTCCATTGCCGCGTCAACGCGCGATACCATCCGACCGGAAAAACGGTCAGCACCGAGATCTTGGATCTGTTCAGATTTCAGGACGGCAAGATTGTAGAGCTGATCGAGTTTGCGGATACGGCACAGATCAAGGCGATGATTGGGTAAGGCGCGTGCCTGCGTGCACTGTCGCCATCATCTTGATGACTGCCGAAAGCGCTATTGAGTGCGCCGGCCCACGCGCCAGCCCATCTCCCAAAAGTCCGCCTCGAGCCGGGTGGCTTCCTTGAAGATCGCGATCAGCTCCGCCTCGCGGGCCGGCGTGGCGTAGCGATCGGCGAGATGATCCAGATGCGCCCGCGCCTTGGCAGCAATCTCCTGGTACGGCGCGCCGGCGTACTCGGCGATCCAGACGCGATAGGCATTCGTCGCGGCGTCTGCACCGGGGCGCGCAGCGAGCCGCGTTGCGATTTCCGCGTACCCGATCACGCAAGGTGCAAGCGCCACCTTGAGCGCCAGCAGATCGCCGCGCATCCCAGCGTCGAGCACGTAGCGCGTATAGGCCAGCATCTCGGCCGCCGGAGGGGTCTGTTCAAGGTCGGCCGGGGACAGACCCCAATCGGCACAGAGTTTTACATGCAGGCTCATCTCGACATCGAGGATGGCCGACAGGCCGGCCGCGGCTTCACGCATGTCGGCAAGCCCAGGCGACTTGTAGACCGCGAGCGCGTAGGCGCGGGCAAACTCGATGAGAAACAGGTAATCCTGAACGAGGTAGTGACGAAACGCGGCTTCAGGGAGCGAACCGTCCGCCAATCCGTTCGTGAAGGGATGCTCGGTGTAGGCCCGCCACTCACCGGATGCTGCTGTCTTGAGACGCTCGAAGAAACTCACGATCTTTTCCGCCCGGCTTGCTTGTCCATGAACGTCTTTGGCTCTATCGCATTGCGAACCGCGAGCTACGGTGACTGTGCATGATAGGCTTTGATCGGCATTGCTGATTTGGTGCATTGTCACCGTAAAATAGCATAGCCCCCGACTGCGAGAACGTATGACAACGGTGTCTAGTCACACGACAACAGCCGCGTCTGAACGCCACCAATCCGAGAATGCTTAAGACGCTAGGACGCTGGTGTGGCCGTCCCCTGGTGGTGTCTGCTTAATCGTTGGCACCCGCTGGTACAGTTGGGTGGGCTCGAACCACCGACCTCCTGTTCCACAGACAGGCGCTCTAACCAACTGAGCTACAACTGCATCCTGGCGAGCCGCCCTCAAGGGGTGCCTGAAAAGGCCGTCGACCAAGGGGGGCTGGACGGGGCGGAAACTAGGTGCAACGGCCCGGTTTGGCAAGGCCGCAATGGGGTGAAAAACCGGGTGAAATTGCGTTCGGGGCCGTAAAATCGGCCGCGATGGCGCGCATTGGAGTGTTGTGCGGCTTCTCCAGTACGGCACCGCACGTGATGCTGGCGCTTCGGGCACTCAGGCTCCCACATCGTCATGGCCGGGCTTGTCCCGGCCATCCACGCCTTTCCCGCGGCACCAAGAACGTGGATGCCGGGACAAGCCCGGGCATGACGACCTTCCAGGAAGCGGGAGAGGCGAAGAAAGAAAAAACCCGGGCGTTTCGGCCCGGGTTCTCTCGATTCAAATCTGCGTCGGCGCTCAGGCGGCGGGCGGCATGTACTTCGAGGCAGAGGCCTTGATCGGCTCGGCGGTCTCGGCGGCGACGCGCTGGGCGAGCTCGGCCAGCTCCTTGGCCTGCGACTGGAAGGTCTCGAGCTGCTTGCGGGAATGGTTGGTCCACAGCGCGAACGCGTCCGACGGCGACTTCACGCTGAACAGCTCCTGGGCGAAGTCCAGATGCGCGCTGGTGTTGGCCTTCATGAACTCGACCAGCTTGGCATTGTACTCGCTGGCGCCCTTGGAGGCCGAGGTGAACACGGCCTCGACGGTGCCGTTATGGGTCTCGGCCGCGTCCTTGAACTTGGCGTAGTTTTCGCGGGCCTGCGACACGCCCTTTTCGGCGAACGCACGCATCTGCTCGGGAACCTCGAACGGAATGATCGAGGCAGAAAACGGATCAGTCGCACCTGTCATGGTCGTCCCTCACGATAATGAAAAAATGGAGTGAGCCTTCTGGCGCGCCCGCCGGCCAACCGGGGCCCTGTCTCTGCTTTGAAGACTGGCGGGAACGAAGACTGGAAACGCGAAACAACGAGATGGCTCGCCCAGCCCCCGTAATATTGCAGCCTATCGTGTCAACATTGTGCAGCGCAACGCGTCCCGAGGGTGCGGCGCGCAAATTTAATCTCGGGGAGGGTGAGGTTCCGGTATGGGGGAACCGGGGGTTGAAGTGGGTGCCGCCGTCGTGCGGCATCAACGGTGTCCCATCCTCCCCTGGAGGGGGTGGATCGGTTCGCATGAAGCAAAGCGCAATGCGAACTGAGGTGGGGTGACGGTCCCTCCACCTCGCACAACTGCCCGAGTGGAGGGATCGCCCCACCCCGGCTCACATCGCTGGCGCGCTGCGAGCCGACCCACCCGCTCCAGGGGAGGGTAAGAAGCCGGCCCTCTCTCCCTCCGAATCCCTTGGATGAAACGGGCGGCGGCTTGCGGGGTTGGCGGGATTAAGGTTATCGCGGCTTTGGGGGTCCTCCGAAAGCCCCAGCCGTGGACCTGCGGGCGGACGCGCGCAATACTAACCCTTTCTTAAGGCTGCCATTCCGGCAGCCGCCAGCTGCCAGCGTGAGACTTAAAGCCGGTCGGATGACGAGTTCGGATTTCCAGTTGCGAGGGGTGGGCGATCCGCGGCTGGCCGTGCATGCGACCTCCCCTTTGCCGGCCTGGCTGTGGTCGACCGACGGCGCGCGCGTGCTGTGGGCCAATCCGGTCGGCGCAAGGCTGTTCGGCGCGGCACATAGCGCGGCGCTGGCGGACAAGGCGTTCGGCCCTGCCGACCCCCATCGCCGCCAGATCGTCAGGCTCACGCGCCAGCTGCCGGCGAACGGCAGTGTGCGGCTCGAACGCCTGCGCGGCTTCGGCGCCAAGCTCGGCACGCTGATGACCTGCGCCTGCGCCCGGCTCGAATTTGCCGACGGCAGCCATGCGGTGCTCGTCACCGCGATGGACCCGAGCCTGCGCAGCATGCCGCTGGTCGAGCGGCTGCATCGCCTGGTCGAAGGCGCCGACATGCCGATGGCGGCGTTCGCGCCCGACGGCCTGTTCGTCGGCGCCAGCGCAGCCGCCCGCGCCCTGCTCGGCTTTCGCGATCTCGGTGAGGCCGGCCTCGAGCAGGCGCGCAGCGATGCGCTGCGCGACGGCCGCGTCGAGACGCCGATCGGGATCGGCCAGATGGTGCTGCAACGGGTTGGCCGCGGCGCCGATGTCGGCCTGGTCGCGCTGATCGAGCCGACGGCCGCGGCGCAAGAAAGGCCCGTCGAGCAGAGGCCTGCCGAGCCCGTGCCCGAGAGCACGGCGGAGAGCACGCGCGAGGCGCCGGTCGAGCCCGCGCAAGACGCGGCGTCCATGCCGAGCGAGCCGCCGCCATCGCAGGACGTCTCGGCGGGGATCTCCTTGTTCGATGCGTTCGCCGAGCCGGTCGAGGCGGCCACGGCAAACGAGACCGCGCCCGAACCGCAGGTGACGGTTGAGGACGCGGTCGAACAGACCGATCGAGATCCGGTGCACGACGTGGCCGAGCAGGCCGCCGACATCACGGCGAAGACTCCGGTTGAAAACCCACCGGAAGCCATGGTGTCGCCGCAGGCTGCGCCGATCACGTCCTCCATGGTCGAGCCGCCGCCGGGTCAAGACTTGTCGGGTCAAGAGCCGCCCGCACCGCGTCAGCATCCGCTGCGTTTCCTCTGGCAGACGGATGCCGAGGGCCGCTTTGTGCTGCTCTCCGACGAATTCATCCGCCTGATCGGCGCGCGCACCGCCGGCGGTTTCGGCCGTCCCTGGCACGAGATCGCGGACACATTCGCGCTCGACCCGCAGGGGCGCGTCGCACAGGCGCTGGCGAGCCACGACACCTGGGCCGGGATCACATTGAACTGGCCGGCCGATGGCGGCGCGCTTCTGCCGGTCGAGCTGGCGGGCCTGCCGACTTACGATGCCGCGCGCGAGTTCGCGGGCTTCAAGGGCTTTGGCGTCTGCCGCGATCTCGACGCTCTCAACCGGCTCGATGCGCTCAGGCGCTTCGAGCTGCTGAGCGAGCCGCCGGCGCAGCACCACCAGGCCACCGAGGTGGTCGAGCCGGAGCCATTGAAAGAGGCCGAGCCGGTGGAAGAGCCCGAGCCGGTGGCGGAG
The DNA here is from genome assembly GCF_032144035.1 of Bradyrhizobium sp. WYCCWR 12699. NCBI lineage: Bacteria > Pseudomonadati > Pseudomonadota > Alphaproteobacteria > Hyphomicrobiales > Nitrobacteraceae > Bradyrhizobium > Bradyrhizobium sp. WYCCWR 12699. The sequence goes on from NZ_JAVTJN010000032.1 coordinate 157,370, forward strand.
GTGCCGCCTCCGCCGATCGAGCCCGAGCCGACCGCCGAAGCCGAACAACCCGAACCCACCAGCGACGCGAATTCACAGCCAAAAGATCCGGACATCCCAGTGGAAACGCCAGTCGAGACTTCCTTGGAAACCCCTCCCAATGTCGTGCCGTTCCGTCTGGCCGGCGATGCGCGATCGTCGCCGACGCTGACGCCGGTCGAGAACAGCGCGTTCAACGAGCTCGCCCGGCAATTGTCCGAACGGCTGGAGCGCGAGCGCGAGGCGATCGCGGAAGCGTCCGAGCCCGTGGCGGAGATCACTGCTGAAGCGCCGGCGCCGGAGCCTGCGCCGCCACCCGCGGCCGAATGGCTGACCGATCCCGCGCCGCCGCCGCGCGGGATGAGCGCGCGCGACCGCACGCTGCTCGACCTGTTGCCGAGCGGCATCCTGATCTACCGGCTCGACCGCCTGCTCTACGCCAACCCCGCGTTTCTTGCCCGCATCGGCTATGCCGACATCCATGCGCTGGAAGACGCCGGCGGGCTGGATGCGCTCTATGTCGAGCCCGGCGTGTCCCCGGCGAGCAGCACCTCGCAGGCCGGCACGCCGGTCGCGATCAGCGCGACGGTCGCGAACGGCGAAGCGCCGCTTCCGACCACGCAAGCGCATCTGCACACGATCGACTGGGACGGCGAGAGTGCGCATGCGCTGATCTGCGCGCTGCCGCAGGCGGCCCCCGCCCCCGCCGCCGTGATCGCAGAGAGTGTCGTTGCCGAAGCCATCGTCCCGGAGTCCTTCCCTTACGCGCCCGAGCTCGAGCCCGCGGTCGGCGAAGCCGAGGCGGAGGATCTCGCCGCGATCCTCGACACCACGGCCGAGGGCATCGTCATGTTCGATGCCGAAGGCAACATCCACGCCTGCAACCGCAGCGCGGAAGCGCTGTTCGGCTATGACGGCGAGGCGCTGCTCGAGCAGAACCTTGTGACGCTGTTCGCGCCCGAGAGCCAGCAGATCGTCGTCGACTATCTCGAAAGCCTCAAGAGCCAGGACATTGCGAGCCTGCTCGACCACGGCCGCGAGGTGCTGGGCCGCGAGAAGAAGGGCGGCGTCATTCCGCTCGCGATGATCATGGGCCGCACGCGGCCGGACGGGCCGAACTTCTTCGCCGTGTTCCGCGACCTCAGCCAGAGCAAGCAGGGCGAAAGCGAGCTGACGCAGGCGCGCCGCCTCGTCCACGGTGCGGCCAACGCCAAGGCCGACATGCTGGCGCGGATCAGCCACGAGATCCGCACGCCGCTCAACGCCATCATCGGCTTTGCCGAGGTGATGATCTCCGAGCGCTTCGGCACGCTCGGCAACGAGCGCTACGGCGAATACATGAAGGACATCCGCGCCTCCGGCGAGCGCGTCATCGCGATCATCGACGATTTGCTGGAGCTGTCGCGGATCGAGACCGGCAAGCTCGACCTCAACTTCGCCAACCTCAACCTCAACGACCTCGTCGAAGCCTGCGTGACGGTGATGCAGCCGCAGGCCAATCGCGAGCGCATCATCATCCGGACCTCGCTGGCACATGCGCTGCCGCAGGTGCATGTCGATGCGCGCGCGATGCGGCAGATCACCATGAATCTGATCTCGAACTCGATCCGGCTCGCCAGTGCCGGCGGCCAGGTCATCGTCTCGACCGCCACGACCGACCGCGGCGAGATCGCGCTGCGCATCCGCGACACCGGCCATGGCCTTTCCGAGCGCGAGGTCGCCGCCGCCATGGAGCCGTTCCGCACCCCGCCGCCCGGCGATGCCGCGGACAATGCGGCGCTGAACCTGTCGCTGACCAAGGCCCTGGTCGAAGCCAACCGCGCCCGCTTCAACATCAAGAGCGCGGGCCACGGCACGCTGATCGAAGTCGTGTTCGCACCGGCGCTGGCGGGGGCGTGAGGCGCCCACCGTCATTGCGAGCGTAGCGAAGAGGCAGCGCGCCCCTTAGCTCACGCCGCGCGCACCGTCTCCAGGAACCTGCTGACCTCGATCTTCAGCCGGTTGCTGTCGTTCGACAGCGACTGCGCGGCGGACAGCACCTGCGAGGAGGCAGATCCCGTCTCGGTCGCGGCCTGGCGCACGCTGGAGATGTTGGCGCTGACCTGCGTGGTGCCGGCGGCGGCGTTCTGGACGTTGCGCGAGATCTCGCTGGTCGCAGCGCCCTGCTCTTCCACCGCGGCCGCAATGGTCGATGAGATTTCGGACAGCCGCTCGATGGTGCCGCCGATGGTCTTGATCGCGCCGACGGAATCCTGCGTTGCGACCTGGATGCTCGAGATCTGCTGGCCGATGTCGCCGGTCGCCTTCGCGGTCTGCTCGGCGAGCGCCTTCACTCCGAGGCCACCACGGCAAAGCCGCGCCCCGCTTCGCCGGCGCGCGCGGCCTCGATGGTGGCGTTCAGCGCCAACAGATTGGTCTGGCCCGCAATGGCGTTGATCAGCTCGACCACGTCGCCGATGCGTGCGGCCGCCTTCGACAATTCGCTGACGCGGTCGTTGGTCTGTCCGGCCTGGCTGACGGCCTCGCCGGCCATGCGCGCGGAGGCCTGCACCTGGCGGCTGATCTCGTTGACGGAGGCGGTGAGCTCTTCCGCCGCGGACGCCACCGACTGAACGTTGGTCGCAGCCTCTTCGGACGCCGCCTCGACCAGCGTAGCAAGCTCGCTCGACCGGCCGGCCGTCGTGGTCAGAGACGTGGCCGAAGCCTCGAGCTCGTTGGCAGCGGACGATACGGTCTCGACGATCTCGCCGACCGCGCCTTCGAAATCGTCGGCCATCCGGATCATGTCGGCGCGGCGGCGCTCGGCGGCGAGCTTGTCCTGCCTGATCTTCTCTTCCGCCTCTTCCTTCGCCTTGCGCTCGGCATTGATCTTGAACGTCTCGACGGCCTGCGCGATCTCGCCGATCTCGTCGGGACGGCCGAGCCCGGGCAGCACGATGGCGAAATTGCCGTTGGCGAGCTCGATCATCGCCGCGCGCATCGCGGTCAGCGGCTTCGACACCGAGCGGCCGATGAAGATGCCGAGGCCGAGCACGGCGGATGCGATCAGCGCGATCGCGACCGCAATCCAGAACTGGATGCCGGTACGCTCGGCCTCGTTCAGCCGGTCGGCCTCGATGCGAATCTGGTCGACCGACTTCGAGATGTGCTCGATGACGGGCTCGACCGCGGAGAAGGCTTCGGACATCGCCTTCAGCTCGGCCGCGAGCTTCAGCGCGGTCTCCATCCAGGCGGAGAAATCGCGCTGGTAATCGGCGAGCTTCTGGCGAAGCTCGGCTTTCGCGTGGTCAGGAATGGCGCTGGCGTTGAGAGCGGCTGAAAATTCGGTCCCACGCTTCTTGATGTCATCGCCATATCTGGCGTCGCGCCGCAGCATGAAATCCTTCTCGTGCCGGCGCATCATCAGCATGATCACCTTGAGAGAAGAGTCCTGCAGCTGGTCGACCTGGCTCTCGATGCCGTGCACGGAGGCGCGCAGGCGCCCTTCGAGCCCGGATTTCTCGTCGAGGCCGAGCCGCTGCCGTTCCTCGACCACCGCGGCAAAGCGCGCCTGGTAGGTCTTCAGCGATGCGTTCATCGCGTCGATCTTTTGCGCCAGCTCGGGCTTGCCGAGGCCGGAGATCCTGCCGCGAAGCGTGTCGATGTCGAGCGCCACCTGCCGGCTGATCTCGGCCTGGCGCTGGGCCCTGGCTGGATCGCTGCGCAGCAGGAAATCCTTTTCGGCCCGGCGCGCTTCCAGCAGCTCGACCGCGATCCTGTTGTTCAGCTCGAACACCGTGCGCGCCTCTTCGGCGGCGTTGCGATAGACGGCCATCGCTTTCTCACCATAGAGGTGAATGCCACCGATCAGGACGACGCCAATGACGCCGATCACGCCGATCGCGGTGATCTTGTGGGTGAGACGAAGAGAGAGAAGCCGCATCTGACGAAAGACCCGATGGTGACAGATACGGTTGATGAAGCGCTAAGGCATCAAACCTTCCGTTAATTTGCGGGCACGTACAAATACGTGTATTTATTGCAGCACTCGCCTTTGTGCACGGTTGAGTGCACAAATCAGTTCCGAAAACGAAACACGGCGCCTCGCGGCGCCGTGCGTGGAGTATTGAGGTCGTCGCTTACGGATCAGCTGTAGATCTCGAACAGGCCGGCGCCGCCCTGGCCGCCGCCGATGCACATCGTCACCACGCCCCACTTGGCCTTGCGGCGCGCGCCTTCCTGCAGCAGATGGCCGGTGAGACGGGCGCCGGTCATGCCGAAGGGATGGCCGATCGCGATCGAGCCGCCGTTGACGTTGTACTTGGCGGGATCGATGCCGAGCTGGTCACGGCAATACAGGCACTGGCTGGCGAAGGCCTCATTGAGCTCCCACAGGTCGATGTCGTCGATCTTGAGGCCGGTGCGCTTGAGCAGCTTCGGAATCGCGAACACCGGGCCGATGCCCATCTCGTCGGGCTCGCAGCCGGCGGTGGCCCAGGCGACGAAGCGGCCGAGCGGCTTCAGGCCGCGCTTCTCGGCGTCCTTGGCTTCCATCAGCACCACGGCGGCGGCGCCGTCGGAGAGCTGGCTGGCATTGCCGGCGGTGACGAACTTGCCGGGCCCCTTCACTGGCTCGAGCTTGGCAAGGCCTTCCATCGTGGTCTCGGGCCGGTTGCACTCGTCGCGATCGACGACGTAATCGACGATCGACTCGGCCTTGGTCTGCTTGTCGACGACCTTCATCTTGGTCTTCATCGGGACGATCTCGTCCTTGAACTTGTTCGCCTGCTGGGCCGCCGCCATGCGGCGCTGCGATTCCAGCGAGAACTCGTCCTGGTATTCGCGGCTGAGCTTGTAGCGCTCGGCGACGATGTCGGCGGTGTCGATCATCGCCATGAAGATATCGGGGGCGACCTTGAGCAATTCAGGATCGATCGATTCCTTCGGCGTGCCGCCGCCCGGCATCGAGATGCTCTCGACGCCGCCGGCGACGATGCAGTCGGCACCGTCGGAGCGGATCGAGTTGGCGGCCATCGCGATGGTCTGCAGCCCCGAGGAGCAGAAGCGGTTCACCGAAACGCCGGCGGTGGTCTTCGGCATGCCGGCGAGCAACGCGGCCTGGCGGCCGATGTTCGGCGCGCCATGGGCGCAATTGCCGAGATAGCAATCCTCGACGTAGTCCTTGTCGACGCCGGCGCGGTCGACCGCGTGGTGGATGGCGTGCGCCGCGAGCGACATCGGCGGCGTGATGTTGAACCCGCCGCGGCCGGATTTTGCGAGGCCCGTGCGCGCATAGGAAACGATGACGGCTTCACGCATTGTTTTCTCCCTTGTCGAACGATTGGTACGAAGCGTCCTGGACGCCATTGGTACACAAAGTCGGCAGGCTGCGGGAGAAATAAAACGCCGCCTCCAGATGATGGAGGCGGCGTTGTTCCGCGGGTCGGAATATATGTTGTTCGTCATTCCGGGGCGGCTCGAAGAGCCGAACCCGGAATGACCGGGTCTCAGAACGTCAACGCCTTGGCCTGCTTGACCTGCGGCAGCGCCTGCACCTTGGCGAGCAGGTCCGCCGGCACCGCGCCGTCGACCTCGACGAGGGCGATGGCATCGCTGCCGGGCGCGACGCGGCCGAGATGGAAGGTGGCGATGTTGAGCTTGGCATCGCCGAGCAGGCTCGCGAACTTGCCGATGAAGCCCGGCTTGTCTTCGTTGGTCACGTAGATCATCGACTTGCCGAACTCGGCGTCGACCCGGATGCCCTTGATGTCGACGAGGCGCGGTTTGCCGTCGGCATAGACGGTGCCCGAGACCGACCGCTCCTGCCGCTCGGTGGTGACGGTGACGGTGATCAGGCTCTCATAGTCGCTCTGGGCGGCGCGCACGATCTCGTCCACCACCATGCCGCGCTCCTTGGCGACGACGGGCGCGGACACGACGTTGACCTCGCCCAGCATCGGGCGCAGCAGGCCCGACAGCACGGCCGAGGTGATCGCTTTGATCTTCATCTCGGCGACGTGGCCCTCATAGGTGATCTCAACCTTGAGGATGCCGCTCTCGGTGAGCTGGCCCGCGAACGAGCCGAGCTTCTCGGCAAGCGAGATGAACGGCTTCAGCTTCGGCGCTTCTTCCGCCGTGATCGACGGGAAGTTGACCGCGTTCGAGATCGCGCCGGTGAGCAGATAATCCGACATCTGCTCGGCGACCTGCAGCGCGACGTTCTCCTGCGCTTCGGTGGTGGAGGCGCCGAGATGCGGCGTGCAGATCACGTTGGGATGGCCGAACAGCACGTTCTTGTTCGCGGGCTCCTCGACGAACACGTCGAAGGCAGCGCCGGCGATGTGCTTGGAATTGAGCGCATCGACCACCGCCTGCTCGTCGACCAGACCGCCGCGGGCGCAATTGATCAGGCGCACGCCCTTCTTCATCTTCGCGATCGCGGCCGCGTCGATGATGTTCTTGGTCTTCTCGGTCAGCGGTGTGTGCAGCGTGATGAAGTCGGCGCGCTTGAGCAGATCGTCGAGCTCGACCTTCTCGACGCCGATGTCCTTGGCGCGCTCCGGCGACAGGAAGGGGTCGAACGCGATCACCTTCATGCGCAGGCCGAGCGCGCGGTCGGCGACGATCGAACCGATATTGCCGCAGCCGACGACGCCGAGCACCTTGCCGGTGATCTCGACGCCCATGAAGCGGTTCTTCTCCCACTTGCCGGCCTGGGTGGAGGCATCGGCCTGCGGAATCTCGCGGGCGAGCGCCAGCATCAGGGTGATGGCGTGCTCGGCGGTCGTGATCGAATTGCCGAACGGCGTGTTCATCACGATGATGCCCTTGGCCGTGGCGGCCGGGATCTCGACGTTGTCGACGCCGATGCCGGCGCGGCCGATCACCTTGAGGTTGGTCGCCTTCTCCAGGATCTTGGCGGTCGCCTTGGTCGCCGAACGGATCGCGAGGCCGTCGTAATTGCCGATGATCTCGGCGAGCTTGTCCTTGTCCTTGCCGAGGTTGGGCTGGAAGTCGACCTCGACGCCGCGGTCTTTGAAGATCTGAACGGCGGCGGGAGAGAGCGCGTCGGAAATGAGAACTTTGGGTTTGGTCATGGGATGATCCGTGGTGCGAGCTGCATTTACGGAACGTCATCCGTAGGGCTGAAGCGCGAAGCACGTCTTGGCGCTAGAAACCCGCGGATCCATCTGCCTTGATTGATGGATGGCCGGGTCGAGCCCGGCCATGACGAGATGAGATAATGCGACGAGCGAAGCCTGCTTACGCCGCCTTGGCGAGCGCGGCCTTGGTCTCGGCGAAGGCCCAGTCGATCCACTGCGTCAGCAGCTCGACGTCCTTGGCTTCGACGGTGGCGCCGCACCAGATACGCAGGCCCGCCGGGGCATCGCGGTAATAGGCGAAGTCGTAACCGGCGCCTTCCTTCTCGATCAGCGCAACGAGCTTCTTGGAGAAGTCGGCCTGCGCATCCTCGGACAGCGAGATGATCGCGGGATCGGTGAACTTGAGGCACACCGAGGTGTTGGAGCGGATCGCCGCGTCCTTGGCCAGGAAGTCGATCCAGGGCGTCTTCGCCTTCCAGTCGGCGAGCACCTTGGTGTTGGCGTCGGCACGCGCGATCAGCGCCTTGAGGCCCCCGATCGACTTGGCCCAGTTCAGCGCGTCGAGATAATCCTCGACGCAGAGCATCGACGGCGTGTTGATGGTCTCGCCGACGAAGATGCCTTCGTTGATCTTGCCGCCCTTGGTCATGCGGAAGATCTTCGGCAGCGGCCAGGCCGGCTTGTAGGTCTCGAGCCGTTCCACCGCGCGGGGCGACAGGATCAGCATGCCGTGCGCGGCTTCACCGCCGAGCGCCTTCTGCCAGGAGAAGGTGACGACGTCGAGCTTGGCCCAGTCGAGCGGCTGCGCGAACGCTGCAGACGTCGCGTCGCAGATGGTGAGGCCCTCGCGGGTCGCGCTGATCCAATCGGCGTTCGGCACGCGCACGCCTGAGGTGGTGCCGTTCCAGGTGAAGACGACGTCGGACTTCGGATCGACCTTGGAGAGATCGGGGATTTCACCATAGGCTGCGTTCAGCTTGGTGACGTCCTTGAGCTTCAATTCCTTGACGATGTCGCTGACCCAGCCCTCGCCGAAGGATTCCCAGGCGAGCGTGGTGACGGGCCGCGCACCCAGCAGCGACCACAGCGCCATCTCGACCGCGCCGGTATCGGAGGCCGGCACGATGCCGATGCGGTAATCGGCGGGCACCTCGAGCACCTCACGCGTCAGATCGATCGCGAGCTTGAGCTTGGTCTTGCCGACCTTCGCGCGATGCGAGCGGCCGAGCGCTGCGTCCTTGAGATTTTGGGCGTTCCAGCCGGGGCGCTTGGCGCAGGGGCCGGAGGAGAAATGCGGCACGATGGGCCGCGAAGCGGGCTTCGCTACAGTCATAATCTACCCTTCCAGATAGTAAGCCTCCCGTTGGGGGGAGGTGTCCCGCCGCGGCTGATACGGGAATCGGGAAGGGCAGTCAAGGAAGTTCCGGCGTCTCACGCTGGAGTGAAGGCGCTTCCGCTGCGATATCAGGGGATTGCACGACCGCCAGCGCATTCAGCAAGCCCGTGGCCTCGCTGATCAATTGCGCGGCCCGGCGGCGGCTGCCGACTTTCAAAATGCATTTGTCGTTGGCCTGCACGACATAGTCGTTGCCGACCTTGATGATTGAATAGCTTGTCATCGAAATCCCCGAACCGACCGAGCCCGGTTTCTGACGCTGCGTAGCACCGTTCGTTCCAGTGGGAACATGAACGAAGGACGGGTAGTTTATCAGCCCTTAAGATGAACGAACGTGCGATCCGATTCTGCTGATCAAGCAACGCATGCGGCCGCAGGCCCATTCCGATACATCGCAAGGGGGCTGTGGATTTCCTGATTGATGCGTTTTCTTTCAGCGAACCGGCAGCGCACTTCGCGCGAGAACGCTCGTGCTGGCTCAAAAGCGGACAGTCATACCGACGTGGCTCGCTGTGAATCCGAGCCGCGTGTAGAAGCGCTGCGCGTCGGTTCGCGTATGGTGGGTCAGCAATTCGACCAGATTGCAGCCGCGTGCCTTTGCTTCCGTCACCGCCCATTGCACCAGCTGCTCGCCGATGCCGCGGCTGCGACAATCAGTGGCAACGCGCACGTCTTCGAGCAGGCCGCGACTACCGCCTTGCGAGCTGATGCCCGGCAGGATCGCGAGTTGCAGGCAGCCGACCACCCTGCCCTCGCTCTCGGCCACCACGAGCGTGAGATTCGGATCGCGCTCGACCCGCGCGAACGCGTCGTAATAGGCGGCGGGCAGCGGATCCTCCACGCGCTCGCGCGCGCGACCGAGACGATCGTCGGCCAGCATCGCCACGATGGCGGGAACGTCGTCGCGGCGCGCGATGCGAATGGAGACGGATGCGGCGTTCATGTCAGGCAACTCCCACCTCAGCGCGCTGGCGGAAGACCGAGAAACGCTTCAACCTCGCCGATCCAGCGGCGGACGGAAGCATGGCGGCCGAGATCGAAGCCGCCCTCATGCGCCAGGCGGGTATAGGCGAGCAGCGAGACGTCGGCGAGCGAAACCGCGTCACCGACGAAGAAGCGGCTGGCCGAAAGATGCTGCTCCATGCGGTCGAGCGCCGCATAGCCGCGCTTGACCTTGTCGGGGTCGAGCTCGGAGACGTCCTTGCCGAGATAGACGAGCAGGAAGCGGCACACCGCGACATAGGGCTCGTGGCTGTACTGTTCCCAGAACAGCCATTCGTCCATCTTCGCGGCTGTAAAGGCGTCGCGCGGAACCAGCACGCTGTCGCGGGCGAGATAGCGGATGATGGCGTTGGATTGCGCCAGCGTGCGGCCGTCGTCGAATGCCACAGTGGGCACCTGGCCGGCGCCGTTCATCGCAAGGAATTGCGGGGTGCGCGTCTCGCCCTTGCGCGTGTCGATCTCGATCCAGTGATAGGGCAATGCGAGATGATCGCAGACCCACTTCACCTTCAGACAGTTTCCGGAATTGCTGTCGCCGTAGACCTTCATCGCTGCTGCCCCGTTTTGGGGCACAGAGCATCAGGACGGAGCGGAGCTGTCAACCGCGCCGCGGCTGCCCCGTTTCAGAACTTGTAGCCGAGGCCGGCGCGAACGGAGTGGATGTTCGATTCGATGTCCGCCGTCACGCGCTGGTATTCATATTCGGCACGGGCAAACAGTCCCCCGACCAGCATGACGTCGACGCCTGCGCCCGCCGAATAGCCATAAACGAGCTTGGTCTTGCTCGCGAACGTCGTCGCCGGCCGTGCCGGCGAGGGCCACGCCGCGGCGTAACGGTCGACGGTCTGACTGCCGAGGCCACCGCCGAAGAAAGCGTAGGGCAGGAAGCATCCCCAGGCATAGCCGGCACGCATGCGCAGCGAGCCGAAGTCCGGTATCGCGACGACCGCGGAGGTCTTCGTGGTGGCGGCGACGGTATTGTTGTCGAACGCCAGTCCCGTCGAGCTTGAGGTCGACTTGAAGCCGCCATGGATGTAATTCGCCTCGATGCTGAGAACCACGTCGTCCCATTGCCCGTTATATCCGGCAAACACGCCGTAACCGGCCGTGCTGCTCTGCGCGGCGCCAAGCGGCTGCCAGTTGTAGCCTGGCCCGGGAGTGACGAAAGTCGATTGCAGATCGCTGTTGATCGTCGAGGAGACTTTCGAGGTGATCGTGCCGTAGTCACCCTGACCACCGACGTAGTAGCCCTGCCAATTCGGCCGGGCATTGGTCAGGCCGTCGGTGAAGCTCCCGCGCAGGATCGGCAGATCCGGCATGTCGGCCGCGTGCGCAGCTGACACCGTCCCCAACATCACCGCTGCCAACAAAAGCCCACGCATCGCAACGCTCCATCGAACTCGAACTTTTCGCTCGTGATCATGGCTCGTTAACCTTAACCAATGGTTGCGGCGGAGGCACCCATCGCCGCTTGCCATGAAAAATACGCAAAGCAAAACGGCGCGGGATGATCCCGCGCCGTTAAGAGAGTTTAACCGATGAGGCTTGTCAGCGAGAAAGCTTACGATCAGCCCTTGGTGACGAGCGGCGGCGGCGCGTAGACCGGCGGGCTGTCGAGATTCCAGCGCACGCCGAGCTTGAGGTCGTGCGACGTGATATCCTTGAACTTGAAGACGTTGTTGGTCGTCGCTCCGGTGTAATCCGACAGGATACCGGTCTGGCCCGGGCCCAGATCGACATAGCTGTAGGCCAGTTCGAGGACCAGGTTCGGATTGACCTTGTAGGCAAGACCCGCATGAGCCGCCCAGGCGAAATTCCACTTCGAGCTCGTCGGAGCCGTGGCGAAGCTCGTGGTGGAGAACGGCAGGCTGTTGGTGCCCGTGTCGGTGAAGTTCGAGATCGAGACCCGCGCGCCGCCGACGCCGGCGCCGACGAACGGCGTGATGCACCACCACGTACCAAGATCGACATACGCGTTGGCCAGGACCAGCCATTCGGACTTGCTGGCGCTGTAGTTGTCGATCCCGTTATAGGCAAGACCGCCCGCGGTGCCCGTGAAACGATCCGTGCCCTTGAAATTCGAATTGCCGCGGTATTGTCCGGTCACGTCGGCCCGGAACCAGTTGTTGAACCGGTAGCCCACGCCCACGCCGTAGATGCCGGCGGTATCGAACGACGTCTTCTGGTCGAACGACGTGAGCTGCGAATAGGCGGACTCGCGACCGTAGTGGAGATCACTGGTCTTCTGATTGCTGAAGCCGATGTCGCCGCGCAGATACCAGCCTCCGAAGTCGGCGGGCGGAGCCGGCGGCGCGTACATGGGAGGGGGCGCCGCGATCGGCATATCGGCGGCGAACGCCATCGACGAGATCAGGGTTGCCGCACCCGCGGCAAGGAGAGACTTAACGCTACGCATTGGCTTCGTCCTTTTGGCCGGTGAGGCAAATACGCAGGCCTCACGTTCTGGAAACTCACGGAGCGGACGATGCCAGCAAATGTTTAAGCGCCACTTAACCCTAATTTTTAAGGTTGATTTTTTCTGACTGCTCGCGCGCGCGGCGCGTGAGCGTTGCAGGAATGCCGCATCAATTGCGACGCCTCGGCCGCAATTGCTAACGATCCGTGAAAGTGCGCTGCAGCGAGAGAGGAAGTGTTAACGCGTGTGCCGCGGCAGCTTGGGCAGGAACACCGCAAGCAGGCCGATCGCCGGCAGATAAGCGCAGACCTGATAGACGAACTCGATCGAGGTGTGGTCTGCGAGCTTGCCGAGCACGGCGGCCCCGAGGCCCCCGATGCCGAAGGCGACGCCGAAGAAAACGCCGGAGATCATGCCGAAACGGTGCGGCACCAGCTCCTGCGCGAACACGATGATCGACGACGTCGTCGAGGAAATGATGAGGCCGATAATCACGCTGAGCACTGCGCTCGCATGGAGCCCGGCATAGGGCAGCGCCAGCGTGAACGGCAGCGCGCCCAGGATCGAAATCCAGATCACGATCTTGCGGCCGAAGCGGTCACCCAGGGGCCCGCCGAGAAATGCGCCGACCGCATTCGCCGCGAGGAAGATGAAGAGGTAGATCTGCGCGGCCTGCGTCGACACGCCGAAGCGGTCGATCAGATAGAAGATGTAGTAGCTGGACAGGCTCGATACGTAGAGCTGCTTCGAGAACAGCAGCGCGACCAGCACGAGCAGTGCGACGACGACGCGGCGCGAGCTCGGCGCGTCCGGATGAGCCTGAACGGCAGTCGTCTTCTTCGCCTTGATCTGCGGCGCGTACCAGCGGCCGATGCGCCAGAGGATGAGGATCGCGAGAAACGCGATCGAGGAGAACCAGGCGATGCTGCCCTGCCCGAACGGCACCACGATCAGCGCCGCCAGCACCGGCCCCATCGAGGTGCCGAAGCTGCCGCCGAGCTGGAACACCGATTGCGCAAAGCCGTAGCGGCCGCCGGAGGCGAGCCGCGCGATGCGCGCGGACTCCGGGTGAAACACCGCCGAGCCGAGACCGACGAAGGCCGCCGCGACGAGGATGACGAGATATTGCTGCGCGACGCTGAGCAGCAGCAGGCCGAAGAAGGTCGAGGCCATGCCGATCGCCAGCGAGTAAGGCTGTGCCTTCTTGTCAGTGTAGTGCCCGACCACGGGCTGCAGCAGCGAGGCGGTGAACTGGAACGCCAGCGTGATCATGCCGATCTGCGCGAAATCGAGCGCGTAGGTGTCCTTCAGGATCGGATACACCGAGGCGATCAGCGACTGCATGGTGTCGTTGAGGAAGTGCGAGACGCTGATGCCGGCGAGCACGATGTAGGCCGGCCCTGCCGCCTTGGCAGCTGACTTGGCGGCGGGTGCCACGTCAGCGACGACGACGGGTTCGGTCAGCGTTTCCTCTGAGACGACGACAGGCTTGTTCAATGCAGCGATCCCGGCAGGCGCGGCGAACCGCCGCATCCGCTCATTACGATGCAAGCGGATGCGGAACCAGCGTCAATCGCAAATGGCTGGGATGCGCGGGTGCTCTCGTCCCGGACCTCCAAGGGAGGGTAAGAGAGTCTTACGCCGCCGCCTGGCCCAGCGCCAAAACGATGGTGTCGACGACGTCCTCGACCAGGATGCGGTCCTCGCCCTCGCCCATCACGCGGATCACGGGCTCGGTGCCGGAGGAGCGGATCAAGAGGCGGCCGTGGCCGTTGAGCCGCTTCTCGCCGTCGGAGATCGCCGACTTCACATCGGTATCGTCGAGGGGCTTGCCGCCCTTGTGGCGGACGTTCTTGAGGATCTGCGGCAGCGGATCGAAGCGGTGGCAGACCTCGGATACGGGGCGGCGCAGCTTCTGCACCACGGCCAGCACCTGCAACGCCGCCACGAAGCCGTCGCCGGTGGTGGCGTAGTCGGACAGGATGATGTGGCCGGACTGCTCGCCGCCGAGATTGTAGCCGCCGTTCAACATCTGCTCGAGCACGTAGCGGTCGCCGACCGGCGTGCGGACGAGATCGAGCCCCTGCCCTTTCAGGAAGCGCTCGAGGCCGAGATTGGACATCACGGTGGCGACGATGCCAGGCCGCGACAGCCGGCCGTCTTCCTTCCAGCTCTGCGCGATCACCGCCAGCAGCTGGTCGCCGTCGACGACATGGCCGCGCTCGTCGACCAGGATGACGCGATCGGCGTCACCGTCGAGCGCGATGCCGATGTCGGCGCGCATCTCGCGCACCTTCCGCGACAACGCTTCCGGCGAGGTCGAACCGCAATCCTTGTTGATGTTGAAGCCGTCGGGCTCGACGCCGATCGGCACGACGTCCGCGCCCAGCTCCCACAGCGCTTCCGGCACCACCTTGTAGGCGGCGCCATTGGCGCAATCGATCACGACGCGCAGGCCGTCGAGCGAAAGGTCGCGCGGCAGCGTGCGCTTGGCGAATTCGATGTAGCGGTCATGCACGCCGTCGATGCGGCGGGCGCGCCCCAGGCTCGCGCTCTGTGCGAGCCGCTTGTCGATGGGCTCGTCGAGCAGCTGCTCGATCTGCCGCTCGACGTCGTCGGAGAGCTTGAAGCCCTGCGGGCCGAACAGCTTGATGCCGTTGTCCTCGAACAGATTGTGCGACGCCGAGATCATGACGCCGAGATCGGCGCGCATCGACTTGGTCAGCATGGCGACGGCCGGCGTCGGCATCGGGCCGACCAGCAGCACGTCCATTCCGACCGAGGTGAAGCCGGCGACCATCGCGTATTCGATCATGTAACCGGAGAGGCGGGTGTCCTTGCCGATCACGACACGGTGGCGGTGGTCACCGCGCTGAAACGCAAGGCCTGCGGCCTGGCCGACCTTGAGCGCGAGCTCCGGCGTGATCAGTCCGTTGGCGCGGCCCCGGATCCCGTCCGTCCCGAAATATTTGCGGCTCATATCGTCCCCCAACGCAACAATCAGGGACTCCCCTGAGACAACCACGGGGTGCCCGAACAGACCCCGCATCCCTGATTTGCTGGGGTCTTATAATGCCTGCGCGGCTAACTTGGCTTCAAAAAATATGATGAATCATTACGGAACCGGGCCGGCCGCCATTCAGATAAGATGTTGTTAACGCTTCATTTCCTTCCCTAGCGCCGGAGTCGGGCGGAACCTGCCCTAGCTGCTGCGCTTCACATGGCTGTCGCCGCGGCTCGGCGCCGGCTGGGTGACGTTGACGGGATCGGACCCCGGAAAGGTCTCCTCCAGCCCCTCTTCCAGGGCTTCCTCCAGATCATGCTTTTCCTTGATCTCTTCCGGGGACGGTGCGGCGTGCGGCCTCGTCATGGCGCTCTCCTGCAAAACGTTCTGCAAACGATTTGGCTGTGCATCCAACCATGCTAGATGACCTCAAAATGTTCTGATGCAAGTCTCTTGAGACAAGAACTCTTGAGACAAGACGGGCCGGGGGACACGAGCATGAAGCATATTACCTGTATCGACGATCTTCGCGCCCTGCATAAGCGCCGCGTGCCGAAGGCGTTCTTCGACTATTGCGACCGCGGCTCCTATGCCGAGGAGACGCTGCGCGCCAACCGCGAGGACATGCAGGCGATCAAGTTCCGCCAGCGTATCCTGGTCGACGTCTCCAAGCGCGACACCTCGACCACCATCCTCGGCGAGCCCTCGACCATGCCGCTGATGCTGGCGCCCGTCGGCCTGCTCGGCATGCAGCATGGCGACGGCGAGATCCACGCCTGCCGCGCGGCACAGGCCGCGGGTATCCCGTTCACGCAATCGACCATGTCGATCTGCTCGATCGAGGACATCGCCGCCAGCGTCGAGAAGCCGTTCTGGTTCCAGCTCTACGTCATGAAGGACCGCGGCTTCATCAAGGAATTGATCCAGCGCGCGATCGCGGCCAAGTGCAGCGCGCTGGTGCTGACCGTGGACCTGCAGGTGATCGGCCAGCGCCACGCCGACATCAAGAACGGCATGACGGTGCCGCCGGAATGGTCGCTGTCGAAGCTTTTGGATTTCGCCAGCAAGCCCGCCTGGGTCTCCGGCGTGCTGCAGGGCAAGCGCCGCACCTTCGGCAACATCGCCGGCCACGTGAAGAACACCGAGGATCTCAACCGCCTCGCCGAATGGACGGCGTCGCAATTCGACACCTCGCTGAGCTGGAAGGACGTCGAGTGGGTCCGCAGCATCTGGCCGGGCAAGCTGATCATCAAGGGCATCCTCGACGTCGAGGACGCCGAGGAAGCCGCCAAGACCGGCGCGCAGGCCCTCGTCATCTCCAACCATGGCGGCCGCCAGCTCGACGGCGCGCCGTCCTCGATCGAGGTGCTGCCGGAGATCGCGGACGCCGTCGGTGACAAGATGGAGATCATGTTCGACGGCGGCATCCGCTCCGGCCAGGACGTGATGCGCGCGCTCGCGCTCGGCGCAAAATCCTGCATGCTCGGCCGTGCCTATGCCTATGGCTTGGGAGCCGGCGGCCAGGCCGGCGTCGCCAAGGCCATCGACATCATCCAGAAGGAGCTGCTCACCACCATGGGCCTGTGCGGCGTCAACCGGATCGACGAGATCGACGATCATATCATCGCGGTGTAGCCGCAAGAGCGGTGCCGTAGGGTGGGTTAGCTCTGCGGCTGCGCGAAGCGCAGTCGCTGGGCGTAACCCACCAACTTGGATCGTCATATTTGGAAGCATGGTGGGTTACGGCTGCGCCTAACCCACTCTACGGGTTCGGTGCCTGGTCCTCACATCGGCGGCGTAATTCCGTCCCGCCCCACATTCACCCGGTTCGCTTCCAGCGAGCCGTCGTCCTTCTTCGCCGCGCCGAAGATGATCAGCTTGGCGCCCGGCTTCACTTCCGACTTGTCGCCGGCGACGAAGGTGACGATCGGCGTGTCCGGCGGCACCACGACCTTCTTCTCGCCGTCCTTGTATTTGACCGTAATGTTCTGGCCGTCGGTGCCCTTCACCGTCTGCGCCACGGTGGCGTTGGTCATGGTCGAGTTGGCGCGGGCGTCCCACGGGCGAAAGCCTTCGGCGGCGCCGCGCTGGTTCTCCGGGAAGATGTGCACCGCGATCGCCTTCTGGGTGCCGTCGGGCTCGGGCAGGCCGGTAACGCCGATATAGGAGCCTTCCTTGATCTCGGACAGCTGCGTCTTCACGACGGCGAACACCGCGACATTGTCGGTCATCTTCACCTTCACGTCGCTGCCTTCGCGCGTCTTGATGGCCAGCGTGTTGCCGTCGACGCTCTCGATGGTGCCGCGGATGCGCACCGTCGGCGCCTGCTGCGCGATTGCGCCGCCGATTGACAGAGCCACCATCGCGACGGCGATCAGCGGACGTGTGAAAGTTGCACGTTGAACAGACATGACGGTCTCCGATTGTCCCCACGAATGGAGAACTCCGGAAGACCTGAGCTATTCTCTCAAGTCTTTGTGAGATCGGCCTCGACCAAGGCGCGCAGCTCGGCAGTGACCTCCGGCCGCCGGCCGAACCACAGCTCGAAGCCGCGCACCGCCTGATGCAGCAGCATGCCGAGACCGTCGGCGGTCCGCAGACCCCGCGCCGTCGCGGCGGCGAGCAGCGGCGTCACCAGCGGAACATAGACGAGATCGGCAACCACTGCCGCCGGCGACAGGCGTGCGACATCGACCTCGAGCGACGGCTGGCCGTGCATGCCGAGCGAGGTCGTGTTCACGAGAAGTTTTGCGCGCGGCAGCGCGTCGTTGATCGCGTCCCATGCCAGCGGATGCACGCTCGGCCCAAACTGGCTTGCCAGCGCCTCGGCCCGCGCGATGGTGCGGTTGGCGAGATGCACGCGCTTGATGCCGCGTTCGAGCAGCCCGAACACGACCGCCCGCGAGGAACCGCCGGCGCCCAGCACCAGCGCCTCCTCGGCCGCGTCCCAGCCGGGCGCGCTGGCGTCGAGATTGCCGATGAAGCCTTCGACGTCGGTATTTGTCGCGCGCAGCTCGCCATCGGCAAACCACAGCGTGTTGGCCGCGCCCACGGCCTTGGCGCGGGCGTCGGGCACCGACAGCGCCAGCACGCCCTCCTTGTGCGGGATGGTGACGTTGGCGCCGACGAAGCCGCGCAACGACAGCCGCAGCACGAAATCCCTGAGGTCCTCGGGCGGCACCGCCTCGATGACGTAGCCGCCTTCGATGCCCAGCGTGCGCAGCCAGTAATGATGGATCAGCGGCGAGCGCGAATGCGCGGCCGGCCATCCGATCAGACAGGCTGCAGGCGTCTTGAGCGCGGTCATTTTTCCCTCGGAGTCGTCTTCCCGAGGCGATCCATTTCGCGTCACGCCCGCTCTGTCAAGCGCGCGGGCGCCCCGCGGTGGCGGCTGGAGAACGGCCCCCTCAGCCCGCCGCAGCCTCCTCGCTTGCGCCGCCCTTGATGTCGGCGATCGCGCGCTCGAGGCTCGTGCGATAGCGCGCGCGCGGCGGCGTCACGCCATGGGTGAGCAGCGCGCGGCGGACCGCGGGCGAGGCCCCTGTGATGAACAGCTTTATGCCCTGGCGGTGCGCCTTGACGGCGACGCGGCCGAGCACGTTGGCGGCCGTCGAATCCAGGAACGGCACCGCGGCGAAATCGACCACGAAGGCCTTGCGCTTGTCGGCGACTTCGTCGAGCACGCTTCCGATGGCGGAGGCCGCGCCGAAGAAGAACGCGCCGGTGATGCGATAGACCAGCACGTCACGATCGACCGCCAGCGCGGGATTGTAGGGCACGCGCTCGCCATTGCCGTCGTCGGGACGATCGGCCGCGACCAGCGGCGAGCGTTCCTCGATGCCCGTCATCTCCGCCATGCGATGGATGAACAGCACCGCGCCGAGCGCGAAGCCGACCAGGATGCCTTCCGTCAGGTCGCGGAAGACCGTCAGCAGGAAGGTCGCGAGCAGCACGACGGCATCGCCCCAGGACGAGCGCAGCAACGTGCCGAACTCATGCTTCTCCGCCATGGTCCAGGCCACCACGACCAGCACCGAGGCGAGCGCGGCGAGCGGGATGTAGCTGGCGAGCGGCGCCGCGATCAGCATGAACAGCAGCAGGAAGACCGCATGCAGCATGCCCGCGAGCGGCCCGCGGGCGCCGGCGCGGATGTTGGTGGCGGTACGCGCGATCAGCCCGGTGACGCAGATGCCGCCGAACAGCGCCGAGCCGATATTGGCCGCGCCTTGCGCCACCAGCTCGCAATTGGAGCGGTGACGACGCCCGGTCATGCCGTCGGCGACCACCGCAGACAGCAGCGATTCGATGGCAGCCAGCAGCGCGAACGCGATCGCGTCCGGCAGCACGGCGCTCGCCTTCGCGAGCGAGAACGCCGGCAACGCCGGCGAGGGCAATTCGCGCGGAATGCCGCCGAAGCGCGAGCCGATGGTCTCGACCGGCAGCGCGAACACCGCACAGATGACGGCCGCGAACACCACCGCGATCAGGATCCCCGGCCAGGACGGCCGCCAGATCCGCAAGGCGGCGATGATGGCGATGCTGACGACGGCGACCGCGACGGCGGACGGATTGATGGTGTTGAGGCCGCCGGCAAGCGCCAGGAGTTTCGGCACGAATTCGCTGGGCTCCTTGCCCGCGAGCGTGATGCCGGAGAGATCGCGGAGCTGGCTGGCGAAGATGATCACGGCGATGCCGGCCGTGAAGCCGACCGTCACCGGATAGGGAATGAACTTGATGTAGGTCCCGACCCTGAGCAGGCCCGCGGCGATCAGGAACAGGCCCGCCATCAGGGTGGCGAGAATGACGCCGTCGACGCCATGGCGCTCCGCCGTCGCCGCGACCAGGACAATAAACGCGCCGGCAGGTCCGCCGATCTGGAACCGGCTGCCGCCGAGCAGCGAGGCGATGAAGCCGCCGACGACCGCGGTGTAGAGGCCGCGGTCCGGCGTCACGCCCGAGGCGATCGCGATCGCCATCGACAGCGGCAGCGCCACGATCGCAACCGTCAGGCCTGCAAAAACGTCGGCGCGGAAATCCTCGAGCCCGTAGCCTTCACGCCAGACGGTGACCAGCTTCGGCAGATAGAGTTCGGCAAAGCTCGGCCGACGCAGCTGGTGCAGCCGGCTCGTGTGATCGCCTGTGATGCTCATCAGCAAAGTGCCCCACGATGCTCCGAAGCATCGTGCGTCCCGTGTTGCCGAGGTGCGACGATGCGCTAGCCCATTTTGATCCCGGGCACGATCACCGGCTGATCATGCTCCGACGCGGCGCGGCGGCCCGGGCTCCTTGAGGCGAACGCCACGCCCGCCGCTGTCGCTGCGGACCTGCTCGCCGATCAGCTCGACGCCGGCCCGGTCGAACGCCTCGACCACCTTGATCAGGGTCTCGACCACGCCACGCACGTTGCCGGTCGAGGCCTCCATCCGCTGGATGGTCGGCAATGACACGCCGGCAAGCTCGGCCAAGGTTTTCTGGTCAATGCCAAGCAGCGCGCGGGCTGCCCGCATCTGGAATGACGTAATCACCGCGGCCTCACTTACCAGAACTTATAAATGATATCTGAGACATATACAATGATGTAAAATACATCATTCCGCGGTAAGCGCAAGGGCCGCGTCGGTGATGCAGTTGTGCGTGGAAACACCGCTCTCGTGTCCCGGACGCAGCGCAGCACGAAGTGATGCGCTGCAGAGCCGGGACCCAAGCAGCGGCGCACTCCGTGGCTTTCTGGGTCCCGGCTCTGCGCAGCAATACTGCGCGTTGCAGCGCGTCCGGGACACGCTGCAGGGATCATCGCAGCCTCCCCGCGAGCGCGGAGAGAGTTGCGTCTCGACAGCTCACGCCGCGTGCTGATGCGCGGCGATGATCTGGTCGGCGGCACGGCCGGTGACTTCGGCCATGTGGTCGAACTGGCGGGTGAAGCTGCCCGCACCTGCTGTGGCCGAGCGCAGCTCGACGATGAGCTCGCCGATCTCGGCTTCCGGCATCATGGCGCGGACGCAGTCCCAGCCGCTCCAGCCATCGCGGGTGTCGAAGCCGAGGATCTGGCCGCGCCGCGCCGACAGGATCGCGTTGATCTTGGCGGTGGCCTCGGTCGGGCAGACGATCTCGACCACGTGGATCGGCTCCAGCAGCACGGGCTGGCATTGCGGCAGGCCTTCGTTGAGCCCGATCCGCGCCGCCGTGCGGAAGGCGAGGTCGGAGGAGTCGACGCTGTGATAGGAGCCGTCGGTCAGCGTCACCTGCACGTCGGTGACGGGGAAGCCGAGCGGACCGCGCGCCAATCCGTCGACGACGCCTTCCTCCACCGCGCCGATGTAGTTACGCGGCACGGCGCCACCCACCACCTTCTCCGTGAATTTGAAGCCGTCGCCGCGCGGCAGCGGCTTGATGTCGAGCACGACGTCGCCGAACTGGCCGTGGCCGCCGGACTGCTTCTTGTGGCGCCCGCGCTGGGTGATCGGCTTGCGGATGGTCTCCTGGTAGCCAATCCCGGGCGGATGCGAGGTGAGCTTGATACCGAAGCGGTCGCGCAGCCGCTCGCTGGCGACGCGTAGATGCATCTCGCCCTGCCCCCACAAGACGGTGTCGTGGGTCTGGGCGTTCTGCACGACGATGAGCGAGGGATCCTCCTCGTGCAGCCGGGCCAGCGCCTGGCCGAGCTTGACGTCGTCCTTGCGGTCGGTGGCCGCGATCGAGATCGCAAGCACCGGCGGCGTCGGCTCCGTGACGGCCAGCGCGGCCGGCGGAGCCTTGCCGTTCGAGACCGTGTCGCCGGTCTTGACGGGATCGAGCTTGGCGAGCGCCACGGTGTCACCGGCCTCCGCCGCGGCACGCTTGGTGTCGTAGGCGCCGTTGACGGCGAGGATGCCGGAGATGCGTCCTGAGCCGCCGGAGGCGGATTGCAGCGTCGCACCGTCGTCGAGATGGCCGGCAAGCAGCCGGGTCAGCGACAGCTTTCCGCCATGCTGCGAATGCAGCGTCTTGAAGACGTAGCCGAGCGCATCCTTGGTTTCGGGCACACCGAGACGCTTTGCGGTCTCAGCGATGCCCGGCGCCTCGTGACGCAGCGCCTTCATCAGGCGCAGCACGCCGTTCTCGCGCGCGGCGGCGCCCAGCAGCACCGGGCAGATCAGCCCGTCGCGCAACTCGCGGGCGAGATCGTCGAACACGGCATCGCGCGGCGGCTGGATGTCTTCGAGCAGTTGCTCCATCAGCGCATCGTCGTGATCGGCGAGCTTCTCCAGCATCGAGAAGCGGGCTTCCTTCTCGCGATCGAGATCGCCGCCTTCGAGCGCGACCACTTCGGAGGCTCTGTGCTCGCGATAGACGAAGGCGCGCTCCAGCGCGAGATCGACGAAGCCCTCGATCAGGTCGTCCTTCCAAATCGGGATCTGGCGCAGCACCAGCGGCACGCGCGAGGCGGGCTGCAGCATCGCGAGCGACTCGCGGATACGCTGGCTCGCGCGGTCGATCTTGTTGAGGAACAGGAAACGCGGGATCTTCAGCTCCTCCAGCTCGCGCAGGATGATCTGGAGCTGCGGCAGCTTCTTCTCATCGGCCTCGCAGACCACGATCGCCGCGTCGACCGCGGGCAACGCGGCGCGCATGTCATGGGCGAATTCGACGGAACCGGGACAATCGAGGAAGGTGTAGCTGTCGCCCATGAAACTCGTGGTAGCGGCAGTCAGCCCGACGGTCATCTTGTGATGACGGGCCTCTGGCGTGGCGTCGCCGACGGAAGTTCCGGCATCGACACTGCCGGCGCGCGGGATTGCGCCCGTTCGCGCCAGTATTGCTTCGAGAAGTGTGGTTTTACCGCTTTGGAAAGGGCCCACCAGCGCGATGCACCGTGGACCTCGGGGACTTCTGACGTCTTGTCCCATTCGCCGCCTCCTTGGTGTGGAGCTCGGCCCATGATTGGGTCGGCAAACGCAGATGCTCTGCCCGTCGCCGAGATTTGGCAAGCGTCAAACGTCGCTGCGGTGCGTCGTCAGTTAGATCAAGCCTTATAATTCCACGGCTTGTCGGCTCGGCGTTCCACCTCGCCAAAGGGAGAGGTGGAACGAGAGTTCGTCCGCAAATCGTTAGCGGCCCGGGCGAAGTTCCAGGCTCTCGAGGCCGGCGGCGACGTTGAGACCGACCTGGCCTTGCACGCTGAGCGGCTGCAGCGCGATCGAATTGTTGGAGCCGCCGACCAGCACGTTGCCCCCCAGGCCGACACCGACCGAGGCGCTGCCCTGCGCGCCGGCATAATTGCCGGAGAGGTCGCCCGGGCCGAGCCGGTCGACCGGTGCGAACACGCCCCACGCCAAAGCCGTCTCCTGGGTGATGCCGATGTCGAGACCCACTTTCCGGATCGTGGCGACGTAGCGATCGTCGGGCAGGCCGTCGGCGCGCAGCACGCAGCCGAGATGGGTCACCGATCCCACGATGAAGCCGACGCTGGCGCCGCCGCGGCATTCGAGCACGCCGACCCGCGCCATCCGCTGCTGCGCGCTGCTGCCGACGCTGGAGGCAACGAGGCTGGCAGCGGCGAGCCCGGCGAAGATGAACGAACGACGCATGACATATCTCCGGCGATGATGTGATGCGAGCAGAGAGAGCGCCCCACCCGCGTTGCGCGTCTATGCCACAAGAGCCGTGGTCGTGCCAGATCGTGCACGGCGATTGGCCTGCAAACAAGGAAAGGGCCCGCCAAAGGCGGGCCCTTTCGCAGAGGTCGCAGGGTGGGCAAAGCGAAGCGTGCCCACCCGCTTTTCGCGATCGAGAGAGAGAGATGGTGGGCACGGCGCACGTGCGCCTTGCCCACCCTACGATTCCAGACTCGCGGAGAGAACTCCGCTTGCCGCGACAGGCTTACCGCAGATTGCCGCAGAAGCGCTGGATGCGCTTGCAGGCGTCTTCGAGATCCGAGGTCTTGGTGGCATAGGAGATGCGGAACGCGGGTCCAAGGCCGAAGGCCGAACCCTGCACCACCGCGACGCCTTCGGTCTCCAGCAGCTCGGTGACGAAGTCCTCGTCATTGGCGATGACCTTGCCCGACGGCGCGGTCTTGCCGATCGTGCCGGCGCAGGACGGATAGACGTAGAAGGCGCCTTCCGGACGCGGGCACTCGATCCCCTTGGCCTGGTTGAGCATGGAGACGACGAGGTCGCGCCGCTCCTTGAACACCTTGTTGTTGGCGGGGATGAAGTCCTGCGGACCGTTCAGCGCTTCCACCGCGGCCCATTGCGCGATCGAGGACGGGTTCGAGGTCGACTGCGACTGGATCGTCGACATCGCCTTGATCAACTGCGCGGGGCCGCCGGCATAGCCGATACGCCAGCCGGTCATGCAATAGGCCTTCGATACGCCGTTCACGGTGAGGGTGCGGTCGTAGAGTTTCGGCTCCACTTGCGCGACCGTGGTGAACTGGAAATCGTCATAGACGAGGTGCTCGTACATGTCGTCGGTCATCACCCAGACGTGAGGATGCTTGACCAGCACGTCGGTGAGCGCCTTCAGCTCGGACTTCGTGTAGGCCGCGCCGGTCGGGTTCGACGGCGAGCACAGGATGACCCATTTGGTCTTCGGCGTGATGGCGCGCTCGAGCGCCTCGGCCTGGAGCTTGAAACCGGTCGCGGCGGTGCAGACCACCGGCACCGGCTCGCCACCTGCGAGCGCCACCATTTCGGGATAGCTGACCCAATACGGCGCGGGAATGATCACCTCGTCGCCCGGATTGATGGTGGCCATCAGCGCGTTGTACAGCACCTGCTTGCCGCCGGTGCCGACGATGATCTGGTTCGGCTTGTAGGTGACGCCGTTCTCGCGCTGAAACTTGGCGATGATCGCCTCCTTCAGCTCGGGAATGCCGTCGACCGCGGTGTATTTGGTCTTGCCGGCTTCGATGGCGCGGATCGCCGCCAGCTTGATGTTGGCGGGCGTGTCGAAGTCGGGCTCGCCGGCACCGAGGCCGATGACGTTGCGGCCCGCCGCTTTCAGCGCACGTGCTTTATCCGTGACCGCGATGGTCGCGGACGGCTTCACACGGTCGAGCGCAGCGGCAAGGAAGGACATCGTCATCTCCTGACAAGCGTCGTGAAACCTTTCGTCTCACGACTCCGATTGTGGGAATGCAGCCACCCTAAAACGTGAGCCGCTGCACCGCAAGAAACTTCGGCCCGATCCCGCAAAAGTTTACGAATTTGGCGCAGTCCAGCCGCGCATTCCGGCAATTTTGCGCAAACTTGCCGCGCAAACCCCTCATATCCGGCAAGCCTTGTCCTCGGAGCAATTTTACGCCCTCAACGGTCTCAACATGAGGGGGCATCATGCCCGCGCTTGCCGTCTTCGCCGGCCCGACATCGAGTACCCGGCGTAGCTTTGGAGTAGCCCGGTCCCGGGCATCCACGCTCTTGTGCCGCAGTTAAGACGCGGACGGACGGGTCAAACTCGGCCATGACGACGTGCAGATTTGAGCGGCCGTCTTACTGCCGTCAGCCTGCTGTCAGGTCTTCACACAAACGCATGCCGCGATAAGTCCGCTCGTTGACGCAAGCGTGAACTGATTTGCAGCGTCGCGCAGAAATGATCTTCCGCCGCATTGCAATGCGGTAGGGTTTTCGAGTTTTTCTATTGGCTGGCTCTTGCGGCGGATTCGCATCGGCATCATTGTTTAGCCGCGCTGCGGGGCAGCGAGCGCCGCGTCTTCCCGTCCTCGGAATCGAACTCCTGGAATGTACAAGCTCTATTCGATGCAACGCTCGGGCAACAGCTACAAGGTCCGCCTTGCGCTGGCGCTGCTCAACGTGCCCTACGAAGCGATCGAGGTGGACATTCTGCGGGGCGAGAGTCGCACGCCGGATTTTCTGAGCAAGAATCCGTCGGGACAGGTGCCGCTGCTCGAGGTCGGCGGCGACCGTTATCTGGCCGAGTCCAACGCCATCCTTTGGTACGTCGCCGTCGGCACCCCGCTCGCGCCCGAGAATCGCATCGACCGCGCCGAGGCGCTGCAATGGATGTTCTTCGAGCAGCACGCGCTCGAGCCGAATATCGGCGCCGCCTATTTCTGGCTGTCTCTGGTCAAGGGCGGCCGCGACCTGCAGACCCATTCGCTGGAGGACTGGATGGAGCGCGGCTATGCCGCGCTGCAGGTGATGGAGAACCACCTGAAGACCAACGCCTATTTCGCCGCGCGCCAGCTCACGGTCGCCGACATCGCGCTGTACGGCTACACCCATCTGGCCGACCGCTGCGACTTCGACCTCCAGACCTTCCCGGCGATCCGGGACTGGCTGCAGCGGGTGGAATCCGCGCCCGGCTTCGTGGCGATGGACTGGCGGCCGGCCGACATCGACGACCCCGCCAGCATCGCTGCCGGCGCATGACCCGGACCGCGCCCCGTTATGGGGAATAGCGGGTATAAAGGTAACATTTGCCGCATTCTGGCCATTTTCAGCGTGGTGGCCGCCGCAATGTTGCCGGTTGAAACTGGGAAATTCTGGAAAGTCGCGGGTGATTCGCTCGCGTGTTGAAGGATTTAGACCAATGACACGGGCGTTCGGCACGGCAGGCTTTCAGGGCCATCCCGCTACCGTCGCGTCTTCCCGGCTGACCAACGCGGTCGCGGCCTCGCTCGCCGTCGCCGCGCTCTCGCTGTGCCTGATCGTCACCCTGACGGTGCTGTCGACCAAGGCAACCATGGCGATGGGTCTGCCGGTCTGATTCCCGTTTCATCCCGGACCAGCCTTCAAGGCGCCGCATGCCCCGCGTCGGCCGGCATCGCGACAGGACGTCGATGAAATCACCTGTGGTAGTCGTTGCAATCACACTGACTGCGGCCATTCTGGTCGCGGCGTCCCTGTTGATTGTCGTCACGCGCAAGGGCCCGGGCATTTCGACGCTGAATGCGCCGGCGCTGCGACAGCCCCTCAAGCACGCGCACTTGGTTTAAAATCATCCGAAAGCCTTAGGCTTGCACGCAGGCGCGCCTTAAGCACGCCGCGCAAAAGCGCATCGCAATGGCGCAACGATCAGTCAGAGTTGCGGTCTTACCTCGTTCGGGAGGAGCGAGACTGGTCCATGCGGTTCGGATGGCGTGCCATCTCCGGTCCGGTACTGACGGCAGCAACTCTGCTGCTGGCGATGCTCCTCGATCGCGTGATCCCCATGCCCTCGCCAGTGCCGCTGCTCGTCGGCATCGTGGCGCTCGCCGGCGCGTTGTCGGGCCTCGCCTCCGCCGTCACAAGCGCAACCATCGGGGTGATCGGTGCGACTCTGTTCCTGATCAGCCGCCACGGCGTGTCCCCCTCTTTCGCCGATCTGGTCCAGCTCGGCCTACTGGCCATCACCACTGCCGGCACCGCCGGCGTCACCGGCCTGATGCGGGAGCGGCTGCTCGGCACCTTCGCGGCCGAGCGCCGCAGCCACGCGACCGCCGCGCGGCTGTCGGCCGCGCTCGACCAGGTCGATATCGGCATCGTGCTGCTCGATGCCGAAACACGGGCCGAGTTCATCAACCGCGCGTTTCGCGACTATTTCGCCCTGCCGGACGAGATCGCCGACGGCAAGCCGCCTTTCATCGCGCTGATGTATCACGGCCGCGACACCGGCGCGTTCGAGCTACCCGAAGACGAATTGGGCACCTTCATCGCGCAGCGCATGGAGATGGTGCGGACCGGCGATGCCACGCCGATCAACATCGCCCTGCGCACCGGCGAGGTGCTGCGCTTCGTCTGCACCGCGCTGCCGGACGGCGGACGGATGCTCAGCTACACCCCGGTGACCGACCTCGTGCGTCACACCGACGCGCCTGCAAGCGCCGACTACTACCGCTCGCTACGCGACCCCGCGGGCCGCGGGCTGATCCGGTATCTGCGCGTCGCGGAGTGATGTCACGGCGCGATTGATCGGCAATGCGATCATCACGTATGAAGGACATCATTTCGTCGTGCAGCACCGAGATCGCGGAAATCCACATGTCGCTCACCGTTCGCTCTGTCACCAAGCAGGACTATGATCAATGGGTGCCGCTGTGGGACGGCTACAATGCCTTCTACGGCCGCTCCGGCCCGACCGCGCTTGCACCCGAGATCACGCACATGACATGGCAGCGCTTCTTCGATGCCTATGAGCCGGTGCACGGCCTCGTCGCCGAGAGCGAGGGCAAGCTGCTCGGCATGACGAACTATCTGTTTCATCGCAGCACCACCGCGATCGAGCCGTCCTGCTATCTGCAGGATCTGTTCACGCTCGAGGCCGCGCGCGGCAAGGGCGTCGGCGCGGCGCTGATCCATGGGGTGTACGAGCGGGCGAAACTGGCGGGATCGCCACGCGTCTATTGGCAGACCCACGAGACCAACCTCACGGCGCAGCGCCTGTACGACAAGGTCGCCGAGCGCTCCGGCTTCATCGTCTATCGCAAGCTGTTTTGATCCCCGCGCGCATCCTGTGGATAACTCCCGCTGTCACCCGCGCGTAACATAGGGGGACTAGGCTGCACCTGCGTCTGATCAGGCCCCCCGTCACCGATCAAGCGCCCCAAAGCGGTCCCCGTCAGTCGCCGCGTCTGACTGGGGCCGCGTTTTTTTGTCCGCCCGGCCGGCATGGCAGCAGCGCGGCGCGCGCCTTGCTGCTGCGGCGCAGGGTGGTCAGAATGCCGCCCTCATCGCTGACAGGATATTCCATGGAAATTCGCAATCTCGGCGCCTCCGGCCTTCGCGTGTCCGCGGTCGGGCTCGGCTGCAACAATTTCGGGCAGCGCACGGACCTGGAGACCTCCCGCAAGGTCATCCATCGCGCGCTCGACCTCGGCATCACGCTGTTCGACACCGCCGACATCTATTCGAACATGGGCGGCTCGGAGACGGTGCTCGGCACGGTCCTGGGCGATCGCCGCAAGGACATCGTGCTGGCGACGAAATACGCCAAGCCCATGGCGGAAGACGGCACCAAGCAGGGCGCCTCGCGCCGCTACATCATGGCGGCCGTGGAAGCGAGCCTGAAACGGCTGAAGACCGACTACATCGATCTCTATCAACAGCACGATTACGATCCGCTGACGCCGATCGAGGAGAGCCTGCGCGCACTCGACGATCTCGTCCGCCAGGGCAAGGTGCGCTACATCGGCAATTCCAACTTTCCGGCCTGGCGCATCGCGGAAGCGGAGTACGTCGCCCGCGCGATGAACGTGAGCCGCTTCGTCTCCTGCCAGGACGAATATTCCCTCGTCATGCGCGATATCGAGAAGGATCTGTTGCCGGCCGCGACCGAATACCAGCTCGGCCTGTTGCCGTTCTTTCCACTCGCGAGCGGACTCCTCACCGGCAAATACAGGAAGGGCGAGGCCGCGCCCGGCGACACCCGCTTCGGCCAGACGCCGCGGCTGCGCGACCGCTACGTCACGCCGCGCAACGAGGACATGGTCGAGAAGCTCCAGGCCTTTGCCAAAGCACGCGGCCACAGCATGCTCGAGCTCGCCTTCTCCTGGCTCGCCGCGCGCCCGCAGGTGTCGAGCGTGATCGCCGGCGCCACCCGTGTCGAGCAGATCGAGCAGAACGTGAAGGCGATCGCCTGGAAGCTCAGCGCCGAGGACATGGCGGAGATCGACAAGATCACGCTGGGCTGATCTTCGGCGCAGATCTCCGAGGCGCGGCGCTATTTGGCGCCGCGTCCGACCGTCTGCATCACCTCGAAACCTTCGAACTGGGGATGACCGAGATAGGCCGGCTTGGTGTCACCGGCCCGCGCATGCGCCGCGCGAAACGCCTCCGACTTGGTCCAGGCCTCGAACGCCGCGTAGTTCGTCCACACCGTATGCGAGGCGTAGAGCGTGTGGTCCTCGGCTTCCGGTCCGCGCAGCAGATGGAATTCGACGAAGCCCGGCACCTTGTCCAGATGCGTGTCGCGCGTGAGCCAGACCTGCTCGAAAGCGGCCTCGGAGCCCTTGGCGACGCGGAAGCGGTTCATGGCGATGTACATGGGGATTCTCCTGATGCTCCGCCCATTATCTCGTCATTCCGGGATGCGCCGCAAGGCGCGGGCCCCGGAATGACGGCGCTTGTGGGTTAGGCAACCAGCCCCTTCATCGGCTTTGCGCTGGCGCTATCAGGGAACACCGTCTCCGCCAGCACGCGGTCCGACAGCCCGAACTGATCCTGCAGCACGCCCTTGATCACCGAGCGCAGATCGGCGGTGGGCTTGAGGTCGCGGCCTTCGTGGAGGTTGGCGAGCTTGAGGCCCGGCCAGTCCGAGATGACGCGGCCGCCCTTCACGGCGCCGCCGGCGAGCAGCGCGATCGTGCCAGTGCCGTGATCGGTGCCGTCGGTGCCGTTGATGCGCGCGGTGCGGCCGAATTCGGTGGCGACGACGACGACGGTGTCGCGCCAGCGCTCGCTGAGGCCGCTTTCGAATTCGGCGAGCGCGCCGTCGAGCCCGCCGAGCAGGAAGGCGAGACGGCCGACCGGGCCGCCTTCATTGGCATGCGTGTCCCAGCCGTCGAAGGCGAGCGCGGCGATCCGCGGGCCGTCGTCCGCCGCCATCAGTTTTGCGGCGCCGCGTGCCACCTGGCGCATTTGTGCGACGGCGTTACCGGGCTTGCGTTTCATGTCGTCGCCGCTCGCAGCCTTCTCGAGCTGCAACCCTTGCGACAGCGCCGTCGCCAGCGCGGGGTCGCGGTGACGGTAGAGATCGACGAGGCGCATCGCGGTATCGTCATCCGCCTGCGGTAGCGCCACCGGCGCCCAGCCGACGGTCGGCGCATTGCCGCGCAGCACCAGCGGCGTCGTGGGCCCGACCGCAAGGCCGCTCGACACGCGCTCGCCGCGCGGCAGCGCTTCCAGCGCGCGGTTGAGCCAGCCGGACTGGACGCGGCCCGGCCCGGCATAGCCGCTTTCGAGCACGTCCTGGCCGTCGAAATGCGAGCGGTCGCGATAGGGCGTCGCCACCGCATGGATCACCGCGGCGCACTTGTCGCGGTACATGCGCGAAAATTCCGGCATCGCCGGATGCAACGCGAAGAAGGAATCGAGCATGATCGCGGGATGGGCGCCATCCGCGGCGAGCGCGATCGAGCCGTGCAGGCCGGCATAATCGGGGTCACCGATCGGCGCGACGGTCGCAAGCCCGTCGAGCGCACCGCGCAGGATCACCACGACCAGGCGCGGATCGCGCCCATCGGCCGCGCGCGCGAATTTCGGCAGGTAGGCCCAGGCCGCGAACGAGGCGCCGCCAAGCAGGAGGCTGCGGCGTGAGGTGAGGAGCCGGTTCTCGACGCAGTCGATCATCATCATCTCCTCTGCATTTCCGGCGACATCAGGAGCAGTGCCAGCGCCTGCTGCCGCGACTCCGCACGCTCGATGGTTCGCCGCGTCTCGATCGAGGCCGCATCGGCCGCCGCGAACTCCAGCAGATCGAGCGGATCGATGTTGTTGCCGAGCCGCGCGCCCATCTGCGCGGCGATATCGAGCCTGAGCTTCATCCCTTCCGGCGCAGCCCAGGCCGCGCTGGTGTCCGGGAAACCGTTTGGCCCTGCCGGCGACCACAGCGGCTGGCCCAGCAGATTGAGATTGTTGAGGTAGGCGCCGGGATCCTCCGGCACGCGCGCGAGCAGCCGGCCGCTCGCGACGAGGAAATCGTAAGGGTTTCGCATCTTGGTCAGCGGCGCTTTCCACGCTTCATCGGAATCGACCAGCGTGGTCGCCATCGCCTTGAGATCGCCGTCGGTCCTAACGAAGACATCGCGCAGCCGCGCAACCAGCGCCGGCGGCGGATCGTCGGCCACGAAGTGGCGGACGAATTTGGTGGCGATGAAATTCGCGGTCGAGGGATGGCGCGCGATGTCGGCGAGCGCGGCCTCGCCCTGCGCAAGGCCGGTCGGCTCATAGGTCTTGCCGAGCAGCATTTGCGGCCCGGGTTGATGCGCATTGGTGTTGAAGACGAAGGAGCCCGGCGTGCCGAGCTGTCCTTGCCGTCCCGCAAAAGTCCAGCCGGTGATGATGCGCGCGAGCGAGGTGACGTCTTCCTGCGTATAGCCGCCGCCGACGCCGAGCGTATGCAGCTCCATGATCTCGCGCGCGAGATTTTCGTTCAGGCCGCGCTTGCGGTTCTGGCCCGCGCGCGAGTCCGGCCCGAGCGATTGCTGGTTGTCGAGGAAGAACAGCATCGCCGGATGCTGCTCGACCGCTTTCAGCATGTCGGCGAAGCGTCCGAGCACGTGCGGCCTGATCGCCTCGCGCTCGAATGCGCCGGCCCAGATCCGCGCCAGTTCGCCCTTGCTCGCGGAGATGCAGAAATGGTTGGACCAGAACACGACGAGGCGCTCGGTGAAGCCGCACGTGGTCAGCGTCGCGCGCTGCAGCCGCGCCAGCGCTTCAGCGCGGAAGGTCTTCTGGATCACGTTGAGCGGCTGCGGCGCGGGCTTTGCCGCCGGCGCGGCAACGCCCGGCTGCATCGTCTCGGGCTTCGCTGCATTGTCGGCCGGTTTGCCATCGGTCATCTGGCCGGCGATCTCGGTCGCGGCCGCGTTCAGCGAGAGATTGCGGCGGAGCGCTGGCTTCTGTTCGGCCGGCGCCGGCGTGTCGGCAGGTGCGGCAGCCTTCGCCGCCCCGCGCGCCTGCTTGACCTGGTCCTGATAGGCGAACACCGCCTGCCCGAGTTGCTGCGCCGATTGCAGGCCGGGGGCCTCCAGCAGCACGCTGCTGGGCCGCGCAAGCTCCGCCTTCACGAAGCCGCGCGGATCTGAGCTTGCGTTGATCAGATCGCCCGAGGCGCCGCCGCGGGCACCGAAGCCAAAACGGTTGAGCGCAACGAGCGCGGCTTGCGAATCGCGGGCCATCGATTTGTCCTTGGCGTGCCTGGAGCCGCTTTCCGAGTCCGCGCGCGGCGCCTAATATACCGCACCGACCGATGAACCCGACATGAAAATCACGGCGAAGCTTCGACGCAAATCATGACAAATCCGCAAGAAACCTCGGCCCCGGAACCGCGCCGCCTGACCTGCTCACGCTGCGGCACCGAGTTCGGCTGCGATCTCTCGGGCAATTGCTGGTGCGCGGAGGAAACAGCAAAGCTGCCGATGCCGGTCGAGGGCGAGGACTGCCTGTGCCGCGAGTGTCTAAGGAAAGCGGCGGCGAAGGCCCGTCGTTTCGGTGCTGCGACCACCCACACTCGATAGATCACGCGGGATGGGTCCCCGCGTTCGCGGGGACGACCCGAGGAGATATCGCGCCCTACACTTGATGCCCCGGCGACTTCCGCGCCATGCCGTCGAATGCGTCGAGCAATTTTTCCCGCCAGGCGTAGACCGGATCGTCCGCCTCCAGCAGCTTGAACGGGCTCACCACGCGCGCCCATTGGAAACCGCCGAACACGATGTAGTCGGCGTAGTTCGGCGCCTCGCCGCCGAGATAGGGCTGCTTCTTCAGCGTCTGCCGCATCACCTCGAGCGACTTGCGGAACGTGACCACGTCGGTGTCGCGGCTCGCCATCACCTCTTCCAGGCTCTTGCCGCCAAAGCGCGCCTCGCGCGATTTGCGGAAATAGGCGGCGTCGATTTCGGCGAGATTGCTCGGGATATCGGCGACGATCAGCGGGAAGATTCCGCCGACGATGGCAATGTCGCCGAAGGCGTTGATCATGCGCGCCATGGCACGGCCGCCCTCGCCGCCGAACAGCGACGGACGGCCCGGGAAAGTGTCTTCGAGATAATTCGCGATCGTCCAGGAATCGACCACCGGCTTGTCGTCATGCAGCAGCACCGGGACCTTTTCCGAGCCGTGCGGCGCAAGCGCGCTCTTCTCGGTGAAGCGCCAGGGAAGCGATTCCGCCGACAGGCCCTTGTGCGCCAGCGCCATCCGCGTGCGCCAGCAATACGGGCTGAACGGACGCGAGGGGTCGGTGCCGACGAGTTCGTAGAGTTTGAGCGACATATGCTGTTCCGTCATTGCGAGCGCAGCGAAGCAATCCAGACTGCCGCCGCGAAAGACATTCTGGATTGCTTCGCCGGCGCTCGCAATGACGATGTGGAGCGGAAGTGCCGGTCACCGCCCGTTGGTGCGCAGCAACCTCTCGCCATGCTCCGTCACCGCGATGACGAGCCCGAGGCCTGGCAGTGTCTCACGCGTGACAAGCCCGCGCTCGCTGGCGTCTTCCCAGATGGTGAGGCGCGGACACGAGGTTTTCCAGGTCGCGACCACCTCGGCATAGGCGCGCGGCTCGCGCGCGACCCATTCGACGAAGTCCAGCACCAACGGATCGGCAGTTTCGCTCATTGCAAACCTCCCTTGTCGAAGGCGGCCAGCACCGGCGCACGCAGCAACAGCCAGCCGCCATAGGCGATGTAGTAGCAGGCAATGGTGGTGATCAGCTTGTTCGACCAGGCGACGAATTGCTGGTCGGTCATGGC
The DNA here is from genome assembly GCF_032144035.1 of Bradyrhizobium sp. WYCCWR 12699. Taxonomy (NCBI): domain Bacteria; kingdom Pseudomonadati; phylum Pseudomonadota; class Alphaproteobacteria; order Hyphomicrobiales; family Nitrobacteraceae; genus Bradyrhizobium; species Bradyrhizobium sp. WYCCWR 12699. Next base: position 191,675 of record NZ_JAVTJN010000032.1, read on the forward strand.
TTCCAGGATGCGCCGCGCCAGCGTGGTGCCGAGCATCGAGGCTGCGATCGCAACGCCGGCGAGCACGGGATCGAGGCTTGCGGCCTGATCGATGATGCCGCCGAAATAGATCAGCTTGGTGAAATGGCTGACGAGCTGGCACATCGCTTTCGTCGCCACCTTCTCGCGCCGGCCGAAATTGCCGCCAAGGAAGAAGGTGTCGAGCAGCGGGCCGGAGACGCCCGTCATCAGCATCAGGCCCATGCAGATCGTGCCGTAGACCGTGCCCTGCCAGAGCCTGTCAGGATCCGGCTTGATGTTAGCGGGCAGCAGCCGCGCCATGAACGGAGTGATGCCGAGCAGCAGCAGCGCCATCGGCTTGTCGGGCACGTAGCGCGTGAGCGACCAGGCCGCGAGCGCGACGGCAGCGCCGACCATGTAGTTCGCAACCGGCCGCCAGCGGATATGCGCCCGCCACAGGAACGCGCGCCAGCCGTTCGAGGCCATCTGCGTGATCGCGTGCAGCACCATCGCGGTCGGCAGCGGCATCAGGGCCAAGAGCACGCCGATCAGGATCAGCCCGCCCGCCATGCCGAACAGCCCCGACAGGAACGCGGTGGCGACCATCAGCAATCCGAGGGCAGCGATCATGATGGGCGTCACGTGAGGTTCTCCTGCCGGCAGGTAAGGGACGCGAGATGCCGATTTTGCCCGTCCGCTTGCGGGAAAAGCATAGAAGCCGCGCCCGCGTTCAACAAATCAGCCCAAATCTACATCGCAAAACCTGCCTCGCTTGCCGCCGCCGCGCAAACTGAGTTATCTTGCCCTGGCCTCAGCTTTCCTGAGGGTCTGGCGTAGGGGTCTTGCATTTGCGGCGGCTGCTGTTTCTCAACGGCATTAAGGCATTCGAGGCGGCGGCGCGGACCGGCAGCTTTGCCGCGGCCGGGCTCGAGCTGAGCGTGTCAGCGGCCGCCGTCAGCCGCATGGTGCATCTGCTCGAAGAGCGGCTCGGCGTCGCGCTGTTCGAGCGCAAGGCCAATCGCCTGGTGCTGACGCAGGCCGGCCGCGCCTATCAAAGCGGGCTGACGCCGATCTTCGACGCACTGGCCAGCCTCACCGCGCAGGTGACGGCGCCTGCCAGCGTCCGCGTGCTCACCATCGGCGTCGGCCACACCTTTGCGATGCGCTGGCTGATCCCGCGCCTGTCGGAATTCCGCAACGAGGAGCCCGATATCGAGGTGCGCTTCACCACGGGCGGCGCGGCGGTGCCGTTCGGCGAGGACTGGAACTGCGGCATCAAGCTTGGCACCGGCGACTGGCCGGGCCTCGTCGCCGAGCCGCTGTTCGCCGGCGACCTCACGCCGGTCTGCGTGCCCCGCCTCGCGAGCGGCCTGAAGCGCCCGGCCGACCTGAAAGGCCCAAGCCTGATCCGCGTCGCGCATTCACCTGAAGACTGGCCGATCTGGCTGAAGGCGGCGGGCGTTGCGCGGGTCAGCGCGCGCGGGCCCGAGTTCCAGTTCTACGGCCAGGCGCTGCAGGCCGCCGCCGACGGGCTCGGCATCGCCATGGGCATCCGCCCCTATATCGACGACGACCTCGCCGCCGGCCGGCTGGTCGCACCGTTCGACCTATCGGTGCCCAAGGGCATGCGCTGGTACCTGCTTTATCGCAGCTTCCAGACCGAGCAGCGCGACTTCGCCGCGTTCCGCCGCTGGATCATGCGCGCGGCGGCGGAACCCGCCGCCCGGCCGGTGAAGCGGATCGGCCGTACGGCCGCGCGGAACTGACGCGAGAGCAAAAAAGCCGGCCGCTTGTGAACGGCTTCACATCCCGAACTCTGCAAACGTGGTCCCCTGACTCTCCAACAAGACACGTACGGAACACTCGGGGACGACCATGACGACGCTCTACGACGGTTTTGACATCGAATCCTTCGAGGCCGGCAAAGGCCTCTGGCACGCCCGCATCCGCCGCGCCGATCTCAGCCCCCTCGCCATCGACGGCGTGCTGTTTCCGGCCATGGAAGTCGGTTTTGCCTGGCCCGATCAGAACGCCGCGATCGCCGACGCCAAGCACCACATCGACCGCTTCCGCCGGCGGACCGACAGCGACGACGAATAGATGGGCAGGACGGCAAGCGAAGCAGGGACAGCACAGCGCAAAAGGGGGCAACCGGTCATGTCAGTCATCGAATTCGAGGATGCATCACGGCCGAGCATCTACAGCCGCGCGGTGCTGTCGAATTGCCCGGAATGCGACGGCGATCTCGCCGTGCTCCGCGTGATCGGCGGGCGCGCCGGAAGCGAGTACTGGACCATGCGCTGCACCGATTGCGGCGGCATCCATCTCGACATCCTCACGCCAAATCAGGCGGGCGAGGACGACGAGGGTCCGCCGCCGGCGGCGTGAGGCCCTGCCCTGCTGCCAACCTGCTGTCAGCAGCCTGCATAGCGGGAGGCATTCGCCCTTTATTGCGCGACTGACTCGTCCCATATTCGCCTCATGGCGAAAAAACCTGCATCCTCCGAAAAATCCGGCAAATCCCCCAAGACCAAGACCCCGAACTCGAAGGCGCACCGCCCTGACGTGCAGCCGATCGGGCCGGCGCTGGCCGAATTGCTCAATCCCGCGATCAACCGTGGCGATGCCGGGCTGGGATCCGGCACCGGGCTGCAGCCCCCGCCGGATAATTCGCGCGACCGGCGATCCGGGGGCGAGGCCGCCGCGCATCGCGCGCGGGCTTCGACGCCGAAGGAGTTTCCGCAGGATGCGGCGCGCCCGATGCCGCTGCGGCCCAATCCGCAGCCGCCAGGCGCCCGGGCGTCGACCGAGGGTTTCGACGAGGCGCCGCAGGCCAATTACGGCACCGCGGCCACGATCCCGACGCTCGATCCGGAACTGGCGCGGCAGCTTGGCCTGCCCACCGAGGAGGACGATGCCGAGGCGCTGGCGCGGCCGCCGCGCAGCAAGATGGAAGCGCTCGGCGTCAAGGCGACCGCCAATGCGCTGGAATCGCTGATCCGTGAGGGCCGGCCTGAGTTCCGCAAGAACGACGGCTCCACCAAGGTGTGGACGCCGCACCGGCCGCCGCGCCCGGAAAAGTCCGAAGGCGGCGTGCGCTTCGAGATCAAGTCGCACTATCAGCCCAAGGGCGACCAGCCCACCGCGATCGCGGAACTGGTCGAAGGCGTCCAGCGCAACGACCGCACCCAGGTGCTGCTCGGCGTCACCGGCTCGGGCAAGACCTACACCATGGCGCAGGTGATCGAGAAGACGCAGCGCCCGGCGCTGATCCTGGCGCCGAACAAGACGCTCGCCGCCCAGCTCTACGGCGAGTTCAAGAACTTCTTCCCGGACAACGCGGTCGAATATTTCGTCTCGTATTACGACTACTACCAGCCGGAAGCCTATGTCCCTCGCACGGACACCTACATAGAAAAGGACTCCTCGATCAACGAGCAGATCGACCGCATGCGCCACTCGGCGACGCGTGCGCTGCTCGAACGCGACGACGTCATCATCGTCGCCTCGGTGTCCTGCATCTACGGTATCGGCTCGGTCGAGACCTACACCGCGATGACTTTCGCGCTGAAGAAGGGCGAGCGCATCGACCAGCGCCAGCTCATCGCCGACCTCGTCGCGCTGCAATACAAGCGCACCCAGGCCGATTTCACCCGCGGCACCTTCCGTGTCCGGGGCGACGTCATCGACATCTTCCCGGCGCACTATGAGGACCGCGCCTGGCGGGTGAATTTGTTCGGCGACACCATCGAGACCATCGAGGAATTCGATCCGCTCACCGGCCACAAGCAGGACGAGCTCGAATTCATCAAGATGTACGCCAATTCGCACTATGTGACGCCGCGCCCGACGCTGGTGCAGGCGATCAAGTCGATCAAATCAGAGCTGAAGCAGCGGCTCGACCAGCTCAACAACCAGGGCCGCCTCTTGGAAGCGCAGCGGCTGGAGCAGCGCACCACCTTCGACCTCGAGATGATGGAGGCGACGGGAAGCTGCGCCGGCATCGAAAACTATTCGCGCTACCTCACCGGGCGCCGCCCCGGCGAGCCGCCGCCGACGCTGTTCGAATACGTGCCCGACAACGCGCTGATCTTCGCCGACGAAAGCCACGTCACCATCCCGCAGATCGGCGCCATGTTCCGCGGCGACTTCCGCCGCAAGGCGACGCTGGCCGAGTACGGCTTCCGCCTGCCCTCCTGCATGGACAATCGCCCGCTCCGCTTCGAGGAGTGGGACATGATGCGGCCTCAGACCGTCGCGGTGTCGGCGACGCCGAGCGGCTGGGAACTGAACGAGAGCGGCGGCGTGTTCGTCGAGCAGGTCATCCGCCCGACGGGCTTGATCGATCCGCCCGTCGATATCCGTCCGGCCCGCACCCAGGTCGACGATCTCGTCGGCGAGGTGCGTGCCACCGCGCAGGCCGGCTATCGCTCGCTGATCACGGTTCTCACAAAACGCATGGCGGAGGACCTCACCGAATATCTGCACGAGCAGGGCATTCGTGTCCGCTACATGCACTCGGACATCGACACCATCGAGCGCATCGAGATCATCCGCGATCTTCGCCTCGGCGCCTTCGACGCGCTGGTCGGCATCAACCTGTTGCGCGAAGGCCTCGACATTCCCGAATGCGCGCTGGTCGCCATTCTCGACGCCGACAAGGAAGGTTTTCTGCGCAGCGAGACCTCGCTGATCCAGACCATCGGCCGCGCCGCGCGCAACGTCGACGGCAAGGTGATCCTCTATGCCGACCAGATGACGGGCTCGATGGAGCGCGCCATCGCCGAGACCAACCGCCGCCGCGAGAAGCAGGTCGAATACAATACCGCCAACGGCATCACGCCGGAGAGCGTCAAGAAGCAGATCGGCGACATCCTCAACTCCGTCTACGAGCGCGATCACGTGCTGGTGGAGGTCGGCGGCCACGACATGACCGACGACGTCATCTCGATCGGCCACAATTTCGAAGCCGTGCTGGGCGATTTGGAAACGCGGATGCGCGAGGCCGCGGCCGATCTGAACTTCGAGGAAGCCGCGCGCCTGCGCGACGAAGTCAAACGCCTGCGCGCCACCGAGCTGGCCGTGGTCGACGACCCCACCGCAAAACAGCGAGCGGTCACGGGCAAGGCCGGCGCCTATGCCGGCACCAGGAAGTACGGCGACTCGGCGAACCTGCCGGTCAGCGCCATGAAGAACAAGAGCGCCGCAACCGCGCTCAAGGCCGGCGGCGGCAAGGGCTCCCGCGTGCACAAGCCGCATCTCGACGAAATGCACGGCCCGGAATCGCTGCCTTACCGCGAAGGCCGCGCCTTGCCGTCAAAGCCGTTCGGCGGCGAGAGCCGGATCATCCAGCCGACAGATTCCAGGCAGTCGGGGCCGGAGTTCGGGCCGGCGCCGAAGTCGACGGGCGGGATGCCGGGGCGCCGGGGTGGGTGGAAGAAGCGGTAGGGGCGGCGTCGCTCTTCATTTCCGTTCGGGGTTATGGATTCTCAGATGCGCAATTGCGCATCATAGCTCGCCGCTTTGCGGCGCCCCGGAATGACGAGAGCCCCTCACCCCACGCTCGCCGTCACCACCGCCATCACCGACAGCAGCAGCACGATCGTCACCAGTTGCAGCGAGGCGACGGGCTGGGTGCGCCATGCCGTGATCTTGTCGGACAGCGACAGATGGGCCTCGAAGAATTTCGGCTCGTAGACGGTCTTGAAGAACGCCGGGAAGCTCGGGCCGAAGCTCACCGCGAACATCGCGTGGGCGAACGAGGCGATCGCGACGAAGATGGCGACGCCGGGATCGCCGACGAGATCGTGGTTGCCGCAGAGCTTGAGCAGGAAGGCGGCGGCGGCGAAGGTCGGGAAGCTCTGCAGGATCGCGGTCAGCGCGAGGCCTTCGATCGCGTTGTGCAGGCGGGACTTTCTGACGGTGGCGATGGCAGCCATGGCACGTCTCCCTGATGACATTGGGATGACGATAGCTGCGCCGGGACGGGCGTGATGTGAGATGGGTCACGCGCCTATTTGGCACCGGCCCAAGGAGCAGGATGGCGCCGGGTTCGCGGCTTCTCGGCGTCCCGGAACGACTACAACTTCCCCTGCCCGTTCATCTGGCTCTGCTGCTGCTGCCGCTGCTTCTCCTGTTCCTTGGCGTGGTGGCGGCCGTAGAGGCAGCCGGCGGCGGCGCCCAGCACGCCGTGATGGCCGGCATAGTGGCCGGCAACGCCACCGACGATGGCGCCCTTGATGCAGCCCTTGGCATTGGCCGCGGAGGTCGCGCCAAGCATGAGCAGTGCGGCGGTCACGGCGAGAAGCGGCGATTTCATGGATCGATGTCTCCAGATGCGATGTCGGACCTTCAACGATTGCGGGCGGGTCCGGGTTCCAGCACCTGGGCAAGGCGCGCCTCGCAGGTAAGCATGCGGCGTCATCGCCAATCGAAAAGCGCGCACCCAAGCCAGCAGCGTCGCCCGCGCTTGCACCCCCATGAACGCGGCATGGCGCTCGAGCGTCATAGTTGGCAAGCACCCTGTGTTTTTGCGGATTGATGGACCCGCGAGGCCCGCGGTAGCGTTTGCAATCCACGGCCGACGAGGGCGGGAGCAGCATGACGGTTGAATCGCTGAACAGGCAACGCGTGCTGCATCTGCTCGACGCCTTCGCGCGTGGCGATATCGAAGCCGCGCTGTCCTGCTGCACCGACGACGTCGACTTCCTCACCCATGCGCCGATCGACGTGCTGCCGCATCTGGTGCCGCGCCACGGCAAGGCCGAGCTGCGTGAACTCTGGCAGACGGTCTGGTCGCGCTATTCGGAGATCCGCTACAAGGCGCCGCACATCCTGGCCGAGGGCGAAGCGGTCGCGACCTACATGCAGGCCTATTTCAAAAAGCGCAGCAACGACCGCATCGTGCAATTCGACATGGCCGTGTTCTACACCTTCCGCGGCGGGCTGGTGGCGGAGATCCGCGAGATCATCGATTCCTACGATCTGGTGCAGCAGGTGCTGGAGCGCGAAATCGGGCCGTTGATCACCGGCGCGCGGGCGGATTAAGCCTCATCTCGGCGCGAGGACCCCACTGGGGCTCGCGCCCAACCCCGGAAAATTACGGGGTCCTGTTGCAAATCTCACATTTCGCAATCAATTGTGCATTGCGAAAACGTGAATTGCGTTTTGGCCAAAACGTCCTATTTTGTTCGTATACAAACGATTTGAGCCCCCCGGCGCCTGACTGCGCATGGGGTTGTTTTCCGTTTTTTTTCGCAAGCCAGCTTCAGGACTGCCCAAAATGACAGAGCATAGCCTCTGGCGTTTCTCGCGCGCGTTGCACCGCGCGATCAACGACCGGCATTTCCAGGACATAGAAGCCCTGATCGACGACGACGTCGAGTGGGCGCTCTACGGCCCGATCGACATGTTTCCGTTCCTCGGCGCGCGCCAGGGCAGGGACGCCGTGCTCGACGTCATCCGCCAGCTCGCCGACAATTTCCAAGTCCGCCGCTTCGACCGCGAGAGCATCATGCTCGGCGTCGATTCCGCCGCCTCGATGGTGCGCTACTCGTTGACCGCGCTGGATTCCAACAAGCCGATCAGCTTGCGGGTCGCGCAGTTCGCCCAGTTCAGGGCGGGCAAGCTCGTCAGCATGCGCGTCCTGATCGACACGTTCGACCTGGTCGAGCAGGCACTCGGCCGCGCCATTCATCTGCCGAAGATGACCCGCGTCGGCTGACGCATGCAACAACAACCTGAAGCGCGATGAGGATCATCGCGCTTCTGAGGGGATACCAACGGGCCCCATTTCGGGACCGATCAAGATGCCGGCTGCGACGTTCTGGCCTCCAGCCCCGCCGGATGCCGTCGCATCGAGACGCTTGTGATCGGGCGCGCCTGTCGCGCGGCCCGTTGGTTCGCTGCCCTGAAATGCCGCCACAATTTCGCAACGATGGATCAGCATTTTGCGCGCGGAATGGCGCATGGTCTTTGCTGACGGCCGATATATATATTCTCGGACAGCATGCGCCGGGGCTCGCGGGCAGGACGATGGAATTCTCGACAGGTTTCGGCTGGACCCGGCTGCCAGTGCTGGCGGCCGCATTCATTCTGGGCTCGGTGCTGACAGTCTCGGCGCAGATCATTCCGCCCTTCTCACCCCCCGCGGCCGCGCCTGACGACGAGGCCGAGACCGAGGCGGTTGCGGAGGCCCCCGACGTCAACGACCCCGACGTGCTCAAAGGCATCGACGTCGACAAGCTCGACTGGAGCCAGCTGGCGGTCGATGCCGGCACCGGCATCGACCCCATGGCCGCCAAGAAGCGCGCCCAGGCCGCCGCCAAGGACGGGCTGGACTGGTCGTCGAACGCCAATGCGAACGGCTCCTCGGCGGTCACGGTCAAGCAGTCCGTGTTCTCGTTCTGGGATACGCGGATCGGCGCCGACATGACGGTGACCGGCGAGCCGCGAACCATGTCCGAGCTGCTGGCACAGAAGGCCACCAACGGCGGCAGCCTGCCGCAATCCTCGGGCAGCGCTTGGGCGACGGCGACCGCGCCCGGCGCGGGTGTGATCTGGGACAAGACCGCGGTGGAAGCCCGCGTCAATCCCGCCTCGGAACAGAGCAAGCTCGGGGCCTCGCTGACCAAATCGGTGCCATTGTCGGGCGACACCTCGCTGACGCTGCAGAACGGCTACAGCGTCAACCAGCAGGGCACCAGCGCGGTGCCCGGCATCGGCGGCCACGTCACCCGCAATTACGAAACCGACCAGTCCGCCAAGGTCACCCTCACCGACACCGGCACCAGCATCACCGCCGGCCAGACGCTGTCGACCACCGACGACAAATGGCTGCGCAAGGTCGGCGCCGAGCAAAAGCTGTTCGACAACGTCACCGTCTCCGGCTCGGTCGGCGAGACCTCGCAAGGCGCGATCAACAAGAGCGTGTCGGCGGGATTCAAGAAGAGCTGGTAGCGACCTCAGCGCCCTCCCGCGTCCCGAAAGCGCATTGCGGCGTTCACACTCTCCTAACCATACGCCACGGCAAAGCCCCCGAATCGTCCGCCCTTGCCGTATCTCGGCCAAGTTGCGGTCAAATTCCGACGCCCTAGTCGGGCTGACCGAATTCGTCGTGCGGGGGACACTCGCGCTGCACTCAACGCGAACAGGGGAACAACGATGAACGCCATGCGCCCGGAAAAGATCGAAGGCACCGAGACCGAGACGGTCGACACCAACCTCGCCGCCGTGACGGAGGTCGAGGCCGGCATCCGTGACTTCGTTCGCAACGACATCGCCTATCTGCGCCGTCCGGCATCGACCACCACCGACGCACCGCCGCTCGACCCGAGCGCGGAAGCCACCGTCAACAACGTCAACTCGCTGATCCAGCGCGTCGCCGGCACCTCGCTCGCCGAGATCGAGAACCTGATCTCCGAGCTCGAGAGCCTGCGCGATCTGCTGCATGCCGAAGGCCAGCGCGTCCAGCGCGAGATCTCCGGCTATGCCCAGCTCAGCCAGGCCGCGATGAAGTCGACCCGCATGATCGCCGACAACGTCGCGCAGTGGAAGCGCGCCGCCGACGGCCTGCGCAACAGCTGATCGCTCAACCAAGCATCACCGGACCGCCGCGTTCCGCAAGGAGCGCGGCGGTTTTGATTCTGGCGGTCTCGTGCCCCGGACGCGGCGCGGCACGCAGTGACGCGCCGCAGAGCCGGGCCTATGGTCCGGCGCATGAGCGGCGAGATGGGCCCCGGCTCTGCGCCGCAGCGTTGCACGCTCCAGCGCGTCCGGGACACGAGCGTTCACCTTTGAACCCCCATCCCTTCCCCGGCGACCAATGCCAGGCGCCCATGGCCTCTTCGGCCGGGCCTGGGGGACATTCCACATGGAAAGCATTCGGCCCGACACCACGGACCCGATCCCGTTGCGGCCCGCGCCGAATCAATTCGGCACGATCATGCTGCGCTTTGTCGGGCTGCTGGCGGTTGCGATCGCCATATTGGCGTTCGTCTATAGCCGCTGAGTGCGGCGGCCGGATGCCGGCCGCGAAAACTTAACGAACTCTTACCGGCTCGCGTCGACGGCCGAGGCTTCCAGGGTGTAGGCGCCATCGGCGTAGCCCTTCACCACCATGCCGGCGACCAGCATCACGGCCAGCGTCGCGGTCGCGAAGATAAATCCAACAAACTTGAGTGCGCCGCGATCAGCCATGGTTCTCGTCCCCTGTCGTCTGCCCAATTCGTTTCAAATAGACAGCGACAGGTTCATAATTAGTTAGCACCTGAGTGGTTCCGCCAAACTGCTTCGCGGTAACCATGTTGCGCAGGCTTATGGCAGCCGCCCGGAATCGCGTCCATAGCGCGCGGGCAACACTCGCCCACGGATTTGGACCGTTCATCTTGGAACAGGTTTAAGCGCTCTTCGCACGCATCGGCACGAAGGCCGAGGCCGTGATGGAATAGACGTCCTCACCGCGCTGGTTGGTGCCGGTGGTGCGGGCGGTCAGGATGCCCCAGCCGGGGCGCGAGGCGGACGTGCGCTTGTCGATCACGACATTGACGTAAGCGACGGTGTCGCCGGCGAGCACCGGCCTGATCCAGCGCAGGTCGCGAAAGCCCGGCGATGGGCCCCACACCGCGACCTCCTCGCCGCGCGAGGCGGCCTCGCGCGCCAGACGCTGGCCGTCAGCGACAAGCAGGCTCATGCAGGCCGAACCGACATGCCAGCCCGACGCGGCGAGCCCGCCGAACAGCGAGTTCTTGCCCTCCTCCTCGTCGAGATGAAAACGCTGCGGATCGAACTTGGCGGCGAATGTCTTGATGGCTTCGGCCGTGAACGTATAGGTGCCGATCTCGCGGCGCTGACCGATCTCGATGTCGTCGAAGAACCGCATCAGACCGCTCCCTCGCGCCGCTTGATCAGGATCGGCGAGGTCATCTCGGCGAGCGCCTCACCCTTGGCGTTGCGCGCGGTGCATTTGAACTTGACGATGCCGAGCTCGGGGCGGCTCTTGGACGTGCGCGCCTCCAGCACGTCGACCTCGAGCGTGAGATCGTCGCCGGGCCGCAGCGGCGACAGCCAGCGCACCTCGTCGACGCCGGGAGACCCCAGCGATGCGGCGCGGGTAATGAAACCGTCGGCCATCATCCGCATCATCAGCGAGCAGAGGTGCCAGCCCGAGCCGGACAGGCCGCGCAGCATGCTTTTGCCGGCAGCCTCCTCGTCCAGATGCATGGGCTGCGGATCGAACTCGGCGGCGAAGGCCAAAATCTCGTCGCGGGTGACGTGGCGCGGGCCGAACGTGCCGAACCGGCCGGGCGGGAAATCTTCGAAGGTCAGGGTCATCTCGGGAAAGCTTTGCGGGAATGACAGATTGTGGCCGCACTTTGCGGCAATCTCAACCCGCCGGCCCGCATGGCTCGTGCTACATACCGGGTGGCGGCGTTGATCCGAGTCGGATCGACCGAGGACCGAGATCCATTTACCAAGGCCCAATGCCCTGGGGAGAGCAATGTTTTCATTCAGCGACCTGTTTCAATGGGACCGCTTCATCACGCCGACGATCATCAAGACCTTCTATTGGCTGGTGATCGCGCTGATCTGCCTGTTCGGTCTCTCCGGCATCTTCTCCGGCCTGGCTGCGATGGCGATCAGCCCGTTCGGCGGCTTCCTGGTGCTGCTGTCGTCGATCGCGAGCGTCGTCGTCGGCATCGTGTTCTCGCGCATCGTCGCCGAGCTGATCCTGATCGTCTTCCGCATCAACGAGCATCTCGGCGCGATCCGCGACCAGGGCGGCGGGATGCGGTGAGGCTCTCGTGTCCCGGACGCGGCGCGGCATGAAATGACGCGACGCAGAGCCGGGACCCATGCATCCGCAATCAAGACTCCTGGGCCCCGGCTCTGCAGCGCACCGCTGACGAAGCGCTGCGATGCGCCCGGGGCACGAGAGCGCCTCTTACGTATTGAACCTGAAATGCATCACGTCGCCGTCGGCGACGACGTATTCCTTGCCTTCGAGCCGGAGCTTGCCGGCATCGCGCGCGCCGGCCTCGCCGCCGAGCGCGACGTAATCCTCATAGGCAATGGTCTCGGCGCGGATAAAGCCCTTCTCGAAGTCGGTGTGGATCACACCCGCCGCGCCCGGGGCCTTGGTGCCGCGATGGATGGTCCAGGCGCGCGCTTCCTTCGGGCCGACCGTGAAATAGGTGATGAGGTCGAGCAGCGTGTAGCCGGCGCGGATCAGGCGATCGAGGCCGGCTTCCTCCAGACCCAGCGTCTCCAGGAAGTCGGCACGTTCGTCACGCGAGATCGTTGCGATCTCGGATTCGATCTTGGCGGAGATGACGACGGCGACCGCGCCTTCCTTGGCGGCCTGGTCCTGCACGGCTTTCGAGAACGAATTGCCTGTGGCGGCCGAGCCTTCCTCGACGTTGCAGACATAGAGCACGGGCTTGGACGACAGCAGGCCGAGCATCCCGAAAGCACGTTCCTCCTCCGCCTTGCGCTCGACGAGACGTGCGGGCTTGCCCTCGCGCAGCAGCACCAAGGTGCGGTTGACGAGGTCGAGTTGCTCCTTGGCGTCCTTGTCGTTGCCCTTGGCCTTCTTGGTGAGGTTGTCGACGCGCTTCTCGAGGCTGTCGAGGTCGGCGAGCATCAGCTCGGTCTCGATGGTCTCGATGTCGGCGAGCGGGGCGATCTTGCCCTCGACATGGGTGATGTCGGAATCCTCGAAGCAGCGCACCACATGCGCGATGGCATCGACCTCGCGAATGTTGGCCAGAAATTGATTGCCGAGGCCTTCGCCCTTGGAGGCGCCGCGGACGAGGCCCGCGATGTCGACGAAGGTCAGCCGGGTCGGAATGATCTGACCCGACTTGGCGATCGCCGCGAGCTTGTCGAGCCTGGGATCAGGCACGGCGACCTCGCCGACATTCGGCTCGATGGTGCAGAACGGATAGTTCGCGGCCTGCGCCGCGGCCGTCTCGGTCAGCGCATTGAACAAGGTCGACTTGCCGACATTGGGCAACCCGACAATCCCGCATTTGAATCCCACGAGCGTTATTCCTTGCCGTTGTCGTCCTTGGTCAAAAATCCCTTCGCCTGCATCGCAAGATGCACCCTGTTGGCGAAGGTCGCGTCCGTGCCCTTGGCGACCAGGCCTGCGTGCTCGGCCACCGCCTCGCACAGCGTCGCCACCCAGTCATTGTCGGCCTTGGCGAAGTCCGACAGCACGTGGCCGTGCACCAGTTCCTTGACGCCGGGATGACCGATGCCGAGGCGCACGCGGCGATAATCGTTGCCGATATGCGCCGAGATCGAACGCAGGCCGTTGTGGCCGGCGATGCCGCCGCCGACCTTCACCCGCACCTTGCCCGGCGGCAGCTCGAGCTCGTCATGGAACACGGTGACGTCGCCAGGCGCGATCTTGAAGAAGCTTGCAGCTTCCTGCACGGCGCGGCCGGACTCGTTCATGTAGGTCGTCGGCTTGAGCAGGATCACGCGCTCCGTGCCGAGCGTGCCTTCGGAGGTCTCGCCCTGAAAGCGGCGGCGCCACGGCGCAAAGCTGTGACGGCGCGCGATCTCGTCGACCGCCATGAAGCCGATATTGTGCCGGTGACGTGCGTATTTCGCGCCGGGATTGCCGAGCCCAACAAAGAGTCGCATGACGCGGCGCGCCCCTCAGCCAGCGCGCGATCAGGGACCGCGCGCCAGCTCTTTCGAGAGATTACTTCTTCTTGTCGCCGCCGGCGGGAGCCTTGGCAGCAGCAGCCGGTGCAGCAGCACCCGCAGCCGGAGCCGCAGCGCCAGCCGCCGGAGCAGCCGCAGCAGCGCCAGGAGCAGCAGCCGCAGCCGCGGCCTTCTGCTCTTCGGCGTAGCCGGACGGCGGCACGATGGTGACGAGGGTCGCGTCCTCGCGGGTCAGCGCCTTCACGCCGGCCGGCAGCTTGACGTCCGCCAGATGCAGCGAGTGACCGATTTCCAGCGCGCCGACATCGGCCTCGATGTACTGCGGAATGCTCTCGACGCCGCATTCGAGCTCGATCGCGTGGGCGACGATGTTGACGGTACCGCCGCGCTTCACGCCCGGGGAGGTTTCCGCCTTCACGACATGCAGCGGCACGCTGATGCGGATGGTGGCGCCTTCGCCGAGCCGCATGAAGTCGACATGGATCGGGAAGTCCTTAACCGGATCGAGGTGATAGTCGCGCGGAATCACGCGGTGCTTCTTGCCCTCGAGATCGATGTCCACCAGCGTGGTCAGGAACCGGCCGGCGAGGATGCGCTGGCGCAGTTCGCGATCTTCGATCGAGATCGTGACGGGGGGCTGGTTGTTGCCATAGATCACTCCGGGCACGCGCCCGGCGCGACGCTCAGCCCGGGCGGCCCCCTTGCCGCTCTTCGGACGTGCGGTCGCCTTCAATTCCTTGACGGTCGTCGCCATGTCGTTAAGTCCTTGTTTTTGCAAAAGTTAATGGGCCGCAGCGCGGCCCATGGCATAGCTCGCAGCAAGCCTCCAGGGGTGCGGGGGCCACGAACTTGGCGGGCTTTTACCCGGAAGATGCGGAAATGACAAGGAGAATGGGCTGGCGGAAGGTACCGGATCTGCCGTCATTCCGGGGCGATCGCGGCAGCGGTCGAACGATGGTGCGCAATTGCGCACCTGAGAATCTCGAGGTTCCGGGTTCGGGTGCGGCCCCCCCGAGCGACGCCGGTCAGGACGTCGGCGCGCCCCCCAGCTTCGCCTCCAGCGCCGCGATGCGTGCCTTCAGCGCCTCGTTCTCCTCACGCGCCAGGCGCGCCATGTCCTTGACCGCCTCGAACTCCTCGCGCTTGACCAGATCCATGTCGCGCAGGAATTTCTCGGCTTGGGTCCGCATCACCGTGTCGAACTCGCGCTTGACGCCCTGGGCGGCGCCGGCGGCATCGTTCATCAGGCGGCCGATCTCGTCGAAAAACCGGTTGTTGGTCTGGGTCATTTCGGCCTCCTGGCAGCTCAGATAAACTTCACGCAAACGCTCGGAAAGACAATGGCAATCCGCGCGAGGCCGTTCAAGTGCCCATCGGCGGTATCCTTGTCATGCCCCGGTTTCCTTGCAATCGTATTCGACGTCCCTGCATAAGAAGAATCACAAGGCGCAAGTAAAAGATCGAACAGATGATCGACCAGCAGATCGCGATCCCCACCAAGGACGGCCACACCGCAACCTTCATCAGCCATCCCGAACGCGGCGGGCCGTTTCCGGTCATCCTGTTCTACATGGATGCGCCGGCGATCCGCGAAGAGCTGCGCGACATGGCACGCCGGCTCGCGACGTCCGGCTATTACGTGATGCTGCCGAACCTGTACTACCGCTCCGGCGTGATGGAGCTCGGTGCGCTGCCGGCCGACCCGAACGCGCCGGAGCGAAAGCGCATGTTCCAGCTGATGGGCTCGCTCACGATTCCCATGATTATGGACGACACGCGAGCGCTGCTCACCTATGCCGAGGGTCAGGCGGAAGCGAACACCAAACTGGTCGGCACCGTCGGCTACTGCATGAGCGGCCGCTACGCCATCAACGCCGCGACGCACTTCCCTGCGAATGTCAAAGCGGCCGCCTCGATCTACGGCGTGCAGCTCGCGACCGATCAGGACGACAGCCCGCATCTCGCCGCAAGCAAGACCAAGGCCGAACTCTATTTCGGCTGCGCCGAGACCGACGTCTATGCGCCGCCAGAGATCATCGAGAAGGTCAAAGAGGGCATGAAAGGCGCGAAAGCCGAGGTCGAGATCTATCCCGGCACGCATCACGGCTTCGCCTTCCCCAAGCGCCCGGTCTATGACCGCGACGCTGCCGAGCGGCATTGGGAGCGTCTGCTGGCGCTCTATCGCCGCAATCTCGTCTAGGTATAGAAGGCGCGATGCCCTTTTTGCTCATCGACTTCCCCGCCTTCAAGCCGATCGCGCTCGAGATTGGTCCGTTCGCGATCCGCTGGTATGCGCTCGCCTACATCTGCGGCATCGTGTTCGGCTGGCTCTATGCGCGTTCGCTGCTGAAGAACGAACGCCTGTGGGGCCGCCCCGCGCCGATCTCGCTGCTCCAGGTCGACGACTTCATCCTCTGGGTCACGCTCGGCATCATTCTCGGAGGCCGCACCGGCTACGTGCTGTTCTACAACCTGCCCTTCTTCATCGACCATCCCGCGGCGATCTTCAGATTGTGGGAGGGCGGCATGTCCTTCCATGGCGGCTTCCTCGGCTGCGTCGTCGCGGTGATGTGGTTCGCCTACCGCAACAAGATTCCGATCCTGTCGCTCGGCGATATCACGACTGCTGTCGCCCCGGTCGGGCTGCTGCTCGGGCGGCTCGCCAATTTCATCAACGGCGAGCTGTGGGGCCGCGCCACCGATGCGAGCTTGCCCTGGGCGA
Source organism: Bradyrhizobium sp. WYCCWR 12699 (assembly GCF_032144035.1). Classification (NCBI taxonomy): domain Bacteria; kingdom Pseudomonadati; phylum Pseudomonadota; class Alphaproteobacteria; order Hyphomicrobiales; family Nitrobacteraceae; genus Bradyrhizobium; species Bradyrhizobium sp. WYCCWR 12699. The sequence goes on from NZ_JAVTJN010000032.1 coordinate 208,071, forward strand.
TGATCTTTCCCAACGATCCGACCCAGTTGCCGCGACATCCGAGCCAGCTCTACGAGGCCGGCATGGAAGGCATCCTGCTGTTCACGGTGCTTGCGATCATGATCCGCCTTGGCGCGCTGAAGCGGCCCGGCATGATCCTCGGCAGCTTCATCCTGATCTACGGCCTGACCCGGATCATCGGCGAGCATTTCCGCGAACCCGACGCCCAGCTCGGCTTCCTCTGGGGCGGATTAACCATGGGCATGCTGCTGTCGATCCCGATGCTTATCGTCGGCCTCGTCCTTATTGTATTGGCCGTCAGGCGCGGTGCGCCGAAGGCCATTGAGGCTATTCGTTAATTCATTTCGAGAAGATGGCCGTGACCGACCAGCCCTTACTCAACGAGATCAAGGCACTGATCAAAGCCTCGGGCCCCATGCCGGTCTGGCGCTACATGGAACTGTGCCTGATGCATCCGCGCTATGGCTATTACCTCTCGCGCGATCCGCTCGGACGTGAGGGCGACTTCACCACCGCGCCCGAGGTCAGCCAGATGTTCGGCGAGCTCTTGGGCCTGTGGACGGCCTCGGTGTGGAAGCAGATGGGCTCGCCGCAATTCTTGCGGCTGATCGAGCTCGGCCCCGGCCGCGGCACCATGATGGCGGATGCGCTGCGTGCACTGCGCGTGCTGCCGCCGCTCTACCAGGCGCTCCACATCCACATGGTCGAGGTCAATCCCGTGCTGCGCGAGCGGCAGGGTGCGACGCTGTCCGCCGTGCGCAACATCACCTGGCATGACAGCATCGACGACGTGCCTGAGGGACCGAGCATCATCCTCGCCAACGAATATTTCGACGTGCTGCCGATCCACCAGATGGTCCGCCTCGAGAACGGCTGGCACGAGCGCGTGATCGAGATCGATCCCAACGGAAAGCTTCAATTCGGCGCGGCGCCGGAGCCGACGCCGCGCTTCGACGTGCTGCTGCCGCCCCTGGTGCGCGCCGCGCCTGTCGGCGCCGTATTCGAATGGCGGCCCGACGGCGAGATCATGAAGCTCGCCACGCGCGTGCGCGACCAGGACGGCGCGGCCCTGATCATCGACTACGGCCATTTGCGCAGCGATGCCGGCGACACCTTCCAGGCGATTGCACGCCACACCTTCGCCGATCCCCTGAAGGCGCCGGGCCTGGCCGACGTCACCGCCCATGTCGACTTCCAGGCGCTGGCGCGCGCGGCCGAGGATGTCGGCGCCCGCGTGCACGGACCGGTGACGCAAGGCGACTTCCTGAAGCGGATCGGCATCGATACGAGGGCCGCCGCCCTGATGCAGAAGGCAACACCGGAAGTGGGCACCGACATTTCGATCGCGCTCAAGCGCCTGACGGACACCGGGCGCAGCGGCATGGGCTCGATGTTCAAGGTGCTCGGCATCTCCGAGCCGCGGCTGACGGGCATTGCCGGCCTGAGCGATCTCGAACAGGCCGGAGACGATTGATGACGGTCACTTCCTCGCTGCTCGCCGCGGTGCCCGGCCTGCGCCATGCCTTCTTCACCCGTGAAGGCGGCGTCTCAAGCGGCATCTACGCCGCGCTGAACGGCGGGCTCGGCTCCAACGACGATCAGGACCTGGTCGCAGAGAACCGCCGCCGCATGGCCGAGCATGTCGGCGTCGCCGCGGACCGCTTCATCAGCCTGCACCAGATCCACTCGCCCGACGTGCTCGTGGCCGAGACACCATGGCCGAGCGGACCGCGACCGAAGGGCGATGCGCTCGTGACGAAAACGCCCGGCATTGCGCTCGGCGTTTCCACCGCCGATTGCGGACCGGTGTTGTTCGTCGATCCCAATGCGCGCGTGATCGGCGGCGCGCATGCCGGCTGGAAAGGCGCGCTCACCGGCGTGCTGGAGGCGACGATCTCCGCGATGGAGAAGCTCGGCGCCACGCGTGGCGGCATCATCGCCGCGATCGGCCCCTTGATCCGCCAGGACAGTTACGAGGTCGGCAACGAGTTCGTGGCGCGCTTCATCGAGGCGGATGCGGACAACGCCATGTTCTTCATCCCCTCGGTGCGCGAGGGACACGCGATGTTCGATCTCGCCGGCTTCATCCGCAGGCGCCTCGACGCCGCCGGCATCCTGATGATCGACGATCTCGGTCTCGACACCTATGCCGACGAGCGCTTCTTCAGCTATCGCCGCTCGGTGCATCGCAAGGAGCCGGATTACGGTCGCCACGTCCACGCGATCGCGCTGGAAGGGTGAACACAAGAGCAACCTTTACGATCGTCATTCCGGGGCGGTCGGCAGGATCGAACCCGGAATGACGGGTGCATTGACGCGACGACGGTGAGTTGTGTCGCCCCTGCCCTAGACCTTAATCGATTTTAACGATATCGCTGCCCTCCATAATGAGGGACGCGTCATTCATCCTGGGCCGTGCGGGTTCGCGCGTGCTGGCGGTCATGCTGCTGGCGGCTGCGACCGCGCTTGGCGGCTGCGCCGGCGGTGGCGGCGGCGCCGCCAACTCCTATGCGATGGCGCCGAGCACCGGCTCGGGCGCGACGGTCGCCTTCGAATCGATCGACGGCCCGCCGCCGCCCGTATTCGACCGCATGGTCGGCGTGCTCGACAGCGAATCCAAGCTGCGCAGCCTGTCCGTCGTCTCCCGCGAGGGGACGGCCGCCTACCGCGTGCGCAGCTACCTGTCAGCCCAGGTCGTCCGCGGCAAGACCGTGATCGCCTGGGTCTGGGACGTCTATGACGCCAACCAGCAGCGCGCGCTGCGCCTCTCCGGCGAGGAACCGACCTCGGCCAGGGGCGGCCGCGATCCCTGGAACGCCGCCGACGACCTCGTGCTGCGGAAGATCGCCCAGGCCGGATTCAGCGGACTTTCCAACATGATCAACGGAACTCCGGATGGCTCCAGCCCGGCTCCAGGCTTGCGGGGACCGGCGGTGGCGAGCGTGATCAAGGACGTCCCGGCGCCAGAGATGCCGAGCTCGGCGCTCGGCTATGCCGAGCGATAACCCCCGCTAAACCACGGCCTCAAGTTGCGGCCAAGCCGTTGGCCCGACTCAGGATTTTCGAAGGGAAAACGTATCATCCCGGGTTGCCATTGCAGCCTCCCGCCTGATATTTCCTCGCCCGTTGTAACCGTGCTTCCAGTGGGATCTGAGATGTTGAACGTCGTATCCAGCAAAGCGCGGGAGGAAGCGTCCATGTCGGCCAAAAACGGCTCCATCAAGCTCGTCGCCGGCAACTCCAATCCGGCTCTTGCGCAGGCGATCGCGCAAGGCCTCGACCTGCCGCTGACCAAGGCGGTGGTGCGGCGCTTCGCCGACATGGAGATCTTCGTCGAGATCCAGGAGAACGTCCGCGGCTCGGATGCCTTCATCATCCAGTCGACCTCGTTCCCCGCGAACGACCATCTGATGGAATTGCTGATCATCACCGACGCGCTGCGCCGTTCCTCGGCGCGCCGCATCACCGCGGTGCTGCCCTATTTCGGCTACGCGCGGCAGGACCGCAAATCGGGCTCGCGCACGCCGATCTCGGCCAAGCTCGTCGCCAATCTGATCACGCAGGCCGGTGTCGACCGTGTCATGACGCTGGACCTGCACGCCGGCCAGATCCAGGGCTTCTTCGACATCCCGACCGACAACCTCTACGCGGCGCCGCTGATGGTGCGCGACATCAAGGACAAGTTCGACCTCTCCAAGACGATGGTGATCTCGCCTGACGTCGGCGGCGTGGCGCGCGCGCGCGGCCTTGCCAAGCGCATCAACACCCCGCTCGCGATCGTCGACAAGCGCCGTGAACGTGCGGGCGAGTCCGAGGTCATGAACGTGATCGGCGACGTCGCCGGCTACACCTGCATCCTGATCGACGACATCGTGGACTCCGGCGGCACGCTGGTGAACGCGGCAGACGCGCTGATCGCCAAGGGCGCCAAGGACGTCTACGCCTACATCACCCACGGCGTGCTCTCCGGCGGCGCGGCCGCCCGCATCACGAACTCCAAGCTGAAGGAGCTCGTGATCACCGACTCGATCCTGCCGACCGAGGCGGTGACCAAGGCGCCGAACATCCGCACGCTGCCGATCGCCAGCCTGATCTCCGACGCAATCGCGCGCACGGCGGCGGAAGAGTCGGTGTCGAGCCTGTTCGACTGACACCGTCATTCCGGGGCGGCGCGTAGCGCCGAACCCGGAATCCATCTTGCAGCGATCCGTTTCGATATATGGATTCCGGGTTCACGCCGCGCGCGCCCCGGATTGACCAGACCTACCCCACGATCCCCGCCGCGACCTGGCCGCGCAGGCGTTCGAGGCCGAGCAGCGTCTCCGCGCAGGCGGCCGCCACCTCGACGCCCTTGATGGCAAAGTGCCTGCGGAAGAAGTCGTAGTGCACCTCGGTCTCGTGGAATTGCTGCGGCGTCAGCACGGCCGAGAACACCGGCACCTCGGTGCGGAGCTGCACATCCATCAGCGCCTTGATCACGGTGTCGGCGACGAATTCGTGGCGATAGATGCCGCCGTCGACGACGAGGCCGGCCGCGACGATCGCGGTATAGCGCCGCGTCTTGGCGAGGACCTGCGCATGCAGCGGGATCTCGAAGGAGCCCGGCACCTCGAACACGTCGACATGGGTGAGGTGCCGCGCCGCGGCCTCCTTCATGAAGGCGATGCGGGCCTCCTCGACCACGTCGCGGTGCCAGCAGGCCTGCACGAACGCCACCCGCTGCGGTTTGGCGAAGCGCGGGTGCTCGGCCGCAGGTCCTTGCGGAACCGGCGGATGGGGGACTTCAGTTTCGACTTGGGAAGCTTCGACTTGGGGATCTTGCAACATCTGATTCATGGCTTTCCTTCTCGAGGACCAGAATCAGGGCACACGGAACGACAAACAGCCGCACCTTGCGATGCGTCTGCCACCGACCGTTCTCTTTCATCCGGACTTTAACCGTCGGCTTCGGAGTTGCACCGAATCTGCTGACCCTTCCGTTCGGGATACCCCTCGCGGAAGGCGCTCGCGGGCTTAGGCCTTTCGGCCCTTACCGCCGGTGGGGACTTTCACCCCGCCCTGAGAACATCGGCCGTCCGGAATGAACGGCCTGTCCGGAAATATGCCGCCGGCGCGGCGGCGCGGCAAGTATGTTCCGCATGGGCAAATCGCATGGTCCCATGCCGGCGTTGGGGTCCTCTTGGCGGTCCGGCCCCGCGGGACGGAATTAACGATTGGCGCCCCTGCGTGTTTGATTCTGATTTGTTCTCCTCGCTCGTGACCAGCGACTTCCGGCGTTAAGAATTGTGGCGGAGATGAGCTGTGGACGAACGAGTCCTGGCTTGTGGACGGACTCGGGACCCCGTTGCGCAGATTCCGCAAATCACATCACTTGATCCGCGAAAGGCCCGCGCTGATCCGAGGATCGCGAGAGCGACTCCAGGGATCGCGGTAGCGTCTAGGGAGCGCGCGCCGGGCCCAACCGCGTGCGTATCAAAGACAACAAGAAGGCAAGAGGTCGAGACGGCATGTCCCTGCTCGAAAGCACCATCGATTCCAAAAGCCATCCGCTCGCGGTGGTCGAGGACATCGCTGCCAGCAACAACTGGCCGTTCGAACGCTCCGGCGAAGACGAACTCACGATTGTCTCGAAGGGACAATGGACCGACTACCAGCTCTCCTTCACCTGGATGGGCGAGATCGAGGCGCTGCATCTGGCCTGCGCGTTCGACATGAAGATTCCGCTCGCGCGGCGCGGCGAGGTGCAGCGGCTCGTCGCCGCCGTCAACGAGCAGCTATGGGTCGGCCATTTCGACCTGTGGACCAGCACCGGCATGGTGATGCACCGCCAGGCCCTGGTGCTGCCGGGCGGCCTCACCGCCTCGACCGCGCAATGCGAAGCCATGCTCGCCGGCGCCATCCACGCCTGCGAGCGCTATTTCCCGGCGTTCCAGTTCGTGGTGTGGGCGGGCAAGTCCACGACCGAGGCGATGGACGCCGCGATGTTCGATACGGTCGGAGAGGCGTAGGGCTCAACTCCTCTCCGCTGTCGCCCCGGACGAGCGAAGCGCAGATCCAGGAACCATCCCGCGTGATTCATCCTTGGGCACGCGGCTTGTTGCTCTGCCCTCCATCCACTAGAACCGCCTGTGGTAACGCGACGAGCAAGTGCTCGCGCGGGGGTCCCTGCGCCCGTGCGCAATTGCGCACCAGGCAGGGACGACACCTTTGTTGATGGTGAGCACAGTGGCAGACAACAGCACACTCCAAAACATCACCGGCACCATCCTGCTCGCCGGCGCCGGCAAGATGGGCGGCGCGATGCTGACCGGATGGCTCGCGGGTGGGCTCGACCCGCGCCGCGTCGCGGTGATCGATCCGCACATCTCGCCTGAGATCACCGCACTTGCCACTAGGGGCGTCGCGCTCAATCCCGACGCAGCCACGGTCGGCCGGGTCGAGACGCTGGTCGTCGCGGTGAAGCCGCAGATGTTCCGCGAGGCCGGTGCGAGGCTGAAATCGTTCGTCTCGGACAGGACCTCCGTGGTCTCGATCATGGCGGGAACCACGATCGCTGCGCTCCAGGACATCTGCGGCGGCGCCGTCGTGCGCGCGATGCCGAACACGCCGGCCGCGATCGGCCGCGGCATCACCGTAGCCGTCGCAGCGAACAACGTCAGCACCGCGCAGCGCGCCGTGGCCGACGCGCTGCTGCGCGCCACCGGCGCGGTCGAATGGGTCGAGGATGAAGGGCTGATGGACGCGGTGACCGCCGTCTCCGGCTCAGGCCCCGCCTATGTGTTCCTGCTCGCCGAGGAGCTCGCCCGCGCCGGCGTCGAGGCCGGGCTGCCCGAGGCGCTGGCGACCAAGCTCGCGCGCGAAACCGTCACCGGCTCCGGCGAATTGCTGCACCAGTCGGAGCTGCCTTCGAGCACGCTGCGCCAGAACGTCACCTCGCCCGGCGGCACCACCGCGGCAGCGCTCAGTGTGCTGATGGGCGAACCGGGCCTGCGCGATCTCATGATCCGCGCGATCGCCGCGGCGACGCAGCGGTCGAGGGAATTGGCGAAGTAGGCAGGGAGTGCTTGGGGCCGACTTGGGCGGACCGATGCGAAGCGAGCTCGGCTGTTGCCGAAAGGGAGAGCGATCGTGAACCTGTACGCGAAACTTCTCGAACGACACGCCAGCGGGCGCCCGATCAGAATCGGACTGATCGGAGCGGGCAAATTCGGTGCAATGTACCTTCATCAGGTTTTGCGCACACCGGGCGTCCATCTCGTCGGCATTGCGGACCTGTCACCGTCGCGTGCTCGCGAGAACCTGAACCGGGTTGGCTGGCGCCCGGAGCAATTCGCCGCGCTCTCGCTTGAGGATGCCCTCAAGAACGGTACGACCTTTCTGACCGACGACTGGGAAGCGTTGGTGAAGTGCCAAGCCGTGGAGGTGATCGCCGAGTGCACCGGCAATCCCGTGGCGGCGGTGGAACACTGCCTTGGCGCCTTTTCTGCTGGCAAACCTGTCATCAACGTGACGGTCGAAGCCGACGCATTCTGCGGACCGATCCTCGCACAACGAGCGAGGCAGGCCGGGGTGATCTACAGCCTCGCCTATGGCGATCAGCCGGCGCTCGCCTGCGACCTCGTCGATTGGGCAAGGGCTTGCGGTTTCCCGGTCGTCGCAGCGGGCCGCGGCCACAAGTGGCTGCCGCACTACCGGGAGTCGACCCCCGAAACCGTCTGGGATCACTGGGGCCTGACCGCCGAGCAAGCCGCGCACGGCGGCATGAATCCAAAAATGTTCAACGCGTTCCTCGACGGCTCCAAGCCGGCGATCGAATCCGCCGCAATCGCGAACGCAACCGGGCTGGAGGCGCCCTCGCAAGGCCTCGCATTCCCACCGGGATCGGTCGACGACATCCCGACGCTGATGCGCCCTCGCTCCGAGGGCGGCGTGCTGGAATCCAAGGGCCAAGTCGAAGTCGTGTCCTGCCTGACGGCCGAGGGCAAACCGATCCCCAACGATATCCGCAAGGGCGTCTGGGTCTGCTTCGAAGGCGACAGCGAGTACATCCGCAACTGCTTCAAGGAATACAGCGTCGTCACTGACCCGAGCGGCCGTTACATGAGCTCGTACAAGAAGTGGCACCTCATCGGTCTGGAGCTTGGAATTTCGGTGGCCTCGATCGCTCTGCGCAAGGAGGCGACGGGGGTCGCGACAACGTTCAACGCCGATGTTGCCGCGACGGCCAAAAAGGAGCTGCGCGCGGGGGATACGCTCGACGGAGAAGGCGGCTACACCGTCTTTGGCAAGCTGACGCCGGCCGGCACGTCGCTTGCTAAGGGCTATCTGCCGCTCGGACTTGCGCACAATGTGCGATTGACCAGAGCGGTTGCCAAGGACGCCTGCATCACCTGGGCCGACGTGGCAATCGACGAGACGCTGCCTGCCGTGCGCATCCGCAGGGAGCAGGAAGCGTTCTATGCCTCTTCGACGGTACGTTAGGCAGGTTGAGCGAGGTGGCGCCCGGCCGCAGCGCTACGCGCCAAGCCGCTTGTTGAACATCTCGACATTGACCAGCCCGCGCGCATGGCGGCCCTCGCCGAGCTTGCGCGTGCCCTCGAAGGCCTCGACCTCGAAGCGGATGACGCGGCGCTCCACCGCGACGACCTTCGCATTGGTCCGTACCGTCGCGCCGACGAGGGCGGCGGCGAGATGGCGGATATCGACCTCGGTCCCGACGGTGACCCAGCCCGGCTGAAGCGCGGCGCGGATCGCATCGCCCGCCGTCATCTCCATTTCCAGGATCATCATCGGCGTCGCGTAGACCATGGGCATGCCGGGCACGAAATGCCCGACCGTGCGCTCGGCCGGCACCACCAGTGTGCGCTCGGCGCTCATGCCGATCGTGATGAAATCGCGTGCGTCCATGGGGCTTGCTCGTCATTCCGGGGCGGCGCGTAGCGCCGATCCCGGAATCCAGAAGTTTGCGGCACGAGAGTCCGGGGTCGCGCTTCGCGCGCCCCGGAATGACGCTAACGCGTCACTTCTTCGCCGCCGCCGCGCGCTCCACGAAGGTCTTGCCGCCCTTCATCTTGTGACGGAGCGGGGCTTCGTTGATCTGGATGACGACGGCATCGGCATCGACGCCGAGATTCTTCACCAGCGCCTGCGTGATGTCTCGCATCATGCCGGCCTTCTGCTCGTCGGTGCGGCCTTCGGCCATGCTGACGGTGATCTCAGGCATTTGTCTCTCCCTTGCGGCCGGACGCCGGCCATTGACGGTCGCCATCAAACAAGACGTGGCTGCCCGGGACAAGCCCGGGCACGACGGCCTCTCGGAATGGCTATCCCCACTTTACGTCATGGCGGGCCAAAACCTCGCGCACCTTCGCAACGAGATCGGCTTCGCTGCACGAGAACTGCGCCGGCCGGCTCTCGCGCCATTCCTGGTTGGACGCAATCGCGGCCGCCGCCTTGGCGCCTTCGATCAAATCCTTGATCTGCAGCTCGCCGCGCGCCTTCTCGTCGGAGCCCTGGATGATCACGCAAGGCGAGTTGCGACGGTCGGCATATTTGAGCTGGTTGCCCATGTTCTTGGGATTGCCGAGATAGAGCTCGGCCCGGATGCCGGCGTTGCGCAACGACGCCACCATCTTCTGATAGTCGGCGACGCGGTCGCGGTCGAACACGGTGACGACGACGGGGCCGAAGTCCGGCTTGGTGTCGAGCTTGCCGAGCAGCGTCAGCGCGGCCTGAAGCCTGGACACACCGATCGAGAATCCGGTGGCCGGCACCGGCTCGCCGCGGAAGCGCGAGACGAGACCGTCGTATCGCCCGCCGCCGCCGACCGAGCCAAAGCGCACCGGGCGGCCCTTCTCGTCCTTGGTGTCGAGCAGCAGTTCGACCTCGTAGACCGGGCCGGTGTAATATTCGAGGCCACGCACGACGGAGGGATCGATCTTGATGCGGTCCGCACCGTAACCCGACGCGGTCACCAGCTTGGCAATCTCTTCCAGCTCGCTCACGCCGGCCTGGCCGACCTGGCTCTTGGCGAGGTAGGTTTCTGCGGCGGCAATCGCCTCTTTCCAATCCTCGCGCGGTTTGGTGATGGCGAGAACGACGTCGGCTTCTGCTTCGCTCAAATTGGCGCCCTTGGTGAAGTCGCCCTTGCCTTCTTCGCCGCCGTCCCATCGTCCGGGACCGAGCAGCTTGCGCACCTCGTCGGCGGAAAACTTGTCGAGCTTGTCGATCGCGCGCAACACCGTCAGCCTGCGGCCGGCGTTCTCTTCGCCGGCGAGCCCGATGGCTTCCAGAACGCCGTCGAGCACTTTTCGGTTGTTCACCTTCACCACATACTGGCCGCGCTGAATGCCGAGCGCCTCCATCGTGTCCGCCGCCATCATGCAGATCTCGGCATCCGCCGCGGGCGTCGCCGATCCCACCGTGTCGGCGTCGAACTGCATGAACTGGCGGAAGCGGCCGGGGCCGGGCTTCTCGTTGCGAAAGACATAGCCGACGCGGTAGCTGCGATAGGGCAAAACCAGCGCGTCGGTGCCGTAGCGCTCGCCGACATAGCGCGCGAGCGGCGCTGTCAGATCGTAGCGCAGGCTGATCCACTGCTCGTCGTCGTCCTGGAACGAGAACACGCCCTCGTTCGGACGGTCCTGGTCGGGCAGGAACTTGCCGAGCGCATCGGTATATTCCATCGCCGGCGTCTCCACCGGCTCGAAACCGTAGAGCTCGTAGACGGCGCGGATTTTCTCGACCATCTCGCGCGTCGCCCGGATCGCTGAGGGGTCGCGATCCTCGAGCCCGCGCGGCAGGCGCGCCTTCAGTTTCTGGGGTTTTTTGGGTTTCTCGGCCATGCGCGGCGTTTACCAGCCGGGGCGCGAGGCGGCAACTGGTGCCTTTTCCCTCTCCCCTTGTGGGAGAGGGTGGCTCGCCGCGAAGCGGCGAGACGGGTGAGGGGTCTCTATCCGCGCGAGAAAATCTCACGATGAGATTCGCGGAGATAGCCCCTCATCCGGCGCTTCGCGCCACCTTTTCTCCCACAAGGGGAGAAGGAAGAAGAGAACCTACGGCTGCTCCATCCGCGCCCGCAGGGCATCGGCATCCGCCTTCGGCAGCGACTTCAGCGTCGGCTTGATGGTTTCGCCGCCGACGATCTTGCCGTTGCGCATGAACATCCAGTCCGAGATGTCGGCTTCGCCGAACGAAACCTTATCGCCGGCGTGCTTGCCCGGCAGGTCGCGCGGTTCGTTGGCGAACAGGCCTGAATAGGTCCCGCCGGGCTGCTTCTTCACCTCGCCGATCCAGATGTGCTCGCCGCCCTTGCGGGTCGAAAAGCGCACCTTCAAGGCGTGCCCGGTCTCGGACGACTTCGGCGCCTCGTAGGACGCCCAGAAGGTCGGCAGCGTGCCGCGGGCCCGCGCGATCGCCGCATTCATCTCGGGATCGCTGGTGCGCACGTCGACGATCGGCGAGCGGTCTTGCGCGACGACCTCGTGCGTCGGACCGATGGTCAGGATGCCGAAGACGGAGACGCCGGTGATGGCGGCGAAAACGACCCATTTCACGGGTTGGGAGAGTTTGGTTGCCATGATCGCGATGTCCGGGATGCTCGTTGTATCCGGACTTTGTCGCGGGATCGTGGCAGGGCGTTCATGGCGCTAAACGGCAGCAGCCCCCGGATGCTGCGCAGCGCGGCGCCTCCTGGCGGCGTGGTACGCTGCTGATCCGGGGTCCAGCCACTGGCACTCTGGGTCCCGGCTCGCGCTTTGCGCGTCCGGGACACGAGACCTCAAAACACCTTGCGGATCCAGTTGTGCGGATCGTTGGTGCGGCCGTACTGGATGTCGACGAGCTGCTTGCGCAGGCCCATGGCGACGGGACCGGCGGCGCCGCCCGAGATCTCGAAATCGCCGCTCACCGAGCGCACCTTGCCGATCGGCGAGATGACGGCGGCGGTGCCGCAGGCAAAGGCCTCCTTCAGCTTGCCGCTCGCCGCGTCCTTGCGCCACTGGTCGAGCGAATACGGCTCCTCGCGCACGATCTTGCCGGCGTCCTTGGCCAGCGCGATGATGGAATCGCGGGTGATGCCGGGCAGGATGGTGCCGAGCGGCGGCGTCGAGAGCGAACCGTCGTCGAACACGAAGAACACGTTCATGCCGCCGAGCTCCTCGATGTAGCGGCGCTCGATCGCGTCGAGGAAGACGACCTGGTCGCAGCCATGCTGGATCGCTTCGGCCTGCGCGCGCAGGCTCGCGGCATAATTGCCGCCGCATTTGACGGCGCCGGTGCCGCCGACGGCCGCGCGCGTATAGTTTTCCGACACCCAGATCGAGACCGGCGCGGGACCGCCCTTGAAATAGGAGCCGACCGGCGAAGCGATGACCGAGAAGATGTATTCGGACGACGGCTTGACGCCGAGGAAGGTCTCGCTCGCGATCATGAAAGGCCGCAGGTACAGGCTGCCCTCGCCGCCCGGCATCCAGGCGCGATCGATGCGCACGAGCTGCTCGACCGCCTCGATGAAGACGTCCTCGGGCAGCTGCGCCATCGCCATGCGGTCGGCCGAGTCCCTGAAGCGCCGCGCATTGGCGTCGGGACGGAACAGGTTCACGCCGCCGTCGTCGCGCTTGTAGGCCTTCAGGCCTTCAAAAATCTCCTGCGCGTAGTGCAGGACGGCGCCGGCCGGATCCATCTGGAAGTTGGCGCGCGCCTCGATCTTCGCCTCGTACCAGCCGCCCTTGGCCTGGTTGTAGCGGACGATCGCCATGTGATCGGTGAAGACCCGGCCAAAGCCGGGGTCCACCAGCTTGGCCACGCGGTCCTTCTCGGACGTCGGATTGGTGGCGGGCTGGATGTCGAATGTCATGCTCATGTCCTTGGCTCCCGCTGCCGGTATCGGCGCTGTTCTGGCGCCCGCCCGCCCCGCTCCGGGGCCAGCTGGCTCGATTGGTTTCTGGCCGGACCACCGCCAGCCTTGTTACGGCCGGTTTCCCGTGGCCAGCATGTCGGGCAGGACATGCTTTTGCGCGAGACGGAAGTCCAGTATGTTTTGCCGAAATGCCGCTCGACAATCGCACGGTAGATCTGATCCGGCTGTCGTCGCCTGTCCGGCTCTTTCCGCCGTCCCTGCATCGACGCCGCCCGTCGCGAAACGATCTAAAATTTCGTGCGGGTTGATCGTTTTGTAACATTGAACCCAAGATACGTCAATATGCCTGACATAAATTTCGCGAGTCCCTCTCAAGACGCCGCCGAGCCTCGGCCGGCCGCAGGCGATGGAGGCAATTTGCGCTGGGATATCATCGAGCTGCTGTTCTTCGCCTATCGCGACTTCGTCGGCGATCCCGACCAGGAGCTGGAGGCTTTCGGCTTCGGGCGGGCCCATCACCGGGTCATGCACTTCGTCTACCGCTATCCTGGTCTCAAGGTCGCCGATCTGCTCGACGTCCTGCGCATCACAAAACAGTCACTCGGCCGCGTGCTCAAGCAGCTCCTGGACGAGGGCTACATCGTGCAGAAGACCGGCGACAACGACCGCCGCCAGCGCCTGCTCTACGCGACGCCGAAGGGCGAGGCGCTGGTGCAGAAGCTCGCGGGTCTGCAGACCACGCGGATCACCAAGGCGCTCGCCGAGATGAGCCCGCAGGATGCCGAGACGGTCAAGCGCTTCCTGCGTGCGATGATCGATCGGGACGATCCGGACAAGGTGCTCGAGACGATCTTCGCCTCCGTCAACCAAGACGCCAAGGAGTAACCGTGACGCTCGCCGCCACTCTCGCCCGCGCACCGGCGCGCCCGGCCGACGATGCTCCGCATCTGTTGCTCGTCGACGACGACCGCCGCATCCGCGATCTGCTCTCGCGTTTCCTTGCCGGCGAGGGCTACCGCGTCACCACGGCCGCCAGCGCCGGCGATGCACGGTCGAAATTGCTGGGTCTGCATTTCGACTTGCTGATCCTCGACGTCATGATGCCCGGCGAGACCGGCTTCGATCTCGCGCGCTTCATCCGGACCTCCTCCTCGGTGCCGATCGTGATGCTGACGGCGCGCCATGAAGCGGAGGCCCGCATCGAGGGCCTGCAGATCGGCGCCGACGACTATGTGGCAAAACCGTTCGAGCCGCGCGAGCTTGCGCTGCGCATCAACAACATCCTCAAGCGCGCCGCGCCGCCGCCGCAGGCCACGACGATCGAGAAGATCGCCTTTGGTCCCTACATCTACCATCTCGATCGCGGCGAGCTGCGCCAGGGCGAGGAGGTCATCCACCTCACCGACCGCGAGCGCGAGATGCTGCGCATTCTCTCGGAGACGCCGGGCGAGACCGTGCCGCGCAGCGCGCTGACCGGCAATGGCAGCGTCAACGAGCGCGCCGTCGACGTGCAGATCAACCGCCTCAGGCGCAAGATCGAGACCGACCCCGCCAATCCGCTGTTCCTCCAGGCGGTACGCGGCATCGGCTACCGCCTGGTGGCCTCGCCATAAATCAAGTGAAGCGCGCCAGATGAGCACGATCGACACCGGCCTGACGCTTCTGAAGAGCGCCGCCGGCCGCGTTTCGGCGGCCAATGGCTGGATGGGCAACGCGTTCAAGGGCTGGATGCCGACCGGCCTCTACGCCCGCGCGCTCCTCATCATGATCGTGCCGATGGTGGTGCTGCAATCGGTCGTCGCCTTCGTGTTCATGGAGCGGCACTGGAACACGGTGACGCGCAGATTGTCCGCCGCGGTGGTCCAGGATATCGCCGCGCTGATCGACGTCTACAAGGGCTATCCGCAAGATAAGGATCGCGACCAGATCAAGCGCATCGCACAGCAGCGTCTCGGTCTCGTCGTCGACTTCCTCCCCGCCGGCGACATGCCACCGCCGGGACCAAAGCCGTTCTTCTCGCTGCTCGATCAGACGCTGTCGGTGCAGCTCGGCCGCCAGATCGGGCGCGCGTTCTGGATCGACACGGTCGGCCGCTCCAATTTGGTCGAGATCCGCATCCAGCTCGACGATGCCGTGATGCGCGTGTTCGCGCAGCGCAGCGCCGCCTATGCCTCGAACTCGGAGATCTTCCTGTTCTGGATGGTCGGCACGTCGTCGATCCTCCTGATCGTCGCGGTGCTGTTCCTGCGCAATCAGATCAAGCCGATCCTGCGCCTTGCGGACGCCGCCGAAAGCTTCGGCAAGGGCCGCGAGGCGCCGAACTTCCGCCCGCGCGGCGCGCGCGAGGTCCGGCGCGCCTCCGTCGCCTTCCTCGAGATGAAATCGCGCATCGAGCGCACGATGGAGCAGCGCACCGCGATGCTCGCCGGCGTCAGCCACGATCTGCGCACCATCCTGACCCGCTTCAAGCTCGAGCTGGCGCTGATCGGCGACAGCCCCGAGCTCGAGGGCATGCGCAAGGACGTCGACGAGATGTCGATGATGCTGGAGGATTACCTCGCCTTTGCGCGCGGCGATTCCGGTGAGCAATCGCAGCCGACCGACATGGCGCAGGCGCTCGAGGAGCTGCGCGGCGATGCCGAGCGCCATGGCCATGCCGCGACCGTCGCCTTCCATGGCCTGCCGGTCGTCACCGTGAAGCCGGCCTCGTTCAAGCGCTGCCTCGCCAACCTCGTCACCAACGCGGCACGCTACGGCAAGAGCATCGCCATCACCGGCCAGCGCGATCACCGTTATTTGACCGTGACGGTCGACGACGACGGACCCGGCATTCCCACGCATTTGCGCGAAGAAGTGTTCAAGCCGTTCCTGCGGCTGGACAATGCCCGCAACCAGGACGAAGGCGGCACCGGCCTCGGCCTTGCCATCGCCCGCGACATCGCCCGCTCCCACGGTGGCGACATCACGCTCGGCGACAGCCCGATGGGCGGCTTGAGGGCGAGCGTGCGGATTCCGGTGTAGGTCTTACTTCACCTCTCCCCCTAAGAACGGGGCGAGGAAGCGCACCGATTTTGCAGCTACGACAATCCTACTTCGGCAGCAGCGCCTTCAGCTTGTCCATGTCGCGCACGTTCATCTTGAAGCCGCCGGGCATCACGATGTCGCCGGGCTTCTGCTCCGGCTTGCAGGCGCCGAGCCATTTCGCCTCGAGAGTCATCGAGGTGTCGCGGCCCGCGGCACCGGCGGCGCCGCCCTGCGCGTGCGAGGTGGTCTTCACCGTATAGGCCGAATTGAAATCGCCCGTGATCTCGGCATGCGTGGTCGTGCTGATGCCGGCGACGCTGCACTCGGAATCGCTGACATAGCCGGTGGCCGTCTTCTTGATCTCCTGCTTGGCGCAGACCTGCTTGGCCATCGGCGAGACGTTGTTGTTCATCTCCTTGTCGACGGTCTCGTCGGTGCAGTGCTGCATGGTCATCTCAGGCACCGGCCCGCCGGTGCGGACCATCTTCAATTCCCAGAGACCGGCCTTGCGCACCGGCAGATCGTCGGCGCTGGCAATCCCCGCCGACACCACGAGACAAAGCGTCGAGCCGAGCAAAGCGAGTTTGCGCGTCATGCGAGAAGCTCCCGGCTTATTGGATTGCGGCGTTACGACAACGCCTCAGTAGAGCGTGCGGATCGGCTGCTCGGCGGCGCCATAGGGCACCCAGCGGCAGGAGAACGAGATGTAGCCGCCCTCATAGGCCTGCACGCTGAGGAATTTGACCACCTTGCGGTAGCGCGCGCAGTGATCGACCGCGACCTGACGTGCATCGACCTGGGTGGCCATCGAATAGGCGATGATCCCGCCGGTGTCATTGCCCTTGAACGGCGGCACGATGTCGGCGCGCGCCGACTGGCTCGCCGTCATACCCGAGACAACCAGGCTGGCGAGAAGACCCGCGGCCGCAATGATTCGCATTCCCGTCACTCCAATTGGCTGGCCCCCAGTTTACGGTGCCGGGATGGAAGTGGAAAGAACCGAAGCCCTGCCGACCACGATGTTGTGGTCAACTCCTGGCGAAGTGTTGCCGCGCTGCACTTGACCTCCCCCGGCCTTCACGGCACCGTCCGACCTTCGCAAGACCTTAGCTGTCCGGATTGACCATGCGCGCCCCCTCCCTGAAATCGCTCCGCTTTGCCGCTCTGCTCGGCCTCATGTTCGGGGCGGTGACGCTCGGCGAGGCCAGGGCCGCCAATCCGCTGGAGCTGAATTTCTGGCTGAGCGGACCCCGCTATGACGGCAACGTCGCCAATTGCGACTGGGCTCTGCCGAGGATCGAGCGCGAGTTCGCGGAGAAGGAATATACCTTCTGGAATTCTTCGCTGAAGATCACCGGCTTCTCCGCCGTGCACGAGACCGCGTACCGGCCCTGGCAGTCCGACAACATTCCGCGCCGCTATTGCAGCGGAGAGGCCATGCTCACCGACGGCAAGGTGCGCAAGGTGCACTTCTCGATCATCGAGGACGGCGGGTTCGCCAGCTACGGCAACGGCGTCGAATGGTGCGTGGTCGGGGTCGATCGCAACTGGGCCTATAATCCGGCCTGCCGCGCCGCCAGGCCTTGAGCTCGAGGCGCCCTGATTCGGGCGCTGTCAGCCGCCAAATGGCGGCCGCCTGAATTTTGTTCTTGAAATGTTCTTTTCGCCTGCTAGGCTTCCTGCACAGTCTAGTTGAGGGGCGTTGCCATGTTTCATTCCAGATTGCATTCGTTCTCCCGCCTCGTGATCTCGCTGGCCCTTTCCCTGATCCTCGCGGCTAGCCTCGCCTCGTTCGCCGGCGACGTAAAGGCCCAGGACAAACGGCAGAACGCGCCCGGCGAGTTCGATTTCTATGTGCTGTCGCTGTCATGGTCGCCCTCGTTCTGCGAGGAGGCGGCCGAGCGTGGCGGCCGCTCCCAGATCCAGTGCGGCGGACGGCCCTATGCCTTCGTGGTGCATGGGCTGTGGCCGCAATATGAGAACGGCTTCCCGGAATATTGCCAGCGGCCCGCGCCGCGGCTGAACCGCAACATCGTCTCCTCGATGCTCGACCTGATGCCGGCGCCGGGGCTGATCTTCAACGAATGGGACAAGCACGGCACCTGCTCGGGCCTCGAGGGCCGCAGCTATTTCGAGACGATCCGCAAAGCGCGCGCCGCGATCAAGATTCCGGCCGAATATCTCGATCTGTCGCAGGCCAAGTCCGTGGCGCCGGCTGAGGTCGAGGAGGCCTTCATCAAGGCCAATCCTGGCCTGAGCAATGCCGCCGTCTCGGTCACCTGTAACCGCACTCGGCTCTCCGAGGTGCGCATCTGCCTCAGCAAGGACCTGCAATTCCGTACCTGCGAGGAAACCGACCGCCGCGCCTGCCGCCGCGATCAGGTGACGATGCCGCCGATCAGGGGTGGTTGAGGCCGAGGCTCGCGCAAGAAACCGGCCCCGGCTCGGCGGCGCAGCGTTACACGCTGCACCGCGTCCAGGACACGTGATTGTGCCTCTTTGCTCGAGCCGTCACGTGGCGTAGTCCTACCTCATGAATTACCGCCACGCCTTCCACGCCGGCAGCTTCTCCGATGTCATCAAGCACATCGTGCTGGCGCGCATCGTCACCTATCTGCAGGACAAGCCGGGGGCGTTCCGCGTCATCGACACCCATGCCGGGGCCGGCCTCTACGATCTCGACAGCGACGAAGCGCGCCGCAGCGGCGAATGGCTGACCGGCATCGCGCGGCTGATGCAGGCCCGGCTGTCGAACGAGAGCGCGGCGCTGGCCAAGCCCTATCTCGACATCGTCCGCGCCTTCAACCCGAAGGGCGAGCTCAAAACCTATCCAGGCTCGCCGTTGATCGCGCGCGGTCTGCTGAGGCCGCAGGACCGGCTGGTCGCCTGCGAGCTCGAGCCGAGGGCGCGCAAGGCACTGATCGACGCTCTGCGCCGCGACGAACAGGCCCGCGTGGTCGATCTCGACGGCTGGGTGGCTCTGCCGGCCTTCGTGCCGCCAAAGGAGCGGCGCGGCCTCGTGCTGATCGATCCGCCCTTCGAAGCCAAGGACGAGTTCGAGCGGCTGGGCGAAGCCTTCGCCGCCGCCTTCGTGAAATGGCCGACCGGCATCTATCTCATCTGGTATCCGGCCAAGAGCCGGCGTGCCACCGACGCGCTGGCCCAAACGGTGGCCCGGCTCGCAGCCGCAGCAAAACCACCGGGAAAATGCCTGCGCCTCGAATTCAGCGTCGCGCCCCAGCTGGATGGCGGAGCGCTCGCCTCCACCGGGCTGCTGATCGTCAATCCGCCCTACACGCTGCAGGGCGAGCTGAAGACCATCCTGCCCGAGTTGGAAATACCGCTCGGCCAGGGCGGTGCTGCCAGATTCCGATTGGAGGTCCCCAAGCCTTAAGGAGAGACCGTAACACTCCGGCATTCTTGGGAAAAATATGCAGGAGCGGTAGTCAATCTGCAGAGAACCGTATTATGCTGTTTCCGTGACTGGCTTTACGTTCCGCTTCCGCGAATGGTTGCGGCGGAGTGAAGGCCTAAGAAAGATCCGGCCGGACCGCTTACGGTCCGCCCAAGGATGGCCAGCTCTCCCGGGCTTCGTATCGCCCGGTCATGTCGCGACGTGAGTCTGCGTCGCGGCGGAGGAGCAATGAGGGGGAGTTTCCCGATGGCCATGACGGGAACGGTTAAGTTTTTCAACGGCGAACGCGGCTACGGTTTCATCAAGCCTGACGACGGCGGCCGCGACGTCTTCGTGCATATTACTGCTGTGGAGCGGGCCGGACTCAAGGACCTTGCGGAAGGACAGCGCATTACTTTCGAAGTCGAGCCGGACAAGAAGGGGAAGGGACCGAAGGCGGTCAACCTGGTCATTCTCTCCTAGCGGGCCTGACGCAAAATACTTCGCGAAAATACTTCGCGAAAATACTTGGCGTAAAAATACTTGGCGAAAAAAATCCCGGCCGCGAGCGGCCGGGAGTTGTTGTCCGGTATTTTCTTCTTCAGCTATCAGAAGCGATAATTCACGCCTGCGCGAACAACGCTGGCGCTATAGCCGTTTGACACGCCCGTAATTGCGAACTGACTGGTCGACAGGTCGATGTAGAGATATTCGAGCTTGGCACTCCAGTTCGGAGCAAGGCCGACTTCTGCGCCGGCACCGATGGTCCAGCCCGCGGTGGTGTGCGATTCCGACCAGCCGAAGGTCTGCGCGCGCAGCTCGCCGAAGGCGAGGCCGGCGGTGCCGTAGAACAGCACGTTGTTGAAGGCATAGCCCGCGCGGCCGCGCAGGGTGCCGAACCACGGATTGGAGAATTTCCACGGGGCGAAGGTATCGTCGGCACCGGCCGCCTGGAGATCGCCCTCGACGCCGAACACGAACGGGCCGTTCTGGAAATTGTAGCCGGCCTGCACGCCGCCGACGAAGCCCGACGGCTTTGAGGGATTGTTGTCGACCGAGCCCCATTCATAGCCGATGTTGCCGCCGAGATAGGGACCTGCCCAGCTATACGCATTGAGCGGCTGGTTGACGGTATAGGGCGCACGCTGGCCGTAATTGAAATCCGCTGCCTCTGCCGAAGCTGTCCAGCCGGCTGCGACCAACGCGGCCGCGCCCAAAATGAGCCCCCTCATCACTTAACTCCAACGCAACTGCCGTTGCCGGTGCGGCGCCCGCGCACCCCGCGCGAGGCAAACCGCATGGTTACGGAACCACCATCTTTTCGCGTAAGATTTATCGAGAGTTTTAAGTTAAAGGGCTGTTAAGCTGGGTTACCGCGCGCTTAACACCCTTAAGGAAGCGTTACCGGGAACCGCGCCGCCGTCCTGTGCGTGCCGCACGGCCGGAACTTCAAATCGGCACCCCCAGCGCCTAAATTCGCCTCATGGTTCACGATTCCCCCGATAATCCGGACGACCGCGCGCGCAAACCGCCCCCGACTGCCGCGAGCGACACGCCGCCCGACCTCGATCCCGCGACGACCGGCGGTGACGACGAGGACGAGGCGCGGCTGCCCGACATCCTCGAAGAGAGCGGCGCGGTCGGCGAGGAGCCGCTGGCGACCGGTCACGAGGCGATCGAGCGCGCGGTCCGCCTCGCCCCGACCTCGCCCGGGGTCTATCGCATGCTCAGCGCCAATGCCGACGTGCTCTATGTCGGCAAGGCCAAGAACGTCAAAAAGCGCCTGTCGAACTATGCGCGCCAGAGCGCGCCGCAGCCGGCGCGCATCCTGCGCATGATCGCCGCCACCGTGACGGTGGAGATCGTCTCGACCAACACCGAGACCGAAGCGCTGCTGCTGGAAGCCAACCTGATCAAGCAGCTGCGTCCGCGCTTCAACGTGCAGCTGCGCGACGACAAGTCGTTCCCCTATATCCTGATCACCGGCGACCATTGGGCGCCGCAGATCCTGAAACATCGCGGCGCGCAGAGCCGGCCCGGCCGCTATTTCGGCCCGTTCGCCTCCGCCGGCGCGGTCAACCGCACCATCACGGCCTTGCAGCGCGCGTTCCTGATCCGCTCCTGCACCGATTCCTTCTTCGAGAGCCGCACCCGGCCCTGCCTGCTCTACCAGATCCGCCGCTGCGCTGGTCCCTGCACCCGCGAGATCGACTTCGGCGGCTATACGACGCTGGTGCGCGAGGCGAGCGACTTCCTGTCCGGCAAGAGCCATGCGGTGAAGCAGGAGCTTGCCGGCGAGATGGAGAAGGCGTCCGGTGAGCTCGAGTTCGAGCGCGCCGCGCTGTACCGCGACCGCCTCGCCGCGCTGTCGGCGATCCAGTCGCAGCAGGGCATCAATCCGCGCACGGTCGAGGAAGCCGACGTGTTCGCCATCCACCAGGAAGGCGGATTCTCCTGCGTCGAAGTGTTCTTCTTCCGCACCGGCCAGAACTGGGGCAACCGCGCCTATTTCCCGCGCGCGGAGAAGTCGTTCACCCCCGAAGAGGTGCTCGGCTCCTTCCTCGCCCAGTTCTACGACGACAAGCCGCCGCCGAGAAACATCCTGCTCTCGCACGAGATCGAGGAGAGCGAGCTGCTCGCCAACGCGCTGGCGATCAAGGCCGGCCACAAGGTCGAGGTCGCCGCACCCAAGCGCGGCGAGAAGAAGGAGCTGGTCGCTCACGCCCTGACCAATGCGCGCGAGGCGCTCGGCCGCAAGCTCGCCGACACCGCCACGCAAAGCCGCCTGCTCGACGCCATGGCCGCGACGCTGAGCCTGCCACATTCGCCCAAGCGCATCGAGGTGTACGACAACAGCCACATCCAGGGCACCAACGCGGTCGGCGCCATGATCGTCGCCGGCCCCGATGGTTTCGTGAAGAACCAGTACCGCAAGTTCAACATCAAGTCGGAAGGCATCACGCCCGGCGACGACTTCGCCATGATGCGCGAGGTCCTCGAGCGGCGCTTCAAGCGCCTGATCAATCCGCCCGAGGACGCCGGCACCAAGGCCAAGGACGACGATTTCCCGCAATGGCCTGACCTCGTGATCATCGACGGCGGCCGTGGCCAGCTCAACGCCGTCCGCGAGATCTTCTCCAATCTCGGGCTCACCCAGGTGTCGCTGATGTCGGTCGCCAAGGGGCCGGACCGGGATGCCGGCCGCGAGACCCTGTTCATGCCGGAGCGCGAAGCCATCAAGCTGGAGCCGCGCGACCCCGTTCTGTATTTCATCCAGCGCCTGCGCGACGAGGCCCACCGCTTCGTCATCGGCTCGCACCGCAAGCTGCGCAAGAAGGACATCCGCGAGGCCGGTTTGCAGGAGATTCCGGGCATCGGCCCGTCACGCAAACGGGCCTTGCTGCATCATTTCGGCACCCTGAAGGAGATCGAACGCGCCTCGATCGCCGATCTCGGCAAGGTTCCGGGGGTCAGCGCCGAGAGCGCTCGCAGAATTTTCGACTATTTCCATCCCCAGCTGGGATGAACTAAAGGGGCTGCGGTCATATGGTCGTCGCACCCCGCACCCCATCTGGGGAGCGGAACGGTTGACCTTCAGGCTTGAGCGGTATTGGTAGGACGAATGAACATCGCCACGACACGAGGGACCACCAGCCGCGCGATGTCCCTCCCGAACATCCTGACTTATGGCCGGATCGCCGCGATCCCGGTCGTGGTCGGATGCATCTATGCGCAGTCGATCCTGGATCAGCCGCTGTGGCTGCGCTGGGTCGCGGTCGCCATCTTCATCGCCGCCGCGGTGACCGATTACCTTGACGGCTATTATGCGCGAATCTGGAATCAGCAATCGGCCTTCGGCCGGATGCTCGATCCGATCGCCGACAAGCTCCTGGTCGCCTCGTGCCTCTTGATGCTGGCGGCCGACGGCATCATCCACGGCTGGTCGCTGTGGGCCGCCATCGTCATCCTGTGCCGCGAGATCCTGGTCTCGGGCCTGCGCGAATATCTCGCCGCGCTCCGCGTCAGCGTGCCCGTGACCAAGCTTGCGAAGTGGAAGACCACGGTCCAGCTGGTCGCGATCGGGTTCCTCCTTGCCGGCCCCGCCGGCGACGAGGTCGTGCCCGTCGTCTCGATGCTTGGCCTCGCGCTGCTCTGGGCCTCGGCGATCGTGACCATCTACACCGGCTACGATTATTTCCGCGCCGGCATCCATCACCTCATCAAGGAGGACGAGGGATGAAGGTGAAGTATTTCGCCTGGGTGCGCGAGCGCGTCGGCAAGGCGGAGGAGACCATCGAGCCGCCGGCGACCGTGCGCACCGTCGAGGAGCTGATCGCCTGGCTGTCCGGCCAGAGCGAGGCCTATGCCTACGCGTTCGAGAAGCCGAAGGTGATCCGCACCGCGATTGATCACACCCACGTCAAATCGGATGCCGCTATCGCGGGCGCCCGCGAGATCGCGTTCTTCCCGCCGATGACCGGCGGCTAGGCCATGACGTCCCCTGTCGCCAGCTGCCCCGTCACCATCCGCATCCAGGAAGACGATTTCGACATTGCGCGCGAGATCGCGATCCTGACCAAGAGCCGCACCGATATCGGTGCGGTCGTGAGCTTCTCCGGCATCTGCCGCGCCGACGACGACAGCGCCAGGGTCGCGGCGCTGACGCTCGAACATTATCCGGGGATGGCCGAGGAAGAGATCAGGCGCCACGCCGACGAGGCCACATCGCGCTGGCCGCTCAACGGGGTCACCGTGATCCACCGCGTCGGCCGCTTCATGCCGGGCCAGAACATCGTGCTGGTGCTGACCGCCTCGCAGCATCGCCAGGCCGCGTTCCAGGCGGCCGAGTTCCTGATGGACTACCTCAAGACCAGCGCGCCGTTCTGGAAGAAGGAAGAGAGCGCCTCCGGCACCGGCTGGGTCGAGGCCCAGGCCCGTGACGACGAGGCCGCCGCACGCTGGACCAAATCCTGATGGCTAGAGCTGCAAAAAAGACCGCGCGCGGCCGCGCTACGCCGAAGCTCGCGAAAGTGGGACCCGGCGAGCTTGTCACGCTGTTCGATTTCGTCCGCTATGCCGTGAGCCGCTTTGTCGAGGCCGAACTCGCCTTTGCCCACGGCACGACCGACCCGGTGGCCGAAGCCGCGTTCCTGGTCGGCGAAGCGCTGCATCTCGATCCCGAGCAGTTCGAAGCCTTTGCCCACGCCCGCGTCACGGCTGCCGAGGGCAAGACCGTCCTCGATCTCGTTCATCAGCGCATCACCACGCGCAAACCGGCCGCCTATCTCGTCAACAAAATCTACATGCGCGGCCTGCCCTTCTATGTCGACGAGCGGGTCATCGTTCCGCGCTCCTTCATCGGTGAGCTCCTGGATTCGCATTTCGGCAACGAAGGCGCTGCCGGATCGCTTATCGACGATCCCACGGAAGTCGAGCGCGTGCTCGATCTCTGCACGGGGTCGGGATGCCTCGCCATCCTCGCCGCACATCACTTTCCAAACGCTATTGTCGACGCCGTCGACATCTCCAAGGGCGCGCTCGAGGTTGCCGCCCGCAATGTCGGCGAGTATGGGCTCGAGGACCGGGTCAGCCTGTATCGCGGCGATTTGTTCGCCCCACTCGGCAACAACAGATACGATCTGATCATCACCAACCCGCCTTACGTCGATGCCGAAGGCATGGCGGCATTGCCGCCGGAATGCCGGGCCGAGCCAAAACTCGCCTTCGACGGCGGCGCCGATGGTCTCGACGTGGTGCGCCGGATCCTGCGCGAGGCGCCGGATCACCTGACGCCGGACGGCGGGCTGATCTGCGAGATCGGCCGTGGCCGGGACTTGGTCGACGAGGCCTTTCCGGAACTGCCGCTGCTCTGGCTCGACACCGAGGAGTCCGAGGGCGAGGTGTTCTGGATCGCGGCCGCCGATCTCGGCTGATTCATCAGGACGGACGGAGCTCCGTCGGAACAAGTCAAATTCGGCCACGTTCACCCCCCGAACGAATTTTCTCGCTCTCGGAGGATGTCCAGATGCTCGCGCCATCGGGCGAATTGCTGCGCGCCGGCATGGCGCTCAAGCTCAATCACGTCAAACGCGCCGCGCAAGCCTATCTGCGCGACCAGACCAGCCAGGCCACCGGCAAGGTGACATCCTACGCAATGGCTGGCGGGCTGTTCGCGGTCGCGGGCCTGTTCGCCATCGCGGCATTCTTCGTCGGGCTGATCGCCCTGTACCGCTGGATCGCCATCACCTACGGGCAGTTCTGGGGTTTCGGTGCCGTCGCGGGCGTGCTGCTGGTGCTGGCGGCGGTCTGCGCTGGGGTGGCGATGGCGCAGATGAAGCGCAAGGCCAGGCCGATCGTGCCACTTACTAGCCGGTTGCGCGTTGCCATCGCGACCCCGCGGATTCCGCGCGGAACGGTCAAGCAGGCCGTCAAGGAGGTCGCCACCACGATTCCCCTTGCGCCGCTCGCGCCCGGCGAGCGCCGCCATGGTGCAAGCGCTCGGCCGGCGTATACCAACCGCCCCGTGCAGCTCGGTCTGATGCTCGCGGCGATCGGATTGGCGGGGTTCACGGCGGCGCGGCGCAGGCGTCACGGTCATAGATTGGATGCCTGATGCTGGTGCGGCGCTCCGAGCAGATCGACTCCTGGCTGCTGGTGGCGGCGACGGCCGTCTTCGTGCTGACGGCTGAGCGCTACTTCCAGGACTCTGACCTGCTCCGGTCGGGCCCGCCGCAGGGCCACCGCAAGGGCGAGGCAAACTCACCAGAGACGCACCCGGCGCGCGCCGCCGTGCAGCCCGGCCGCGGCCGCCATGCGAAGAGCCCGTTCGCAATCCCCTGGGCCGGCTGGAAGGACATTTTCTGGCGGACCTATCAACGCGTCGACGAGGATCGCCTGCTCGCGACTGCAGGCGGTGTCGTCTTCTTCGGGCTGCTCGCGATCTTTCCGGCGGTGACGGCGCTGGTTTCCTCCTACGGCCTGTTCGCCGATCCCGCGACGATCAGCGCCAATCTGCACACGCTCGCGACCATGCTGCCTGAGGGCTCGTTCCAGATTGTCGAGGACCAGGTGGCCCGCGTGGTCTCGCATGGCAACACGACGCTCGGTGTCACCTTCCTGTTCGGCCTCCTGCTGGCGATCTGGAGCGCCAATGCCGGCGTCAAGGCGATCTTCGATGCCCTCAATGTCGCCTATGAGGAGCGCGAGAAGCGCGGCTTCATCAAGCTCAACATGGTGTCGCTCGCCTTTACGGTCGGCGGCATCGTGGCGCTGCTGCTGATGGTCGGAGTTGTCGTCGCCTTCCCGCTGGCGCTCAATCATCTCGGCATGGCGCCCGAAAGCAAGCTGATCGTGGCGCTGGCACGATGGCCGCTGATGTTCCTCATCCTGCTCGTGGCGCTCGCGATCCTCTACCGCTTCGCGCCGAGCCGCGATGCGCCGCGCTGGCAATGGCTGAGCCTCGGCGCCGTGGCCGCGGCGCTGCTCTGGATCGCCGGTTCGGCGCTGCTGTCCTGGTATCTCTCGGAATTCGCCAATTACAATGCGACCTACGGCTCGCTCGGCGCAGCGATCGGCCTGATGACGTGGATGTGGATGTCGGCGATCGTCATCATGTTCGGCGCCGAGCTCAATTCGGAGATCGAGCGGCAGACGCTGAAGGACACGACCGAGGGGCCAGCCAAGCCGCTCGGCAGCCGCGACGCCGTCTCGGCCGACACCGTCGGCGCCGCCGCGCCGTCTTGACTCCCCACGGGCCTGAACTTGCAGGCCCGAGGCGCTATCCCCTCGAATCAACAATGATGTTAAGGTTGCGCGGCTTGGGGAAGCACGAGGCGTGACGCGATCGCACGGCGACCCGTGTTTTCCCGGGTGAGGCAGTCAGCTCTTAAAGGCGTAACGCGCGGCATGATTCGCATTTCGACGATCTTCATCGCCATCTGCATGGTTCTGGTCGCGGCCTCGCTCGGGCTTGTCCTCTACGCCGTCGCCGGCATCAGCGGAACCGAATCCGCGATCGTGGCGCTGACCGCGCTGACCTTCCTGATCCTCTACAATGCGGTGTCGATGCGGCTGCGTGACCGCAGCGACGTCGGCGGCCAAATCGCCGACCTGTCGCGCGGCACGGCCGACCTCGCCCGCCAGGTGGCCGAGTTCGGCCGGCGGCTCGCCGCGATCGAGGGCCGCATCGCCTCGTCCAATTCGACCAACTCCGACCGCATCCAGTCGGTGGTCGGCGAGATCAACGAGCTCGGCGGATTGGTCAGACAGCTCGCCACCACCGTGTCGGCCCATGAGGACATGCTGGCCGGCAGCGCGCCGGCGCCCGCCCCGGTCGCCAGATCCGAGTTCAAGTCCGAATTCAAGTCCGAGCCGGAGGCGCCGATCGACCTGGTTGCGCCGTTCGAGGAGCAGCCAGCCGCTCCTCCCCCGCTTCCCGCAGCTCCGCCGCCTGCACTGGCGCAGCCGCGGCCGGCGCCGGCGGTCCAGCCCCCGAGCTCCAGCCCGGTTCAGACGGCAGGTGGGCGCAACCAGACCCAATTGCTGGCGACGCTGCGCAACGCCATCGACGAGAACCGCATCGACATCTTCCTGCAGCCGATGGTGACGTTGCCGCAGCGCAAGGTGCGGTTCTACGAGGCGGTGACGCGCCTGCGCGACGAACGCGACCAGTTGATCGCAGCCGAGGAGTTCATCAGCATCGCGGAGGCCTCCGGGCTGATCGGGCGCATCGACAACATGGTGATGCTGCGCTGTGTGCAGGTGCTGCGGCGCCTGATGGTGCGCAACAAGGAGGTCGGCGTGTTCTGCAACGTCGCCGCGTCCACGCTCGGCAATTCCACCACCTTCGCACAATGCCTCGACTTCCTCGAAGCCAACCGGGCGCTGGCGCCCTCGCTGGTGCTGGAGTTCAAGCAATCGACGTTCCGCAATCTCGGCCCGGCCGAGACCGAGAATCTCGCGGCGCTGGCCCAGCGCGGCTTCCGCTTCTCAATCGACCATGTCACGGATCTCAGGATCGAGCCGCGCGAGCTGGCCGACCGCGGGGTGCGTTTCATCAAGGTGCCGGCGACGCTGCTACTCGACCCCAGGCAAGCCTCGGCCTCGGACATCCATCCTTCCGACCTCTCCGACCTGCTCGGCCGCTTCGGCATCGACCTGATCGCCGAAAGGATCGAAGGCGAGCGCGCGGTCGTGGACCTGCTCGATTACGACGTGCGGTTCGGCCAGGGCTTCCTGTTCGCGCCGCCCCGCCCATTGCGGCCGGAGGGGGCATCTGCTACCGGCGGGGCCTCGCCGAACCAGGACATTCAGGGATCCAATGGCTCCGCTTCCCCCAGCCAAGGCACGCAATCTGGCACGACGTCAGCCACTTCTGCGGCCCAACGCATCACCGGCAACGCCGCGCTTGCGCGCCGCATCTGATCGGCCCCGCGCATCATGACCACGCTGCATTTCGCCGAAAGCCTGCGTGAGCTCGTGGGCGGCGTGGATGTCGTGCTGAGCGACATCTGGGGCGTCGTCCATAACGGCCTCGAATCCTTCCCCGAAGCCTGCGAAGCCTTGCACACTTATCGCAGCCGCGGCGGTACGGTGATCCTGATCACCAACGCACCGCGGCCGGCCGACAGCGTGCAGCGGCAATTGCGCAAGCTCGGCGTCGCCGACGAGACCTACGACGCCATCGTGTCTTCGGGCGACCTGACGCGGCTCTATGTCGCCGAGCATCCCGGCCGCAAGATGTTCTGGCTCGGGCCCGAGCGCGACAACTCGATCTATCGCGGCCTCGATGCAAAGACCGCTCCGCTGGAGGAAGCCGATTACATCGTCTGCACCGGCCTCTATGACGACGAGACCGAGACGGCGGAAGACTATCGCGGCATGATGCTGAAGGCCCGCGAGCGCAAGCTGACGCTGGTCTGCGCCAACCCCGACATCGTGGTGGAACGCGGCGACCGGCTGATCTACTGCGCCGGCGCCATCGCGGAGCTCTACCGGGAGCTCGGCGGCGAGGTGATCTTCTACGGCAAGCCGCACCGGCCGATCTACGAGCGCGCCATGGCGCTCGCCGGCGAACGCCAGGGCCACCCGATCGACCGGAAGAAGGTGCTGGCGATCGGCGATTCCGTCCGCACCGACTTAACCGGCGCGCGCGAATTCGGCATCGACTGCCTGTTCGTGACCCGCGGCATCCATGCCGAGGAGTTCGAGGGCCTCGACCAGCTCGACCCGGCATCGGTGATGGAATTGTTCGGCCACCCGCCTAAGGCCTTGATGCGCGAATTGAAGTGGTGACGATCTAGCCGTCATCCCGGGATGGTCCGAAGGACCAGACCTCGGATGCGCATTGCGCATCGGGGGATCTCGAGATTCTCAGGTGCGCAATTGCGCACCATAGCTCGGTGCTCGCGCACCGCTCCGGTGTGACGATCCCAACGCAAAAAGCCCGGGACCAGCCCGGGCTTTTCCGAATCACCTGATGGCTTCGAAGCGCCTTACGCGCTCGCCATGTCCGGGAAGACCGCCTCGATCTTGGTCTTCAGCGTCGCCGCATTGAACGGCTTGACGATGTAGTTGTTCACGCCGGCCTTCTTGGCCGCGATCACGTTCTCGGTCTTGGATTCGGCTGTGATCATGATGAAGGGCGTGGTGGCGAGGTTCGGATCCGCGCGCACTTCGCGCAACAGGTCGTAACCCGTCATCGGCTCCATGTTCCAATCGGAGATCACGAGCCCGTACTTCTTGCCGCGCATCTTGTTCAGTGCTGCCGAACCGTCGCTGGCATCATCGATGTTCTCGAAGCCAAGCTGCTTCAGCAGATTCCGGATGATACGGATCATGGTGCTGTAGTCATCCACCACCAGAACCGGCATCGACAAATCAACCGCCATCTCGACTCCCCCAACGCATACCCAGGAATATTACGATCGGACCTGCCGGGCCGGAGCCCGCCTGTTCCAGATGCAAGGACTAGCACCAAGGCGTTAAACAGCGCGTTAATTGGGGGCGCCCCGAAAGAACTGAAATTGCGTTCGATACGCCCCGCCCCCTTCCGCTTGACTTCATCGGGCTCGTCGCGCCACGGTCCCGGACGGTCCCGCCGGTTCGAGAATTCCCCTGATGGCCCCGCATTTTAACGTTATCCGCGACACCACGCCGGACTCCGCGATTCCGAGGGGCGCCGTGGTCGCCATGGGCAATTTCGACGGGGTCCATCTCGGTCACCGCGCCGTGATCGCCGCCGCCCTGGAAATGGGCCGGGCGCATGGCCGTCCTGCGCTGGCGCTGACCTTCGAGCCGCATCCAAGGCGGTTTTTCAGCCCCAACACCCCGCAGTTCCGCCTGACGGATGAACGGGCCAAGCTGCGGCTCCTGGCCGGCACAGGGCTTGCCGGCGCCGTGGTCATGACCTTCGACAAGGCGCGCGCCGGGACCAGCGCGCAAGATTTCATTCACCATGACCTGATCGGGCGGCTCGGCGTCAGCGGGATCGCGGTCGGCTACGACTTCCATTTCGGCAAGGGACGCGTCGGTTCGCCCAGCCTGCTGGTCAACGAGGCGCCCCGGCTCGGCATCGAGGTCGACGTGCAGCCGCATGTCGACATCGACGAGCGGCCGGTGTCCTCCAGCGCGATCCGGATCGCCCTCGCCGAAGGCCAGCTCGACGAGGCCACCACCATGCTGAGCGCGCCCTGGTTCATCACCGGCGAGGTGATCCACGGCGAGAAGCGCGGCCGCGATCTCGGCTACCCCACCGCCAATATCCGCCTGGACGCCAATTGCGGGCTGAAGCACGGCATCTATGCGGTGCGGGTCGGCCGCGGCACCGAGCGGCTCGACGGGGTCGCCAGCTTCGGCCGCCGCCCGACCTTCGACAACGGTGCCCCGCTGCTGGAAATCTTCCTGTTCGACTTCAAGGGCGACCTCTACGGGCAGGTGCTGGACTGCGCCTTCATCGGCTTCATCCGCGAGGAGCTGAAATTCGAGGGTATCGAGGCCCTGATCCGGCAGATGGACGACGATTCCGCCCGCGCCCGCGCCATCCTGGCCGCCGCCCCGGACGCGTTTCCGCGGCTCGGCACCATAGATTAAGGCCAGGGCCGGGGCCTTTCCCGAACCTTTGCGCTTCCTTTGGCCCCCTGCTATGGAGAGCCCATGTTTGCGCGGCGCATCATAGGGATTAGCGGCCCGGCTTCCGCCTGAGCCCAAAGGCTCGGCGCAAGACCGGGATTTTGGTCGTTTCACCCCGCGATTCCGCATCGCCATCCGTTCCCGCGCCATTCCGAGCCAGTCAGCCCCATGTCCGAAAAGCCGCAAAAGTCCGACACCAAAGACTATTCGAAGACCCTGTTCCTGCCGCAGACCGAATTCCCGATGCGCGCCGGCCTGCCGCAGCGCGAGCCGGAGATCCTCAAGCGCTGGTACGAGATCGGCCTCTACGAGAAGCTGCGCGAAACCGCGAAGGGCCGCGCCAAATTCGTGCTGCATGACGGCCCGCCCTATGCCAACGGCAACATCCATATCGGCACGGCGCTGAACAAGATCCTCAAGGATCTCGTCACCAAGAGCCAGCAGATGCTCGGCTTCGACTCCAACTACGTGCCCGGCTGGGACTGCCACGGCCTGCCGATCGAGTGGAAGGTCGAGGAGGAGCACTATCGCAAGAAGGGCAAGCAGAAGCCCGACTTCCGCGACTCCACCGCGATGATCGACTTCCGGAAGGAGTGCCGCGCCTACGCCACGCATTGGCTCGGCGTGCAACGCGAGGAGTTCAAGCGCCTCGGCGTCATCGGCGACTGGGACCATCCCTACGCCACCATGAGCTTCCCGGCCGAGGCCCAGATCGCGCGCGAGCTGATGAAGTTCGCCGCCAACGGCACGCTCTATCGCGGCTCCAAGCCGGTGATGTGGAGCGTGGTCGAGAAGACCGCGCTGGCCGAAGCCGAGGTCGAGTACGAGGACTACACATCCGATACGGTGTGGGTGAAATTCCCAGTCACCTCCCCCGCGCACGGTGCACTCGCCGCCGCAAGCGTCGTGATCTGGACCACCACGCCCTGGACGCTGCCCGGCAACCGCGCCATCTCGTTCTCGCCGAAGATCGCCTACGGCCTGTACAAGGTGACGGACGCGCCCGCCGACAATTGGACCAAGACCGGCGATCTCCTGATCCTCGCCGACGCACTGGCCGAAGAGGTCTTCAAGCAGGCGCGCGTGACTGCTTACGAGAAGGTCCGCGACGTCCCCGGCGACACCATGGACGCGATCGAATGCGCCCATCCGCTCAAGGGGCTTGCCGGCGGCTACGACTTCATCGTGCCGCTGCTGCCCGGCGACCACGTCACCGACGACACCGGTACCGGCTTCGTGCACACCGCGCCCGGCCATGGCCGCGAGGACTTCGATGCCTGGATGGCGCAGGCGCGCGACCTCGATGCGCGCGGCATCAACACGGCGATCCCCTACACCGTCGACGAGAACGGCAGCTACACCGATCATGCGCCGGGTTTTGCCGGCAAGCGTGTCATCAACGACAAGGGCGAGAAGGGCGATGCCAACGAGGCCGTGATCAAGGCGCTCGTCGAACGCGGCATGCTGCTCGCCCGCGGCCGGCTCAAGCATCAATACCCGCACTCCTGGCGCTCCAAGAAGCCGGTGATCTTCCGCAACACGCCGCAATGGTTCATCGCCATGGACAAGGACGTGGCGCAGAGCGGCAAGGCCAAGAGCGGCGACACGCTGCGCGCCCGCGCGCTGCACGCGATCTCGGTGACGCAATGGGTGCCGCCGTCGGGCGAGAACCGCATCAACGGCATGATCGAGGCGCGGCCCGACTGGGTGATCTCGCGCCAGCGCGCCTGGGGCGTGCCGATCGCCGTGTTCGTGCGCGAGAAGGGCGACGGCTCCGCCGAGATCCTGCAGGATGAGGCGGTCAACGCCCGCATCGGCGAAGCCTTCGAGAAGGAAGGCGCCGACGCCTGGTACGCGACGGGGGCGCGCGAGCGCTTCCTGGGATCACGCGCGAGCGAGGATTGGCAGAAGGTCGACGACATTCTCGACGTCTGGTTCGATTCCGGCTCGACCCACGCCTTCGTGCTCGAAGACCCCGTGCAGTTTCCCGGGCTCGCCGGCATCAAGCGCAAGGTCGACGGCGGCACCGACACGGTGATGTACCTGGAAGGCTCGGACCAGCATCGCGGCTGGTTCCACTCCTCGCTGCTGGAAAGCTGCGGCACGCGCGGCCGCGCGCCCTACGACATCGTGCTGACCCACGGCTTCACCCAGGCCGAGGACGGCCGCAAGATGTCGAAGTCGCTCGGCAACACCATCGAGCCGCAGGCGGTCATCAAGGAATCCGGCGCCGACATCCTCCGGCTCTGGGTCGCGTCCTGCGACTACACCGACGACCAGCGCATCGGCCCCGAGATCCTGAAGAACACGGTCGAGACCTACCGCAAGCTGCGCAACACCGTGCGCTGGATGCTCGGCACGCTGCATCATTACAAGCCGGCTGAGGCCGTCGCGCCCGCCGACATGCCCGAGCTCGAGCGGCTGATGCTGCACGAGCTCGCGATGCGCGCGGCCGCCGTCGACAAGGCCTATCGGGAGTTCGACTACAAGACCGTGGTCGCGACCCTCTCCGCCTTCCTCAACAGCGAGCTCTCCGCGTTCTATTTCGACATCCGCAAGGACACGCTGTATTGCGATCCGCCGTCCTCGCTGACGCGCAAGGCGGCGCTGACTACGATCGACCTGTTGTGCACCTCGATCCTGAAGTGGCTGGCGCCGATCCTGAGCTTCACCGCGGAGGAAGGCTGGCGCATGTACCGGCCCGACGCCGAGCCGTCGGTGCACCTGACGCTGTTCCCGACGGATCTCGAAGGCTTCCGCGACGACAAGCTCGCCGCGAAGTGGGAGACGATCCGCAATGTCCGCCGCGTCGTCACCGGCGCGCTCGAGCTCGAACGCGCCGCCAAGAACATCGGCTCGTCGCTGGAGGCATCGCCCGTGATCTATGTCGCGGACCGCGCGATGCTGGCGACGCTGTTCGACATCGACCTGGCTGAAGTCTGCATCACCTCGAATTACGAGGTACGCGAGGGCGAGGCGCCGGCTTCGGCGTTCCGTCTCGATGCCGTGCCCGGTGTCGCGGTCGTGGTGGAGAAGGCGGTCGGCACCAAATGCGCCCGCTCCTGGAAGATCTCCCCGATGGTGGGCGAAGACGCTGAGTATCCCGACGTCACCCCGCGCGATGCCAAGGCGCTGCGCGAATGGAAGGCGTTGGGGGTAGCGGTCTGATTCCGGCCATGTCCCCGCTCGGCGCCGGCATCCTCGCGGCATTGGCGACCCTCGTGGCCGACCAGGCCTCGAAGCTCTGGCTGCTGAACGGGTTCGACCTCGCCCGCCGCGGGGTCGTGAAGGTGACGCCGTTCTTCGATTTGGTGCTGGCCTGGAATATCGGCATCAGCTTCGGCTGGCTGCAGAACGACGGCCAGGCCGCGCAGCTCGCGCTGATGGCCGTCAAGGTCATCGCCGTGGTCGCCCTGGCGATCTGGATGGCCCGTTCGCAAACCCGGCTTGCGACCATCGCCCTGGGGCTGATCATCGGCGGCGCCATCGGCAACGGCATCGACCGCCTGGCCTATGGCGCGGTGGTCGATTTCGCGCTGTTCCACATCGAGATCGGCGGAAATACCTATAATTGGTATGTGTTTAACCTCGCGGACGTGGCGATCGTTGCTGGGGTGGCGGGGCTATTGTATGATTCCTTCCTGGGGGTACCCGCCGCAAAAGCGCCCTGATCCCGGCCGATACGGACCGGCAGGTGGAACCCGGCTTTTGCGAGGGGTCGGCCGCGTTTGAGCGGCAATCTGCCACAATATGGAACAGGTACAGTAATGCGCAGCTCGAAGACCAGCGGTTCGATGGTTCGAGACCCCCAATCGGGGTTCTGGCAGGCGTTGAAATTGTCCGCTGCCGTACTTGGCGTCGGTCTCGTCGTCATGTCGGCTGGTGCGGCCCGCGCCGGTGACGACGACGATGAAGATGACGGCATGACCTTCGAAGAGAAGATCATCGACAATCTGATGTCCGGCATCGGCGCCAAGAGCATGGAGAAGAAGGGCATCGAATACCGCGAGCGCTCGCCGCTGGTCGTGCCGCCCAAGCTCGATCTGCCGCCGCCTGCGACCGAAGCCAAGGCTGCGCCGAACTGGCCCAAGGATCCCGAGGAAAAGCGCCGCAAGGAAGCCATCGCCGCGCGCAGGAAGGCGACCAAGGAAACCGAGAACTGGCAGGCCGCCCGACAGCTGACGCCCGCCGAGATGAAGGCCGGCCAGGTCGCCGCCGCCCCCCGGACCAGCAATGATCCGATCCAGCCGGGCACCAACGGCAATCCGTCGCTCAGCCCCGCCGAGCTCGGCTTCTCCGGCGGCCTGTGGAATATGATGAAGGGCGGCAACGCCACCGAAGAGAAGAAATTCACCAGCGAGCCGCCGCGCCAGTCGCTGGTCGAGCCGCCCGCGGGCTATCAGACGCCTTCGCCGAACTACGCCTATGGCGCCGGACCGGACAAGACACGGCGGACCTATTTCGACATCATGTCGGGCAAGGACAAGGAACAATAGCGTTCCTGTCTCATAGAAGCGGCCCCGGAGCCGGCGTGTCATGCACGCCGGCCGCAGTCCATAAATTGCCTATCAGTAACTTGCCACCGCGTTGAGTTCTCTGCTTCGTGACGCGAAGCCTCAGCCGCACGGTGTACCATGCCGTGCCTTTCGAGCCGGACATCCGGACTCGGCCTTTCACTAGGGATCATGATGTCCGCAAACCGATCGGCTGCCTGCCTCCTTGCCGCGCTGCTTTCGACCAGTGTCCTGACAGCGGGCGCGGCCCTCGCCCAGACCACGGTCACATCCGCCCCGCCCGCCAGCTTCACGCTTCCCAACGGCATGCAGGTCGTGGTGATTCCCGATCACCGCACCCCCGTCGTCACTGAGATGATCTGGTACAAGGTCGGCTCGGCCGACGAGACACCGGGCAAGTCCGGGCTCGCGCACTTCCTCGAGCATTTGATGTTCAAGGGTACCTCGAAGCATCCCGTCGGCGAATTCTCCCAGACCGTGCTCCGCGTCGGCGGCAACGAGAACGCTTCGACCTCGGTCGACTACACCAATTACTACCAGCGTGTGCCGAAAGAGCAGCTGCCGACCATGATGGAATTCGAGGCCGACCGCATGACCGGCCTGATCCTCAAGGACGAGAACGTGCTGCCCGAGCGCGACGTGGTGCTCGAAGAATACAACATGCGCGTCGCCAACAATCCGGACGCGCGGCTGAACGAGCAGATCATGGCCGCGCTCTATCTCAATCATCCCTACGGCCGTCCGGTGATCGGCTGGCATCAGGAGATCGAGAAGCTCGATCGCGAGGACGCGCTTGCTTTCTACCGCCGCTTCTATGCGCCGAACAACGCGATCCTGGTGATCGCCGGCGACGTCGAGGCCGCCGACATCCGCCCGCTGGTCGAGCGCAATTTCGGCTCGATCCCGGCGCAGCCTGCGATCCCGGCGCGGCGTGTCCGCCCGCAGGAGCCGGAGCCCGCTGCCCCGCGCACCGTCACGCTGGCCGACCCGCGCGTCGAGCAGCCGAGCATGAGGCGCTATTATCTCGTGCCCTCGGCGACCACGGCCGCGGCCGGTGAGAGCGCGGCCCTCGACGTGCTGGCGCAGCTGATGGGCAGCGGCAGCAATTCCTATCTCTACCGCGCGCTCGTCGTCGACAAGCCGCTCGCGGTCTCCGCCAATGCCAGCTATTCGAGCATCTCGCTCGACCCGACCCAGTTCGCGATCTCCGCGGCGCCGAAGCCCGGCGTCAGCTTCGCCGACGTCGAGCAGGCGGTCGACGGCGTCATCGCCAACGTCGCGCAAAACCCGATCCGCGCCGAGGACCTGGAGCGTGTGAAGACCCAGCTCATCGCGGAAGCGATCTACGCCCAGGACAACCAGGCGGTGCTGGCACGCTGGTATGGCGGCGCGCTGACCACGGGTCTGTCGATCGAGGACATCAGGAGCTGGCCCGACCGCATCCGCGCGGTCACCGCCGAGCAAGTCCGTGCCGTCGCGCAGAAATGGCTCGAGAAGAAGCGCTCGGTCACGGGCTATCTGATCAAGGACACCGCGACGACCAAGCGCGAGGAGAAGCGTTCGTGACCTATCCTTTCCTTCGACGCATTGCATTCTCTCTCGCCACCGGCGCGGCACTCGCGCTGGCCGCGGTGACGCCGTCGCTGGCCGCTGCCAAGATCCAGCACCTGACCTCGCCGGGCGGCATCGAAGCCTGGTTCGTGCAGGACGCGACCGTGCCGCTGATCGCCATGGAATATTCCTTTGCCGGCGGCTCGGCGCAGGATCCCAAGGACAAGCCGGGCGTCGCCAATCTGGTCGGCGATCTGCTCGACGAAGGCTCCGGCGACCTCGATTCCAAGACCTTCCACGAGCGGCTCGACCGCCGCGCCATCGAGCTCTCCTTCAGCGCCACCCGCGACACCTTCCGCGGCAGCCTGCGCATGCTGCGCGACAACAAGGACGAGGCCTTCGACCTCTTGCGCAGCGCGCTGACCTCGCCGCATTTCGACACCGCCGATGTCGAGCGCATCCGCTCGCAGGTCATCTCCGGCCTGCGCCGCGAGACCACCAACCCGACCTCGCTGGCGAGCCGCAAATTCCTCGAGGTCGCCTTCGGCGATCATCCCTACGGCCGGCAGAGCAACGGCAACCTCGACAGCGTGCCGACCATCACGGTCGCCGACATGAAGGACTATGTCGGCCGCGTGCTTGCCAAGGATGGGCTCAAGATCGCAGTCGTCGGCGACGTCGATCCGGCAACGCTCGGCAAGCTGCTCGACCACACCTTCGGCAGCCTGCCCGCCAAGGCCAATCTCACGCCGGTCCCCGACGTCGAGGCCGCAAAGCCGCCGCAACGCGCCTTCGTGACCCTCGACGTGCCGCAGACCGTGATCACCTTCGGCGGTCCCGGGGTGAAGCGCAGCGATCCCAACTTCATGGCCGCCTATGTCGTCAACCACATCCTCGGCGGCGGTGGATTGTCCTCGCGCCTCTATCGCGAGGTCCGCGAGAAGCGCGGCCTCGCCTATTCCGTGTTCGAATCGCTGCTCTGGATGCAGCATTCGGCGGTGTTCATCGGCAATACCGGCACGCGCGCCGACCGTGCCAACGACACGATCGAGGCCATCGACAAGGAAGTCCGCCGCATTGCCGAGGAAGGCCCCACGCAGAAGGAGCTCGACGAGGCCAAGTCCTACCTCAAGGGCTCGCAGATGCTGGCGCTCGACACCTCGTCCAAGCTGGCGCAGGCGCTGCTGCAGTACCAGCAGGACAAGCTGCCGATCGACTATATCGAGAAGCGCAATGCCATCGTCGACGCCGTGACGCTGGACGACGCCAAGGCCGCCGCCAAGCGCCTCTGGGGCCAGGGCCTCCTGACCGTCGTCGTCGGCCGCGCCCCGCAGGCCGCGGCACAGCCGGCCGCCCCGGCGACGAAGTCGAACTGAGACCTCCAACGTCGACTGCAATGGCCGGGCTCGCCCCGGCCATTTGCGTTTTCAGCATGCACCATTGCCGAAATCTGACGTCCGCGATATGTCCGGACATCACAGATGGTGCCAGCATGCTGCGGATATCCCGCGATCTCGTCATCGACGAGGACGACATCGAGATCGGCTTTGTCCGCGCCTCCGGCCCGGGCGGGCAGAACGTCAACAAGGTCTCGACCTCGGCCCAGCTGCGCTTCGACACGCGCAAGCTGACGATCCCGGAGGACGCGGCGATCCGGCTCGCCCGCATCGCCGGCCAGCGCATGACCAAGGACGGCGTGATCGTGATCCACGCCCAGCGCTTCCGCACCCAGGAGCGCAATCGACAGGACGCCATCGATCGGCTGGTCGAAATCCTGAGCGAGGCGATGGTGCGGCCGAAGCCGCGGCGCGCGACAAAGCCGACTTTCGGGTCCAAGCAACGCCGGCTCGACGGCAAGAAGCGCCGCAGCGACGTCAAGGCCGGACGCGGCCGGAGCTTCGACGATTAGCAGGCGCAGCCGAAAAAACTCCGGCCGCGAGGCGGCCGGAGTTTTGCCGCTTCACCGGCGGGATCAGTAACGCTTGGATGGAGCTGCGCCGCCCGTCGCCGCATCGTCGGCGGTTCCCTTGTGCGCAGCGCTGCCCGTGGTGCCGACCGTACCTTTGGTGCCCTTGGTCGACTTCATGCCGGTCTTCTCGCCCGCGGCGCCCGGCTGAGCATTCATCTCGTCGTCGCCGCTGCCCATCGTGCTGCCTTGCATGGGTTTGCTTTGCACGGTGCCGCCCGGCTTGGCGGTCGGAGGCGCGCTCTGCGCGAGAACGGGCGTCGCAATGAGAGCCGACACAGCGCATGCGATCATCGAGGTCTTCACCAACTTCATCCATTTCTCCTGGATTTTCGCGCGATGAATGGCTCGGCGATTCTCCACGCCGCTCCTCCGGACCGGACCATCACATCGCGCAAACTATGCGAACGGCGCACCCGCGATGCAAACGGTCTGGTGTGTTGATCGTTTAGGGATTTCGCGGCGGTTTCGCGGAATTGCGCTCCTTATATGCGGCGCCCGAGTACGCACGTCGGATTGCGCCGGAGCTGCCCGAGGCTTGGATTTCCCACATCTGGTATGTGGGAAGTGCGACCTTCCCCATGCATTTGTTGCAGGTCGGAGTTACACTGGGACATTCGCCGAGTGAACCCATGCCCGTCCGCCAATTGCCAGAACAGGTCGTCAACCGCATCGCCGCCGGCGAGGTGGTCGAGCGGCCTGCGAGCGTGGTCAAGGAACTGGTCGAGAACGCGATCGATGCCGGCGCGAGCCGGATCGACGTCTTCACTGACGGCGGCGGACGGCGGCGAATCGGCATCACCGACGACGGCGGCGGCATGACCGCGAAAGACCTGGCGCTCGCGGTCGAGCGCCATGCGACCTCCAAGCTCGACGACGAGGATCTCTTGCAGATCCGCACGCTCGGCTTCCGCGGTGAGGCGCTGCCCTCGATCGGCTCCGTCGCGCGGCTCTCCATCACCACGCGGCATGCGAGCGAACCCCACGCCTGGGCGCTGACAGTCGAGGGCGGCGAGAAATCCGAGATCATGCCGGCGGCGCTGGCCCATGGCACCCGCGTCGAGGTGGGCGACCTCTTCTATGCGACGCCGGCGCGGCTGAAGTTTCTGAAGACCGACCGCACCGAGGCCGAGGCGATCCGCGAGGTGGTGCGGCGCCTCGCAATGGCGCGGCCCGATATCGCCTTCACGCTGGCGGGCGAGGAGCGCGCGCCGGTGACCTGGGCCGCGGCGCTGCCCGGCGCCGCCGGACGGCTGACGCGGCTCGGCGACATCCTGGGCGCGGAGTTCCGCAGCCATGCCTTCGAGGTCCATGCCGAGCGCGACGGCGTCGTCGTCGCCGGCTATGCCGCGGCACCGGCGCTGACCAAGGCCAATGCGCTCGGGCAATATCTCTTCGTCAACGGCCGCCCCGTGCGCGACAAGCTGATCTTAGGGGCGGTGCGCGGAGCCTATGCCGACTATCTGCCGCGCGACCGGCATCCGGTGCTGGCGCTGTTCGTCACGCTCGACCCGCGCGAGGTCGACGCCAACGTGCATCCGGCCAAGACCGAGGTGCGCTTCCGCAATGCCGGACTCGTCCGCGCGCTGATCGTGCACGGATTGAAGGAAGGTCTCGCGCGCGAGGGACGTCGCACCGCCGCCAACAGCGGCGAGAGCGCGTTGTCTTCGTTCCGGCCCGCCTTCACGCCACAGCGTCCGGCGAGCTGGGACTGGCGCGCCTCGCCCTCCGCCCCGGTGGCACCGAAGCCGTCATTCGAAGGCGCCGCCGCGCCCGCCTTCGCCGAGCGCGCGCAGGCCGCATTTGACGTCGGGGCGCCCAGCGCGGACGTGAGGATCGAGACGCAGCCGGCGAGCGACCTCGTCGACCGCCCGCTTGGCGCGGCGCGCACGCAGATCCACGAGACCTACATCGTCTCGCAGACCCGCGACGGCCTGATCATCGTCGACCAGCATGCCGCGCATGAGCGCATCGTCTATGAGCGGCTCAAGGCGTCGCTGGCCGCGAACGGCGTGCAGCGGCAGATCCTGCTCATTCCCGAGATCGTCGAGATGGACGAGGCGACGGTCGA
The DNA here is from genome assembly GCF_032144035.1 of Bradyrhizobium sp. WYCCWR 12699. NCBI lineage: Bacteria > Pseudomonadati > Pseudomonadota > Alphaproteobacteria > Hyphomicrobiales > Nitrobacteraceae > Bradyrhizobium > Bradyrhizobium sp. WYCCWR 12699. The sequence continues at coordinate 249,579 of NZ_JAVTJN010000032.1, forward strand.
GCGCCTCCTGGAGCGCAGCGAGGAGCTGGCCTCGTTCGGCCTCGCCATCGAATCCTTTGGCCCCGGCGCTGTCGCGGTGCGCGAGACGCCCTCGCTGCTTGGCAAGACCAACGCGGGCGGATTGCTGCGCGATCTCTCCGAGCACATGGCCGAATGGGACGAGGCGCTTCCTCTCGAACGCCGCCTGATGCACGTCGCTGCGACCATGGCCTGCCACGGCTCGGTGCGCGCCGGCCGAAGGCTGCGTCCGGAGGAGATGAACGCCCTGCTCCGCGAGATGGAGGACACGCCGAACTCCGGCCAGTGCAATCACGGCCGGCCGACTTACGTTGAGCTGAAGCTGAGCGATGTGGAGAAGCTGTTCGGGCGGAGGTGAATTCGTAGGGCGGGTTAGCGTAGCGTAACCCGCCTCTTCTGCATCTCTGGGACGATGGCGGATTACGCTTCGCTAATCCGCCCTACGCAAAAACACGAACTCGGTGTCGTCATACGCCCGCCGCTCCAGCTCCTCAAAGCCGTCCGGTGTCGCGAACTGCGCGGCCTTGGCCTCTTCCACCACCAGCAGCGCCCCCGGCGTCAGCCAGCCGCCATCGCGCAAGGATGCCAGCGCCTTCTCCGCAAAGCCCTTGCCATAGGGCGGATCGAGAAACACCAGCGAGAACGGCTCGACGGGATGCGCAGGCCCGAGATCGGTCGCGTCGCGGCGATAGACTTTTGTGACGCCACCCAAGCCGAGTGACTCGACGTTGTTGCGCAGCAGCGCCCGCGCTTCCGCGCCGTTGTCGACGAACAGCGTGAACTTCGCCCCGCGCGACGAGGCCTCGATGCCGAGCGCGCCGGTGCCGGCGAACAGATCGAGCACGCGCGCGTCCTCGATCGGATCGTCATAGGCATGCACAAGGATGTTGAACACGGACTCGCGCAACCGGTCCGCCGTGGGGCGGATGTCGCGCGAGGACGGTGAGGCCAGATTACGCCCCTTCAAACGACCGCCGACGACGCGCAAGCTAGTCCTCCCGCGGCGTCAGGTCGCGCTTGCCGTGATAGCCGCGCTTGGGACGGCGCGGCGGGCCGTAGCCGCTCGCCTCTTCCTCGTTGCGCTCGCGCGCCTCTTCGCTCCCAGTGCGCTGCACCAGCACGCGGCGGCCCTTGCGGTCGTTGATCACGGCGCGCTTGCTGACGGGCTTCTTCTCGCTCGGTGCGTCATCGACGCGTGCGGATTTCGAGGGCACGTCGAACTGCGCGCCCGACTTCTCGATCACCTTGTCGCCGAGCTGCTCGCGCAGCACGCGCGAACGGATCTCCTCGACCTGGCCTTCGGGCACCTCGCCGAGCTGGAACGGTCCGTAGGAGACGCGGATCAGCCGGTTCACCTCGAGCCCGAGATGGGCGCAGACGTTGCGCACCTCGCGGTTCTTGCCTTCGCGGATCGCGAACACCAGCCAGACATTGGCGCCCTGATCACGCTCCAGCGTCGCCTCGATCGGACCGTATTTGACGCCCTCGACCTCGATGCCGTTCTTGAGCTCGTCGAGCTGGGCCTGGGTGACGTCGCCGTGGGCGCGAACGCGGTAGCGGCGCAGCCAGCCGGTATCCGGCAATTCGAGCGTGCGCGCGAGGCCGCCGTCGTTGGTGAGCAGCAGGAGGCCTTCGGTGTTGAAGTCGAGCCGGCCGACGCTGATCAGCCGCGGCAGACCTTCCGGCAGATTGTCGAACACGGTCGGACGCCCCTCGGGATCGTCATGCGTGGTCATCAGTCCGCGCGGCTTGTGATACAGAAACAGCCGCGTGCGCTCGCGCTCCGGCAACGGCTTGCCGTCGACCAGGACGACATCGTTCTTGGTGATGTCGAGCGCAGGCGAGTTGATGACGCGGCCATTGACCGTGACGCGGCCCTGCGTGACCATTTCCTCGGCGTCGCGGCGCGACGCGAGGCCTGCGCGTGCCAGCGCTTTCGCGATACGCTCGCCGGCCTTCTTCGGCTTCGGCTCTTCGTCCCGGCGCGGCCGCCGGTCGAAATCACGATCGCGCTCGCGATAGGCACCGCGGCCGCCGAAGGCCGGACGTTTCTCGAAGATCCTGCTCTCGTCCTCGTTTTCGCGGCGCGGGCGATCGCCGAAACGGCCTTCGCTGCGCGGATGCTCGTGCCAATCGGAACGGCCTTCCGACCGCTCGCGCGGACGATTGAATTTCGGCCGGTCACCACCGCGCCCGCCGCGGTCGCCGTCGCCCTCACGTCGGGGCCGATCGAATTTTGGACGATCCTCGCGCGGCCGGTCGAATTTGGGCCGCTCGCGGAACGGGCGATCGCCCGACGCGCGATCGTCGCGCGAACGCGAGAACCGCGGACGATCATCGCCGCCGCCTTGCCGATCGTCGCGCTTCTGCCAGGGCTTGTCCTGGCCGCGATCACGGTCGCCGAAATCCTTGCGCGGACCCTTGCCGAAATCCTTGCGCGGCGGCCGGTCGCCGCGCGGAGCCGCGTCACGCTTCTGCCAGGGCTTGGAATCGCTGCGCTCGCCGCGATCCCGCGGACCGCCGCCGCGATCCCCCCCGCGCGAAAACCTCCGCTCGCCGTCGAACGGGCGCTCGGGGCGGTCGCCACGCGGCGCATAGGGCTTCTTGTCGCCGAACTTCCTGTCGCTCGAGCGGCCGGCCGGGCGGGCGTCGTCGCGGTCCCTGCGCGGCGGACGGTCGTCACGGCCATAGGACGGACGATCGCCACGCGGCTTGAAGGGGCGCTTCTCGCCATCGCGCGAGGAGCGATCGGAAAACGGACGGTCGCCGCGCGGCTTGAAGCTGCGCTCGCCGCGGGCTTCACTGCCGCGATCGTCGCGCTTGAAGCGCGGACGGTCGGAAAAATCGCGGCGCGGGGCATCGCCCTCCTCGCGGCGGCGGAACGGACGGTTCTCGCGATCCCCGCGCGGTGGACGGCTGTCGCGATCGCCACGGGGCGGGCGGCTGTCGCGGTCGCCCCTGCCCTCGCTCTTTCCCGCGCTCTTGCCCTCAAAACCGCGCTTGGCGAACTTCTTCTCGGGGCCGCGCGCCTTGCCGCTGCGGCCGCCTTTGGGCGGGCCTCGCCGGCCGCGGGAATCGTTGTCTTTGTCGCTGTCGCGAGGCATGGATAATCTCACTCGAGGGGGTGGCCGTTGAGCATTGTGCGCGCTCGTTCCGAGCCGCATGCTCAGGCAATTTCGGTTAAGCACTTCTGCTGAAGGCGCAGCTACTAGCAGGTTTCTGGCGATGATACGAGGCTTGAAAGCCCCCTCTTTCATGGATTTGGCGCTCAAAACGGCCGAAAGTGCCGGAAAGGCGGGCGAAGTTCCTGTTGGATGCGTCGTGGTCCGCAATGACGAGGTCATCGCCACCGCGGCGAACCGGACGCTGACCGATTACGACCCGACGGCCCATGCCGAGATCGTGGCGCTGCGCGAGGCCGCGAAAAAGATCGGCAGCGAGCGCCTCGTCGACTGCGACCTCTACGTGACGCTGGAGCCCTGCACCATGTGTGCGGGCGCGATCTCGTTTGCAAGGGTCAGGCGGCTCTATTACGGCGCCGCCGACCCCAAGGGCGGCGCGGTCGAATCCGGCGTGCGGTTCTTTGCCTCCCCGACCTGCCACCACGCGCCGGATGTCTATTCCGGCGTCGGCGAGAGCGAGGCGGCGCGGCTGCTCAAGGAGTTCTTTCGGGAGCGGCGCTAATCGCCCACAAAGAACTCCCGCAGCGCCCTCGCCGTCACGTCCGGATTCTCCTCGGTGAGGAAGTGCCCTGAGTCGACCGGCATGCCCTCCACATTCGTCGCCCATTGCCGCCAGATATCGAGCGGCGTCGCCGCGGCCTGGGCCACGCCGGCATTGCCCCACAGCGCCAGCATCGGGACCGTGATCTTCTTGCCGGCCTCGAAATCGGCCTTGTCGAGATCGTAGTCGAAATAGGCGCCGGCGCGATAGTCCTCGCACATCGCATGGATGCGGGCGGGATCGCGGAACGGGGCGAGGTAATGCTCGAGCGCGCGCGGGTCGATCGCGTCCAGCGTCTTCGACCTGGTCTGGCTCGCCATCTTGAAGCGTAGGAAGAACTCTCCCTGCCCTGAGATCAGCGTCTCCGGCAGAGGATAGGGCTGCGCCAGGAAGGTCCAGTGATAGATCTTCAGCGCATAGGCGCGGTTCATCCGCTCCCAGTAATTATAGGTCGGCAGGATATCGAGCACCGCGAGCTTCGACAGCCGGCCGGGGTGGTCGAGCGCGAGCCGATAGGAGACACGGCCGCCGCGGTCGTGGCCGGCGAGCGCGAAGTGGACGTGGCCGAGCCGCTCCATCATTTCGACCATGGCTTTCGCCATCGCGCGCTTGCTGTAGGGGATGTGCAGCGCATCGCTCTCGGGCATGTCGGACCAGCCGTAGCCCGGCAGGTCGGCGATGATCAGCGTGAAGGCCTCGGCGAGCTCGGGCGCCACCTGGTGCCACATCACGTTGGTCTCGGAGAAGCCGTGCAGGAGCAACAGCGGCGGGCCGCTGCCGCCGACGCGGGCGAAGATCCGGCCGAACGAGGTATCGATCCATTCGGAGGCAAAACCCGGATAGAGGTCGGCGAGATCGGACATCTTGTTGCATCCTTGGTTGGTCAGCCTGGAGGTCGTCCCGACAAACAAAAAGTCGAAAAACAACCCCATGCACAGTAGCGGTATTATCTGCGGGGTAACTAACCCCAACAGCCGATTGCACATTCTGGAATGTCGATGTGGCGGCGCGGTGACGACAACACGCGATTCCGGCCTTGGCGCGCCCTCCGGGATCGCGAGCTCGGGCCCGTCGGCGGCGTCTCAGCCCTTGGCCTTCTCCGCCTCCACCGCCTGCCAGCCGATGTCGCGGCGGCAGAAGCCCTCCGGCCAGCGGATGCGGTCGACGGCCTGATAGGCTCTCGCCTGCGCCTCCGTCACGGTCGCACCCAGAGCGCAGACATTGAGCACTCGGCCGCCATTGGCGAGGATCGCACCGTCCTTGGCAACCGTCCCCGCGTGGAAGATCTCGACATTGTCCACCCCAGCGGCGTCATCGAGCCCCTCGATGCGCGTGCCCTTCTGGTAGTCGCCGGGATAGCCTTGCGCGGCCATCACCACGGTGATCGCGGCTTCCTTGTGCCAGCGCAGGTCGAAATTCTTCAACTGGCCATCACATGACGCCAGCAGCGCCGGCACGATGTCGCTCATCATGCGCAGCATCAGCACCTGGCATTCGGGGTCGCCGAAGCGGACGTTGAACTCGAACAGCTTTGGGCCCTGCGTCGTCAGCATGATCCCGGCATAGAGCACGCCGCGGAACGGCGTGCCGCGCTGCTTCATGCCTGCGACCGTCGGCAAAATGATCTTCGCCATGATCGCGTCGTGGATGGCAGGCGTCACCAGCGGCGTCGGCGAATAGGCGCCCATGCCGCCGGTGTTGGGGCCGACGTCGTGGTCGAACACGCGCTTGTGGTCCTGCGCGGACGCCAGCGGAATCGCGGTCTCGCCGTCGCACAGCGCGAAGAAGCTGATCTCGCGGCCGGGCAGAAACTCCTCGATCACGACCTCCGCGCCGGCCTCGCCGAAGGCGCCCTCGAACATCATGGCGATGGCGTCCTCGGCCTCGCGCACGGTCTTGGCGACGACGACGCCCTTGCCGGCGGCGAGCCCGTCGGCCTTCACGACGATCGGCGCGCCCTGGCTGGTGACGTAATCGCGCGCGTCCTTGGCGTTGGTGAAGCGCTTGTAGGCGCCCGTGGGAATGCCGAACTCGGTGCACACCGCCTTGGTGAACCCCTTGGAGCTTTCGAGCTGCGCCGCCGCCTTGCTCGGCCCGAACGCCTTGATGCCGGCGGCGGTGAGATCATCGACGATGCCGGCCGCCAGCGGCGTCTCCGGCCCGACCACCACCAGCTCGACCTTGTTCGCCTTGCAGAAATCGATCACCGCGCCATGGTCGGCGACGTCGAGCGCCACGCATTCCGCCTCCTTCGCGATCCCGGCATTGCCGGGCGCGCACCAGAATTTGGTCACCAGGGGGGACGCCGCGATCTTCCACGCCAGAGCATGTTCGCGGCCGCCGGAACCGAGCAGGAGAATGTGCATAAGAGGCTCAGAATAAGGGGTTTTGCTGGGGGGCGGAGGTCGCACGAATCGGGGTGGGGCTCAAGGGGGATGGCGGCGAACTCCCCGTCATTCCGGGGCGCGCCCATTTGGCGCAAACCAGCGATTCCGTTCTGCATAACTCAGCCGCAGCGTGCACTACCCCTGCGTTGGCCGGCGTCGCCTGTGATATGTCAGGTACATGGGGTTCTTGAGGACAAACATGGCAAGAGGGGCCATTAGTTGGGCCATTTCGAAACTCCTTGGCGGAGTATGCATCGCGCTTGGGTTTGTTCCTGAAGCCTGGATCAGCAGCGTCTTGCAGAGCCCACCCGTCTGGGTCAGCAGCCCATGGCTTCGCGTAGGCACCGTCGCTATTGGCGTAATCGTATTCTTTTTTGGAAACTCACTTGTGGCGCGGCTCGGTGGTGATCCTATTGATCGGCGGCGCCGGGTCATGGTGGAAGAGGCCTTGGCGTTCGACGTCAGAGGTACGCGTGTGACCGATCTTCGTCCTCTCCGGCAGAGCCTCACGATGCAGCTCGAATTGCAGTGGTGGTCGACGCCCGTCGATCAGCGGGGCAAGCTCGCTAAGCCGTTTTCGCTCAGATAGCCCGTAGGATGGGTTGAGCGCTTGCAAAACCTATCAAACGTTTCTCGAAGCATCTGTAAAGCTTATCGACCCTGAGCCATCCTCGATTCGTAGTCACTTACAGCCCGTAGGATGGGTTGAGCCTTTGCGAAACCCATCATACGCGGTTTCTCAGAGCGTCCGAAGCTAGTCGACCGAGCGCCATCTGCAGTTCATCATCACTTGCAATCGGATGATAGCCGCTAAGACAGAGAGCGGGAATGGGAAAGCGATGGGTTTCGCAAGGGCTCAACCCATCCTACGAACTGCTGTTGGCGAAAAAGGCCATGCAGGCCCCTATCACCCGCTTCTGGAACAGCCGTCAGCAGCATCGAGCCGAAATCGAAGCCAACCGCAGATATTTGGGCAGAGCCTATTCTTGATGTTCTACGCGCCAAGCGGCGGAGTCTCTCACTCGTTATACAGATCTTCGAATTTCCGTTGGCATTTTTTTAGTGCAGCAACAATTTCTGGCGAAGGCGCGCGAGGTACATTCTCCAATTTGCCATCCAATTGCATGGCAATTTTGCCGTGAGGATCACCCGGATTAAGAATAAAATTCAGCACGGCTTCACGACCAAAGTTCTTCATCGCAATACATTGCGCTTGATTTTTGAAAACCTGACCGAATACCAGCCAGTCTTTTACTGGTTGTGTGAAAAAGGGGGCATCGGCACCCGCTTCCACAATTCCCGCCAGCGAGACGAGAACCAGCGCAAGATTTTTCGACATGCATTTGCCTACTGCTTTTACCTGGCCAGAAAGGTGCATCGAATTTGACTGGTTAGCCACAAGCGACGATATGGCTACACTTCCTTGTGCAGCCTCATCCGCTTCTCGCTTTCGGTTTGATTGTTCCTCCGGTGTTCGCCGAAAGCGCAGCACCGAGTTAAGACAATCTCCCTCATCGGTTCAAGATCGTAACGTTGTGACTTGTCTGCGAGCCCGGATTCGTGCCTGCCGACAGGTTTGTATATTTTCGCTCGTCGGCTTCCATGGCCAGTCTAAGCCCTTCGCAATTCTGCGGAGCGGCAGGGTTGGCCGTTAAGCAAGCTTTGTACTGTGCCTCAGAGGCTTGGTAATCCTGTCGAGCATCAATTTTGGCGGCAATACCACAGCCCGAGAGCGGCACAAGGGCAAGCAAGATTAAGGTTCTTTTCATCACAGTGTCCCCCCACAGAAAACGTTCTAGTCTAAGCCCTTGCTGACTGATTGTTCAACAGCCAGTTGGTCTAGAAGACCGTAACGAAACTTGTTTCGTGATACGATCGCGTCATGACCGCGTACCGCCGCAACTTCGTTCCGGGTGGGTGCTTCTTCTTCACCGTCAATCTGGCGGAGCGGAAGCTCGCCTTGCTGACAGATCATGTCGAGGCGTTGCGCGCGGCGTTTCGCGAAACGCGTGCGCGCCATCCATTCACGATCGACGCCATCGTGGTGCTGCCTGACCACCTGCACACTGTGTGGACGTTACCGGAAGGCGATGCCGATTTTGCAATGCGCTGGCAGCTAATCAAATCCAGCTTTTCGCGCGGGCTGTCGCGCAATGAGAGGATATCCCAAAGCCGTTCGGCCAAAGGTGAACGGGGCATCTGGCAGCGCAGATATTGGGAGCACACCATTCGTGACGACGTCGATTTCGCGCGGCATGTCGATTATGTTCACATCAATCCGCTCAAGCACGGGCTCGTCAGCCGGGTACGTGACTGGGCGCCCTCCTCGTTTCATCGCCACGTCAAGCTCGGCAATTACCCGGTCGATTGGGCCGGCGATCGGTCGGAGGACGGGCGCGATTACGGAGAGCGGGGATAGAGAGGCGATGGGTTTCGCAAGGGCTCAACCCATCCTACAGCCTCTAACCGCCAGTTTCGCATGGCGCCGGCTAGCGAAAATCCTTAACGTCGGGCCTGACCCCAAAATGCCGAATCGTTTGCTCAATGCCGCCTGCGGAACCACTTCACAACGCGCCTGAATTCACCGTTTCCGAGCTTTCGCAGTCCCTGAAGCGGACCGTGGAGGACACATATGGCCATGTCCGGGTCCGCGGCGAGATCTCGGGCTTCCGGGGCGCCCACTCCTCCGGGCATTGCTATTTCGCGCTGAAGGACGAGAGCGCCAAGATCGAGGCGGTGATCTGGAAGGGCGTGCACGGACGAATGCGCTTCAAGCCCCAGGAAGGGCTCGAGGTCATCGCCACCGGCAAGCTGACGACCTATCCGGGCTCCTCGAAGTACCAGATCGTGATCGAGGCGCTGGAGCCGGCCGGCATCGGCGCGCTGATGGCGCTGATGGAGGAGCGCAAGAAGAAGCTCGCCGCCGAAGGCCTGTTCGACGAGGCGCGCAAGCAGCTCCTGCCGTGGCTGCCGGAGGTGATCGGCGTCGTGACCTCGCCGACCGGCGCGGTGATCCGCGACATCCTGCATCGGCTGGAGGACCGTTTCCCCCGCCGCGTGCTGGTGTGGCCGGTGAAGGTGCAGGGCGAAGGCTCGGCCGAGCAGGTCGCGGCCGCGATCCGCGGCTTCAACGCGCTGCCGGAGGGCGGCAAGATTCCGCGGCCCGACGTCTTGATCGTCGCACGCGGCGGCGGCTCGCTGGAGGATCTCTGGTCGTTCAACGAGGAGATCGTGGTGCGCGCGGCGGCCGAGAGCATGATCCCGCTGATCTCGGCGGTGGGACACGAGACCGACATCACGCTGATCGACTTCGTCGCCGACAAGCGCGCGCCGACGCCGACGGCGGCCGCCGAGATGGCGGTGCCGGTGCGCAGCGATCTGTTCGTCGAGGTCGCCGATCTCGGACGCCGCACCCGCGCCAGATGGCAGCGCGCCCAGGAGAGCCGCCGCAGCGAGCTCCGCGCCGCCGCGCGCGCGCTGCCGGCGGCCGGCGACCTGCTCGCCATTCCAAGGCAACGGCTGGATTCGGCGGGCGCCTCCCTGCCCCGCTGCCTCAAGGCCAACACGCACGCGCATTTCCGCAGGTTCACCGCCGCCAGCTCGAAGCTGACGCTGCGCGTGCTGCACGGCCAGATCTCGCAGGCCGACCATCGCCTGACAGTGTGCGGCGAGCGGCTCGGCCTCTCCGCGCGCTCGCTGCTGCGGCGGCGGCGCGACCGCTTTGCCGGACTCGAGGTTCGCCTGCGCGCGTCAAAAATCTCCAATGCGCAGGCGCAGCGCAACGCGATCGCCCGCCAGCGCGAGCGCACGCATCGCCTCAGCGAGCGCGCCGGCCGCGCGCTTCTCACGCTGCTGCAGCGGCTGGAGGCCCGCGTCGAGAACAGCGGCAAGCTGCTGTCGGCCTTGTCCTATCGCAGCGTGCTCGCACGCGGCTTCGCGCTGGTGCGGGACGAGGCGGGTCATCCGCTGCATGCGGCCGACAGCGTCGGGCCGAACGCGCGGCTCGAGATCGAGTTCGCGGACGGACGTGTGGCGGCGACCGCGGATGCGGATCGGCCGGTGCCGACGGCCAAGCGTGCGCCGGCGCCAGCGAAGCCGGCCGCAGCGGACGCAAAGCCCGCGCCGAAGCGCGTGGCCAAGCCGGTGGATCAGGGCAGTCTGTTCTGAGGCGATGACCGCTTCACATGCAGTGTCATTCGCCGCCAATAGCGACGCGCGTGGACACGGCGAGCCCTAGCGGCAGGACAATCCCGCGTCGATCGTGGTCCAGAAGCCGCAATGCTCCGGTGCGCGCTGGGGGGCGCCGGCGTGGGCCTCGTACAGGAAGATCGCGACGGTGAAGGCGACGAGTGCGGAGAAGAGCGTGATGCGGTTGCGCATGGGACTTTCGTTTAAGCGACATCGTGGTCGAACTAAGGCGCCGTCACGCGCTGAAACCGGCGCGCGCGCGATCCGTAGATTCCCGGTCGGCCATTTTCCGTGCAGGGCGGTGGTCGATGCGGGGCTGTCCGCCTGACGTTGTTCCCCGGGCGGCCCCGCTTCACGTGGCCCGTAGCCCGGATGGAGCGCAGCGCATTCCGGGGATCGTGCCCCACGTTGCACTGTCCCGGATTTCGCTGCGCTCCATCCGGGCTACGAGATTACCGCGCCAGCCACTCCGCGACCTCTCTCTGCGACTCCGCGCGCGCCTCTGCATTCGTGCCGAGATGGCCGCGCTCGGGCGCGCCTGCATCGTTGCTGCCAGCCGCATGCAGCGGCGTGTTGGCGCGGTCGAAATCGTGATAGGCGCCGGGATAGACCACGATGCGCGCGAGCGCGCTGCGGCCATGCGCGCCCTCCACCATCTGGCGGCAGGCCGGCGGCGACGAGACGTCGTCATCGGCGCCGATCAGCACCAGCGTGGGCACGCGCGTGCTCCAGCCGAGGCCGGCCGAGATCCGGCAATCGGGATAGAAAGCGACGGCAGCACGGAAATCCGGACCGAGATCCCGCGCGGCACTCTGCGGACGCACGGCCCAGAGCAGCGCGCTCGCGCCATTGGCCCAGCCCATCAGGCTGACGCGGTCGCGCGCCACCCAGCTCTGCTGCATCAGCCAGGCCCGGCTCGCCGCGATGTCGGCGACGCGCTCGCGCCGCGCCTTGACGTGCATCTCCTTGACGCGGCATTGCGGGCCGAGTTCGCGCGAGCCGTAGCTGTCGGGCCACAGCACGGCGTTGCCGGCCCTGAGCAGGCGCTCGGCCCAGTCGCGATAGCGCGGCAGGATGGAATCGGAATGGCCGCCGAGCCCGCCGCAGCCATGCAGCGCGATCACGGTCGGAAACGGGCCTGCTCCCTCGGGCTTGTAGAGCTGCGCATGGAGAACGCCCGACGCCAGCGGAATCTCGACTGCTAGCGGCGCCGGCGCGGCATGCGCGGCCGACATCACGAGCATCACGAACAGGGCGGTCAGTCGAAGGCGCATCGGACTCTGCCGTAGGGAGCTGCCGGAACCAGCGATCCTTCGCGCCAGAACTATCATGCGGAAACGGCGGCAAAACATCACAAACCGGTGGGTTTACCGGGCGGACAAGCCGCCCTATCTATGCTACATCCCGGCCAACACATCGTGCCCTCCGGGGGTTTCCTCGAGGGCGGCCTTCCACGGAGACTTTCGACCGTGCTGAACAAGTTCGGCCCCTCGGGCCATGGCGAAGCGCAGGTGCAATATCTCGACGGCGATTTCCGCGTGATCTCGCCGGGGACCTTCGTGCGCTGCGCCATCACCGACGCGCGGATTCCGCTCGACGAGCTGAAATACTGGAGCGTCGACCTGCAGGAGGCCTACGCCACGCCTGCCGCCGTGCTGCAGCGGCATTTTCCCGGCGCGCCGAGACCGCAGGAATCGTGATCCCGTCGTCAATCTCGCTCGCCTATTGCGGCTCGGGTGCATCGCCGCCCATGCAAGTCTTGATCGCACTCTTCCTGGATTCGCCGACGATCTTCTGATCGATCGCCTGCTTCAGGCAGTCGACCCGCGCCTGCGCCAGGCAGAGCTGCAGCTGGTCGCGCTTGTCCTGCCCTTTCAGGCTCGCCGTCGTGGCAAGGCACGTCACGCGCTTGGTCGCGGGAACCGGCACGGTGGCGGTCGGAGCGGCGGCAGGTGGTGCGGATGTCTGAGCAAGGGCGGGCAACACCGGCAGACACATGAGGCTGGCGGTAAGAAGCGCGGACCGCAATTTCATCTGACCTCTCCTTGGACGCAGCTCTATCGATAAGAGCCTGGCCATGAATGCCGGCTGAATGGCGGCGTGCGGCAACCAGGTCGGCACGAGCATCGATAAGGATGTGTCAATTGCGACGATATGCGCGCGCGTGATTTGCCAGCCTCACCGCCGATGATCTCCGCCACGCCGCTCCGCGTTGCATCGAGCAGTGCGCGCACTCAGTGGTTAGTCATTTCGCGCTGTAGTTGGATTCTTCGTTGCGATTTGGCGCCCTTAAGTTGTTCGACGAAGTCTTGGTGAAACAGAGGGCTGCTATAGTTGCATGTTAGGTAACTGGCCCTGCTCCTTTTATCGCGCAGACAATCAAGCCAACCAACCGACCATTGAGCTTTGGAATTGGCGCAGTCTGTGAACGGGCTCATATCGAAGCGTCATCTGGACGGCTACGTTCACCAAGAAAATTCGCGGCGGAATATCAAGCCAAACGATGGGGATGATCATGCCCGCCATATTAGAGTTGCTCTATCGTGAATATTGTCGCGCCCGTCTTGCTGAAATGCGGAAACAGCTTCTGATCGCGACTGAACGCGCTCAGGCTCCGGACGCGGATCATCATCCTGCAGATCGGGGGGACGATGACAAGATGCACATGCATCGCAAACCCGATTACCGCGCGCCGCACTGAAGCGGCCCGACCACGGGCAACCTCTCCCGCGTAGCAATGACCAAGCAATTGGCAACAGTTTGGGAGCCTGCAATGAATACACCCGAATACTATACTGTCATGGTGGCCTGCCTCTCGTGCCTGACCATTATCGGAATGATGGCCGCTGGGGCGTGGTGAGCACAACTGACTGCTGAAGCACGATCGCCGCGGAGAACCGCGGCCGCTGGCAAGCACGTTCAATCCGGCCCATGGCACCGGACGCAGCACGCATCGTATTACATCGTCCGTCGATGGACGCCAGACCTTCGGCTTGCAGACGTGATTGATCCCTTGATGTGAGCGTTGCCGCCGCCTGCAAAGCCTGCGGCGGCTTCGCTCAAGATCCGGAGTCAGCCTCCGGGCGGAGTATAAGAAGCACGCAGCTTCGCCGCATTCTGGCGGACCTGCTTGATCTCGTCCTGCGTGAACAACCGGGTCAGCTTCACGTTCTGCAGGGTGCCTGCCGTAACGGTCAGCCCGGAAATGGCCGGAGCCACGCCCGGATCAGGCACATCGAAAATCACCAGGACGCCTGGGCCGTCGGCCGCAACGCTGTACATCGAAATCAGCTTGCCGCCGGCGGCTTCAATGAGCTTCCTGGCGGCCTCCTGGCGATTGGTCGTGGGATTTTCCAAGATAGCGTTGAGCGCGCGTGGTGTGTATTGTCCGGTGAGGCAAAAATGCATGGCATGTTCTCCTCTGAACTCTTAGCAATACCTCTTCATGCCGTTCCGAGCTGGTCGTTACGGCCATCGCACCTGAAATGATGAAGATACACTGCCCGCCGTGGGCATAAACGCCGTCGATGATTTCCGGGAGTTCGGCACGTCCCGGTGACGGCTCTCATGAAAGGCTACATCAACTCCCGGACGTGCGGAAGAGACTTTGTCGCCCCCGCGACATGACAGCTCGGTTCACACATCGCATCGCGCCAATTCATTCGCCATCACACGTTGCGTTCGCGCAGGAAAGCGCGAGGCGCAATCTTCGCGGAATAGCCTTGCCTCCCTACGAGATCATCGCCTGCCAAATCTTCGCTCGCGCGCCTTGTAGAGCTGGTCGCCGATCAACTGGCGCAGCGCGTCGGGATCGTCGAACTCGAGATGGACGGCGAATGGCACGATGTCGTCAGGCACGCCATCCTGGCCGCGCAGGCGCGCAAGGTCCTTTTCCGTCGTCACCAGCGTGAGCTGCTCGCGCTCCGCCTCCGCCGCGAGGGCTGCGATCTCCTCGCGCGAGAACATGTGGTGATCGGCGAAGGCGCGCGTGCGCGCGACGTCGATGCCGCCGGCGCGAAGGGTGCGGAAGAAGCGTTCGGGATCGCCGATGCCGGCGAAGGCGAACACTTTCCGGCCGAGCAGTTGCGCGAGCGAGCCCGCATCCGGCTTCAACCGTGCGCGCAGCTCGGGCTTGTTGCGCTTGGCGAGCTCGGCCGCGACATCGTTGGCGGCGCGGCCGTCGCCGATCAGCACCAGCGCGTCGGTGCGTGCAAGCTGGGCCTGCAGCGGCGCGCGCAAGGGGCCTGCCGGGAACACCTGGCCGTTGCCGAGGCCGCGCTCGCTGTCGATCACGATCAGCGAAGCATCCTTGAGCAGGCGCGGGTTCTGGAAACCGTCGTCCATCAGGATGACGGTGGCGCCTTGCGACTTCGCCAGCGCAACACCGTCGACGCGGTCGCGCGCGACCACGACCGGGACGTCGCGCGCCATCATCAAGGGCTCGTCGCCCACATCGGCGGCGGTGTGACGGTCGCGGCCGACCATGACGGGGCCTTTCAGGCGCCCGCCGTAGCCGCGGCTGAGCACCACCGGCGTTTCGCCGAGCCCGCGCAACAGCTTCGTCAGCGCCAGCACGGTCGGCGTCTTGCCGGCGCCGCCGACATGGTAATTGCCGACGCAGATCACGGGGATGCCGGCATCCATGCCCTCGCGCAGCATGCGCCGTTCGGTGATCGCGCCGTAGAGCGCGCCGAACGGCCATAACGCATAGGACGGAAGAGAACGTGGCCGGTACCAGAAGGCCGGCTCACGCATTGGCGGCCCCCATCTCGATGCGCAATTGCAGCAGATAGGGCTCGAGTGCCGTCATGGTGCGATCCAGCGCGCCGCCGAGCCGCTCGACCACGCCGGTACCGGCGCGCTGCATTGTCTCGCGCAAGGCGGGATCGGCCAGCAGCTGGCCGAGCTGCTTGACCAGCGCCTCCTGATTATCGGCCTGCCGCGCCGCACCGCTCGCATCGAGCGCCTCGAACACATCGGTGAAGTTGAAGACGTGCGGACCATGGACGATGGCGGCGCCGAGCTTGATCGCCTCGATCGGATTCTGTCCGCCGTGGCGGATCAGCGACCCGCCCATGAACACGATCGGCGAGAGGCGGTAGAACAGGCCGAGCTCGCCCATGGTGTCGGCGACATAGATGTCGGTGGTCGCGCCCGGCAGTTCTTCGCGCGAGCGCAGGGCAGGCGTCAGGCCGGAGGCCGTGATCAGGCCAGCGATCGAGGAGCCGCGATCGGGATGCCGCGGCACGATCACGGTGAGGAGCTGCGGGAAGAAGCCGACGAGGCTGCGATGCGCGGCGACCAGCATCTCGTCCTCGCCCGGATGGGTCGAGGCCGCGACGATGATCGGCCGCCCGCGCGTCATCGCCATCAACCGCTCGAGCTTGGCGGGATCGGCCGGCGGCGCCGGCACGTCGAGCTTGAGATTCCCTGTCGTGGCGACGTCGCGGCCACCGAGCGCGGCGAAGCGTTCGGCATCGATCTTCGACTGCGCCAGGCAAATGTCGAACCGCGACAGCAGCGCCGAGATGGTGCCGTGCATGCGCCGCCAGCGCGGGAAGGAGCGCGGCGACATCCGCCCGTTGATCAGCACCATCGGCACGCGGCGCGCGGCGCCGGCGAGGATCAGGTTCGGCCACAGATCGGATTCGATGAACAGCGCCAGCGACGGCTTCCAGTGATCGAGGAAACGCGCGACATAACGCGGAGAATCATACGGCACGTATTGATGGATGACGTCGGGCGGAAAGCGCTTGGCGACCACCGCGGCCGAGGTGACGGTGCCCGAGGTGAGCAGGATGCGCAGATTGAGATCGCGCAAACGCTCGATCAGCGCCGCCGCGGCCAGCACCTCGCCGACGCTGGCACCGTGGATCCAGACCAGCGGGCCGTGCGGCCGCACGTCCCGGGAGAGACCGCGCCGCTCGCCGACGCGCGCGGGATCTTCCTTGCCCTGCTTCAGCCGCCGCTTGATCAGCGCGGGCGCCAGCGGCACCAGGCCGGAGGCCAGGCGCCGGTACATCCGCAGCGTGATCGGCAACGCAATGGGCAGCGATTTAGGCATCTTGAGGCCCCGGACGGCCGAGTTGCGCATAGGCGCGCCGGGTCGCCTCGTTCAAGGTCTCTTCCAGCTCCAGCCGCAGCGCTTCCATCGTGGCGGCATCCGCATCCGGTGGCACGTGGATTTCCTTGATGCCGACCAGGACGCCCCGCCCGAACGGCAGATTGATGGTGGTGCGGTCCCAGTTCTTCAGCCGGATGAAGCGGCTGGTCGCCATCGCGAAAGGCATGATCGGCCGCCCGGATTCCCGTGCCAGCATGATGATGCCGAGTCCCGCCACGCGCGCGCGCTTGGGGACATCGGCGGTCAGCGCGACATTACAACCGTCCTGCAGCGTCCGCACCATTTCCTTGAAGGCGCCGACGCCGCCTTTGCGGTGGAAGGCGCTGCCATGATCGCCGGAACCGCGGATCAGGCCGATGCCGAGCCGCTCCACCGCAATGGCGTTGAACTCGCCGTCGCGGTGCCGGGAGATCAGGACCTTGGCCCGATAGGAGTCCTTGTTCTTGATGAAGGGCGTGAGGAAATGCTGGCCGTGCCAGAAGGCGAAGATCGCCGGGATCTGCGGCTCGACGATGTCATAGACATCGGGCGGATCGAACGTGAACTTGTTGGTGCGCCAGACCAGACGCAGATATTCGGCCGCCAGAACCCCGACGGCACGCTGAAACCAGCTGCTTCGCAGCGTATTGCGAAGCAGTTTTTTCAACGTGCCGGTTCTTGATTGGGGTCGAGCAGCCGATGGAGATGGACGATGAAATAGCGCATCTGCGCATTATCGACCGTGCTCTGCGCCTTGGCCCGCCAGGCGGCGTGGGCGGTCGCATAATTCGGGTAGAGGCCGACGATCTCGACGTCGTCGAGATTCTTGAAGACGTTCTGCTCGAGATCGACGAGCTCGCCGCCGATGACGAGGTGGAGCAGTTGTTGCGGGGCACTATCTGGCATGAGTTCTGTTCCTAGCGGGCGGCCCGGCAAAGCAGTGTTCGACGAGCACGACGACGGGCGCTTCAGGCCAAGGGGCGATCTCGAAAATGCGCGACAATGCCCGCATGACGATCGCGCCCCGCTGCCACCAGCACCCCGTGCGCCACTTCCCGGCGGTTATAGAGGATGGGTTCTCCGGAGAGGTCGCTCATCCTACCATCGGCTTCCTGCACGATCAAATCGGCCGCCGCAAGGTCCCAATCATGGCTGTTGCCGCCCGCAAAAGCCGCATCCAGCGCGCCATGGGCGACCCGGCACAGGCGCAGCGCCAGCGAGCCGATTCGCGGATGCAGCTGGATGTCGCCGAGCGAGGGCTTCAGGCGCTCGACCAGGGGTTTCGGCCCGGCGACGCGGGCGAAGTCCAGCTCGGCTCCGCCCGTCGCCCGCACCGGGACGTCGTTGAGCGTCGTGCCGCGTCCGCGCGCGGCGAAGAAGAACTCGCCGCTCACAGGCGCGAACACTGCACCGAGCACGGGCGTTGCATCCTCGACCAGCGCGACGCTGACGCACCAATCGTCATGGCCGTTGAGGTAGTTGCGCGTGCCGTCGATGGGATCGACGATCCAGGTCAGCCGCCGCGACAGCCGGGCCGCGTCGTCGGCGCTCTCCTCCGAGAGCCAGCCATAATCCGGCGTCGCGCTCCGCAAGCGCGTTTCGAGCAAATCGTTGACGGCGATGTCGGCTTCCGACACCGGCGAGGATGCGCCCTTGATCCACTTC
This sequence comes from Bradyrhizobium sp. WYCCWR 12699, assembly GCF_032144035.1. Classification (NCBI taxonomy): domain Bacteria; kingdom Pseudomonadati; phylum Pseudomonadota; class Alphaproteobacteria; order Hyphomicrobiales; family Nitrobacteraceae; genus Bradyrhizobium; species Bradyrhizobium sp. WYCCWR 12699. The sequence continues at coordinate 267,663 of NZ_JAVTJN010000032.1, forward strand.
TTCAGCTCGGTGCGGAACATCGACTGCGCCAGTGCGCCCGCTTCCCGCACCGTGTCCTGCAGCAGTGCGGCGTCGCGGGTCAGGATCGTGTCGTTCGCGTCAACGTCCGCCAAGCGTCAAGCCCTCGATGCGCACCGTCGGCGCATTGATGCCGTAGCGGAATTCGAGATTGTTCGCCGGTTGCATCGATTTGAAGATCTCGAACAGATGGCCGGCGATCGTCACCTCGCTGACGGGATAGGTGATCTCGCCATTCTCGATCCAGAAGCCGGAAGCGCCGCGGCTGTAATCGCCGGTGACACCGTTGACGCCCGAGCCGATCAGATCGGTGACGTAGAAGCCCTGCTTGATGTCTGAGATCAATTCGGCCGGCGTCGGCGTGCCGGGTTCGAGATGCAGATTGTAGGGGCCCGGCGAGGGCGAGGAGGAGACGCCGCGATGGGCATGACCGGTGGTGGCAAGGCCGAGCTCGCGCGCGGTGGCGCAATCGAGCAGCCAGGTCGTCAGCACGCCCTCGTCGATCAGCGCGATCTTCTTCACGGCGACGCCCTCGGCGTCGAAGGTCTGCGAGCGCAGGCCGCGCTTGCGCAGGGGATCGTCGATGATGCGGATGTTCTTGGCAAACAGCTGCTGGCCGAGCTTGTCCTTCAGGAAGCTGGTCTTGCGCGCGATCGAGGCGCCATTGATGGCACCTACGACATGGCCGACCAGCGATCCGGCAACGCGCGGATCGAACACCACGGGCACCTTGCAGGTCTCGACCTTGCGCGGGTTGGAGCGCGCCACGGTGCGCTCGCCGGCGGAGCGGCCGACCACCTCCGGTGACAAGAGGTCGGCGGCATGCGGCGCCGAGGTGAAATCGTAGTCGCGCTCCATGCCGGTGCCCTCGCCCGAGATGGCGGTGGCCGAAATGCCCTGGCTGGAGCGCAAGTAGGAGCCGTGGAAACCGGTCGAGGTGACCAGCACCATGCCGCCCATGCCGGCGGAGGCCGAAGCGCCGCCGGATTTCGTGACGCCCTTCACGGCGAGCGCGGCGGCTTCGGCCGCGAGCGCGCGGCGCTCGAGCTCGCTGGTCGCGGGAATGTCGGGATCGAGCAGATCGAGATCGGGGAAATCGCGCGCGAGCAGCGCGGGATCGGCGAGGCCGACATATTTGTCGTCGGGGGCCACGCGCGCCATCGCGACCGCGCGTTCGGCAAGCTTGGTGACGGCATCGCCGCTGACGTCGTTGGTCGAGACCACCGCCTGACGCTGGCCGACCAGCACGCGCAGGCCGACATCGTCGCCCTCCGAGCGCTCGGATTCCTCGACGCGTCCGTCGCGCACCTCGACGCCTTGCGAGACGCCGCGCACGGCGACCGCATCGGCCGCGTCCGCGCCCGCGCGCCTGGCCGCCTCGACCAGCCGTTGCGCGAGATCGGAGAGCGCGGACTGGTCGAACAGGTCGCGATTGGCTGTGGTCGAGCTTGCGGATGGTGAAGAGTTCACGAACGAAATCCTGTTGGGGCGGGGGTTCGGGACCGGAACCCACAGATGTGCCCTGATCGCGCGGACTTCAAGCATTTTCAGCCCGCCAAAAGCTCAGATTCGCACCATCGGCGCAACGTCTCGTCAATCATGCGTGCCAAGGTCTTGTCAATCATGAGGAGCAGTGACGGTGGGTTAACCAGCCTTTTTAAGCGGTTTCGGAAGAGCGCGCGCTAAGGTCCTCGCATCGACCGGGAACATAATCCCGGCGGGGAGAACGAAAGCCGTGAGGCGTCAAACAGCAACATGCGGGGTCGCTCCCGCCGGGTCGAGCCGCTCTCTGCGGCTCGACCCTCTTTCCCTCCCGGTCCGCTTCGATGCGCATGATCCGCGCGCCGACGGATACACGAGGCAGATCGAGCTTCATCGCGAACGTGTCGTGCTGCGCCGTGCCGTCCGCGGCATGCAGATGGCGATCAACGTCCGCGTCAGCGACTTCACCGGCGTCGCGCTGCGCGGCAATGACGAGGCGCAGGCCCTCGTCCTCGTGCATCGCGATCCCTCGCTGTCCGTGCCGCTGCTGGTCGGTGCCGAGGGCGACGAGCTCAACGAGGCCTGGGCGATCTGGAGCGAGATCTTCGCGCTGCCGCAGCTCGACGAAGGCGCGCGCAAGCCCGCCGCCCGCCGTCGCCGCGCCAATGCGATCCGCGCCCGCCGTCCGAAATTCCTGATGCGCCGCCGCGTCGCGATGGCGCGCGAACTCACCGTTCATCGCGAAGAACGCGAGATCATCGCGCGGAATTAAGCGGCAGTCACAATTGCCGTAGGGCGGGTTAGCCGTAGGCGTAACCCGCCTCTTTGCTTTCTACTCGGACAGAAGTTGGCGGATTGCGCTTCGCTGATCCGCCCTACGCATCCTACGAGAGCTGTGCCCGCATCGCCGCGTCCGCGAGCAATCCCGCGAACAGCAGCAGGCCCGCATATTTGTTCGACTTGAACAGCCGCAGGCACAATTCGGGATCGTCGATCCGCAAGCGCATGACCTGCCACGCCAGATGCGCGGCGAAGGCGGCGAGCCCGAGCCAGGCCGGCCAGCGCGCATCGCCTGAGGCCAGCGCGACGCCGATCAGCATCACCGCGACGCCATAGAACAGGATCAGCGCCTGATGCGTATGGGCGCCGAACAGGCGCGCGGTGGATTTGACACCGATCAGCGCGTCGTCCTCGGCGTCCTGATGCGCATAGATCGTGTCGTAGCCGATCACCCAGGCGATCGAACCGGCATAGAGCACCAGCGCGGTGACGTCGATGCGTCCGAAGGTGACGGCGAAGCCCATCAGCGCGCCCCAGGAGAAGGCGAGTCCGAGAAAGACCTGCGGCCACCACGTGACGCGCTTCATGAAGGGATAGATGGCGACGACCAGGAGCGAGGCGATGCCGGTCATGACGGCAAAGCGGTTGAACTGGAGCAGCACGACGAACCCGAGCAGCGCCAGAGCAACCAGGAAGGCCAGCGCCTGCGTCACGGTGATCTGTCCCGCAGGCAGCGGCCGCGAGCGGGTGCGCTCGACCTTGTCGTCGAGATCGCGATCAGTGATGTCGTTCCAGGCGCAGCCCGCCCCGCGCATTGCGAAGGCGCCGATGAAGAACAGGACGATGGTGAGCGGCAGGCCGCGGACGTCATGCGCCATGCCGCTCGCGAGCGCCGCCGACCACCAGCACGGCATCAGCAGCAGCCAGGAGCCGATCGGACGATCGAAGCGGGACAGGCGCAAATAAGGCCGCGCCCATTGCGGCGCGCGCGTATCAACCCAGTTGCCGGTGGAATCGGCAACGCGGGCGGATGTGTCGCTCATCGGGTGAGGACGTTGCCGTTGAGTGTGTCGAAGGTGCTGCCGCCCTTCTTGCCGGCATTGGCCTCAGGCGCCGAGCCCGAGCCCAGCACCTCGCTCAGCGACGGGCCTGCGGGGCGCGCCTGCTGCTGCTGCATCTGCGTCGCGACGTTGCAGACCTTGGTCGCCATGGCCTCGGTGTTCTTGTGGCCGTCCTTCATCTGCGCGCCGACCTGCGGCGGGATTCCGCATTTGGCGGCGTGGGTCTCGATGTACTTGATCATCTTGGTTTCAGCCTGGCTGAAATTGCGGATCAGCTTGCAGGCCTCGTCCGGCGGCGCGTGACGGTCGCTCGCGGCCTTGATCAGCTTGCCGCGCTTCTCGGCCTCTTCGCGCAGGGGCATGAACGCCTTCATGCAGTCCTCGCCGGGACCGGCCTGGGTCGGCGGCGCCGCGCTGAAAGCACCAGCGCCACCGATCGGGGCGGCGCCATTCACGGGAAATGACGATTGCGGAGCCGCACCGACCGACGCGGTCGGCGCCGCACCGTTCACCGGCGGAAACGCCGAACTGGCGGGAGCCTGATTGGGGAGCGGCGCCGGGAACGCGCTTTGCGCATAAGCACCTGGGGCAACCATGGTGATCATGGCCGCAGCGATCGGAACCATCAAACGACGGATCATCAAGAAATTCTCTCCGGCAGGAGCTGACGGGGTCCAGCGTCTTCCCAACAGAAGCGCAACCAGCGTGCTCGCGATTTTACGATTCCCGCCGGCGCTTAACAACCCGCCGAATAGGGCAAGAGCGCGGCGCGCCGACGCAGCGGTTCGGCAATATTTACCCCCGGAAGGGCTGCTTTCGGTTAATAACGGCGCCAAATCGGACTTTTGAACGATGCCCGCCTACGATTTTCGCGCTCCCCGCCTGTTCGTCGATGCCCCCCTTGCCCAGGACGCCAGTGTCGCGCTCGACCGCGACCAGAGCAATTACCTCGGCAACGTGCTGCGGCTCGCCGCCGGGGCCGAGGTTTTGGCGTTCAACGGCCGCGACGGCGAGTGGCAGGCCGCCATTGAAGGCCGCAAGCGGCCGGACGGCCTCCTCATCCTCCAGCAGACCCGGCCTCAGGACCGGCTTGCCGACCTCGCCTACGTCTTCGCCCCGCTGAAGCATGCCCGGCTCGATTACATGGTCCAGAAGGCCATCGAGATGGGCGCCGCCGCCCTGCAGCCGGTGCTGACCCGGTTCACCCAGGCCTCCCGGGTCAATACCGAGAGGATGCGGGCCAATGTCGTCGAGGCGGCCGAGCAATGCGGTATCCTGAGCATCGCCACCGTCGCCGAACCGGTGGCCCTGGAGCGCTTTTTGAGCCAGCGCCCGGCCGACCGGCTGCTGATCTTCTGCGATGAGGCCGCGGAAGTCGAAAACCCGGTCCAGAGCCTGCAGGCCGCCCGCGAGGCCGCCCAAGGGATCGACGTCCTGATCGGCCCCGAAGGGGGCTTCGCCGAGGAAGAGCGCGCCCTCCTGCTGCGGCAGCCCAAGATCCTCCGGCTGGCCCTGGGTCCCCGGATCATGCGGGCCGACACGGCCGCCGTGGCGGCGCTGGCGCTGGTCCAGGCGGTGCTGGGCGATTGGGGCGGCACGACCGCCGAAGCCAAGTCCAGCTGATCCCCCGTTAAGCGATTGATCCTTTGGAGGTCGAAACCGCGCATCGGCCATGCTAAGGGCTGCGCAATTCCTGTCCTTCCCCTTGCCCTGCCCGGTTCCACCGGGACAGATGGACCTCTGTCATGACCGCGACTGCCACCTCAAATGCTGCCGGCTCCGCCGCCTGGGCGGATACGCTGCTCTTGTCGTTCGCGCAGGCCGGCTATGTCAGGGCCGAGCCGGCGATCCTGCAGCCGGCCGAGCCGTTCCTCGACCTCTCCGGCGAGGACATCCGCAAGAGCCTGTATCTGACCACGGATCTCACGGGCGAGGAGCTGTGCCTGCGCCCGGACCTGACCATTCCGGTCGCCCGCGACTACCTCGCCTCCAGCCGCGCCGGCCAGCCGGCCGGGTTCAGCTATCTCGGCCCGGTGTTTCGTTACCGCAGCGGCCAGGCCAGCGAATTCCTGCAGGCCGGCATCGAATCGTTCGGCCGCCAGGACCGCGCCGCGGCCGATGCCGAGACGCTGGCCCTGGCGCTGGAGGCGACCGCGGCCTTCGGCGTCCGCGACGTCGAGATCCGCACCGGCGACGTGGCGCTGTTCAACGCGCTGCTCGACGCGCTCGACCTCTACCCGGTCTGGCGCCGCCGCCTGGTCAAGGATTTCAACCGCAAGATCAGCCTGGAGCAGGATCTGGAGCGGCTGGCGGCCGCGACCACCGCGACCCGGAGTGAATATGAGGGCGTGCTCGCAGCCCTCGCCGGCTCCGACCGCAAGGCCGCGCTCGCCTTCGTCACCGATCTGATGTCGATCGCCGGCACCACCAATGTCGGCGGCCGCACCACCGCCGAGATCGCCGATCGCTTCCTCGAGCAATCGACGCTGAAGGGCGGCGCGCTGTCGCGCGAGGCGATCACCGTGCTCAAGCGCTTCCTGTCGATATCGGGCAGCCCCGACGATTCCATAGCCGCGCTGCGCGCGCTGACCAATGATGCCAAGCTCGACCTTGCCGCGGCCATCGACCAGTTCGAAAGCCGGGTCGGCTTCATGGCCGCGCGCGGCATCGACGTGAAGCAGACGCGCTTTTCGACCGCGTTCGGACGCGGCCTCGACTATTACACCGGGTTCGAATTCGAGCTGCATCACCGCGGCAACGGCGCCGAGCCGCTGGTCGCCGGCGGCCGCTATGACGGGCTGATGACCCAGCTCGGATCGTCTGAACCCATTCCCGCGGTCGGCTTCTCGGTCTGGGTGGATGCGCTGACCAGGATCGGCCGCAAGGTGGGAGCTTAAGTCATGAGCGCGCCATTCGTTCTGGCCGTTCCCTCCAAGGGCCGCCTGCAGGAGAACACCGAAGCCTTCTTCGCCCGCGCGGGCCTGAAGCTGTCGAAGGCCGGCGGCGCGCGCGACTACCGCGGCACCATCGCGGGCCTCGACAATGTCGAGGTCGCCTATCTGTCGGCGAGCGAGATCGCATCGCAATTGTCGCGCGGCGTCGCGCATCTCGGCGTCACCGGTGAAGACCTGGTGCGCGAGAACATCGCCGATGCCGACAACCGCGTGTCGCTGATCGACGGCCTCGGCTTCGGCTATGCCGACGTCGTCGTCGCGGTGCCGCAGGCCTGGATCGACGTCCGCACCATGGCCGATCTCGACGACGTCACCACCGGCTTCCGCGAGCAGCATCACATGCGGATGCGGGTCGCGACCAAGTTCGTCAATCTCACCCGGGCGTTCTTCCAGACCCACGGCATCACCGATTACCGCATCGTCGAGAGCGCAGGCGCGACCGAAGGCGCACCTGCGGCCGGCAGCGCCGAGCTGATCGTCGACATCACGACGACCGGCGCGACGCTCGCCGCCAACGGCCTGCGGGTGCTCGACGACGGCATGATCCTGCGCAGCCAGGCCAATCTCGTGGCGTCGAAGGACGCGGACTGGTCGCCGCAGGCCCGCGAGACGGCGCGCGTGATCCTCGATCACATCGCGGCACGGGCGCGGGCCAACAAATACCGCGAGGTCCGCACCCGCTTTCGGCAATGCGACGCCGCCCTGCTCGGCGAGGCCCACAGCCGGTTCGGCGTCGAGGCCCCGTTCGGCGGACCGACCTCGTCAGGCATGCTGACGTTGCACTGCCCACCGGGGCAGCTCTATGCACTGGCGAGCTTCCTGCGCGAGCATGGCGCCGAGACCGTCTCGGTGGTCTCGCTCGATTACGTGTTCGACCGCGAGAACCCGCTGTTCGCAAAGCTCGAAGCGTTCCTGCGGCGGTGAGCCCAGGTCCGCTCGGCTTTTCCGTTCAGCTTTGCGACAGCAAACGGCAGCTACCATATGCTGTTGAGATGACTTTGACCGCCTCTGGAACCTCGACCGATGACGCTGGGCTCTGACGTATCAGGCATGACGACCAATGCGGCCAGCGCCGCCGCGAAGGGACTGTCGATCGTCGTCCCCGTCTACAACGAGGCGGCTGGCCTCGGCGCCCTGCATCAGCGCGTCTGCGATCTCGCAAGAGTTTTGCGGGAGCGCTATCGGCTGTCTTGCGAGATCGTCTATGTCGACGACGGCAGCAAGGATGCGACGCTGGCGATCGCACGCAGCCTGCCGGCAGATGCGATCGACGTCCAGGTGGTGTCGCTCTCGCGCAATTTCGGCAAGGAGGCGGCGTTGATGGCCGGCCTCGACCATGCCCGGCTCGGCGCCGTCATGTTCATGGACGGTGACGGCCAGCATCCGCCGGCCCTGATCGAACAGCTGGTGCGGCACTGGATCGAAGACGGCTATGACGTCGTCTATACCGCCAAGGCGCATCGCGACAACGAGACCTTCCTGCGCCGCGTCGCCGTGCACGGCTTCTATGCGCTGATCAATTGGGGCGCACGCCAGAAGATTCCCGAGGACGCCGGCGATTTCCGCCTGCTCTCCCCGCGCGCGGTCGCAGCCCTCAGGCAATTGCCCGAGCGCAACCGCTTCTTCAAAGGCCTCGCCAGCTGGATCGGATTCCGCCAGATCCGCGTCGATTACGAGCCCGCGGCGCGCTCTCATGGCGTCACCACCTTCAACGCCGCAAGCCTGCTCGGCCTGTCGATCGAGGGCCTGACCTCGTTTTCGGTGGCGCCCCTGCGCTTCGCCAGCCTGCTCGGGGTCATCCTCGCCGGAGGCGCCTTCCTGTTCGGCCTGTCGATCCTCTGGGAGGTGCTCACGACCGGCAAGCAGGTGCCCGGCTATCCCTCGCTCGTGATCGGCCTGATGACGATCGGCGGCGTGCAGCTCATCATGATCGGCATCGTCGGCGAATATATCGGCAAGATCCTCTCCGAGCTGAAGGCGCGCCCGATCTACTTCGTCGCCGAGCACAGCGACAAGCGCTTCGAGACCGACAAGGCTGACGACGCCGCGAAGAGGACGGCGGCCGAATGAGCGAGGCCGCGGGCCTGCGGCGGATCTGGCTCTGCGCCGACGATTACGGCATCAGCCCGGGCGTCAACCGCGCCATCCGCGACCTGATCGAACGCGGCCGCCTCAACGCCACCTCGGTGATGATGGTGGGCCCGGCGATCGAGCGTAGCGAGATCGAAGCGCTCCAAGCGGCCGCGGCAGCGAGCCCGCGCTGCGCGATCGGATTGCACGTGACGCTGTCGGCGCCGTTCCGCCCCCTCACCATGCATTTCCGTCCGCTCGACGGCGACATGTTCATGCCGTTTCCGAAGCTGCTGCGCGCGGGCGTCTTGCGGCGGCTCGACCGCGAATTCTTCCGCAACGAGGTGAAGGCGCAGCTCGCCGCCTTCGCGGAGGCGTTCGGCCGCGCGCCCGATTTCGTCGACGGCCACCAGCATGTGCAGCTTTATCCGCAGGTGCGCGACGGCTTCGTCGATGCTGTCGTCGATGGCGCGCCGAACGCCTGGGTGCGCCAGGGCGGCCGCGACCTGCCGCTCAAGCAGCGGCTTGCCTCTCCCAAGGCCATGGTGCTCGATGTGCTCAGCACGCAATTCCGCCGTCGCGCCGGCAGCGCCGGTCTCAGCTTCAATCCCGGCTTCGCCGGCGCCTATGACTTCGCGCGGGCGACCGATTTCGGCGAGCTGATGCGGCAGTTCCTGGAAGGTCTGCCGGATGGCGGCCTCGTGATGTGCCATCCCGGCTTCGTCGACGACGTCCTCGCCGGCCTCGATCCGATGACGGATGTCCGCGAACGCGAGCACGCCTATCTCGCGAGCGACGCCTTCCCGCGTCTGCTGGCGGACAGTGGCGCCACGCTGAGGTGAAAACGGCGGACAGCAAGCCGCAGAGGCAGCTTGTCGCATACCGAAATTTAATCCGGCCGGCACTGTTGGGGCCACAATGGAACCCTACATCTGCCTCGCGCTTGTTTTGCGCGAGGGAGATTGATCATGACGCCGCAGGAACGCCAGCTCGTCGACGACCTGTTCGACCGGCTTTCGAAACTGGAAAATGCACCGCGCGATCCCGACGCGATCGCCGCGATCTCCGACGGGCTGCGCAAGGCGCCCGGCGCGGTCTATGCGCTGGTCCAGACCACGCTGTTGCAGGACGAGGCGTTGAAGCGCGCCCATAACCGCATCCAGGAGCTGGAGGCGGCCCATGCACCCGAACAGGCGCAGTCCGGCGGCTTCCTCGACACCATGCGTGACACGCTGTTCGGCGGAGGCCCCTCGCGCGGCTCGGTTCCGAACGTGCCGCCGCGTGAGCAGCGGCCGGTCTGGAACACCGGCGGAGCGATGCAGCAGGGCCAGCCGGGCTACGGCGCACCGCCGCCTTATGGACAGGCCTACGGCCAAGGTCCGGGCCAGGGTTATGGCGCTCCGCCGGTCGGCGGTGGCGGCGGCTCGTTCCTCGGCACGGCGGCGGCGGCCGCGGCCGGCGTCGTCGGCGGCTCGCTGTTGCTCTCCAGCATCCGCGGCATGATGGGCGGATCGCACCAGCAAGGTTTCGGCGATAGCGCTGCGCTCGGTGACCGCGGCGCTGGTGGAAGCCCCTGGGGCGGCAGCGACCAGTCCGGCGGCTCGCTCGCGCGCGATGCCGGTCTCGACGACATCGGCTCGAACCGCGAGTCCCGCCAGGGCTTCATCGACCAGGCGTCGAACGATCGGAGCAATGACGACAACGATCAGAACTACGCCAATGGCGACGGCAATATGGACATGGCCGACGACAGCGATTTCGGCGGCGACGACGATGGCGGCAGCGACTACGCGTGAGGCCAGTCCGAACCTTTGCAAACGAGAACGGCCGCCCTTGAGGCGGCCGTTCTATTTGCATCGTTCTGCGCTGAATTCTTCCTTCTCCCCTTGTGGGAGATGGAAATGGCTTAATTATCAACTAGTTGGTCGCTTCAAGTCCCTAAAAAGTCACTCCGGACAGTGGCGCCGAAGCCAGCGGCAGCGCACCGTGATCTGACGGAAGTAAGCCTTCTGCCGAATCAGAGTAACTGTCTCACGACGCCCATTCGGCAACCGGCAGACAGGCATGGAAGGTACTTGCAGGCTCTGTAATCAACAAGCGCCCCTCATGCACAGCCATGTGCTGCCTGCGTTTGCTTTCAAGTGGCTCAAGCAATCCGGTCACATTCGCCATTCCCAAACGCCTAATCGTCGGTCGCAGGATGGCGCAAAGAGGCATTGGCTCTGCCGCAGCTGCGAAGATGTTTTCAATTCATATGAGACGCCTTTCGCAACCCATATATTCCATCCTTACGACCGCAATCCTGCAATTCATGTCCGTTACACGGATTGGATGCTTAAATTCTGTGTTTCTGTTGCTTGGCGCTCGCTCCTCTATTTACAGGAGGAGTACGGCCCCCGGGAGTTTAATGAACGACAGATTGAGCTAGCCGAGCAAGCGCTACAAACTTGGGCACGATACCTGCGTGGCGAATACAAGCACATTGGTGATTTCGAAGTTCACATCCTTCCATTTGGTGAGATTGCGGAGCATCAGGGCTTATCTTTCCCGCCAAATATCAATCGATACTTGATGAGAGCCATCGAGATTAACGCCGGATCGAGTGAATCAACCAGCTTTGTGTTTTCGAAGCTCGGACCATTCGCGATCTTCGGCTTTATAGAGTTAAAGCACCCTAAGCGCTGGAAGGGCACCAGAATCTCTGAGCGCAGCGGTTGGTTTCGACCGGGCGAATATAAAGTGCCAATTGAACTGGCCGAGTTCTTATCGGAAAGAGCAGTTCTGGGAAGGCAAGCAATGGAAAGAATATCACCGACTCAGCAGCAGAAGATAACAGAAGCCGTTAGGGCTAATCTTGGTCGCTTTGCACAGTCCGGTCTCTTTCGCGCGATGAAGCGCGATGTAGAAATGTTTGGTTCGCATGCCTTCACAAAATACGCGGCTAAGAACGATGATCCGACGTGAACGTCTGGTTCGCCGCGCGGAGAACAAGGCAACAAGTGTACGTTGGGCTCAAGAGGTGAAAAACATGAAGCAGTCCCTCGTCGTTGTGGGAGTCGTCGCCTGCAGCTTGTTCTCAGCTCATCCAGCTGTCGCTGAGCTACCGACTGAATTCTTGGGTCAATGGGCCGTATATCCTAGCGCCGAAAAATGCGGGGATGCCGAAGGGATATCAGTCTCGCCACAACGCGTCGAATGGAATCACGAGGCCACGTGTGGACGGATCGACAGCGTGCGCCCCGGAAGAACCCCTGACAACACCATAGTCAGCATGACCTGTGTGGATGCGGAGGGTTGGCAAAATGGAAGGCCGCGACCACCTCGAACATTTCGGGATACGCAGATTTGGCTCTTCTTCAAGGTTGGAGAGGCAGCCTTCATGGCGCAAACTTCAATGAAAGACAAATCTACGAACCTTTTCAAAAAATGTAATTGACCGACTTTGCCAAGGTTGTCCGACCCCGTACGTGAACTAGGACATCGAAATGAGAAAACTAATTCTTGCAGCGGCGATGTGCTCTGCAGTCGGCAGCTACGTGCATGCTGCCGCTCAGAAGAAGATGCCGATAGATTTCATTGGCGAGTGGTGCGCCCCGGAGAAAGACGGTGACACAACCACCTACACGCTGCCCAGTTGGACCGAAGATCATAAATGCACCGATATCCTGTCCATCGATCAATGGCAGTTCGTTTTCAACATGGGCGGCGAGGAGGAAATTTACTGCGATCCTGTGAGTGTGCGAACGAAGGCGGACACGGCGCCATCCGGCACGGCGTACTTCGCTACAATTTCGGCTAACTGTTATGCGGGCACTGCTCCGGATCGCAAGACACGCCGGACGGTTGAGTTCGAGCGGTACAAGGGCCGCCTGATGCTCAAATCCAAGTAGCGGCCGCGCGAAAGCAAAGGGCCTGCTCTCGCGGGAAGTGGAGCGCAGGGCCTCAAGTCCCGCGCTCCAGAAGATGTCGTTTCTCTATGAGACGGTTCGGAGCCGCCGACGCAAGCCCGTCACCGTAAGCAGCTCAGGACTTAGTCCTTGGGCCGAAAGTGAGCGCGCACATGCTCGGGCCGCCGATGGCGAACGCGAACGTAGGAACGCACCCAGTGCTTCTGGCGTTTACGCATCCGTAAACCTCCACACAGGTGGTCTTGGAGGTCCGGTTGAAAAGCTCGCACGAACATGCAAGTCTGCGAGTGTGCCCCGCGATCATGCCGAGTCTCCAACCGGGACCGGTTTACGCGGTCTGAGGCCTGCATCACGGGCAAGGTGGTGCAGGCCTTTACGCTATCAGGGGCCGACCGCATGCCCCAGACGCGGCTAACGTCATCCCATCGATCAGTGTCCATCATCATCTGTCATGCGTGCTGAATTGCAGCGCATGAGAGTGACCGCTTTCTCCCAAAGCTAAAACCGGAGCCGTTACCGGACCGTTCCTCAGGCCGTTTGGAATCAGCGCGAGCACATGGGAGACATTGGACACCCGGGTGCCAACGCGACGCAACGCACATCGTAGGCACTCTATGAGTTACGAACAGGGCCTGCCTGTTATTTGTGCGAATCCCTGTCTATATTGGCGCACTTCCAGAAAATGTCACTTGGTCGCAACATCCGGGCATTGCCGGGGATCAACCACTAAAGCGCTGCGGCATCCGATCAATGCTCCACGCAAGAGCTTCCGAATCATCAGACCCGCTTGGCCGCGAGCGCAGCGATCGGGTCGGGATGGTACGGGCTAATGCCGTGCGACACCATGCGCTTCGGCAGCCACGCCTGTTTGACGTTCGAGAGGTCCGCGCCAGAGCCGTCGACTCATCCTCACGAGGCAAAGGGGCTGAAGGGTCGTTGGCCTGTGCCGCGCGAAGATCGTCATGCATGGAGTAAAGGCGGCCGGCTGAACGCGAACAGTTGGTTGGCTATCTCGTCGCTGCGCCACCCAAGCGCGCCAGCCCAGCCTCAATCACGGCGATGTCGCCCTCGATCTGCTGGATCGTACTCGTGCAGTCGATCCCGGTGCATGCATTGAGATCTGCGATAAGTTTGCGGCGCTGTGTCCGAAGCTCATCAAGAGCGGCTTGGTCCCTGAGGGAAACGTAACCCTCCACGATCAGCTCGATAGCACCTGACACTTCATACCCCCCGAGCCTCACGCACACCCTCAAGCACTCCCCAAGCTAGGTCCGGGAGCGCACCAATAAGGTTACGCGTCTCAATCCCGCGCCTGGAGTTCGTATAGAACAACGCGCTTCCGCAACTCGTGCGCAGTGGCCGTCAAATGGGAGCCAACGGTCAGCCCGAGCCGCTCTAATTTCAGGAGAGCAACGGGATCACACACTCGATAGACAGTCCGGCTCCCAACACTGCAATGGCGCGCTGCTCCTCCGCGTTGAGATCAGTCCAGGAGATGCCCTCCGCCACCGGCCTCATTTGGTCCATGGGCTCCTCAAAATCCAAACGCGCGCCTGATCTGCCGCAGCATATCTATGGCCGCGTCGGTGTACCGCCCGTTGGTTAGGTATCGATCCAGTTGCGCTGTGCTAATCAGCGCCACGACTGCCGCTGCTAAGCCCTTAAACATCGGGCCTCTCCTGAAAGAGACCGCCAACCGGGCGTGTCGAAGTATTTAACCGTTCTTAGAATGCTCGCCGCAAATGGCGGCCTAATACGCAAATGGTGACATTGACTGGTAACCAGTTCCTTAATAGGCGATGCACGCCGTGGTATGAGGCGAGCGCTGCCATGACCGTTGCTGGTTATGTGCCGCGACGCGCGAACTGATACGTGCGGTCACGTCCGATGTCGGCCTGAAAACAGACATTGCAGTGAACCGCACCGCCGTTCTGCTAAGGGCCAAACGGCGACATCGGGTCTTCGTGCAGCAGCGACAAGCCACCTGCACCTTCCATTAACGAAACTGGCGAGATGGCTGGAGCAACATAATTTCGGCTCGTGTAATGTGACCTTGCTCCCACCGAATAGGCTGTGAATGGCTCCCACCCATATCGCCACCGGATTTCTTACAGCTCTCGCTCTATTGTTGGGCGCGTGTGAGGCTTCTGCGGAATTTCTGCCTGGTAACCCTTGCCCTGATGGCTACACGTGCTTCTCGGCGGAACCGCGCGACGGAGTGTGCAAACATCCTGACGTGGTTCTGGATGACAAGTTGAAGGTCACGCGGTTTGAAAACGATCAATTTTCACCAGAAAGGGAACGCGCGTGTATTGGACAAACGACCGGAGCCGTCGTTCGGGGCGGCGCTGGCCTTCAGCTAAAGCTCGATAATGGCAAGATGAAATTGTTCAAAGACAAGGCCGATTGCGAGCGAAATCCCGATACGTGCGAAATCTTCTCTCTGTACGACTATTTCCCGAAAGACAGATTATTCTTGGTCCACGATCAGGGATATGAAAGCGACGCTTGGTTTTTGGTTAGCCAACGAGATGGTCGTCAACGGAGGATTGTCGCACCTCCAGGCTATTCACCTAGCAAACGATGGTTAGCCTCGGTTAACGCTATCGACGGCCCGAGCGACGCCAACAACGGCTTCGACATTCTTCCGGCGGATATGAACGCGAGAGGACCGGCCATACATTATAGGCCGACGGAGTACGAAAATTGGGAATTCGTCCGTTGGGATGGCGATGAACGCCTCTTGCTAAATGTGACGGTTCATGAGGATGGCGGCTCGGCGATGCTGACACACCCAGCCGAAGTAACGTTGCTAAACGGGAGGTGGGTTCTCAACAAGTGGTCGCCACGCTAATCCAAGTGCGGTCGGTCAGGTCCGCTTTGGATCACAAGCAGCGGTCGTGGTAGACTGCATTGACGTCCGGTCTACTGCTGGCAACGGACATGGCCACGCACCCGTGGAGCACATCCGTTTATACCTCGACCGTTCGCCGGCTCACGCCCGCAGAAGCGGGAATGTGCACCACGACGTCGCGGATGGCGGCTTTGAGGAGCGCTCCGCTAGAAGGGTCGGGAAGCGAACAGACCCGCTCCCTAGTGTCAGCAACACTGACAAATGATAAATGCTGGCGCTCAGGCCCGGTGGTCGTTGTAGGCTGCGACTGGCCGGGGCCGATTTGCCGCTTCGTGGGCGACGCCGCCACGAGGCCTGCCTCATTAGTTGCGACTACTCCTGTCAGTCTGCAAACTCTAGTTCAAACCGGCCGACGCCGATCGGCTTAGAAGTAAATTTGACTGTCTTGCCTGAGATGGCTGCCAAGGTTCCTGATGCGAATTTGAAGACCGCCTTGCCTGAACTCTCCGTGCCAGCAGGTTTCCCATCTTTCATCACGACCGACCCGGCACCTTCCAGCATCTGCGTAACCGCAAACCCTCCAGTCGAACGATGGGTGCCGCCAGCTAACAAGAACGTTCCCTTGGTGCCATCCCACTCCGAGATGTTGATCGCAGAATAAATCGCGCCTTTCAGAAGACCATCTACGCCAACGCAGGAAAACTGGATACTGGTTAAGTTGTGTCCACTGCGATCGCCTATCGGCTCCGTGTTGCCATTGCCGACAACGTTGCATTCATAACGCCCGATAGTATCCGCCCGCGCCCCGCCGGTCGCACCCACCAAGACGAGTGAAGAGCACACGATAGTGGCAAAGAAATGCACTTTCATTTGGACTCTCCTTCTGATTGGACCGAGGAGAGCTTGCTCCAGAAGGCGAAGCCATTCCTTGACGGAAATCAACGTCTGGATTGAGGAACGTATCGCTTGAGGAGCGCCCGTGGTTTTTCCGCGAACAGAGCCGTGCCCGAGCGTCAGCAAATACTGACCGGGTTTCATGTCGTAAGTCGTTTTAGGGTTGCGATTGCCGGGGCCTGTTTTGCTTTCTCTGACGCAGATCAACGAGCCGCTCCGCGCACGAAGCAAGAGGCTCTTGTTGCGGAGCTGGACCGCGATGGCCACGACACGACAGATGCCCTGGCTCTTCTTGCCACCATGCGACACAGCCAAGCCTGCACCTGCAGGATCGCGACCGGCTATTGACGGAGTTCGGACGCTAGCCGAGCATTTGATATTCTTTTCGTCCGTTTACGTCTGCGAGCACAAGATCGCTGTACCCTGGCCGCTTCAGCGGCTGTGACACGCCGACGCAGCTCTAATAGTTCGCAATATGCTGCACGAAGCGGATCGTCGTAGTCGGGCGTCGCCGGCTGCTTTGAAGAATTCGTCGTGCCGTAGGATGAGTATCTAATCATCTTGAACACGCTGCGCTTGATATGCGCAGAGCGTATCAGGGCATTCTTGCCACGCAACGGAAGACGTTGGTTAAGCTTGATGTCTGCGCAAAAGGTTAAATCTGGAACGCCTCGCCACGCTGACCTTGCGCCTAATCGGCCCCGATGACTACTCGGTTTGCGAAGGCGGTCAGCCCATCGGCCGCACTCGCTACACAAGCGAGCGCGTCCCCGGCGTGTGGCGGTGGACTATCGTGGTGACGCTGCCCGGCCTGCCGTTCGGCGACGCGGCAACGCTCGACGAAGCGAAGTTCAAAGCGGCGTGGGACGCGTTCAAGGATCAGCACGGGGCTGGGAAGATCGCGAAGGCGTTCGAGACGATGGCGCACGCGAACCCGGGCGAAAAGGTTCTGGCGACGAGGAGCGCTCGCCAGTCGTGTGAATCCTCACGCCGCCGCCCGCCTCTCCAGCTCCCGCCACAGCGCCTGCGCCTGCCGATGCCATTGTCCGCCGCCCGTGTATTCCGGGTACTCAGTCTGGCCCTCGTCCGGATCGACGATGGCGGGCCACTGCCAGGGCTTGAGCTGCAGCTCATCGTGCAGCTCGTTGTGCAGCTGCTGACTGAGTTCGCCATCGCAGCCCTGCATCTGTTTGAACAGCTCGATCGCGCGCGGCGTGATATGCGAGCGCGGCGGGCGGTTGATCGGTGTGCGGGTTGTGACCATGGTACACCTCCAATGAAGGCACGGCGCAATGTCGGCTTTCTGGGTTTTAGCCGTCAGGGAAATAGAACACACGTAAGCGGCGATTAGTGTTCGCTTTCATCTTGCTTAGGCCCACGCAAGACGCTGTCGGAAGGCAAGCGTCTCTCGCGGTAACCGGGGCGATCGGCGGAGATGCGGGCGATGCGGGGTCCCAATTCGACAATGTCCATGAAGACATCGGCCTGTCGACGAAGCTCATCTGCAATCATTGGTGGTTGGGTGTCTATCGTGGAGACAACAGTGACATGGACCCCGCGTCGCTGCACCGCCTCGACCAACGGACGGAAATCGCCATCGCCGGAGAATAGCACCATTTGGTCAAGATGCTCAGCAAGCTCCATGGCCTGGACGGCAAGTTCAACGTCTAAGCTGCCCTTGATTTTGCGACGCCCGTGGGGGTCGATAAACTCCTTGGCCGGCTTAGTTACGACGGTGTAGCCATTGTAGTCCAACCAATCGATCAAGGGTCGGATTGAAGAGAACTGTTCATGGTTGTCAAAGACGGTGGTGTAATAATACGCGCGAACAAGCCTCCCGCGGCCCCCAAAATCCTCCAAAAGTCGCTTGTAATCGATATCGAATCCGAGAGCCTTGGCGGTTGCGAAGAGATTTGCGCCATCGATGAACAAGGCAATGTTGCGTGCTGTATTTGATGACATGAGGCGATACTCCGGCCCTGCCGATCGATTTCGATGGGCACCGCGATGTGGATTTTGGAGTGAGGAGGGGCCGCAATTCGCGGCAGTCCGGCACCATCTACCGCGCGTCTGGGTAAGCGCAGTGCGCCACCGCAAGCAACAGCAAAACGCTAACGCGTCGTTCCGCTTGCGAGTCTAGCCCGCACAAAATTGATCACGGCGGGCATCTGGTAATTGAATTAGACTAGGTTGCAGGCGCTCAAATTTCAAACCTCAAGCATGTGACGTTACGTCGCATCAAGAGGAGCAATGGCAGGTCGGCCAATCCACCGTACTACTCAGTTCGGGGTGACTTCGGTTTCTGGCCCCGTTGCTGCCATGCTGGGTTGCCGGTTCGAGGTCCGTAGCTGGGGGTGAACCAGACGTAGCGAGCCGCCGGTTCAAGGTCTCAGGTTGACCCAAAGCTGACTCGATTGCTGACGGCCTGCCTTGCCAACCTCAGATTTTGCCTAGTTGGCGATTAGTCCAACTGCCCCTGAAAAAGATGTGGCTGGCTATCTGTTCAAAGCGGCCAGCTATGAACTCAATTCGTCCGACGGCACGCTGATCGAGCCCACCGCCGCATGAATCCCGTTCAGCGTAGATTTCGACAATCTGTCCGTCCGAACTGCCTCTGATTGATTGTAGCACTCGACCACGAGCCACATGAAAAGGGCGCATTCCCGCAATCTCATGAATTCTCACCTCGATGATCTCGACTTTGGCAATGACCTCGCTTCCTTCCGCTGCCGGTGGGACCGCATCGACTAGGATCCGATGTTCGAATTGAGGACCACGGCAAGCCACGGCAGGAAAAGTAATCAGCACAGCAAAGATTGTGCTCGCGAGCCCTGCTCGACCGATCATAGCGGTCACCTCCACCTTCTTGTTTGGCAGTGGGTTATCATAACGGGTCAGGCACAAAACAATAGGATTCGATGTCGCCTTCTGGCCCGATGCTGACCCTCGCTCGGAGAGGCGCAACGTCTGCTTTCGGTAGGTGGGCCGACCAAGCCGCAGCGATCTTTCAAGGGCAGCTTGTGACCCAGAGGCGACTTGCGGGACCGTTCAGATGGTCGCTCTCGCCTTCATCAAAACGAACAGGTGAGAACCGGCGGCGATCAGCGAGAAAATGACTATCCCTAAATCAGCACCGTGCACATGCTGCGGCGCGTATGTCGAAGCCAACCAAATGAAGAGCCGAACGGCCACCATGAAGATAATCATTCCCCACATGGCTAACCATTTTGGAACGTACCATGTTGGCTCGCCATTCGGTCCCCATTGCATTGCAACGCGGTCGCGTCCGATCCGAGGACCAATATAAAGATTGAATGCGACCACCAACGCAACAGCGAAGCCAAATACGTAATCTGCGGGTAGCATGCTTTGCGCCTTCCAAAAGAACCGGCCAAACCTATCGCGAGACGAAGAAGCAATCTATGCTTGTCTAAATGGAACCGCTCGCGCCATTTCTTATGGTTGCTGTCCGGTTGACCGATTACGCGACGGCCGCTTGTGGCCCGTTACTGCCATGCTGGGTCGCCGGTTGGAGGTCCGTAGCTGGCGGTGAACCAGACGTAACGAGCCGCCGGCTCAAGGTCTCAGGTTGACCCGAAGCGGACCACCAGCATCTAGCCAAGAGGCGGGTGCATTCTATGCCATTTTGCACGCGCGGTTTCTTCTGATCCGCCGCGTCGTACTTCATCTTCTCTAAAATGTTTCCAATACCGGCGGGTGCAATATGTCCCGCACAGCAAAAGGAAGACGAAAAGCAGGACAAGCGGAAGAATGACGCTTTTCGCGAACTCGGTTGGATCGAAAATCTTCAGAAAGAAAAACAGGGCGAGACATACAACTCCAGCAACCGCAAAGCCTCGCACTCGAAATCGCCAAACTCGGACTTCGTCTGAAACATTCATCCTGTTCCTTCAGGGTACATACGCTCTCGCGGTTTAACCGGCTCTGCGGCTTTCGTCTTCGAATGGCGGACGACTGAGATGTCTCGTGAGACGCCCCTCATTACCCCATCCGTATCGCTTAGCGAACGGAATGTAGACAAGGCAGGCTAGGCCTAAGGTTATCAGCACCACGACGAGGCTGAGGCCGAGGAACATGTACGCGCTTGATGTACGCGCTTGATGTGCCCGCGACGACGAGGCCGAGCATAAGGGTGGAACGAATGCTGAAAGGCGACATGCCCGCTAAAGTAGCACGACGACCTCTCAGTTGGCAGCTCTCTGCCGATTAGGGTTTGCAGACCCTTAAGTCAGCTTCTGGCCCATCTCTGCCCTCAGGAGGTCCCGCCATCCCGTCCGCACTTGAAGGTAAAGCGGGCTCTAGTCCCCGCGCCACCCAATGCCGCCGCTCAGCGGCCGTCCCGGCGACTTAACCACTTCCAAATTCAGGCCGAGCCGCTGCAGGCTTCGCGTGATGTACGCTCGGCATGCCAACTCAACCTTCAGCGCCGGATGCTCGCGCATGCCGGACTTTGTCATGATCATGGGACCGTCGCGCGCAACTTCGTCGGCCAACTGCTCGGCACGATCCAGTGCGGCGCAAATCTGGGCTAGGATTTCGACGCCGCCAACATCCTCGATGCGATACATCGCCTGAACACGATCCCAGAGCGCGGCCCCATGCACACCAAGCTTCCTCGGCGGAGCGATTTCAGACGATGTCGATCCGACGACGGACAGAGGCGGTTGCTTGCGGATCATAGCCGCTGATCCCTAATGCTTTTGTCATGTTCGCTGCGAAAACCGCTCGCGCGATGAAAGCTTAGTATCGTTTCAATTTGACCGTGGCATCGGTCGGGCATCGGGCCGGCCAAAAAAGAAATGCATTCCCCCCCGACCAAAACCCTTCAATGGATCACGCGCGGCTCTTCGCCAACTTCAAGTCCAGCTTCAAGCCGATCTGCGACATCACGCAGGAGTTTGCAGCACGCACGCTTATGCAGCTCGGACAATTGGCCGGCCAGATAGTGCATCAAGACTGCAAGCCGCGCGATGAAACGCAACCCGTCGCCGTCCTCTTCGATCATCGAGCCGATCAGCATTGCGGCGCGCTCATAGAACGGCAACGACCACATCGCTCGTTCTGCCTCGTCATGCGGCATGATCTTACTTCCTCAATCTTGTGACCTTTCCGGCGCTGCGATCGATGGCATCAGTTTCAATCTCGTCGAGCCGCGCTTCGATGGCATCGAGCCTCGAATCGATGCTGTCGAGCCGCGATAACACTTCCTCGCGCAACGTGTTCACCGCAGTATCGGCGCCGCCCGTCCGGATCATGCGCTCCATTGGTCCGGTGATCGACGCAATTTCATCGCAGACCTCTTCGATGAGCCTGACCGTTCCCTCTCTGGTCGCAAGCTGGGACGTGTTACCGAGACGCTGATCGATCACTTGATTGACGAAACGCGTCCAATCCGCCGCGTACGCGTCTTGACTGATCTGCTGCTGTTTCCGTTCGGCAAGCATGGCCGCAACGGCCCGCTTCTCGACGTCAGTTGATGTTGGCTGGCGCGAGGGCCTCCAATCGGTCCGGTGAGTACCGTTATCAACGTCGCGGCGGCGCTCGCGCCGCCGAACCAGGATGGCATCGCATTCGGCAGCCTGTCGATCGATCTCTGCAGTTTCTTCGCGCGTCATCGTTGCCTCACAAGATCACAACACGGCGCTGATGGTCGCTGCTTCGCCGAATCAACAGTGCGACCGCGAAGCCTAAGCAGCAGCGCGTCAGCTTCAGCGGCCGCTTCGTCGATCTGGGCAAGCTGCTGATCGCTCAGAACCGATGAAACGATGCGGCGGTCTCGCTCCGCCGCGCTCAGCCAAGTGCGTTTCAGGATGTCCGCCATTGAAATTCATTTCATGTCGTCAGAACCGCTCGGCCCGAAAAAGAGAGGCGGCCCTTTGCATCGCGGACAAGAATGCCGCGCAGCTCGGGCGACGCCGCTTCCCACATCAGAAGATCATCGGCGGCGAACCGCACATAACTGTTGCCTGTCGCCGGGCCGCACATCGTCGCGAGCGCAAGATAGGCGGCGAGGGTATCCCGCACGACATGCTCTTTCGTTGAGCCGTCGTAGATGACCTTAAGCAGCTCTTTCTGTTCGTCCGTCAGCTCAACCCGATCACCTTTGCGGACTCCGCTTGGGACGCGACAGAAATGCACGATCCACCGAATGAGCTGTTCGCTCATCGGCATCATCGTAGGAGCTGCCTCGACCGGCTCGGGCGCTCTTGCGGGCATCTCGGCGAATACGATCCTAGTCATCATCGGACCAGCGCGGCCGGCAAACTGAGGATACGGTGCTCATGCTGTGCAGCGTAGACCCGGCCGAGCCTTTCACGACATCACGCGTGATCTCATCAGTCGTCCTTGAATTCCGGACGCCAGCGCTCGATGAAGTCGCTGACGACCTCCTCCAGCTTCGCTCTCACCAGGGCAGGCTTCCGCGTCTCCTCGATGCTGGCGCGGCGCGACGCCTCCAGCGCCTTGGCGAAGTCGTGGGTATGCACGTCGATGCGGCGGGACCTGAGCCCCTTGGCCTTCCGCTTATTGGTCCGACGTCGACGGACGGCGGCGAGGTCGTCGCTCAAGATGCGAAACCAGCGGCCCTTGCCGATCGTCGGCGCCGCGTTCGCCAGACCAGCCGCACACAGCGCTACCGGCGACCCCTGCTGCGCGTCCAGCGCCGGGGCTGTCTCGGACCGGGCGATCTCGGCCAGCGCCTGGGCGGGGCGGCTACGCACGGCTGATCCGGTTTTTGTGGCGGCGCGCTGAACCCGCAACGGTGCCCTGCCGCTGATGCGCAGCTGCCCGGCCGGCACCCTGATCACGACGCCGGCCCGCTCACCGGTTTCCGGGTTGATCCGAAAGCAAGGTCCGGCCGCCGGGCGTTCGGGCTCGGGGCGGCGCCAGCCGCGCACGACGACGACGTGGCCGGTACGCAAGGCCCGGCGCTGAGCTTTGTTGATCCGATGTCCGGGCATTGTTCGGTTTCTCCCGCAGTTAATGTTCGTCCAGTTTGTCGATACGCGGGCGCGAGGGCAGAGCCCAAACGTCGCCAATTAAAGTTCCAAAGCCCCTATTCTGAAGTAGTCCGCACCCGCGTATCGACAAATTGGACAAACTCCCTCTATGGTGATTTGCGCGGCGACCCCATCAGCGAGGCGACGAAAGCCTTGCGCTGCTCCTCCGTCTGCCGTTGCTGGTCGAACTGGGCGGCCACTTTGGGGTTGACGGCCCATTCCCGCTGAAGCGGTCCGGGCTTCGTCGGTTCGAGCCAGCCGGCGGCAACCAGCGGTGAAACGCAGGTCTGCAGGTCCAGCACCGACACGCCGCGCAGACAGGCCACATTGCGGATCAGATCACGCGAGGTGACGACCTTCTGCCCGCTGGTCAGTATCCAACTGGCGATCTTGCGCAGGCGCTCGCCACCGGTCAGCTCTTCGGTCGAGCGATAGAACTCCACCGCATGCGGCAGGATGAAGTCAACGACCAGCGTGTGGACGTGGGCGAGCGTCGTCGCCCCGATCTCTCTGAATGGATTTTCCGGATTGGCAGCCATGTGCAGGATGACCGCGAGCCGACCCGCGATGCCGGGAAGCTTGCCGATAAACGCCTGCAGCCCGTCCGCCAGTCCGGCGGCGGCCTGTTCAAGGTTATGGAGATGTTCGCGTAGCCCGTTCATTCGCGTGAGCGCGTCGTCGGACAGAGAGAACCGACGAGGCGGCGCCTTGATCAGCTTATAGACGAGGGCCTGATAGTCTTCGCGGTTGTCGTCACTCTTACAATCCTGTGCAAGGCGCGAGGCTCGCATGATGACCGGCACGAACCGTTGCAGCAATCCATCGCTGGTCAGCCCATGTAACTCCATCAGTTTGGCGGGCTGGATGCCGCCGATCAGACTGACCGACAAATTGTCGATGTAGAGTTCGCCGCGACCGATGCGATCAACCGCATGTGGTCCGCCATCGAAGGCCTGCAGCCAGAAGCCGCGATCAGCACCGGCACCGCGCGATGAACTGTACTTCTCCATACCGCCGATCCAGCCGGAAAATTCGTCACGCTTCACCAGCAAACCGTGCGGACTGCGCGAGAGCATTTCGCCTAGCTTCTCCGTCGTGGTGTCGAAGACGACGTAGCGCGGCGGCGGATTGGGCTTCTCGAATGTATAGTCTTTCTGCTTTGCGAGCGCCTCGTACTTCTGCAGACTGTTTTCATAAATTTTCCGCAACTCGTTCTGATGCCGCTCCAGTGGCCGAGTCACATCGTTGATAATCGGTGTCTTCTTGCGCGATGGATCACCGACCAACAGTGTCCACATGCGGGGATGCTCCCACCAGTTGCCGTTGCGCATCATCTTCACCGCGAAGCGATGATCCAGCGCGCCGCTAAAGGTGGTCAGCGCAGCCATGGCCAGCGCGGCAGGATCACAGCCGATCACCGTAGATTGAGAGGTGACATAGCGTTGCACCGTCTGAGGCAATACCTGCAGCGGAAACTCGGGCACGATGTAGCGTTCCCACGGATCGAATAGCGGCTCCGATCCTGACGACTGCGATGACGATGACGCCTTCGCTGCATTGAGCAAGGTGGCTTCGCGCTGCGTCAGCGGTTTATCCGCGACGGTTGCGAAATCGCCGTTGCCGAACCACACCAAGTCCGACTGCACACACCCGACGATCCATTGCGGATATTCAGTTGCCCACTCCTTGGCGATGGCGAAGGCGTCCTCATAGTCGCTGTACCAGCCGTCGAAGGCGGCGACGTCCTCGTCCGGGACACGTCCGCTGCCCGGCGCATAGCGGATGATGCCCCAACTGTCTTGTTCGTGAGGCTGCGGAACAGCGGGCCTGACCGCGACGTCCGGCGCATGGCCTCTGGCCTTCGTGAAGTCGTGCGGGCTTGTCTGTGCCGCGCCGTTGGGATTAAACTGGTCCTGCATCTCGGACTTCCTTGGTCAGGTCGGTCGAATGCGCTCTAAACTTCCTTGCTCTGCTCAGGTGCTGCCGCCCGACGTGGATTGAGACCGCGCCGGGCGGTTCTGCGTTTGTCAGGCGTCATCGCGCCACAACGAACGGCAAATGCTCTGCATCTGAGCCTCGCAACGTGAATAGCGCTCGATCACGCCGTCCAGTATTGTCCACTTCATGACGTCTTCAGCTGCGCTGTCCCAGAACTCGGCAAACTGCATCAGTTCACGCTTGGCATCCTCCTCTTTTGTGCACAGATACTGAAGATAACGATGGCCTTCTTCGTGTTGCCCACTAGTCTCTCGCTGCTGCTCGCGTGCGGCGATAATCTGGCAAAGTATTTCCGCTAGCCGATCTTCTTCAGCCAGCTTCGCGCGCTCGATCTCTTGAGGATCATCGATGCTGCGCAATATCTCGCGTCCTTCGGGACTGTTGATATCGTAAAACTGGCCGTCATCGATCAGCTTGGTGACATCATCACTCATGTTCACTCTCCTCTCGCTCTCGGTGTTGCCCTCGGCCCGATCTCGAAAATGCAAAGCCCGGCGCGCTGATCGGCCGGGCGTGGTGGTCATTGCGCAGCCTCGCGGGCTCGCTTCAGAAACTTCGGCATGCCGGTGTCGTCGTCGACATCGTCGAGCAGGCCCTTGGCGGCGGCCTTATCGCAGAGATCGTCCCACTCATGGTCGTGGCCGACATACTCGCCTTCCGCATCCGCTTCGGTCGCGCGCAGATGACAAAAATTCTCATAGCCCTTTTCAGCAGCGGCCTTGGTCTGCTCGGACGACAGCGGACTGCCGCTCTTGAGCAACGGTTTGAGTAACATGCGAATGCTGAATGCAAGGCAATCGAGCAACTGATGCTGCTCGGTCGCATCGCGAATGGTGCCTATAGCCTCAACAACATCGCGAACACGCCATGCCAGATCGTTATGTGCAGCTTGGCTGCGCCCGCCTTTATCGATCCGTGTGTCCAACTTGGACACGTCGCCCTTGGTGGTCCTGCGCGCCCGGCCGTCCTTGCCGACTGTCCTCGTCAACTGGTCAATCTGTCCAGTTGATTCCAGCTCGGCCCGGACGGTGCCGACCGTCACATGGCTGGCCTTCACCGTCTCAGCGATCTGGCGGTTGGACTTCTCCGGCGTCGCCTTCAGCAGCTTGGCGATCAGCTCCCGCTTCTGCTCGGTGGTGAGATGGCGGCGGTGGATGTTTAGGGAGACAGCGAGAGCGTAAGGATCGCGGGTGCTTTCGCAGTGACCGACGACACGGAAGTGCTGATCTTCATCGAGTCTAATCCCGGCAGCGAGCAGCGCCCTCAGCCGGTTGCGACCGTCGAGTAAGTATTGCACGTCACCGGCAACGTCGTGCCAGATGATAATAGGGTAGAGTAGCCCGCTCTGCTTGATGTCCTCGGCCAAGGCGTCGAACTCTGCGCCCTCCATCATCGGAAACAGCTCGGCCGCCGGATGGACCGGCAAGACGTCGCGCCAAGAGTTCGGTGCGGTCATGACGAGGCCTCCACGCTCTCGCGCGCGGCTGTGCTCGCCTGCTCTCGCTCGCGGCGCCAGTCGGCGGCGGCCTCCAGCGTGATCCGGACGTAGCCGGACTTGCGCTTGCCCTTGTTGACCCGCGTCTCGTCCTCCGGGACAGTCGCGCGCATTTCGCGCGGCCCTTTTCCGGCGGCCCTCAGCTTGTGATAGTAGGCCGGGCTCATGTCGTGGATTTCGCAGAACTGCGGAATCGTCAGGACGGCGGGCGGTAGCGGCGGGCTCTCGGGCTTCTTGGGCCGGCCTCTCTTCTTGGTGTCTGTGGCTTTGCGTGCACTCTGCTTGGCAGTAGCGCACTTCGCTTTACGATTCAGTTTGCCCGCGACCTTGGCAGCCTCGATCGCGGGGCGGACATGCTGTCGCATGACGGCCTCCAAAAAAACGATCCTTGGCAAGCGGGCGATTTGCAGTCTGATGGGCGTGGA
This sequence comes from Bradyrhizobium sp. WYCCWR 12699, assembly GCF_032144035.1. Classification (NCBI taxonomy): domain Bacteria; kingdom Pseudomonadati; phylum Pseudomonadota; class Alphaproteobacteria; order Hyphomicrobiales; family Nitrobacteraceae; genus Bradyrhizobium; species Bradyrhizobium sp. WYCCWR 12699. The sequence goes on from NZ_JAVTJN010000032.1 coordinate 294,621, forward strand.
TGGCAATGTCACGCCTGCGATTGCGGGCGCGCCGAAAATAAAGTGTGGTACGACGAGTCGGTTTTCGCTTGCGGCCGACAAGTTTGGGTTTGTAGTGCGAGCCGAAAGTCTGATTCACACAAATGCATGAAAAAATCGGTTTGCGTGCAGAGCGAGCCGCGCACCAATTTATCAGCGACTCGTCGCCGCCCTGATCGTGATCGGCGTGACGTTGCTCGCGGGCCCAGGTCGCGAATGATCGATCAGCGAGGCGCGCGACAGCTCATCGCCCTTCTTCGACTTGTTGATGTAGCGCGCATAAAACGCTTCGATGACTTGCGTGCTGGTGTCGTGATTTGTGGCGACAAGCGCCATCGGCGTCCCGCTCAGCAGCGCACGATTGATCGAGCTGTAGCGAAGGCAGTACGGCAACAATGTTGTATCGAGCCCGAGGCTTTTGATCACCGCGCGGAAGCGGTCCGCGACGTCCCAGACCTTGACGAGCAGCGGCTCGTTGCCGGTACGGGTGTTAGCCTTCTGCCTGAGCAGCGCAGCCAGTCGCGGCGAGATCGGCACATCATAATCTTTCTTCTTCTTGGCCGTCTTTTTGCGAGTCAGGCCCTTGCGCGACTTCGGCACCGTCAGCACCGGCTTGGCCGGGTCATCGTCGTTCAGATGGCGCGGCTTCAACCGCCACACTTGACTTTCTCTGGCGCCGCATTCGCTCATGATGTCGATCAACAGACCGAAATCGTCACCGCGCTCCGTTGCTTCATCGTGACAGGCATACATGATCGCGGTGACTGTCGCATCCGGCAGGATGAAATTGTTGCGCACCGGCTCGGTCTCGTCGTCGTCGTTCTTGGCCGGACCGCGCAACCCTTCCTTCCACACCTTGCGGTTCTTGATCCGGGCGTCATCGTCGGCCGCCTGATTCAGCGCCGAGCGCAGCGACTTGGCGTAGCGTGCGACCGACTCCGGCGCCAAACCCTTCGCCAGCATCGAGGCCCACCATGTGGTGAAGTCGCGCTTCTTCAGCAGCGCGACCGACTTGCCGGCCAACATGGGGGGCAGATGCTGCTTCATCAGCGTCGTGGCGTTATAGGTGCTGCGACCGGCGGCCTCCAGATCGTCCTTGTAGGCCTCGACCGATTCGAGCACGGTGGCGACGGCGCCTGAGTTGCCTTCGCCGTCCCGCGCCAACGCGAAACACTTCTCGACCATCTGCGGATAGCTCAGGATCGTTTCGCCGTTAGCGTCTTCACGATCATCCGCAAGACCGATCTTGCGCACATATTCAGGCTTGCGCTTGACGAGCAGCGACCATGATCCCGCCGCCAGTGCATTCTTGCGATAGAGCGCATGGATGCACGGCGCGAGCATCTGGGTATGCTTGCCCGGTGTCAGTCTTGCCCGGCTGGTGCGGGTTTCCAATTGCGATGAGCGTATCCGTGGCGCCATGGCTGATCCCTTCAGTCCCTCAAAAGTCCCTAACTACTGGATAGATAGGGGTTGAGCAGGGTAGAGCGCAATGGACAAAATGCAAATGATTACAGTCGCTTGTGTAGGATCAGTGTATCAGAGTAGGGTGCCGTGGGCAGCGCTTTTTCCCCTTGTGGGAGAAGGTGGCGCGAAGCGCCGGATGAGGGGTATCTATCCACGAACTCAAATCGTGAGAGTGGGACTCGCGGATAGATACCCCTCACCCGGCTTCGCCTACGGCGAAGCCACCCTCTCCCACAAGGGGAGAGGGTAAAGACGAATCACATCACCACGACCTTGGTGCCGACATTGACACGGCCATAGAGGTCGATGACGTCCTCGTTGCGCATGCGGATGCAGCCGGAGGAAACGTTGGTGCCGATGGTCCAGGGCTCGTTGGAGCCGTGGATGCGATAGAGCGTCGAGCCCAGATACATCGCGCGGGCGCCGAGCGGGTTCTCGGGGCCGCCTTCCATGTGCCGGGGCAAATCGGGGCGACGGGCGATCATCTCCGCCGGCGGCGTCCAGTCCGGCCATTCGCGCTTGGCCGTGATCGACTTCACGCCTGACCAGGTGAAACCGGGGCGCCCGACACCGATGCCGTAGCGCATCGCCCGACCGTTACCCTCGACGAGATAGAGGAACTTGTTCGGGGTATCGACCACGATCGTGCCGGGAGTTTCCTTGCCGCTATAGTCAACGAGTTGTTTCTCGAATTTCGGATCGAACTGACGCTGCCGCGGATCGACCGCGTCCTGCTGCAGCGCGCCTTGCTGATATCCGCCTTGCTGATATCCGCCCTGCATCTGCGGCTCGCCCATCGGCGGCAGACGGCGCTGATCGTAATAACCCGGCTGCTGCTGATACACCGGCCGCTCGGGCGCGTAGGCCGGACCGCGGCCGGGACCATCGCCGAACAGGAACTCGATGAAGCCGCCGCCCATGTTGGCATTGGAGGCGACGCGCACCGGTGCCGGCGGCACCTGCGGCGCATAGAGCACCGCGGGCGGATCGTTCGGCACGGTGTTGTCAAACGCGCTGGCGTCGTTCGCGCCGGCAATGAAGGTGCAAGCGCTGGCGAGCAGCGCGACAGGCATTTTCTTGAACATCGACGTACTCTGTACTGTTTCGTCTAGATCACATGCGTCGTGGAAGGCGCCTGGCTGATCCGCCGCCGCGACGTGGTCAATAAAGAGCAAAAGCCGTTTTGTTTGGTAAACGGAACGCGGGTTTGGATTCACCACGTCGTCAGGCGCACGGCAATTTGGCGATCAGCGTTTATTTTTGATGAACGCGGCGCGGCCATGGTTAATCGCTTCTTTGCACGGCGTCGCGCGAGCCCGCACAACAGTTCCTGCTGTGAACTTCGTGTTAAATCGCTTCTGTCTACAAAGACGCGTGAGTGAGGTGGGGGGAGTATCCTGATGGCTGTTCACCGCAAACGTTTTCGCGTTGAGGATATCGCTGGTGGCGAGATGCCGATTTTGGACGTAACTGAAGAGGCAATCCCGATGCATAGCGAGATCATGGCCGAGCTACGTGCGATCCGCGCCCAGATGGCGAAGGGCGTCGTGGCGGCACCGCTGTCCGGCAGCGCGGCCATGGCGGCGATCGATGCCTCCACCGCCCACGAGCTTTCCGAAGCCCGCACCATGCTCGAAACCTATCGCGCGCAGATCGAACAGTGCGAGAAGCTGAAGGTCGAGCTCGACCTCATCCACGACGCCATCGATCGCACCAAGCGCGAGATCGCGACGCTGCACGGCAAGAGCTTCGACGGCGGCGAGATGGCCAAGGTCAATGGCGAGCTCGGCGCGGTGGTCGGCGGTACCGAGCAGGCGACCCAGCAGATCCTCGAAGCCGCGGAATCGATCGACCAGGCCGCCAGCGCGATGTCCAAGGTGGATTCGATCGACCAGCAGAAGCGGCTCGCCGACGACATCCAGGAACGCGTCATCTCGATCTTCGAAGCCTGCAACTTCCAGGACCTGACCGGCCAGCGCATCAGCAAGGTCATGACCACGATGAAGTTCATCGAGCAGCATATCAATGCGATGATGGACATCTGGGGCGGCGTCGACGCCATCAAGTCGCATGTGCCGGCCCCAGTCGACAATCGCACCGAGGACGAAAAGCTCCTCAACGGTCCGAAGCTCTCCGGCGACGTCGGCCACGCCTCGCAGGACGACATCGACGCGCTGTTCGACTGAACGGACGCGGACCGACAGAAAAAGCAAAACGCCGGCGCGAGCCGGCGTTTTTTGTTTTGGCTGTATCACCAGCAACATCCCCCCTCTCACACAAGAGGAGAGGGGAAGAGCAAATCACGCTCTCGGCGCGCAGCGGACGTAGACCATGTTGCCGTAGCGGGTGGCGGCGTCCTTGTCGATGAAGCGGGTGATCAGGACGCGGCCGTCGAAGGAGACGATTTCGCGGTCCTGCTCGCCGGGGGTGGGTCCCGCCGGTCCGATGTAGTTCTTGCCGCTCGGCGAGCCCTTCAGCCGCAGCTCCTGCGGCGTCGCCTGGTCGGCCAGATGCATGATCACGCCGCCGGAGGAACCGGCGGTGATCACGTAAGGGTTCTTGCACTGGGCCCGGGCGGCCGCCTCGGTGCGGGCGCGGTCGGCCGGGTTCTGGAACGAGGCCAGGCCCCAACGGCCCACGATCTCGTCGGCGCGAATGGTCGCAGGCATTTCGGGAGCAACGCCCGACTCGGCGTCGGGCGGCGGCGAGGACGACGAGAAGGACGGCAGGCTCATGCCGCCGCCGCAGGCGCCCAGCAGCAGCGCCAGACAAGAGGCGGCCGCCAGATTGGCAACCGTGCGCGCGTGAGCTGAACTGATCATGGCATTCCCCCGGACAAAACCATGGCCGCACCCCTCCCGCAGCCAAGCGCAAAAAAGCTGCCGGAGCAATGACGTCCTTTGATACGTCTGCGCCCCGAACAAGTTTCCAATGCCAACATCCTATATCCGCCTCAACAACCGCTTAACCACCTTTGCTTGACAGGATCGCGGCCAAGCCATATTTCCGGGCCCACTATTAGCACTCGGAAAGCCCGATTGCTAAGCGCGCCGTTCGATCCTCGGGATAGGGGCCGGACGGAAGCGCCGCCCCACCCACTTCCACACCTTCCGAAGCGAGCCTCCAAAGGGAAACGTCATGGCTAAATCCAAATTTCGTCCGCTGCATGACCGTGTCGTGGTCAAACGTATCGACGCCGAGGAAAAGACCAAGGGCGGCATCATCATTCCCGACACCGCCAAGGAAAAGCCGTCCCAGGGCGAAATCGTCGCCGTCGGCCCCGGCGGCCGTGACGAGGCCGGCAAGCTGGTCCCCATCGACCTCAAGGTCGGCGACCGCGTGCTGTTCGGCAAGTGGTCGGGCACCGAGGTCAAGATCGACAACGAAGACCTCCTGATCATGAAGGAGTCGGACATCATGGGCGTTCTGGCCTAAGGCCATCCGCCTGAACAGCCGCTGAATGTGATGCCCGGATCCGAGCGGTCCGGGCATCCATCATTCCGCCCGACAGCACAAGACAAGACACATCACGAAACACGAGGGACTGCAGACATGGCTGCCAAAGACGTCAAATTTTCCGGGGACGCGCGCGAACGCATGCTGCGCGGCGTCGACATCCTCGCCAACGCCGTCAAGGTGACGCTCGGCCCAAAGGGCCGCAACGTCGTCATCGAGAAATCGTTCGGCGCGCCCCGCATCACCAAGGACGGCGTCACCGTCGCCAAGGAGATCGAGCTCGAGGACAAGTTCGAGAACATGGGCGCCCAGATGGTGCGTGAGGTCGCCTCCAAGACCAACGACCTCGCCGGCGACGGCACCACCACCGCGACCGTGCTGGCCCAGGCCATCGTGCGCGAGGGCGCCAAGGCGGTTGCCGCCGGCATGAACCCGATGGACCTCAAGCGCGGCATCGACAGCGCGGTGGCCGCCGTCATCAAGGACATCGAGAAGCGCGCCAAGCCGGTCGCCGCCTCCTCCGAGGTCGCCCAGGTCGGCACCATCTCGGCCAATGGCGATGCCGCCATCGGCAAGATGATCGCCCAGGCGATGCAGAAGGTCGGCAACGAGGGCGTCATCACCGTCGAAGAGAACAAGTCGCTCGACACCGAAGTCGACATCGTCGAGGGCATGAAGTTCGACCGCGGCTATCTCAGCCCCTACTTCGTCACCAACCCCGAGAAGATGACCGCCGAGCTCGAGGACGCCTACATCCTCCTGCACGAGAAGAAGCTCTCGGGCCTGCAGGCCATGCTGCCGGTGCTGGAAGCCGTGGTGCAGTCGGGCAAGCCGCTCGTCATCATCGCGGAGGACGTCGAGGGCGAGGCGCTGGCCACGCTGGTCGTCAACCGGCTCCGTGGCGGCCTGAAGGTGGCCGCGGTGAAGGCGCCGGGCTTCGGTGATCGCCGCAAAGCCATGCTCGAGGATCTCGCCATCCTCACCGGCGGCCAGCTCATCTCCGAAGATCTCGGCATGAAGCTCGAGAACGTCACGGTCAAGATGCTGGGCCGCGCCGGCAAGGTCGTGATCGACAAGGAGAACACCACGATCGTCAAGGGTGCCGGCAAGAAGCCGGAGATCGAGGCCCGCGTCGGCCAGATCAAGGCCCAGATCGAGGAGACCACCTCGGACTACGACCGCGAGAAGCTCCAGGAGCGCCTCGCCAAGCTCGCGGGCGGCGTCGCGGTGATCCGCGTCGGCGGCGCGACCGAGATCGAGGTCAAGGAGAAGAAGGACCGCGTCGAGGACGCGCTCAACGCCACCCGCGCCGCGGTGCAGGAAGGCATCGTCCCCGGCGGCGGCGTCGCGCTGCTCCGCGCCAAGAAGGCGGTCGGCCGTCTCAGCAACGCCAATGCCGACGTCCAGGCCGGCATCAACATCGTGCTGAAGGCGCTGGAAGCTCCGATCCGCCAGATCTCCGAGAACGCCGGCGTGGAAGGCTCGATCGTGGTCGGCAAAATCCTGGAGAACAAGTCCGAGACCTTCGGCTTCGATGCCCAGAACGAGGACTATGTCGACATGGTCGAGAAGGGCATCATCGACCCGGCCAAGGTGGTGCGCACCGCGCTGCAGGACGCCGCCTCGATCGCCGGTCTGCTGGTGACCACCGAGGCCATGGTCGCCGAGTCGCCGAAGAAGGAAGCCGCGCCCGCCATGCCCGCCGGCGGCGGTATGGGCGGCTTCTGAGGCCGACTTCACCTGACACGATTGCGAAGGCCGCCTCCGGGCGGCCTTCTTTTTGGGAACGATGGGGACCGCTTTCCAATTCAATCCACGGCCAAAAACCACTACGGTGGCGCCGATTCTATTGTTTGAGCATGATCTTTTCGGAAAACCGCTTCACACTTTTCCGGATCATGCTCGTTGCTCGAGGATGTCGTCGATGCGCGCGCTTCTGGTTTGTTCGACAGCCCTGTTGGCAGTTCTGCTGGCAGTTTCACCGGAGGTCGCCTCCGCCCAGATGAAGCTGTCGCCCAAGGCCACGGCGCCCGGTGGCGTGGAGACGCGCTATTTCACCTCGATCGACGGGCTGATGGACGGCAATGCCGACGTGATCCTGAAGGAGACCCGCCAGGGCAAGACGGTCACGGCGGCCGTGCTCGACGTCTGCTATCCCGTCGCGAAGAATTCCGACCGCAAGGACCGCTTCGTCGTCAATCTCCAGGTCGCGGGCCAGAACCTGACCGGCACCACGCAGAGCGTCGGTGAGAAGGCGCCCGTCAGCGTCAAGCTGCTGCGCAAGCAGAGCGGCGACACCTTCGAGTTTCGCGGCCAGATCAGCATCGGCCAGGTGGTGACCGAGGTCACCTCGCCCGACAATTCCGATCTCAGCGAGAAGGAATTTCAGGATAATCAGACCTCCGACGACGGCATCACGCCCCAGCCGAAGGATTTCACCGACGTCTCGCCGGAGGCGATTGCGGTCAAGGTGAAGCTCGACACTGCAACCGACTTCCTGAAGAGCCTGAAGGGCCAGGACGTCGAGGTGACGCTGGCGAGCCTCAATGTCGGCTGCGATGCGCTGCGCGCAGGCGAGCAGACCATCAACATGTCGGTCGATCCCGAGCGCGCCGGCGCGCTGCTGGCGAAGTTCAAGGCGACGCCAGGCGTCACCGCCGCGGGCTGGACCGCCGGAATGACCGAGATGGACCGCACGATCCGCTTTCCCGCGGCCGACTGGCGCGAGGGGGACAAGATCAACCGCAACAAGCTCGCGAGCACTGTTGCGAACGTCCTGAGCCGAACGCTCGCGGCAAAGCCGGTCTCGCAAAGCTTCAACCCCGCCACCGGCAAGCTCAAGCTGGTGTTCAAGCGGCCGAACCAGGATTTTCCCGCGCTCGAGCTGACCGACACGATCGAGGTCGCAGGCCTCGTCTCGCCGGACAAGCCCGGCACCACCGACAAGCTCATGCTCTGGATCGGCAGCCCCGCGACGACGACCGCCGACGAGAGCAGCGGGCCTAAGCTCAATCTCTCCGACGACGCCTCGGTGGACGAGGAAGGCGAGCAGCCCGACGACAACGGTTCGATCGAGGCGCTCGCCAAGGAGCTCAGGGGCCAGCGCTGGGACGCCGACAAGTCGGTGTGGAAATAGGCCGAGCTGTCGTGCCCCGGACGCAGCGCAGCACTTCAGTGATGCGCTGCTGAGCGGGGCCCAGAGCCACAAGCAAAGTCGCGGATGAAAGACTGGGTCCCGGCTCTGCGGCGCATCGCTTGCGCGCTGCGCCTTGTCCGGGACACGAGGGCAACGTTCGCGAGAGTTAATTCCCCGTCGTCCTGAAGCGCAGCGACTTCGGGCCGATCAGCGTCAGCACGTCGCCCTGGCGCTTCCAGGTCTCGACACTGGAGAGGGCCGCGACGAGCTCGTCGTCGGCCTGGGCTCTCGCCGGCGGGCAGGAGCGATCCTGGATCTGCCCGGGCACGAAGATCACGGTGTTGCCGGCGACCGAGAACTGGCCCTTGCCGCCCTTGCACCAGAGCTCAAGCACGACCTCGCCATGGTCGCCGATCTCGATGTTCGGAATCCGCTTGGAGCCTGCTTGCGGCAACGCTTCCAGCGTCATCTCGGTGCCGAACGGAAAGCCGTCCTCGGCACGCGCGAGCGTGGACATCGCGAGCATTGCAACCGCCGCACACACCATCTGCTTGAGCGAAACCATGAGACCTCTCGTCCGACCCGATTTGCGGCACCTTCTATAAGACGGCGGCCCCATTGAGAAGGTTCGCCCGCACGCAAAAATCCCCGCGGGGGGCGAACCTCGCGGGGATTTGTCGAAGCCGGACGTGGCCCGTTACTTCAGGACCAGCGCCGTGAACGGATAGACATAAGCCTGCAACGTCACGAGCACACCGACGAGGCAGGCCAGCACGATCGAGTGCCAGAACACGAAGCGCAGGATCGTGCCCTCGTGGCCGTACCAGTTGGTGGCGGTGGAGGCGACCACGATCGACTGCGCGTCGATCATCTTGCCCATGACGCCGCCGGACGAGTTCGCCGCCGCCATCAGCACCGGCGACAGGCCGAGCTGCTCGGAGGTGATCTTCTGCAGGTTTCCGAACAGCACGTTGGACGCCGTGTCCGATCCCGTCAGTGCGACGCCGAGCCAGCCGAGCAGCGTGCCGAAGAAGGGATAGAGCACGCCGGTTGCGGCGAACGCCAGACCCAGCGTCGCATCGACGCCGGAGAGCCGCGTCAAGGTGCCGATCGCGAGCATCGCGGAGATCGTGATCAGCGAGATCGCGCACAGGCGGATGGTGCGGCCGTATTCAGTCAAGAGCCGGCCGGGACCGACGCCCATCAGGACACCGGAGATGATCGCCGCGATCAGCATGCCCGTGCCGGTGAACGACAGATAGGTGAAGCCGAACACCGCGCTCTCTTTGGTCGGCCCCGGCGCCACCGGCGGCATCTTGTTGATCATCTGATGCAGCTCGGGCACGGGGTAGTTCCACACGAAGATCGAGTTCGCCCAGGTCTTGAAGGCGCCGTTGCCCCAGATCAGCATCACGATGCAGACGATGATCCACGGCAGCAGCGCGCTGAACAGCTCGCTCTGCGTCAGGGGCGTCTTGTCGAGCGGCTTGGCCGCCGCCATGGTGGCCGCCGATTCATCGCGGCCGCGCAGCGCCGGCGACAGCCAGAGCTGCCTGGGCTGCCAGACCTTCAGGAACAGGATCAACGCGCCCATCGAGATCAGCGAGGCGCCGATGTCGACGATCCAGGGATTGACGTAGTTCGAGATCACGAATTGCGGGACCGCGAACGAGATGCCGGTAACGAGGATCGCCGGCCAGACGTCCTTCATGCCCTTCCAGCCCGCGAACGCCCACACCACCCAGAACGGCACGATCAGCGAGAAGAACGGCAATTGCCGGCCGACCATGGCGCCGAGAATGTAGGGATCGAGCCCGGTGACCGAGGCGAGGCCCTGGATCGGCGTGCCCAGCGCGCCATAGGCGACCGGCGCGGTGTTGGCGATCAGCGACAGGCCTGACGCTGCGAGCGGCGAGAAGCCAAGGCCGATCAGAACCGCACCGGTGATCGCGACCGGCGTGCCGAAGCCCGAGGCACCCTCGAAGAACGCGCCGAAGGAGAATGCGATCAGCAGCAATTGCAGCCGCCGGTCCTCGGTGACGCCGCCGATGGCGCGCTTGAGCAATTCGAAGCGTCCCGTGCTCACCGTCACCTGGTAAAGGAAGATGACGTTGAGCACGATCCAGCCGATGGGGAAGAAGCCGGTGACGATGCCGAGCACCGAGGCCCGGATCGACATGTTGGCCGGCATGGTGAAGACGAAGATCGTGATCAGATTGGCCACGATCACGGCGATGATCGCCGCGATATGCGCCTGGACGCGGCCGCTCGCGATCAGGACCAGCAGCGTGACGACCGGCACCGCTGCCGCAATCGTCGACAGCACCGGGCTGTGCAAGGGATCATAGATTTGATTCCACATGGTCTTCCTCCCCCACGCATGTTTGCGGCAGGCGGCCCGCGTGGAGAGCCGAACCTGCTTGACGCTGAAGCGATAACCCCCGAGCTGGACGCGAATTCCTCGCGACTGTGGCGGTTCCCATCCGCTCACAAGCTCGCGAAATCCCGGAGCACCCCTACTCCGCGCCGTCGAGCACCATGCTAGGGTTGCCGGGTGCGACAAGACAACGCAAATTGCAGACCTTGCGACTTTAGTCTAAGCGCGCCGCTTTCCGCCATGGCTTCAAGTCCTTGGCTCCGGGCACTTGTCCACATTCCCCCGAGGAGACCCGCTCTGTGAAGAACATCAGCGCCACGCTCGCGATCGTCTGGCGAATCGCCGTCCCTTACTTCCGGTCGGAGGACAAATGGGCCGGCCGCGGCCTGCTCGCCGTCGTCGTCGCCATGGAGCTGGTCCTGGTCGCGATCAACGTGCTGCTCAATCAATGGCAGAACCGGTTCTACAGCGCGCTGCAAGCCTACGACCTGCCCGAGTTCATCAAGGAGGTCTGGATCTTCCTCGGCCTTGCCTTCACCTTCGTCGCGCTCGCCGTCTACAAGCTCTATTTGAACCAGTGGCTGCAGATCCGCTGGCGGCAATGGCTGACGCAACATTATCTCGGCGAATGGCTCGACGGCGCCACCCATTACCGCATGCAGCTCAAGGGCGATGCCGCCGACAATCCGGACCAGCGCATCACCGAGGACGTCAAGACCTTCGTCGAGCAGACGCTGACCATCGGCCTTGGCCTTCTGTCCTCGGTCGTGACGCTGGCCTCCTTCGTCGTCATCCTCTGGGGCCTGTCCTACAAGGCCCCCTTGTACATTTACGGCACCGATATCGTCGTCCCCGGTTTTCTGGTCTGGGCCGCAGTGGCGTATGCGATCGCCGGTACCGCGCTGACGCACTGGATCGGCGCCCCGCTCATCAATCTGAACTTCGAGCAGCAGCGCTTCGAGGCCGATTTCCGCTTCAACCTGATCCGCGTCCGCGAGAATTCCGAGCAGATCGCCCTTCTGAAAGGCGAGAACGCCGAGCGCGGGCGTCTGCTGCAGCGCTTCGGCTTCGTCATCGGCAATTGGTACGACATCATGAGCCGGACCAAGCGCCTGACCGCCTTCACGGCCAGCTACAGCCAGGCTGCCACATTATTTCCCTATGTCATGGTGGCGCCCGCCTATTTCGCCAAGCGCATCCAGCTCGGCGACATGATGCAGACCGGCTCGGCGTTCGGCAGCGTGCAGGACGCGCTGTCCTTCTTCGTCACCGCCTATCGCTCGCTCGCCGAGTGGCGTTCCGTGATTGCCCGCCTCGACGGCTTCGAGATGTCGGTCAGTTCGGCCGCCCACGGCGCGGCGCTCGAGCCGACCATCGACGTCGCGCCATCGCAGGGCAAGGCGATCGCGCTTGAGCAATTGCTGGTCAAGCTGCCGAACGGCACGCCTCTGGTCGCAGCCGACGGCTTCACGATCCAGCCTTCGGAGCGGGTGCTGGTGACCGGCCCCTCCGGCTCCGGCAAGTCGACACTGTTCCGGGCCATGGCCGGCATCTGGCCGTTCGGCACCGGAACGATCGCCATTCCTGAGAAGGCGAAGCTGATGATGCTGCCGCAGCGGCCGTATTTCCCGATCGGCCCGCTCGGCGACGCCGTCATCTACCCGGCCGGGCACGGCTCCATCGCGCCCGAGAAGATTCGCGACGCCCTGGTTGCGGTCGGCATGCCGCGCCTGGCGGAGCGGCTCGACGAGGACGGTCACTGGAACAGGACATTGTCGCTCGGCGAGCAGCAACGCCTTGGGCTCGCCCGCGCGCTGCTGCATGGGCCGGACTATCTCTTCCTCGACGAGGCGACCGCCTCGCTGGACGAACCATCCGAGGACCGGCTCTATCGGCTGCTGACGGAGAAGCTGCCACAGGCCACCATCGTCTCGATCGGCCACCGCTCGACGCTGGACGCCTTCCATACCCGCAAGGTGGCGTTGGTGCAGGACGACGAGATCCACGTCCTCGGCAAGGCCGGCGAGCCGGCCCGGGAGCCAAGCGCGGCGCGCTGAGCACCCGCCCTCAAAACAAAAGGGCGGCAGATTGCTCTGCCGCCCTGGTAGATGGTCTCGGGACGAAGCTTACTTCAGGTTCGTCATCGCCGTCAGGTCGAAAGACAGCTTGGCAATGCCGGTCGCACCGCACCACTTGGAGCCGACGCCCGACGGATTGATGCTGCTGAAGCTGCCGCTGAAGGTGGCGGTGTTGTCGCTGGTGAACGCGTTGCAGTTCGCCTTCGAAAGATCGGTGTCGGAGTAGCGAAGATCCAGCGTCGCGACCTTGTAGGTGAAGCCGACACCGATGTTCCAGGTGTTGTAGTCGGCATATTTGATGCCGTTCGGGAACGGACCGCCACCCAGCGGGCTGGCGATGCCGGTGCCGTAGAAGGAATCGGAGGTACCGAACCACTGACGGCCGAATTCACCCGACACGTACATGCCGACGCCGCTCGCGCCGAAGGTCGTGCTCGGCGCGGTCCACTTGGCGGTGACCGAGGTGTAGTTGCCCCAAGCGCCGGTGTTGAGGAAGTTCGGCGAATAGTACTCGTTGAGGCCGACGCTCCAGTTGTCGTTGATGGTGTAATTCACCTTGCCATAGACTTCGAAGAAGCTGACGTCCTTCTTCATGACGTTGCCGTTCACCAGGGCGTTGGTGGCGCACTCTGCGCTGAGCGCGTTGCCAGCGGTGTCGACGGGCGCGCCGTAATAGCAGGTCCCACCCGGATACAGGTAACCCCAGACGCCGATATCGAAGGCGAAGGCGCCGAAGGTCGGGCGGATACCGCCGTAGATGTCGATCTCGGCCGCGGCGCGGTTCGGGAAGGAGATGCTCTCACCGGCCACGCCGATATAGAGCTGGAAGTCCTTGGTGACGTTGTAGCGCGGCTCGAAATAGGCAGCGACCGATGGCTTGTGGTTCGACTGGGTGATACCGCGGAAGACGTAGTCGTTCATGATCGCGGCGCCGAAGGCGACATCCCACGGGTCGAAAGCAACCACCGGCGGGGCCTTCTTGGCCTTCACCGCCATGTCCGCCGCGAAAGCCGAACCCGTCGTCACCATTGCCAGCGCCGTTGCCAACAAAGCTACTTTCTTCATTTCGATCCCCATCACCAGTTCTTACCCAGTCGGATCCCGGAAGCCCCCCGGGGCGAACGACCCGCGCAAAATCGCGTTACCGCGACAATTTGGATTGAGGGATGTGGGCCGTGAAGCAAAAATCACGGGCATCTGCCGACTTTTTGGGCGTTTTGGCGATTCCACGAAAGGTTGTCGGGCTGTGTGTCTTCTCGATCACATTATATGCCTTCCAAAATGCACGGAGGGACCGTGCAAGTACGGGGAAGGCAGCCAGCGTGGCTGCCGGGCTACGAATCAGCCACGTAACGGAAAGGGCGGCTTCCGGAGGTAACCCATGGCGATGCAAAAAGGCCGCAGCGTCACCGCAGCGGCCCTCCCGTTGGCGATCGCCGTTCTGGCTGGGACCTAGCTCTGCTCCTCGGCCGGCGCCGCTTCCGCAGAAGACGAAGGCATCGCCCAACTTGTCTCGGCTGCCGGCTCGGGCGCGGGAGCCGGAGCAGGCGGCGGTGCTGACGGCTTCGGCGCGGGAGCTGCCTTCGCCTTCTTCGGTGCCGCCTTCTTCGGTGCAGCCGGCTTGGCGGCTTTCTTCACGGCCTTCTTGGCCGACTTCTTCGGAGCCGTCTTGGCGGCCTTCTTCCCAGCCTTCTTGGGGGCAGCCTTCTTCGATTTCTTGGCAGATTTCTTGGCAGATTTTTTGGCAGACTTCTTCGCGGACTTCTTGGCTGCCTTCTTTGCGGTTTTCTTCGCCGCTACAACCTTCTTGGCCTTTTTGGCCATCTTGCTTTTCTTCTTCTTCGCTTTCGCCATCGTGATCCTCCTGTTGCCGCCGAACAATGGTCGATCGGGCGTCTTCAGTCGTCACCCCCGGGAGGAAAGTTCAGGCCCTGAAAGCTCAACCTTGCGCGTTCAGTGCCGGCCGCGACCCGCCCGTAGCCCAATCGAGAAGCTCAATCGTGTGTACGACCGGAACTGACGTGCCACTGGCTATCTGCACCATGCAGCCGATATTGCCCGCGGCAATCATGTCCGGCTCGACGCTCGCGATGTTGGCGACCTTGCGATCGCGCAACCGGCCCGCAAGCTCGGGTTGGAGAATGTTGTAAGTCCCCGCCGAACCGCAACACAAATGGCTCTCCGGCACATCTTTCACCACGAATCCATTCTTGGAAAGCAATTCTTTCGGAAGGCTCGTGATTTTCTGCCCGTGCTGCAACGAACATGCGGAGTGATAGGCGACGACGATGTTGTCCTGTCGCGCAGGCGATTCCAATCCGAGGCCGGCGACGTATTCGGTGATGTCCTTGGCGAGCGCGGACACCTTCGCCGCGTCGGCCGCAAACGCCTTGTCCTCGCGCAGCAGATAGCCGTAGTCCTTGATCACGGTGCCGCAGCCGGACGTGGTGACGAGGATGGCGTCGAGCCCCTCGCCTGCCGCTTCCTTTTGCCAGGCGGTGACATTGGCGCGGGCGCGGGCCAGGGCGTCGTGGTCGTTGCCGAGATGATGGGTCAGCGCGCCGCAGCACTGCTCGTCCCTGACCAGGACGACCTCGATGCCGTGGCGGGTGAGGAGGCTGATGGCGGCCTGGTTGATGCGCGGCGCCAGCACCTGCTGGGCGCAGCCCTGGAGCAACGCGACGCGGCCGCGCTTCTTGCCGAGCGCCGCGAACACGCTGCCCGGCAGGGCGCCCCGCGCGGGCAGGCGCTGAGGGGCCAGCGCCAGCATTGCCTTGATGCGCTGGATCAGGCCGGGCGTAGCCGAGGGTCGCGGCGTCGGCAGGAACACGGCAAGCGGACGGGCCAGCCGCGCCAGCACCATGCTGATGCGAAAACGCTGCGGGTCCGGCAGCACGAAGGCCAGCACCTGGCGCAGCAGCCGCTCGGTCAGCGGCCGCTGATAACGCTGCTCGATCCTGACCCGGGCCTGGTCGACGAGGTGCATGTAGTTCACCCCCGAGGGGCAGGTCGTCATGCAGGCCAGGCACGACAGGCAGCGGTCGACATGCTTGACCACTTCCGCCGTCGGCGCCTGGTCCTTCTCCAGCATCTCCTTGATCAGATAGATGCGGCCGCGCGGGCTATCGAGCTCGTCGCCGAGCAGCACATAGGTCGGACAGGTCGCGGTGCAGAAGCCGCAATGGACGCAGGCGCGCAGGATCTTGTCGGCCTCGGCAATGTCGGGATCGGCGAGCTGCGTCAGGGAGAATTCGGTCTTCATGCCGTGGCGCCCCGCGTCAGCCGCCCCCGGTTGAGGATGGTCTTCGGATCGAAACTGGCGCGGACCCGCTCGCTCAGGGCGGCAACACCCGACGCCTGCGGATGGAACACATCGACATTGCGCCTGACGTCATCGACCGCCCGGATCAGCGTAGCGTGCCCGCCGAGCGCATTGGCACGCGCGCGCACCATCGGGCCATGCGCGTCATCCTTCGGCGGCAATGCGGCCCAGATCAGGCCGCCGCCCCAATCGTAGATCACCTCGCCCCCCGTCTCGCTCGCCAATTGCGTGCCGAGCACCGCACCGGAGGCCGGCGGACACACGATCCGCCAGACCGGCCAGGCGCCGAGCGCGCCGCTGGCCGCGAACGGCAGCACGTCGCGGATCGTGGCCCATAGCGCCGCGGAAGCCGCGTCCTCGATCAGCGTCGCGGTGCCAAACGGCGCCAGCAATTCACGCAGCGAGCCGGCGCGATGGGCGGCGGAGGCCGTGATGCCTTCGAGCCGCAGCATGGTCAGCGCCTCGCCCTGGCCTGCGATGTCGCCGAGCCCCTCGGTCTCGGCCCGGAGCGCCGATTTCGGCAGATGCGCGGCAGCCGAGACGTCGAAGGGCGAGCCGAGCGCCGCGGTCATGGCCTTGTTGGCGATGGCATCGTCGAGCCCGCGCAGCAGCAGCGTCCGCTCCGCCTCGGGCTTCGGCATCACCTTCAGCGTGACCTCGGTCATGACCGACAAGGTGCCCCAGGATCCCGCCAAGAGCTTGCAGAGGTCGTAGCCGGTGACGTTCTTCACCACCTTGCCGCCGGTCTTGAAGCTGTCGCCGAAGCCGGAGACGGCGTGCGCCCCCAAGAGGTGGTCGCGCGCCCCGCCCGCCCTGATCCGGCGCGGACCGGCGAGCCCGGCTGCGATCATGCCGCCGATGGTGCCTGATGGCGGCATGCCGAGCAGCGGCGCCGTGTCCATCGGCTCGAAGGCGAATTGCTGGTTCTTGGCATCGATCAGCGACAGCACGTCGGCCAGCGGCGCGCCGGCCTGGAGGGTGATGATGAGCTCGTTCGGCTCATAGGAGGTGATCGCATTCAGCGCGGAGAGGTCGAGCACCGCGTTGGTTGCCATCGCATGGCCGATGCTGCGCTTGCTGCCATGACCGATGATCTCGAGCGGCTGCTCGTTGGCAATCGCCGCGCGCACCACCTCTTCGACGTCTTTGGCATCTCTGACTTTAAGCGTATCCACGGTAGAGGCGGTACCCAAGTTCAGAATGAAAAGCAATTCGACGCTTGCAGCGATCGCGTTAGAACCGCGGCAGATCCGGAAACGCGAGCTTGCCCGCATGGACATGCATGCGGCCGAGCTCGGCGCAGCGATGCAGGGTCGGAAATACCTTTCCGGGATTGAGCAGGCCCTGGGAATCGAAAGCGCATTTCAGCCGTTGCTGCTGGTTGAGGTCGATCTCGCTGAACATGTCGGGCATCAGGTCGCGCTTCTCGATGCCGACGCCGTGCTCGCCGGTGAGCACGCCGCCGAACTCGACGCAGGCGCGCAGGATGTCGGCGCCGAACGCCTCGGCGCGCTCGATCTCGCCGGGCTTGTTGGCATCGTAGAGGATCAACGGGTGCAGATTGCCGTCGCCGGCGTGGAACACGTTGGCACAGCCGAGCTGGTATTTTTCGCCGAGCTCACGGATGCGCGCCAGCGCCTTCGGCAGCGCGCCGCGGGGAATGGTGCCGTCCATGCAGAGATAATCGGGCGAGATGCGGCCGACCGCCGGAAACGCCGCCTTGCGGCCGGCCCAGAACAGGTTGCGCTCGGCCTCGGAATTGGAGATCTGCAGCGTCACCGAGCCGCAGCCTCGCGCGATGGTCTCGACCCGCGTGATCAGCTCGTCGACCTCGATCTTGGGGCCGTCGAGCTCGATGATGAGCAGCGCCTCGACGTCGAGCGGATAGCCGGCATGCACGAAGGCTTCGGCCGCGTGAATCGCCGGCTTGTCCATCATCTCCATGCCGCCGGGGATGATGCCGGCGCCGATGATGCGCGCCACGCATTCGCCGGCCGCCTCGACCTCGGCAAAGCCGACCATCAGCGCGCGCGCCGTCTCCGGCTTCTGCAGGATGCGGACCGTGATCTCGGTGATGACACCGAGCAGGCCTTCGGAGCCGGTGATGACACCCATCAGGTCGTAGCCGGCATTCTCGCACCCCTTGCCGCCGATGCGCAGGATCTCGCCGCTCATCAGCACGATTTCGCAGCCGAGCACGTTGTTGGTGGTCATGCCGTATTTGAGGCAGTGCACGCCGCCGGAATTTTCCGCGACATTGCCGCCGATCGAGCAGGCGATCTGCGAGGACGGATCGGGCGCGTAGTAGAAGCCGGCATGAGCGACCGCCTGGCTGATGGCGAGGTTGGTGACGCCGGGCTCGGTGACGACGACGCGGTTGTCGAAATCGATCTCGCGGATGCGCTTGAACTTGCCGAGTCCGAGCAGCACGCCGTCTTCCAGCGGCAGGGCCCCGCCTGACAGCGATGTGCCGGAGCCGCGCGGCACAACCTTGATACCTTGCCCTGCACAATATTTCAGGATGAGCGCGACCTGCTCGGTCGTCTCGGGCAGCACCACGACCATCGGCGGCTGCCGATAGGCCGTGAGCCCGTCGGATTCATAGGCCCGCATTTCGGCCGGCGTATCGATCACGCCCTCGCCGGGGACGATTGCGCGCAGCGCGGCAACGATCTCAGCGCGCCGCGCAAGCACGGCCTGGTCGCTCGCGGGCATCATAATGGCCATGACTTATCCTTCCGGCTCACGCCGCATGATCGATTTTGTCTCGGCAAATCAATCACGTCCGCGCCCGTTTGGGTAGGCTATCCGAAAGTCGGATCGACGATCCCTCACCAGTTCGCTCTGGGACAAGTCGGAAATCATGAAACCTGTCATGGTTTGGTGGCTTGTCCAAGCCGAGCAGGCCTGCCAAAACCGGCAGGTCGGGCGATTGCCGATCCGGCAAGAGACCGACCAGGCCAGACCCACCAGGGAAGAGACGAAGAGCATCCGATGACAAAATTGACCTTTGGCGCACTGACGATCCTCACCATGATTGCCACCGCACCCGCCGCGATGGCGCAGGATGTCGCGGCCGGCAAGACATCGTTCAACAAATGCCTGGCCTGCCACGCGATCGGCGAAGGCGCCAAGAACAAGGTCGGCCCCGAGCTCAACGGCCTCAACGGCCGCAAGTCGGGCACCGTCGAAGGCTACAGCTATTCGGACGCGAACAAGAATTCCGGCATCACCTGGAACGAGGCCGTGTTCAAGGAATACATCAAGGACCCCAAGGCCAAGATCCCCGGCACCAAGATGGCGTTCGCCGGCATCAAGAACGAGACCGAGATCAACAATCTCTGGGCCTACGTCTCCCAGTTCGACAAGGACGGGAAGACCAAGCAGTAAGCCCGCAAAAGACAGTCGCTGCAGCTTCGGGCTCCGACCCAATCAGGACCGAAGCTGCAGTTTTTGTTTGGCGCCCGCTCTCCATGGCGTCATCGCGATAATCCAGTGCACATCCCGGCTGCAGTGCCGTAGCGTGAGCAAAGGCGCAAAGCGCCGTGCCCACGATCTCAGCCCGGAGCAGCGTTCACTCGAAAGCGCTCTAATCGGCCGCCGCTTGCGCCGGGACGATTCTTCCGATCAACGCCTCGATCTCCGTCTTCACCAGATCCGGCACCGCGTTCTGCACCATGTGGCCTAGATCGGGCAGCACGATCAGCTTCGCATTCGGCACCATGGCCGCGAACGGGCGGGCGTGGATGGCGGTCCTCACCGTCTTGTCGGGCTCGCCGGCGATGATGGTGACCGGGGCTTTGATCTCGCCATAGCGCGGAGCCTGCGCGGCGACGGCTTGCTTCAGCGTCACCAGATCATAGGCGTTGGCGATGAATTGGCGCGGGCGCAGCAGCAGGGGCGTTGCGGACTCCTGCACGAAACCATCAGGCATCACCTGCGGCAGGAACACGCTGCGCGCACCGGCGTCAGTGAGGAAATAACCGAGCGGCAGGGTGATGGTGTAGGCGAGCAGCGGCCCGATCACCGGCGTCGCGATGATCTCGTTGTAACGGCCGACACCGCCGCGCCAGGGATGGGTGACGGGCGCGAGCATGACGAGGCCCGCGACGCGGGTCTGATGATCGAGCGCCAGCCGCGCGCCGAGCGCGCCGCTCCAGGAATGCACGACGAAGACCGCGCGCGCGATCCCGAGCTTGCCAAGCGCCTCGTCGATCATCCGCGCCTGGACCTGCGGGGTGGAATCCTCGCGCCGCGCGCGCGTGCTCCAGCCATGGCCGGGACGATCCACCAGGATGACGCGATGGGTCCTGGCGAGGAGGTCGCCCAGCGGGCGCCGCATCGCTTCGAGATTGGCACTTGCGCCGTGCAGCATCACGATCGGCACCCCCGCATCGCGCGGGCCGATGTCGACGACGTGAAGCACAGCGCCCTCGACCTCGACCATCTCGCCCTGCGGCGGAAAGGCGCGCTGCACGGCGACGATTCCGGCCTGCGTGACCAGCGCCAGGACAACCAGCGCCGTCACGACTGACATCACGATCATGGAGATAATCCGGGAGATCCAGGGCACAGGGCAGCTACGGGTCCGATGGGTGGCAGTTTCGCGGCCTCGGCTTTCGTTGCGTCCACCGAAAATGCCGGGGCTGTGGATATGTGCATAATTGCGGAACGTAAAAACTCAATGGAATCAACAATATTCCAAGAGGGCACGCAAGCCTCGGAACAGCTTCATGCGGCCGTCATCGCGGTTTCCTTATAATCGCCATGGTCGGTTCCGCCATCTAGGCGCGGGTGGGCGCCGATCTTCCTCGCAGGCCTCAGGGGATGTGGGAAAGATCGGCAGAAATTGTCCTGGTTTGAACCGGAGGAATTTCGATGAGCTTCAGATCAAACGACACTGCGATCGACGAAATCGTCGCGAGCTGCAACGGCGACCTGCGCGGTGCCGTGCGGGCGCTGCTGCTGATCAACGAGCATCTCGAGACGGAGCTGGCAAAGGCTTACGCCGCAGCCGCCGATCGCGGCCTCGTCGAGCGCGGCGGCAGCGTCTTGCATTAGCTCGTCCTGCATCAGCTCGTCTTGCATCAGCTGCAGGCTAGTTCGTACCGTCCTCGTCCTTTTCCTCGTCCGGCGTGAGCGCGGGACAGACGCGAATCGTCGAACGGGCAAGCTTGGCATCGGCCCTGGATTTGTAGGGACCGTCGCCGAACCAGATATCGCCGATGATGACCGGATTGCTGGTCACGATGTTGCACTTTCCGGTGGCGCGGTTGCCGACCACCCAGAACAGTCCGTCGGCGAAGCTCACCGTCCCCGACGCCAGCAGCAAGCACCCCGCAAAGATCAAACGCTTCATGGCTTTCGCTCCTGCCATGCAGGTAGGCTCGCGGCGGCGCCGGCAATAGTGCTCACGATGCCGCGCTTCCGATCGTGGTTAATCCATGCGGGCTGCAATCGCTCGAAAGCTGATCGAGTTGTTCGGCTAGATATCGCGTCCCTCGACCTTCTCGGTCAGCGCCTTGACCTGGTCGGGGATCTTCTCGAGATGCGGATTGACGGCGAGCGCCTTGCGGTAGGCGTCGAGCGCGCGCTTCTCGTCACCGACCTCCTGCATGATCATGCCGAGACCTGCGAGCGCGCCGAAATGGCGCGGCTCCCGGACCAGCACCTGCTGGATATCCGCGAGCGAGCGGCCATAGTCGTTCTGCATGTAGTAGAGAGTGGCGCGCCGGTTCCAGGCCTCGATGTAGTCGGGCCTGAGCTTGATGACAGAGTCCAGGAGCTTGATCGCGACCTCGATCTTCTTGGCGTCGACCGCGGTCTTGGCGCGCGCCATCAGCAAGGACGCGGTGTCGCTCGGCGTCTGCAGCCAGATCGCCCAGATCCGCGCTTCGACATGCTTGGCGCTGGCCTCGTCGGGCGCCGCCTTCAGCGCGCCGAACAGGAAATCCAGATTCTTGGTGCGATCGACCTTCGGCAGCTTGGCCGGCGCTTCGGGAAGCTTCTTCTGCTTGCCGGGGGGTTCAGCCTGCTGTGCCAAGGCCGGCGCGAGCCCAGCGGTTCCCAGCACGAGGGCCAGACACAGGGTGCGCGCGAAAAGGAATCTCACTGCCATGGTGAAAGTCTAAACGCGCAAAGCCGCCCTTGCAAAGCAAAGGCGGCGTCAAACTCGTGTGAGCCGTGGTCTTGCGGAGCGCGTCAGGCGTCCGGCAGGGCAATATCAGCCTTTGCTGATCAGCCCTGGCGAGCCTTGAAGCGGCGCTGCACCTTGTTGATCACATAGACCCGGCCCTTGCGGCGGACCAGGCGGTTGGCGCGATGGCGACCGCGCAGCGATTTCAGCGAGTTACGGACCTTCATGGCGGAATCCTGAACGTTCGAAAGGCCGTGTTCGGCACTACCGTTGCGGCACGCGCGAATGTGGCAAAATGAGATTTTTCCCGCTGGCGGACGACCGCCCGGGACGGGGCGGTTCTTAAGGCATGGCGGGAGGTCATGTCAATGTTAACTGCCGCGTTCCCAGCCGGCAAATTCTGGAAAACAACCCCATGCACAGTAGATGCGGCCGGATCGGCCCGATTTGGCCCGTCCGGGCTCGACCGAGCCAAGGACTTTTGCGGACAGCGATTTCGCCGCCACCGATGCTTGCCAATTTCGTTATATCATATAATCAATTTGGCAACCCGTCGGGAGGACACCCATGCCGAAGCTGAAGCTGCCTGATATCGACAAAGTCGTCGCCATCGACATCCACACCCATGCCGAGGAGCCCTGCGGCTGCCACCCCGACGACGGCTATGACGATTTCCAGGCGCAGATGGCGGAATACTTCAAGTCGCCGAACAAGCATCCGCCGACGGTGCCGGAGACAGCGGCCTACTATCGGTCCAAGAACATCGCCGCCGTGATCTTCCCGGTCGATGCCGAGCGCGAGACCGGCTTCCGCCGCTACAACAATTACGAGATGATCGAGGCCGCCTCCGACCATCTCGATGTCCTCATCCCCTTCGTCTCGATCGACCCGCACAAGGGCAAGCTAGGGGCCCGCGAGGCGCGCAAGCTGATCGAGGAATACGGCGTGCGCGGCTTCAAATTCCATCCGACCATGCAGGGCTTCTACGCCAACGACCGCATGGCTTATCCGCTCTACGAAGAGATCAACAATGGCGGCGCGATCGCGCTGTTTCACACCGGCCAGACCGGGGTCGGATCGGGCATGCCCGGCGGCATGGGGATGCGGCTGAAATATTCCAACCCGATGTACATGGATGACGTCGCGGCCGATTTCCCCGACCTCAAGATCATCCTCGCCCACCCCTCCTTCCCCTGGCAGGAAGAGGCGCTGTCGGTCGCGACCCACAAGCCGAACGTCTACATCGACCTCTCGGGCTGGTCGCCAAAGTATTTCCCGCCGATCCTGGTGCGCTACATCAACTCGATCCTGCAGGACAAGATGCTGTTCGGCTCGGACTGGCCTGTCATCACGCCGGACCGCTGGCTGTCGGACTTTGCCAAGATCGAGATCCGCGACGAGATCCGGCCGAAGGTGCTGAAGGCGAACGCAAGGAAGATCTTGGGGATCTGAAGGGCGAAGCGGGCTTGAGTTGAATCGAGCAGGCGGGCTCGGTGCACCTCTCCCCCCCTGTGGGAGAGGTCGCGCCGGAGGCGCGGGTGAGGGTTCTTTCCTCTAGGGGATTATCCCGCTGTGGAGACACCCTCTCCCCAGCCCTCCCCCGCAAGCGGGGGAGGGAGCACACCTTCATTGGGGCGGCATTCGACCGAATCTCAGACTTGCGCGAGGCCTCCGTCGACGAAGACCTCGCCGCCGGTCATGTAGCTGCTGTCCGAGGACGCCAGGAACGCGGCCACGGCGCCGGTCTCGCTCGGGGCGCCGACGCGTCCGATCGGCGTGGCGCTGCCGAGTGCATCGAACGCTTCCTCGCCGACGATTTCGAGTGCCAGCTCGGTCTTGGTCGGCCCCGGCGACAGCACATTGACACGGATGCCCGTGCCGCGCAGGTCCTGCGCCCAGCTGCGCGCGAGATTGCGGATCGCGGCCTTGGTCGCGCTGTAGATGCTGAACTGCGGCGTGCCCATGACGCCCGTGCTCGAACCGGTCAGGATGATCGACGCGCCCTGCTTCATCAGCGGCAGGGCCTTCTGCACGGTGAAGACCAGCCCTTTCACGTTGACGTCGAAGATATGATCATAATGCTCGACCGTGATCTCGCCGAGCGGCGCGAACAGCCCGGTCCCTGCATTGGCGAACAGAACGTCGAGCGTGCCTCGTTCCTTCCTGACCGTCTCGTAAAGCCGATCGAGATCGGACAGATCCGTCACGGAACCCCTGACGGCGCGCGCCGAGGATCCGAGCCTCGCCACGGCGGCATCGAGCTGCTCCTGCCGCCGCCCGAAAATGTAGACGAACGCGCCTTCATCGACGAACCGTTTCGCCGCGCCAAATCCGATGCCGGTGCCGCCGCCGGTCACCACTGCCGTCTTGCCTTGTAGTCTGCTCATGATGTGCTCCTTCACTGAGGTTGCACTGAGCTGGCGGCGTACCCACCTATAGACAAGTATGCACCTTTTGGTAAGTACCCAAAAAATGTCAGACTCGATTGCGCCGACGTCACCACCGGTCCAGAGCTGCACGCCGACCCTGCCCGGCTTCACCTGCGGCCTGGACGCGACCCTGCGGGTTGTCTCCGGCAAGTGGAAGCCGCTGATCCTGTACTTCGTCGCCCAGGACGGCCCGACTCGCTATGGCGAGCTCCGCCGCGCCATACGCGACGTCAGCGACAAGGTGCTTATCCAGCAATTGAAGGAGCTGGAGGCCGATGGTCTCGTGAAGCGCACCGACTACAAGGAGGTGCCGCCGCGGGTGGACTACAGCCTCACCCCTTTGGGCCATAGCCTCGCCCAGGCGCTCGTGCCGCTCTGCACGTGGGGCACGGAGCATATGGCGGAGGTCAGCCGGGTGTTCGCCGAGCGCGAGGGCTGGACGGCAAAGCGAGCAGGAAGCTGACGCGTTCCGATCAGTTCACGCTTGCGAGATAACCGGCCAGAATCGTTCGGCTCTGGCTGAGTGTCTCGATGCGCTCATTGATCAGATCGACTTGCTCGGCAAGTATTTTGCGTAGCTCGTTGCACGGCGTGAACGCCGGATCGTTATTCCGCACGCATGGCAGCAGGCGCTGGATGGTTTCGAGCGTCATGCCGGCCGCGCCAAGCATCTTGATCCGCCGCACGGTTTGCTCTTCCGCCGGACCATAGTCACGATAGCCGGAGGTGGTTCGCTGCGGCGCCAGCAGCCCTTCCCCTTCGTAGTAGCGCAGCATTCGGACGCTGACTCCCGTCCTTCGGGACAGCTCGCCAATCTTCATCAGAAAACCTCTTGACCCTTACAGCGCTGTCAGACCTTACAGGGTCGGCTCATCCAAGTGAATGCCGCTTGAGAGGGCGCAACGATGAAAGCCTATCATTTGAATAGCCATGCTGGTGCCGGCCGCCTCGCGCGCGCCGACGTCAGCAAGCTCGAACCCGCGAGTGGCGAGGTTCGCATCCGGGTCGAAGCCGCGAGTCTGAACTATCGCGATCTCATCACCCTCGACCGCGCGGGCCAGAACGAGCTCAACGGCCGCGTGCCGCTCTCCGACGGCGCGGGCGTTGTCGACGCCATCGGCTCCGACGTCGTGCAATGGCGGCCCGGGGACCGCGTCGCCGCATCGTTCTTTCGCGACTGGATCTCCGGGCCGTTCAAGTCGAGCTATGTCCCGTCATCCCTCGGCGGCAACGCGACGGACGGAATGCTGGCGGAGTATGTCGTGCTGCCGGCAAACGCGCTCGTCGCCGTGCCGCCGCATCTGTCGTCGGTCGAAGCCGCGACCTTGCCCTGTGCGGGCGTCACGGCATTCCACGGCCTCGTCGTACGCGGCGGCATGGGCAAAGGCGACACGCTGCTGGTGCAGGGAACAGGTGGTGTCGCCTTGTTCGGCCTTCAATTCGCAGCGGCGCTCGGCGCCCGCGCCATTGTGATCTCGTCCTCGGACGAGAAGCTCGCACGTGCCAGGGCGCTCGGCGGTTCGATCCTCATCAACTACCGAGATACGCCTGACTGGGACGTCGCCCTGATGAAGGCGACGCGCGGCGAAGGCGCCAGTCATATTCTCGAACTCGGCGGTCCCGGCACCTACGACAGGTCGCTGCGATCGGTCGCTTCGGGCGGCAAGATCGTCCAGGTCGGCGTCTTGACCGGCTTCGGTCCCAAGCCCGACCTGTCGCGCCTGCAATGGGAGAATGCGGACATCATCGGAGTGACGGTCGGATCGTTGGACCATTTCACGGCGATGAACCGGTTCTTGACCGAACACGCGATTCATCCCGTCATCGATCGAGTCTTTGGGTTCGACGAGGTCCCCGAAGCCTATGCGCATCTGCGCAGCGGCGTCCATTTCGGCAAGGTCGTCGTGAGGCTTTAGCTTGGTGGATCGATCTCGCGTTGCCGGATATAGTCCCTGCGCCCGCAACGATCCGGAAGGACACCCCATGAGCGTCAACGCCGTCGTCTTCGACGCCTATGGAACGCTCTATGACATCCAGTCGGTGGCCGAGATCACCGAGGACACATTTCCGGGCTATGGCGAGATCATCACGCAGGTCTGGCGCATCAAGCAGCTCGAATATACCTGGTTGCGTTCGCTGATGGGACGCTACCAGGATTTCGCGGCCGTGACGCGCGACTCCCTCGCCTATACGCTGCGCGTGCTCGGGCTCGCCTATGAGCGCGAGGCGTTCGAGCGCGTGATCGAGAAATATCTGCACCTCGATCTTTATCCGGATGCGACCGCAGCGCTCACCGCGCTGAAGCCGCGCAAGCTTGCGATCCTCTCCAATGGCAGTCCTGACATGCTGAATGCGCTGGTGCGCAATTCCGGGCTCGACCGCCTGCTCGATGCCACCATCAGCGTCGATGCGAAGAAGATCTTCAAGCCGAGCCCGCAGGCTTATGAGCTGATCGGCGAGGAGCTCGGGACCGCGCCGAATGAGGTCCTGTTCGTCTCCTCCAATCCCTGGGACGTCGCGGGGGCAAAATCGTCTGGGCTCAAGGTCGCCTGGATCGAACGGGTGACGCCCGAGGCGATGGCGCTGGCTTGCGTCGAGAACGAAGTCGTGGCACCGCTCACCATGTTCAAGGCGATCCGCACCCAGATGGACGAGCTCGGCTTTGCACCGGACCACCGTGTCCGCGCGCTGTCCGAGCTGCCGGGGATTGCCTAGAGATCGCCGCCCGCCCATGAGAAGTGAATGAGCCTGGAATCCGTTCGCGCCTTCTTCGCCGAAAAAGCCCCTGATATCACCGTGATGGAATCGCCGATCAGCTCGGCCACCGTGCCGCTGGCCGCCGAAGCCTATGGCGTCGAGCCCGGAATGATCGCCAAGACGCTGTCCTTGCGCGTCGGCGAGCGCGTGATCCTGATCGTGGCCGCCGGCACCTCGCGGATGGACAACAAGAAGGTCAAGGCGCAGTTCGGCGGCAAGCCGAAGATGCTTGGGCTGGAAGAGGTCGCCGACATCACCGGCCACGAGGTCGGCGGCGTCTGCCCATTTGGCCTGAAGGCGCCGCTGCCGGTCTATTGCGACGTCTCGCTGAAGGCGTTCGACGTGGTGGTGCCGGCCGCGGGCTCCACCCATAGCGCGGTGCGCATCACGCCGGAGCGGATGGCCGAGCTGACCGCCGCCGAATGGGTCGATGTCTGCGAGGTCAGGCCGTAAGGCGGCCTGCACGATGCCTGATGCATTTGCCGGTCAGGGAGGCTAGCATGGCGGCCATGACCGACGACAAAGTGAAACGACGACTGACCACCGTGCTGTGCGCAGACGTGTACGGCTATTCGCGTCTCATGGAAGCGGACGAGGCCGGAACGCTGGAGACGCTCCGCCGCTACCGCACGGCCATTGCGCGCCTGGTCGAGCGCCATGACGGCCGCATCGTCAATACCTGGGGCGATGCCGTGATCGCCGAGTTCGCCAGCGTCGTCGAGGCCGTGCAATGCGCGGTCGAGATCCAGCAGGAGATCTCCAGTCAGGCTTCGCAGACGCCTCAGGCGAGCCCGATGCAGTTTCGCATCGGCATCAACCTCGGCGACGTCATGGTGGACGGCTCCGACATCTATGGCGACGGGGTCAATATCGCATCGCGCCTGCAAGAGCTCGCCGAGCCCGGCGGCGTCGTGATCTCGAGCTCCGTCTACGATCAGGTCTACAACAAACTGTCCGTCGGCTTCGACTGCCTCGGCCAGCGCCCGATGAAGAACATCGCCCCCTTGACCAGCTATCGGTTGACCCTGGGTGGCCAGACAGCCGAGCCCGGAAGCGTCCCGATCGCGGCAAGCGCGCCGTCCTCGGAGCGCGCGCGTGCTCCGCGGATGGACGAGCGGCGCGTGTCATCCTCGGCCACGAATGTCGTCTCGGAATGGCTCACAAGGGTGCCTCGCCCGGTTGCAGCGGCCCTCACGGTCTCGGCCTTCCTGATTGTGATCAATCTTTTCACCAGCCATAAGATCTGGTTCCATTGGCCGGTCGCCGCCATTCTGTTCGGAGTGGTGATGCGGATGGTGCTCGGAAACCGACCGGAATCGGACAGCAGAACAGAACGCTGAACGAAGCAGCACGGCCGCAACTGCGGCCGGGCATCCCTCCGGACCTCGCGCTCAACAGAGCCTACGCTCGACAGCGCCTAATCGTCATAGTCGTCATAAGGACGCGGTTGCACCTGTGAAGGTGGCGGCGGCGCGTTGTTATAGCGCGGCGGCGGTGCGACGCGGTTGCGCGGGACCTGCTGCTGCGGCGGCATCTGGTTGTTGGACTGGAAGACGGCGCGACAGCCGCTCGAGAGCTGCGGTGTGTTCTGCTGCAGACAGGCCGTGATGCGGCTCACGTCCGGAATCTGATCGCTGCACAAGCGCCACACATCCGGTGTGCAGGCCATCTGTTGTTCCATGGTCCCGCGATATTCTTCGGCGAATGCTGCGCCCGGCGCAACGATGCCGCCGATCGCGAGCACGACACCCAGCGCTATCCGCTCTGTTCGCATGTCCGATCCTTCCCAATCCTCTCGAATTCTCATCAATCAATGAGGCGGCAGCCGGTTCTGACCCAACAACAAAATGTGAAAATGCCGGCCGGAACCGCGGCATCGCCTGGCGCCGCAGTCCGTGGCGCCGCCGCAACAGGGCTGGCGCAAACCAGCGTCTTGCGCCTTTCGCCATAAGCCATTTCGCATCACGCCAAGAAGCGCGGCGAGCTTCCCGCTAGCAATGGGGCTGGAATGAGGACATCGTCGATGCCGACTGCAAGACCGGCTTGTGCGCCAAACGTCACATATGACCGGCATTCGCTGCAGGGCGTGGTCCGCAGCGAGTTCTGAACGGGCGCCCTACTCCACCTTGCCGATCTTCTTCACCGCCGCGATCAGCCGCGTGCTGTCGGTCGCGACGAATTCGGAGAAGGCCGGCGCGTCCTGATAGGCGACCAGACTGCCCGAGGTCTCGAAGGCCTTGAGCACGTCGGGGCTCGTCATCACCTGCGCCATTGCCTCGCGCAGTCGGCTCGCAATCGGCGCGGGAAGAGAGCTCTGCGCGAACAGTCCGGCCCAGATGTACATCTCGACGTCCTTGTAGCCGAGCTCCTGGAAGGTCGGCACGTCGGGGAAGCTTGAGATGCGATGCGCGCCGCAATTGCCGAGCACGCGCAGCTTGCCGTCGTCGACCTGCGGCTTCAGCGTGCCGGGTGCAGCGGCGATGGCCTGCACGGTGCCGCCGAGCAGCGCGGTGAGCGCGGGACCTGCGCCGCGGAACGGCACGTGCAGCAGCTTGATGCCGGCGCTATTTGCGAACATCTCCATCGCCACATGCAGCGTGCCGTAAGGCCCTGACGAGCCGTAGGTGATCTGGCCCGGACGCTTCCTGGCGTCCTCCACGAAATCCTGTGCCGTCTTCCACGGCGCGGACGCCGGCACCGCCAGCAGCGTGGGATCGGCGAGCACCCGCGCGATCGGCATGAACTGCGACACCTCGTAGGCGGCCGGACGGTCGAACAGCCGATCGGCCTCGGGCAGCACCGCGAGCGAGGACAGCGTCATCAAGAGCGTGTAGCCGTCGGGCTCGGCGCGCGCCGCCGCGGCATTGCCGACCGAACCGCCGCCGCCGCCGGCACGGTTGTCGACGATGACGGGCTTGCCGAGAATCCGCTCCAGCGCCATCGCCACCGGGCGCGCCGCAAGATCGGCCTGGCCTCCGGCCGGAAACGGCACGATCAGGGTGATGTTGCGCACCGGATAGGTTTGGGCGAAGGCCGGATCCGGCAGAGCCGCCCGCAACAACGGCAATGCCGCAACGGCGCGCAAGAGATCGCGTCGATCCATGATGGGCCTCCCCCTGATTTTCTTATGTCGCTGCCAGCCTAACGCGCCAGGCGGCAAGAACAAGACGTTTACGAAGCGTTCACCATGCCCGCCTCCGCCTGGAACGCATGTCTGGACCCGCTGTTGGCCTCTCAAGGAGAGTGAACGATGCGGAATCTGGCGACCATCGACGTCGCGCTCGACGAGATGCTGGTGAATCTCGCGGCGATCGTTTTGCGGCTTTCAAAGCCCGAATTGACGCGGACACCGGAAGCGCGGCGCGCCCTGACGCAATCCGTCCATCAATACGGCGTTTGCGCCGCACGATCGCGCGACCCGCGCGTCCACGAATTGAAGACCCAGCTCGACGAGACGCTGAAGCCGAGTCTGCGCATCGTGGCGATCAACGGCGTGAAGGTGTCGTAGGTCGAACACCGCGCGGCCGCCGCTTGCAGGTGCCTGGGAGTTGGGCCGCGAGGAAATCGCCGAGCGCTTCGACGCGGGCGGGACGCGGGCCGCCGGGCGGGGTCACCAGATGCACGGCGCCTTCGGGCTGCTTCCAGTCTTTCAGGATGACTTCGATGGCGCCTGAGGAGATCGCTTCGCCGACGATGAACTCGGGCAGCTCGGCAATACCGAGGCCGGCGATCAATGACGGCATCACGGCTTCGCCGTTGTTGACGCGGAGCTGTCCACCCGGCCGCACGCTGGCCTGCTCGCCAGCCGAATTGGTGTAGTGCCAGATGTTGGGCGTCGACATGTAAGCGTAGCTGAAGCATTTGTGCTCGGCCAGATGCATCGGATGCGTCGGGCGACCATGCTTCTTCAGATAGGACGGTGCGGCCACCGTGAAGCGCGGCATGGTGAAGAGCCGGCGCGCGATCAGCGAGGAGTCCGGCAGGCGCGCAATCCGCACCGCCATGTCGAAGCCCTCGCCGATCAGGTCGATCGTCGCATCGCTCAGGTGCAGGTCGACCGAGACTTCCGGATAGGCCGCGAAGAATTCCGGCAGCAGCGGCGCCACCGCCTTGATGCCGAACGTCATGGGCACGGCGAGCCGCACCAGGCCGCGCGGCGCCACCGATTGCGCCAGCGCCTCGTTCTCCGCCGCCTCGCCGTCGGCCAGAAGACGCGTCGCGCGCTCGGCGAGCTTGTGGCCGGCATCGGTCAGCGCGAGCCGGCGCGAGGTGCGGTTGAACAGGCGCGCGCCGAGCCGCTCCTCCAGGCGCGTGACCGCCTTGGACACGGTCGCCTTGGACATCGAAAGCTCGCTCGCGGCCCCCGCAAACGACCGCAACTCCACGACTTTTGCGAAAATCGCAAGGGCCTCGAAATCCGGGAGTTTTGCCATGGAGACCGATCCGCCTAGGTTATTTATGGAAACAATGCGTTTCAACAGTTTCTATTTCTATACCACAGGCGGAGGCTTATCCAAGAGGTCAATCGCAGACCCAAGCAATGGAGAAATCCAAATGACCAAGAAGCTCTCAGGCAAGGTCGCCCTCGTCACCGGCGGTTCGCGCGGCATCGGCGCGGCAAGCGCCCGCGCCCTCGCCGACCAAGGCGCGGATGTCGCCGTCAGCTATGTCGCCTCGCCGGACAAGGCGGAAGCGGTCGTCGCTGAATTGAAGGCCAAGGGCGTCAAGGCACGCGCCTTCAGGGCCGACCAGGCCTCGGCCAAGGACGTCACGCAGCTCGTCAACGACGTCGCCAGGGAATTCGGCCATCTCGACATTCTCGTCAACAATGCCGGCGTCGCCGCCGGCGCGGCCATCGACGACGCCAAGGCCGACACGGATGCGCTGGCGCGTCAGGATCAGATCAACGTGCATGGCGTGATCGCGGCGATCCGCGCCGCCTCGCAGTTGATGGGTGAAGGTGGCCGCATCGTCACCGTCGGATCGATGCTGGCCGACCGCGCCTCGTTTCCCGGCCTTGCCGACTACGTCGCCACCAAGGCGGCTGTGGTCGGCTACACCAAGGGCGCGGCCCGCGACCTCGGCCCGCGCGGCATCACGGTCAACGTGGTGCAGCCCGGCTCGATCGACACCGACATGAACCCGAAGGACGGCGGCGAGTTCGCCGAGACCCAGCGCAAGCAGCACGCGCTGCAACGCTTCGGCCGTCCCGAGGAAGTTGCAGCCGGCATCGTCTTCCTCGCAAGCCCCGAGGCCTCCTTCGTCACCGGCACCGTGCTCAACGTCGACGGCGGGTTCGGCGCCTGAGCAAGGCGCCGACCGTTCAACTCAAGGAATCACGCAGATGATCGAACTCAGACCTTTCGACAAGCTCGGCGGCGCCGACCATGGCTGGCTGAAAGCAAAGCACCATTTCTCCTTCGCCAGCCATTATGACCCCAACAATATGGGCCACGGCGCCTTGCGCGTCTGGAACGACGACGAGATCGCGCCGAACACCGGCTTTCCCGCCCATCCCCACGCCAACATGGAAATCATCACCTATGTGCGCGAGGGCGCGATCACCCATCAGGACAGCCTCGGCAACGAGGGCCGCACTGAAGCGGGCGACGTGCAGGTGATGAGCGCCGGCAGCGGCATCCGCCACTCCGAGTACAATCTGGAGCCGACTAGGACGCGCATCTTCCAGATCTGGATCGAGCCGACGCAGCGCGGCGGCCAGCCGACCTGGGGCTCGAAGCCGTTTCCGAAGTCGGACCGCTCCGGCAAGCTCGTGACCATCGCAAGCGGCGTTGCGGGTGATGCCGACGCGCTGCCGATCCGCGCCGATGCACGGGTGCTCGCCACCACTCTGAAGGCCGGCGAGAGCGCGGAGTACGCGCCCGAGAGGTCGCGGCACCTCTATCTGGTGCCCGCGGCAGGCGCGGTCGAGGTCAACGGCGTGCGCGTCAACGCTCGCGACGGCGCCGCGATCCGCGACGAGGAGCGGTTGACGATCACCGCGCTGGAAGATTCCGAGCTCGTGCTCGTCGACGCGGCGTAACCACACAGCGACTCGTCATGCCCGGGCGTGCCCCGGAACAACAAACTCAACTCGTCATTCAACGGAGACCACCATGACCAAAGTTCTCGTCCTCTATTATTCCGCCTATGGCCACATCGAAGCGATGGCCAACGCCGTCGCCGAAGGCGCGCGCGAGGCCGGCGCGAGCGTCGACATCAAGCGCGTGCCCGAGCTGGTGCCGGCCGAGGTCGCGAAAGCCTCCTATTACAAGCTCGACCAGGCCGCGCCGGTCGCCGAGATCGCAGACCTCGCGAATTACGACGCGATCATCGTCGGCACCGGCACGCGCTTCGGCCGCATGGCCTCGCAAATGGCAAACTTCCTCGATCAGGCCGGCGGCCTCTGGGCCAAGGGCGCGCTGCACGGCAAGGTCGGCGGCGCCTTCACGGCGACCGCGACCCAGCATGGCGGCCAGGAAACGACGCTGTTCTCGATCATCACCAATTTGCTGCATTTCGGCATGGTCGTGGTCGGCATGAATTACGGCTTTGCCGGCCAGATGAAGCTCGACGAGGTCACCGGCGGCGCGCCCTATGGCGCCACCACGATCACCGGCGGCGACGGCAGCCGCCAGCCCAGCGCCAACGAGCTCGCCGGCGCGCGCTACCAGGGCCGCCAGATCGCGGAGACCGCCAAAAAGCTGCATGGCTGAACTCCATGGCTGCTCCATGGCTGAACTTCATGACTGAGCTGTAGGCTGATGCGATCGCGGCATTCCCCTTCGGGAATGCCGCTTCAGCGTATGCCTTTGCCCATGGCCCGTGCGGCAAGGGCTGCGGCCGCGGGATAGCGGCGCAGGCCCTGCGCGGCATGATCGCGCCAGGCGTAGGGCAAGCCCCGCCAGGACAGCGCGACGCTGACGTCCGTCAGCGGCACCCTCTCGGCGCCGAAGCGCCGCTTGTAGTCCTGATTGCCGATGCTGAGGTCGAAGCGACGCACGCCCTCTGCATGCAGCGCCGCCATCGTGCGCTCGGTGACGAGCAGTCCCGGCGAGCAGCTCGACCATGAATCGCCGGCGTGACTGATGCGCAGCAGGTAATAGGTCGCGCCTTGCCTGATGCCGAACGACGTGCCGACGATACCCTCGTCGCAGACCAATGCCGACACGACCGCATGGCCTTCCGTAACGCCCTGGCGCGCGACCTCGCGATAAAATCGCGCATGAGTCTCGTCGTTGAGGACGAACCGCGAGCCGAGCCGGCGCATGCGCGCCTGCTGCTGGACATCCATCACATCCATCAGTTCATGTGCGCGCGCGACATCCGTGGCGATCTCGAAGCGAGCACCCGGGTGCCGGCTGAAGACGCGCCAGCAGCGCGGCATCTGCATGCGCTTGATCGAAGCCTGATAGTCCCTGTAGTCGTGCCCCATCAGCACGAGATTGCCGTTGAGCGAGGAGGACCCGATCCGCCCGAGTGACACCAGCGGATTCGGCTTGCCGCCGATTTGAGCCGGCATCTTCCTCAGCCGAAGCAGATCGAAGCGGTCCGGCAAGGCGCACAGCGCCTCGACCAATGCCCTGCTGATCGCATGCGCCGCCGCAGCGTCCAACGCGACATCGGACGCCAGGATCGGCGCGTTGTTGTCGGAGACGCCGAGATCGGCGAATTCGACGATGCGGATGCCGCGCCTGACATGGCTCATCATCGGCACCATCGCGATCGTCTTGCCGGTGGCGGCATCGGAGATCACGGCGATCAACGGTGCGACGTCATCGAACGCCTGGTACCAGGGACCGAGCCAGTAGCCATGCTGAAAGGCAGTACGATGTCCGACAGTCAGGCGCGACGCAGCCTGACGCCAGTCACGTGCGAAATCGATCGCGATGTCCGAGGTGCCGGACACAAGACCATCCAATTGCTCGACGCCGACAACCGACATCGGCGGGGCATACGATTCCTGAGTGTTTCCGGATAGATCATGTTTTGTCGCAGACCGGCTTATCGTTAAGCTATCGCCACTGCCGACAGACGCGAAAGCTCTCATGGCGCCGGTTCCGTCTGCGCGACGCATTGGAACCGCGCCAGGAAGTGCAGGCCGGCCACGGCCAGAACGAACATGAACCAGATCGGATTCTGCCGTTCGAGCAGGAAGGTCTCGGTCGCTCCGTAATACAGGCCGAACAGCCACACGGTCAGGAACAGCTTGGCCAGCGCGCCACTGCGGCTGTGAGCCTGGGCTGACTGGAAATTGCCGAGCGGTGCGAGCACGAAGACGAGGATCACCAGCAGCAAGCCCGGCAGGCCGATGGTGACCGCGAGGTCGAGATAGCTGTTGTGGCTGTGCGCCGCGGACGTCGCCCATTCGGCGCCCTGGGCGGTCTGCCGGGCCGTGACGTCGTCCCAGAAAGCCGCGTAGCCGTGCCCGATGATCGGCTTCTCGGCGACGGCCGCGAGCGCGAACTCCCAGATCGCGGAGCGGCCGGTGAAGGTGGGATCGAGCGGCAGCAGCCGCGTCAACGCTCCGAGCGCGGGGCTCATCACGCTGCCGACCGTCAGCAGGTTCATCACGAGCAGCGGCACGAAGCAGATGATCCGCTTCAGCCACAGGCCGGGCGTGAGATAGGCCAGCGACGCGAGCGCGTAGATCGCAAGGCAGAGCACCGAGGAGGTCTTGCCGCCGGTGAAGATCAGGAAGATGCCGGCGAGCGCCGCAATCGCCGGGCCCATCACGAACGAGCCCACGGCACACAGATAGATGCCGACATAGACCAGGATGGTCATCACGGGCGAAGCGACGTTCTTGTGGCCGAAGCTGCCGCGCCAGTCGCCGGCGAGCTGCGGCTCGGCGATGTCGAGCGCGGAGTGGATCGAATATTGCGGCGCGAGGAGGACGCCGAGATAGCAGAGCGCGAGCAGCACCAGCGCGGCCGCACCCAGGCACAGATTGAAGCTGCGCTGCGTCGGCGGCAGCAGCGGCAGCAGGATGGCGAGCGACGTCACGCTTGCGAGAAGCGCGAAGCGCTGGATCGACACACCGCGGCTCTCGGACAGGACGATGTTGATCAGCAGCCAACCGACGAGACAGAGATGAAGCGGCGTCACCAGGCTCTTCAACGCCGGCCCATCCGTGGTCGCCACGAACAGCACCGCAACCGCGGCCAGGAGGCCCCAGGACAGATAGGCCAGCGCCATTCGTCCACCGCCGATCGTGGTGACATCGGCATTGCGCAGGTCAGGGAAGGGATCGAGCGTCACCAGCACCAGTAGCAGCGACGCGACGGCGACGAGACAGCGCGCGGCCTGCACGGCATTCAGCTGCGCAAGACCCTCGCACAGCATCCGGCCCAACGATCGGGCCTCGACGTCGCTCATGTCGGCGGCGCTGCGGTCCATGGTTCAAGACATCTGGTGACGCCGGTGAAGCTCTGGCTCGGGGCGCGGCTCCGCTGAGAGGCCGTCAACGGGCGCGCCGGAACTCTGCCCCTCCGGCTGCCGCACGATGCTTCGCGCGATTTCGTAATATTGCAGCGCGCGTTGCTCGAGCGTGAGGTTGTCCAGGATAAAGCCGCGCGGATCGAACGCGCCGGCGGCGCACCCGGCCCAGAAATTGTCCCAGCCTGCCTCGAAGCCCGCGATGTCCGCGAATTTGGCCCCGCAGCGGTCGTCCCAATAGGGCACCGACGACACGGGCGCGAACTGCACGCGATGCGGATAGTAGTCGGGGTCTCGCCACGGTCCGCCCGGATCCCAGGCGAACACAGGCACGCCGCAGGACAGGGCCTGCTGATAGGCGATGCCCTGGCTTTCGTTCTGGCACAGGAAGATCATCGCGCGCGAGGCCGCCAGCGCGGCCTGAAAATCCTCTTCCTTGTAGCTGCCGTAACGCAGCTCCGTGAAGGAGCATCCCTCTTTTCGCAGGCGAGCGCGGACGGGCTCGATCAGCTCCGGTGCGTAGCGCTCGCGATCCCAGTGCACCTTGTCGTAGATCAGCACATCGAAGGTCTTCTGGGAGGCGCGCGATGGCGCCCACAGATCCGTGTCGATGCCGATCGGCCAAGCCTCGGTGTCGGGCCAATGCGGCCGGTACATGTCGACGTACCAGGGGCCGGGCACCACGACCTTCTTCACCGGCAGACGCTTGAACAGGTCAGGATCGTCGAGCGGATGATTGTGGGCGGCGACGCCGAGCAGGATCGGATTCTTCCACGCGAACTTGTCGAGCAGGAAGGTGCGGCCGATGATGCAGGCCAGCTCCTCCGGATGCTGTGCGATGTAGCCGTAATCATTGACACGGTAGCGGATGCCGAGGCGGTCGAGCCCCGCACAGAGATTGAGGAACACGCGCAGCTGGCCGCTCATGCGCGGCTCGCCGAGCAGCAGGCGGCGCGCCATGCGCCGCAGATGCCGGTCGCCGGGAAACCAGCGATCGTCCTTGTCCTCATAGAACAGGTTGAGGATCATCGCATCGGGGTCGTGTTCGAACGTCTTTGCGGGCACTGGATCCATCCGCGGCAGCCAGATGCGCATTCTCGCATGGGACCGGCCGTCGCACTCTTCCGAATTTGCCACAGGCTTAATGCCAGCGGCTTAACGCTAATTGACGAAACCGCGCCGACGCGCGCCTTCGCGGCGACGATCCGGCCGCAATGCGGAGTATCATTGGCGCGCAGCCAATGCTGCGATCGACCGCATCATCCCCTCACGCAGATGCACCCTGGTTAACAGACTCTTAAAGGCGAGCCGTGGCCCAGATCACCGCCGAAGACGTTCTCGATTTGCCGGCCTCCACGCGCATCGTTCCGGCGGTACGCCAGCCGCTGCCGTCGGGCTCGACCCATTCGGTCTCCGTCGTCATTCCCGCCAAGAACGTTGCGGCCTATATCGGTGAAACCCTTGCCAGTGCCTTGGCTCAGGGTGAGGTGAGCGAAGTGATCGTCGTGGACGACGGTTCCACCGACGACACCACCGCGATCGTCCGCGCCATTCGCGACCCGCGGCTGCGCCTGATGACGAATGATTCCGCCGGCGTATCGGCGGCGCGCAATCTCGGCGCGCGCCATGCAAGCGGCGAGTGGCTGCTGTTCCTCGATGCCGACGACCGCCTGCGCTCCGGCGCGGTAGCCTCGCTGCTGGCCGCGGCACGCGGCGCGCCGCGCGCGGTTCTCGTCTACGGCGACTACAATACGATCGACCATGAGGGACGCCAGATCGGCCGGCGCGACCTCTTGAGGGGACGCCGCAAGCCGTCCGGCGACGTACTGACGCGGCTCGCGGCCGGCAATTTCATCGTCAATGGCGGCATCGCGCTCGCCCGCGCGGAAGCTTTCCGTGCCATCGGCGGCTTCGACACGTCGCTGCGATATTGCGAGGACTGGCATTGCTGGTGCCGCCTCGCCGCGATCGGCGAGTTCGAATTCGCGCCAAAGCTGCTGCTCGATTATCGGCTGCACACGGCCAACACCATGAACGCCGCGGTCCGGACGCCAAAGGACTTCCTTCCGGCGGTCGAGCGGGTGTTCGACGACGGGTTGATCCTGGCCAGATTGCCCGAGGGCATGGCTCCCAGGCTGCGCCTCACCGCCGAGCTTCATCTCATCACCTATGCGGCGATGCAGGCGGTTCGCTTCGGCCGCTATCGCCAGGCCCTGGGCTATCTCGGGATGATCGGCCGGCGTTCGCTCAAGGCGCTGCCGCGTGCCACGGCAAGGACCGCCCTCGCCCGCTTCGGCATCTGACCGTCACGACACGATCTTGGAGGCCTCGTACGGCTTCGGCGCGAAGCCGAACGCTGCGAGCATGGAGCCGAGCGCGACCAGCGCCGGATGCATGGCGACGACGGCCTTCGACGTCGCCAGCAGGCGCGCGGACCGGACCAGCGACAGCGGCAGCCGCCCCAGCATCTGCGCGAACACCCACGCGCGGGCGCCGGCGCTTTGAGCCGCCTTGGACTGCACGCGGTAATTGATCGCACCGATGCGCAAGCCGCGCTTTGCGATCCAGCCGAGGCTGGTGCGGCTTTGCGGCACGGTCTCGGTGATGACGGCCTCCGCCGTCCAGTGGAACATCATGCCGGCGTCGCGG
Source organism: Bradyrhizobium sp. WYCCWR 12699 (assembly GCF_032144035.1). Classification (NCBI taxonomy): domain Bacteria; kingdom Pseudomonadati; phylum Pseudomonadota; class Alphaproteobacteria; order Hyphomicrobiales; family Nitrobacteraceae; genus Bradyrhizobium; species Bradyrhizobium sp. WYCCWR 12699. The sequence goes on from NZ_JAVTJN010000032.1 coordinate 333,884, forward strand.
CAGCGCACGAAGAAGTCGCAATCGCCGCCGCCGAGGAAATTGAAACTGAGGTCGAAGGCGGGACGATCGAACCGCTCGAAAACGGACCGTGTGATCAGGCAATTGCCGCAGCCATAGATCAGCGGCACCGCGCCGGAATAGTCGTAGGCGGGAGCGAAGGCGGGGTGACGCGACAGCCAGGGCTTGCTGTCGTCCTCGAAGTCAGGCAGCACCGGCCCGCCGACCACGTCGGCGCCGGTCGCCTCCGCCGTGCGGACCATCAGCTCGAGCCAGTCGGGTGATGCAATCTCGTCGTCGTCGATCATCAGGAAACGGGTCGCGGCGGGAAACAGCGCCTGCGCCGTCTCGAACGCAGCGTTGATCGCCTGGCAATTGCCCTGCCGTTTCTCGACGAGGCAGACACCCTGGAGCCTGCCGGCGGCCAGAAACTCCGCGGCGACCGGGGCGCTTTCGCGCCGCGCAGCATCGTTCTCGACCATGACGACGGCAAAGGAACGCGGGGTCCGCTGGTTCGCCAGCGAGTCCAGTGTCAGGCGCAAATGCTGCGGACGGCGGAAACAGGGAATACAGACGACGATGCCGACCGACAGGTCGATCACGCGGGAGCTCGCCGCGATCTCCCGGTTGGGATCGCGCACGGCATCCGAGATGCGCGTGGCGGCCAGGTCTGTCGGGATCAATGTCATGACGTCTTAGATGTCCGAGATATGTTGAAAAAGCCCTGCGTCGATCACGCATCCCGCGACGGCACATCGCCGCGGGACAGATGCATCCCAAAATGAACAGCCAGCCGAAGGCGCTTGCAGAGGCCTCGCGCCGATCTGCCGGCTGTCCCCAGACATCATCATGCGCTTAACCGCTTTCGCCTGTTTCTCCCGCGAAATCATGCGCACGTGATACTGCAATTCGCGGTCCATGCGACTGCAGCCATCCAACATGAACAATACCGTAGTTAATGCGCATGCGCATTAACCGGACCCTAAGCACTGCGATCGGTGACAGCGCCCGGCATCAGATTTGCTCTTCGGGCATGCGAGATTTTTCCTGTAAATTTGAATAGAACAAGCGCGGTCAAGAAACATGAACAAGCCAGCCACGATCGATTTCGCGACAGCCACGGCGATCCAGATCCCCGCGGCCACCGCACCCGTCCAGGCGCTGCACGATCTCGTCCCCGGCGAAGCCCGCGACAGCCTGCTCACCGTTCACGACCTGCTGCGCCGCGAGTTGCCGAAAGGCCAACTCGCCATCTACGAGGCCGGTGGCGGCTCGTGCAGCGTCCTGCCGCCGGAATTGCTCGGCCGCAGCAAAGTCACCGTCGTCGATATCGACGAGGACCAGGTCCGCAACAACGGCTATGCGGACGAGGCGATCCTCGGCGACGTCCAGACCTACCGTTTCGCGCAGCAGACCTTCGATCTCGTGATCTGCTACAACGTGATCGAGCATCTGCCCCATGTCGACGCCGCGCTCTTGAACTTCCGCGATGCGCTCAAGCGCGGCGGCATGATCCTGATCGGCGCGCCCAATCCGCGTTCGCTGTCCGGCGTCGTCACCAAATATTCGCCGCACTGGTTTCACGTCTGGTTCTACCGGCACATTCGCGGCATCAAGGATGCCGGTCTGCCCGGCGAGCCGCCGTTCCCGACCTTCTTCCATCCGCTGGTGACGCTGCCCCGGCTCGAGGCGTTCGCGGCCGCCAACGGCCTCGAAATGATCTACCTCCGCGAGGTCGAGAGTCCGCGCTATCCCGAGATGCGCCGGCGCAAGCCGCTGTTCGCGGCCCTCGTGGATGCCGGCGCCGCCTTGCTGAACACCATGCTATCGCACGGCACCGACGTCCGCCGCGGCGACTATCACGTCATCCTGCGCAAGAGCTGACGATCATGGCGCGCAAGCGGCTCATCATAGGACATGCGGAGACCCGCAGCCGAGCCGTGCGCGGTAACGAACCGTTAATGTCCAGGGAGCCCTCGCGACCCCGGCGTCACGAGGACGCATCGCGGAGTGGCAGGCGCTTAAACGGTTTGTTTGCCATTTCGGTGAATAGTCCCTCAATGAGTATGGTTAATTTTCCCTGTTGCGTTGATTGGGCACCTATATCCCGGGTGCATGGCGTAGAGCGAAGAGTAACCCCTCAGCCTGCGGCAGTTGGAATGGAAGCTGGGGATCATGCTTGACTATAACCAGCCAATAGATCGGGCGAGACCCGAGTCCCCGCAACAGAAGTCCCAGGCCGGCTTCAACGTGTTGGAGCTCGCCAATCTGCTCTGGCGGCGCAAGGTCGCGATTGCCGCGGCTGCCCTGCTCGGCGCAACGCTTGCCGTCACCATCGGCAAGAACCTGACGCCCCGCTACACCGCTACCGCCCAGCTCTACGTCGATCCGCGCGAGCTTCAGCTCGTCGACCGTGAGCTCACGCCGCGCGCGCAGGACGTCTCCGGCATGTCCATGGTGGTGGAGAGCCAGGCGCGCCTGATCACCGCCAATAGCGTCCTGCTCAAGGTGATCCAGCAGGCTGGTCTCGACAAGGATCCGGAATTCGGCGGCGGCGACGGCAAGAGCCTGATGTCGTCGCTGCTCGGCCTGATCGGCCTTCAGTCTCCCCCGCCTTCCGCCGCGGCCAACAGCGAAGTGCAGCTCGCGGCGCTCGAGGCGCTGAACCGGCACATCACGATCCGCAAGACCGAGAAGAGCTTCATCGTCGACATCGAGGTGTGGTCGATGGATCCGGCGAAGGCGGCGATGCTCGCCAACACGCTGACCAACGCCTACCTCACGGAATCCCGCAATTCGCAGGCGTCAGCCGCCCGGCGCGCCACCAACGATCTCTCCGGCCGCCTCAAGGAGCTGCGCGAGCGGCTGCGCAACGCCGAGACCGCGCTCGCCACCTACAAGGCCCAGAACAATTTCGTCGGCACCCAGGATGCGCTGATCAGCGACCAGCAGCTCTCCGCCAGTAACCAGCGGCTTTCCGCGGCCCGCGCGGCGACGATGGATGCCCAGGCACGGCTCGACCAGATCGAGGCGAGCCGCCGCACCGCCGCCGACGCCGGGGCGATTCCGGAAGCGCTGCAATCGCCGACGATCGCGAATTTGCGCGCGCAATATGCCGATGCGCGCAAGAAGTACGCGGAGCAGGCCGGTGAGCTCGGGCCACGCCATCCGGCGCTGCGCCAGACCGAGAAGCAGGTCGAGGACCTCAAGCGTACCATCAGCGAAGAGATCGACCGCTTCGCCCAATCCGCCAAGAACGATCTGACGCGCGCCCGCGACTTCGAAGCCTCGCTCAACCGGGCGCTGGAGGCGCAGAAGCGGCAAAGCGTCCAGCTCAGCCAGGCCGCCGTGCGCCTGCGCGAGCTCGAGCGCGAAGCCGATGCCAGCCGCGACGTCTACCAGTCCTTCCTCAAGCGCTCTCGCGAGACCGAGGAGCAGGAGAGCCTGAACACCTCGGCGGCCCGAATCATCGGCGAGGCGACAGTGCCGCAGCGGCGCTCGTTCCCGCCCGCGATGAGCCTGTTCGCCATGATCGGCTTCATCTTCGGCGCGCTTGCGGCGTCGAGCTGGTTCGTCGCGGCCGAGTTGCTGTTCGCCGGCGCAACCGCGCCAGCGCCCGCGCCGGCCCGCCGCGAACGCAAGCCGGTGCCGGAGAAGACCCGCGTTCCCGAGGTTTCGCGAGAGCTGGAAGCATCGCAGCCCGAGCCGGCGTTGCGAGCCCCCGAAGTCGCGCAGCTCCCGCCCGAACTTGCCGCACCACCGCTGCAACCCGCGATGGTCGAAAGCCCCTTGATCGAAAAGCCGCTGATCGCGCGCCTGCAGGAGGCCGACGTCATTCACACGCTCGGCGCCATTCTCACCACCGGCGGCGGCGTCGATCTCACCCGGCTCGGCTGGCCGACATTGCGGCCCGGCTTTCCCCTGACGAAGCTGCTCAACGCCTGGCGCGACATGCGCGCGGCCGTGGCCCGCCGCGCCGGCGGCAAGGCGATGCCCGTCATTGCGCTCGTCGGCACCGGCGAGACCACCGGACGCAGCGTGAGCGCGCTGAACTTCGCGCTCGCGGCTGCGCGCGATGGCGCCCGCGTGCTGATGATCGACGCCGACCATCAGGCCCACGCGCTCTCGAACAAGGTCAGCCGCCCCGGCAAGAACGAGCCGAGCAGGCTCGGCTGGCTCTCGATCGGCAGCAAGGCCGCACGCGAGATCAAGACGGTCAACGGCATTTCGGTGCTGCCGGCCGGCGAGGGCGATGCCGGCAAGGCCGCCGAGGCGATCCGCAAGGCGATCGCGCAGGCGCGCGCCGCAGGCGGCTACGACCTCGTGATCCTCGACGGCCCCGCGATGCCGCTTGTTGCCGGCGACCGCAAGCTGCTCGACGACACCGACGCGCTGGTGGCGGTGCTGCCGACCAGCCACGACATCAACGACAGCCTCGAAGAGGTCCTGACCGCGCTGGGCCGCGCCGAGCGCAAGCTCGTCGGCGTCGTGCTCGACGAGCTCACCCCTTCAGTCGAAGCGCGTCAGCGAGGCAGACAATATGCTTGAGCGCCGCGTCAACCTCGATGGACGGGCAGCGACTGCCGACGTGCCGCGGATCACCGTCGGCGGGCTTCGCATGGCCGCGCTCGACCTGGAAGCCACCGCCGATTTCATGATCGAGGCGACCGATCCCAATCACCGTATCGGCCGTCCGCTGTTCCTGACCTCGGCCAATGGCGAGGTGCTGGCGCGCTGCTCGACCGAGCCGCAGACCGAGCATCTGTTCCGCGCCGCCGATCTGATCAATGCGGACGGTCAGCCGCTGGTCGCCGCCTCGAAGCTGCAATCCTGGTTTCCGCTGCCCGAGCGCGTGGCCACCACAGACCTGTTCCACGTCGTCGCGCGCAAGGCGGAAGCGGCCGGCCGCACCTTCTACATGTTGGGCGCCAGCGAGGCGGAGAACGCCGCGGCCGTCGAGAACGTCCAGAAGATGTATCCCAATCTCAGGATCGTCGGATACAGCCACGGCTATCTGCGAGGCGAGGCGCTGCGCGCAAAGGTCGATGAGATCAACGCACTTGCGCCTGATTATCTGTGGGTCGCGCTAGGCGTGCCCAACGAGCAGGCATTCGTGAAGGAGTTCACGCCGCACCTCACCAATGTTGGCGTTATCAAGACATCAGGCGGGCTGTTCAACTTCTTGTCAGGAAGCCGTTCCCGCGCGCCGCAATGGATGCAGAAGATCGGACTCGAATGGGTCTGGCGCACCTTGCTCGAGCCGCGGCGCCTGTTCTGGCGCTATTTGACCACCAACCCCCGCGCGCTCTATCTTCTCTTCAGCCGCAAACGACCCCTCCGCTAAGAGAAGAGCAGAAGACACGACATGACAGACCGACCGACCGTCCTCGTCACCGGGGGCGCGGGCTACATTGGCTCGCATGCCTGCCGCGCATTGACCGCCGCCGGCTATCAGCCCATCGTTTATGACAATCTCTCGACAGGCCATCGCAGCTTCGTTGCCGGCCCCCTGGTCACGGGCGATCTGCTCGACGGCGCGGCGCTGGCACGCGCCTTCGCCGACCATGAAATCACGGCGGTGATGCATTTCGCGGCGGCGAGCCTGGTCGGCGAATCCATGACCGATCCGCAGAAATACTATGTCAACAATGTGCAGGGAACGCTGTCGCTGTTGCAGGCGATGCGCAACGCAGGCTGCCAGCGCATCGTGTTCTCCTCAACCGGCGCCGTCTACGGCAATGCCGATTCGAAGGAACTGCCGGAAGACTTTCCCTGCGCACCGATCAACCCCTACGGCGCATCGAAGTGGATGATCGAGCGGATGCTCGCCGACTACCGCTCTGCCTATGGCTTCGGCGCGTTCTGCCTGCGTTATTTCAACGCCAGCGGTGCCGATCCCGCCGGCGGCATCGGCGAGCTGCGCGACAATGAGACCCATCTCATCCCCCGCGCCATGATGGCGCTGCAGGGCCATGTCGACTTCGCAGTGTTCGGCGACGACTACGACACGCCTGACGGAACCGCGATCCGCGACTACATTCACGTCACCGACCTTGCGGCGGCGCATGTCGCGGCCCTGAAGCTTCTGGAAGGCGGACATGCCGGCGGCAGCTTCAATCTCGGCACCGGAGCCGGCTTCTCCGTGCGCGAGATCCTCAACGCCATCAGGCAAGAGACCGGACGCGAGGTGCCGCACACCGTCAAGCCGCGCCGCGCCGGCGATCCCACCTATCTGGTCGCAGATCCGTCTGCCGCGCGACAGGTGCTGAACTTCGTGCCGCGCCATTCCGACCTGGCTACGGTGATCCGAACCGCCTGGGCCTGGCACCAGACGGCACATCCGTTCAGGCCGCGTTAGGCAATCAACGCAGCCGCAGCCGTCAGACGACGGCGCGCTTCAGCCGTGACGCCACGGCTTCCGTGGCGACGGCGTCCGGCTCCGGCTGGAGCGGCGGGGCGATCGGCAGCACCATCGGCCGTAGCAGCTCGGCCATCTCGCGCGCCGGTACCGGTTTCGAGATCAGGAAGCCCTGCATCTCGTCGCAACCGTGGGTGCGCAGGAAGGCCTCCTGCTCGGCATTCTCGACGCCTTCGGCGACGACGGTCATGCCGAGCGCCTTGCCCATGCTGATGATCGCCTGTGCGATCGCCTGGTCTTCCGAATCCTGCGGCAGGTCCCGCACGAAGGAACGGTCGATCTTGATGGTGTCGATCGGGAAGTGCTTCATCAGCGACATCGACGAATAGCCGGTGCCGAAATCGTCGATGGCGAGGCGAATGCCGCGGCTCTGGATGGCGTCGAGCACCTTGAGCGCGCGGCCGACATTGCGCATCATCATGCTCTCGGTGACTTCGAGCTGCAGCAGCACCGGCGACATGCCGCTGGCCGCCAGCGCCTCGTCGACGTCCTGCAGCAGGTGCTCGTCGGCGAACTGCCGCGGCGACAAATTGACCGCCATCGACAACGGCAGCAGGCCGCGGCGCTGCCAAGCCATGGCCTGCGCGCAGGCCTCGTTGAGCACCCAGCGGCCGATCGGCACGATCAGCCCGGTTTCCTCCGCAAGCGGAATGAACTGCGCCGGCGAGACGTTGCCGAGCTCGGGATGGTTCCAGCGCAGCAGCGCTTCGACACCTGTGATCTGGCCGGTCTCCATCTCCACCTTGGGCTGGTAGTTCAGCGAGAACTGCCCGCGCTCCAGCGCCCGGCGCAGCGCGCTCTCCAGCGACAGCCGCTCGATCGACTGCGTCTTCACTTCCTTGGAGAAGAAGCGATAGCCGTTCTTGCCGTCTTCCTTGGCGAGATACATCGCCATGTCGGCGTTCTTGGTCAGCGTCTGCGCGTCGGAGCCGTTGGCCGGATACATCGCGATGCCGATCGAAGCCGTGGTGTGGCACTCGTGCCCGGCCAGTTCCATGGGCTGGGCGAGCGCGGCCAGGATCTCGGTCGCGATGTGCTGAACGTCGTCGATCTCGCCGCACTGGTCGAGGATCACCACGAATTCGTCGCCGCCGAGCCGCGCCACCACGTCGCTTGCCCGCAGCGCGCCGCGCAGGCGGTTGGCCACTTCGAGCAGGAGCAGATCGCCAGCCTCGTGCCCCAGCGAATCGTTGATGACCTTGAAGCGGTCGAGATCGATGAACAGCACGGCAAAGCGATGATCATGCCGCTCCGCCGTGGCGATCGCCTGGCGCAGCAGCGCGTTGAAAGTCTCGCGATTCGGAAGGTCGGTCAGGCTGTCATGCGAGGCGAGATACTCGATCCGCTCATCCGCCTGGTTCTTGGCGTCGGCGCGATCGAAATTCTCCACCGCAAAGGCGACGTTGTCGGCGAGTCGCTGCAACAGCTCGACGAACTCGGTCGTAAAAGTCGCCGGCTCGGTCGACATGTAGATCATGACGCCGACGGCCTGGTCGTGCACGATGAGCGGAAATGCCGCGCCGGAGCGCGCGCCGTCGCCGCGCACGACGGCGTGGAAGGCGCTCACGCGCTGGTCGTTGAGATAGTCGTTGCTGATGCAGGGCTGGCGCGTGCGGAACGCCGTGCCGCTCATCCCGCGTCCTTCGGGCCGCTCGGGGTCGATGGAGAGGCGGACGTTGCGCGTGGTGTCGGCGGAGGGGCCGGCGCTCGCCACGATTTCCAGCTGATCGCTGTCGGCCCTTGCCAGCGCGATGGTGGTCGAGGTGAACTTGGCACCGTTCGACGCCGCAAGACACACGAGATCGAACAGCTCGGCGCGCGACTTCGCCCGCATGATCGCCTCGTTGGTCGCGCTCAGCGCCGCGAACATGCGCCTCAGGCGCTCCTTCTGCGCCTCGGTGCGGGCCTTCTCCTCGGCACGCTCGAAATTGTCGAGTGCGAACGAGACGTTTTCTGCAAGACGGGCCAGCAGCTCGACCAGATCGGGCGTGAATGTGTCCTCCTCCGGAGCGAGGAAGAGCAGAATGCCGATCGGCTTCCGGCCGTCGCGCAGCAGCGGGAAGCTCGCAGCCGCGCGGGTCCCGTCCTCGACGGCCTTGGAGTGCCAGTGCGCCGAGCGCGGGTCGTGCATATAGTCATTGATGACGCTCGGCCGGCACGTCCGCAGCGAAATTCCGATGATTCCCTGGCCCTCGGGGTGATCTGCGGAAATCGCGCAGGTGCGCCCGACCATCCGCTCCTGAAGCCGCCCCTTCACGGCGACGACCCGGACCAGTTCGGATGCCTCGTCGATGATTCCAATCGTCGCCGAGGCGAACATGTCGCCCAGCACGGCTGCCTGGCATGCGACGTCGAACAGCTCCTCGCGGGTCTCGGCACGCATGATGGCTTCGTTGGTGGCGCTCAACGCCGCGAACATGCCGCTCAGCCGGTTTCGCTGCTTGTCGGCCTTGGCCTTCTCCTCGGCGCGGTCGAGATTTGCGATCGCGAGTGACACGTTGCGCGCAAGACGTTCCAGCAGTTCGACCAGCTCGGGCGTGAACGTGCCGATCTCCAGGGAATTGAACAGGAACACGCCCTCGGTACGATCACCGTTGAGCAACGGCAGCGCCGCGGAGGACTTGACGCCGGTGCGGCGCGCGCTGTCGTACCACGGCTTGAGGCGGTCGTCGGCCAGCAGGTCGTTGGTCAGGCACGGCTTTCCGGTGCGGAAACACGTGCCGGTCAGGCCTCGTCCTTCCGGCACCTTGTCCGTCGTCGCAAATTTCAGGCTGCGCACCTCATCGGAATTCGGTCCCGCAGAGGCGACGACGCGCAGCAGCTCGGAGGCAGGCTCAGCGAGCGCGATCGTAGCCGAACCGAACTTGCCGCCTTGCACCGAGGCTTCGCAGACGAGATCGAACAGCTCGGCCCGCGATGTCGCCCGGATGATCGCTTCATTGGTCGCGCTGAGCGCGGCATACATGCGCGCCAGGCGTTCCTCCTCCGCCGAGATGCGGGCCTTTTCGGACTCCCGGCCGAAATTCTCGATGGCGAACGAGACGTTCTCGGCCATGCGCAGCAGCAGCGCGACGATCTCCTCGTCCTTGGCCCAGGAGCGGCTGATGAAGAACAACAGCACGCCGACACTTTCGCCGCGCTTGACCAGGGGCGCGACCACGCAGGCGGCGACGCCGGTATTGACGTTAGCCTGCTCCCAGGGCGAGCCCCTGGTGCGGCTGGCGAGGTCGTCCTCGACGATGGCCTTCTGCGTCCGGAACACCTCGCCTGAGATGCCTCTGCCAAAAGGATTATCCGGGTCGACCGAATAGCGTGCCTGGGTGACGAGCTCCAGGTTCTGTCCGGTGGCGGCGACCGGCTTCATCCAGTGGGAATCCGGCTCGCGGAGCAGCACGATGGTCGCCAGCGACTTGCCGCCGTGGACGGAAGCGTCGCATACGAGCTGGTACAGCTCCTGCTCGGTCTTGGCGCGCAGGATGGCTTCGTTGGTGGCGCTAAGCGCGCCGAACATGCGATTGAGCCGCCGCGCAGCCCGCTCGGTGGTCTTCTGCGCGGTCGCGCGCGCGAAATTATCCAGCGCATAGGAAATGTTCGCCGACATGCGCTCGAACAGCGACACCATCTGCTCGTTCAGCGAGCCGGCTTCGCGGCGGGTCACGTAGAGCACGCCGACGCTCTTGCCGTTGCAGAGCAGCGGCAGCGCAGCAGCCGCGCCGATGCCGGCCGAAGCCGCGCCCTCGCGCCACGCCAGCGAGCGCGGATCGTTCAGATAATCATTGCTGACGCACAGCTTCTGGTCGCGAAACGCCTCGCCACCGACCCCAGATCCCTCGGGTGTACCGGCTTCCGTCGTGATGACGATCGAGCGAAGGCGCGGGATGTCGTCGCCGCAGCCGGCGGCGAATTGCAACAGACGGCCGTCCGGTTCGGCCAGGAACACGGCCACGGCCAAAAAGTCCCCGCTCGAAAACCCGGCGTCGCAGACCTTCTGGTACAGCTCGTCCGGCGATTTCGCATAGAGAATCGCTTCGTTGATGGCGCTCAACGCCGCAAAGGTGCGCGCGAGTGTCGTCGGCACGATCTCAGCTCCCGGGCATTCTGCCAGTTTCTCCCGGGTGACTTTATGAACGGCCATCGCCTAAGTGGTCGTTATTGCGCGCCGCAAACCGTCAATCAAAGTGAACGAGCTGCGAACGGGATGCGCCAAACTGCCGAAAATACCGCCGCGCGGGACGGGTCTTCGACCAAAGGCGCGTTCTCTTTACGAATCTGCAGCCCTGTATTGGTTTACGGGAGATTGATATCGCCGCCGCGCTTTGAGACGATGGCCTTAACCAGCGCCCGCCAAGGGCACGAACGTCGGGGAACGCCATGCCGATCGTCAAGGCCGATCGCCTCACGCGCGTCAGCGCCGCCCTGCTCCGCGCCGCCGGAGCCTCCGAGGAAGAGGCGGACGCCGTCGCAAGCGGTTGCGTCAACGCCAATCTCGCCGGCCACGATTCCCACGGCGTCATCGCTATTCCCACCTATATCGACCGCATCAAGGCCGGCCACATCGTTCCCGGCGCCGAATGGACCATCGTCCAGGAATCGCCGACCACGACCGTGATCGACGGTCATTGGGGTTTTGGCTTCCACGTCAACGCCAAGGCGATGGCGCTGACGATCGAGAAGGCCAAGACGGCGAACGTCGCGGCGTGCACCGTGTTCCGGCAGAGCCATGTCGGCCGCCTTGCCGCCTATCCCCTGATGGCGATGCGCGCAGGCATGATCGGGATCGCGACGGCGGATTCCGGCCGCTCGCCGAAGCACGTGGCGCCGTTCGGGGGCAAGGAGGCGCGGCTCGGCACCAACCCGATCTCGATCGCGGTGCCGTCCGATCTCGATGCGCCGTTCTATCTGGACATGGCGACCTCGGCGGTCGCGGCCGGCAAGATCCAGCTTGCGGTCGCGCGCGGCGAGGACATTCCAAACGGATGGATCATCGACGCCGAGGGACGGCACACCACCGATCCCACGCAATACCGCAAGGGCGGCGCACTGCTGCCGCTCGGCGGCACCGAAGGCTACAAGGGCAGCGGCCTCGCCGCCATGGTCGAGGTGCTGTGCGGCTTGCTGACCGGTCTCGGCTTCGGCGTCGAGCCGACGGGGCGGCACAATGACGGATGCTTCATGGCGGTGTTCAACGTCGCCGCGTTCCGGCAACTGGCGGAGTTCAAGCGCGAGGTCGCCGAGTTCGCGCATTATCTGAAATCGACGCCGCCGTCCGAGGGCAGCACGGGCGTCTACTATCCCGGCGAGATCGAGGGCCTGCGCGAGCAGCAGCGCCTGCGCGACGGCATCGAGATCGAGGATGCCACCTGGGAGAAGCTGCGAGCGCTGGCGCGGGACTACCGGCTCGACACTGTGCTCGATCTGGCCTGACGGAATGGAGAACAGCAGCATGAATCGACAGATGGTCCTGGTCGGCTTCCTCCAGGCGCAGAACTGCACCAATTTGCCGAGCTCCTGGCGGCATCCGGACTCGCGCGACGATTCCATGTCGGCGGACTATTATCAGGCGATCGCCAGAATTCTCGAAGCCGGCAAGTTCCACATGGCCTTCTTCGACGATCGCCTGGCGATGCCGGACCGCTATGGCAACGACCACGCCCACACCGTCGAATACGGCATCCGCTGCGTGAAGATGGATCCGCTGATCGTGCTGACCACGATGGGCATGGTCACCGAGAAGCTCGGCTTGGGCGCGACCTGCTCGACCACCTATTACGAACCGTTCGACGTCGCGCGCCGGTTCGCGACGCTCGACCTGATGTCCGGCGGGCGCGCGGGCTGGAACGTCGTGACCTCGCTCAACGACGGCGAAGCCCTCAACATGGGGCGCGACTCCCATCCCGAACATGATTCCCGCTACGACAAGGCCGACGAGTTCATGGAGGTCGTGCTCGGTCATTGGGACACCTGGGAGGACGGCGCGCTCATCATGGACAAGAAGACCGGCCGCTTTGCCGATCCGACCAAGGTGAAGCGGCTCGACCACAAGGGACCGGCCTTCAAGTCGCGCGGGCCGTTCACCGTGCCGCGCTCGAGCCAAGGCCACCCCGTGATCATCCAGGCCGGCGCATCCGGCCGTGGCCAGCGCTTTGCGGGGCGATGGGGTGAAGTCATCTTCACTGCTGCGCGCAATCTTCAGGCCGCCAAGGACGGCTATGCCGCCGTGCGCAACGAGGCCGCCAAGGCCGGCCGCGACCCCGACCAGATGTTCCTTTGCAATCTGACGACGCCGGTCTGCGCCGCGACCAAGGCGGAGGCCGAGGACAAGATGGCGCTGATCAACAAGCTGCCGCTGCAGATCGATGCGCTGTCGTTGCTCGCCGAAGCCCTCAACTATGATTTCGCCTCCAAGGATCTCGACGAGCCGCTGACGACGGACGAGCTGAAGAGCATGCAGGGCATTCTGGGCATCCGCGACGGCGTGCTGAAGGCTTCGGGCAAAAGCAATCCGAGCGCGCGCGACTTCGTCACCTTCTCCGGCCGCGGCCAGGTCCAGGACGCGATGGTCGGCGGCCCCAAGGAGATCGCGGACAAATTCGAGGAAATGTTCGTCGAGCGCGGCTGCGACGGCTTTGTCATCGCGGCAACCTACGTCCCTGGCTCCTACGCCGATTTCGTCCAGCATATCGTGCCCGAGCTGCAGCGCCGCGGCCTGTTCCAGAAGGATTATCGCGGCAAGACGCTGCGGGAGAATCTCGGACTGAAGCGGCCGGCGGCCGGCGCCTGGAAGGTGCAGCCGCGCGATGCCGCAGAATAACGACGAGGACACAGCATGCGCTGGTTGAAATTCACGGCTGCGGGCAAGACCTCGTGGGGGATCATCGAGGGCGACAAGGTCGTCGCGGTCGAGGGCGAGCCCTTTGGTGAATGGCAGCGCTCGTCGCGCACGCATGCGCTGTCGGATGTGAAGATCGAGCTGCCGCTGATCCCCCGCACCTTCTATTGCGTCGGCTTGAACTATCTGAAGCACCTGAAGGAGGCCGCCGACAAGGCCGGCACCGTACCGGCTGTGCCAGACCGCCCCGAGATCGGCTATCGCGCCCAGAATGCGCTGATCGCGCATGACGAGGACGTGGTGATCCCGTCCTTTGCGACGGAGAAGATCCACTATGAAGGCGAGCTCGTCGTCGTCATCGGCAAGAAGGTGAAGCATCTCACCGAAGAAAACGCGATGGATTGCGTGTTCGGCTACACCATCGGCAACGACGTCAGCGAGCGAAGCTGGCAGAAGGCCGACCGCAGCCTGTGGCGCTCGAAGAACGCCGACACGTTCAAGCCGATGGGCCCGTGGATCGAGACCGAGGCGGATCTCGCGAAGATGGAAACGGTGGTTCGGGTCAACGGCAAGGAGACCAACCGCTTCGTGACCGGCGACATGATCTTCGGCGTGGTGCCGTTCATGGTCGAGCTGACCAAGTATTTTACCTTGTGGCCGGGCGATTTGATCTGGATGGGCACCGACGGCGCCTCGCCGGACATCAAGCACGGCGATGTCGTGGAGATCGACATCACGGGCGTCGGGACGTTGCGGAATCGATTTGTGCGGGAGGAGCGGTAAGCAACGGTGCCGTAGGGTAGGCAATGCGAAGCTTGCCCACGCCTTTCTTCGACGCGTCAAGAGATCGTGGTCGCGGCGCAAGGGCGCCTTTGCCCACCTTGCGAGACCTCCTTCAAAACGGCAGCGCCACGCTCGACTTGATCTCCTTCAGCACCACATTGCTGCGGACATAGCGGATGCCGGGGATGCGAAACATGAATTCGTCGAGGAAGCGGTTATAGGCCGCCATGTCCTGCACGACGACGCGCAGATGATAGTCGGCGTCGCCCGTGGTCGCGAAGCACTCCAGCACCTCGCGCCGCTTCGTCACCCGCGCGACGAATTCGTCGACGAACTTCGCGTCATGCCGCTCCAGCGAGACGTGGAGGATGGCCGACATCGCAAAGCCGGCCTGCTCGCGCGCGACCAGCGCCGCATAGCCCTGGATGACGCCGGCCTCCTCCAGCGCGCGGACCCGGCGCCAGCAGGCCGAGGTCGACATGCCGACCTCATCCGCCAATTGCTGGTTGGTGGCACGACCATCCTTCTGAAGATGAGCGAGAATCCGGGTGTCCTGGTCTTCAATCATGGAGCTCTCCCAATTCAGTTAAATCTACCAGATTTCACCACGTTACGAGAAATTCTACCAGAAATCGGCTCCCGTTCGAGAAAATAGGTAAGAACTACCAGCGCTCCGGGCATACCCTTCCACCATTCCGGCAGGGTGCCGCGCGAGGTCTGCCATGGACGCCATTCCGTCACTCGACACCTATGAGCTTTCCGACCGCTACGACCGCGAAGAGGGCCGCGTCTTCCTCACGGGCACGCAGGGCATCGTCCGCATCGCGCTCGACCAGATCAGGCGCGACCGTGCCGCGGGGCTCAACACCGCCGGCTTCATCTCCGGCTATCGCGGCTCCCCGCTCGGCGGCGTCGATCTCGAGCTGTGGCGGATCCAGGAGCGTCTCAAGAGGGACCGCATCGAATTCCTGCCCGCCGTGAACGAGGATCTCGCGGCGACCGCAGTGCTCGGCTCGCAGCAGGTGGAGACGCAGGGCGACCGCGAGGTCGATGGCGTGTTCGGACTCTGGTACGGCAAGGGCCCCGGCGTCGATCGTTCCGGCGATGCACTGAAACACGGCAATGCCTACGGCTCCTCGCCGCATGGCGGCGTGCTGGTCGTTGCCGGCGACGACCATGGCTGCGTTTCCTCCTCGATGCCGCACCAATCCGACGTCGCCTTCATGAGCTGGTTCATGCCGACGCTGCATCCGGCCAGCGTCAGCGAGTATCTGGAGTTTGGTGAATATGGCTACGCGCTGAGCCGCTTCTCCGGCATGTGGGTCGGCTTCAAAGCGATCTCGGAAATCGTGGAATCAGGCGCCTCCGTCGCGCTGCGCCCGCCGCGCGCCTTCCGCACGCCTGACTTCACGCCGCCGCCTGATGGACTGCACTACCGCTGGCCCGATCTGCCGGGTCCGCAGATCGAGGAGCGGCTGGAGGCGAAGAAGCACGCAGTCTACGCCTTCGCCAAGGCCAATCCGATCGACCGTCACATCTACGACATCAAGGATGCGACCTACGGCATCGTCACCACGGGCAAGGCGCATCTCGACCTGATGGAAGCGCTGCGCCTGATGGGCCTCGATGAAGCCGCCTGCCGCAGCATCGGTATCGACATCTACAAGGTCGGCATGGTCTGGCCGCTGGCGCTGCATGACGCCATGGCCTTCGTGAAAGGCAAGCGCGAGATTTTGGTGGTCGAGGAGAAGCGCGGCATCATCGAGAGCCAGTTCAAGGAATATTTCTACGATTATCCCGGCAGCAAGCCCGAGCGCATGGTCGGCAAGCACGACGAAACCGGGGCCAGGCTGATCTCCTGGATCGGGGAATTGTCGCCGCGCGCACTGGCGGGCGTCCTGGCGCGGCGGCTCGATCCGATGTTTCCCGGCCTCAATCTTGCCGCACGCGCAGCCGCCCTGATGCCGGAGGCGGCGCGCAGCATCAACGTCCCCGGCGCGACGCGCACGCCCTATTTTTGCTCGGGTTGCCCGCACAACACATCGACGAAGGTGCCCGAGGGATCGAAAGCGCTGGCCGGCATCGGCTGCCATTTCATGGCGAGCTGGATGGACCGGGAGACCTCGTCGCTGATCCAGATGGGCGGTGAAGGCGTCAACTGGGCGGCGTCGTCGCGGTTCACCGGCCGCAAGCACATCTTCCAGAACCTCGGCGAAGGCACCTACTACCATTCCGGCTCGATGGCGATCCGGCAGGCAATCGCGGCCAAGGCCAACATCACCTACAAGATCCTGTTCAACGATGCCGTCGCGATGACGGGCGGCCAGCCGGTCGACGGCCCCGTCAGCGTGCACGCGATCGCGCACAGCGTTCGCGCCGAAGGCGTGACGCGCATCGCGCTGGTGTCGGACGATCCCGCACAGTTTTCGCCCGCTGACCTGCCAGCCGGCGTCACCATCCATCCGCGCGAGGAGATGGACGCCGTACAGCGCGAGCTGCGTGAAGTGCCCGGCGTGTCGGTGCTGATCTATCAACAGACCTGCGCCACCGAGAAGCGGCGCCGGCGCAAGCGCGGCGAGATGGCCGACCCCAAGCGCTTCGCCACCATCAACGATCTCGTCTGCGAAGGCTGCGGCGACTGTTCGGTCGAATCCAACTGCCTCAGCGTCGAGCCGAAGGAGACGCCGTTCGGCCGAAAGCGGCAGATCAACCTGTCGTCCTGCAACAAAGATTTTTCCTGCCTCAACGGCTTCTGCCCGAGTTTTGTGACTGTCGAAGGCGCGACGCGCCGGAAGAAGGCCGCGAGCCAGATCGACGCGGTCGGCCATGCCGCCACGCTTCCCCTGCCCGCGACCGCAACCCTCGACCGCCCCTACGACCTGCTCGTGACCGGGGTCGGCGGTACCGGCGTGATCACGGTCGGCGCACTGATCGGCATGGCCGCACATCTCGAACGCCGTGGCGTCTCGGTGCTGGACTTCACCGGCTTTGCGCAGAAGTTCGGGCCTGTGCTCAGCTATATTCGCCTCGCACCAAATCCCGAGGCCCTGCACCAGGTGCGCATCGACCAGGGCGCGGCCGATGCGCTGATCGGCTGCGATCTCGTCGTCAGCTCTTCGCCAAAGGCATCGGGCACCTATCGCCGAGGAACGCGCGCCGCGGTCAACACCGCGGAGATGCCGACCGGCGACGTGGTCCGCTTCCGCGACGCAGATCTCGCCTCCGGCGCCCGCCTGCGCGCGATTGGCCGGGTCATCGGCGAGCACGATCTCGGCACGATCAATGCCAACGCGCTGGCCGAACGGCTGCTCGGCGATGCCGTCTATGCCAATATCATCATGCTCGGCTTTGCCTGGCAGCGCGGCCTGGTCCCGATTTCATTGCAGGCGCTGCTGCGCGCGATCGAGCTCAACGGCGTCGCGGTCGAGCGCAACAAGCAAGCCTTTGCCTGGGGCCGCATTGCCGCTTCCGATCCCGACTTCCTGCCGAAGGCGAGCGAACAGCCTGAGGTTGAGACGCTCGACCAGATCATCGAGCGCCGCGCCGACTTTCTCACCGCCTATCAGGACAGCGCCTATGCGGAACGCTACCGAACGACCATCGCCGGCGTTCGCAGCGCCGAGGCTGCCCTGAACAGCGAAGCCCTGACCGAGGCCGTCGCCCGCGCGCTGTTCAAGCTGATGGCCTACAAGGACGAATACGAGGTGGCACGGCTGCACATGCAAAGCGGCTTCCTCGACGAGCTCAAGCGTGAATTTGAGGACGGCTTCAGCGTGCAATATCACCTCGCCCCACCATTCCTCCCCTCGAAGCGCGACGCACGTGGACGTCCGCGCAAACGTGCGTTCGGCCAGTGGATCCAGATGCCGCTGGCCATGCTCGCGCGCTTGAAGGGGCTGCGCGGAACGCCGTTCGATCCGTTCGGCTATACTGCGGAGCGGCGTACCGAGCGCGAGCTGATCGCGTGGTATGAAAATCTGATCAAACGGATGCTCGCCGAGCTCGATGCGGCATGTCTTCCGAATCTCGTCGCCATTGCAAAGGCGCCGATGGAGATCCGCGGTTATGGCCCGGTCAAGGACAGCGCGATCGGGACGACGAAGACGGAGGTCGAGCGGCTGTTTGACAAACTCCACACGCCATCACCGGCGAGGATGCTTGCTACTGCTTGACGCGGCGCCGGTGAGATCTCTACCTCTAATACCAAGGGGCGCGGCTTCAGCTGGCAGGACAGGATGAAGATCGCGGGCCCGATCCCGATATTTCGATCGGGGTGGGCGCGCCTTCCTTGTCGCCGTCGAACATGATCAGGACACGCAATCCGGATGACGTCTTGTCCAGCGGCAGAAGCCCCTCCGGCTTTCGCTCCGGATCGAACGGCAAGTCCTTGAGCAGCTCGACGGACTCTGACGTACCGTCCCACGCGTAGACCGAATAGGCGCCGGGTCCGTCGGCAACGGGACCCGCCAAGACAAGAATGCGGTCCCCGAATGATGCGAGATCGCGCACGCCACGACCGTCGCCGAGCGGCAGCCGGTACAGGCGATGGTCCGTGCTGTTTCCATTGCCAAACAAAGAAGTCAGCTCGACCGACAGAACGACGGCGCATTTCCCGTTCAGCAGGGGGCCCCGAAACCCGGCCAGCAGCGTCCGGTCGTCCTTGATCGCCAGGCCTTCGATCGTCAGCCCGTTCGTCTCCAGCCGCATGTCCATGAACGGGCGGAGAGCCGGATCGCTTGCGATCACGTCTCGTAGCCGCGGCGTACGCTCGAGGCTCGACACATTGCCGTCTGCTCCCGTCGTGCGGAACCGGACGATCTGGCTGTTTGCGGCGATCTTCGCCTGAATCTTGGCGGCATCTGCCTTGGGATCGAGCTTGTGCTTCTTGTCCCGCGGATGCCCATGCGAGCCGATGATGTAAAAGTACTCATATTCCCCTTTGGAAAAGGCGACGCCCTCGCCGTCGAGTTCGAGTGCTTTGCCATCAAACGTGTTGTCGATCAATTTGACCGGGCTGCCGGCAACAAGCTCGCCGTCGGTCAATTCGATGAACTGGGCGTCCTGGAGATTGTCGTCGATGACGAGGCATGACCGGGGAAACCCTTCCGTGGTCGTGCAGGCGATGCCGCTGACATCCTTGGACTTGCCGCCGTCCTCGCCGAGCAGTCTCTTCGTGACCGGCCACGCATCGTCGGCCGCAGCAAGAGCAGGCTGCATGCCGCCCGCCGCCACGAGCCCGAGCAGCAAAGTCGCAATCCATCCCGTTCTGGCGAGGGTCATTGAAGCCTCCGATCAGCGTTTGCCGGTTCAGATGTGACCAAGTCCGGCTTCACCGCAATATGATGCCGCCAACCCCTGCGAAGCTCACGCAATCGAACGCCGATCGGCTTGCCGCCTGTCGATGCGCCGAACAAAGCAGAGCTTGAGAAGCAGAGCCGGAAAGCCGGCATGTGCAAAACATCACATCGAAGAAACAGGATCGGGCCGAGCCAACTCGGTCCAAAATAGATCACTCATATCTTAAGTTGTATTTTTCCAGATGCCTTGGCGATGTCAACTCACTTCCCAGCGACAAACAAGGCGTCGCCGGTGAGCGGCCTCAGGAATACGGATTGATCAGCTTCTGTTGCTCGGCACTGTGCTGCACGAGCATGTCGATGAAGGTCTTGACCTTCGCCGACAAATGATGGCGATGCGGATAGACCGCATTCATCGACATCTCGACCGGCCGATATTCGGGCAAGAGCCGAACGAGGTGACCGGCTTCGAGATCGTCCCGAACGAGAAACCCGGCCATCAGGCAGACCGCAGCGCCGTCTAGCGCCACCTTCCGCAACGCTTCGCCGCTGTTGGTGATGAAACTGCCGGAAACGCGCACCGATGCCGGCACGCCCTTGCGATCAAGGAAGCGCCAGTCGTCGCCAAACGGGTAGTTCAGATGACGGCCGCAATTGTGCGCGCCGAGCTCATCGAGCTTCTGCACGCGACCGTGCCGTTCGAGATAATCGTGCGAGCAGCACAGCACGTGGCGCCAGGTCGCGAGGCTGCGGACGATCAAGCTGGAATCAGGCGGCGAGGTCATGCGCAAGGCGACGTCATAGCCTTCCTCGATGAGGTCGATCTCGGCTTCGCCCATGCGCAGGTCGATCTTGAGCTCCGGATAGGCCGACAGGAGCTTCGCCACGACAGGCGCGACGAACGGCACCATGTGCGTGGCGACGTGGACGCGCAACGTGCCGCGGGGCACCGACTGCAATTCGCTCGCGATATCGTCGGCTTGCTCGAGATCGGCCAAGATCTGGGTCGAGCGGTCGTAATAGGCTTTGCCGATCTCGGTGAGGCTCACCTTCCGCGTGGTGCGGTTGAGCAGGCGCACGCCGAGCCGGTCCTCCAGCGCCTGCACGTGGTTGCTCACCATGGTCGTCGACATGTTGAGCCGGCGGGCGGCGGCGGAAAAGCCGCCGTTTTCAACCACTTGGACGAACGCAGTAAGGCCGGTGAAGCGATCCATGGCTCCGATTATCCGTTCCTGCTGGATAATGCTTCCATAAATTCAGAGATTATCACAACGAACGGGACAGCACATCTTGCGGATACCAGCGGCGCACCGTTCAGACGGGCGTCCGGGAAATCCGAGGATGCCATGTCGAACGCTTCTTATGCCCCTGAAACCAATGAAAAAATCAGCCTGCGCCCGTCCCGTCAGGCACTCAGGCGGGCGGCGATCGGCCTGGCGCTGGCGATCGGCGTCGCGGTCGCCGGCGACTATGGCTACGACTACCTGAAAACCGGCCGCTACCTGGAATCCACCGACGACGCCTATGTGAAGGCGGACTCCACGATCATTGCGCCGAAGGTCTCAGGCTACATCGCCAAGGTGCTCGTCGCCGACAATGAGAGGGTCAGGGCGGGCCAAACGCTGGCCAGGATCGACGACCGCGACTTCGGGACCGCGCTCGACCAGGCGAAGGCCGACGTCGCCGCCGCCGAAGCCTCGGTGCGCAACATCGATGCCCAGCTCGAACTGCAGCAACCGGTCATCGAGCAGAGCACGGCGGATGTCGCTGCGGCCGACGCCAATCTGAAATTCGCGCAGGAGGAGCGCGCCCGCTACGACGACCTGATGAAGTCCGGATCCGGCACGATCCAGCGTGCGCAGCAGACCGACGCGGCGCTGCGCGCCAGCAGCGCGCAAGCGCAACACGCGAAATTCGGCCTTCTGGCCGCACAGCGCAAGATCGACGTGCTCACCACCCAGCGCGCGCAGGCCACCGCTCAGCTCGCGCGGGCCCGCGCGGTCGCGCAGCAGGCGGCGTTGAACCTGTCCTACACCGAGATCACCGCGCCGGTTGACGGCACGGTCGGCGCCCGGAGCTTGCGGGTCGGCCAATACGTCCAGGCCGGCACGCAATTGATGGCGGTGGTGCCGCTCGACGCGGTCTATGTCATCGCGAACTTCAAGGAGACCCAGCTCACGCATGTGCGGCCGGGACAGCCGGTCGAACTGCACATCGACAGCTTCCGCGACAAGACCCTGCGGGGTCATGTCGACAGCCTGTCGCCGGCGAGCGGGCTCGAATTCGCACTGCTGCCGCCTGACAACGCCACCGGCAATTTCACCAAGATCGTGCAGCGCGTCCCCGTGAAGATCGTGCTCGACGACCACAGTCTCGCCGGCCTGCTGCGCCCCGGCATGTCGGCGGTGCCGACCGTGGACACCAAGCAGGCCGTGCTGGCCGCGCGCGAGACGGCCAAACGCCTCGCCGACAACACCTCCCGCGCGCACGGGGGCTGAAGCCATGAGCACGCTGCAACCGACCGTCGACGCTGCTGCCGGCCTCTCCGCCCCCGCTGCGCCCGCCGCGCCGGCGGTGTCCGCAAGAACCTGGATCGCGGTGATCGGCGCCACGCTCGGCGCCTTCATGGCGGTGCTGAACATCCAGATCGTCAACGCCTCGCTCGCGGACATCCAGGGCGCGATCGGCGCCGGCATCGACGACGGCGGCTGGATCTCGACCTCCTATCTGATCGCCGAGATCGTGGTGATCCCGCTGTCCGGCTGGCTCGCGCAGGTGTTCTCGATCCGAATCTATCTTCTCACCAACGCGATCCTGTTCCTCCTGCTGTCGGCGGCCTGCGCGCTGGCACAGGATCTGTCGCAGATGATCGTGCTGCGTGCCGTCCAGGGATTCACCGGCGGCGTTCTGATCCCGATGGCATTCACGCTGATCATCACGCTGCTGCCGCGCGCAAAACAGCCGGTGGGCCTGGCGCTGTTCGCGCTGTCCGCGACATTCGCCCCCGCGATCGGCCCGACGATCGGCGGCTATCTCACCGAGAATTTCGGCTGGGAGTACATCTTCTACGTCAACCTCGTCCCCGGTGCGGTCATGGTCGGCATGCTCTGGTACGCGCTCGAGGCCAAACCGATGAAGCTGTCGCTCCTCGCGGAGGGCGACTGGGCCGGCATCATCACCATGGCGATCGGGCTATCGGCGCTGCAGACCGTGCTGGAGGAAGGCAACAAGGACGACTGGTTCGGCTCACCATTCATCGTCAAGCTCTCAGTGATCGCGGCCGTCGCACTGACCGCCTTCCTGGTCATCGAGCTGACGGTGAAGAAGCCGCTGCTCAACCTGCGCCTGCTGGTCCGCCGCAATTTCGGCTTCGGCATGCTCGCGAACTTCCTGCTGGGCATTGCGCTGTACGGCTCGGTGTTCATCCTGCCGCAATATCTGGCGCGCATCCAGGGCTACAACGCCGAGCAGATCGGCATGGTGCTGGCATGGACCGGACTGCCGCAACTGGTGCTGATCCCGCTGGTGCCGCGCCTGATGCAGAAATTCGATGCGCGGCTCGTGATCGGAATCGGCTTCGTGCTGTTCGCAGGCTCCAACTTCATGAACATCACTATGACCAGCGACTATGCCGCCGACCAGCTGCTGTGGCCCAATGTCGTCCGCGCGATCGGCCAGGCGCTGGTGATGGCACCGCTGTCGGCGGTCGCAACCGCGGGCATCGAGCCGGAGAACGCAGGCTCGGCCTCCGGACTGTTCAACATGATGCGTAATCTCGGCGGCGCCGTCGGCATCGCGCTGCTGCAAACGGTGCTGACCAAGCGCGAGCAATATCACTCCAACGTGTTGACGCAATCGGTGTCGGTGTTCGAGCAGGCGACGCGGACGCGGCTGGAACAATTGACGCAATACTTCGTCAATCACGGCATCCTCGACCGTGCGGACGCCGCGCATCGCGCCTATGTCGCGATCGGACATACCGTGCAGAAGCAGGCGTACATCCTCGCCTTCAGCGACACTTTCTATCTGCTCGGCATGGCGCTGATCGTGGCTTTGGTTGCCGTCCTTTTCCTGAAGAAGCCCGGCCAGACCTCGGCCGGCGGCGCCCACTGACGTCAACCCAACCAGCAAGGAGAACGACCATGAAGCCCCGCATGAATTTCTATCAGGCCGCCCCTGACACGATGAAGGCGCTGATGGCACTGGAGGAGCAGATCCAGTCCACCGGACTCGAGAAATCGCTGATCGAGCTCGTCAAGATCCGGGCGTCGCAGATCAACGGCTGCGCCTTCTGCATCAACATGCACACCGAGGACGCCCGCAAGCGCGGCGAGACCGAGCAGCGCATCTACCTGCTCGATGCATGGCGCGAATCCCCGCTCTATTCCGACCGCGAGCGCGCGGCGTTGGCCTGGACTGACGCGGTGACGCTGATCTCGCAGACCCACGCGCCCGATGATGTCTACGAGCAGGTCCGCGCGCAGTTCTCCGAGGAGGAGACGGTGAACCTGACCATGCTGATCGGCGCCATCAACGCCTGGAACAGGATCGCGATCGCGTTCCGCGCGGTTCATCCGGTGAAGGTGAAGGCGTCGGTGGCGTAGGCCCCAGCGAAGGTGCCGTAAGGTGGGCAAAGGCGCACTTGCGCCATGCCCACCATCTTTTCATGGTCGCAAGAATGCGTGTGTACGCTTCGGTTTGCTCACCCTACGATAGGCGCTTATGCGGCCTAAACCGCCGTCGCCTTGGCGAACTCCACGTAGATCTCGCGCAACCGGGTGGCCATCGGGCCCGGCTTGCCGTCGCCGATCTTCTTGCCGTCGATGGCGACCACCGGCTGGACGAACAGTGACGCCGAGGTGGCAAAGGCTTCCTTGGCGGCGAGCGCCTCGGCGACGGTGAAGGAACGTTCCTCGACGCGGAGCTGGCGCTCTTCGGCGAGCGCCACCACGGCCTTGCGGGTGCAGCCCGGCAGGATCGCGTTGGAGTTCTTGCGGGTCACGATGACATCGTCCTTGGTGAGGATGAACGCCGAGGACGAACCGCCCTCGGTGACGTATCCATCCTCCAGCATCCAGGCCTCGCCGGCGCCGGCCTCGGCGGCGGCCTGCTTGGCCAGCACTTGCGCGAGCAGCGCCACGCTCTTGATGTCGCGGCGCTCCCAGCGGATGTCCGGCACCGTGATGACGTTGATACCCGTCTTCGCCGCGGCGGCGTTGATGATGTCCTTCTCCGAGGTGAACATCACGAGGCTCGACTTGACGTCGGCCTTCGGAAACGGAAAGTCGCGGCCCTTGTCGGCGCCGCGCGTCACCTGGAGATAGACGAGACCGTTCACGAGTTTGTTGCGCGCGATCAGCTCCTTCTGCAGCTCGGTGATGCGCTCGACCGTCTCCGGCAGCTTAAGCTTGATCTCGCCGACCGAGCGCTCCAGGCGGGCCAGATGCGAGGCGTTGTCGACCAGCTTGCCGTCGAGCACGGCCGAGACCTCATAGATGCCGTCGGCGAACAGGAAGCCGCGATCGAGGACCGAGATCTTGGCATCCGAGAGCGGGACGAATGAGCCGTTGACGTAGGCGAGCGGGTCCAAGGCAGGTCTCCTGGGGACTGAAATGGGAAATTGGCGCGCTTATACGCCAGTTAGAAGGACGGATCACCCTCTATTCGTCTTTCCGGGGCGTTGCGAAGCAACGAGCTATGGTGCGCAATTGCGCAACTGAGAATCCATCTCGCTCCGCGTACGCGGCCTGATGGATCCCGGGTTCGCGCTTCGCGCGCCCCAGGACGAGGACCGGTCAGTGCGACAGGATCTTCGACAAGAACTTCTGCGCGCGGTCGCTGCGCGGCTTGCCGAAAAAGTCTTCCTTTGCCGCGTCCTCGACGATCTCGCCGCGGTCCATGAAGATCACGCGATTGGCCACCTTGCGGGCAAAGCCCATCTCGTGGGTGACGACCATCATGGTCATGCCCTCATGAGCGAGGTCCACCATGACGTCAAGCACCTCGCTGACCATTTCCGGGTCGAGCGCGGAGGTCGGTTCGTCGAACAGCATGACGATCGGATCCATGGCGAGCGCACGGGCGATCGCAACACGCTGCTGCTGGCCGCCTGACAGGTTCGCGGGAAACTTTTGCGCCTGCTCCTTGAGGCCAACGCGCTCCAGCAGCTGCATGCCTTTCGCCATCGCCTTGTCGCGCGACCGGTTCAACACCTTCTCCTGCGCGAGGCAGAGATTGTCGATGATCTTGAGGTGCGGGAACAGCTCGAAATGCTGGAACACCATGCCGACGCGCGAGCGCAGCTTCGGCAGATTGGTCTTGGGATCGTTGACCTTGGTGCCGTCGACGCTGATGTCGCCGCTCTGGAACGGCTCCAGCGCATTGACGCATTTGATCAAGGTCGACTTGCCCGAGCCCGAGGGGCCGCAGACCACGACGACCTCGCCCTTGGTGACGCTGGTCGTGCAGTCGGTCAGCACCTGGAAGCTCGGCGTGTACCATTTGTTGACGTGGCTGATTTCGATCATGAGCGGGGAGCCCTAGCGAATGATGGCGATGCGCGCCTGCAGGCGGCGGACGCCGAAGGACGCGATACAGGAAATGGTGAAGTAGACCACGGCTGCGAACAGGTACATTTCGACGAGGCGCCCGTCGCGCTGCGCCACCTTGCTCGCCGCACCCAGGAAGTCCGTGATCGACAGGACGTAGACCAGCGAGGTGTCCTGGAACAGCACGATGGTCTGCGTGATCAGCACCGGCAGCATGTTGCGAAACGCCTGCGGCAGCACGACGTAGCGCATGGTCTGGGCGTAGGTCAGTCCGAGCGCACTGGCCGCGGACGGCTGGCCGCGCGAGATCGACTGGATGCCGGCGCGCATGATTTCGGAGAAATACGCGGCCTCGAACATGATGAAGGTAATGAGCGAGGATGCGAACGCGCCGACGCTGATCGGACGCGAGGCGCCGGTCACCCACTGCCCGATATAGGGCACCAGGAAGTAGAACCAGAAGATCACCAGCACCAGCGGCAGCGAGCGCATGAAGTCGACATAGACCCCGGCGATGCGGCCAAGGATCTTGAAGCCGGAGAGCCGCATCAGGGCGAGCGCCGTGCCGAAGATAAGGCCGCCGAGGGCCGCGAGGCCCGTCAGCGTCAGCGTGAACGTCATGCCCTCGTAGAACAGGTAAGGCAGCGCGCGGCGGATGACGTCGAAATCGAGATTGGCGAACATCGCTTATTTCCCCGTGATGTAGCCGGGGATCGCGACCCAGCGCTCGAGGAAGCGCATCGCGGTCACGACAACGGCATTGACGAGGAGATAGAGGATCGTCGCGGCGGTGAAGGCCTCGAACACCTGGAACGAGAATTCCTGCATCGAGCGCGCCTGTCCGGTCAGCTCGAGCAGACCGATGGTGATGGCGACCGCCGTGTTCTTGATGGTGTTGAGAAACTCGGAGGTCAGCGGCGGCAGGATGATGCGGAACGCCATCGGCAGCAGCACGTAGCGATAGCCCTGCGTGGTGGTCAGGCCCAGCGCCGTTGCCGCCATCTTCTGCCCGCGCGGCAGTGAACCGATGCCGGCCTGCAGCTGCACGGCGACGCGCGCCGACATGAAGAAGCCGATGCCGATTGCCGCCGTCCAGAACGGCGCGTTCGGCAGCTGCTTCAGCCAAGTGCCGGCGCCTTTTGGCAACAATTCCGGCAGCACGAAGAACCACAGGAAAAGCTGCACCAGCAGCGGCATGTTGCGGAAGAATTCGACGTAGGCGAAGCCGAACCAGTTCGCCCCCTTCGACGGCAGCGTGCGCATCACGCCGACGAGCGAGCCGGTGATCAGCGCGATGACCCAGGCCAGCGCCGCGGTCTTGAGGGTCAGCACCAGGCCCGACAAGAGCAGGTCGAGATAGGTGCCGGTGCCCATCGGGTTCGGCTGGAAAAAGATTCCCCAGTTCCAGTTATAGTTCACGTGTCCCCCGCGCGAACGCGCCAGTTATGGATGTCCCGGCGCCTATGCAAATGTCCGGCCACCCCTGTGTCAAGAGTGGCCGGACATGATTCCTATCGAAAGATCGAAGTTATCTTACTTATAGTCGTCCGGGTTCGGCGAGTCCAAGGGCTTGGCGAACTCGTTCTTCAGCTCGGCCGAGATCGGCGTGTTGAGGTTCAGCCCCTTCGGCGGGACCTTCTGGGTGAACCACTTGTTGTAGATCTTCTCGGCCTCGCCCGAGGTGTAGAGGGCAGCCGTCGCAGCATCTACCACCTTCTTGAAGGCCACGTCATCCTTGCGCAGCATGATGCCGTAAGGCTCCGGCTTGGAGAACGCGTCCTTGGAGATGGCATAGTCATCCGGATTCTTCGAGCCAGCGACGAGGCTCGCCAGCAAAATGTCGTCCATGACGAAGGCGACCGCGCGGTCGGTCTCGACCATCAGGAAGGCTTCGGCGTGATCCTTGGCCGGGATGATATTGGCGCCGAGGCCCTTGGCAACGTTGGCTTCGGTGAGCTGCTTGATATTGGTGGTGCCGGCGGTCGAGACCACCGTCTTGCCCTTGAGGTCATCGATCGACTTCAGGCCGCTCGACTTCTTGAAGACGTAGCGGCTGGCGGTCAGGAAGTGGGTGTTGGTGAACCACACCTGCTTCTGGCGCTCGGCGTTGTTGGTGGTCGAGCCGCATTCGAGGTCGATGGTGCCGTTGGCCATCAGCGGGATACGGGTCGCCGACACGACCGGGTTGAGCTTGACCTCGAGCTTGTCGAGCTTGAGCTCCTTCTTCACGGCGTCGACGATCTTGTAGCAGATGTCCATCGCGAACCCGACGGGCTTTTGGTTGTCATCGAGATAGGAGAACGGGATCGAGGAGTCGCGGAAGCCGAGCGTGATGGCGCCGGTGTCCTTGATGTTCTTCAGCGTTCCCGTGAGTTCCTGGGCCAACGCCGGCCCGGCGGACAACGCGCCAGCAAGCAGACAGAAGCTTATCCGACGGTATTTCACGAAATTCTCCCTCTTTTGGTTATTGACTGACGATACTTCAGCGACTCGATCTCGAAGGCCTGGCAGGCGATTTGACCGGGCCTTTCGCAACCTTCCCCGTACGCCCGTCTGCGGCATGGGCCGCATTATTCCTGCGCAATTCGGACCAAAAGAGATTTAGCGATCGCTGGCTATTCGTCCGGTCCTTGAATGCGACTAAAGATAGCGGCAACGCCCACTTGTTGCCCCCGATGGCCGCCAATCCCTTGTGGCCATGCGCCGCGGCGGTACCTTCCGTAAGCCAAGCGACGCCGCGTCCGGCCAGCGCCATCTCGCATAGCACATCGGACATGTCGCTTTCGATCAGCCGCTGGCCGGTGATCGGGGCATTCTCCAGGATGAGATCGACCAGGCGCGCGAAATAGACACCGGGCGAATACATCAGCAGCGGCACCGGATGCGACGCCTTGCCCGGCAGCGATATGCCTCCCTTGGCGGCCAGCGCCTCGCTGACATAGGGCCGCAAATACTCGGTGCCGAGGCTCACGCGCTCGTAGCGATCCGGATCGAGATGGATCGGCTGCTGAGCGTGGTGATAGCAGATCATCAGGTCCGCGTTGCCCGACACCAGCGAGGTGACGAGATCATGGATGTTGCCGACCACGACCGAACAGCTCATGCGCCGCTCGGCGGACCAGGCTTGCCACCACTGCGGCAGCTGCGCCGTCGCCATGGCGAACGGCAGTGCGATCCTGATGTGCTCATGCGAGCGCAGCGGCTTGCCGCCAAGCTCGTCGCGGCTGTCTAGCATCTGCCGCAGCAATTCCCCGGCATGCTCGCGAAAGCGCTCGCCTTGCGGCGTCAATTGCGTCGGATAGACGCTGCGATCGATCAGATCGAAGCCGAGCCAGGCCTCCAGCGACTTGATGCGGCGGCTGAACGCCGCCTGCGACGTGTTGCGCCGCTCGGCCGCACGGGTGAAGTTGCCGGTCTCGGCCACCATCAGAAAATCCTGCAGCCAGCGCAGTTCCATCACGCGACCTGTCTTAATGCCGGACGCTGCGGCAGGTTCCCCGCGATACCCTGCTCCCGACGGCGCAGAACGGCGCGCGTCGACCGGCCATGCTTGCTGCCACGGTATTGGTTGCCCCATGGCGCGCAACCTAGCGAAGCGGCATATGGCCCGACCAATGCAAGCTTTGCATCAGGGCCTTCCGAGGCCGATTCCCGCCCAATCCCCTTCAAATCCCAGCCTTTCATGCGCCGATCCGCATTCGCCCGATGCCGCCCGACTGCTTCAGCGTGCTACGGCGGGGTCCATCATGCAAGTTTTGCATGATGCAGACATGGCATCGCCGGGGGCGATCAGGCCGCCCTAGGTTGGCGGCCGCAACGCCACTCCTCGTCCCGATCGGCTCTGTTGCCGCATCGGGCGACAGTCCAGAATGAGTCCTTACATGAAAATCTGTGTCCTCGGCGCCGGCGTCATCGGACTGACGACGGCATGGTGCCTCAGCGAGGCCGGACATGACGTGATCATCGTCGACCGCCAAGCCGAGACCGGCGCCGACGCCAGCGCCGCCAACGGCGGCCAGCTGTCCTATGCCTTCGTGACCCCGCTGGCATCGCCTGCGACACTGTTGAAGCTGCCCTCGCTGCTGGTCGCCAGAGACTCGCCGATGCGTATTCGCCCCGGCCTCGATCCGCATCTGATATCCTGGGGCGTTCGCTTCCTGCTCGCCTGCCGCTCGGCCGCCGTGCGCGACACCGTTGCCGCGCAGCTCGCGCTTGCCGCCATCAGCCGGGACGAATTGACACGCCTGTCGCAGACGCTCGATCTCACGTTTGGATTGCGAACCGCCGGCAAGCTGGTGCTGTTCCGTTCGCCCAGCGAATTCGACGCCGCGCGAAGCGCCGTCACCGGCAAGGCCGACGCTGATAATGCGCAGCAGGTGCTCACGCCGGCCGAGTGCCTCGCACTGGAGCCCGCGCTCAAGCTCGGAGCACGCGAACTCGCCGGCGGCATTTTCACCGCCTCCGAACAGGTCGGCGATTGCGCCGTGTTCTGCGCCGCGCTTGCCGACCGGCTGACACAGCGAAACAATGTCGAGTGGCTGCTCGACACGCCTGTGACCGGACCGGTCCGGTCCGGCGGCCGTCTTGTTGGTGTGGACACCGCTAAAGGGCGCGTGCAAGCCGACCGCTTCGTTCTCTGCATGGGAGCATCCTCGAGCGCCTTTGCAAGAGCTTGCGGATTCTACCTGCCGATCTACCCGGTCAAGGGCTACAGCATCACGCTGCAGCCCGCGGGCGAAGTCAGCGCGCTTCGCCACAGCGTCACCGACTTCGAACGCAAGCTGGTGTTCGCGCCGCTCGCGCGCGACGAAGGCACGGCGATCCGGGTTGCGGGGATCGCCGATCTCGACGGCAACGATGCAAGCCTCGATCCGGGCCGTCTCGACATCCTGCGCCGCGCGGCGGCGAAAATGCTGGGGATGGCGACTGACGACGACGTCGAGCCATGGTGCGGGCTACGCCCAATGACGCCCGATAGCCGGCCGATCATCGGGTGGTCGCCGCTCTCCGGGCTGTTCATCAATTCGGGCCACGGCATGCTCGGCTGGACGCTGGCCTGCGGCAGCGCCCGCCTCACCGCTGACCTGATCGACGGCAGGCCGGCGGCGATTGAAGCCGGCGCGTTTGCGGTGCGGCGCGCGGCGTGACGGTTCTGTCAGGTACGTTTCCCTTTCTCGCCGAGATCCCAGAACAGGTCCCCCATGAGCGCAAGGGTCGGCTCTGTTGGCGAGGAAGAGCTTTTTGGGTGCCCGGGAGATGCGCCTCCAATGCAAAGCTTGCATTGGATGGCCGGGAGAACGCGAACTAGCCTGCTGCTCGCATGACGGAGACTTTTCAGATGAAATGCCTGCCTGCCCTTCTTGCCGCCATTTGCTTTGGTCTCGTCCCGACTGCCCCTGCCATCGCCGCAGGCACGGCCGATCTCATCATCAGCGGAGGGACGATCTACACCGGCGCCGACGAGGCTCCGTTCGTCGGCGACGTCGCGGTGAGCGGCGACAGGATCGTCTATGTCGGCCCGCATGCCGGCGCGCCGGCGGCAAAGGCCAGCATCGACGCACAGGGCATGATCGTCGCGCCCGGGTTCATCGACGTCCACACCCATCCCGAAAGCTATATCCGATCGGGCGATGCGGCCAAGCGGCTGAATGCGCCATGGCTGATGCAGGGCGTTTCGACCATCTTCATCGGCGTCGACGGCAGGGGTACGCCCAACGTCGCGGCCGATCAGGCCGAGCTCGAGGCGCAAAAGGTCGGCACCAACATAGTCAGCTATGTCGGCTTCGGTGCGGTCCGCGAGGCGGTGCTGGGCCATGATGCCCGCGCGCCTTCGCTTGATGAACTGGAACGCATGAAGGCGCTGGTTGCCAAAGCGATGTGCGAAGGCGCCATCGGCCTTTCCGCCGGGCTGTTCTACGCTCCGCAGAGTTTTGCCAGGACCGAGGAAGTGGTGGCGGTGGCGAAGGAAGCCGCGCGCCGCGGCGGCATCTACGACACCCACCAGCGCGACGAGAGCTCGTATTCCATTGGTCTGATGAATTCCGCGAAGGAGGTGCTCCAGATTGGCCGTGAGGCGGAGATGCCGGTGCATTTTGCGCATCTGAAGGCGCTCGGCGTCGACCTGCAGGGCCAAGTGCCGGAAGTGATCCGCCTGATCGAGGCGGCGCGCGCGGCGGGCCAGAAGGTGACGGCGGATCAATATCCGTGGCTGGCGTCGAGCACGAGCCTCGATGCGGCGCTGGTGCCGCGCTGGGCGGTCGATGGCGGCTATGCGGCGATGATCAAACGTTTCGACGATGCGGCACAGATGGCGAAAATCCGCGACGAGATGATGGAGAATTTGCGACGCCGCGGCGGCGCGGACTCGATCCTGCTGACCAGCGTCGATCGGGAATGGACGGGAAAGCGGCTGTCGGAAATGGCCGAGGCGTGGAAGGTCGAGCCGGTCGACGCCGCGGTGCGCATCCTGCGCGCCAACCCGCGCGACTCGATCGCTTCCTTCAACATGATCGACAGCGATGTCGACCTCGTGATGAAGCAGCCATGGGTCGTCACCGGCTCCGACGGCACCGACGGCCATCCCCGGCAATTCGCCACCTTTCCGCGCAAATACGTCGTCTACGTCAGGGAGCGCCAGGTCATCGATTTGAAGACGTTCATCCGTCAGTCCACCGGGCTGTCGGCCGACATCTTCAAGCTCGACCGCCGCGGCTATCTGCGGCCGGACTATTTCGCCGATGTCGTGGTGTTCGACCCGGCCCGCTACGCGCCGAAGGCGGACTATGTGCGCCCGCGCGAGCTGACCGTCGGCGTGCACACGCTATTGGTCAACGGCGCGCTGACGATCCAGGACGGCCAACTGACGACGGCGGCCAGCGGCCGCGCGCTCAAGCGCACGCCGGCGCCGGGGACTTGTCCGTAGAGATCGCCCGAGGGCCTTTCAAATGACGACCTGATTATGAACGTTGTATCAAAGGAGCGCGCCACAACAGAGGTACCGGTCGCTGCGCGCCGCCCCTGATCAATACCGAGGAACAGATCGCCGATATCTTTGCTGCCATCGGCCGTGCATTGAACAGCATCAGCTGACGGCCGACCTCTCAAAGTGCCGCCACCGTTGCAAGGCCGTGCTCCGCGGCCTCGAGCGCAGCGGCGATGTCGGTCTCGGTATGAACGGCGCAGAGGGACATGTTGTGCTTGGGATGGAAGTAGGCTCCCCTTGCAAGCACCAGCAGCGGCATGTTGCAGAAGAGTTCGACGTAACAGAAGCCGAACCAGTTGGCGCCTTTCGACAGCAGCGTGCGCATCACCCCGACGATCAAGCCCGTGATGAGCGCCCCGCGCGAACGCGCCAGTCTTGGTTGTGCCGGCGCCAATGCAAATGTCCGGCCCCCCTGTGTCAAGAGTGGCCGGACATGATCCCGATCGAAAGATCGAGGTTTTATCTTACTTGTAGTCGTCCGGATTGGGCGAATCCGTCGGCTTGGCGAACTCGTTCTTCAGCTCGGCCGAGATCGGGGTGTTGAGGTTCAGCCCCTTCGGCGGGATCTTCTGCGTGAACCACTTGTCGTAGATCTTCTGCGCCTCGCCGGAGGTGTAGAGCGCCGCGGTCGCGGCATCGACGACCTTCTTGAAGGCCGCGTCGTCCTTGCGCAGCATGATGCCGTAGGGCTCCGGCTTGGAGAACGCATCCTTGGAGATCTCGTAGTCGCCCGGCGACTTCGAGCCGGCGACGAGGCTCGCGAGCAGGATGTCGTCCATGACGAAGGCGACCGCGCGGTCGGTCTCGACCATCAGGAAGGCCTCGGCGTGGTCCTTGGCCGGGATGATGTTGGCGCTGAGCTTCTTCTCGACGTTGGCCTCGGTGAGCTGCTTGATGTTGGTGGTGCCCGCGGTCGAGACCACCGTCTTGCCCTTGAGGTCGTCGATCGACTTCAGACCGCTCGACTTCTTGAAGACGTAGCGGCTGGCGGTCAGATAGTGGGTGTTGGTGAAGGCGACCTGCTTCTGGCGCTCGGCGTTGTTGGTGGTCGAGCCGCATTCGAGATCGATGGTACCGTTGGCCATCAGCGGGATGCGGGTCGCGGAGGTCACCGGGTTGAGCTTGACCTCGAGCTTGTCGAGCTTGAGCTCCTTCTTCACGGCGTCGACGATCTTGTAGCAGATGTCCATCGCGAACCCGACGGGCTTCTGGTTGTCATCCAGATAGGAGAACGGGATCGAGGAGTCGCGGAAGCCCAGCGTGATGGCGCCGGTGTCCTTGATGTTCTTCAGCGTGCCGGTCAGCTCCTGGGCCCCAGCCTGGCTGACGGCGAAAGTCGCGGCGAGCGCGAGCCCAATGCTACGGAAATGTTTCACTTTTTTGTCCCCTTTCAGGATGATGCGTGCGGGATGCAAGCACAAATCGGCTTGGATTAGAATGTGACTTTCGGCGAGATCGAGGCTCAGGTTAACGGCTCAGTTTAGCGGGCTTTTGCCAGGGGTCCTGGCAACTGGCCGAGATCCCAGAACAGCCCGGCCATCACCGTCAAGGCCTCCTCGGTCAGAGGCAGCAGGATGTGCTCATTGGGCGCATGCTGGGAACAGCCGGGATAGGAGTGCGGGACCCAGATCGTCGGCAGGCCCAGGATCTCGGAAAATACGTCGTTGGGCAGCGAGCCGCCGAAATTCGGCAGCACCGCGGGCGTCTTGCCGGTGGTCTCTTTCACCGAATCCGCCGCCCATTTGATCCAGGGACTGTCGAAATCGGTGCGCGATGCAGCAAAGCTCTGCGCCGCCCGCACCTCGACCATCGGAAAGCCGTGTTCGACCAGATGGGCGCGGATCGCGTCGATCAGGCCGTCGATCTTGGTGCCGACCACGAACCGCAGTTGCAGCACGGCGTTGGCGTGGCCTGGAATGGCGTTGGCCGGCTTCTCGATATTGCCCGACGACATCGCCAGCACTTCCAGCGTATTCCAGGCATAGAGCCGTTCGGCGGCCGAAAGACCTTCCTCGCCCCAGTTCTCGGCCAGCGCGGGCTCGTCCGCACTCGGCAACACCTGCACGTCGGCGAGATAGGAGCGGATCTGGTTGGTGAGGCGCGGCGGCTTCAGGGCGTCGAGCTGGAGGCGGCCGTGACCGTCGACCAGCGTTGAGATCGCATTGACCAGAATGGTCGCGGGATTGGCCAGCACGCCGCCCCAATTGCCGGAATGGTGGCCGCCGTCGCGCAAATTCACATCCAGATGGATGCGGATGCCGCCGCGGCAGCCCAGGAACAGCGTCGGACGTTCCGCGGACAGGCGCGGCCCATCGGAGGCCATGAACAGATCGGCCTTGAGCGCGTCACGGTTGAGATCGCAGACCTTGCCGAGATCGGGCGAGCCGATCTCCTCGCCCATCTCCACGATGAACTTGGCATTGAAGCCGAGCTTGCCGCCGCGGGCACCGCGCACCGCGCGGAGTGCCGCCATGTTGATGCTGTGCTGACCCTTGTTGTCGGCGGTCCCGCGGCCATAAAGGCGCGTACCCGAAACCGTGGTGCGCCAGGGATCGCGGGCGTCGCGCCACTCACCTTCCATCCCATCGACGACGTCGCCATGGCCATAGACCAGCACCGTGGGCACTGAGGCGCTCTCGTGATGCTCGGCGAACAGGAACGGCGCCTTGCCGCTCGGGGATTCGACGATGCGGCTGGTGAAGTCGAGCGCGGCAAAAGCCGGCTGCATCTCCTGTTCCAGATAGGCACGCAACTCGGGGCCGCGTGACGGATTCTGGCTCTCGGTCTTGAAGGCGACGCGGCGGTCGAGCTCGGCGAGGAAGGCGCCTGATGTAAAATCCTCACGGGCGCGGGCGATGGCGTCGGCTCTGGTCATGACTTGCTTTTCGAGACGTTGAGGCGAAGGACCTTACCCGATACGAGCTGGCCTTCGAAAGTGGCGGGGACTTGGATAGTTCTTGCGGTTGGCTTGTACTTCTCTTGTCGTTCTCTTGCACTTCCCTTGCACTTCTCTTGGGATTTCGTCCTTGCATCCCCGGGATTGGCTTGCCAAGCGCAGCAGCGCCGCTGATTTTGGCCTTGCCAAGCGCAAGCGATATGCAAAAACTTCGCCAAGTAGGACATCAAGTTGAGCGTCAAGTTCGGGGCGCACATCTACCATTCGAAGAGCGCTCAGTACAGGGCGCCGGGGAGCCAGCATGGCCAAAGAGATCAGACTCAACGCATTTGCGATGAATTGTGTCGCACACCAGTCACCCGGCCTCTGGACCCATCCGCGCGACCGCACCGCCGAATATAATCGCCTGCCCTACTGGATCGATCTCGCCAAGACGCTGGAGCGCGGCCGTTTCGACGGACTGTTCCTCGCCGACGTGCTCGGGGTCTACGACGTCTATGGCAACAGCCCTGACGCGGCCTTGCGCAACGCAGCGCAGACGCCGTCAAACGAGCCGCTGCTCCTGCTCTCGGCGATGGCGGCCGTCACGCAAAATCTCGGCTTCGGCGTCACCAGCAATCTGTCGTTCGAGCCGCCCTATCCGTTCGCGCGGCGAATGTCGACGCTCGATCACCTCACTGAAGGGCGGATCGGCTGGAATGTCGTCACCGGCTATCTCGACAGTGCCGCGCGCGGCGCCGGCAAGGACAAGCAGACCGGGCACGACGACCGCTACGACATCGCCGACGAATATATGGAGGTTGTCTACAAGCTCTGGGAAGGCAGTTGGGAGGACGACGCCGTGCTGCGCGACCGCAAGCGCGGCATCTTCACCGATCCGAGCAAGGTTCACCGCATCAATCATGAGAGTGCGAACTACCGCATCAACAACACCATCCATCTCAGCGAGCCCTCGCCGCAGCGCACGCCGGTGCTGTACCAGGCCGGCACCTCGCCGCGCGGCCGGCAGTTCGCAGCCAAGCACGCCGAATGCGTCTTCATGTCGGGACCGTCGGCCAAGATCATCGCGCCGCGCGTCGCTGCCATTCGTGAAGAAGCCGCCAAGTTCGGCCGCAACCCGGCGGAGATTTTGATGTTCAACATGATGACGATCATCCTCGGCAATACCAAGGCTGAAGCTGCGGCGAAATATGCCGACTACCGCTCGCACATCAATCCGGAAGGCGCGCTCGCCCTGATGTCGGGATGGACCGGCATCGATTTCTCCGGCTACGAGCTCGACCAGCAGGTGCGTCACGTGCAGAACGATGCCGGCCGCAGCGCCCTCGACAACGTCACGCGGGGCGATCCAGACCGCGTCTGGACCGTGCGCGACGTCATCGAGCATGTCGGCATCGGCGGCGCCGGCCCGGTCGTGGTCGGCACACCCGAAAGCGTCGCCGACAAGATCGAGGACTGGTTCGAGAAGACCGACGTCGACGGCCTCAACGTCGCCTTCGCGATCTCACCCGGCGATTTCGAGGACATCTCCGACATGCTGGTGCCGGAGCTGACGCGGCGCGGACGCTACAAGACCGAGTATGCAAAGGGCACGTTGCGGGAAAAACTATTCGGCGGCCGAGCGAGGCTCGATGCAC
This sequence comes from Bradyrhizobium sp. WYCCWR 12699, assembly GCF_032144035.1. Taxonomy (NCBI): domain Bacteria; kingdom Pseudomonadati; phylum Pseudomonadota; class Alphaproteobacteria; order Hyphomicrobiales; family Nitrobacteraceae; genus Bradyrhizobium; species Bradyrhizobium sp. WYCCWR 12699. The sequence continues at coordinate 371,271 of NZ_JAVTJN010000032.1, forward strand.
CGCATCCGGCGGCGGGATATCGGGTGGGGAAGAAGGGGTAGGTCCCCGGCGTCGCACACCCTCGATATCGTCCCGGCCTAGTACGCAATTGCGCACGGGCGCCGGGACGACAGCGGAGCAGAGTGGCTACACCTTCCCGTCCACCATCACCTCGATCAGCTTCGTCCCCGGCCGGCCAAACGCCGAGGCCAAAGTCGCCTTCAGCTCACGGGGGTCGCTGATCCTGATCGCCTCGCAGCCGAGCGCCTTCGCCACACCGGCGAAATCCACGGGCGGATCGACGAAATCCATGCCGACATAATTGTCGTCGCCGTGGAAGGCCAGCAGGCGCTGCTTGATGATGCGGTAGCCGCCATTGTTGGCGATGACGACGTTGAGCGGCAGCTTGTGATGCGCCGCCGTCCACAGCGACTGGATCGAATACATCGCGCTGCCGTCGCCGGAGAAGCACACCACGGGGCGATCCGGGTTGGCGATGCTGGCGCCGACGGAGGCCGGCAGGCCCCAGCCGATGCCGCCGGAGGCAAGGCCGTGATAGCCGAAGCGGTCGCGATGCGGCCGCAGCGCCGTGACCTGGCGGCTCGAGGTGAGGCCTTCGTCGACCAGGATGGCATTCTCCGGCATGGCCTCGACCATTTGCAGCACGAGGAAGTCCGGATCGATGGGGCTGCGGCCGGCGCTCTTGCCGATCTGCTCGACCAGCGCGGCACGGCGTGCGGTCCAGTTCTTCGGCGCAAGCTCGGCGAGGCGCTGCTTGGCGCGGCCCGTGAGCGTCGCGCCGCCTATCTCCTTCAGCACCGGGATCAGCGCGCGCAGCGTCTCCTTCAGGTCCGCCTTCAGCGCGATCTCGGCGCCGTAATTCTTGGCGATCTCCCAATCGACGAGACCGACCTGCACGATGCCGAGCCCATCCGGCAGCGCATCGACTTCGCTATAGACCGACATCCGCAGCGGATCGCCGCCGAGCGCTATCAGCAGGTCGTAAGGCGCCAGCGTATCGCGCGCGACTTTCTGCACGCGCGCGAGCGTGCCGACGAAGCTCGGGCTCTCCGACAGGAAGTGCGAGCCGTAGGGCGTCGAGGACTGGTAAGCGGCGGCGCCGAGCAGCTCGGCGAGTTCGGCGGCCTCCTTGAGCGCATCGCTCTTCACCACCTCGTCCATGGTTACGATGACCGGTCGCTCCGCCTTCAGCAGCCGCGCGGCAAAGGCTTTCAGCGCTTCGTCCGACGGCTTGACGCGCGCATCGATGCGGGTGGAGCGGCCGAGGTCGATGCCGGCCTCGCTGTTGAGAATGTCGCCGGGCAGCGAGATGAACACCGGGCCGGTCGGCGGCGTCATCGCCACCTTGGCGGCGCGGCGCACGATGCGCGGCAGATCCTCCAGCCGCGTCACCTCGACTGCCCATTTCACCAGCGGCTCGGCCATGCGCACCAGCGGGCCATACAGCACCGGCTCCATCAGGCCGTGGCCCTGCTCCTGCTGTCCCGCGGTGAGGATCATCGGCGTGCCCGTGAACTGGGCGTTGTAGAGTGAGCCCATGGCATTGCCGAGCCCGGGCGCGACATGGACGTTGCAGGCGACGAGCTTGCCGGAGGCCCGGCTGTAGCCGTCGGCAATTGCGACCACCAGGCTCTCCTGCATCGCCATCACATAGGTGAGGTCGGGATGGTCCTTCAGCGCATGCATGATCGGCAGCTCGGTGGTGCCGGGATTGCCGAACAGATGCGTGATGCCCTCGTCCTTGAGCAGCGCGAGAAAGGCGGAGCGGCCGGTGATCTTGTTCTTCATGTTTCCTCCAGGAGCGGACGTTGCCGCAAGGACGGAAGGCATGATGGCCGAATTTTCGCGAGGCGCGCAAGGAAGTGGAGTCATGGCAGCGTTGCGTGTGACGGTTTCGTGTCCCGGACGCGGCGCAACGTGCAACGTTGCGGCGCAGAGCCGGGACCTAAATTCACGCAGCGCTCGCCGACGCATGGGCCCCGGCTCAGCAGCGCATCACCGCGCCGGACGATGCTGTGCATCGCCGGGGAGGCGCTGCGCTGCGTCCGGGGCACGAGAACTGAACGCGGCTCGCGCTACATCTCCTCGCGCCCCAGCTCGAACGGATCCTCGCCGCCCGCGCGCTTCTTCTTTTTCGAGCGCTGCCAGACCACGCCCGGAAAGCCCTTCAGCGGCACCAGCGGCTCGCCGGTATAGGCCCATTCCTGCAGCTCTTCGATCCCTATGTGATAGAGCGGCTGCCGGCCGGTACGTTCTCTGAACAGAGCACGGGGGATGTTGACCATATGCGGCCCGCGCGGACGCTCATAGGCGATCGGCGTGCCGCAATGCGAGCAGAAGCTGCGGGTGGTCTTGGTCGCCTTGTCCTCGTAGCGCGTCAGCGCGGTCTTCCCTGACGTGATGCGAAAGCGCTTCTTCCAGCTGCCGACATAGGTCGCATAGGCCGCGCCATGGGCACGGCGGCTCGCGGCGGAATGATCGTGCCAGGCCCAGCGCGCGGGGATGTCGATCTCGAAGCTGACCTTGCCGCAGAGACATTGGCCGGTGGCGATCCCTGCGGCGGCTGCGGCTTTGGCCATGGACGTCTCCCGTCGTCATGTACGCGATATACGCTTGTCATTCCGGGGCACGACGACGTCGCGAGCCCGGAATCCATCGAACAGCAAGCCAGGACGTGAGATGGATTCCGGGCTCGACGCTTCGCGTCGCCCCGGAATGACTGGTCAGGCCGGCGTCAGCTCGTCATAAACAGGGTAGTCCGTATACCCCTTCTCCTCGCCGCCATAGAACGTCGCGCGGTTGTACGGCGTGATCGGGTAGCCGTGCGCGAGGCGCCGCGGCAGATCGGGATTGGAGATGAAGATGCGGCCGAACGCGATGATGTCCGCATGGCCGTCGGCAATCGCGGCATTCGCGGTCTCGCCGGTAAAGCCGCCGGCGGTCATCAGCACGCCGCTGTAGAGCGGTCGGAATAGCACCATGGCCGACGGCACGTTCTCCCAATGGACGTCGGCACGGCCGGCGCCGCTGGAGCGCGGCTCGATGAAATGCAGATAAGCGAGGCCAAGCTTGTCGAGCGCCTTCACCACATGCGTGTAGAGCGGCATCGGATCCGGCTCGCCGGAATCATTGGCGATGCCGTGGGGCGAGAGCCGCACGGCGACGCGGTTCGCGCCCCAGACGTCGATCGCAGCCTGCGTGACCTCGAGCAAGAGCCGCGCGCGGTTCTCGATCGAACCGCCATATTGATCGGTGCGCTGGTTGCTGCGCGACTGCAGGAACTGCTCGAGCAAATAGCCGTTGGCACCGTGGATCTCGACACCGTCGAAACCGGCGGCGAGCGCGTTCTTCGCGCCTTGCCTGAAGGCCTCGACAATCCCCTTGACCTCCTCGGTTTCCAGCGCGCGCGGCGTCTCATAGTCGGAGATCTTGCCGTCGGCGGTCATCGCCTTCATCCCGGCCGCCTTGATCGGGATCGCCGAAGCCGAAACCGGCAGCTCGCCGCCATGGAACGAGGAATGCGAGACCCGGCCGACATGCCAGAGCTGGAGGAAGATGATGCCGCCCTTGGCGTGCACCGCATCGACCACCTTGCGCCAACCGTCGATCTGCGCCTGCGAATAGATGCCAGGAGTCGCCGGGTTGCCGCGGCCGTGCGACAGCACCGGCGAGGCTTCGGCAATGAGCAGGCCGCCGGGCGTCGCGCGCTGGGCATAATATTCGGCGTTGAGCGGCCGCGGCGAAAAGCTCTCGCGCTCGGCCCGCATGCGCGTCAACGGCGCCATCGCGACACGATGCGCAAGCTTGTACGGACCGACCTGCAACGGCTTAAACAACGCTTCGAATTTCATGCTGGCCCCGGATGTGTATGAAAGAATGCCGATCATAGTGCGAGGGGCGGCACCGGAAAAGGTACCGCCCCCAAGCAGATATTCTCCCTCGCGGAACGCGAGAGCGCCGGGCTTACGCCGTCTTGATCCAGACGGCCTTCACGTTGAGATATTCCTCGACGTGCTGCTTGCCGGACTCGCGGCCGTAGCCGCTCATCTTGTAGCCGCCGAACGGCACGGCCGGGTCCATCGCCTGGTAGCAGTTCACCCACACTGAACCTGCGCGCAGCGATTTTGCAACCGCATGCGCCTTGCTGACGTCGCGCGTCCACAGGCCGGAACCGAGGCCGAAGGTGGTGTTGTTAGCGCGCTTGACCAGCTCGTCCATGTCCTTGAACGCGATCGCGGAGATGACGGGACCAAAGATCTCCTCCTGCGCGATGCGCATGTTGTCCTGAACGCCCGCGAACACCGTCGGCGAGACGAAGAAGCCTTTCGACAGCGCGCCTTCAGTCACCCGGCCGCCGCCGGCGAGAGCGCGTGCGCCTTCCTTCTGACCGATGTCGAGATAACCGGTGACGCGCTCGAGCTGCTGCTCGGAGACCAGCGGGCCGATCTGCACGTTGGGATCGAGACCGTTGCCGACCTGCAGCTTCTTGCCGAACTCGGCGACGCGACCGACGAACTCCTCGTAGATCGCCTGCTCGACGAACAGGCGCGTGCCCGCGCTGCAGATCTGCCCGGAATTGGCGAACACAGCCATCGCAGCACCCGGCACGGCGGCATCGAGATCGGCGTCGGCAAACACGATGTCCGGCGACTTGCCGCCGAGCTCCAGCGAGACGCGCTTGAGATTGCCGGCGGAGGCGCGGATGATCGACTGGCCCGTGACGTGCGAGCCCGTGAAGGCGACCTTGTCGACGTCATGATGCGAGGCGAGCGCGGCACCCGCGGTCTCGCCATAACCGGGGACAACGTTGACGACGCCCGGGGGAATGCCGGCTTCCATCGCCAACTCGGCGATGCGCAGCGAGGTCAGCGGCGCTTCTTCCGCGGGCTTGAGCACCACGGTGCAGCCGGTCGCGATCGCGGGACCGATCTTCCAGATCGTCGCGGTGAGCGGCCCGTTCCAGGGAATGATGGCGCCGACGACGCCGATCGGCTCCTTCAGCGTATAGGAGAAGATTTCGCCCGGCAGCGAATTCTCGATGGTCTCGCCGTGGATCGCGGTGGTCTGGCCGGCATAGTAACGCAGCATGCCGACGGCGCGCAGACGATAGGCACGGGTGCGGCTGAGCGGCGCGCCCATGTCGAGCGTGTCGAGCTGCGACAATTCGTCAAAATTCTTCTCGACGAGGTCGGCAAGCTTGAGGAGCAGGTTCTGCCGCTCGAACGGCTTGACCTTGCTCCAGGGGCCTTCGAAGGCACGGCGGGCGGCGGCGACCGCACGATCGACGTCTTCCTTGTCACCCTCGGCGACGGTTGCGAGCAGCTCGCCCGTTGCGGGATTGCGCGTCTCGAAGCGCTTGCCCGAGGCTGCGTCGACCCATTTCCCGTCGATCAGCATCTGCTTGTAGGACCCGTTGGCGAACGGATGGCGCGTGATCGGAATAGCCTGCGACACAGCCATGGCTGCACTCCCTGTCAAATGATTGATTGGTTCGATCTGGGCGGGATCGTTGCGTCGAAGGATACCGCGGTGCCGGATAGGCGTAAAGGCAGCGCGGAACGAAGACCTCCCATGCCGACTTGTGCAGGGTCGCGCAGCCGCCATGTTATAGCTCGCGCAAATCCCTCTTGCGGAGACGCACCATGCCCCATCCCGCCATCGTCAAAGACAATGTTGCCGTGATCACCGGGGGCGCGTCCGGCATCGGATTTGCCGCCGCCGTCGCCTTTGCGCGCGCGGGAATGAAGCTGTGTATCGTCGGTGTCGACGAGCCCCGGTTGGCAGAAGCTGCAGCAAGACTGTCATCCGTCACCACTGCCGCAGATGTGATAACCTTCGCGGTCGATGTCAGCAAGGCCGACAGCGTGACGGAACTGGAGCGCGTGGTGCGCGAGCGGTTCGGCGGCACCGACGTCCTGATGAACAATGCCGGCATCCAGCCCGGCAGCACGCTGTTCGGCGAGCCCGACCATTGGCAGCGCATCATCGGCGTCAACATGTGGGGCATCATCAACGGCTCGCGCATCTTCGCGCCGGGCATGATCGCGCGCGGCAGGCGCGGCCTCATCATCAACACCGGCTCCAAGCAGGGCATCACCACGCCGCCCGGCGATCCCGCCTACAATGTCTCCAAGGCCGGCGTGAAAGCGTTCACCGAGGCGCTCCAGCATGAGCTGCGCAACACGAAGGACTGTCGCATCACGGCGCACCTGCTGATCCCCGGCTTCGTGTTCACCGGCCTCACCGCGAAGGGCCGCACCGAAAAGCCGGCCGGCGCCTGGACGCCGGAACAGACGGTCGATTTCATGCTGGCGCGGCTGGAGGCCGGCGATTTCTACATCCTGTGCCCGGACAACGACGTGCCACGCGCGCTCGACGAGAAGCGCATGCTGTGGGCCGCCGGCGACATCGTCGAGAACCGCCCGCCACTGTCACGCTGGCATCCGGATTATGCGGATGCGTTCAAGAGGTTTGTGGAGGGGGAGTGACCGCCCTCCTTCTCCCTTGTGGGAGAGGGAACAAGCCTACAGCGTCTCCTGCTGGTGCCCGCAATTCTTGCAGGCGAACTTGACCCGGCTCTGGCCCTTCTCCGCCTGCACCCGGTTCGGCGCGCCGCACTTGCCGCAGACGGCCTCGATGCGGGTCGTGCCCTGCTTGACGACGATGGACTTCTTTTCCATGGATTCGCGGATCAGGCGCTCGGCCTCCTCACGCAGCGATTGTTTCGACAAAGCTCGTCTCCGCCTCTGGAAAGCGCGCGAGCCATATCGCACCTGCGGCCGGAGCACAATGCGGGATGCGGATCGATGACGCCGAAAGCCGCGGGGCGCTGTTCCGCGGCTCTCTTGCGCGTCGTCCGGATCAGGCGCGTCGCTTACGCGGCTTTGGAAACCTCCATCAGCAACCGCTCGGCCTTCGCGTCCTCGATGCGATTGACCAGCCGGCTGCTCTCGTGATTGTCGCGCACGGTCTTAGTGAGGGTGATGCAGGTCTGGATCAGCATGACGATACCCATGGTGAGATAGCCCTTCATCCAGAAATCGATCGGCAGGAAAAAGACGCCGATGGCGACGAGGAAGGCGGAGGCTGCGAAGGACGCATAGGTGAAGGTCACCCAAGCGCTGCTGTGGGGCTGGCCGTTCTGGTTCATGATGGTCTCCTGTGTTGCTGCGATGATGATGGGTTTGGATCAGGCTGCCGGCGCGCGCCTTGACTTCAGCCGTGCGAGCACGTCGTCCGCGGTGGTTTTCAGCCGCGGGCCAAAGCCCTGCTCGGCGAGCCTCTCGGCGGTCGCGATGGGACCTGTGGCCGCATCGAGCTCGACCAGCGCATCGTCGGCGGCCTGCGCTTCCATCTGCCGATCGCGCAGACGCCGCAACGTGCTCTCCGCCTCCGGCAGCGTGGATTCGTAGGGACGCGCCGCCTCGATGCCGCTGCGGCGAAGCGAGCGCACGGCTTCCGAAGCGCGGGCCAGACGGCGGCCGCGATCGAGCTCGGTGATGCGGGCCTGCGCGCTTGCAACATGCCGCTTCAGGCGGGCGATCTCGGTCGCGAACAGCGCACGGGCCGTCATCGCGGCATCGCGGTCGGCCTCCAGGCCGGCGATGGCTTCGGCGGCCTCCTTGGCGAGATCCTCACGACCGCCGTCGAGCGCCGCAACCGCGCGGGTTTCGAGATCGGTAATGCGGGCAATTGTCGCGTCCAGCTTGCGGCCCTCCTGCTGGTCCTGCGCAATCGCCAGCGCCAGCGTTCGCTTGCTGCGCTCGACGGCGGCGGCCGCATCGCGCATCTGCTGGTCGAGAATGAGAAGGGCCGTCCGGTCCTCCAGCTCCTCGCCGGCGGCGGCGACGCTGCCGCGGAAAAGTGTCACGACGGTCTTGAACATCTGCTGCTCCCTGTTATGAGCGTTGCTCACAACCGTTTGTAGCGCAAACTTGAACATCGTTCAATAATATTTTGAGCAACGCTCAAAGAATTTTGCAGTTGATGTCTAAGGCCTTGGAACGACGAGAAAAACTTCGATCCGATCTGATCCTGGCGGCGGAGCGGATGATCGCCGACCGCGGCTTGTCCGGCCTGAAAACCCGCGATCTCGCCCGCGAGATCGGCTGCGCCAATGGCGCGGTCTACAATCTCGTGGCTGACATGGACGAGCTGATCCTGCGTGTGGGCTCGCGCACGCTGCTCCGACTCGATGGGGCACTCAGTGCCGCGGTCAGTGCCGGCGAGCCATCCCCGCAGGAGACCCTGGTCCGCATCGCCATCGCCTATTGCGATTTCGCGGCCGAGAATCTCCAGCTCTGGCGCGCGCTGTTCGAGCACCGTATGGAGGCCGACAAGACCGTCCCCGACTGGTCGGTCCAGGACCAGATGCAGCTGTTCCGCCACATCTACCAGCCGCTGGCCATGCTGTTTCCAAAGCGCAACCGCGAAGAGCTCGGCATCACGGCGCGCAGCCTGTTCTCGGCCGTGCATGGCATGGTCGCGCTGGGACTGGAGCAGAAGCTGGTCGCCGTGCCGCTGCCGCTGCTACGCGAGGAGATCGCGGGCCTCGTGCGCGCGATGGTCGACGGATTGATCGCACGCCAGCGGTAGCGCTTCACGGCGGAATCCGACTACCCCGCGCGCCTCGGCGCGCGGAGCGGTCATGTCGCAAGTCTCAAGCCGCCTTGCCGGCCCGCAGGCGATCCAGCACCGGCAACAGTTCCGACGGATCAGGACGGCGCGTGTAGTCGGGATTCACCTCCGCATAGGCGATGATTCCGTCGCGGCCGATGACGTAACGCGCCGGCATCGGCAGCACCCAGGCCGGATCGTCGTTGAACGTCGGCAGGTCGTTCTTGAACGCTTTGTAGAGCGCGACGAGCTCGGCCGGCAGCGCGAAGCGAACGCCGAAGGCCTCCGCGACCGCACTCCTGACGTCGCTCAGTATCGGGAACGACAGCTTGTTGTCGCGTTCCGATTTCCGGCTGTTCGGCGCAGTCTGCGGCGAGATCGCAACCAGGCTGGCACCGCGGGCGACGATCTCCGGCAGCGCCTCCTGCAGCGCCTGGAGCTCGAGATTGCAATAAGGACACCAGGCGCCGCGATAGAACGACACGACCAGTGGTCCCTTGGCGAGCAGCTCGCGCAAGGCGACCTGCTTGCCCTCGGGGTCTTTCAAGGTGAAATCCGGCGCGGCATCACCGGCCTTTTTCGCGCGCTGCACCTGGCCGCTCGCGATCAGCTCGGCGGTCGCGCGGTGCATGATGTCGAGCACCTCCCGGCTGGGCTTGAGCGGCAGGCGGCCGCCTTCGAAATCGGCTTTGAAGGCATCGAGCTTGTCTTGCAGGGCCATGGCGAAACTCCATCGATTGCTGTTGGCCGGCCCTATCTGGATCATTCGGCAGCGCGAGGGTATACCGCTCGGACGCAGAAGATTTATTTGGAATACAAATGAGTGATCGGCTTCAGGAAATGGCGGTGTTCGTCCGGGCCGCCGAATGCGGCAGTTTTTCCAAGGCTGCCCGCGAACTTGGCCTGTCTCAGCCTTCGGTGTCCCGCATCATCAGCGAATTGGAGGCGCGGCTCGACGTCAAGCTGCTGCTGCGGACCACGCGCCGCATCACCGTGACCGACGCCGGGGCGCTCTTCCTCACGCGCGCACGTGAGGTCCTCGCCGACATCGAGGACGCCGAGGACGCGGCGCGCGGAATCGACTCGCTGCGCGGGACCATCCGCATCGCAATGCCCATCATGTACGGCATGCGGCAGGTCATTCCGCATCTGCGGAAATTCCTGGCGATGCATCCGTTACTCCACGTCGAGCTGTCGGTGGTCGACGAACGGCAGAATCTCGTTGCCGAAGGCGCCGACCTCGCCATCCGCCTCGGCGAACTCGACGATTCCGCGTTCGGCGCACGCAAGCTCGAAACCTTGCAGCGTCTCCTGGTGGCGTCCCCCTCCTATCTCGCCGCGCGCGGCACGCCGAAAACGCCGGCCGATCTCGCTTCACATGATTGCATCTTCGGACCCGGTCATTCCGGCCGGGCGAGTTGGGTGTTCACGCGCAACGGCGCGGAAACGTCGGTGGACGTGCGCGGCCGGATCCACACCGACTCGGGTCCGGGCGTGTTCGCCTGCGCCCTGGCGGGCCTCGGAATTTCGATGGCAACGTCGGTGATGGTCGCCCCCGAGATCAAGTCGGGCGCGCTGGTCCCGTTGTTGAAAGGCTACAAGGCCTCGCCGCTCGCCGTGCATGCCGTCTTCCCGGGTGGACCACGTCCTTCCAGCAAGATACGGGCCCTGGTCGACTACCTGGCGGAGGAGTTGAGATAGGCGGCAAGGCCCAGACCTCGCTCGACATGCAGGAGAAGCTAATGCGTACCGACGATGCGGATCACGCCTGACGCCGCGCGCGCCTGCTCGGTCGAAAAGCCCCGTGCCAGCCGCGCCGCGCTCGCATGCAACATCATGGCATCGAGCTTGCCCTGCCGCGCCCCGTCCAGGGCGCAGGCGAAGACGCGGTAGAACTGCGCGCCGTCATAGGCGACCAGCAGCAAATCGACGCCGGCATTGACCGCTTCGACCACGGCCTTGCAGACGTCGTTCTGGTAGATCGCGCCCATCACGAGGTCGTCGGTCATCACCACCCCCTGATAGCCCCATGTCTGCCGGAGGATGCCTTCGACGACGCGTTTCGAATGCGATGCGGCGCGATCGGGATCGACCGCCGTGAGCGTGACATGGCCAATCATGAGCGCGCTGCGCGAATGCGACAGCACCTCGCGGAACGGAAGCCAGTCGGATGCCTCCAGCTCCTTCACCGGCGTGACGAGATTGGCGCTGAAATGATGCGTGTCGGTGCGCACGCGGGCGATGCCGGGAAAATGCTTGAGCGTGGCACCGACGCCGGATTCTTCCAACCCGCGCACATAGGCGCCCGCAATCGTCGAGACGACGGCCGGATCGGTCGCGATCGCGCGCTGGCCGATCAGCGTGTGGAAATCGAGCCGGTTGCGCCGCGCCGGCGGCTTGAGATCGAGCACCGGGGCGAGGTTGAGATTGACGCCGAGGCCGGCGAGCTCGCGGCCGTGGATGCGGCCGAACTCTTGCGCCTTGGCCTGCTGGTCGTCGGAAGCAAGCCCGGCGAGCGTCGCCAGGGCCGGCACTTTCGTCAGCGGCGGCGCGAGATGGCCGACGATGCCGCCCTCCTGGTCCGCAGCAACGATCAGCGGCGGCAGGCCCGCTGAGCGCCTGATGTCCTGAAGCGCCGCGATCTCGGCCTGCAGCGCCGCGACGGTCCTGCCGCGAATGTTGTGGCGGGTGACATAGACGCCGCCGATCAATCCCTGCTTGGCAAGGCGTGCAACCTCCGGGAAGGAGGAATAGCCGACCATGAAATGAGGCCCGAGCTGGCGCGCATCGGCGGCACTGGCACCGAGAACTTCGTGCTTGCGCCACTCGAACTTCAGATGCGCCGCGGTCATCAGGACCGGCGGCAGGCACCAGAGCATGACGAGCAGCTTGCCCGCAATGGTGCGCCAACGTCCTTTGCGCAGCAGAAGGATGACGATCGCGATGCTTGCGATGGCAAGCACGATGTTTCCAGCGCCACGCATCACGAGCAGATAGGGATCGTTCTTGTTCGCTGCCGCGAATGCAAGGAGAGGCGCAGCCAGCCAGAGCAGGATGAGACCGATACGACCGAGGAATTGCATGATGCATCACATGTGAGGAGCGGCGAATGCTTCGCACCTATCAAAGCGATTTGCCCCGCGCGAGGGGCAAACGCATGCCTGCACGAAAACTGCAAAAGACTCCTGAAACCATGCAGACGGTGATCCCGCCTTCTGCACAAACGACGTTCAGACTTCGTGATGCCAACCATCACGAAAGGTCTTACCGATATGACAAGTCTGGCTTCGACGATCGTGGAAGAGATCAAGCCGATCGGTCATTCCTCGATCCCGGCCAAGGTCGGCCTCGCGCTGCTGCTGGCCGCACTCGCCGACTGGCTGTTCTACGGGCAGCGGGTCGGACTGTCGCTGACGCTCTTTGCGATCGCGCTCGCCGGCGTATCGGTGCTCGTCAATCGTGCGGCGCTGGACCTGCGTCGCGCCATGATCGGCTCGGCCGTTCTCGCCGTCGGGCTGGTGCCTGTCGTCGAGGAGCTCAACAGTTTGTCGTTCCTGATCCTTGTCGCCTCGATGGCCATTGCGTTGCAGCTCGTGACCAACGCGGAATCGACCGGCCTCGCCGACCGCGTTCGCGCATTGCGCAATTTTGTCCTGCTCGGTCCCTTCAGGTTCTTTCTCGATGCGCCCCAGGCGTTGAACGCGTCGGCATTCACCCGCGGCATCGCGCTCTGGCTGATGCCGGCGGCGCTCAGCGCCGTCTTCGTGGCGCTCTTCGCCGCGGCCAATCCGGTGATCGAGCAGTGGCTGTCCCTGCTCAATCCGAAACTCATCCTCGGATATATCAGCATCCCGCGCGTGCTGTTCTGGGCCTTGATGCTGGCGCTGGTCTGGCCGTTCATCCATGTGCGCTGGCGGCGCAAGAAAATCACCACCGCCGCCGAAGCCGTAGAGCCGCCTCCGCTTCCACCGCTCGTCTCGGTGGAATTTCTTGGTCCCTCCACCATCCTGCGCTCGCTGATCCTGTTCAATCTGTTGTTCGTGGCGCAGTCCGTTCTCGACGGCATATATCTGTGGGGCCATCTGGCGCTGCCCGACAATCTGACCTATGCGGGCTACGCGCATCGCGGTGCCTACCCGCTGATCGTAACCGCCCTGCTCGCCGCGGCCTTCGTGCTGGTGACGATGCGGCCGGGCGGGCCGGCCGAGAAATCGAAGGTCATCCGACCGCTGGTGTATCTCTGGGTGGGACAGAACGTCCTTCTCGTCGCCTCCTCGATCCTGCGTCTCGACCTCTACGTCGACATCTACATGCTGACCTACTGGCGCATCGCGGCGTTCATCTGGATGGGACTGGTCGCGCTCGGACTGATCCTGATCGTCGCCCGCATCGTCCTCGACCGATCCAACCAATGGCTCGTGGGCGCCAATTTGATCGCGCTCGCGATCTCGGTTTATGGCTGCTCGCTGGTGAACTTCGACGCCTTCATTGCCGACTACAATGTGGCCCACAGCCGGGAAGCTTCGGGCAACGGCCTGCAGATCGACATGAACTATCTCCTGACGCTCGGACCGCAAGCGCTGCCCGCCATCGACAAGGCGATCATGCTTCGACCCGGCACTCCCGAGAGCTGCCTTGTGTCGCGACGCGACCGCCTTGTAGAACAGCAGCGCCAGGATCTGGCCTGGCGGAGCTGGGGCTTCCGGAGCTGGCGGCTGCAGCGCCGGCTGGACGCGCTGGCGAAAGACCCGTCCGGCAGCCGGCCGGTCGGGTGAGCGGAGAGTTTCTTGGCGCATCGCATCCTCATCGTCGACGACGAAGGCCACATCCGCGAGGTCATCCGCGTCGCCCTGAAGAAGGCCGGCATGGACGTGATCGAGGCCCGCGACGGCAAGGAGGCGCTTCTCCGCGTCGCCGCCGACAAGCCCGACCTGATCGTGCTCGACATCGGCATGCCCGAGTTCGACGGCCTCGACGTCTGCCGCGAGGTGCGCAAGACCTCCGACGTGCCGATCCTGTTCCTGTCGGCGCGCGACGAGGAGATCGACCGCATCCTCGGTCTCGAAATCGGCGGCGACGACTATGTGACAAAGCCGTTCAGCCCGCGCGAGCTGGTGGCGCGGGTCAATGTCATCCTGCGCCGCCTCAGCCCGCGCAATGGCGAGGCCAAGGCTGGCCCCAGCACGCTCTCCCAGGGCGGTCTGCTGATCGATCCCGAGCAGCACGTCGCGTCCTTTGCCGGCACGCCGCTGAAGCTGACCGCGATCGAGTTCGGCATCCTGCGTGCGTTCCTGACGCGGCCGACCTCGGTGTTCAACCGCGAGCAGCTGATGCGGGCAGCCTATCAGCTCAACATCCAGGTCTCCGACCGCACCATCGACAGCCACATCCGCAACATCCGCGCCAAGCTCGCGGCGCAGAATTGCGAGAGCGTGATCGAGACCATCCACGGCGTCGGCTTCAAGCTCGGCCGCTGCGAGAAAGAGGCATGAGCGCGGCGCCCGACAAATGGCGGCCGTCGCTCGCCCTCGTGATCTTCACGGTGCTGGCCACCGTCGCCGTGCTGCCGCTGGTCGGCCTGTTCTTCTTCCGTCTCTACGACAACCAGCTGATCCGCCAGACCCAGGCCGAGCTGATCGCGCAGAGCCGCGTGCTCGCGACGATCTATGCGCAGGAGGTCACGGCGCGGCTCGACAGCGGCCTCACGCTCGGGCCCGAAGTGCCGCCGAACGTGCTGCCCGACCCCGGCGACCAGGTCTCGCCGATCCGGCCCGCGCTCGATCTCACCGCCAACGACCTGCTGCGGCGGCGGCCGGATGCGCTGCCCGCGTCCCAGCCCGCGCAGCCCGGCTATGTCGAGATCGGCGCAAGACTGACGCCGATCATCCGCGAGACCCAGAAGGTGACGCTGGCGGGCTTCCGGATCCTCGATCCCCAGGGCGTCGTCATCGCCGGCCGGCAGGAGGTCGGGCAGTCGCTCGCCCATATCGAGGAGGTCGCGGACGCACTGCACGGGCAATACCGCGCGACCTTGCGCAACCGCGTGCCGGACAAGCCGCCGCCGCCGATCTATTCCTTCAGCCGCGGCCTTGGCGTGCACGTGTTCTCGGCGATGCCCGTGATCGTCAACAACCGCGTCGCGGGCGCCATCTACACCACGCGGACGCCGAGCAACATTTTCGATCATCTCTACCAGGAGCGGGCCAAGTTCGTGCTGGCGGGACTTGCCGTGATCCTCGGCACGATCGCGATCGGCCTGGTGTTCTCGCGCACCATCACCCTGCCGATGCGCGAGCTGATCAACCGCGCCGCCCGGATCGGCCGCGGCGACCGTGAGGCGTTTCGGCCACTCCGGCATTACGGCACGCGCGAGTTCGCCCAGCTCTCGCACAGCTTCCTCGGCATGGCCGAGCAGCTGGCGCGGCGCTCGGACTATATCGCGACATTCTCGGCCCACCTCACCCATGAGCTGAAATCGCCGCTGACCTCGATCAAGGGCGCGGCCGAGCTGTTGCAGGATTCGGTTCAGGGCAAAGCGGGCAGCCTGACGCCGGCGGAGCAGAACACGTTCATCGCCAACATCCTGTCCGACACGCAGCGGCTGGAGGCGATGGCGCAGCGCTTGCGCGAGCTCGCCCGCGCCGAGAGCCTGCCGCAGAACGAGCGCACCGAGCTCGCGCCGGTGATCGCCGACCTCAAGAGCCGGTTTCCGGCAAGTTCGATCGAGGCGAGCGGCCCCCTCGACCGCGCCATCGGCATGTCCGGCGAAAAGGCGCTGATCGTGCTGTCGCATCTTGCCGACAACGCTGTGCGGCACAAGGCGCGGTCAATCCGGCTGGAGGCGAGCTTCGAGCGGACGACCCTACGTCTGACGGTGAGCAATGACGGCGAACCGATCTCGGCGCCGAACCGCGACAGGATTTTTGACGCGTTCTTCACCACCCGCCGCGACCAGGGCGGCACCGGGATGGGGCTGGCAATCGCACGCTCGGTGATGGCGAGCCATGGCGGCTCGATCAGCCTCAGGCCGACCAATGAAGGGGCCGCCTTCGAGCTTCGGTTTCCAACGGCCTAGATCGCGAACACCCAGGCCGCGACGATGGTGCCGATGGTGACCAGACCGGCGATGGTCCAGCCGGCGGCATATTCCAGTTCGGGGTGACCGGTCGCCCGCATGATCTCTGCCGGATCGGCGGTATGCTTCTGTGCCATGACAGCCTCTCGCACGTTCCTTCCCGCGTCATATGTAAGTCGCTTGGGCCGGCAAAAGGTTCCGTCACGGAAATGCGAAGAATGACGCAGCTCGGATTGTTCACTGAGGCGGAAGTTGGGCCTTCCTGACTTTGCTATGTCGACAATTTTATCGAAGCCGCTGTCGAGCAGGATCTGATCGGCCGCATCGCAGCATTGCCGCTCGAGCGTTTCCAGTTCGGGGCGTTCGAGGGCAACCGCCGGGTGGCGTCGTTCGGCTACCGCTATGACTATTCCCTGCAACGGCTGGCCGAGGCGGAGCCGATCCCGGACTGGCTCCTGCCGATCGCGCGGCGGGCCGAGGCGTGGGCTGGGCTGGCGGAGGCCGGCGTCCGGCAGGTGCTGTGCACCGAATACGAGGTCGGTGTCGGCATCGGCTGGCACCGCGACAAGCCGCATTTCGACAAGGTCCTCGGACTGTCGCTCGGCTCGGCCTGCAAGTTCCGCTTCCGCCGCCGCAGCGGCGACACATGGCAGCGCCACACGCTCGAGGCGCAGCCGCGCTCGCTCTACATGATGGACGGTGAGGCGCGCTCGCAATGGGAGCACAGCATCCCGCCGGTCGAGGCGCGCCGTTACTCCGTCACGTTCCGGACCATGAAGCGGACCTGACAGGCCGCCCAAAACAAAACTTCGAAAACAACCCCATGCACAGTAGACCGCCCAGCCGCTTCAAGCCGCGCGGATGGTCGCCAGGAACCTGTCGACTTCGGTCTTCAGCCGATTGCTCTCGATCGACAGCGACTGCGCCGAGGACAGCACCTGAGACGAGGCTGATCCCGTCTCCGACGCGCCGCGCTGCACGTTGGTGATGTTCGACGAGACGTCCTGCGTGCCCTGAGCCGCCTGCTGCACGTTGCGGGAGATCTCCTGGGTCGCGGCGCCCTGCTCCTCGACCGCCGCAGCGACCGCCGCCGAGATCTCGGACAGACGGCCGATCGATTCTCCGATCGTCCCGATCGCGACGACCGATTCCTGTGTCGCTACCTGAATACCAGTGATCTGTTGGCTGATCTCTCCAGTCGCCTTGGCCGTCTGCTCCGCCAGCGCCTTCACCTCGGACGCCACGACGGCGAAGCCCCGACCAGCATCCCCGGCGCGCGCGGCCTCGATCGTCGCGTTGAGCGCCAGCAAATTGGTCTGGCCCGCGATGCTGTTAATCAGCTCAACAACGTCGCCAATCCGGGCGGCAGCTCGCGACAATTCGCTGACACGGTCGTTGGTCTGCCGGGCCTGAGTGACCGCCTCCGCCGCCATTCTGGCGGAATCCTGTACGCGATGGCTGATTTCCGTCACGGAGGACGACATCTCCTCGGTCGCCGAGGCGACGGACTGCACGTTGGTAGATGCCTCCTCCGAAGCCGCCGCGACGGCGATCGACAGTTGCTGGGTCGATTCAGCGGTGCTCGTCAACGTTCCGGCGGATGCTTCGAGCTCCGTTGCCGCGCTCGCCACGATTTCGATGATGTTCCCCACGGCGGCTTCGAACTCGCCCGCCAGCCGGCGCATATCGGCCTGACGCTGGGCTGCTGCGCGCCTCTCCATATCGCGTTGCGCCTCCCGATCGAATCCAAGCTTGGCCTGGAGCGCCTGAAGATTGCGCAGTGCAACCCCAACTTCGTCGTCTCGCTCGACATTGACGCGGCTGTTGAAGACCCCTTGCGCGATCTTCGACATGATGTCGTTCAGATGGCCGAGCGGCCTTGCGATGGCCCGGACGGTCGCCACGGAGAACCAGGCCGCCAAGAGCAGACCAAGGCACAGCGCGGCCATCGCGGCGACTTCCGCAACGAAGAACGTGCTCTCCGCTGCGTCATACTCGAACTTTGCTTCCTTGACCTGAATCGAGACCAGACGATCCATGTCCACCTTCGCCGCCTGGAAAAGGTCCGCCGCCCTGCCGGTCATGTGGACGTTCAGTTCGTCATATTTTCCGTCGGCCAGCATTGCGAGCGCCGGCTTGAGGCCATGATCGACATACGCGATGCGCTTCGGGGTGAACGACTCCGCGACCGACTTCTCTTCCGGGGTCAAGTAGGTGGACATGTAGTCCGACCAGAGCCTGGTGATCCGTTCGATGTTGGCCGTGATAATACCCTGGACCTCCGAGAGATCGCGGCGGTTACGTCCCTCGATAGCGGATCGCAACATGACGAGCGAATTTTCCTTCATGCGGTCGTTGATCTCGAAGAGCTGAGCCAGAGGAACCGAGCGATCCTCGTAGATCGACTTGGCGCGCTGATTGACTTCCTTCATCTCCAGCAAACCGACGGCACCGATGACCAGCATCGCAAGAGACAGCACGCCGACCATCGTGGTCAGACGCGCCTTGAAGGACCTCGTGAATGGAGCAAGGACGTCGAAAATCGAGCGCTTGCGGATCATGCCCGCCTCTATCTTGAAGGCGCCCGCCTTCTTCTCCCGGATCGCTGCGTAGACCTGTTCGGCCTGTTCGCGCTGGTCTCGGGGCAGTTTTGTGCGGATGGACATGTAGCCGACGACACCTTCCCCTTCCCAGATCGGCGTCGCGCTGGCCATCACCCAATAATAGTCGCCGTTCTTGCGCCGGTTCTTGACGGCACCGGCCCAGGGCTTGCCGCTCTTCAGCGTCTCCCAGAGATTGGCAAAGGCTTCAGGCGGCATGTCCGGATGCCGAACGATGTTGTGCGGCTGTCCGGCGAGTTCCTGTTCGGTGAACCCCGAGGCCTGGACGAATTGATCGTTGAAATAGGTCAGCTTGCCCTTGAGATCGGTCTTCGAGACAATCAGCGTCTCATCCGTGAGCGGATACTCGGTTACGGTAATAGGCAGATTGGTTCGCATCGTTATTTTCCCGGAAAAGGAGGGCGTCGGCCATCGTCAGGTGGCGCCCCGAATTGGAGGAGCAATATCTTGAGATGCGCGACTTCGAGCAAACGCTGGGTGAGTTCGATCCGATCGCTGAATAGCCGACGCATTTCGGGATTGTGAATACGCGGTTCGATGATGCGCGCATGCTGGATGGCAAGTTCGAGTTGGCTGGTCAGTAGGCCGAGCGCATCTCCTGCGCTCGCGCACAATGCGGCTGCCCCAACGTACTTTTTTGAGCCGCAAGACCCCTTCGGCGCTTCGGCGTCACAACGCTTCGAGCGGAATTGAATGACATTCGCCATGCTGTGTTCCCGCGGCGGAAAATCCCCCGACGAGATCGCTAGTATCCTATTCGAGTTATCAGTGTATTTGACCGATCTACGACACTCTGGCCGGATTCTGTCACACGCGTTAAGCCGGCAGTGGCGTTTGACGGTAACGGGGGCGGCCTTTCTAAGCCTGAGCTAAAATAGCTATCGATAATCGGCAGCGCTTGAGCGCCACGCAGGTCCGCCGGGGACCAAGGCGCACGCTCCGACAGCCTTGGGCGCGATGACTTTGCAACTTGCATTTGGGTGAGTTCGGACCCTGGCATACCTCGACGAGCGTGGCACGCCGCGAAATTGCCTCAAGCCGACACAAAACTATAAAGGCGAATTGAAAAGACAGGCCAAACGCGAGAGCCGATATGAGAGCGCAACGCTAGCATCAACATGAAGAATCATCTCGCATTTCTCCTGGTTCTCGCCGCGTCGGCAGCTTCCGCCCACGGTCGCTTGCCGGCCCGGCTGCCTCTGCCCTCCGATCTCGTGCAAGCGGGCCTCACCGATTCCGACACCACCGCCGGCGGCACCGCGCGGCTCTGCGAGCAAGTCACCTTCTCGCGCGGCCTGCGCTACGGCGAGAGCGAAGCCAATGTGCTCGATGTCGCCACCAGCGCCACCAAGGCGGACACGCCGCGGCCGGTGCTGCTGTTCGTGACGGGCGACACCTTCACCGGCGACCGCGCCGCGCCGGAATTGTCGCGCCAGATCCAGGACCAGGCGATGTGCTTCGCCGCGCGCAACGACATGATCGGCGTGCGGGTCAACTATCGCCTGGCGCCCGCGGCGACGTGGCCGGCCGGGGCGACCGACGTGGCGGCGGCGCTGTCCTGGGTTCACGGCAATATCGACCTGTTCAACGGCGACGCCCGCGAGATCGTTGCGGTCGGCTACGGCGCGGGCGCTTTCCATGTCGCCACCCTGCTGGCGCATCCCGAGCTTCAGACCGACCGCGCCGATGTCGCCGCCGTTGTGCTGGTGTCCGGCATCTACCGCGCCGGCAAGGAGGCGAGCGACAGCGAGAAGGCCTATCTCGGCAGCGACGTCAGCCAATACAACAAGCGCTCGGTTTTCCCGGGCATCCTCAACGTCGATGTGCCGATCGTGCTGGCCTGGGCCGCGGACGATTCCACGGGCACCGTCGCGCAGGGCGAGACCTTGAAGAAGACGCTCTGCGGCGCGGGCCATTGCCCGCGCAGCGCGCTGCTGCGCAGCCGCGACGGCATCGCGAGCGCCTTCGGCCTCGACGGCTCCGGCGACAGCCTGGCCGAGCCGACCTTGCTGCTGGTGCATCAACTGGAGGCGCGGGGACTGCCGTAGCGCCGTCTTGTCCGCGACGCGCTTACGACTCCGACCTTTTGCTGGGCCACAGCCGGTCAACATGCCTGCCGTTTATTCGCCGCGTGCACTCGCCTGAACCCCTGCCAGGCCACACGATTGCCAAACGCTTGACCTAGATCAACCGCCCTGGGTGCGGATTGAGCCGACCTCGTTGGGGGCCAACGACAAGGTGTCGAGCATGCGCGTCACCGGAAAAGTGCTGTTCGTTCTGATCGCCGCTCTCGCCTCGCTGGGGGCGATGTCGCAGCAACGCGCCGAGCAGGCGGCGGACGACAAGGAAATCCGCATCGGCAATGTCATGCCGTATTCCGGACCGCTGTCTGAATTCGGCGCGATCGGCCAGGCGGAAGCCGCCTATTTCGACATGATCAACGCGCGCGGCGGCATCAACGGCCGCAAGATCCGCTTCATCACGCGCGACGACAATTCCGATCCGTCGACCGCGCTGGAGCTGACGCGCAACCTGGTCGAGAAGGACGACGTGCACCTGATGTTCGGCTCGTTCGGCACGCCCGGCAATCTCGCCGCGCGCTGGTATCTGAACGAGAAGAAGATTCCGCAACTGTTCGTCGCCTCCGGCGACGAGGAGCTGAGCCAGGCCAGGGCGTTCCCCTGGACCATGGGCTGGCAGCCGTCGATCCGGTCGGAAGGGCGCATCTACGCCAACTACATCCAGGCCTATTACCCCAGGAAGAAAATCGTCGTGCTCTGGCAGAACGACCAGTTCGGACGCATGCTCTACAAGGGGATCCAGGACGGCCTCGGCGACCTCAACCGCCATGTCCTCGTCGACATCGCCTTCGACATCGGCGACGAGCATCTCGACGGGCACGTCTCGATCCTCAAGCGCGCCGGCGCCGACATCTTCGTCTTCCTCGGCGTGCCGTCGACGGCCTCCAAGGTGATCAAGCTCGCGGCTTCACTCAACTGGCGCCCGGTCTTCATCGTCAACGACACCTCCGCCTCGATCGCCAATGCGATGGCGCCCGCGGGCCTGGAGAATTCGGCCGGCGTGATCTCGGCGGCCTTCCTGAAGGACCCGAGCGATCCCGCCTGGAAAGACGATCCCGCCATGAAGCAATGGTTCGCCTTCATGGAGAAGTACCATCAGGTCGAAAGCACCAACAACAACGCCGCGGTCTACGGCTATGCCGCGGCCGAGGCGTTGACGCAGGTGCTGAAGCAATGCGGCGACGACCTGTCACGCGAGAACATCATGCACCAGGCCGCTTCGCTGAAGGGTTACAACCCCTCCGTCGCGCTGCCCGACATCAGGATGAACACCTCGCCGAGCAACTATCTGCCGATCAGGCAGATGCGGCTGGTGCAGTTCGACGGACGGTCGTGGCAGCCATTTGGGGAGGTGATCGAGACGGCATTCACGGAGGGGGCGGCAAGGTGAGATGACGGGGGGCGCGCGGTAACGGGAGGGTAAGAAGATTCACGCCGGCTTCAGCGAAGCCAGCGCGCTCTCCAGCAGCGCGCGCACCCGCGCGGCATCGCCTGACTTCACCACCGCCGGGTCGAGGTACAGCTCGAGCCCCGGCGCGCGCTCGGTGATGATGCCGCTGTTCTCCCCCGCATCGTTCAGTGCGTCGACCGAATAGGGAATGACCTCGCGGCTGATGCCCTTCATCGTGATTGCCGGCAAAGCGTGGGCGCGAACGATGTCGCTGACGAGGGCAAAAGTCTCGTAGCTCAGCACGATGCCGCCGGGCTCGGCGATCGACTGTAGGCGCGCGGCGAGGTTCGCTTCGGCACCGATGATGGTGTAGTCCATGCGGTCGGAGCTGCCGAAATTGCCGACATTGCAGTAGCCCGAGTTGATGCCCATGCGCGAGCGGAACGGCTGCTCGATGCCGGACGCCCGCCATTTCGCATTGAGCTCGGCAAGGCGCTGCTGCATGTGCCAGGCCATCTGCAGACAGGCCTGCGCATCGGCGCGGTCGCCCCTGGTCTCGGGATCGCCGAAGAAGATCAGCATGGCGTCGCCGATGAACTTGTCGATGGTGCCGCCATGATCATGGGCGATCGCCGACATCTCCGTGAAATATTCGTTGAGGAGCTGGGTCAACTGCTCAGGCTGCAGCCGTTCGGCGGTAGCCGTGAAATTCTGGATGTCGGAGAAGAAGATGGTGAGCTTCTTGCGCTCGGTGTGGATGGTGACGTCCTTCTGCCCGGAGAAGATGCTCTTGTAGACCTGCGGCGGGATATAGCGCGAGATCTTCATCGACAGCGAGGCCAGGAAGTCGTTGGCGGATTCGAGCTCCCGGTTCATGGTCTTGATGCGGCCGGCCTGCCTTCGCTGCAGCGAGAGAAACGAAAGGCCGCTGCCGGCGGCGATCAGGAAATAGGCCAGCAGGAACTTGAACGAGAAGATGTTGGCGGCGATCGGCTGCGCGATGATCACCTCCTGGATGCCTCTGACGTCGCCGACCTTCCAGTCCTTCTTCGGGCTCTCGGGATGGCTGTTGTGACAGCTCACGCAGGCCGGGCCCATCGTGACGGGCGCGACCAGGCGAACCTTGTCCGAGAACAGCGAAGTCTCGGTGTCCAGGATCTTCTGCTCGGGATCCTTGCGGAGCGCGTCGAGCGCGTCCTTCTCGAACTTGTCGAGCTGGTGCGACGCGCGGTTCTGGAACGGGAAGTCCGAGACGAAGCGGTAGGTGATGTTCTCCTGCTGTGCGCCGATGACACGTCCGAGCTCCAGCGACAGCGTCGCCGGAATCGGGATCGCGCCCGGAACGGACTCGTAATTGTGCACCACCTTGGTGGTGCCGTCGGGGTTCGCCAGCACGCGCCCGATCACGTTGGAGGCGTAATAGCTGCGCACGCTCGTGATCACCGAGTTGAGATCGACCGCCTGCCGGCGCAGCGCGGTCTTGGAGAGCTCGGTCAGGTCCAGCCACACCGCGAGCGGCAAGGCGAGCAGCAGGAAGGCGATCACGGCCCCAATGAGGATGCCGTTCTTGCGCTGTTCTTCGGAGATCTCTTGTTTCACGCCATGGCTCCGTTGTGTACCTTTTTGTCGCAAACTCCTGGAATTTGCGGCAAGGAATGCGGCGGCACAGAGCCCAGAAAACGCTGACACGCGCAACCCCCTTTCATGGTGGTCGGACCGGGCGCCTTTTCGTTTCATGACGAATGTTTAAGATCGGCATCAATCTGCATTGATCGGAGCCAGCGCCCATGACCGAGACCATCCGCATCAAGCGCTTTCACGCGCGTCCCGTGATCGTGCCGATGAGCCTGCCGCTCAAGACCTCGACCGGGGCCGTCGCGAAGGCGCCGCTGGTGTTGATCGACTGCGAGACCGACCAGGGCGCGCGCGGGCACGCTTATTTGTTCTCGATCACGCCGTCGGCCTTGAAGCCGCTGACCTCGATGGTCGCGGAAATGTCAGAGCTGCTCGCCGGCGACGAGCTGCTGCCGTTCGAGATCGAGCGCAAGCTGACCCAGCGCTTCACGCTGCTGGGCCTCGCCGGCCTGCAGCGACTGGCGCAATCCGGCATCGACATGGCGGCCTGGGATGCGCTCGCCCGAGCCAAGGGCCTGCCGCTGGCGCGCCTGCTCGGCGGCGCCCCGAAACCGGTCAAGGCCTACAATTCGAAGGGGCTCGGCATCATGCCGGCGGGCGCCGCCGTGGACGAGGCGCACAAGCTGCTGGCTGAAGGGTTTCGGGCCGCCAAGATCCGCGTCGGCCGTCCCGACGCGCGGGAGGATCTCGCCGTCGTCCGCGCGGTACGGAAAGCCGTCGGCGACGAGGTCACCCTGATGTGCGACTACAACCAGGCGCTCACGGTGACGGACGCCATCCGTCGCGGCGAGATGCTCGACGACGAGGGCCTCACCTGGATCGAGGAGCCGATCCGCCACGACGACCATGCCGGCTGCGCCCGCATCGCCGATGCGCTGCATACGCCTGTCCAGATCGGCGAGAATTTCGACAGTGCGTTCTCGATGCAATCGGCGCTCGCGGCGGAAGCCTGCGACTACGTGATGCCCGATGTGCAGCGGATCGGCGGCGTCACCGGCTGGCTGCGCGCCGCCGCGCTCGCGCAGGCTGCCGGCATCGAGATGTCCTCGCATCTGTTCTCTGAAGTCAGCGCGCATTTGCTCTGCGTCACGCCGACGGCGCATTGGCTGGAATATGTCGACTGGGCCGATGCCGTGCTGTCGACGCGCCTCGAGATCAAGGACGGCTTTGCGCTGCCGAGCGAGGAGCCTGGGAACGGGATTGCGTGGGACGAGGCGGCGGTCGCCAGATATCTCGTCACATAGCGACGCCTGCTACGATCGAACGGCGGCAATCATGTTCAATTCGACCGGAGCCCCTCGCGGCAACTCGGCGACGCCGACGGATGTCCGCGTGTGGCGGCCGCGATCGCCGAGGCGTTCGATCAGCCGGTCGGAAGCCCCGTTCATGACTTGCGACTGCTGGGTAAATCCAGGCGCTGACGCGACGTATCCCACGATCTGCAGGATTTGAACGATCCTGTCCTCTCCGCCTGTGGCGTGGTTGATGGCGGCGATGCAGAGATCGGCGCAGAGGGCCGCAGCCTCCTGCGCGGCCGCGATATCGACGCCGGCACCGACCTTGCCTGCACACAGCAGGTCCTCGCCGCGACGGGGTAGCTGGCCGCTGACATAGGCAATTCCACTGTGAATGATGACCGGCAAATAGTTGCCGCCAGGCTTGTTGACGCCGCTCATCTCGGTTGCTCGCCTCTTTTCGCATCGGCAAACGACGCATGGGCATCGTCGCCGTGGTGGACGCGTGGACAATGGCAGGCGGCCCGTCGCGGATCAAGGTCGCGACGCTCTTGCATGCCGGAGGTGTAGCGGATCCGGCCCGACAAGACTTCGCCTTCCGCGCATTGCGCAGCTTTGGCGAGCGCGATAACGATTCTCCATGACCATTTGGCGCCCTCACTCCCATATCCGCGTCGTCGCGCTCGGCCTGCACTGGCGCGGCGAGCGGCTGCTGGCGGCCGAGGTGCGCGATGATGCGGGGCGGATCAAGGGCGTGCGCCCGCTCGGCGGCGAGATCGAGTTTGGCGAGAGCTGGCAGACCGCGCTGGTGCGCGAGTTCAGCGAAGAACTCGGCATCGACGTCGCCATCACGAGCGAGCCGCGGATGATGGAGAACATCTTTGTGCACGAGGGATCGACCGGACACGAGGTGATGTTCATCGCGGAGGTCGCGTTTCCGGACGGCGCATTCGCCGGCCAGGACCGCATCGACTTCCGCGAGGACAACGGCGAAGAGATCGTCGCGCGCTGGTTCGACCTTGCCGATCTCGATGTCGCGGGCGGACCGCACCTCTATCCAACCGGGCTGAAGGACGTGCTGCTCGGGCGGAAGAACCGGTCCTAACGGACGCTCTGGCTACCACATCTCCGCGCCGGGGATTTTCCTGCGCACCGCCATGCGCTGGATCCAGAGGCAACGGCGAACGGATCTGCCGGAGCGGCCGACGGCGGAAATCCCCTCGCCGGCCTGAAGCAACGGCGCCACGTTCTGGCGCAGTTCGCGGCAGCGCTGGAGCTCGGCTTGCCAATCGACGATCCCAGCCTCAGCGCGCAGGGCGATCGACGCCAGCAACACCATGGCAGGGCAGATCGCCCTGATCATTGCCTTCATGGCGCTCCACCCTTATCGCGCCGGTAGCGGAAGTCGCAATGATCGGCGCCTTGCATGATCGTCTGCGTGCGCGTGAGCCGGACGTCAGCGCCAAACCCTTCCGCGGTCGCGAAGTCGGCGGTGCAGACCAGCAGGAAGCCGAGCTCCGGCTCGCCCAGCGCCTTGTAGAACTCGGCATAGGCGCAGTGCGTCACATCGAACGCGAAGGCGTCGTGTGACTGCTCGATCACGTCATAAGCGAGTGCGTCGTCGCGGGCGTAGGTTCTGAAGGCCGAGGACACGGCCTTGCCAAGGTCGCTCTCTTTCTTGGCCTTCCAGAATTCCTCGCCAAAGCCGCGATAGAGATCGCCGAGCGCCTTGCGCACCAGCGCGTTGGCCCGCGCCGCGCCGAGCTCGGCCTGCAGCGCCTTGACCAGCGGCACCAGCACCTGCGCCTGGATCTTGGCTTGCTCGATGACGGATATGCTCATGGGCGGTCTCACGTCGGAGACGGCATCGTAGCCCGGATGGGACGCAAGCGTCATCCGGGACGGCGCGATTCGTTCGGAGATACCGAGAAGGCACCTAGGTCCGTCTTCGCTCTGCGAGCTACGCCGGACACGCTTCGCCTTTATTGGGCGTGGTTGCGCCACGCGACGCCTTTTGGCGAAGCGTGGTGGGCACGACAGGGATCGAACCTGTGACCCCTACCATGTCAAGGTAGTGCTCTCCCGCTGAGCTACGTGCCCTAAAAGTCCACTTGGGTCGGGTGGGGTCCCTATAACGGCTCAGGGGACCCGGCGCAAGGACGGAAGGAGGCCTATTCAGGCCGCCAGCATCTTGTTCACTTCGCTGACCAATTCGCGCAGGTGCACGGGCTTGGACAGTACCTTGGCGTTCTTGGGGGCGTCCGAATCCGAGTTCAGGGCGACCGCCGCGAAGCCGGTGATGAACATGATCTTGATGTCGGGGTCGAGTTCCGAGGCCCGGCGGGCAAGCTCGATGCCGTCCATCTCCGGCATCACGATGTCGGTGAGCAACATCTCGAACGGCTCTTCGCGCAGCCGCTGATAGGCGGCCATGCCGTTGTCATGGGACGAGACCTGAAAACCGGCGTTTTCTAGCGCCTTGACCAGGAAACGGCGCATGTCGTTGTCGTCTTCGGCGAGCAGGATCTTTGGCATGGCAGGAATCGTCGCATCCCCAGAGGATATCAGCAGAGGTCACTAAGCCCGACAGAGGGTAAATTTGGGGTGAAAATCTTTACCCTGGGCCGGCTCGCGCTGCCGCACCCTTGTGAACCGGAAAACGGCTCGAAGCAATCGAACCGCGCCGGCGCATCCCCGCCTCCCTGCCCGCACGGTTAAGACGTGTTCCAAGGGACCGCTACATCTTTTCGCTTGGCAGAATGGTTGCGATTCCGGACAATGACGACACATAAGAGCCGCATCCATCGGCCGAATCACTGCGGTCTGGCCCCTGCCAGATGCCGGCGCGAAGGGACGAAGCCTGAGAAGATGACCCGGTTTGACGGCGAGACGTCGCCAGCCTTCGAGATCGTAGAGCCCGCGCAATGGCGCGCGCCGGTCATCTTCAACTCGCCCCATTCCGGCTCAACCTATCCGGACGAATTCCTTGCCGCGTCCAGGATCGACCTCACGACGCTGCGCCGGTCCGAAGACTCCTTCATGGACGAGCTGATCGGCCATTTGAGCGAGCGCGGCTTTCCAACCGTCAGGGTCAACTTTCCCCGCTCCTATGTCGACGTCAATCGCGAGCCCTATGAGCTCGACCCGCGCATGTTCACCGGCCGCCTGCCGAGCTTCGCCAACACCCGTTCGATGCGGGTCGCGGGCGGCCTCGGCACCATTCCGCGCGTGGTCGGCGACGGCCAGGAGATCTATCGCGACCGCATCCTGGTCGACGATGCGCTGGGGCGGATCGAGACGCTCTACAAGCCTTACCATCGCGCGCTGCGCCGGCTGATCAACAAGGTGCACCAGATGTTCGGCACCGTGGTGCTGGTCGACTGCCACTCGATGCCGTCGGTCGGCGTCAGTAGGGACGAGCCGCGCCGGCCCGACGTCGTGATCGGCGACCGTTACGGCACCAGCTGCACGCCGCTGCTGCCCGACCGGGTCGAGGAGACCATGACCGGGCTCGGCTATTCGATCGGCCGCAACAAGCCCTATGCCGGCGGCTTCATCACCGAGCATTACGGCAATCCCGCGAGCGGCCTGCACGCGGTGCAGCTCGAGCTCAACCGCGCCATCTACATGGACGAGCGGCGACGCGAGCGCAGCCCGCGCTTTGCACAAGTGGCGGCCGACTTCGGCGTTCTCGCCGACGTGCTGGCGACCACGATTCCGTTCGCCGACCTCGGCCCGTTCCAGGCCGCGGCGGAATAGGCGCCGGCTTCTCTCCCGAACGACGATGCTCCAGGCGCGAGCGCGCTTTCGCTTCGCAAGCTTGCGCGCCCCAAAATGAAATCGACTGCGGCAAGAAAAAAGGGCCGCTCGCGAATGACGCAAGCGGCCCAAGTCTAGGGAGGAAACGCCCAAGGAGGGCAGCGGTAACGCCAAGCGCTACCGCACCGCAACAATATGCGACCGCGCCGCACAAAGCGCAAGGGCTTTTGAGCCATTTCCCATGCAATACGCACATGGCTCAATTGCTTCCATGGAAACCCAGATTCAGTTTCTTTGATAAGGAAATTCAATGGCTTGATAGACGTTTGCATACGAACGAGGCACCGTCGGAACTAAGTTTTCAATGCCGTGATCGATATTTGTCCAGCGGATGACTTGAATGGGGCAGTCCGCTTCGGCATCCAAAATACCAGGGTGCAAATCAAGACAGCGCTGCACGCGGGAGGCGAATTGAGCTAGGCAGGAGCCGAGCTTCACCCAACTTTCGCTTTGAGGATTGGCCTGTGACGGTGATCGACTTCTCCGCCTTCATCGGACGGCTCGCCACCGCCTCCGGCGAAACCATCCTGCCGTTCTTCCGCACCTCGCTGTCGATCGACGACAAGAGCAAGACCAAGGATTTCGATCCGGTCACCGAAGCCGACCGCGCCGCCGAGGCGGTGATGCGCCGGCTGATCAAGGCCAATTTCCCCCAGCACGGCATCGTCGGCGAGGAATTCGGCAACGAGGGCGAGGACGCCGACTACGTCTGGGTGCTCGACCCCATCGACGGCACCAAATCCTTCATCGGGGGCTTTCCGATCTGGGGGACGCTGATCGCGCTGCTGCACAAGGGCACGCCGGTGTTCGGCATGATGCACCAGCCCTTCATCGGCGAGCGCTTCTCCGGCGACAACGGCTCGGCCAATTACAAGGGCCCCTCCGGCGAGCGTCGGCTGCAGGTTCGCCGGTGCGCCTCGCTTTCGGAAGCCACGACCTACACCACCAGCCCCTTGCTGATGAACGAGCGCGACCGCGCCATCTTCGGCCGCATCGAGCAGGGCGCCCGGCTGTCGCGCTATGGCGGCGACTGCTACTCCTATTGCATGCTCGCCGCGGGCCACGTCGACCTCGTGGTCGAGACCGAGCTGAAGCCGTACGATATCGCCGCGCTGATCCCGATCGTGACCGGCGCCGGCGGCGTCGTCACCACGTGGGAGGGCAAGCCGGCCCAGGGCGGCGGCCGCATCGTCGCGGCCGGGGACGCCAGGGTTCACGAAGAAGCACTGAAGCTCTTGAACCAATAACAGACGCGAGCGGGAGGCTTGCATGACCATCTCACGCCGGCTTCTCCTTGGCTTGTTCCTGCTGCTGCCGTCAGCGGTGGCGGCGCAGAATTTCCCCGCCAAACCGATCAAGCTGATCGTGCCGTTCCCGGCCGGCGGGCCCAACGACATCATCGCGCGTGTAATCGGCCAGCGCATGTCGGAGCTGTCGGGCCAGCCGGTGCTGATCGACAATCGCGGCGGCCAGGGCGGCGTGCTCGGCACCGACGCCGTCTCCAAGGCCCCGCCCGACGGCTACACCATCGCGATCTCCTCGGCCGGCGCGCTCGCGATCAGCCCGAGCATGGAGAAAGTCGCCTACGACACGCAGACCGATCTCACGCCGGTGACGCTGGTTGCGACCGTGCCGGAAATGCTCGTGGTCGCCACCAATGTGGAGGCGAAAAATATCGGCGAGCTGATTGCGCTGGCCAAGGCGCAGCCCGGCAAGCTCAATTTCGCCTCCTCCGGCCCCGGCAGCCTGCCGCACCTCGCCGGCGAATTGTTCAAGCTGACGGCCGGGATCGACATCGTGCACGTGCCCTATCGCGGGGCCGCGCCGGCCGTGAACGACCTGTTGGGCCAGCAGGTGCAGATGACGTTCCTCGATCTTCCCGTGCTGCTGCCGCAGGTCAAGGCGGGGGCGTTGAAGCCGATCGCGATCGGCTCGGCCGAGCGCGCGCCGACCGCGCCTGACGTACCGACCCTTTCGGAAGCCGGCTTTCCCAATCTGCGCGTCGAGAACTGGTACGGCATGGTTGCGCCGAAGGGCACCCCGAAAGAGATCGTCGCGGCGCTGCACGGCCTCGCAACGAAGGCGATGGCGGATCCCGCGGTGAAGGAGAAGCTCGCAGCCCAGGGCGCGACGCTGGTCGGCGACGCGCCGGAGCATTTTCGCAGCTTCATCGCGGATGAGACGACGAAGTGGGCCAAGGTGATCAAGGACGCCGGGGTGGAGACGGCGAAGTAACTCTCGGAAGCCCCGCTCACACCGCCGCCGCCCGCAAATGCTCCACCAGCATCTTGGCCGGCCGCGGCAGTGCCTTGAAGCTGCGCGCGCAGATCACGAGGCGGCGGTTCGCCCAGGCATCTCGCAGGCGGACCATGGCCAGCGGCATCAGCTTTGCGCAGCGGCGGGCGGCGGATTCCGGCACCAGGGCAACGCCGACGTCGGCGGCGACCATCTGGCAGATCGCATCGAAATCGCGCAGGCGCGCGCGGAAATGCGGGCGCATGCCGAGCCGGGCCGCATGTTTCGAGATGTGCATCTGCAGCGCGGTGGCGCTGGTCAGGCCGACGAAGTCGCAGGCCCCCGCCTCCTGGAAGTCGATCTGGCGGCGGCCGGCGAACGGGCCGCGGCGCGCGGTCACCAAAGTGAGACGGTCCTCGCTGAACACGAAGCGCTCGATATGCTCGGGCAGCGCGTGCTCGGCGGCGAAGCCGAGATCGGCGGCGCCCGCGGTGATCGCCGCCGCGATGTCGGTGCTCTCGCGCTCCTCGATGTCGACGGCGACGTCGCGATGCTCGCGCAGGAAGCTCGCCAGCGCCTTGGGCAGATGCTCCGACAGGCCCGAAGTGTTGGCGAGGAAATGCACGCTGGCGCGCACGCCAGAGGCGAAGCCCGCGAGATCGCCGCGCATGGCGTCGACCTGGTGGATGACGAGCCGCGCATGGTCGAGCAGGCTCTCGCCGGCCGCGGTCAATTCGACGCCGCGGCGGCCGCGCTTGAGCAGCGCGACGCCGAGCGCGTCTTCGAGCCCCTTGATGCGCGCGCTGGCCGAGGCCAGGGCCAGATGCGACCGTTCCGCGCCGCGGGTGATGCTGCGCTGGTCGGCGACCGCGATGAAGAGCTGGAGGTCGACAAGGTCGAAGCGCATGGACAGGTCTCCCAGCCTTCGTTCCAAGCGAAGGCTTACTCCGTAACCTCCAGATTGTGCGCCCGCGCAGCTTCGGTCAATGTGCAGGCATGATCGACCCGCTCCTGATCCTCATCGCCGCCGTCTTCCTGCTCGCCGGATTCGTCAAGGGCGTGGTCGGCCTCGGCCTGCCGACGGTGTCCATGGGCCTGCTCGCGGTGAGCATGGCGCCGAGCCGCGCCATCGCCATCGTGATCGTGCCCGCCATCGTCACCAACATCTGGCAGACCTTCGTCGGCCCGTATTTGCGCGACATCCTGCGGCGGCTGTGGCCGCTGATGATCGGCACCGTGATCGGCTGCTGGCTCAATGCCGGCGCGCTGACTGGCCCGCATGCGCGCTACGGCACGATCGTGCTCGGCGTCCTGCTCGTCATCTATGCCGTGATCGGGCTGAACAAGTTCCAGTTCCACGTCTCGCCCAGGAACGAAAAATGGGTCGGCGGCGTGGTCGGAATCATCACCGGCATGATCTCGGCCTCGACCGGGGTGCAGGTGATCCCCTCGATGCCGTTCATGCAGGCGATCGGCATGGAGAAGGACGAGCTGGTGCAGGCGCTCGGCGTGTTCTTCACCACGGCGACGCTGGCACTCGCCTTCAACCTCACCGCCGTCGGCCTGTTGACGCCGGCCAATGCCGTGCCGGGCGCAGTGGGCATGGCCATGGCCTTTGCCGGCATGTTCATCGGCCAGTCGGTACGGGCGCGGATGCCGGCGGCAGCCTTCCGCCGCTGGTTCCTGATCGCGATGATTTTGCTGGGCCTCTATCTCGCCGGCAGCGCGCTGGCGAAGGAATTCGCCTGATCCTACGATTTCGGCTCGTAACCAGGCACCCATTTTTCGTGCTGAGGCAGATCGTCCGCAATCGTCCACCATGGCGCGCGCGAGGATGTGAAGACGTGCAGGCGGGGCCTGGTTTGCGGATCGTCGTCGAGCAGGCCGGCGGGTACGCTGACGGTCGGAAGATAGCTTGCATTGCCCGGCGTCAAGCAGCCGCAGGTCTTGCAGCGATAGCGGAAGCTCCCCGGCGCGGATTCATAAGCCACGGTCGCGTCCTCGCCGGCCACGAAGCGAAACTTGTCGGCATCGACATGGGCGTAGGTGGCGAATGCGGCTCCGGTCAACTTGCGGCAATTGGCGCAATGGCAATGCGTCAGCGCGCGCACCTTGCCGATCTCGAAACGCACGGCGCCGCACAGACAGCTTCCACGAATCATCGAAACCTCCCGAACGCCGCCCCGATCGGGGCAGCTTCCCTCATTCGTTCGAACGAGCTACCGGCTCTCCAGCATGGCGACGCGGATGCCGAGATAGATGAAGAGGCCGCCGAGCGCGCGGTTGACCCAGGCGATGGCGCCCTCGGATGCGCGCAGCCGGTGCGCAGCTTTCGCCGCGAACGCTGCCAGCACCAGGCACCACAGCGTTCCCGTGAAGATGAAGATCAGGCCGAGCGTCAGGAAGGCCAGCGGCTTGTGGGCCGAGTCGGCTGCGACGAATTGCGGCAGGAAAGCCAGGAAGAACAGCGCGACCTTGGGATTGAGCGCGTTGGTGAAGACGCCCTGCAAGAAAACCCGCCGCAGCGAGCTGCGCTCGGCGTCGTCCCTGACCGCCGCCAGCACCGGCCGCGACCACAGCATCTGAAGTCCGGTGACGACCAGATAGGCCGCGCCGACCAGCTTCAGGATCGAAAAGGCAGTGGACGAGGCCATCAGCAGGGTCGAAAGGCCGATCGCCGCGGCCGCGACATGGACGAAACAGCCGCAACTGATGCCGAATGCGGCCGCGGCTCCGCCCCGCCAGCCCATCTGCATGCTGCGGCCGATGACGTAGACGGAATCAGGCCCCGGCGTGATGTTGAGCAGCACCCCCGACAGGATGAACAGCCAGATTTCGTGAATGCCCAGCATATGCGACGTGCCCCCGCCTCGGGAGCACGGGCATAGTCCGTTCGTCCCGTCCCGTCCACCGCCGGAATTGCGTAGGATTTACCTCGAATTTGCAATGCGGATACTACTATCGCCCGGCCGCTTCTGCTCTATAAAGGCAGGGTTCTTGAAATGCGGGATTCGAGGCGACTGCCATTTCGTGGCCGGTCTGTCCTCCCTTGGAGCTGCGAGAATATGGAAAGACGTCTGGCCGCCATTGTCTGCGCCGATGTCGCCGGCTATTCGCGCATGATGGGCAGCGACGAGGCTGGCACCCATGCCGCCTTCAAGGCCCATCGCAGCGCGATCCACCCCATCATCCTCAATCACGGCGGCCGCGTCGTGAAGAACACCGGCGACGGCTTCCTGCTCGAGTTCCCCTCGATCGTCGGCGCCACCGAGGCCGCGATCGCGATGCAGACGCTGATGGCGGAACGCAACCACCATCTGCCCGCCGACCGCGCCATGCAGTTCCGCCTCGGCATCCACATGGGCGACGTCATCGCCGACG
Organism: Bradyrhizobium sp. WYCCWR 12699; assembly: GCF_032144035.1. Lineage (NCBI taxonomy): Bacteria > Pseudomonadati > Pseudomonadota > Alphaproteobacteria > Hyphomicrobiales > Nitrobacteraceae > Bradyrhizobium > Bradyrhizobium sp. WYCCWR 12699. The sequence goes on from NZ_JAVTJN010000032.1 coordinate 405,359, forward strand.
AGGACGAGGTCTTCGGTGACGATGTCAACATCGCCGTCCGCCTCGAATCGGTGGCGAGCCCCGGTGGCTTCGCGATCTCGGCCAAGGCCTATCGCGAGGCCAGCAAGCATCTGTCCGTGCCGCTGACCGATGCCGGCAACCACCGCTTCAAGAACATCAAGGATCCGATCGGGGTCTTTACCTGGACGCCCGATGGGGCACCGGCGCTGGCCCCCGAATTGCGGGAAGCATCGGCGCTGTCGCAACAGTACCGCACGGCGATCGTCGGCGTGCTGCCCTTCGCCAATCTCAGCGACGCCCAGGACGAATATTTCTCGGACGGCCTCACCGAAGATCTGATCCACGCTTTGTCGCTGCAATCCTTCTATCGCGTGCTGAGCCGCAACTCGACCTTCGCTTTCAAGGGTAGGAACACCAGCACCCGCCTGATCGCGCGCGAGATCGACGCCACCTATCTGATCCAGGGCTCGGTGCGGCGCGCCGGCGCCAAGATCCGCGTCACCGCCGAGCTGATCGCGCCGGAGACCGGCGAGCAGCTCTGGACCGGCCGTTACGACCGCGACATCGGCGATTTCTTCGCGATGCAGGACGAGATCACGACCAACCTGTCCGCCGCCATCGCCACCGAGATCGTCCGGGCCGAGGCCTCGGCGCCGGCGCGGCTCTCAACCGACGTGACGGCCTGGGACCGCTTTCTCAAGGGGCTGTCGCACTACTATCGGCAGACCAAGGAAGACCTCGCCGCCGCCGTCGATCTGTTCCGCCAGGCCATCGAGGTCGATCCCAAACTGTCGATCGCGCACGCCTATCTCGCCACGATCCAGATCCAGAGCATCCAGTTCGGCTGGGTCAAGGGCACGCGCGAGATGTGGGCCGAGGCGATGAACCTCGCCGAAACCAGCGTCCGGCTCGATCCGCGCTCGTCCTTTGCGTTCTCCATCCTGTCCTGGGCTCATGCCATGGAAGGGCATTACGAGGCGGCGATGGACGCCGCCAAGCGCGCGGTCGCGCTCAACCCCTACGACAACGGCGCGCGCGGCGTGCTCGGCATCTGCCATTTCGTGATCGGCGAGCACCGCGAGGCGATCGAGCTGTTCTCGATGGCCTCGCAGCGCGACAACAGCGACCCGCGCTACCAATGGGCGGCACTGAACGCCTTCAGCCATTATCTGTTGCGCCAATATGACGCGACCTTGTCATGGGCGCGGGAGCAGCTCTACATCAACCCCAACCACATGCAGGCGCTGGCGATCCGTGCCGCCGCCCTGGCACAATTGGGACGAAGCGACGAGGCGAGCGAAGCCGTCCACGTGCTGATGAGCAACTACCCGACCCTCAACGTCGATCGTCACTTGCGCAACTTCCACTGGAAGAAGCCCGAGAATCTCGCCCATTATCGCGAGGGCCTGCTGAAGGCCGGCGTGCCGCTCGGCAAGCTGACCCTGGTCCAGAGCGACGTCAAACGCGTCGCCGAGTCCTGACCGGCGGGCACGCGCTCCCCTCGGGCGTTCTGCTGTGTCTTGGCCGGGACGCGCCTGCCTTTATTGACAGAACAGTGAATTCGGCCACACTTCGCCACACGCTCAAGTAGTATAGCTTGCTGCCGGTTTGTTAGGACTTTCCGCGCTTGATCGGCGCGCCATTTCGCGATTCGCTGTTTTCAGGATTTGGGCCATGCATCACCCCGCCTCGAAGCCCCCCTTCGATCCCTCGATCCCGGTCTCGCCGAACAATCCATGCCCGTTCCTGCGCGGCCTCGTCGGCGAAGGCTTCGTCGAGGGCGGCACCGTGCCGCTCAACACGCTGTCGCAGACCATCGCGAATGCAACCGGCGAGACGGGGCTGAAGAAGGTCTCGGCCCGCATCCAGGTCCGCGGCGTTGCGCTCATCGCCAACGGCTTCAAGCACATCCTGAAGAGCATCTGGTCGGGCGCGCAGCTCGACGCGCTGCGCGGCGGTCCGCTCGACAAGCGCGGCGCCGGCTCGCGCATCCTCGGCGTCGACGGCAAGGTCAACGAGGACGAGATCGCGCGGCTCGCGAGCTACGGCCGGACCTACACCGACCCGAACACCGGCAGCAGCGAGCCCGGCCTCAACGCTACGGAAATCAACACCTTCATGCGCGACAACCTCAAGCGCGCCGGCAGCGCCGCCCGCTGGTACTACCCGCTGCTGATGAAGTTCGAATGGCCCATCCTTTTGAAGATCATCGGCAAGGGCAAGACGGACGCGGAGCGTTATCTCAGCGTCGCCGACGTGCGCACCCTTTTCAACGAGCGCCGATTCCCCGACCGCATCAATCAGCGGATCGTGTCGCAGCCGCTGCTGTCCACCTGCCAGCTCCGTTTCCGCTGGGCGGTGGCACTGACGGCGTTCGTCCTAGGCCTAGGCCTCGTCGCCTTGGTGGCCATCGCCGAATTCCCCAACCAGGTTCGCGCCATGCTGCCCCAAAAGGGCATCCTCGTGAATCTGCTTCCGCCGCCTTTGCCCGCGGTGCCGGAGACGAAGGCCGCCTTCTGGCTCGAGCAGAACTGGTCGCTGAAGGACCGGCACTGGTTCCATCATGCCAGCCAGGGCACCGCGACCTTCCCGGTGCCCTATGAGTGGTTCATGGCGCTGGAGCAGCCGCGCCTCCATCTGTTCTCGAAGCCGGGCATGATGAAGGACAGCGCCTATCTCGAAAGCTTCGGTTTTATCCCGAGCCCGCAGTCGATCCAGACCGACACGACGACATTGCGCCGCTTCGGCTACGCCAATGTCTATGAGACGACGCAGGTGCCTGACTGGTCGACCAGGTGGACGCCGGCGGAGAACGTCGACGGCCTGCCGGTCGGCTTCGCCCGGATGACGGGCGTCGTCGATCCCGCGACCGGTCATCGCGAGGAGGACAAGATCGGACTGACCTGCGCGGCGTGCCACACCGGCCAGATCCACTACCAGGGCGTGGACGTCCGCTTCGACGGCGGCCCGGCCATGACCGACCTGAAGAAGCTGGAGCTCTCCACCGGCCTGTCGATCGCCTACACGCTGTACGTTCCGTTCCGCTTTCAGCGCTTTGCCGATCGCGTGCTCGGCCCCGATGCCAGCAAGACGGACCGCGCCGCGCTCAAGCAGAAGCTCAGCGCAACCGCTACGTTCCTGATCGACTGGGCGCAAACCCAGGAAAAAACGGTTGAAGGCAAGAAGACCTGGGACGGCAAGCAGCAGAAGGACACAGAAGAAGGGTTCGGCCGCCTCGACGCGCTCAACCGCATCGGCAACCAGGTCTTCTCGCAGGATCTCGCGCTGAGCGGGGTCAAGGGATTCGAGAAGAATCTGCACGCCCAGGACGCCCCGGTCAGCTATCCCGCGATCTGGACCGTGCCGTGGTTCAAGTTCGCCCAATACGACGCTTCGATCGAGCAGCCGTTGATCCGCAACGCCGGCGAAGCGCTCGGCGTGACCGCGCTGCTCAACCTGTCCGACGCCTATCCGGAGGACAGGATTTGGCGCTCCTCGGTGAACATCAGGACGCTCGGCTGGATCGAGGACATGCTGAGAGGCCCCGATCCGTTCAAGTCGCCCGATCCTTCCACCGGTCCGAAGTTCGGCGGCCTGCTCGCGCCGAAATGGCCGTCGCAGATCCTCGGCGATGCATGGCGGCTGAAGCCCGATCGCATCGAGCGCGGCCGCGCCATCTATGCCGAGATGTGTTCCGGATGCCACCTGCCGGCCACCGACACCCCGGCCTTCTGGTCATCGAAGCATTGGGAGCCGAGCGGCGACAGCCAGGTTCTCAACGCGGTGACGATCCCCCTCGACGAGATCAAGACGGATCCCGAACAATCGCTCGTTCTCAGCAACAGGGTCGTCGACGTGCCCGGCTTCCTGAAGGTGAATACGGCCGACCTGCAGAAATGGTGGCAATGCGAGATCCCGACCGCGAGCAAATCGCCGAACGAGATGGTGTATGCGCTCGGCCTCATGACGGTGGTCGACCTCGTCGCCCGCAAATGGATGGACGACGAGAAGGTCCCGGAGGCCGAGCGGGCGAAAATCTGGAATTTCGCGCGCAAGAACTGCCTCAATCCCGCGCCCGATCCGCGCTATCGCGCGCGGCCGCTGAACGGCATCTGGGCCACGGCGCCTTACCTGCACAACGGTTCGGTGCCCTCGCTGTATTGGCTGCTGAAGCCGGCGGGCGAGCGACCGCAAAAATTCTGCATGGGCCGCCGCGACTATGATCCCGAGACCGTCGGTTTCGCGGTCAGCGCAGACGAAAAGTGCAAGACGGGTGAGACGGAGTTCTCTGCGACGGGATCGGACGGCAAGCCTGTCCAGGGCAACAGCGTGCTGGGCCATTCCTTCGAGCGCAAGGACGGCGAGCCGAAACGCCCAGGTGTGATCGGCCGCATCTTCAAGGACGACGCCGAGCGCTACGATCTGATCGAGTATCTGAAGACGCTGTAGCGGGCCAGGTCTCGGCGTCGGCGTCGTCATGGCCGGGCTTGTCCCGGCCATCCACGCCTTGCTTCGGCGGCGCAAAGATCGTGGTTGCCCGGGACAAGCCCGGGCATGACAGAGCCTGTGGCGCGATAACGCGCTCTCTCCTCACTTGAACAGCGGCGTGCCCGGCACGAAGGCGTCGAAGGCGGCCCAGAACTGGGAGCGGTAGCGATCCTGCTCCTGCAGGATCTCGTGCTTGGCGCCGGCGATCACGAGATGGGACCCGGCGCGCAAATGATAGGCGAACTCCTCGATCGCCGCGGTCGAGACCACGGTGTCGTTGGAAGCCGCCAGCATCAGGATCGGCTGGCGGATCTGGGAGGGATAGTTCTTGCCCTTGAACGTGTGCATCGCGCGGAAGGCGGTATCGGCCCAAGCGACGGTCGGCGACGCCAGTCCGAGCGTCGGATCTTCCTCCAGGATCGCGGCATTGCGCGCATAGCGGACCGGATCGCTGGTCACGGGATTGTTGATGAAGGGATCGAGCCCGGTGAGGCGGTCGCTGCCGCCGGGAACGTAGCGGCCGCCCTGCCCGAGCAGGCGCATCGTCTTCAATAGCGCCCGTACCGGAAACGAGGTGGTGCGGCCGGGCAGGTCGATCATCGGTGCCGACAGCACCATGCGGTCGAACCAGCGCTTGCCCGCATGCGCCACCCGGAGCAGCACCGTGCCGCCCATGGAATGAGCCAGCGCGAAGAACGGCGGCGGGCAATCCGGCAGCACCACCTGCTGCACGAAGGCCTCGACGTCGATCTCGAAATCGGAGAAATCGCGGACATAACCCTTGCGGGGGTCCCGCAGGCGGCGCGAGGAATGGCCCTGCCCGCGCCAGTCGATCATCGCCACCGCAAAGCCGCGGTCGCGCAAATCGCGCACCGTCTCGAAATATTTCTCGATCTGCTCGCTGCGCCCGGTGAAGACGCAGACGGTGCCCTTGCGGCCAGCCGGCGGCGCCCAGCGCGCAAAGCGCAACTCGACGCCATCGGGAGTCTTGATGGTACCGCTGACGACGTTTTCGGGAACGGGATTGGACGGGATCGAGACCAGCGTCATAGGCGGCAAGTACTGCAAATCAAGGGGCTAAAGCGCCGAAAAGGCGCCAATGCCGCCCTCTTGAACGCCGTCTCGTTCCACCCATATCACCTTCGTGCAGGCCGCTACCAGTGTTTCGGAACCGGAACATCAGGCTGCACACAGACTAAAGCCCGGCCCGATTGGCGGGCGGGTTACCAACAGTCGCTCAATGGAGGACTTGACCATGCGTAGCTACGATCTAACCCCGTTCTATCGTTCCACCGTCGGCTTCGACCGCCTTTTCAGCCTGCTCGACCAGGCCAGTTCGGACGGCAGCCCCGGTTATCCCCCCTATAATATCGAGCGTACCGGCGAGAACGCCTACCGCATCACCGTTGCGGTTTCGGGTTTCGCCAAGGATGAGCTCTCCATCGTCGCGAAGGAAAATACGCTGACGATCAAGGGCGAAAAGGTCGCCAACGAGAACAGCAAGAACGAAGTGCTCTACCGCGGCATCGCCGCGCGTGCCTTCGAGCGCGCCTTCCAGCTCGCCGACTTCGTGCAGGTGAAGGACGCCTCGCTCGAGAACGGGCTGCTCCACGTCGACCTCGTCCGCGAGATTCCCGAGGCGAAGAAACCGCGCCAGATCGCGATCAACACCAGCGCGAAGGCGCAGGTGATCGAGAACTCGGCCGCGCAAGTCGCCGCGTAATCCGCACGCGTCATCTCCAGGTTACGAAAACGCCCCGGTGCCCCGGGGCGTTTTTATTTGCGCTGCATCACAGAGCGGTGAGGCCGCGTAACAGGGTGGCCGCGCGCTCCGTCCTTTGGGCATCGACCCCAAGAACAAGACGGAGAACGATCATGACTTTTTGGCGCAGCCTTTTCGTCGCCGCGAGCCTGCTGGCGGCTCCTATCAGCCTCGCTCACGCACAGACACCGCAGACCGTGAAGGCGACCAACGTCGTGCTGGTGCACGGCGCCTGGGCCGACGGCTCTAGTTGGTCGGAGGTGATCCCGATCCTGCAGGCCGCGGGCCTGCATGTGACGGCCGTGCAGAATCCGCTGTCATCGCTCGCCGACTCCGTCGAAGCGACCAAGCGCGCGTTGGCCGAGCAGGATGGTCCGACCGTGCTGGTCGCGCATTCCTGGGGCGGCACCGTGATCAGCCAGGTCGGCATCGACCCGAAAGTGACCGGCCTCGTCTATGTCGCAGCCCGCGCCCCCGATGCGAACGAGGATTTCGTCGCGCTGTCGAAGCAGTTTCCCGCGGGCCCTGCCCGTGCCGGCATCGTCGAGCGCGATGGCACCACAAAACTCTCGGAAGATGCCTTCCTGAAGTATTTTGCCAACGGCGTGAAGCCGGAGCAGGCGAAGGAGCTCTACGCCGTGCAATGGCCGACCGCGGCCTCGATCTTCGCCGGCCGCACCACGGAAGCGGCGTGGCATGCGAAGCCGAGCTGGTATGCGGTCTCGAAGAACGACTACACCATCAACCCCGATCTCGAGCGCTTCCTCGCCAAGCGCATGAACGCCACCACGGTCGAGCTCGATGCCGGCCATCTCTCGCTGGTCTCGCACCCGAAGGAAGTGGCGAACCTGATCCTGGAGGCGGCGGGGTATCCGCGGAGCTGAGGGGATTGCTGAAATGCGGGAGGCGCCTGAATTGCTCAGGCGCCTTTTGCTTGGCCCGACTTCTCCGCGATTACCGCTGTCGTCCCTGCGAACGCAGGAACCCATAACCACAGGGACCAGTTTGGCGAAGACCAGCAGACCGGTACTCGCACCTCATCCCACCGATAGATCACGCGGTATGGATCCCTGCGTTCGCAGGGATGACAGCGCTGGGTGCGGCTGACGCCGTCGCGCCAAACGGACAGTGCTAATCCAGCCCCTGCGCGGCAGGCATGTCCTGTGTCGGCAGGATCGCAGGCGCCGACTTGGCTTGACCGACAGTCGGCGCTGCGGCCGGCGGTGCGGCCTCGACAGGCTTTGCCTGCACGGCAGCGGTCTGCTGTGCGGGAGCTTGTGGGACCGGTGCCTGCTGCTGCGTCACTGGCTCGGCCGGCTTCGCCGCGGCGACCGGCGTCTCGCTGCGCCGTGGGGCTGCCTTGGGCAGCGGCACGGCGCGAGATGCGACATGCGGGATCGCAGCCGGCGGGCGCGGCGGGCCGCTGCGGACCATGGTCGGCGGCGGCAGCGCGGTTTGCGGGCCGAAAGGCGCGACCGTGCGGTCCTCATAGGCGGGCGCCATGCCGTAGGCATCGGCGGCCGGCAGGAAGCGGATGATCCGCCCGTCGCGGGCATCGATCACGAGCCGCCCGTCATCACCGCGGCGGTCAATCACCGCGATGGTGTAGACGCCACCGCGCAAGCGCGGAATGCCGAGTGGCGAGAAGCCATTGTCGCGCAGAACCGCATAGACCTCGGTGGCCGGCAACAGCGCGGGCGCCGGGCCGCGCTCCTCATAACCATAACCGTAGCCGTAGCGCGGCGGCGGTGGCGCGGCGGCTTCCGGCGGCGCATACGGGCCGTCGAAATCCGACACCGCGACATAGCCCCCGCCCCCGATACCTTTCGCGGGAACTTGGGCTTGAGCCGCGCTTGCAGCCAGCGCCAGCGTGGCAGCGGCCACACATCCTGTGAAAAACTTCATGGTCGATACGCTCCTGTCGGCCCCCGAATGCCTCGCGCTCTTTCGCTTCTTGCAGCGTGGCGCTCGGTTCGAAGGGCTGAGGCGAAGCTTCATTCGGGATTTCGGCGCCCACAGGGCCGGATCGGGGCGCGTTTGCTCCGAAATCGAGGCTGCGCAACTTTCGGAAAGCGATTGATTGACATATCGGGAATCGGGACTTCCGCACGCTTGTGTGCTAGACAAAAATTTGGCAAGGTGATGGTTAGGACAGGAAGACTGTCTCAATTTTGCTTGCGGTTCCGGCATAGGGATTGCAGCGAAAGTCGGTGCTCTCGAGCACCAAGAAGGCAACAGGCAAAGCCGTTCTCGGGGACGAAGAACGCCTAGGCCTGAATTTAAGAAAATGCGGCTCGCTAGCGGACGAGCGGTGACCCAGAGGCGGGTGCCGCGGAACGCCCAAGGTGCGCCGAAGATGGCGGTGAGGCAGCTTGCCGCATGGAGAGGATTGGAACAATGAACGGGTCGCAATTCGAGCGCGCAAGCATCGTGGCAGAAGAGCTGTCGGCGACGGTCGCCTCGAAAACGACCGATCCGATCCAGGAGCATAATTCGCGCCCTCCGGCCGAAGGCCTGTACGATCCGAGCCTGGAGAAGGATAGCTGCGGCGTCGGCTTCATCGCCAACATCAAGGGCCAGAAGTCGCACGCGATTGTCGCGGACGCGCTGAGCATCCTCTGCAACCTCGAGCACCGCGGCGCCGTCGGCGCCGACCCGCGCGCCGGTGACGGCGCCGGCATCCTGGTGCAGATCCCGCACGCCTTCTTCAGCCGCAAGGCGAAGGAGATCGGCTTCGCGCTGCCGGAGCCCGGCGAATACGCCATCGGCGCGCTGTTCATGCCGCGCGACACCGCCTGGCGCAACGTCATCAAGAGCATCATCGCCGACCAGATCAAGGAAGAGGGCCTGACCCTGCTCGGCTGGCGCGACGTGCCGACCGACAATTCCTCGCTCGGCGTCACCGTGAAGCCGACCGAACCCGCCTGCATGCAGGTGTTCATCGGCCGCAACGGCACCGCCAAGACCGAGGACGATTTCGAGCGCCGGCTCTACATCCTGCGCAAGTCGATCTCGCAGGCGATCTACCAGCGCCGCGACCGCGGCGGCGCAGGCTATTATCCCTGCTCGATGTCCTGCCGCACGGTGATCTACAAGGGCATGTTCCTCGCCGACCAGCTCGGCAAGTACTATCCCGACCTGCACGAGAAGGATTTCGAGAGCGCGCTCGCGCTGGTTCACCAGCGCTTCTCGACCAACACCTTCCCGGCCTGGTCGCTGGCGCATCCCTATCGCATGATCGCGCATAACGGCGAGATCAACACGCTCCGCGGCAACACCAACTGGATGGCGGCGCGGCAGGCCTCTGTAAGCTCCGAGCTGTACGGCAAGGACATCAACCGGCTCTGGCCCATTTCCTACGAAGGCCAGTCGGACACCGCCTGCTTCGACAACGCGCTCGAATTCCTGGTGCAGGGCGGCTACTCGCTGCCGCACGCCGTCATGATGATGATTCCGGAGGCGTGGGCCGGCAATCCCTTGATGGATGAGAAGCGCCGCGCCTTCTACGAATATCATGCCGCGCTGATGGAGCCGTGGGACGGCCCCGCCGCGATCGCCTTCACCGACGGCCGCCAGATCGGCGCCACGCTCGACCGCAACGGCCTGCGGCCCGCGCGCTATCTCGTCACCAAGGACGACCGCATCGTGATGGCGTCCGAGATGGGCGTGCTGACGATCCCCGAGGACCAGATCATTACCAAGTGGCGCTTGCAGCCCGGCAAGATGCTGCTGGTCGACCTCGAGCAGGGTCGTCTCATTCCCGACGACGAGATCAAGGCCGAGCTCGCCAAGAGCCATCCCTACAAGGAGTGGCTGGAGCGGACCCAGATCGTCCTCGAAGAGCTGCCGAAGGTCCCGACGACAGGCGTGCGCTCGAACCTGTCGCTGCTCGATCGCCAGCAGGCGTTCGGCTACAGCCAGGAAGACATCGCCATCCTGATGACGCCGATGGCCGCCACCGGCGAGGAAGCCGCGGGCTCGATGGGCAACGACACGCCGATCTCGGCGCTGTCGGACAAGGCCAAGCCGCTGTTCACCTATTTCAAGCAGAACTTCGCGCAGGTCACCAATCCGCCGATCGACCCGATCCGCGAGGAGCTGGTGATGAGCCTCGTCTCGATCATCGGGCCGCGGCCGAACCTGTTCGACCTGCAGGGCATGGCCACCACCAAGCGCCTCGAAGTGCGCCAGCCGATCCTGACCGACGCGGACCTCGAAAAGATCCGCTCGATCTCGGACGTGGCCGACACTCACTTCAAGTCGCGCACGCTGGACACCACCTTCCACGCCGGGCTCGGCGCGGCCGGCATGGACCAGGTGCTGGACGAGCTCTGCGCGCGCGCCGAGAGCGCGGTGCGCGAGGGCGTCAACATCATCATCCTGTCCGACCGCATGGTCGGCACCGACCGGGTGCCGATCCCCTCGCTGCTGGCTTGTGCTTCGGTGCATCATCACCTGATCCGCACGGGCCTGCGCACCTCGGTCGGCCTCGTCGTCGAATCCGGTGAGCCGCGCGAAGTGCATCACTTCGCCTGCCTTGCCGGCTACGGCGCGGAAGCGATCAATCCGTACCTCGCGTTCGAGACCATCATCGCGATGAAGGACCGCCTGCCCGGCTCGCTCGACGACTACGAGATCGTCAAGCGCTACATCAAGTCGATCGGCAAGGGGCTCCTGAAGGTGATGTCCAAGATGGGCATCTCGACCTACCAGTCCTATTGCGGCGCGCAGATCTTCGACGCGGTCGGCCTCAAGGCCGACTTCGTCGCAAAGTTCTTCGCGGGCACGCATACCCGCGTCGAGGGCGTCGGTCTCGGCGAGATCGCCGAAGAGGCCGTGCGCCGTCATGCCGATGCGTTCGGGGACGCGCAGGTCTACAAGACCGCGCTCGATGTCGGCGGCGAATATGCCTATCGCAGCCGCGGCGAGGACCATGCCTGGACCGCGGAATCGGTGTCGCTGCTCCAGCACGCCGCGCGCGGCAATTCGCAGGAGCGCTATCGCGCCTTCGCAAAGATCCTCAACGAGCAGTCGGAGCGTTTGCTGACGCTGCGCGGCCTGTTCCGGATCAAGAACGCCGAGGAAGAGAAGCGCAAGCCGATCCCACTCGACCAGGTTGAGCCGGCCAAGGACATCGTCAAGCGCTTCGCCACGGGCGCGATGAGCTTCGGCTCGATCTCGCGCGAGGCACACACCACGCTCGCGATCGCCATGAACCGGATCGGCGGCAAGTCGAATACCGGCGAAGGCGGCGAGGAAGCCGACCGCTTCAAGCCGATGCCGAACGGCGATTCCATGCGCTCGGCGATCAAGCAGGTCGCCTCTGGCCGCTTCGGCGTCACCACGGAGTATCTCGTCAACTCCGACATGATGCAGATCAAGATGGCGCAGGGCGCCAAGCCCGGCGAAGGCGGCCAGTTGCCCGGCCACAAGGTCGACGCGACCATTGCCAAGGTCCGGCACTCGACGCCGGGCGTCGGCCTGATCTCGCCGCCGCCGCATCACGACATCTACTCGATCGAGGATCTGGCGCAGCTCATCTATGACCTCAAGAACGTCAACCCGGCGGGCGACGTCTCGGTCAAGCTGGTCTCGGAGATCGGCGTCGGCACGGTCGCCGCGGGCGTTGCGAAAGCGCGCGCCGACCATGTCACCATCGCTGGCTTCGAGGGCGGCACCGGTGCTTCGCCCCTGACCTCGATCAAGCACGCAGGCTCGCCGTGGGAGATCGGCCTTGCCGAAACCCACCAGACGCTGGTGCGCGAGCGGCTGCGCAGCCGCATCGTGGTCCAGGTCGACGGCGGCTTCCGCACCGGCCGTGACGTCGTGATCGGCGCGCTGCTCGGCGCGGACGAGTTCGGCTTCGCCACCGCGCCCCTGATTGCGGCCGGCTGCATCATGATGCGCAAGTGCCATCTCAACACCTGCCCGGTCGGCGTCGCGACCCAGGACCCTGTCCTGCGCAAGCGCTTCACCGGCCAGCCCGAGCACGTGATCAACTACTTCTTCTTCGTCGCGGAGGAGGTCCGCGAGATCATGGCCTCGCTCGGCTTCCGCAGCTTCAATGAGATGGTCGGCCAGGTTCAGCTGCTCGACCAGACCAAGCTGGTCGCGCATTGGAAGGCCAAGGGCCTCGACTTCTCGAAGCTTTTCGTCAAGCAGAAGGAAGAGAAGGGCCAGAAGATCTATCACTCCGAGCGCCAGAACCATCATCTGGAGGCGGTGCTCGACCGTTCGCTGATCGAGAAGGCGCAGCCTGCGCTCGACCGCGGCGCGCCGGTGAAGATCGAGGCCACGATCAACAGCACCAACCGCTCCGCCGGCGCGATGCTGTCCGGCACGGTCGCCAAGATCTACGGCCATGCCGGCCTGCCGCACGACACCATCCATGTCAGCCTCAAGGGCACCGCGGGACAAGCCTTCGGCGCCTGGCTCGCCCACGGCGTCACCTTCGAGCTCGAAGGCGAAGGCAACGACTATGTCGGCAAGGGTCTCTCGGGCGGCAGGATCATCGTCAAGCCGCCAAGAAACTCGGCCATCGTGCCGGAAGAGAGCATCATCGTCGGCAACACCGTGATGTACGGCGCGATCGAGGGCGAGTGCTACTTCCGCGGCATCGCCGGCGAACGCTTCGCCGTGCGCAACTCGGGCGCGGTCGCCGTGGTCGAGGGCGCGGGCGATCATTGCTGCGAATACATGACCGGCGGCATCGTGGTCGTGCTCGGCAAGACCGGGCGCAACTTCGCGGCCGGCATGTCCGGCGGCATCGCCTATGTGCTCGACGAGACCGGTGACTTCGACAGGCTGTGCAACATGGCGATGGTCGAGCTCGAGCCGGTGCTGTCGGAAGAGCTGATCAACGCCGGCACCTATCACCATTCCGGTGACCTCGAAGCGCATGGCCGGGTCGACGTGTTCAAGAACCTGCTCGCCTCCGACGTCGAGCGGCTGCACGTCCTGATCTCGCGCCACGCGAAAGCCACCGGCTCCAAGCGCGCCGCCGACATCCTCGCCAATTGGAAGGACTGGCTGCCCAAATTCCGCAAGGTGATGCCGGTCGAGTACCGGCGCGCGCTGCGCGAAATGGCCGCCAACGCGGACGCCGAGCCGAAAATCGCGATCGGGGCGTAATTCTCACCTCGCGTCATTCCGGGGCGCGCGAAGCGCGAACCCGGAATCTCGCAAAGATAACCTCCAGGTTCCGGGTCAGCGCGCGGCGCGCGCATCCCGGAACGACGGAAAAGAAACCTAAGCGGCAGGGACTTCGGGTTTAATGGGCAAGATCACGGGTTTTCTCGAAATCGAACGGCGCGACCGCAAGTACACCCCGGTCGCCGAGCGCGTGAAGCATTACAAGGAATTCGTCGTTCCCCTCTCCGAGAAAGAGGTGCGCGACCAGGCCGCGCGTTGCATGAATTGCGGCATTCCCTATTGCCACGGCACCGGCTCGGTGGCGCCCGGCACGCCCGGCTGCCCGGTCAACAACCAGATCCCCGACTGGAACGACCTCGTCTATCAGGGCAATTGGGAAGAGGCCTCGCGCAACCTGCACTCGACCAACAATTTCCCGGAATTCACCGGCCGCATCTGTCCTGCGCCGTGCGAAGCGTCCTGCACGCTCAACATCGACGACAACCCGGTCACCATCAAGACCATCGAATGCGCGATCGTCGACCGCGCCTGGGACAATGGCTGGCTGAAGGCTGAGGTCGCAGCCGTCAAGACCGGCAAGAAGGTCGCCGTGATCGGCTCGGGCCCGGCCGGCATGGCCTGCGCGCAGCAGCTCGCGCGCGCCGGCCACGACGTGCATTTGTTCGAGAAGTACGCCAAGGCCGGCGGCCTGCTGCGTTACGGCATCCCCGACTTCAAGATGGAGAAGGGCGTCATCGACCGCCGCGTCAAGCAGATGGAAGGCGAAGGCGTCACCTTCCACTACAACAGCCATGTCGGCGCCGACGGCAATGTCGATCCGCGCGAGATGCTCAACGAGTACGACGCCGTGGCGCTGACCGGCGGCGCGGAAGCCCCGCGCGACTTGCCGATCCCCGGCCGCGAGCTCGCCGGCATTCACTACGCTATGGACTTCCTGCCGCAGCAGAACCGCCGCGTCTCCGAGGAGCCGCTCGGCGGCGTCCAGGAGATCCTGGCCGGCGGCAAGCACGTCGTCGTCATCGGCGGCGGCGATACCGGAAGCGACTGCATCGGCACCTCGCTGCGCCAGGGCGCGCTCTCCGTGACACAGCTCGAGATCATGCCCGCCCCGCCCGAGCGCGAGAACAAGGGCCTGACCTGGCCGAACTGGCCCCTGAAGATGCGGACGTCCTCCAGCCAGGCCGAAGGCGCGGTGCGCGAATACGCCGTGCTGACGCAGAAGTTTTCCGGCGAGAACGGCCAGGTCAAGAAGCTGCACTGCGTGCACGTCGACGACAAGTTCAAGCCGATTGCCGGCACCGAGTTCGAGCTCGATGCCGAGCTCGTCCTGCTCGCGATGGGTTTCGTGCACCCCGTGCACGAGGGCCTGCTCAAGCTGCTCTCGGTCGAGCTCGACCCTCGCGGCAACGTCAAGGCCAACACGCTCGACTACCAGACCTCGCGCCCGAACGTGTTCACCGCCGGCGACATGCGCCGCGGCCAGTCGCTGGTGGTCTGGGCGATCCGCGAGGGTCGGCTTTGCGCAAGGTCGATCGATACGTTCCTGATGGGGAAGACGGATCTGCCGCGGTAGAGTAGGTCATTCCGGGGCGCGCCACTTGGTGCGAGCCCGGAATCCATCGAGCCTCAGGGCCGGTGTTTAAATGGATCCCGGGCTCGCGCTTCGCGCGCCCCGGAATGACAGCGGAAAGAGCGGTGCCTTGCATCGTGATCGCGCTGAATGCGCTCGGCAGCAGGCGACTCTAATTCTGCAGCCTCACGCCCAGCATCACCACCGTCCCCTGCGAGCTCGATCCCGCGACATTCGAATCCAGGATGTCGTGGCGCAGCGTGCCCTTGACCCAGATGTTGCGGTTGAGCTTGTAGATCAGGTTGCTCTCGAACGAGTAGGTCTTGTCGTTGCGGTTCTGGCCCTGGTAGTCGAGCGTGCCGTAGGTGAACTTGCCGACGGCGGTGAGCCAGCGGCGGAAGTCGTGGTCGACTTCGGCGGAGTAGGTGCGCACCAGGACGCCGGAGGAGCCGGGAACGGTGGTCTCGGCGATCTGCGTGTCGGTGAAGAATTTCACCGTGGTGAGGCCGCTCGCGTTCCAGATCAGCGAGCCAGTCGTCAGGAAGCCTGCGAGCTGGCTGAGGCGCGGATCAGTGTAGTTGCGCGCGGAATAGCCCACGGAGATTTCGCCCGTGAGGATGCGCGAGAATTCGAAGGACGAGCCGACCTTGGCATAGCCGCCGTTGGAATCGCGGAAGTAGCCGTTGCGGTCGGCGGCCTGGTCGTGGACGCGGGTGTCGCCCTGGATCTCGACGAACGGCTTCAGGCCCGGCTTGAGGTCGTAGGAGAAGCGCCCCACGCCGCCATACTGGTTGAAGTTGCGGTCGTCGTTGCTGAAGGTCGAGCCGTCGGTGAGCCTCGAATCCGTGTAGGCGGTGCGATCGATTGTGGCGCCGGCGGCGACCTGGAAACGATTGAAGGTCTGGTCGAAGCCGACCGTCGTGCCGTAGGCGGCGTAAACAGGGTATTTCTGCAGGCCGGCCTGCACGTTGGGGCTGCCAGGATTGTCGGTGGCGAGCCGCAGGCGCAGCTGCGAGGTCAGCTTGAGGTCGCGGTCGACGTCGAGCCGGCCGTCGATATGGCCGGTGAAGTCGGGGCGATCGGCCTCGACCGGCGACGGCGAGGCAAAACCGTTGATCGTCGCCGGCATGTTGGTGGTGTAGCCGGAGAACGAGCCGCGCAGGTCGGCCACCAGCGCGTGACGCTCCCAGTCGGACACCACAAGCAGATCCGGCGCGACGACGTAGACCGGGGAGCCGACCGGCTTGTTCAGACGCGTCGGGTTGGTGTCGTAGCCGGCGGAGAGCGCGAGCCCGCCCTTGATCAGGAAGCTGCCGGCGTAATCGCCGACGGCTCCGAACGGATCGTCATCGGCCTTGAGGCGGCGGCGCAGCGGTTGGCCGGGCACGGTGCCCGCCATCGCCGCAGGCACGGGTGACTTGTTTGCGGACGCCGATGGCGGCGGTGCAATCTTCGGCAGGCCGAGCGTGGACGGCGGCGGCGCTGTGGTCGGCGCCGGCGAGCCGGGACCGGCCGCGCGCTTCGGCTTCGGCTGGCCGGGATAGAGCTTGGGTTGCTGCCGCTTGCGGTTGAGGGCGTCGTAGCCGGAGCTGCTCGCGCCGCTCGCGGCGGGCAATCCATATGTCGGGACCTGACCGATACGCGAGGTCGCCGGCGCTTGCTGCCGCTTGCGCGGATCAGCGTTGGGGTCTGGCAGCGCCGGCAGCGCATCCGACGGCGCCTGCGGCACGCCCGCCGTGCGGCGCGTCGGCAACGTCTCGGGCGAGGCGAAGCCACCGCGGTTGGGATTGAACAGGTCGGGCGTGAGGCTCTGGGCGGCCGCGGGGGCGCTTCCGAGGGTCGTCAGCGCAAGACAGGGGACAAGACACGGCAAAGCCGCGCGCAGAATGAGCGCGCGCTTGCTCCGGCCGGTGCCTGGAGACGACCCCACGATGGAATAACTCCAACGAAATCAAACACTTTCACGATCGTCCCCACCGGCTGGCGGGAACCATCGTTAATGGAGTTAAAACAATTATGGTTAATGACCCGTTGAGGGCCGAGGGCGGCGCGTCGCCTCCCTGCCCGGGCCGTGCTAAGCAGGCGCCAACGGGCGAACGCCCCACCCTTCCCTGGACGAAAACATGCCGAGCTCGAAACCGCTGATGACCGCATCATCCGGCCCTATCCCCGACAGCGTCGAATCCGCGCTCCGCACCCTGGAGACGGAGAGCGGCGGCATCAACGCGCTCGCAGCCGCCCTGCGCGGCCCGCTGGGCGAGACCTTCGCCAGGGCGGTCGACCTGATCCGCAACGCCAAGGGCCGCGTCATCGTCACCGGGCTCGGCAAGTCAGGCCATATGGGGCGCAAGATCGCGGCGACATTGGCCTCGACCGGCACGCCCGCCTTCTTCGTGCATGCGGCCGAGGCCGGTCATGGCGACCTCGGCATGATCACCACCGACGACGTCATCATGGCGCTGTCCTGGTCCGGCGAGCAGCCGGAGATGAAGAACCTCGTGTACTATTCGGCGCGCTTTGCGATTCCCATGATCGCGGTGACATCGAACGCCGCGTCCTCGCTGGGACAAGCGGCCGACATCGTGATCGAGCTGCCGAGGGCGCGCGAGGCCTGCCCGCACAATCTGGCGCCGACGACGTCGACGCTGATGCAGGCTGCGATCGGCGATGCGCTCGCGATCGCGCTGCTCGAAGGCCGCGGCTTCACCGCGCTCGAATTCGCGCATTTCCATCCCGGCGGCAAGCTGGGCGCGATGCTGAAATTCGTCCGCGACTACATGCGCACGGGCGCGGAAATCCCGGTCAAGCCCGAGGGCACCGCGATGTCGGAGGCCGTGGTCGAGATGTCGGCCAAGGGTTTGGGGTGCGTCTGCATTGTCAACGAGGCGAACGAGGCCGTCGGCATCATCACCGACGGCGATCTGCGCCGCCACATGCGTCCCGACCTGCTGACGGCATCGGTCGACGACATCATGACCCGGCAGCCGAAAACGGTGCCGCCCTCGATGCTCGCGACCGAGATGATCGAGGTGCTGAACACCCGCAAGATCACGACGCTGGTCGTGACCGAGGCGGGCAAGGTGGTGGGCATCGTGCACCTGCACGATCTGCTGCGGGCGGGCGTGGCGTAAGGCGGGCCCGTTTCTCTCCGCCGTCATTCCGGGGCGCGCCTGCTTGGGCGCGAGCCCGGGATCCATTCATCTCAGTGGACGCTGCACGATGGATTCCGGGTTCACGCTTCGCGTGCCCCGGAATGACGAGGAGGGAAAGGCGCTCCTCGCCATGACGGGGAGAGACTTATACCGGGAATCTTGCCGCGTTCTCCTCCAGCGGCAGCCGCAGCCCGTTCGCCAGATACGACACCGTGCGATAGAAGCCGCACAGCAGCATGATCTCCAGGATCTGCGCCTCGTCATAATGCGCCGACAGCGCGGCGAACTCGGCGTCATCGAGCGTCGCGCGGGTGTGCAGCGCGTCGACGGCTGCGATCAGCGCCTGCTCAGCTGGGGACCAGCAGGCCGAGCTCGCATCGACTTGTACGGTCGCACGTACCTCGCCCTCGGTCAGCTTCGCCGGCCCGGCGAAGATCGCGACATGCACGCCCCATTCATACTCGCACCTGTTCAGCGCGCAGGTGCGGTCGATGACGATCTCGCGCTGGCGCAGCGACAGCGGGCCGGGATCGAGCAGGCCGCCGGCACGAAACTTGTCCCAGGCGCGGCCGTGGCCCGCCATCACCCGGAACAGCGTCAAAGGCGGCGCACCGCGCATGATGCGGTCGAACTGTGCCTTTATCTCCGGGGGATAAGGCGGGGTGAGCGGCGCAATGCGCGGAGCGGATTGAGACATGCGCTGTCTTTCGTTGCTACAATTACCGTAGCAACACGCTACATTATTTGTAGCAATTCGCAAGAGGGGACGATGGCCAGGCAAGCAGGCACGACGACGCGTCCGGTGCGGGGATCGCGCACGGGCCGGCCGATCATGGCGCTTCTCGATTTGCTCGGCCGGCGCTGGAGCTTGCGGATCCTGTGGGAGTTACGCGAAGGCCCCCTCACCTCCCGCGCGCTGCGCACCGCCTGCGACGAAGCCTCGCCGACGGTGCTGCAGGCGCGGCTGACGGAGCTGCGTGAGGCGGGTTTCGTCGAGCTTGGCGATGCCGGAGGTTACGGGCTGACGCCGCTCGGGCGGGAATTGTGCGAGATGGTCATGCCGCTGCACCGGTTCGCGGAGAAGTGGAAGAGATAGCGCTTCTCTTACCCTCCCCTGGAGGGTGAGAGCGATCACGCCGCGGCGACCGTCAGGTTCGCACCATCCACCTGCACCACCTTCACCCGCGTGCCCGCCGGCGTGTCGGGACCGGCGACACGCCACACGGTATCGCCGATGCGCACGGTGCCTGAGCCGTCGATGATCGGCTTCTCCAGGGTGAACTCGCGCCCGAGCAAGGCCTCGGTACGCTTGTTGAGGAAGGGGCTGGCGCTCGCGTCCGGCTTCGGCCGGGCCAGGCGCCGCCACACCGGCACGGCGGCGGCCGCGAACAGCGCGAACATCACGAGCTGGATCTGCCACGATATGACGACCGTAAACGAGATCAATCCCACCAGCAGCGCGGCGAGCCCGAGCCAGAACAGGAAGATGCCCGGCGCCAGCACTTCCAGCGCCATCAGGATGAAGCCGAAGATCAACCAGTTCCAGGTGCCGAGCGATACGAACATGTCGGTCATGACACGACCTTCTATCATGGTGCGCGCCCCTGTCGGAGAGGCACGCCGGTGACTATCCCTGCCGCGGCGGCACCGCCGGCGGCGGGCTGCCGGTCGGCGGCACGGAGCCGGGGCGGCGAGCGGCGGCAGCCGCAGAAGCCGCGCTCTCGCCGAACGTCGCCTTGGCGATCTCGCCGATGCCGGCGAGCGAACCGAGCATGCTCGTGGCTTCGATCGGCAGCATGATGATCTTCTGGTTCGGCGCTTCCGCGAACTGGCCGAACGCCTTGATATATTTGTCGGCGATGAAATAGTTCAAAGCGGCGACGTCGCCCTTGGAAATGGCTTCGCTCACCATCTGGGTGGCCTTTGCTTCCGCCTCCGCAGAACGCTCGCGGGCCTCAGCGTCGCGGAACGCGGCTTCCTTGCGGCCCTCCGCTTGCAGGATCTGGCCCTGCTTGGCGCCCTCGGCGCGCAGGATCTCCGATTGGCGCTGGCCTTCGGCGGCGAGGATGTCGGCGCGCTTGACGCGCTCGGCCTTCATCTGACGGCCCATGGCTTCGACGAGATCGGCTGGCGGCACGATATCCTTGATCTCGATGCGGTTGACCTTCAACCCCCAGGGCGAGACCGCAGCATCCACCACGCGGAGCAGGCGCTCGTTGATCTCGTCGCGATGCGACAGCACCTGGTCGAGATCCATCGCGCCCATCACCGAGCGGATATTGGTCATGGTCAGCACGGTGATGGCCTGCGTCAGGTTGGAGACCTCGTAGCTCGCCTTGGCCGCGTCGAACACCTGGTAGAAGGCGACGCCGTCCACCGTCACGGTCGCGTTGTCCTTGGTGATGACCTCCTGCTCGGGAATGTCGATCACCTGCTCCATCATGTTGATCTTGCGCCCGACGCGATCGAAATAGGGCACGATCAGATTGAGGCCGGGGCTGAGCGTCTGGGTGTATTTGCCGAAGCGCTCGATGGTCCAGTCATAGCCCTGAGGCACCGTCTTCACGCCGGCCACCAGCGTGACGATGACGAGCAAGACCAGAACAATCGCGAAAATGTCGAAACCGCTCATATTTCCTCCAAGGCGGGAAAGAAGCCGGGAAAAGGCCTTTCCCGCGCTGTCATTGGTCGGGAGCGTGACCCTACCGGTTCAGCGGTCGCAATTCACGTCGGTATCGGCGCAATTCCGCACAAGGCGTCCGAGGCAGGGAATGGCTTCGATATGTGTTTGCGGACTGGCTCTTGAAAGCGGGCAGGCGCAGACCTAGCGGGAAAATTAACGAATTCCGGCCAGCCCCGCCGCAGACGGCGTTATTCGATGACGTCGTCGGCGAGTGCGAGCAGATCCGGAGACAGCGTGACACCCAGAGACTTCGCCGTCTTGAGGTTGATCGCGAGCTCGAACTTGGTGGGATTCTGGACCGGCAAGTCGGCCGCCAGCGCTCCCTTCAGGATACGGTCGACGTAGGAGGCGGCGCGGCGGAGCTGCTCGGTGCTGTCGGTGCTGTAGGACATCAGCCCGCCTTCCTCGACGAACGCACGGCTCCAGAACACCGCGGGCACGCGCGCCTGCGCAACGGCCGCCAGAAGGTGCGCGCGGTTGGCCATGGTGAAGAAGTCAGGCAGGACGAGCAGCCCGTCGGCCTTCCGCGAGGCCAGCGCCACGATCGAGGCTGTGTCATGCACCGGCGCGGGCTCGACCGTCACGTGGAGGGTCCGGGCCGCATCCTCGATGGTGCGCAGCATCAGCGGGGCGAACGGCGCGGTGGCGGGATTGTAGACGACGGCAACGCTGGACACTTTCGGCGTGACCTGCGTCAGCATCTCCAGCCATTTGCCGGCCAGGGGGCCGTCGTAATCGGTGAAGCCGGTGACGTTGCCGCCGGGATGCGCGAGGTTTTCGACAAAGCCCTGGCTGACGGGATCGGTAACGACGGCGAACACGATCGGGATCGTCGTGGTGCGCCGGCGCAGCTCCTCGACCGAGGGCGTGCCGACCGCGAGCAGGATGTCGGGCTTGAGCGCAATCAGCTCGTCGGCCAACTGCGCGATGCGGGCGCGGTCACCGCCGCCGCTGCGCCAGTGGACCTTGAGGTTGTCGCGCTCCTTCCAGCCAAGGCCGGCGAGCGCCTCGACCAGGACCATGCTGCGCGTGCGGCCGATCGCATCATCGGCAGCCGTGACCGAGAGCACGCCGAGCCGGCGCAGCGCGTTCGGCTGCTGCGCCAGCACCGGCGCCGGCAGCGCCGCGATCATCCCAAGCGTCAGGAGCTCGCGGCGATTCACGGAACTAGATCCAGCCCTGGAGCTCGCGCAGCACCAGGGTGCGGATCACATCCATCCCGGGCTCGCTGTCGTTGAGGCAGGGGATCGCGGAAAACGCTTCGCCGCCATTGTGCTTGAAGATCTCCGCGTTCTCCTGCGCGATCTCCTCCAGCGTCTCCAGGCAATCAGCGGAAAAGCCGGGCGTCACCACCGCGATGCGGCGCACGCCTTCCTTCGCGAGCCGCTCCATCGTCTTGTCCGTATAGGGCTGAAGCCACTCGGCATTGCCGAAGCGCGACTGGAAGGTCAGCAGCAGCTTCGTCTCGTCCATGCCGAGCCGGCGGCGCAGCGCTTGCGTGGTGGCAATGCAGTGCTGCTGATAGGGATCGCCGTTGTCGACATAGGATTTCGGCATGCCGTGGAAGGACGCCACGATCAGCTCCGGCGTGAACGGCAGGCTCGCCAGATGCGTCTCGATCGAGCTCGCGAGCGTCTCGATATAGGCGGCGTCCTCGTAGTAAGGCGGCGTCACCCGCAGCGTCGGCTGGTTGCGCAGGCGGGCGAGCACGCGGAACACTTCGTCGCAGACCGTCGCCGAGGTCGAGGCGGAATATTGCGGATAGAGCGGGACCGCCAGGATGCGCTCGCAGCCTTTGGCGATCAGCGCATCGATACCCGACTTGATCGAAGGATTGCCGTAGCGCATCGCCCAGTCCACCGCGACGTGGGCGCGGTCCGACAGTGCGGCGGCGAGCTTGTCGGCTTGCGACCGCGTGATGGTCTTCAGCGGCGACTCGTTCTTCTCGGTGTTCCAGATCTTCTGATAGTCCAGCGCCTTGGTGCGGGGGCGGCTGCGCAGGATGATGCCGTTCAGCACGGCTTTCCAGATCAGGCCCTGGTCCTCGATGACGCGGGCGTCACTGAGGAACTCCTTGAGATAGACCCGCACGCCCGGCGCATCGGCGGTGTCGGGCGTTCCGAGATTGATCAGGAGCACGCCAACGCGCGGCAAGGCGGATTGGGCTGCTGGTCTTGCGGTCTCGATGGGGACGACGCTGGTCATGGCTGTGTGGGTCGCGCGTTGGTCCGAACTTGTCAAGATGAGGCCGATTTCGATAGGGTCGCACCCAGGCGGGGGAAAGAAGATGACACTCGCGGAATGGTGCGTCTTTGGGGCGCTGCTGCTCTATCTGTCTACGATCGCCGCGGTCAAATGGATCAGGTTTCGCCGCTTCGACAATTCCCGGCCGCGCGATCCTGCCTTCTATGAGGACGCACTGTCGCAGCGCGCGCTCGGCGCGCACCAGAACGGCATCGAGACCTTCCCGTTCTTCGCCTTCGCGGTCCTGCTCGCCGAATACAGAGATTCGCCGCAGCGGCTGATCGACGAGCTCGCGGCCCTCTTCCTCATCGTCCGCCTCGCCTACGTGCTGACCTATCTCGGCAACCGTCCGACGCTGCGCTCGATCCTCTGGAGCGCCGGCTTTGCGATCAATCTCGGGATCTTTTTCATGCCGGCCTTGAAGCGGTTCCTGCCGGTGTGACGTTCTTCCTTCTCCCCTTGCGGGAGAAGGTGGCGCGAAGCGCCGGATGAGGGGTTCTATCGGCAAGCTCGCCTGCGAGACGCTCATCCGTGGAGGGAGACCCCTCACCGGTCTCGCCGCTATGCGGCGAGCCACCCTCTCCCACAAGGGGAGAGGGGAAGAGCTCAGAAACACGTCGTCCGTTCAGCCGCAATGTAGCCGAGCAACAGGCCCGCGCCGAACAGCAGCACGACGCCTGCGGCCGCGAATTCGATGCCGCGCATGAACAGCGCGCCGCCGCCGTCGCGCCCGGCGCTGAGGCGGGCAGCGATGTCCTTGGCGGAAACGGCGATAACGGCGATGGTCGCGACCGTGATCGCAGTGCCGAGCCCCATCAGGAAGGTCGCGGCAATGCCGGCCCAGAACAGGCCTTGGGCGAGCGCGAACACCAGCACCAGGATGGCGCCGGAGCAGGGACGAATGCCGACGGTGAGGATCGCGGCAAAGCCACGCCGCCACCCGCCGGGGCCGCCGAGCTCGCTTGGCGTCGGACCGTGGGAATGGCCGCAATGCTCGTCATGGACGTGGTCATGGCCGTGATGGGCATGGGCGTGCGCATGACCGTGATCGTGGTGATGGTGATCATGACCGTGATGATCGTGGGCATCATGATGATGATCATGGTGGTGCGGCACGCCGGCGATCGCCGGCACCGGCTGGGCCGCCTGCAGCGACCGGATGAACGTGCGGCCCTTGACCCAGACGAGGCGAAGCCCGAACAGCGCGATCAGGGCGTAGCTCGCGATCTCGATCACCCCTTCCGCCTTGCACATGGTCTTGGCGGTCGCATTCAGGACCCAAGCCGAGATGCCGACGATGAGGATCGCGACCAGCGACTGCATCAGCGCCGAGGCAAACGACAGCGCGATGCCGCGCCGGGCGGTCTCGCGGTTGGCGACGAGATAGGAGGCGATCACCGCCTTGCCATGGCCGGGGCCGGCGGCATGGAAGATGCCGTAGGCAAACGAGATGAACAGCAGCGTCCAAACCGCAGAGCCGTCGGACTTCGCGGCGCGGATCGTGGACGACATCTGCCGATAGAATTCCGACTGCTTTGCCAAGAGCCAGCCGATGATGCCGCTGGCTTCGGGCGCGGCGGCCTGCGCCGGGCGGGGCGCACCAAACGGGTTTTGCGCGAGGAGATCATGGAGCGCGGCATCGACCAGGCTGACCGCCAGCAGGACGACGGCGCAGGCGAGCAGCCCGCGCGCGAGCGGAGGGAGTTGCGGCTTCAAGGGCAATCCACCGTGATCTTGTTGGCGAACATCATGCCGAAATTGGTGTTCTCGCCGCTCATGAAGGTCTGCTCGTTGAGCTTCTGCGCGGTGGCGGTGCCGTCGCTGGGACGGTCAAGCCTCATCTGGCAGCCCGCGGGCGCGCCGACCAGCTTGACCGGATTGTCCTTGGCCATCTGGAAATCGATGAAGAAGGAACGGTCGAACACTTCGAGCACCAATTGCTTCGGCTTGACCGGGTTCTTCAACGGCAGCGTGAAGTGCAGGGTCAGCACGGTGTCCTTGTAGTCGAGGAAATAGTCGACCGGCTCCTGGAATCGTTCCTTCTTGCCGTCGGCTCGCGCAAAGGTGAAGTAGGCATATTCCTTCAGCGACTCGACGTTGGTCTGCGCCAGCGGCCCGAGCTCCTCGCGCGTATAGGCGCCCTTGGTCTTGCTCTCGAGCCCCTGCACCGCATAGCTCGAAAACATGTCGTCGAATGTCCATGCATGGCGGACGCCGGTGATGCTGCCGTCAGCCGCGTAGAGCAACTCGCTGGTCGCAGTGATCCAGACATGCGGATGCGCGCTCGCCGTGCCCGCCACGAGTGACAGGCCGGCGGCGAGCAGCCATCCGATCAGGGCCCGCATCCTCATCAAGCCGCCTTGGCGTCGTCGAGCAGGCCGCGGCGGCGCAGCAGCGCGTCAGGTTCCGGCGGACGGCCGCGGAAGGCCTCATAGGCCGCTTCCGGATCGAGCGATCCACCGCTCGAATAGATGTCGTCGTGCAGGCGCTTGGCCACCGTGGGATCGAAGATGTCCCCGGCCTCCTCGAACGCGCCGAAGGCGTCGGCGTCCATCACCTCCGACCACATGTAGCTGTAATAGCCCGCGGCATAATGGTCGCCGGTGAAGATGTGACCGAACTGCGTGGGACGGTGACGCAGCGCGATCTCCTCGGGCATGCCGATCTTCTCCAGCTCCTTCTTCTCGAAGGCGCGGACGTCCTGCGCGGCAGCGGCCGGCTGGGTGTGGAACTCGAGATCGATCAGGGCCGAGGAGACGAACTCGACCGTGGCAAAGCCCTGGTTGAACTTTCGCGCGGCAAGGAAACGCTGCAGCAGGTCGTCGGGCAGCGGCTCGCCGGTCTGGTAGTGACGGGCGAACTTCTGCAGCACCTCGGGCCGCTCCTGCCAGTGCTCGTAGAGCTGCGATGGCAGCTCGACGAAGTCGGTGAAGACGGAGGTGCCCGACAGCGACGGGTAGGTCACGTTGGAGAGCATGCCGTGCAGGCCGTGGCCGAACTCGTGGAACAGGGTGCGGGCATCATCGGGCGACAGCAGGCAGGGCTCGCCATCGGCCCCCTTGGCGAAGTTGCAGATGTTGAGGACCAGCGGAGCGACCTCGCCGTCGAGCTTCTGCTGGTCGCGCAGCGAGGTCATCCAGGCGCCGGAACGCTTCGACGGCCGGGCGAAATAGTCGCCGTAGAAAAGCGCCTTGTGCTGGCCGTCGCTGCCCTTCATCTCCCAGACCCGCACGTCGGGATGCCAGACCGGAACGTCCTTGCGCTCCTCGAAGGTGACGCCGAACAGCCGCGTGGCGCAGTCGAAGGCCGCTTCGATCATGTGGTCGAGCGACAGATAGGGCTTGATCGCGGAATCATCGAAATTGGCGCGCTGCAGGCGCAGCTTCTCGGCGTAGAAGCGCCAATCCCAGGGAGCGAGCTTGAAATTGCCGCCCTCCGTCGTGATCAGCGCCTGCATCTCGTCACGGTCGGCGAGCGCCCGGGCGCGCGCTGGCTTCCAGACCCGCTCCAGCAGGCCCCGCACGGCGTCCGGCGTCTTGGCCATGGAATCCTCGAGCCGGTAGGCGGCGTAGGTCGGATAACCCAGGAGGTTCGCGCTCTCCTCGCGCAGCTTCAGGATCTCGACGATGGCTTCGTTGTTGTCGTTGGCATTGCCGTTGTCGCCGCGGGCGATGAAGGCCTTGTAGACCTTCTCGCGCAGGTCGCGGCGGGCCGAGCTCTTCAGGAAGGTCTCGACCGAGGACCGCGACAGCGTGACGATGGCCTTGCCTGCCATGCCGCGCTCTTCGGCCGCAGCCTTGGCGGCGGCGACGAAGCTCTCCGGCAGGCCCTGGCGGTCGGCCTCCCCGAGCTCCATGACCCAATCCTGCTCGTCGCCGAGCAGATGATGGCTGAAGCTGGTGCCGAGTTGGGCGAGCCTCTCGTTGATCTCGGCCATCCGCGTCTTGGCCTCCTCGGTGAGGCCGGCACCGGCGCGGTGGAAGCGGGTATAGGTGCGTTCCAAGAGGCGGAGCTGCTCGGGTGACAGACCGAGATTGGCGCGGTTCTCGTGCAGCTGGGCGATGCGACCAAACAGCACGGCATTCATCACGATCGGATTCCAGTGCCGCGCCATCCGCAAGGAGACTTCCTTGTCGATCTCCAGGATGGCCGGATTGGAATGCGCCGAGACGAGGTCGTAGAACACGGCCGCGACCTTGCTCAGCAGCTTGCCGGAGCGCTCCAGCGCCGTGATGGTGTTGGCGAAGTCGGGCGCGGCCGGATCATTGGTGATCGCCGCGATCTCGGCGGAGTGGTCGGCAAAGGCCTGCTCGAAGGCCGGCAGGAAGTGCTCCGGCTTGATCTCGTCGAAGGGCGGGGTCGCAAACGGCGTCACCCAGGCCTTCAGCAGCGGATTGATCTCGGAGTCCGTATTTTGGCGGGGTTCTGACATCGCAAGTCCCGGTTTTCATGGCTCGATTGTGGCGGCCAGCTATAGCATGCGATGGGGCTTTTTTGGGCCATTTGGCCTTGCTCCCGGCCGCCTTTTCGAGGAGATTGCGGCCCTCGAAGCCTAGGGACCCCTTGAGCTCATGAACGCGCCTTCCTCGTCTTCCCGACAGATCGTCTGGCCCAGCGTCATCACCGTCATCAGCGCCGCCATCCTGATCGGTGCCGAAGTGTTCGGCGCGGCGTTCGCCGGCGGCTGGGCGCTCGCGATCCTGTTCGGCCTCGGCGATCAAGGCACGCATATCCTGCAGGCCGTGCTGTTCGCGCTCGGCGTGCTCGTGATGACCGCCTTCATCCGCGCGGCTCAGCGCGTCGAGCCCTTCACCAAGCGCGGCTGACGTCTCTCGCGCGCGACAGACGCGCGCGCTGCCACGGAAAACTTAACGCCCGTTCATCTTCCACGTCGCTCGCGCAACACCGCGCAAGCAGATGTTAGGCAATTCTGTTCGCAGCCTAAAAAAATTCTTGCGAAGCCGAGTCAAAACACTTATGTGCGGACTTGCCCAATTTCGCACGTGCCTGTGGTCGTGTGTCAGTCGGTAGGTATCCGGACAAGAGGCCGGACAGCCGCCAAGGGGTGAAGAAGCCGAGGGGCTCTTCGGAAGTGTGGACGTCGGAAGGCTCTTAGCCGGAAGACGAAAGCAAACCCGGAGCGTCCAGCATCTCTCTCAAGAGATGCCTTGTCGAAGGTGACTTCACTTTTTGCAACCGTGACTGGCAGCCGGAGGCGAACCGGCGCACCCCGCTCTCAACGGGGGACGCGACTTAAAGCAACGACGGATCGGGCTTTTTTGGTCTCTACCGGCAGTCCAACGCCGGCGCGGGCTACTGAAAAGGCTTGTCCTTCATTGCCAGGTGTGCGGGCGGGAACACTCCCAACCAATCCACGGCAGCACAGTCTGATTTGAGTCTTTGGCTCGTCGCGCCTCCATCGCGCGATCTGGCCGGGGCGCTTATCCGACGACATTTTTTGAACGGATCCCCGTCGCTGGGCCGTTTGGGAGAGTGCTATGACCGACCGTATCCAGGAATTCCTGCGCAACCGCCGCAAGGATGGCCTCGACACCGAGCCGTGCCTCGTCGTCGACCTCGAGGTCGTGCGCGACAATTACCAGACCTTCGCCAAGGCGCTGCCCGACAGCCGCGTGTTCTACGCCGTCAAGGCGAACCCGGCGCCGGAAGTGCTGGCGCTGCTGGCGTCCATGGGCTCCTGCTTCGACACCGCGACGGTCGCCGAGATCGAGATGGCGCTGGCCGCGGGTGCGACGCCCGACCGCATCTCCTTCGGCAACACGATCAAGAAGGAGCGCGACATCGCGCGCGCCTTCGCGCTCGGCATCCGGCTGTTCGCGGTCGATTGCGGCGCCGAGGTCGAGAAGGTCGCCCGTGCCGCTCCCGGCGCGAAGGTGTTCTGCCGCATCCTCTATGATTGCGCCGGCGCCGAATGGCCGCTGTCGCGCAAGTTCGGCTGCGACCCGGAGATGGCGGTCGAGGTGCTCGACCTCGCCAAGCGCCTCCGGCTGGAGCCGTGCGGCATCTCCTTCCATGTCGGCTCGCAGCAGCGCAAGGTGAAGGCGTGGGACCGTGCGCTGGCGATGGCCTCGCAGGTGTTCCGCGACTGCGCCGAGCGCGGCATCAACCTGTCCATGGTCAACATGGGCGGCGGCTTCCCGACCAAGTACCTGAAGGACGTGCCGCCGGTCGTGACCTACGGCCGCTCGATCTTCCGTGCGCTGCGCAAGCACTTCGGCAACCAGATCCCGGAGACCATCATCGAGCCGGGTCGCGGCATGGTGGGCAACGCCGGCATCATCGAATCCGAGGTCGTGCTCATTTCGAAGAAGAGCGACGAGGACGAGGTGCGCTGGGTGTACTTGGACATCGGCAAGTTCGGCGGTCTCGCCGAGACCATGGACGAGTCGATCCGCTACGCCATCCGCACCCGTCACGACGGCGCGGACATGACGCCGTGCGTGCTCGCAGGCCCCACCTGCGACAGCGCCGACGTGCTGTACGAGAAGAGCCCGTATCCGCTTCCCGTCACGCTCGAGATCGGCGACAAGGTGCTGATCGAAGGCACCGGGGCCTATACGTCGACCTACTCGTCGGTGGCGTTCAACGGCATCCCGCCGCTGAAGACGTATCACATCTGATCCGCCTCTCTCTTCTAGAGGCCTGACGAACCCGGGAGCCGGCTTGCCGGCTCCTCCCTGACATTTCGATCTGACGACGTCTTGCACAGGCGCGCCTTCGGGCACGTCCGTTCAAGCGGGGACTGACGCGCCATGACCGCTCCTCGGAAGCCACAAGCCGCCTCCACCTCGAAAGCCGCTCCGTTCGCGATCCGCAGCGAGCGTGCTGGAGACGTTGCGATGCGTGAAGCGCTGCTCGATGCCTGCTTTGGCGAGAACCGCCACGGCCGCACCTGCCAGCGCCTGCGCGACGGACGTGCACCTGCCGCAGGCCTTGCCCTGTCGGCGATGCGCGAAGGCAAGCTCGTGGGAACCGTGCGGCTGTGGCACGTCAGCGCCGGAGGCAGGCCCGCTCTGGTCCTCGGACCGCTGGCGGTGGACCCTGCCTGCCGCGAGCTCGGGATCGGCGCCGCGCTGATGCATCAAGCGCTGGCCGCCGCCCGGGCGCGCGGGCATGCCGCCGTGATCCTGCTCGGCGATGCCCCCTATTATGCCCGCTTCGGCTTCTCGGGCGAGAACACCGGTGCGCTGTCGCTGCCCGGCCCGTTCGAGCGCGAGCGCCTGCTGGCGATCGAGTTCGCGGAAGGCGCGCTCGACGGCGCCGAAGGGATGATCGTCCCGACCGGCGCGGCCCTCGCCAAACGGAGGGTAGTTCGCACCGTCCAGGCGCGCGCGGCCTAAAGCATCGCTTTCCTCGCGACGCCCCGAACCGCGCTGAGCGGCAACGCCCAAGCGCGCCTGCGCCACGCCCGTTCCTTTGGGGTTGCGCGGGCGCCAGAAACGCCCTTTAACCCCGCGAAACGCCCTTCAGTCGAGGTCCAAACCATGCCCCGTCGCCTGATTTCCACCGGCTCCCCATTCGAGAAGACCGCCGGCTACAGCCGTGCCGTGATCGACGGCGAGTTCGCCTTTGTCGCGGGAACCACCGGCTATGACTACAGCACGATGACGATGCCATCAGACGTCACGAGCCAGTCACGTAACTGCTTCAAGACCATCGAAGGCGCCCTGAAGGAGGGCGGATTCGAGATGGCCGATATCGTCCGTGCGACCTATTACGTCACCGACGCCAGCTACATCGACGCCCACTTCGCCGTCTGCGGCGAGGTTCTCGGGGACATCAGGCCGGCTGCGACCTTGCTGGTCGTCAGCGCTCTCGCCAAGCCCGAGATGAAGGTCGAGATCGAAGTCACCGCCAAGCGCCGCAGCGTCTAAAAAAGCGCCGCAGCGTTTGAAAGGCGCCGCAGCGCCTGATCCACCCACCCTTTGCCAGCCAGCACGTTCCGGAGAAACCGTTCCATGAGCCTTCCCTCGCAGATCTACGCGAAGATCACCGGTCCCATCGTCATGGTCGGCTTCGGCTCCATCGGCAAAGGCACGCTGCCGCTGATCGAGCGGCATCTCGATTACGACAAGTCGCGCGTCACCGTGATCGACCCCAAGGACGAAGGCCGCAAGGCGCATTGCGAGAAGCACAATGTCCGCTTCATCCAGAAGGCCGTGACCAGGGACAATTATCGCGAGTTGCTGTCTCCGCTGCTCACCGAAGGCGGCGGCCAGGGCTTTTGCGTCAATCTCTCGGTCGACACCGGCTCCACCGACATCATGGAGCTCTGCAACGAGCTCGGCGCGCTCTACATCGATACCGTCAACGAGCCCTGGCTCGGCTTCTATTTCGATTCGTCGAAGGGTCCCGAAGCGCGCTCCAACTACGCGCTGCGCGAAGTGACGCTGGCCGCCAAGAAGGCACGGCCCAAGGGCTCGACCACGGCCGTCTCCTGCTGCGGCGCCAATCCCGGCATGGTCTCGTTCTTCGTCAAGCAGGCGCTGCTCAACGTCGCTGCCGATCTGAAGCTCAATGCTCCCAAGCCGAAGACCAAGGCCGAATGGGCGGATTTGATGCGGCAGGGCGGCATCAAGGGCATCCACATCGCCGAGCGCGACACCCAGCGCTCGAAGAAGCCGAAAGAGCCCGATGTCTTCGTCAACACCTGGTCGGTGGAAGGTTTTCTCTCGGAAGGCGTGCAGCCGTCCGAGCTCGGCTGGGGCACCCATGAGAAATGGATGCCGGAGAATGCGCGGACCCACGAGGCCGGCTGCGGCGCCGCCATCTATCTGATGCAGCCCGGTGCCAACACCCGCGTGCGCACCTGGTGCCCGACCCGCGGCGCGCAATATGGCTTCCTCGTCACCCACAACGAGTCGATCTCGATCGCCGATTACTTCACGGTGCGTGACGCCTCGGGCACGGCAATCTATCGGCCGACCTGCCACTATGCCTATCATCCGGCCGACGATGCCGTGCTGTCGCTGCACGAGATGTTCGGCCGCGCCGCCAAGATGCAGGAGAAGCACCACATCCTCGACGAGAACGAGATCGTCGACGGCATCGACGAGCTCGGCGTGCTGCTGTTCGGCCATGACAAGAATGCCTATTGGTACGGCTCGCAGCTTTCCATCGAAGAGACCCGCGCGCTCGCGCCCTATCAGAACGCCACCGGCCTGCAGGTGACCTCCGCCGTGCTCGGCGGCATGGTGTGGGCGCTGGAAAACCCGAACGAGGGCATCGTCGAAGCCGACGAGATGGATTTCGATCGCCTGCTGGAAATCCAGCTGCCGTATCTCGGCCCGGTCAAGGGTTTCTACACCGACTGGACGCCGCTGACGGATCGTCCGGGCCTGTTCCCGGAGGATATCGACACGTCTGATCCGTGGCAGTTCAAGAACGTTTTGGTGCGGTGAGGTAGGCTCTCTCCTCCGTCATTCCGGGGCGACGCGCAGCGTCGAGCCCGGAATCCATCGGGCGGCAGAGTCCGTAGAGAACTGGATTCTCAGGTGCGCAATTGCGCACCGTAGCTCGGGCTTCGCGCGCCCCGGAATGACAGCAAGCCTACTTCTTCTCAATCGACGGTGCGATTTTTTCGCCGCCACGGACCGCGCTTACGGGCTCGACGTCGAAGGCCTGCGTCCCGCCAGCCTACTGGAGGAGAACCGGCAGATTGAGCGGGCCGCGGAAACCGAAGCCGTGCCAGCGAACGCTCGCGGGATCAGGCAGGGTCATACGGGGGAAGCGCTCGAACAACATCGGCAGAAGGATGGCGCCAACCGTCCGCCGCGAAAGGTGCGCGCCTGCGCAGTGATGCGGGCCGTTGCCGAAGGCTTGATGAGGATTGGGTTCGCGCAACGCGTCGTAGCGCTCGCCATCCTCGAAGACCTCCTCGTCCCGGTTGGCTGAGGCCTGTATCGTCATCACCGTGTCGCCCTTCGGGATGAAGCAGCCGCGAATCTCGGTGTCTTCCATGACGAGACGCGAACTCGCCTGGATCGGCGCCACCCATCGTACGCCTTCCTCGAAAGCGGATCGCCATTTGCCGCCTTCTCGGACGGCTTCAAGCTGGTCCGGGTTAGTCAGCAAGCCGTAGATGATCGTCAGCAGAGCGTCACGCGGCTCGTTGATGCCACCCCCGATCGCGATCTTGACGTTGGCAATCATCTGACTCTCGGCAATCGGGTTTGCTGCGTTCACCATGAAGGACAGCGCGGAGGAATCCTGTTCGGTGCGAACGCGTTCGAAATTGCCACGGATACATCGGTCCATCTCCGCATTGGCAAGGTCGGTTGCTTCGAAGGGTCCTGGCGTCCAGCCAAAATTGCCGGCGCCGTCGATCAGGGTCTGGGACCATCGTTGCATGTCCTCGTCGCTCGCGTCCGGAACGCCAATGGCATGGGCCAGAATCCGCGCTGCGATGGGGCCGGCGAGCGTGGGGAAGAGGTCAACGACCTCGCCGCGGGGCAACCGGTCGAGATACACGGCGGCCAGTTTCGCATAGAGGGGTGCCCAAACGGCCTCGATCGTCTTCGGCATCAGAGCCGGCATCATCGCCATCCGCTCGCTGCGGTGCTCGTCGTGGTCCTTGCGCATCAAGGTATGGGCCAGGAAGGCCCGCTTCATCGGCGTGTTCGGATCGTCGGAGCTGAACAGCGCCGCGTTGTCCTTCACATATTTGGTGTCGGCAGCCTTGGTGAGGAAGGTGCGGCCCACGGATTTCACTCGCAGCACGGGCGCCTCGCGTCGCAGCCGCCGGTAGATCGGATAAGGATCGCGCGTAAGCTCCGCGATCGAAATCGTCTCATCGAGGGGCGCCAGGCTTGCGGTCGGCATGGAGTGATCCTGTGGGGTGCAGGTCAGTTTCCGCTCCGGATCATACCGGCGCAAGTGAAGCAGAACAACGGCTCACCACCACGCCGGCGCAGGGTCGCTATCGCAGCAGAAGAGCTTGCGGTTGCGCCCTACTTCTTCTCGATCGGCGGCGCGATCTTCTCGGCCGGTGCCGGCGGCAAAGCTGGCTTGGCCGCGCCCGCCGCGCCCTGCGTCTGCGGGTCGGGGCGTGCCGGTTCAGGGGCCGGCGTGGTCGGGCGATCGCCGCCGGGCTTGGCTTCCGCCGGTTTGTTCTGATCCTCGGAGGGCGTGCCCTGAAGCGGTGGCGTCGCCTGCGCCAGCTGCGTCCGGCCCTCGGCGCGAATTTGCGCGATCGATACGCCTGAGACCACGACACCCGCTGCGAACAGCGAACAGGCGATCATCAAGTCGAGCTTCAGTCTGCGCTTGTCATTGCCGGTCATGTCGATCACCGCGTTTGTCCGCGGAATCAACGAAATGGCACGACCGGGGTTCCATCCCCGGCAAGACGGGAACTGCCCGTCTGCGCGCCAAAACGACGCGCTTATTCCGTCGTGCTGGCTTCCCAGGTGGCATGGCGCACACCGGGCAGATGCTGCAGGTCGGTCGCCAGCGCATTCAGCTCCTTCGGATCGACCGCGCTCGCGACCAGCTTTGCGACGATCTCCAGCATGTCCTCGCCGATCTCGACCACCTCGATCCCCGCCACCGGATATTTCGCGGCCTCGAGCTTCTCGACGAGGCGGTCGCGCATGTCAGGCAAGGCATCGGCCGCGACCGCGAGCTTGAAGTAGTAGGTCGCCTCCAAGGCCTTCTCGTTCAGCGGGATGCGATTGATGGCATTGACCAGCGGACGCAGCATCGTGTTGCCGGCGATGACGAATACGGTCAGCGCGGCTGCCTGCGCGATCATGTCGGCACCGGCGCAGGAGCCGACTGCGGCCGAGGCCCATAGCGTCGCCGCGGTGTTGAGCCCGCGCACGTCCATGCCTTGCTTCATGATGACGCCGGCACCGAGGAAGCCGATGCCCGAGACGACATAGGCGATCACCCGCACTGCGCCGTCGGCATTGTCGAGCTGCATGGCGAGATCGACGAAGGCGGCCGCTCCCACGGCGACCAGCACGTTGGTGCGCAGGCCCGCGGTACGCTGGCGGTATTGCCGCTCGGCGCCGATCAGCGTGCCCAGCACGAAGGCTGTGGTCAGGCTGATCAACGTGTCGGCAAAATCGCCCAGCTGGAAGGTCGTGAGAAACCGCATCGTCCCCTATACGGCCGGAACCATGACAGATTAAAGCTCCAGCAGGCCGCCATCCCCATTTTCGTCCGCGAACGCGAGCAGCGTGCCCTTGGCGTTCCAGGCGATTGCAGCCACCGGCGGCGTGCCGTTGCGGCGAACCAGGATTTCCGCCCCGTCTTCCAGACGCACCATCAGCACGGTGCCGTCGCTATAGCCGCAGGCCAGAATGTCGTTCTTCGGATGGCAGGCCACCACCGCAACGCGCGCCTGCAGCGGCGCGAGCATCGCGGGCTCCTTGCCCATCGGGCCGTCCTTGCTGCCGAACGGCCAGATGATGACGGTGTCGGCGCCCGAGGTGGCGAGGCCCTTGCCGCCCGCGCTCCATGACATCGAGCGGACGCGGCCGGGATAGCCGGTCATGCGCATGTGCCTGTTGTCGGCGAGCCGCCAGCCGTGCAGCGCCGGCTCGTGCATCGCCGTGACCAGGAACTTGTTGTCCGGGCTGAACGTGACCGCGTGATGCGAGCCGGCCCAGGGCAGGAATTCGGCCGAGCCTTCCATGTTCGGAAACCACAGCGTCGCGCCGTTGTAATGCGCGATCGCGAGCCGCAGGCCCTTCGGCGCGAAGGCAAGGCCGCCGACGGTCGAGGGCACCTCGAGCGACTTCTCCTCGTTCTTGCCGCTCTTGACGGTCGCGACCTTGCCGGCCGACCAGGCGAAGGCGCCGTCAGCATGGAGCGCCACCGCGTCGATCCAGCGCCGCTTCGGGTCGGTCGCGAGCAGCGTCACCTCGCCCTTGGCGTCGAGCGAGACGACCTTGCCGTCGTCGCCACCCATGATGATGCGCTTGCCGTCGCTCGCGGTCGAGAGAATGCCGCCGCCATGCACGGCGACCTTGCTGATCTCGCCATTGGCATCGACGAAGGCGACGTTCTCCTCGCCGCCGACGAAGGCGGCGCGATCCTTGAGGAAATGCACGGAGGTCACGCCCATGCCGAGCGTCACAGGCTTGACGCGATCGGTGACGGAGACGATCGAGGCGGAATCCGGGGCCGGCGTAAACTCTTTCATCACGAGACGATGCAGCTCTCGAAGCCTTCGCGAATGGCCTTTTCCGGCAGTTCGCGGCCGATGAAGACGAGGCGGCTCTCGCGCGGCTCGCCGTCCTTCCATTTCCGCTGGTGGTTACCCTCCAGCATCATGTGGACGCCCTGGAAGACGTAGCGGTCGTCGTCGTCGTGGAAGGCGAGGATGCCCTTTGAGCGCAGGATCTTGCCGCCCTCGACCTGCACCAGGTTCTGCAGCCAGGGCATGAACACGTTGGGATCGAGCGGCTTGTCGGTCTTGAGCGACAGCGATTGCATGTCCTCGTCGTGATAGTGCTTCAGGCCGTGGCCGTGATCATGGTGGTGATGATCGTGGCCGTGATGATGGTGATCATGGTCGTGATCGTCGGCCTCAAGGAAATCAGGCTCGATGTCGAGGATGCGGTCGAGATCGAACGCGCCGCGGTCGAGCACGTCGGCCAAGGCCACCGAGCAGCGCTCGGTGCGATGCAGCTTCGCATAGGGGTTGATGGCGCGGATCCGGGCCTCGACCTCAGCAAGCTCGCCCTTGCTCACGAGGTCGGTCTTGTTCAGAACGATGACGTCGGCAAAGGCGATCTGGTTCTTGGCCTCGGGCGCATCCTTCAGACGGTCCGACAGCCATTTGGCGTCGGCGACCGTGACGACGGCATCGAGCCGCGCGTTCTTCTGCACGTCCTCGTCGACGAAGAAGGTCTGGGCGACGGGTGCGGGATCGGCAAGGCCGGTGGTCTCGACGATGATGGCGTCGAACTTGCCCTTGCGCTTCATCAGGCCGTCCATGATGCGGACGAGGTCGCCGCGCACGGTGCAGCAGATGCAGCCGTTGTTCATCTCGAACACTTCCTCATCGGCGCCGATGATGAGGTCGTTGTCGATGCCGATTTCGCCGAATTCGTTGACGATGACGGCGTATTTCTTGCCGTGGTTTTCCGACAGGATGCGGTTCAAAAGCGTGGTCTTGCCGGCACCGAGATAGCCGGTCAGGACGGTCACGGGAATTTTGGAGGAGGTCGCTTCAGACATAAGAACTCCGACTTCGGGCTTTTCGCGCGACGCGAGGCGGGGTGGCCCCTGCCCTAGTGGTCAAGCGCGCTGGTCAGGGCCTTTATATTGTGCCTGACCATATCAATGTAAGTGGGTGCGGCCCCCTTTTCGCCGGTCAAACCGTCCGAAATCAGGGTCCCGCCGACTTTTGCCCCGGTCTCCGCGGCGATCCGCCGGATCAGGCGGTCGTCGCTGATATTTTCCAGGAAGACGGCGGGGATTTTCTGGGCCCTGATCTGGCCGATGATGGCCGCGATGTCCCGTGCGCTGGGCTCGGTTTCCGTGGAGACGCCCAGGGGGGCGACGAACTGGATACCGTATTCGGCGGAAAAATAGCCGAAGGCGTCATGGGTGGAGATCACCTTGCGGCGCTCGGTTGGGATTTTGGCCACGGCCTCGCGGACCTCGCGGTCGAGCGTTTCGAGCTTTTCCAGATAGGCCTTGGCCTGAGCGCGGAAGACATCAGCGTCGTCCGGGGCGGCGGCGGCCAACGCGTTGGCGATGTCGGTCACGTAGACCCTGGCGTTGGGGACGGACTGCCAGGCGTGAGGATCGGCGGCCGAGCCGAGCTTCAGCGGCACGATGCCGGAGCTGGCGGTGACGACCTGCGCCTTGCTGCCGGAAGACTGCACGAGACGCGGCAGCCAGCCCTCCAGCCCAAGTCCGTTGACGATGACGAGCCTCGCCTCCGCGACCCGCTTCGCATCGGCGGGCGCCGGCGTGTAGACATGGACGTCGCTGTCGGCGCCGACCAGCGTGGTCAGGTTGATACGGTTGCCGCCGACATTGCGGACGAAATCGGCAAGGATCGAGAAGCTCGCGACGACGTTCAGCCGCTCCGCCGCCTGAAGCGG
The DNA here is from genome assembly GCF_032144035.1 of Bradyrhizobium sp. WYCCWR 12699. Lineage (NCBI taxonomy): Bacteria > Pseudomonadati > Pseudomonadota > Alphaproteobacteria > Hyphomicrobiales > Nitrobacteraceae > Bradyrhizobium > Bradyrhizobium sp. WYCCWR 12699. Next base: position 443,496 of record NZ_JAVTJN010000032.1, read on the forward strand.
CGAGGCGATCAGCAGGAGCATGCAAAGCAGGAAAGGCCGCATCGTCACGCTTCCAGATGCCGGCCGGGAAACAATTGCCGGACGATACCGCCGACGCGGCCGAACAGCACGGAGACGATGTAGAGCACCGTCGCGACGAGAATGACCGCAGGCCCCGACGGCACGCGGGTCTGGAACGACAGCACAAGCCCGGCATAGCCGGAGACCGCGGCGGCGATCACGGCGATGCAGATCATCGCGGTGAGATCGCGCGACCAGAACCGCGCGATACCCGCCGGCAGGATCATCAGGCCGACCGCCAGCAGTGTGCCGAGCGCCTGGAAACCGTTGACGAGGTTGATGACGACGAGCGCCAGGAAGGCCAGGTGCGCAGGCCCGCCGGCACGGCTGACCGTGCGCAGGAACAAGGGATCGACGCTCTCGATCACGAGGGGACGATAGATCACGGCAAGTACCAGCACCGTCACGGTGGCGTTGAAAGCGACCACCAGCAGCGTCTGGTCGTCCATCGCGAGGATGTTGCCGAACAGCACGTGCAAGAGGTCGATATTGGTGCCCTTGATCGAGACGATGGTCACGCCGAGCGCCAGCGAGGCCAGATAAAAGGTCGCGAGCGACGCGTCCTCCTTCAGCCCGGTCGAGCGCGCGACCACGCCGGCGAGGATCGCAACGGCAAAGCCTGCGACCAGGCCGCCGGCCGTCATCGCGAACAGATTGAGGCCTGAGAGCAGGAAGCCGATGGCGGCGCCTGGCAGGATCGCATGCGCCATGGCGTCGCCGACGAGGCTCATCCGCCGCAGCATCAGGAACACGCCGATCGGCGCGCCGGCCAGCGCCAGCGCGATCACGGCGGCGAGCGCCCGCCGCATGAACTCGAATTCGGTGAACGGGCCGATCAGCGCGTCATAGAGCATCTGATCTCAAGCCGCCCGCGAACGGGTATCGTCAGCGGCGCAGGCCGCCGCGCTGTCGTCAAAAGCTTCGCACATCCGCATCGCGACCAGCAGGTTCTCCGGCGTCAGCACCTCCGCCGTCGGCCCCCACGCCACCGGGCCACGCGCCAGCACCAGCGTCTCGCTGAAATGATTGCGCACCATTTCCATGTCGTGGAGCGCCGCGAGCACGGTGCGGCCCTCGCCGTGCCATTGCTTGACCAGCGCAAGCAGGTCGGCGGTCGTCTTGCTGTCGATGGCGTTGAATGGCTCGTCCAGCACGATCAGGCTCGCGTCCTGGAGCAGCACCCGCGCGAACAGCACGCGCTGCATCTGGCCGCCCGAGAGCGTGCCGATGGGACGGTTCTCGAAGCCATTGAGGCCGACGGAGGCGATCGCGCGCAGAACCTTTTCGCGCGCGGCCTTGCCGATGCCGCCGAACAGGCCGGTGGCGCGCCACAGTCCGGTCGCCACGAAGTCGAACACCGAGATCGGGAAGCTGCGGTCGATCTCCGCGCTCTGCGGCAGATAGGCGATGTCCCTGCTGTCGAGCCCGCCGAGATGGATGCTGCCGTCGAGCGGCTTGAGGATGCCGACGATGCCGCGCAGCAAGGTCGACTTGCCCGCGCCATTCGGACCGATCACGGCGACCAGCGCACCTCGCGCGACTTCGCCGTTGAGGTGGTGCACGGCCGGATGCCGGTCATAGCCGAGCGTGACGTTGTGAAAGTGCAGTGCCGCCATGGTCACCTCATCGCCAGGAAAACCACGCCCCAGAGCACGGCACAGACGGCAAGCGCCGCCGCGAGGCGCGCGGCCATGGTCATGCGCAGGATCGACCAGGGCGCCTGCTGGGCGGGATGCGGCGAGGCGGCATCGTGGACATGGGCGTGGGTGTGGTCGTGCCCATGTGAATGCCCGTGGGCGTGCGAATGACCATGGGAATGGCCATGAGCATGGTCGTGATGATGGGCGTGGGACGCGGCGGGAACCATGGCGAGACGTTATATTATAACATTACGCCTGTCCACGCCGCCTCAGGGCTTCCCGATCACCATCGCGATCGCGGCCGCCACGAACGGGAACGGTACCGAGACGGCACAGCGGAACCAGACGAACCGGGCCGGCATGAACGGGATTTCCCACAGGATCACCCGCTGGAAGGCAAACAGGGCCCAGGCGACGACATAGGCCACCACCTGCGGCACCCCGCCGCCCGACTTCAGCGCCACGGTGCCGATGGAGAAACCGACCACGGGGCCGCCGGGCGTCGCCGCGCCGGCGACTACGGCGGTCGCAACGCCGAGCCAGCCGCTGTCCGGCCCGAGCCAGCCTGTGATCACCTCCTGCGGGATGATGGCGGCGATGTAGCCGGAGCCGATCACCCCCAGCGCGATCCGCGGCACGATGTTGATGAAGTCCATCGTGCCCTCGCGCAACGAGGCCTTGAATACCGGCGGTCCCCTGCGGAAGGCGATCAGCCCGACGCCAAGCACCGAGCCCCACAGCAGGATGTCGATCAGAAGCGCGGCGCTCATGCCGCGTCCTCGTCGCCGGTCCGCTTCGGATAGAGCCGGACATAGACGAAACGCCCGAGCGCGCCGGCGAGCACCGGCAGCGGCAGCGAGATCAGGATGCGCCACAGCGTGAAATCGGTGCCCATGATCGGGATTTCCCAGGCCACCGCGCGGCCATAGCCGATCAGGGTCCAGCTCACGACCATGGCGATGGTGGCGCCGAAATCCGCGCCGACCGCGAGCAGCGCGCTCGCCACGGGATAGGCGGTGAAGGGCCCGCCCGGCAGGATCGCACCGAAGGCGGTGCCGATCAGAAGCCCCATCAAGCCGGATTTCGGCCCGAGCGAGCGCGAGACTTTTTCGTGCGGCAGGATTTCCGAGATGAAGGCGCCGAGCAGGCAGCCGGCGAGCACGCGCGGCAGGATGCCCGAGAACAGCGACAGATCGTGGGTCAGGATGTCGAGAACGCCGTCGGTGCCGTCACGCCGCCAGACCAGCGCCGCGCTCACCGCGACCAGTGCCGCGATGATGATGGTCGACCAGCCGATCGGCTTGCGGACCCGCCCGGGCCGCGGCTCGGACTCCGCGTCCTCGGCCGGCGCAGGGGTTTTCGGGAAAGGTTCTGACAACGGGCTCGGTGGCTCGAGGGTGATGCCGGTCCTGATTAAGCGCGCCACCGAAGCGATGCAAACGGTGTGATGACAGACCCGTGCGCGCACCGCGCAGGGCAATTCCGCACAGCAAAAAGGCGGCCGCGCGAGCGACCGCCTCTTTCTGTCGTTCCGGGGCGCACGAAGTGCGAACCCGGAATGACGCTTACGCCTTGTCGAACAGGGACTCGACGTATTCCCAGTTCACGAGGTTCTCGACGAACGCCTTGAGATAATCCGGGCGGCGGTTGCGGTAGTCGATGTAGTAGGAGTGCTCCCAGACGTCGCAGCCGAGGATGGGCGTGGCGCCGTGCACCAGCGGATTCTCGCCGTTCGGGGTCTTGGAGATTTCGAGCTTGCCGTTCTTGACCTGGAGCCAGCACCAGCCGGAGCCGAACTGGCCGACGCCGGCCGCCTGGAAGTCGGTCTTGAACTTCTCGAAGCCGCCGAGGTCCTCGTTGATCTTCTTCTCGAGCTTGCCGGGCAGCTTGGTGCCGCCGCCATTGGGCTTCATCCAGCTCCAGAAGTGGATGTGATTGTAGTGCTGGCCGGCATTGTTGAACACCGCGGGGTTCTTGCCGAACGAGCCCTTGACGATCTCCTCAAGGGACTTGCCTTCCCATTCGGTCCCCTTGAGCGCGTTGTTGCCGTTGGTGACGTAGGCCTGATGATGCTTGTCGTGGTGGAATTCCAGCGTCTCCTTCGACATGAACTGGCCAAGGGCGTCATAGGCGTAAGGGAGTGGGGGCAGCGTAAAGGTCATGGTTCTTGTCCGCGACTGATGGGGAACTGGCTTAACGGGGAGTCTTATAGAAGGTTCCGCGGCCGTTAAATACCGCCAATTTGCGAAAACACGTGATGGGGCCATCCGGCCGGATTGCACCAAATCGACGCAAGCGCAGACGTTCTGCCGCAGGCGAGACGGACGGCGTAAAAATATCATTGCCTTTGAACCGCTTATGACAGAACGAATGCGCCACGAAGCGGAGCTCCGAAGAACCAGGCCATGAGCATCGAGATCGATATTTTGAACGGCGACGCCTCTTGGCCGATTGCGGAGCCGCTGCATCAGGCGGTCTGGGGACCAGAGCTCGTCGCTGAGAAGCCCTGGGCCCACGTCAAATGGGCCAATGCCGATCTGCGCGTGCTGATCGAGACGCCCGAGGACGGCCTCGTCTGCCATGTCGGCATCTACTTCCGCACCGTCACCTGGAATGGGCAGAAGGTCCATATCGGCGGTATCGGCGGGGTCTGCACGCGCCAGGACCAGCGCGGCCGCGGCTATGCGACCGTGGCGATCGACGCGGCGGTTCACACCATCAGAGCCAACGAGGCCGCGCGCTTCGCACTGCTGTTCTGCGAACCCCACAATTTCTCGTTCTACGAGACCCGGAGCTGGCTGCCCTTCAAGGGCGAGGTCTATTGCGAACAGCCGGAGGGGCGGATCCGCTTCGACCATATGGCGCCCTACGTGTTCCACATCGTCCGCGCGCCGACGCTGGGCACCATCGACCTATGCGGCCTGCCCTGGTGAGCCCTGCGTGAGCGAGGGCTGGCCGGGCGCCTTGCGCCCTATAATATGTCGATCATCATTTGATATTCCGCGCGGTGAACATGACGATCGACGCCCCCGTAGACGCCGTCCCGCCGCTCGCGCCGGTCGCCTACCCCATCGCCAGCCTGCTGACCGCGCCCATCCTGCCGACGCTGCTGCGGCTCGCGATTCCCAACATGATCGCGATGGTCGGCAGCACGCTGGTCGCGATCGCCGAGACCTCCTATATCGGCCGGCTCGGCACCATCCCGCTCGCCGCGATCGCGCTGGTGTTTCCATTCGCGATGCTGACGCAGATGATGAGCGCGGGTGCGATGGGCGGCGGCGTATCGTCCGCGGTCAGCCGCGCGCTCGGCGCCGGGGATCGGGACCGCGCCGCGACGCTGGCGCTGCATGCCGCCATCATCGGCCTCTGCGGCGGGCTGTTCTTCACGGTGATGATGCTGGTCTTCGGCCGCTCGTTCTTCACCCTGCTCGGCGGCCGTGACCGGGTGCTGGAGGAAGCCTGCGGCTATTCGCAAATGCTGTTCTCCGGCGCGGTCGCGATCTGGCTCGTCAATACGCTTGCCTCGGTGATCCGCGGCACCGGCGACATGCGCCTGCCCTCGATGACGCTGATCGGAGCGAGCGTGCTGCAGATCGCGCTCGGCGGCACGCTGGGGCTCGGCCTGTTCGGCGTGCCGCAATTCGGTATGCCGGGCGTCGCAAGCGGCCAGTTGATCGCGTTCAGCTGCGCCGCGATCTTCTTCCTCTGGTATCTCTTGTCCGGCCGCAGCCGGCTGCAGATCGACGTCCGCGCCTTCCATTTCGAACGCGCGATGTTCCTGGACATCCTCAAGGTCGGCGCGGTGGCCTGCCTGTCACCGCTCCAGACCGTGCTCACGATCTTGATCTTCACCAAGATCCTGGCGACCTTCGGCACCGAGATGCTGGCCGGCTATGGCATCGGCTCGCGGCTGGAATTCCTGCTGATCCCAATCACCTTCGCCTTCGGCATCGCCTCGGTGCCGATGGTCGGCATGGCGATGGGCGCCGGGCATGTGAAGCGGGCGCGGCGTGTCGCCTGGACCGCAGCTGCGGCCTCGGGACTCACGGTCGGCCTGATCGGGCTCGTCATCGCGCTCGATCCCGCGCTGTGGGTTGCGCTCTTCACCCGGGATCCCGGCGTCACCGCCGCGGCGCACAGCTATTTCCATTGGGCCGGCCCGGCCTTCGTGTTCTTCGGCATCGGCGTGTCGCTCTATTTCTCATCCCAAGGCGCGGCGCGCGTCGGCGGACCCGTGCTGGCGTCCACCGCGCGACTTTTGATCGTCGCGATCGGCGGCATCGGCCTCATGATGGCGCAGGCGCCGGCCTGGACCTTGTTCGCGCTGGTCGGCGGCGCCATGGTCGTGTTCGGTCTGGCGACTGCGGGCTCGGTCGCATTTGTGCGCTGGGGCAAATGAGCGCAGGTGTGTAAACGCACATCGATAAACGCAGGAATGTGATTCCGGCCAGCGTTGCACTATCGCGCCGGCCTGCTATGGAGGCGCTCCATTTTCGGGGCCTCTTCCATGACTTCCAGATTCGCCGCTCTCACCGTCCTCCTCGCCGCGCTGCTTGGCGCGTCCGCCGCTCATGCGCAGAACGTCGACGGGACATGGCTGACCCAGGCGGGCGATGCGCGCGTCAAGATCACCAAATGCGGCGGCGGCATCTGCGGCGTCGTCGCCTGGCTGCGCGAGCCCTACGACACCGCGACCGGCCAGCCCGCCACCGACAGCAAGAATCCCAATCCCGCGCTCGCCAAGCGCCCGATGATCGGTCTGCCGCTGTTCAGCAGCATGCCGCCCTCCGGTCCGAACAAATGGTCGGGCCGGATCTACAATGCCGACGACGGCAGCACCTATGCCAGCAGCGTCACCGTGACGGGAGCGGATTCGCTGCGGGTCGAAGGCTGCGTCGGCGCGCTCTGCGGCGGCGAGACCTGGACGCGCGCGGGGCGGTAGCGGGTCTACGAGCTCTCGTGCCCCGGAGGCAGCGCCGCACGTAGTGATGCGCTGCAGAGCCGGGGCCTATCGCGCTCTGGGTCCCGGCTCTGCGCAGCGTCACTGCGTGCCGCAGCGCGTCCGGGACACGAGATCCCTCACGCCGGCATCGCCTTTAGCGCCGTCGCGGCCGAGGCATAGCCGCCCCGCGCGCCGTCGATGAAGTGCACATGGTCGCTGCGCAGCGCGGACGGTGTGAAGCAGGTCATCATGGCGGCGTCCTGCTGATGGAGGCCGTAGCGCACGACGCCTTCGCGCGCGGCGGCCGCGAGGCGATCGCTCAGCGCGCGCTCGAGCTGCGGGGTGCAGTCGAGGATCATGCGCAGGCCGTCGTCATACTTCCTGAAGTCCGAGTTCTCGACGACCTGACGCCGGTAGAGGTTGGGCACGAAGCCGCCGACCTTAAGGTCGAAGCGCATGATCAGATAGACAAACAGCGTGTAGGCCAGCACGCTCGCCCTGCGCGCAAGCAGCGGGCCACCGCGCCTGGTGCGGGCTTCGTATTCCAGGCCCTGCGGCGGCCATTTCAGCGGCGGTCCCTGCGGCGGCACCGGACGGGCGCCGTCCGGGCTGCGCTCGACGAGATGGATGATGTCCTCGATCACCTTGCGGAAGGCATGCGGCTCGGCGCCGCGCGCCGGCATCACCAGGACCGACAGGATCAGCCCGCGCGAGGCCGGCATCATCTCGAAGCGGCAGGACAGGCCGGACAGGTCAGGCTGCGTGCCCGCCGGCGCCTCGGCGACCGCGAACTCGCCGCGCTTCATCGCGGCGTCGGCAAAGGCGAGCCCGCCGCCGGAGAACATCGCATAGGACAGGTTCGCCGACGGACCGAAGCGCGCGACGCGCACGTCGAGGCCGTGCGCGCGAATGGCGCTTACCGGCACCAGCGCGACGCGCATCCTCAGGTCGAGGTCTTCCCGCACCCAGGTGGCGGTCGCGGCGAGCGCGTCGCGTGCCGCATCGAGATCGCCGGGCGCGACCGCAAAGCTCGCGCCATCGCCGCCGAACACGAAGGGGAATTCGCGCCCCGCCAAGGCATTCGTCACGGCCGCGATCACGGCCGCACCGGCCATGTTGACCGCCTTGTAGCGCTGCGCCGCGATCGCCTTGGTGGAATCGACGATATCGGCAACGCCGATGCTCCATTCGTCCGGCAGGGGCGCATAGAGCGCAGGGTCCATCAGGCTGGTGAAGCCGCGGAAAACGGGAATGCCGCCGTAGAAGGATTCGCCTGAGGTCATCGGGGACGCCGGATGGTTGGAATGCAAAACAAGTACGGGGCAGGATCGATCCGGGTTCGCCGGCCGGCGGCCCCTTCAATCATTGGCCGAAACGGCTCCGGACAACAAGATGCCGCCGCGTTGCATTGCCGCAGCGGGTCGTTTGATCGGCATCAAACGGCAGTCCGGGAGTTGCGGCTATCGTCCCTCAGCTCCACGGCCTTACATGGGATGATCGAGGTGTCCGACTTCGGCAACAAGGACTCCACCTCTCCGGTCCGCCGGCGCACGGGTGTCGACCCGATCAGCGCGGTGAAAATGCCCGAACGATTGACGGAGGCCGTCGATGCCTGGGCTGAAGCCTATCGCCTGACCCGTGCGGAGGCGATCTGCAAGCTGATCGAGCTGGGCCTGAAGATCGCGCCGCCGGTGCCCGGTTCGGCGCATCCGATCGCCTCGGAGGCCACCAGGATCGAAGAGATCGCAGTCCACGAGATCGAGACGCTGCTCGATCCCGCATTGCCGGCGGACGAGCGCGAACGCCGCATCCGCCGCCTCACCGAAGGGCCGCCGGAATTTTCCCACGAACGGATTGACCTACCGAAGGACTCGCCGAAGCACCGGTCGTGACGGCTAGTGCAGCTTCTCGTTCTGACGCTTGCGCAAGGTATCGAGCGACGCGTCATGGCAGCCGACCAGGCGCACGAATTGCTGCGGGTACATTTCATAGCCGTGACTGCCGGAATTCTGATGCGTCATCGGCGGGCAGTGGGCTTCATCCAAATCCGGCTTCGCGCGGGATGGCTCCGTCCGGCCCTGATTTGAAGCGGTCATGTTGGGCATGGCCATGGACTGCTCCCTGTCGATTAGGGCAGATCGATTGACGTAACCCAATCGATTGCGGGGCATCTTACGACCAAATCCGGCTGAATGTCATTGTGCCGGATCAACACAATGATGCCGGCCGAGTTCCGCCTATGCCGTATTCCCCGCGTCGATGGTGAACACGGTGCCGGTGACATTGCGGCCGCCCTCCCCGAGCAGATATTCCACCATGCGCGCGACGTCGTCCGTCTCCGGCAGGCGGCGCAGCGCGCTGCGGCCGGCAATGCGCTTGCGCGCCTCATCGGACAGATTATGCGTCAGCTCGGTGTCGATGAAGCCCGGCGCGATCGCATTGACGGTGATGCCGACCTTGCCGACCTCGCGGGCCAGCGAGCGGGTGAAGCCGGTGGCAGCCGCCTTGGTCGCACCATAGACGGACAGGCCGTTATAGCCGGTCGTCGCAATGATCGAGGAGATGTTGATGATGCGCCCGGTGCCGTCCGCCATCATCTGCCGCGCCACATATTTGGTGAGGATGATCGGCGACAGCACGTTGAGCTGCACCAGCGCCTCGATCGCGGAATTATGCATGGTGGCGAGCAGGCCTTCGGTGCCGAGGCCGGCATTGTTGACGAGGCCGTAGACCGGGCCGAACTCGTCGCGCACGAGCTTTGCGAAAGCCGGGATCGCGTCGATCACCGCGAGGTCGCAGGCGCGGAAATGCAGCCGTCCGCCGGATTCGGCGATCGCCGCCTTGAGCTCGTCGCTTTCGCGCCGCGCCGCCGCGATCACGTTGTAGCCGGCATCAACGAGGCGCTTGCCGATCGCAAGACCGATGCCGCGGCTGCCGCCGGTGACGAGGACATTATGCATCGGTTCGCGCCAGTTTTCCGGCCGGAGTGACGTCGAGCGCCTCGACGAAGCGGATCACCGCCGGCACCTTGTGCGACGCGAGCTGTGTGCGGCACTGCGCCAGGATCTGGTCTCGGATCTCTTTCGCGCGCGCCGGATCAGTGCCCTCGGTGAGGATCACGTCGGCAACCACGATGCCGCCGGTGATCGGGCTCTTGCGCGACTTGGCGCGCGACATCCGCACGTCGGGATGGCGGTTGATCACCGCCTCGATCTCTTCGGGGTGGACTTTCAATCCGCCGATATTGATGATGCCGCCGCGGCGGCCGACGAAATAGTAGCGGGCACCGCGCAGCTCGACAATGTCGCCGCTGTCGACGAAACCGTCGTCATCGGTGAGCGCCGCGGCGCTGCGGCCGACATAGGCATGCGCGGTACGCGTCGAACGGATCCGGAGCGAGCCGTCGACCACCTTCATCTCGACGCCGTTGCGATTGCCGAGATAGTCGGCCGGAAAGCCCTCCAGCCCGTCATTGACGGCGAAACCGACGCCGGCTTCGGTCGAGGCATAGGCATGACCGACGGAGGAATTGGGGAATGCCGCCTTCAATCCGTCGAGCACCGCCTGGTCGGCGATTTCACCGGAGAGGCGGACGTAAGCCGGGGTAAATTGCGCGGCCGAACCGCTCATCAAGAGCTTGCGCCAGTGCGACGGCGTGCCGGAGATGTGCGAAACACCTCGCGCCTTCAGCCGCGCGACGTGATCGCCGAGCACCTCATGCGGGTCCGACAACACCATCGAGCCGCCGGAGAGGATTGCGCGAAGGAAGATCTGCAGGCCGCCATAGCGGCGGATGTCGTAGAACGTCGCCCAGACCGGCGCAGGTCCGCGCGCGGGGCCTTCGGCGACGATGGCACCGGTCAGCGCTTCCAGCGTATGGCCGACGATTTTCGGCACGCCCGAGGTGCCCGAGGTCAGCATCAGCCATTCCGTGGCGCGTTCGGTCTTGGCCGGCGCGGTGGTTTCGAGCGGCAATTGCGCGGTCACGACGAGCGCAACGCCCGAATTGGCCCAGCGATCGGGCCCGTCGGTGACGACGGCATCGATCCCGGCATCCGCGATCAGCGCGTCGAGATGATCAGGGTTGAGATCGGGCGGGCACAGCAGCATGCGGCGCGCGATGCCGTCGAGCTCGATCATGGCGAGGCCCGACCGGAGCTGGTCGGACAATTTGAGCAGCACGGAGCGGCCCGACAATTCATGCAGGCGGCCACCGAGGACCGTCTGCGACAGGATGTCGGTCAGCGACACGACATGATGCGCGTCGGAGATCGAGCGGCCTTTCAGCTCCGCGCCGAGATGGTCGCGGAGTGCAAATATCTCACGCGGGGACATTTTCGTAGGCCCGCACGAAATCGCCCACGGTGGCGGGGAATGCTGCGTCCTCGGAGATGGTGAAGGGGTCGACGCCGGTGTCGTCCTCGAGACGCGCGACCAGAATGGCGAAGGCGAGCGAGTCGAAGCCCGTCTCGTGCAGCGACAGATCGTCCGAAAGTGCGGGAAGCGTGACGTTCTGCTCCTTGGCGATCTGCTGGATCGCCTCGATGACCTTAGACCTTACCGACATGGCTGGCTCGCTTTGTTATTCGTTGGTGTTGCGGCGGCTCTTGCTGGCCGCCTCCCCATGACGGCTTGTTTACCCGAGAGAAGTAAATGGCTTCTTGGACAATTCAGATAAAATTGGACCTATCTGCGGATTTTGCCGGGTTTAGAGCCTGATGGAGCCGTCCAGGATTCGTGCATAAGCCTCGGCGTCCAGCGGGACGTAGGCTCCGGATCTCGGGTCGACCATGAACAGCGGATCGGAGATCGCGGCGGGATCGAAGGCTTCCCGCGACAGGTCGCCCTTCCTCTGCTTGAACGTCTCGGTCGCATCGAGCTCGCGCGAAATGCGGATGAAGACCGGATGTGCATAGGCCGGCAGGCGCTGCGCGAGATGCGCGGGCAATGCCGCAATGTCAAAACCCTCGTTGACGACGATCGCGCTCATGCCGGCACGGCCGTCGGCACCTGGGATGCCGACGCCATAGGTGGTGGCGTCGACCACGCCGGTGAAATCGCGCATCGCGTCGTTCACCTCGGAGGTCGCGACGTTCTCGCCCTTCCAGCGGAACGTGTCGCCGATACGATCGACGAAATGGAAGAACCCCTTGTCGTCGATCCGCATCAGATCGCCGGTGCGAAACCAGGCATCGCCCTTGGCAAAGACATTTCGAAGGATCTTCTTCTCGGTTTCGCCAGCATCGGTATAGCCCTCGAAGCGGCCGCCGCCTTCATCGGCGGTGCCGATGCGGCCTATGGCTTCGCCGGCCTCGCCGCGGGCGCAGGCGAGGCAAAATCCCTCGTCGTTGCGCAGCGGCACGCCGCTATCAGGATCGAGCTTGACGAGATTGGCCGGGAAGCGATGTGCGAGCAGCGGCGGAATGCGGCCAATCGCGCCCGGCTGTCCCTCGACGTTGAACAGCGAGAAATTGCCTTCCGTCGCCGCATAGAATTCGAGGATACGGGGGATGGCGAAACGATCCTGGAAGTCTTCCCAGATGTCGCCGCGCAGGCCGTTGCCGCAGACGAGCCGGAGACGATGGCGGTTCTCGTATTCCGACGGCGCAGCCTTCAGCAGGTAGCGGCAGAGCTCGCCGATATATTGAAACAGCGTGCAGTCGTGCCGGACGATGTCGGACCAGAAATGGGAGGCCGAGAATTTCTCGGCGATCGCCACCGAGCCGCCGGCCGCGAGCATGCTGCAGGGCGCGACGATGCCGCCGACCGAATGGAACAAGGGCAGGCAATCATAGAGCCGGTCCTGCGGTCCCGCGCCGGTGAGACCGGCGAACCAAAAGCCCCAATTGAGGATACGGCGGTGGCTGATGCTGGCGGCCTTCGGCAGGCCCGTGGTGCCGGAGGTGTAGATCAGCAGCGCACGGTCGTTGATGGTGACCTCGCCATGCTCCTCCGGCGAAAGGGGAGCATCGTCCAGCGCTGCCAGCGCGACATCGATGGCACGCTCGCCGCGGGCATCGCCATGCGTCCAGACCTTGGCCTGCGTTTTCAGATGCGGCGCTGCGCCATCCAACATCTCCGTCAGTTGATGGGCCACGATGATATGCGAAGGCTTGGCGACGTCGATGCAATGCGCGAGCGAGAGCCCGACCAGCCTGGTGTTGAGGAGCGCGACCACACCGCCGACCCGACTGATGCCGAGCCATGCGGCGACGTAGTCGATGCCGTTCGGCATGATCAGCGCGACGGTGTCGCCCTTGGCCACACCGGCCGAGCGCGCCCAGCGCGCATAGCGGTTGATGCGCTTCGACAGGCCTGAATAGTCGAGACTTGCGTCATCCATCAGCAGCGCGACGCGGTCGGGCTGGCGCTGCGCCCAATGGTCGACGACGTCGGCGAACAGACGGCCTGGCAGGGTCTCGATCCGCGCGGTGAGCTCGATGGCCTTCAACCAGATCTTTGAAGCCGACGGCGCGCGCGCGACTTTCGGCTGCTCGATGACACCGGTGGTCATATTGTTCACTCTTCGGGCCGTCCGCTGATGTCCGGCAATCTAACCCGCGCGCTTTGCCCAGGTGTTAAGGGACAAGGTAAAACTCCGTTAGCGCGCGATTAACTCTAGTGATCCTTTACCAAGCCATGGGATCGGCGTGCGCCGCAGCGCAATTCTTGCGATAGCAATTCCAATTGTCAGGCGCGCTGCGCGTGCCCCCGCCCCGCAAGCGGGACGAGGTGAAGCGGAGACCGCCATGATCACCCGACGACATTTCATTCGGGCCGCGGCCTGCGCCGCGGCTGCGCTCGCTGCGCCGCGCGCTTTTGCACTCGGCAATCCCTCCTATCCCTCGCGCAGCGTGAAATGGGTGGTGCCTTATGCGCCGGGCGGCGCAACCGACCTGCTGTCGCGGCTGCTCTGCCAGCGGCTGTCCGACCGGCTCGGCCAGACCTTCGTCGTCGAGAACAAGCCGGGCGCCGGCAGCAATATCGGGACGCAGGCGGTCATCACCTCCGCCCCCGACGGCTACACGCTGCTGCTGACCTCGACCGCGAATGCGATCAATGCCTCGTTCGATCCGGCTCTGCCATATGATTTCGCCAAGGGCATCGCACCGGTCGCCGGCGTCGCACGAATTCCGCTGGTTCTGGTCGTCAACAACGACCTGCCGGTGAAAACCGTCGCCGACTTCATCGCCTACGCCAAGGCCAATCCCGGCAAGATATCGGTCGCCTCCTCGGGCATCGGCACCTCGCTGCACCTCTCGGGCGAATTGTTCAAGTCGATGGCCGGCGTTGAGTTCACCCACGTCCCCTATCGTGGCTCGGCACCGGGCTTGACCGACGTGATGAGCGGGCAGATCCAGGGCATGTTCGACAACGTCACCTCGTCCTTCGAGCTGGTGCGCGCCGGCAAGCTGCGCGCGCTCGGCGTCACCACGCGCGAGCGCTCGGAGATCCTGCCCGACATTCCTTCGATCGCCGACACCCTGCCCGGCTTTGAGACGAGCTCGTTCTACGGCGTCGGCGCCCCGCGCGACACGCCGCGCGAGATCGTCGACCTGCTCAATCGCGAGATCGACGCTGCGCTGTCCGATCCCGGTATCAAGGCCCGCATCGCCGAGCTCGGCGCCATCCCGCTCCACGGCAACGCCAGTGAATTCGGCGGCATGCTGACGGCCGAAACCGACCGCTGGCGCAAGGTGGTGGAGTTGTCGGGGATCAGGAAGGAGTAGCCGTTCCCCGAGCACCGACCAGCTGCGATGGCAGAGTTTCGCGCCGCCTCAATCCGCCGTGAATTCGAGATCGAACCGGATCGGATTGATGGGCTTCGTGACGAACTGAACCGTCTTACCGTTCAGCCCGGCAAATGGACCGGATGCGAACTTGACGAGTCCCTTGCCCGAGGATGCGACCCCGACGGGCTTGCCGTCCTTCATCACGGCCTGGGCGGAACCTTCGGTGAGCTGCGTGATGAGGCGTCCGCCGGGAATGCGGTGGACCCCGCTACCGATCAGCATCGTTGCCTTGGGACCGTCCCACTCGACGACATTCGACGCGGAATAAACTGCGCCTTTGAAGATTCCCTCGACGCCGACGCAGACATAGTCCTGCGCCACCAGATTGTGATCGGCCCGGTCGCCAATCGGCTCCTGGGTGAAGAAGCCGGCTATGCTGCATTCGTAGCGCGCGAGCACGTCCGCGCGGGCCGGCTGGAAGGCGATCATGACAAGGGTCGAGCCGATGAGCGCCTTGAGGGTGCACCAGTTCATGGAAATCTCCTCGCTTCATGCGCCCGATCCGACAGGGCCGGCATGATGCCGGACTCCTGACGTCGGGCTACGCGATGAGGATGCCCAGAAACGCATTGCGCGCGTTGACTTGGTGCAACGTTGCAGGCGACGAGAGCGGGGAGGCTAGCGGCCGCGCGGCTTGCGGGAAAGATGTGATGCCGGCGCCTCGACCGGATAATACGGATTGAGATCGCAGATCGCGGAGCGGCCGAAAGCGGTGGCGCGGCACTGTGGAATTGAGGTGAAGGAGCAATCGTACCATTCCCCACCTCCTCCGTTCGCACCTGAATAGACGTGCATGCAAACGGGGTAACGTGGATCAAAGGTCTGCGCATGAGACGGCGCGGCCGCGAGCAGCGCGCCGGCGGTCACGATCAAGCCGAACGAGAGACGCATGAACGATATTCCTGGACGCTGCATCGGGATTGTTACTGGACCTTCTTGTGGCGCTTGCGCGGCGGCGGCTGGTCGAAGGCATAATAGGGGTTGAGGTCGCAGCTGGCCGAGCGGCCCGAGGCGGTCGCACGGCACTGCGGCAGCGAGGTGAAGGAGCAGTCGAAATAGTCGCCGCCGCCACCGCCGAAGCCGCCGCCCGGCGTGTAGACGTGCATGCACACGGGATAGCGCGGATCATAGGTCTGGGCGCTGGCATCGGCCGCGACGAACAGCGCGGCAATCGCAGTGAGCGTCAAGATCGACAGGCGCATGGACTTGATCCTCGAATCGACGGCGTCGGCGGGTCTGATGCCGACGGCCTGCTATGGCATAACACGAGGCCGGCGGCGACTGTTCCTAGGGGCAGATTACGGCAAGGTGAGCGCTGGCACCTGCGGTGCTATGCGCCGAGCCCCTGCAACACCAGCCGGTTCAGCCGCGCGGCAAACGCCGCCGGGTCTTCCGGCAATTCACCGTCGAGGATCTGCGCCTGTTCGAGCAGGAGCAGGCTGAGATCGTCGACCACATTCGAGCCGGCTTGCGCCTTGGTGAGCGCTGTCACCAGCGGATGGCGCAGATTGATCTCGAGGATCGGCTTGGTGCGCATGCCCCGGTTCTGCTGCGACAGGATGCGCTCGAGCTCGCGGCTCGGGCCCTGGCTGTCGGCGACGAGGCAGGAGGCCGAGCTGGTGAGGCGCGTCGAGGCCTTGACGTCGCCGACGCGCTCGCCGAGCGCGGCCTTGATCACGGCGATGGTGGCGGCCTCGTCCGCGGCCGGCTCCTCCTTCTTCGCCTCGTCCGCCTCATCGACGCGCGGGATCAGGTCGAGGTTGAGATCGCCCTGGCTCAGCGACTTCAGCGGCTTGCCCTCGAACTCCGACGGCATGGAGGTCCAGAAGGCGTCGACGGGATCGGACAGCAGCAGCACCTCGATGCCGCGCGCGGTTGCCGCCTCGAGCCGCGGATTGGACTTCAGCCGCTCGATGCTGTCGCCGACGAGATAGTAGATCTCGGTCTGGTTCGGCTTGAAATCGGCGATGACCTGCTTCAGCGACCGCTTCTCGCCCGACGTCGTGGTGAAGCGGGACAGCGCCAGCAGCTTTTCGCGCCGTTCGAAATCCTCGTAAATGCCTTCCTTGAGCACCGCGCCGAACGCGTCCCAGATCTTGGCAAAATTGTCCGGATCCTTCTCGGCGAGGCTTTCGAGCTCCGACACGACGCGGGTCGCCACCGCCTTGCGGATCTGCGCGAGCTGCGGATTGTTCTGGAGCATCTCCCGGGAGATGTTGAGCGGGAGATCCTCGCTGTCGACGACGCCGCGGATGAAGCGCAGATAGCCCGGCAGCAGATCCGCATCATCGGTGATAAAGACCCGGCGGACGTAAAGCTTCACCCGGCCCTTGCGGTTCGGCTCGAACAGGTCGAACGGCTTGGTCGAGGGCGCAAACAGCAGCACGGCGTAGGAGTAGCGGCCCTCGGCACGGTAATGCAGCGTCATCGCGGGATCGTCGAAGGCGGACGCGATCTGCTGATAGGCCTTCTTGTAGTCCTCCGCCGTCAGCTCGGATTTCGAGCGTTGCCACAACGCGCTCGCCGAATTGATCTGGCGCGGATCGCCTTCTTCCGGCACGAGTTCGATGGGAAACAGGATGTTGTCGGAATAGGCGTGGACGATGCGCTCGATCTCGTAGGGCTCAAGATATTTCTTGGCATCATCCTTCAGGTGCAGGACGATCTCGGTACCGCGGGTCACGCGTGCCGCCTCTTCATCACTGGCACGGGCGATCTCGAAGCCGGAGCCGCCGGAGGACGTCCAGGTCCAGACGTCGCTCTCGCCGGCGCGCCGGCTGACCACGACGATCTTCTCGGCGACCATGAAGGCCGAATAGAAGCCGACGCCGAACTGGCCGATCAGGCCGAGGCCGTCCTTGGCCTCCTTCAGCTTCGACACGAACGCCTTGGTGCCGGAGCGGGCGATGGTGCCGAGATGATCGATCAGCTCCTGCCGCTCCATGCCGATGCCATTGTCGGCGATCGTGAGCGTCACGGCTTGCTTGTTGGGAATGATGCGGATCTTGAGCGCGTCGCCCTCGCCCAGCAGCGCCGGGCCGGCGATTGCCTCGTAGCGCAGCTTGTCGCAGGCGTCGGAGGCGTTGGAGACGAGCTCGCGCAGGAAGATATCGGTCTCGGAATAGACGGAGTGCACCATGAGGTGCAGAAGCTCGGAAACCTCGGCCTGGAAGGGCTGCGTATGCACAGCCGTATCGGACGTCGTCATGCGTTTACCCGGTCAAATGAAAGGGAAGAAACCCGGGATATAACGCGAGGCGACAGGGGATCAAGTGGACGCGGAGAAACGCCCTGCCGGCGGAAGGGCGATCTGTCCGATGGCGCGGCGGATCAGGTTACACAGCGACCGGGCTGAAGCAGCTTTGCGACCTCGGTCAGCGAGCTGACCATCGGCTCGCAGGCGATCGTCGGCCTGCTGCGCGCCTTCTTTTGGTTCTGCAGCAGCGTCGGCGGCTTGGCGTTGCCGGTCTCGATCACCGCGGGGACCCGCAGCAGCACCGAGGTGTCGGCGAGATCGTTCAGCCGCATCGAGACGGTGCGGGTGGGAACCGCGGCCGCCTTGAGCCCGGCGAGGCGGTCGGCCTTGCCGGCGCGATTGACGTTATGGCTTGGGACGTTTTGACCTGAGACGTTTTGGCTCGGGGCGTATTTCGAGCCCTGGGTGGGCACATCGGCGACCGCCTGCCAGCGGTCGGCCAGATCGTGGCCGGAGGCCAGTTGCGCCGCGCAAAGGGTTGCGGCAACCGCGACGGCGCCCAAAAATACCTTGTGAATCTGTGACATGACTGTCTGTCCCTCGCCCCATGGCGATCGCGGGAACAACGCGAGCAACGGATCGGGAGTTCTCAGTGATTACGATCACTTAACCGTGTGCGAATAATGCAGCAGGGTGCGCAAAATATTTCGCAAGGCCTGGAACGACTCCCGCGGACAGGAGTCGTCTCTGCAGCCGGCTATTCCCCCCTGCCCCATAAGCCGGCGACGTAGGGCGCGACTGTGGTGATGCCAGTCGCGCCTTACTTTTGTCTGGGGTTCACTTGGGTCACGCTATTTGCCCGCCAGCCAGTCCCGCCCCTCGCCATAGAGCTTCTCGACCTCGGGCCCGGTCAGGCCCGGCATGTCGCGCTTGACCTTATAGCCGATCAGCTCCTGCATGTAGGCGAGGTGGCGATAGCCTTCGGGCAGCGCGGCGAGCGCCGTCTGGTCGAGACGAAGGGATGCTGCGGGATCGACCGGGTCGATCCGATCCTTCTCATAAATAGGCTGGCGGCGGACGATGCCCCATTTCCCAACTCCTGATGGGTCCTGCCGCTTCTCCAGGAAATCGTAGAACCGCCCGGTGCAGACGACGTCGCAGAGCACGTCGTGCACAGGAGCGCGCTGCGAGATCGTCATCTTGGTCTGTGCGATGGCCCGCTCGCCGGCAAGGTCGATGCTGGTGCCGCCAAGGAAATGCAGGATGCGCACCCCCTTGGCGAACCCCTCCTGGCTGACGCGCATGAAATCCCGCGCCGGTCCCTGAAACCAGGTGGCGGACATCCAGCCCTCCTCGTGCCAGACCGTGGCAAACCGCTCCCAGTCACCGGCATCGCGCCAGACCGCCCAGTTCTCGACGAGGTCGCGGATGGCGAGACGATCGAGCAGTCGCTGGTCCATGGCATGTCTCCGATGAGGATCATGCAGGAGGTATGAGCGGCGCAGCCGATGCGCGTCAAGCGCTGCAGACGGCACGAAAAAGTCCGGCGTGCCTTGCGGCACGCCGGACTAGATCATTCCACGAACGGCGCTTGCCTTACGCCGCCGGCGCCTTCGGCGTGCGGTTGCGCGAGTTGCGCTGGAAGAACAGCGCCTGGCTCGCCACCGCCGACACCATCGCGGGCTGGAACGGTTTCGAGATCAGGAACGCCGGCTCGGGGCGCTCGCCGGTGAGGAAGCGCTCCGGGTAGGCGGTGATGAACACCACCGGCACCTCGAACGTGCGCAGCAGCTCGTTGACGGCGTCCAGGCCCGAGGAGCCGTCGGCGAGCTGGATGTCGGCGAGGATCAGGCCGGGCCGCTTGTTCTTGGCCAGCGCCACAGCATCGGCATGGGTTCGCGCGACGCCGACGACGTTGTGGCCGAGATTCTTCACCAGGCTCTCGAGGTCCATGGCGATGAAGGTCTCGTCCTCGATGATCAGCACGTCGGTCGCGATCTCGGCCGCCATCTCGCGGCCCGCTGTATCTGCAAGCCGCCGGGTCTCGGCGACGTCGGTGCCGAGGATGTAGCCGACTTCCTCTTCCGAGAATCCCTCGAGCGAGAGCAGCAGGAAGGCCTGCCGCGGCAGCGGCGTGATGTTCGACAGCCGCCGCTCCGGCGGCATCGGCAGGGTCGTCACCTCCGAATCGTCGTTGACGGAGACCGAATTCCAGATCTGGGTGAATAGGCGGAACAGCCCGGCGCGCGGCCCATGGCTCTCGTCGAGCACCGACGGGTCCCCTAGCATGGCTTCCAACATGGCTGCGACATAGGCGTCACCGGAGGCCTGGCTGCCCGTCAGGGCGCGCGCATATCGGCGCAATAACGGCAAGTGTTCAGCAACGAGCTGTGAACGGGACATCCCCACTCCATTCATCTTCGGGCCATCCTGGCAACGCGGGGGGCCCGGTTCCCCTGCTGGGCTGTTTACGCCTCAGCCCAACAAAAGTTCCGCTGGAGGCGGAACTTTTTCTCGAACCTGGAATTGAGCCTATCCAGGGAACGGCTCCCGGTTGAGAAAACTTCTCGATTTTACAGTCACTTAACTCGGGGAAACGTGGAACAGGTCATGAAAGATCTCAAGTCACAAGCAACCAGAAGCACGACCCCCGGCAAGGGAGGGCTCACTCCGGAGATTCAATCCCGGATCGGGCATCAGCTGCGCGCCATGTATGATGACGTGGTGCGGCAGGGGGTTCCGGATCGGTTCGCGGAACTGATCAAGAAGCTTGATGCCCAGGGAGCGACACCCCAAGTGGAAAATGACGGGGGATCTAACGACAACAACAATGGGAGGGATTAATGCCTCTCACGGACTCCCTGCGTAACGACATCTTGGCGGCCGTACCCAGTCTGCGTGCGTTCGCCATTTCGCTCAGCGGCAATGCGGACCGCGCCGATGATCTGGTGCAGGAGACGCTGCTCCGCGCGCTTGCCAACATCGACTCCTTCCAGCCCGGCTCCAACCTGCCGGCGTGGCTGTTCACGATCCTGCGCAACCTGTTCCGCTCGGACTATCGCAAGCGGCGGCGCGAGGTCGAGGATGCCGAAGGCAACTACGCCAAGACGCTGAAGACACAGCCGTCGCAGAACGCGCATCTCGAGTTCGAGGAGTTTCGCACGGCGCTCGAGAAGCTTCCGCAGGACCAGCGTGAAGCGTTGATCCTGGTCGGCGCCTCCGGCTTTTCCTACGAGGACGCGGCTTCGATCTGCGGCTGCGCCGTCGGCACGATCAAGAGCCGCGTGAACCGTGCACGCTCGAAGCTCGCCGCGCTGCTCTATGTGGACGGCGCCGAGGATTTTGGCCCGGACGAGACCGTACGGGCCGTGATCGGCGGCAGCGGCGGCTGACAGGCCGGCGTCAATCGGGCTCAAATGAAGATGAAGGCGGCCGTTTCCGCGGCCGCCTTCATGCGTTTGCAAGATGGATGACGCGGCAGATCACTCGTCCACGAAGGTCACGGTCTCGGCCACGCTCGCCCGCGAGGTGCGGTAGCTGTTGACCTTGTGCGCGTGGTCGGCATAGCCGAACGAGATGCCGCAGACGACGCGGCGGTCGTCGGGCAGATTGAAGTGGCGGCGGATCAGGCCGGAATGCCGCGCCAGCGCGGCCTGCGGAATCGTGCCGAGCCCGAGCGCCTGCGCCGCCAGCATGAAATTGGAGACATAGGCGCCGCAATCGATCGCACCGTAGATGCCGAGCGGCTCGTTGGTGTGAATGATCGCGACATGCGGCGCGCCGAAGAAATTGTAGTTCTCCAGCGCCTGCTTGCCGTAGGCGGCTTTGTCGCCGCGCGCGATGCCGAGCGTGTTGTAGAGCTGGAAACCGCTTTCGCGGCGGCGCTCCAGATAAACGCCGACATATTCGCGCGGCGGCGTGAAATCATAGTCGTCGCCGAGGCCGCCCGACGCTTCCTTGTAGATCGCCTTGCGGAAGCGCTCCTTGGCTTCGCCGCTGGCGATGATGACCTGCCAGGGCTGGCTGTTGCACCAGGACGCAGTGCGCTGTGCCGTCGTCAGCACATGCTCGATGGTCGCGCGATCGACCGGCTTGGGGAGGAAGGCGCGGACGGAATAGCGCTCGTTGAGCAGCTCTTCGAGCACGCCGATGCGGTTTTGAGTCTGGCTCACTTTTGCGTCCATGGATCTGCTCGCTATTGGCCTCGCAGGGTGCGTTAGCCCGAAGGCGTAACCCACCCTGCAAAATGGCAATCACCGCCCCTTGGTCGGGATCTTGTTGTACGGCACGTCCTTGTCGACGCGGATGTCGCCGGGCAGGCCCAGCACGCGCTCGGCGATGATGTTGCGCAGGATCTCGTCGGTGCCGCCGGCGATGCGCATCGAGGGCGAGGACAGCAGCATCTGCTGGAACTGGCCCTGCACGGTCTCCTCGTCGTTGCCCGTGAGCACGCCGGCCGCGCCCTGCAGGTCCATGGCGTAGGTCGCGATGTCCTGCAGCATCATGCCCGAGACCAGCTTGCCGATCGAGTTCTCCGGACCCGGCCGCTCGCCCTTCGACAGTGCCGAGATGGTGCGATAGCTGGTGAATTTCAGTCCGTTCGACTTCGCCGCCCAGCTCGCCAGCCTGGAGCGCACGGCGGGATCGTCGATGGCGAGCCCGTCCTCCAGCATCAGCGTTGAGCAGAACTCGAACATTTCAGGGACGCCGGTGGCGAGCCGCGCACCGATCGACATGCGCTCGTTCATCAAAGTGGTCAGCGAGACGCTCCAGCCCTCGCCGACGGCCCCCAGCCGCTGGCTGTCGGGAATGACCACGTCAGTAAAATAGACCTCGTTGAACTCCTGCATGCCGTTGGCCTGCTTGATAGGCCGCACCTCGACGCCCGGGCTCTTCATGTCCAGGAAGAACATGGTGAGGCCCTTGTGCTTGGGCACGTTCGGATCGGTGCGCGCGATCAAAAGACCATAGTCGGAATAATGCGCGCCAGAGGTCCAGATCTTCTGGCCATTGACGACCCAATTGTCGCCCTTCTTCTCGGCACGGGTGCGCAGGCCCGCAACGTCCGAACCGGCGGACGGTTCGGAGAACAGCTGGCACCAGATCTCCTCGCCCGAGGCGAGCTTCGGCAGATACCTGCGCTTCGCATCCTCGCTGCCGAAGGCCATCACGGTCGGACCGCACATGCCCTCGCCGATCTGGAACGGCTGCGTTAGCTTGCCATAGACGCCCTCCTCCTGCTGCCAGATCACCTTCTCGATCGGCGTCGCGCCGCGCCCGCCATATTCCTTCGGCCAGTGCAGGCACGCCCAGCCGGCATCAGCCTTCTTCTTCTGCCAGGCCTTGCCGACATCGACGATGTCGTGGCTGGCAAGGCGGATGCGGCCGAGCGAGGATTTTGACAGCTCGGCATGCAGCTCCCTAGGCGCATTGGCGTCGATCCATTTGCGCGCGGTCTCGCGGAATGCGGCTTCCTGCGGGGTGTCGTCGAAATTCATCTTCGAACTCTCCTTTCTCGTGCCCCGGACGCTGCGCAGCGCGAAGCGGTGCGCAGCAAAGCCGGGGCCCATTTTGGCTTTCTGGGTCCCGGCTCTGCGGAGCGGTACTTCGTCCCGCACCGCGTCCGGGACACGGCTAGCCTCTTCCCTTCGTCGGGATCTTGTTGAACGGCACGTCCTTGTCGACACGGATATCGCCGGGCAGACCCAGCACCCGCTCGGCGATGATGTTGCGCATGATCTCGTCGGTGCCGCCTTCAACGCGGGTACCAGGCGCACGCAGCAGCATCGCCTGGAAACGGCCGGCCAGCTCGCCATCCTCACCGCTGACCACGCCGCCCGCGCCCTGCAGATCCAACGCGTAGGTCGCGACGTCCTGGATCATCGATCCCGCCACCAGCTTGCCGATGGAGTTTTCCGGCCCCGGCCGCTCGCCCTTCGACAGCGCCGAGATCGCGCGCATGCTGGTGTATTTCAGCCCGCTCGCCTTCACCGCCCAGTTCGCCAGCTTGGAGCGCACCGCGCGATCCTCGATCGCCGGGCCGTCGTCGAGCATCAGGCTGGAGCAGTACTCGAACAATTCAGGGAAACCGGTCGAGACGGCCGCGCCGATCGCGCTGCGCTCGTTCATCAGCGTGGTCAGCGAGACGTTCCAGCCGTCACCGACCTCGCCAAGGCGCTGATGGTCGGGAATGCGGACGTTGGTGAAATACACCTCGTTGAAGTCGGACGCCCCGCTCGCCTGCTTGATCGGCCGCACCTCGACGCCGGGGCTCTTCATGTCCAGGAAGAACATGGTGAGCCCCTTGTGCTTGGGCACGGTCGGATCCGTGCGCGTCAAGAGGATGCCGTAATCGGAATAATGCGCGCCCGAGGTCCAGATCTTCTGGCCGTTGATCACCCAGTCATCGCCGTCCTTCTCGGCGCGCGTTCGCAGCCCCGCGACGTCCGAGCCGCCGGCCGGCTCGGAGAACAGCTGACACCAGACTTTTTCGCCTGAGGCGAGCGGCGGCAGGTAGGTGCGCTTGTGCTCCTCGCGCGCGAACGCCATCATGGTCGGCCCGCACATGCCGTGACCGATGATGAACATGCGGGAGAGCTGGCCGAACGGCCCCTCTTCCTGCGACCAGATCACACGCTCGATCGGCGACGATCCGCGGCCGCCATACTCCTTCGGCCAGTGCAGACAGGCCCAGCCGGCATCGGCCTTCTTCTTCTGCCACGCCTTTGCGACTTCCAGGATATTGGCGTTCTTGAGCACGGTGCGGCCAAGCGAGGATTTGCGCAGCTCCTCCTCGTATTGCTTCGGAGCGTTGGCGCCGATCCAGGCCCGCGCGGTGGCGCGGAATTCGGCTTCCTGCGGGGTGTCGTCGAAATTCATCTGTTTTCTCTCGGTTCGTTCCCCGGACGCTGCGCAGCACGAAGTGATGCGCTGCAGATCCGGGGCCCATTGCGGCCCAGGGTCCCGGCTCTGCGAAGCGGCACTACGCGCCGCATCGCGTCCGGGACACGCACATCGGCTTACGCCGCGTTCTTCTTGCGCATCCGGTCGATCAGCTGGTCTTCCCAATAGCTGAGACTGCCGAGCCCCAGCGCCATCGCGTTGGCGCGGCGGTAGTACATGTGGCAGTCGAACTCCCAGGTGAAGCCCATGCCGCCGTGAACCTGGATGTTGTTCTTGGCGCAATGCTGGAACGCCTGCGTCGCGCTGATGCGGGCGGCAGCCGCTGCTTCCGGCAACTCGGCCGCGTTGGTCGAGAGCGCCCAGGCGCCGTAATAGCTGTTGGAGCGCGCCAGCGTCGCCGAGACATACATGTCGGCGAGCATGTGCTTGACGGCCTGGAACGAACCGATCTGGCGGCCGAAAGCGATGCGGTCGAGCGCGTAGTCGCGGCCCATCTCCAGCGCGCGGTCGGAACCGCCCACCTGTTCGAATGCGCAGAGCACCGCGGCGCGATCGAGCACTTGGGTCAAAATACCCCAGCCCTCACCCGCGGCGCCAAGCGGCTCGGCTTTGACGTCCTTGAACGTGACCTCGGCCTGCCCGCGGGTCGGATCGAGATTGGTGAGGCTCTTGACCTCGACACCCCCGGCCTTGAGGTCGACCAGGAACAGCGAGATGTCATTGTCGCGCCCACTCGATCCCGTGCGCGCGGCAACCACCGCGAAATCGGCAATGGCGCCGTCGGCAACCGGCTTCTTGACGCCGTCGAGCACGCCGTTCGCAGCGGTGAGCTTGACGTTCTTCGGCGACGGATTGCCCTTGCCCTCGAACAGTGCCAGCGTGCCGATCGCCTCGCCCGAGGCGATCGCAGGCAGCCATTTCTTCTTCTGCGTGTCGCTGCCGGCGATCAGCAGCGCCTCGGCGGCAAGGTACACGGTCGAGGAGAACGGCACCGGCGCATTGGCCCGGCCCATCTCCTCCGCGATCACGCAAAGCTCGAGATGGCCGGCGCCCGCGCCGCCGAACTCTTCGGGAATGGCGACGCCGAGAAAGCCCATCTCGGCAAGGCCCTTCCACAGCTCCTTGTCGTAAGGCGCCTTGCCGTCGAGCACGACTCGCACCGCCTTGGGTGAGCATTTCTCAGCGAGGAACTTGCGCGCCTGGTCGCGGAGCTGTTTCTGGTCGTCGGAGAAGTCGAAGTTCATGGCGGGCTACCTTTTATTGTTTGTCGCTTGTATTGATGCCGTCATTCCGGGGCGCCGCGTAGCGGCGAGCCCGGAATGACGAGGTGAGAGAATTGCGCAACTCATCTCAGCACGATCACATCCTGATCCGGCTTGTCCGCATAAAGCCGCTCCACCAATTCGGCGCGCCGTTCCAGACCGGCGCGCTGGTTGATGTAGCCCTTGTCGGTGAGCTCGTTACCGTCGATCGAGGGCGGCTCGGCCATCAGCATCGCGCGCGCGATGATCCGGCTGCTGGCGCCTTCGCACTCACGGTTGTGCGTCTCCAGCCCGCGCCTGAGACAGGCGATCACCTCGGGATGCCTCACCGCGTCCGCGAAGCTGAGATCGGGATTGCCGACGAGCTGGCGGCAGGCATGCAGGTTCGGCCACGCCAGGAGGCCGATGAAGGCGCGGTCCTGTCCCGCCACCAGCGCGTCATGCACGACGGGCGTTGCCGCCGCGATCGCATCGGTTCGGAGCGAGCCGACATGCACGAAGGTGCCGGTGGTGAGCTTGAAGTCTTCCACGACACGGCCGGCGAAGATGATGCCCTTCACCGGATCGGAATCGTCGACGAAAATGCCGGCATCACCGATGCAGTAGAACCCTTCCTCGTCGAACATCTTCTTCGTCAGCTCCGGCTGGCCGAAATAGCCGGGCGTGACGTTGACGCCGCGCAGCCGCAGCTCGTATTTCGAGCCGCACGGCACCATCTTCAATTCGACGCCGGGGAACGGCAGGCCGATGAGGCCGACGCGCTCGGTGTCCCAATAAGTGCCGGTCGAGGTCGGCGCGGTCTCTGTCGAGCCCCAGCCGGTATAGAACACGATGCGCTCGCCGGTGGTCTTCACGGCGAGGGCTTGCATGCGGTCATAGAGATCGTCCGGCAGCCGCGCGCCGCCATAGGCCATGATCGAGAGATTTTTGAAGAAGGAGCGACAGAGCGCGTCGTCCTTCTCCATGGCCGCAGCGAGCGCGGCATAGCCGGCCGGCACGTTGGCGTAATAGGTGGGTGAGATCTCGCGCAGATTCCGCAGCGTCTCCTCGAACTGACCCGGCATCGGCCGGCCGTCGTCGATATAGAGCGTGCCGCCATCGACCAGGATCGGGTGGAACGCCGCATTGCCGCCCATGGTGTGGTTCCACGGCATCCAGTCCAGCATGGTCGTAACAGGACCATTGGGATCCCTTGGGCGAACCTGCATCATCATCGCCGCATTGGCGCACATCATGCCTTGCGTGTTGATGACGGCCTTGGGCATGCCGGTCGAGCCTGACGTAAACAGCAGCTTGCCGACGGTGTCCGGCGTGATCTTCGCGATCGACGCCTCCACATCCTTCGTCACCGGCGTCGCCGCGAGCTCGGCGAAGCTGACGCTTGGGATGCCGTCGCAGGGCCGGGCGACGTGCACCACGGTGACGCCGGCGAGATCGAGCGCCTTCAGCGCCTTCTCGAAGGTCGGGCCGTCCTGCACCATCAATACGGCCGGCTTGATCAGGTCGAACAGGTATTTCAGCTTGACGTGATCGTGGCTCATCAGCGAGTAGGCCGGCGACACCGGCGCTGCCGCGGCGCGCGCCTGCATCGCCGCCTGCGTCATCAGTGCGTGCTCGATCGAATTGCCGGAAAGGATCGCAACGGGGCGGCCATCCAGCCCGAGATTGAGCAGACCTTGCGTCAGCGCATCCACGATACGCTTGGCTTCGGCATAGGAGACCTTGCGCCATTCGCGATTGGGACCGCCGCGCTGCGCCAGCCAGATGCGCTCGGGGGCTTGCTTCGCCCACTTCGCCAGCGATGCCGGAATGTGTTTCTCGTAAGGCTGCAGCGGAATGCGCGACTTCAGCACCACCGTGCCGTCGTTGCGGCGCTCGACGTCGATGTCGCGCGCAAGCCATTCGATCTTGCGAAAGGCGGGCTTCGTCATCACGGCCGCCGCGCTTCCACTCATTTTGCGTCTCCCGGAATTATCGTCCTTTGCGGATCGTTCTGGTTCAGCGCTTGATATAGACAGGCTTTCGCTTCTCAAGGAAGGCCCTGATGCCTTCCGAAAATTCCTCGGAACGGCTGCACAGCACCTGGTTGCGATCCTCCATCGCGATCACGGCTTCCAGCGACCCGGCATCCACGCTCATGTTGAGGCACTCCTTGGAGAGACGCAGGCCCACGGGCGAAGCCGTCATCATCGCCTCGACATAGGGCTCGGCCGCTTCATTGAGCTTGTCCTCGTCCACGACTTCGGAAACGAGGCCGACCGCGAGCGCGCGCTCGGCGCCGATGAACCGTCCGGTGAGGATCAGTTCCGACGCGACGGACACGCCGACCAGCCGCGGCAGGAAATAGCTGGTGCCGATGTCGCAGCCGCCGAGGCCGAGCTTGATGAAGGCGCAGTTCATCCGCGCCGATTTCGAGGCAATGCGGATGTCGGAGGCGAGCGCCAGCGCAAAGCCGCCGCCGGCCGCCGCGCCCTGCACCAGCGCCAGGATCGGCTGCGGGCAGCGCCGCATCAGCATCACGATGTCGGCAATGCGGCGCTGCGAATCCAGCGACTCCGTGACACCGGGCGGCTCCTGCTGCCCGGCCCGGCGCGCCATCGCGGCCTTGAGATCCAGGCCGGCGCAGAAATTCTTGCCGGCGCCCCGGAGGACGACGACGCGCGTGTCGCGATTGCGCTGCAGGCCCTGGAAATAAACGTTGAGCGCGTCGATCAGCGCCGGATCGAGCGCGTTGAGGTGTTCGGGACGATTGAGCGTTACCCTGTCAACGCCATCGTCATGCTCGATCAGCAGCGGTTGGGACATGCATGCCTCTTATATCCGCGCGGGAGATGGCTGTTACTGCGCCCTCTCCCCTTGTGGGAGAGGGCACGTATCTCGTTGCAACATGCTCGCTTGGGTGAGGGGTCTGTCTCCGCAGATCAGACCTCGGAGAGATCCCCTCATCCGGCGCTTCGCGCCACCTTCTCCCACAAGGGGGGAAGGAAGGAGCTACCTTGGCGCCATCCGGATCGCACCGTCGAGACGGATGGTTTCGCCGTTGAGCATCGCGTTCTCGACGATGTGCACGGCGAGCGCGCCGTATTCCTTGGCATCGCCGAGGCGCGAGGGATGCGGCACCTGGGCGCCCAGGCTCTTGCGGGCCTCCTCGTTCAAGCCCATCAGCAGCGGCGTGAAGAACAGGCCGGGCGCGATAGTGTTGACGCGGATCTTCTGGCTCGCGAGATCGCGCGCGGCCGGTAGGGTGAGGCCGACGACGCCGCCCTTCGAGGCGGAATAGGCGATTTGGCCGATCTGGCCTTCGTAAGCTGCGACCGACGCCGTGTTGATGATGACACCGCGCTCTTCGCCGACGGGCTCGATCGTGACGAGGCGCTCGGCGAACAGACGCAGGCAGTTGAACGTGCCGATCAGATTGACGTTGATGATGCGCGCGAACTTTTCCAGCGGATAGACGCCATCGCGGCCGACGATGCGCTGCGAGCCGCCGATGCCGGCGCAGTTCATCAGCACGCGCGCGACACCATGAGCGGCTTCTGCTTTCGCGATTGCCGCCTTGATCTGCTCCTCGCTGGTGACGTCGGCATGGAGCGCGACGCCCTTCACCTCGGCAGCGACCTTCTCGGCGTTCTCCTTGTTCTGATCGATCACGCCGATCTTGGCGCCTTTGGCCGCCATGGCGCGAGCGGTGGCTTCACCGAGGCCCGAACCACCGCCGGTGATGAGAACGGCTACGTCTTTCAATTCCATGACAGGCACCTTTCCTTGGGCGTTTCTTCTCTAGACTTGAGAGTATTGGCCGGATTATCCGGCCGCGGCAGCTTCCCCGGCTTGCGTGAGGATGCCGCCGCAGATGAGCGTTTCCATGTGCTTGATATATTGCCGGCACACGTCGTCGGTGACAGGGCCGACGCCGGTCGCGCGGGACATCGCGTGCCGTCCGAAGAACAAATGATCGCAGGCGCCGATCAGGCTGGTGTAGAACAGCACCGGATCGGTCTGGCGGAATTCGCCGCGGCTCACGCCTTCCGCGAGCAGGCGGCGGTGGAAATCCAAGAGCGGGGCGACGAAGAATTTCGAGACTTCATCGGCCGAGCTCGCGCTGGTCTCGTGCAGGAGATAGTGGATCAGCCGGTTCATATAAGGGAAGCGGTGATAGGCGCGGATGATGCCGGCGATGTGCAGCTTCAGCTTCGCCGTCGAATTGATC
The DNA here is from genome assembly GCF_032144035.1 of Bradyrhizobium sp. WYCCWR 12699. NCBI lineage: Bacteria > Pseudomonadati > Pseudomonadota > Alphaproteobacteria > Hyphomicrobiales > Nitrobacteraceae > Bradyrhizobium > Bradyrhizobium sp. WYCCWR 12699. The sequence goes on from NZ_JAVTJN010000032.1 coordinate 473,502, forward strand.
GGCTGCGCCAGCAAATATTCGAGATTGGACATTTCGGTCGCCGCATCGCGCGCGAGCAGCGCCAGCAGGAGGCCGTCCTTGTTGCCGAAATGATATTTGACCAGCGCGGCGTTGGCGCCCGACTTCTGCGCGATGTCTGACAGCGAGATCTCGATCGAGGAGCGTTCGATCATCAGCTCGCTCGCGGCCACGAGCAATTTCTCCGCCGTGGAATTCTTCCCGCTGGGGAGCCTGTTCGGTACGCTGGTCGCCACGGAAGATCCCTGTTTGCCGCTCGAAGCGGGGCGCAGATAAGCCCAAGCAGCGCCTCATCACAAGAGTTAATTGATCGATTGACTAAACGATCTCCCGTCCCTTAAATCCGTCCCCGACAACCAACCCAAGCAAGAATTCAGGGAGAAACCGACATGGCCGAGGCTTACATCGTCGCCGCCGCGCGTACCGCCGGCGGGCGCAAGGGGGGCCGCCTCGCCGGCTGGCATCCGGCTGACCTCGCCGCGAAGGTGCTGGACGAGCTGGTCGATCGCACCAAGGTCGATCCCGCCCAGGTCGAGGACGTGATCATGGGCTGCGTGATGCAGGTCGGCGAGCAGTCCAACAACGTCGCGCGCAACGCGATCATGGCCTCGAAGCTGCCGGAGAGCGTGCCGGGCACCTCGATCGACCGCCAGTGCGGCTCCTCGCAGCAGGCGCTGCACTTCGCAGCCCAAGCGGTGATGTCCGGCACGATGGATGTCGTGATCGCCGCCGGCGTGGAATCGATGACGCGCGTGCCCATGGGCCTGTCCTCGCAGCTTCCGGCCAAGAACGGCTTCGGCAATTACAAGAGCCCGGGCATCGAAGCGAAATATCCCAACATCGTGTTCAGCCAGTTCACCGGCGCCGAGATGATGGCGGAGCGATACGGCCTCTCCAAGGATGAGCTCGACCAATATTCCTACAACAGCCATCAGCGCGCGATCGCGGCGACGCAGGCCGGCCACTTCAAGAACGAGATCGTGCCGCTCGAAATCACCCGCGCCGACGGCTCCAAGGACACCCACCACATCGACGAAGGCATCCGCTTCGACGTCACGCTCGACGGCATCAAGGGCGTCAAGCTGATCGCAGAGAACGGCAAGCTCAGCGCCGCCAGTGCCAGCCAGATCTGCGACGGCGCTTCCGGCGTCATGGTGGTGAATGAAAAGGGCCTGAAGCAGCTCGGCGTCAAGCCGCTGGCGCGCATCCATCACATGACCATGATGGGCGGCGATCCCGTGATCATGCTGGACGCACCGCTGCACGCCACCAAGCGCGCGCTGGAGAAGGCCGGCATGAAGATCGGCGACATCGACCTGTTCGAGGTCAACGAGGCCTTTGCCTCGGTGCCGACCGCCTGGCTGAAGACCACCGGCGCCGATCCCGAGCGTCTCAACGTCAACGGCGGCGCCATCGCGCTCGGCCATCCGCTCGGCGGCTCCGGCACCAAGCTGATGACGACGCTGGTCCACGCCCTGCACCAACGCGGCAAGCGCTATGGCCTGCAGACCATGTGCGAAGGCGGCGGCATGGCCAACGTCACGATCGTCGAACGACTCTAAGAAGAACAAGAGCGAGCAGTGAGTGGCGAGTAGCGAATGGTGAGTAGGCGAAGAGCGATTGCCCTTCTCCCCTATTCGCCATTCGCTGCTCGCCATTCGCGTTTTGAGGAAACGCCATGACCCACCCCTCCGTCCACGCCCGCGCCACGCCGAACAAGATCGCCTACCAGATGGCCGGCACCGGCAAGGCGATCACCTATCGCGAGCTCGACGAGCTCTCGAACCAGGGCGCGCACCTGTTCCGTTCGCTGGGCCTCAAGGCCGGCGACCACATCGCGCTGTTGATGGAGAACCGGCTTGCCTTCATGGAGCTGTGCTGGGCCGCGCAGCGCAGCGGGCTCTATTATACCGCGATCAGCCGCTATCTGAAGCAGGACGAGATCGACTACATCATCGCCGATTGCGGCGCCAAGGTCGTGATCACCACGCCGAAATGCGCCGACCAGATCAAGGGCCTGATCAAGGGCGCCGCCGGCGAGCCGATCTTCTACATGATGGACGAGCCACTGCCAGGCTTCCGCTCCTATGACAAGGAAGCAGCGAGCCAGCCGGTGACGCCGATTGCCGATGAGGTCGCCGGCTACGACATGCTGTATTCGTCAGGCACCACCGGTCGGCCCAAGGGCGTCAAGAAGGCGTTCGAGGGCAAGGCGGTCGACGAGCCGAATCCGCTTCTGCGCGTGCTCTGTGCCGACATGTGCGGCATGAACGCGGAAAGCACCTATCTGTCGCCGGCGCCGCTCTATCACGCCGCTCCCTTGCGCTTCAACATGATGGCAATCGTGCTCGGCGGCACCTCCATCATCATGGAGCACTTCGACGCCGAAGAGTTCCTGAAGCTGGTCGAGAAGTACAAGGTCACGCAATCACAGCTGGTGCCGACCATGTTCGTGCGGATGCTGAAGCTGCCGGACGACGTTCGCACCAAATACGACGTCTCCACGCTCAAGGGCGCCATTCACGCCGCAGCTCCGTGTCCGGTCGACGTCAAGGCAAAGATGATCGAATGGTGGGGGCCGATCCTGATCGAGTATTACGCGGGCTCGGAGGGCAATGGCGTCACGGTCTGCAGCTCCAAGGAATGGCTGGCGCATCGCGGCAGCGTCGGCCGCGCCGTGGTCGGCAAGATCAAGATTCTCGACGAGAACGACGAGGAGCAACCGACGGGCGAGATCGGCGCGGTCTACTTCGCCGACGCACCGGCGTTCACCTATCACAACGACCCCGAGAAGACGAAGAAGGCCTACAACGCCAAGGGCTGGTCGACGCTCGGCGATGTCGGCTACCTCGACAAGGATGGCTTCCTCTATCTCACCGACCGCAAGTCCTACATGATCATTTCCGGCGGCGTGAACATCTACCCGCAGGAGACCGAGGACGTGCTGATCACCCACCCCGACGTCGCCGACGTCGCGGTGTTCGGCGTCCCGAACGAGGAAATGGGCGAAGAGGTCAAGGCGGTGGTGCAGCCGCACGACATGAGCCGCGCCGGCAAGGCGCTGGAGGCCGACCTGATCGCCTATTGCAAGGGCCGCCTCTCCGCCATCAAGTGCCCGCGTTCGATCGATTTCGAGCCCGAGCTGCCGCGCACGCCGACCGGCAAGCTGGTGAAGCGGCATCTGCGCGACAAATATTGGCCGAAGACGACGGCGAAGATCTAGGAGAGGATTCGTGTCCCGGACGCGGTGCACCGCGGAGCGGTGCACCGCAGGGCCGGGACCCATCTCGCCAAGATGCTGGGCCCTGGCTCAGCAGTGCAGCACTTCGTGCCGCACTGCGTCCGGGGCACGAGACCTTGAACCTCAATCAAACAGACTCGGCGTGTGATTCACCAGCGCGCCTTCGATCTCGAGCATCTTCAGCTTCGTCACCACGCCGCCATTCGCCGAGAAGCCGCCGGGCTTGTTGCCGGCTGCGAGCACGCGATGGCAGGGCACCACGATCGGGCATGGGTTGCGGCCGAGCGCCTGGCCGACATCGCGCGACAGCTGCACGCCGCCGAGCTGCTTGGCGATGTCGCCATAGGTGATGGTCTTGCCCGGCGGAATGGCGCGGGCGATCTCGTAGACGCCGCGATTGAACTCGGGCACACCATCGAGATCGAGCTCGATGTCGGTGAGGTCGTCCGGCTCGCCCGCGAGCAGCTTGACGATGCGGTCGATCGCCTCTCGCACCTCCGCGGTCGGCTCGGTCTCGACGGCGTCAGCGTGGCGCTGGCTGATGCGGGTGCGGATCTTCTGCTCGCCACCCATGGGCAATTGCGTGCCGTTGATGCCGCGCGGGCCCCAGGCGACGGCGCAGAGGCCGATCCTGGTGTCGAACAGGGCAAAATGCTGGTCGGTCATGGCTTGGTTCCTGAGCTAGCGTCCTTGTCGCATGCCCCCATTGTGTGCTGAGCCACAATCTAGGCTTGGAAATAGTTGCGATCCACCCGGTTTCCGGGAATCTTGCACAGCAGTTCCGCCTGCCCCGTGAGTCCCGAATGCAAAGCCTCCACGTCAACGGTTACGACATGCCCTATCTCGACGCGGGCGAAGACCGAGGCCGGCCGCCGCTGGTCTGCGTGCACGGCTCGCTCAACGACTTCCGGGTCTGGGGCTGCGTGCTCGGGCCGCTGACGCAGCAGCGTCGCGTGATTGCCGTCAGCCTGCGGCATTTCTTTCCGGAACGCTGGGACGGCATCGGCGACACCTATTCGATCGCCCAGCATGTCCAGGACGTCATCGCCTTCATCGAGACGCTCGACCTCGGGCCCGTCGACCTGATGGGCCATTCCCGCGGCGGACACATCTGCTTCCGCGTCGCGCAAGCCCGCCCTGATCTGTTGCGCCGGCTCGTCCTGGCGGAGCCCGGCGGCGAGCTCGATGCGAGCCTCGATCCGGATTACGTCGGCGGCCCCTCGCCGCTGCTGGCGCGCTTCACGGCGTCGGCCGAGAAGATCGCCGCCAGTGATGTCGACGGCGGCCTTGCCGTCTTCGTCGACACGCTAGAAGGCGCCGGCACCTGGCCGCGGCTGCCGGCCATGGTGAAGCAGAATTTGCGCGACAATGCTTACACCCTGATCGGCCAGGTCCGCGACAATCGCCCGCCTTTCTCGAAGGCGGACGCGGAGTCCATCAGGATGCCGACGCTGTTCATCCTGGGCGCGCGGACCAAGGGCCTCTTGCCAAAGGTGCTGCATGCGCTCGCAGCGCATGTGCCCTATTCCAAGACCGCGATCATCCCGAACGCGACGCATCCGATGTTTGAACAGGCGCCGCAGAAATACTCTGAAATCGTCCTCGATTTTCTGGCGAGCTGATCATGAAGTCATTCCGCGTCAACGACTACGACATGGCCTATCTCGAGGTTGGAAGCGGCCCGCCGCTGGTCTGCGTGCACGGCACGCTCGGCGACTTCCGCACCTGGTATTCGGTGCTCGGGCCATTGTCGAAGGCCCATCGGGTGATCTCGGTCAGCCTGCGGCATTTCTTCCCAGAGCATTGGGACGCCGTCGGCGACGACTACAAGATGGCGCAGCACGTCGCCGATGTGATCGCGTTCATCGAGCAGGTGAGGCCTACACCTGTGGATCTGATGGGCCATTCGCGCGGCGGCCACATCGCCTTCCGCGTGGCGCAGGCACGGCCTGACCTCTTGCGCAAATTGGTGCTGGCCGAGCCGGGCGGCGATCTCGACGACAGCCTGCAGCTGCCCGAAGGCACGCCCGCACATCCGCCGCTCGCGGCGCGCACCGCGCGCTCAGTCGAAATGATCCGCGCCGGCGACCTCGAGGGCGCGCTGCAGAATTTCTACGAGGGCATCGAGGGTGACGGTTCATGGCGCCGGGTGCCGGCCGCCGCCAAGCAGCAGCTGCGCGACAACGCCCTGACCTTCCTCGGCCAGATCAACGAGCAGCGCCGGCCCTACACGCTAAACGATGCGCAGGCGATCCGGACGCCGACGCTGCTGATCGGCGGCGGGGCCACCACCGGCAGCCTGTCGGTGATGTGGCGCGTGCTGGCCGAGCATATCGCGGGAGCTGAGACGGCGGTCATTCCCAACGCCGGCCACTGGATGTTCGAGCAGGACCCGCTGGGCTTCGGCGAGGTCGTGAGCAGGTTCTTGGCGGAGTAGCTTGTAAGGAGGTCGGCGCCAACGGCCGGCCTCTCCCCGCAAGCGGGGAGAGGCGAAGGAAGAAAACCTATACCTTCCACACGCCGACCGGCATCTTGATCGCTGCGTTCAGCCGGTTCCAGACATTGATGGTGGCGATCGAGAGGATCAGCGTTGCGAGTTCGCGTTCGTCGAAATGCTTGTCGGCCTCGCTCCAGACCGCATCCGGCACCGGATCCTCGCGATCGGCAAGACGCGTGACGGCCTCCGCCAGCGCCAGCGCGGCGCGCTCGGCATCGGTGAAATAGGGCGCATCGCGCCAGGCGGACACGGCGAACAGACGCTCGTCAGTCTCACCCAGCTTGCGGGCGATCCTGGGATGCATGTCGACACAGACGCTGCAACCGTTGATCTGGCTGGCGCGCAGGTGCACCAATTCCAGAAGCTTTTCCGGCAGGCCCTGCTTGGTGAGATTGCCGAGGGACTGCAAGACATTCATGGCTTCGGGAAGGACCATCACGGGGTGATTCATGCGGGCGTGCATCTTTTTCGTCTCCATCGCTCGAATTTCGAAGGTTCCGGTCACATCGGCCGGATTGGCTTCGTCATGTGGATGACGGATCGCGACGAGGGAATGTGACCGATGACTGAAGAAAATCTTCTCACTGAGCAATTCGAGGCCAGCAGAGACCATCTGCGCGCGGTGGCCTACCGGATGCTCGGCTCCCGCGCCGAGGTCGACGATGCCGTGCAGGAGGCCTGGCTGCGGGTCAGCCGCTACGACATGTCTGATATCGCGAACCTCCGCGGCTGGCTCACCACCGTGGTCGCGCGCATCTGCCTCGACATGCTGCGCGCGCGGAAATCGCGCAAGGAAGAGCCGATGGGCCCGGATGTGCCGGAGCCGGCCGACGAGGGGCCGCTGCGCGAGGCGGAGATGGCTGACTCCGTCGGTGCGGCGCTGCTCGTCGTGCTGGAGACGCTGCAGCCTGCGGAGCGGCTCGCCTTCGTGCTGCACGACATGTTCGCCGTGCCCTTCGAGGAGATCGCGCCGATTGTCGGCCGATCGGTCGACGCATCGCGGCAGCTCGCCAGCCGGGCGCGACGACGGGTGCAGGGCGCGCCGGTGCCCGAGACGGACCAGTCGCGCCAGCGCGCAATCGTCGATGCCTTCCTCAAGGCGTCGCGCGAGGGCAATTTCGAGGGGCTGCTGGCCGCGCTCGATCCCGACGTCGTCTTCCGCGCCGACCAGGCCGCGGTGCGGCTCGGCACGCTGGCCGAGATCCGCGGCGCGGACGCGGTGGCGCAGCTCTACAAGGGCCGTGCCCAGGCTGCACGAACGGCGTTGGTCGATGGCAAGATCGGAGTGGCCGTCATCCTCGGTGGACGGCTGCGCATCGCGCTGCGCGTGATGTTCAGGGACGACCGTATCGTTGGGATCGAGGCGTTGGCCGACCCGGAGCAGGTCGCCGCACTGGACGTGGAGGTGCTCGAGGGCTGAGGCTGGGCGCAATTCTGCGAAAACAACCCCATGCACAGTAGACTGGCCTAGTAATATCAATGGCTTACTCGAATAGGCGAGAGGTCATTCCGTCACCCTCCGATACCGCTTGACCGCCCCACCTCACAAAGCGTAGCTTCGAATACGGAATTCCGTATTCCCATTGGCTTTCGGAGCTACCGGCGTGATCCCCCTCGACCCGCTTCCGAACCTGATCGACCAGGTCTATTCGCGCATCCTCGAGGCGATCACCGACCGCACGCTGGAGCCCGGCCAGCGCATCCGGCAGAACGAGCTCGCCGACAGGCTCGGCGTGTCGCGCCAGCCGGTGTCGCACGCGCTGCATCTGCTGCATCGACAAGGCCTCGTCGCCGAAAGCGGCAAGCGCGGCTTCGAGGTCACCCAGCTCGATCCCTCACGGATCCGCCAGCTCTACGAGGTGCGCGGGGCAATCGATGCGCTCGCCGCGCGGCTTGCGACGACGCGCGCGGGATACGACGCGACAGGCCGCGCGCGCTTGGAAGCGGCGCTGGCCGCCGGCGGCCGCATCGACCGCGCGACACAGCTCGCCGAACTCATCACGCTCGACGTCGATTTTCACCGCGCGATCTATCAGCTCGCCGGCAATCCCGTGATCGAGGAGACGATCGCGCCGCAATGGCCGCATATGCGCCGCTCGATGGCGACGGTGCTGTCGGAGCTCGACTATCGCGGCAGCGCCTGGGCGGAGCACGCGGAGATCGCCGGGCACATTCTCGCAGGCGATGCGAGCGCGGCCGAGCGCGCGGCGCTGGCGCATGCGCAGACGGCGGGGCGAATGACTGAGGAGAGATTGAGGACGACGGAGGCGGCGGCGTAACAGCCGCCTCCGTCACGCCCGGGCTTGTCCCGGGCATCCACGTTCTTCGAGCGTGGAGCAAAGACGTGGATGGCCCGGTCAAGCCCGGCCATGACGAGAGATAAGATAGATAAACAAAATCAAGGAGGACGACCCATGAAACTGTCGCAGGAGCAATTGGAGTTCTTCCACCGCGAGGGCTGGCTGTTCCTGCCCGAGCTGTTCGCCCAGGAGGAGGTCGATCTGCTCGCGCGCGAGGCGGTCGGCATCTACGACACCAACCGGCCGGAAGTCTGGCGCGAGAAGAGCGGCGCGCCGCGCACGGCGTTTGCCGCGCATCTCTATAACGAGGCGTTCGGCATCCTCGGCGCCCATCCGCGCATGATCGACCCGGTCGAGCAATTGTTCGGCGAGCCTGTTTACATGCACCAGTTCAAGATCAACGCGAAATCGGCCTTCACCGGCGACGTCTGGCAATGGCACCAGGATTACGGCACCTGGAAGCGCGACGACGGCATGCCGGAGCCGCGGGCGATGAACATCGCGATCTTCCTCGACGAGGTGATGCCGATCAACGGACCCCTGATGCTGGTGCCGCGCAGCCAGAACGCCGGCGATCTCGAGGCCTCGCACGACCTCGCCACCACCTCCTATCCGCTATGGACGCTGGACGAAGCCACGGTGACGCGGCTCGTCGCGCAGGGCGGCATCGTCGCGCCGACCGGCAAGCCCGGCGGCATGCTGATGTTCCACGGCAATCTCGTGCATGGCTCGGCAGGCAACATCACGCCCTATCCGCGCAAGATCGTGTACCTGACGCTGAATGCGGTCTCGAACTACATTCGCACCCCGACGCGACCGGACTACATCGCCCATCGCGATTTTGCGCCGATCAAGACGGTGGATGACGATGCGCTGGTGCGGCTTGCCCGTGCGCCGCGGCAGGCGGCGGAGTAGACAGGTCTCGTGCCCCGACGCAGCGCAGCGCTTCTTCAGCGGTGCGCTGCAGAGCCGGGGCTCATACTGTATCGATGATTTTCTCTCTAGGTCCCGGCTCAGCGGAGCGGCACTTCGCGCCGCACCGCGTCCGGGGACACGATAGCTCCGCAGGACATCCCCCATGAATCTCTTCCGCCTCCTCCAGGCCCGCGCGTCCGCCGGCAAGCCTGTCCGTGTCGCATTGATCGGTGCGGGCAAATTCGGCTCGATGTTTCTGGCGCAGGTGCCGCATACGCCGGGGCTGGAGGTGCCGATCATCGTCGATCTCGACCGCGAGCGCGCGCGCGAGGCGTGCCGCACCGTCGGCTGGAGTGCCGAGCTCATCGCGAAGACGGTCTTCACCGACGACGGCGCGCGGGCCATTGCCGGCGGCGCGATGGACGTGGTGGTGGAAGCGACCGGAAATCCCGCCGTTGGGATCCGCCACGCGCGCGCCGCGATCGCCGCGGGCAAGCACATCGTGATGGTGAATGTCGAAGCCGACGTGCTGGCAGGTCCGCTGCTCGCCGAGGAAGCACGCAAGGCCGGCGTGGTCTATTCGCTCGCCTATGGCGACCAGCCGGCGCTGACGGCCGAGATGGTCGACTGGGCACGCGCGACCGGTTTTCGCGTGGTCGCCGCCGGCAAGGGCACGAAATATCTGCCGGCGTATCACGACGTGACGCCTGATGGCGTCTGGCATCATTACGGCCTGACCGCAGGCGAAGCGCAGTCGGCCGGCATGAATCCGCAGATGTTCAACTCGTTTCTCGACGGCACCAAATCGGCCATCGAGATGGCCGCCATCGCCAATGCCTGCGCGCTCGACGTGCCCGCCGACGGCCTGCTGTTTCCGCCCTGCGGCGTCGACGATCTGCCGCATATCATGCGGCCGCGTTCGCGCGGCGGCGTGCTGGACCGACCCGGCCTGGTCGAGGTCGTCTCCTCGCTCGAGCGAGACGGCCGGCCGGTATTCCGCGACCTGCGCTGGGGCGTCTATGTGGTGCTGGAGGCGCCGAACGATTATGCCGCCGACTGCTTCCGGCAATATGGCCTGAAGACCGATGCCAGCGGACGCTATGCGGCGATGTACAAACCCTATCATCTGATCGGGCTCGAGCTGAACATCTCGGTGTTGTCGGCGGCGCTGCGCGGCGAGCCGACCGGACAGGCGAGCGGCTTCCGCGGCGACGTCGCGGCGGTAGCCAAGCGCAATTTGCGTGCGGGCGAGATGCTGGACGGCGAAGGCGGCTACACGGTGTGGGGCAAGCTGGTACCTGCAGCCGCGAGCCTGAAGGCGGGCGCCCTGCCGATTGGCCTCGCCCACCGCGTGAAGCTGAAGCATGACGTCGCGCACGGCGCGGTGGTGCGCTGGAGCGATGTCGAGTTCGATCCCGGCAACGAGACGGTGAAGACGCGCAAGGCCATGGAGGCAGCGTTCGCGAAGGAGGAGTGAGACCTCCGCGGCGTCATGGCCCGGCCATCCACGCCTCCTTGCGGCGCAAAATACGGGAATGCCCGGGACAAGCCCGGGCATGACGGCTTTTGCGGAGAGACAGTTGCGCCGCCATCACAACAAGCGTTACGGCAACAACCTCTCTTCCTTCGCTTGCCGAAACCACTTCCTGAACATGTCTTCCGTGTCCATCATCTCGGTGAAGCCAGCGCGGTTGATCTTCACGGTGGAGACGATCGAGGGCGGGCCGGATTCCGTGTGGCCGTAGCGCATGCTGTAGTCGGCGTACTGGAATGAGAGGCCGACGAAGTCGGCGAGACCGGGCGAGACGAGGTTATGCCTGGCCCGCAGCTCGTCCCAAACGTCGATCCAGTTCGGATACTCCTTTGCAAGTGAAAGCGGCACCGGCTTGCCGGGCTTCATCTCCAGCGCGTCGGCCACGGCGGGCCAGATGTTTTCCCAGGTAAAGACATCGCCATTGGTGACGTTGAAGGCCTCGTTCCGCGCCGTCCCCGCTTCGCCCGACCAGGCGATCGCGCGGGCGAGGAGATCGACATCGACGGCCTGCCCCACACGCGGGGCGCCGCCGGGAAAATCCAGCGGCCGGCCCTGCTCGCGCAGCATCGCGGCGTAGACGCCGAGAGGCGGGATCAGATCCATCGCGCCGCCCATGGCGAGACCGACGATCAGGACGGGGCGCAAAATGCTCCAGTGCCAGGCCTTTCCCTTCTGGAGCTCGCGCAGGAAGTTTTCCTGGGCCCAATAGAAATTGGGCTGCTCATACATTTCGGAGCGGCCCTCACGCGCCGGCACGGTCAGGGGGCGGACATGGACGCCGTATGCCTTGGTCCCCTGCAACAGGGCGACATGTTTGAGCCCGGGCGCCGCCGGCTCGAGCTCGCCCATCAGGTTGCGCAGCATCTGGTCGTTGATCTTGATCTGTTGCTCATCGCGCCAGCCATCGACGAGCTGCGGCGCTTCGTAGAGCGCCGCGTAGACCAGATGGGTGGCGCCCGCGAACTCGGCCGCCGCGCGGCGGCAATCCGCGGCACTGGTGAGGTCAATCGGGACGTGGCGGGCGCCATAGAGGTTGCGCGGTCTTCGCCGCGACAGCGCCACGATCTCGCAAGGCTCCGACGCGCCGAAGTGCCGCAAGGCGGCGTTGCCAACGAGACCGGTCGCACCGGCGACCACCACCTTCTTGCCCGTCATTGCGCGCTTCCTCTTTGATCATTGCCTCATCGTCTAGCAGGCTGCTGACGGTCCCGACTTGTGTCTGGCACGCTTCGCAGTCGCGAGATGCAGATCGCTTGATTATCGGGTAACGAACGGTCATCCTTGCTGACGGAACCGCAACGCTCGGATTCCAGCAACAAGAGCCCCCTCAGGGCCATTCGGGAACGCCTAGACCATTTCAACAAAAGAACGTCGATCCTCGACGAAACGACATCAAGATCGCTTCTGCTCGACGCATCGACGCAATGGAAGGGATACGCATGAAACGTCGTGATTTTCTCAAGGTGACGGGCGCCAGCCTGGCCGCCAGCACCACCGTCGCCGCGCCCGCGATCGCGCAAAGCTCCCCCGAGATCAAGTGGCGCTATGCCACGAGCTGGCCGAAGTCGCTCGATACGCTCTACGGCGGCTGTGAATATTTCTGCAAGCAAGTAGCCGCCATCACCGACAACAAGTTTCAGATTCAGCCGTTTGCAGCCGGCGAGATCGTCCCCGGCCTGCAGGTCCTGGACGCCGTATCAAACGGCACCGTCGAGATCGGCAACACCGCGCTTTATTACTATTGGGGCAAGAACCCCGCCTTCACCTTCGCCACCGCGCTGCCGTTCGGCTTGAACACGCGCCAGCAGATCTCCTGGCTGCTCTGGGGCGGCGGGCAAGAACTCGTCAACGACCTCCTCAAGGAGTACAACGTCTACGGCATTCCGACCGGCTCGACCGGCGCGCAGATGGGCGGCTGGTTCAGAAAGGAGATCAAATCGATCGACGATCTCAAGGGCCTGAAGATGCGTATCGGCGGCTTTGCCGGCACCATTCTCGCCAAGCTCGGCTGCGTGCCGCAGCAACTGGCCGGCGGCGACATCTACCCGGCGCTCGAGAAGGGCACGATCGACGCGGCCGAATGGGTCGGTCCCTACGACGATGAAAAGCTCGGTTTCGCGAAAGTGGCTAAGTACTACTATTATCCCGGCTGGTGGGAAGGCACGAGCCAGGGCCACAACATCATGAATATCGAAAAGTGGAATTCGCTGCCCAAGCACTACCAGGCGGCGATCGACGCGGCGTCTCGCGACACCTTCACCTGGATCACCGGAAAGTATGACGCAGTGAACGCTCCGGCCCTGAAGCGGCTCATTGTGGGTGGCGCCATTCTCAAGGCCTTCCCCCAGGAGGTGCTCGAAGCCTGCTACAACGCGTCTAACGAGATCTATGCCGACCTCTCCAAGACCAACCCGCATTTCGGCAAGATGCTCGCCAGCATGAATGCTTTCAAGAACGACTCGCTGCCCTGGACCCAGGTCGCCGAGCTCAGCTTCGACGGCTTCATGGCGCGGATGCGGGCCAAGACGTAAGGTCACCGCCTCCTCGACTAAAGTCGGAGAAGCCCCGGGGATAGCTCCGGGGCTTCTTCCGTTGAGCGCAGCTCTCGCAGACATCGGCGGGATCGCTGCCTTCGCAACTGCGAGCGATCTGACAACGCTTGATTATCGGAAGACGACCCGCCATCCTCGCCACCGGAGCCGCAACGCACGGAATCCACGAAGAAGCCCTCAAGGGCCGCCGGGTAATTCCTATCGTCACAAAACAACGTCGGTTATCGGCGAAGCCAAAACGACAGCAAGATCGTTCCCTAAGTCGAGCAATCGGCACATTGGAGGGATACGCATGAAACGTCGTGATTTCCTGAAGGCAACGGGCGCCGGTCTCGCTGCGAGCACAGCGGTGGCCGCGCCGGCTATCGCACAATCGATGCCCGAAGTGAAATGGCGGTTGGCCGCAAGCTGGCCGAAATCGCTCGATACGCTCTATGGCGGCTGCGAATATTTCTGCAAGCGCGTTGCCGAGATCACCGACAATCGATTCCAGATCCAGCCCTTTGCGGCCGGTGAGCTCGTGCCGGGCCTGCAAGTGCTCGACGCCGTCTCGAACGGCACTGTCGAGATGGGCAATACGGCGCTCTATTATTATTGGGGCAAGAACCCGGCGTTCACCTTCGGCACGTCGCTGCCGTTCGGTCTCAACACGCGCCAACACATTTCCTGGCTGATATGGAACGGCGGCCAGGACATGCTCAACGATCTCCTGAAGGAGTACAATACGATCAGCGTGCCGACGGGCTCGACCGGTGCCCAGATGGGCGGCTGGTTTCGCAAGGAGATCAAGACCATCGACGATCTCAAAGGCCTGAAATTCCGGGTCGGCGGCTTCGCCGGCACCATCATCGCAAAACTCGGTGGCGTGCCGCAGCAGATCGCGGCCGGCGACATCTATCCCGCGCTGGAGAAGGGCACGATCGACGCGGCGGAGTGGGTCGG